>MKUN01000015.1 GCA_001897835.1 Bacteroidetes bacterium 46-16
GTAAATAACATAGCTTCTGCGCATAGACCCATTTTATGCCCGGGCCGCTGAAGCTGTTCGTTTGTGCAGTAATGCCATCATTCCACAGGTAGAAAGTATAGCCCGGCGGAGCATATATGTTTACGAAGCTCACACCATCAAAACATATAATGGTGTCGATTCCATACATGCTCACTGTGTCAGGAATTATAGCTGTAAAATGAATAGTGTCTATCAGCATATTGCAGCCATCCAAGGCCGTCACCCATTTGGTGGTACTACTGAAGAAGGTGTCGGTCTGCCCGATATGTCCGTCACTCCAGGTGTAAGAAGTATAGCCGCCGGGGGCGGTCACTGGTATCGGCGAATAGGCCACACAGTGGCTGGTATCCATCGCCAGCTTCGTGGTGTCTCGCCAGTCCTGTACGTGGAAGGTATCCACCAGCATCGTGCAGCCGGTCTGCGCCTGCACCCATTTAGTGTCTGGTTGGCTCATGCTGTCCTGCTGCGTGGTCTTGCCATCGCTCCACAGGTAGGTATCATAGCCCGGTGGTGCGCTTAGTATTGGGATATTATTTACAAAACAGATATTGGTATCCTTTATCAGACTCATTGTCGCTATAGACATGGCATGTACATGAAAAGTATCTGTTCGTTTATCGCAAGAACCATTCATAGATACCACCCATTTCACCCCAGCATTCGAAACAGTATCTGTCTGTGTGATAATCCCATCACTCCAAATATAGGTTGCATAACCTGGCGGACCTGATAATGACAAAACATTATCAACCAAACATACCGTAGTATCCTTAATAACCGAAGTATCAATTATGACAGTTTGAAACACATGAAAAGTATCTGTGCGTATGTCACAATCACTTCTGGATATTACCCATTTGATTGTGCTAGTTGTAACGGTATCCATTTGTGTTGTACTACCATCGCTCCATAAATAACTAATATAGCCGCCGGGTGCCGAAAGATTTGGTGTGTCTGCTAAACACATAGTTGTGTCGTGCGAAAAAAAATGCAGTGTATCTGGTATCACATATTCATTACCAAAACCGCCCCATATCACTGAGGTACGTATAGGTACAGGATTAAAATTGCACGCTATTCCAGGCATATTTGGATAATTGATTACGTAAATATTGCTATCGTTTATTACATACATTTTATCATCTGGCCCAACCCTCAGGCCTTTGTATCTATGGCAGCAGTTTGAATCGATTACCTGTTTCGAATTGATTACGGCAGGCACGTTCGGCATTAACGAAAAATCGTATTGGCACAATTCGTAAAATACATTAGTAGCATCAACGTATAACTTACTACCATCAGGTGAGAAACTTATAACTTGACCAATATTACTATCCAATTCAATTGCATTATTGACAATACCATTATTACGATCAAAGGAATGGACTTCCACCATACTATGTAAACTCGTATTTACCAAAACAATATTGCTATCATTCGGAGATTTACACATTTCGCCCCAGGGATATGCATTTGGATAATTTACAAAACCTGAATTAGATATAACGGGCGTCGTTGCAATACCTGTTGCATCAATCTTAAATGCATGAAATATGTGATCATCCCGTTCATGCAGCAATAACCAAACAAAACATCCATTACCCCTCATTACGAGCATTTTTTGAAACATCTTGATATCAAGCAATATATTTTTTTGGTTTACCATCACATCACCATATCCTCCATTTAATGTCATATCAATCACTGAATAAAAAACTCCCCATGGTCCATTAACATCGTAAGCATCCTTATTTGTGAATAGATAATATTGGTTAGGATTATTAAATGACCTTACAATCGCTACACCCTGCAAACTACCCGCATATCCAGCCATACCTGAGCCATTTGGCATTACATTACCATTTCTGTCAAAAACGGTTCCTGCATCAGCATAAAAGATCAAGTTGCCACCACCGTCTGTCATGGCAACGCCATTACCGGCATTTACACTGCTATTGATAAATACTGGATAACCTAAATTGAAATCCATAGCTGAATGATTGGCATAACACCACACATTATTCTCCCCCTGCCCAAATGAGGAAAGCGGGCAGCAGAACAGGAGCAACAGGTAAAGGACGGTAACAGGTTTCACTACTTAAAAATATATAAAAAGAGAAATAAATCATAAAAAACTATCTGTTTTTTCATCTTGTAAACGCAATAATTTTTTATCATACCCGGATAATAAAGGTATCATACCCTTCAAAACAAGGTATCACAAAAATTAAATTTCCCCATCCCCCTTTTCTATACGAAATTTGGTGCTCCCTGCCTCCTTACCAATCCCGCTAGCCCGGTAAGTAACCCCGGCCTGTCTATTTAAGTTCTTATAAATATGAAATCGAAAATGTTTAGCTATACCCTAAAGTTGCCCATCCGGTATACTACCGGGCAGGTCGGGCACAGATCGGGCATGGGCACAAAATCACCATATGACAGTATTTTCAAGGCTTTCAGCCGCCAACACCCGGAAAAAATGCCCGAAATGCCCGATTTTTATTTGGTGCCCGACCGGGCACGAATCGCCTGCGATCAAACACATATGAAAAATACAAATTTTCTAACCTGTCCGTTTGTTAATTCACTCATAGTAGCTAACTTATCAACATGTCAACTTATTAATCCATTTTTACTTTTGAATATTCTTCACAGACCCTTACCTTTGCGCCAAATTTCACAAAAAGCATTAATTATATATGCCAAACGTTGGTAAAATAAAGCAGATCATCGGGCCGGTTGTGGACGTGTATTTCAGCAGCGATAATAAGCTTCCTGAGATCTACAACGCCCTTGAGTTAAAGCGCGAGAACGGCGACACACTGGTAATGGAAGTACAGCAGCACCTCGGTGAGGATAGCGTTCGTTGTGTAGCGATGGATGGTACCGAAGGCCTGGTGCGTGGTACTGATGTAGTGGATACCGGTAAGCCTATAGCTATGCCGATAGGCGAGCAGATCAATGGCCGCCTCTTCAATGTGACCGGTGATGCAATAGATGGTCTGCCTGCTATCAACAAGGCCAATGGCCGCCCCATACACGCCAAGCCCCCTAAGTTCGAAGACCTGAGCACAGCTTCCGAGATACTCTTCACAGGTATCAAGGTTATCGACCTCATCGAGCCTTATGCAAAGGGCGGTAAGATCGGTCTCTTCGGTGGTGCCGGTGTGGGCAAAACAGTATTGATCCAGGAGCTTATCAATAATATCGCCAAAGCATACTCTGGTCTGTCGGTGTTTGCAGGTGTGGGTGAGCGTACCCGTGAGGGTAATGACCTGATGCGCGAAATGATCGAGGCGGGCATCGTGAAGTATGGCGACAAATTCAAGCATTCAATGGAAGAAGGCGGGTGGGACCTCTCATCTGTTAACCTTGATGAATTGAAAGAATCAAAAGCCACCTTCGTATTCGGCCAGATGAACGAGCCCCCCGGAGCACGTGCCCGTGTGGCCCTTTCAGGCCTTACTATCGCCGAATACTTCCGTGATGGTGATGGCTCTGGTAAAGGCAAGGATATCCTTTTCTTTGTAGATAATATCTTCCGTTTCACACAGGCAGGCTCTGAAGTATCGGCCCTTTTGGGACGTATGCCTTCAGCGGTGGGTTACCAGCCTACCCTGGCCACAGAGATGGGCCTGATGCAGGAACGTATCACTTCAACCAAGAATGGTTCTATCACTTCCGTACAGGCGGTGTATGTACCTGCGGATGACTTGACCGATCCGGCCCCGGCCACTACCTTCGCGCACCTTGATGCCACTACGGTATTGAGCCGTAAGATCGCGGATCTTGGTATCTATCCTGCGGTTGACCCGCTCGATTCTACATCTCGTATCCTTACCCCGGCTATCGTGGGCGATGCGCACTACAACTGCGCCGACCGCGTGAAGCTGATACTGCAGCGCTATAAGGAACTGCAGGATATCATCGCCATCCTGGGTATGGACGAACTCAGTGAAGAAGATAAACAAACAGTGGCACGTGCGCGTAAAGTGCAGCGCTTCCTGTCGCAGCCATTCCACGTTGCCGAGCAGTTCACAGGTCTTAAAGGCGTACTGGTACCCATCGAGGAGACCATCCGCGGCTTTAATATGATCATGGACGGTGAAGTGGATGAATATCCTGAAGCAGCCTTCAACCTCGTCGGTACTATCGATGATGCTATTGCCAAAGGCAAGAAGCTGATGGAGCAGGCGAAGAACTAATTGCTCAATAGCTCAATGAAGCGTTGCCTCATGAGTTTTTTGAATTTTGAATTTTGAATTTTGAATTAACAACATGCAATTAGAAATATTAACACCGGAGCATAAGGTATTCAGTGGCAACGTATATGGTATACAATTGCCGGGCATAGAAGGCTCTTTCGAGATACTGGAAAATCACGCCCCTATGATCGCCTCACTGGGCAAGGGCAAGATGAAGATCCTGAAAGACAAGAACAATACCGAGCTGTACGAGATATCCTCCGGCTTTGTAGAAGTGCTGAATAACCACGCCAGTGTGCTTATAGAAGGCGCTACAGCCATGGACTAATTCCCCTCCCGCCTCCTAAAGGTGGAACCGAGACGAATATATTAAACAGGTGCATTTGCACCTGTTTTGCTTTTATGAATTAACTTCACCAAAAACAAATTAGCCCCTTTAGGGCTTGGGGTATTGAATCTCTCTTTTTTCATAGCACGCAGGTATATGCTGAGGCACAAAGGGGCCTTTGCCTCTTTCATCATCAGGCTGGCCATACTGGCCAGCGCCCTGAGCGTGGCGGTAATGATCATATCGGTGGGCTTCATCACGGGCTTTAAATACACCATCAGGGAGAAGATGTTCAGCTTCATGGGCCATGTACACGTAGTGCTGAGGGATGAGACCGAGAAAATGGCCACCGCCGTACCGGTAAAAGGCGATAGCGTATTGGTAAAGAATATAGAGCGTATACCCCATGTAACTTCCGTATCGCCTTTTATTATTAAGCCGGCCATTGTACATACCAATGGCGAGATGGAAGCCCTGGCGCTAAAAGGCATTGATAGCAGCTATCACTTTATGCAGGGTGCCAGCCTCTCGGGCAGCAATATCGATTTCACCGACACTGCGTATTCCAAACAGGTAGTGTTATCGCAAACCATTGCCGACAGGCTATTCGCAAAGGCAGGCGACACCGTGGAACTCTACTTTCTTGAAGGAGGGTCTATGTTTCCCCGCATACGCAAGGCCCGCGTGGCCGGCATATTCCATACCGGGCTCGAAGAGATCGATAAGACCTTTGCCCTTTGCGATATCCGCATGCTGCAACGCATCAATAACTGGATGGCTGATGACATAAGCGGCTACCAGGTAGACCTCGATAACGACAAATACTCCGATACGGTCGCTGCCAATATCTTCTACAATTTCCTCCCGGTAGCCTCACCTTTATCTTCATACTCCATGAGGGATATCTACCCTAATGTATTCGACTGGCTGGAGATGCAGAACGTAAACGTGGTGATACTGCTGGTGATCATGAGTGTGGTTGCTATCATAAATATGAGCGCAGTACTGCTGATACTCATGGTGGACAGGGCGAGGCTGGTAGGCCTGCTCAAAGCACTTGGCCTGCCTGCAGGCAACATTCGCAATATCTTCCTTGGTATAGCCGGCATCATCGGTCTTTCAGGGGTAATACTGGGCAATATCATAGGCCTGGGCATATGCCTGCTGCAGCAAAAAACGGGTTTCATCAAATTATCCGAAAGCATTTATGGCATGAGCGAGGCCGCAGTGCGCATAGTGTGGTGGGAGATCGTGCTGATAGATGTGGCAACGCTGGCCTTATGCATACTTTGTATGTGGCTGCCTGCTTTGTATATTCGTCGTATAAGCCCGGCTAAAGTGCTTGAATTTAAATAGCGTGAGCAATAAAGAACTATATAAAACGGTCTGTGAACAGTATACCGGCATCCCTGTATTCCTCCAATACTGGTGGATGGATGCTGTATGTAAAGACTGGGATGTGGCAATAGTTCATAATGGCGACAAAGTATCAGGGATATGGCCTTATGCGATAGAGCATAAAGGTGGTGCAAGCATCAGGCGCAGCCCCTTCCTGACCCCCTACTCGGGCCCGCACATATTCTTTCCGCATGACCTTAAAGAAAGTAAGCGCGACAATTTTGAACACGAGACCATAAATGCCCTGTTAGCTGACATGCCGGAGGCAAAAGTGTGGCACATTTGTTTACAGCCCGGTATTAAGCAGGCTGGTTTACTAAAGGATAAAGGATTTGATCTGCAGGTAAAGCAAACCTTTCTTATGGGCCTGCATCATGGCACCGAAACGGTATTTGCCCGGCTTAACGAGGACTACCGGCGCAATATACGCAAGGCCGATACCGAACTGAGCATAGCTGATGAACCGCAAATGCTGCACAAACTATATGATTTCCAAAAGGCAACCCTGGGCAGTAAAGACCTGCAGGTATATTACAGCATGGAGCAAATGCAAAAGCTCTTCGATGCATGTAAAGAACACGGCTGCACGGCCCTTTGGACAGCACGGAAAGATGACACTGTGCAGGCCATATTATGGCAGGTGTGGGATGATGAACGCGCTTACTACCTTGCAGGAGCCAAAAACCCTGCGGAAAATGATAAGCGCGCCATGACGGCCCTGCTCTGGCATGCCATGAAAGAGGCCATGCACAAGGGCAAAAAGATATTCGATTTTGAAGGCAGTATGGACCCCGGCGTGGAAAAATTCTTCCGCAATTTTGGTGCAGAGAGAGAACTATATCTTATCATTCGGAAAAATGACTCCCTGCTCTGGAAATTGAAAGAAAAGCTTGGCGGCTAGTCCAGTTCGTATTCCATCCGCACAATAACATTTGCCGTCTTGTTCTTGCTCGATGTATTGTAGGCCCCGCTGTAGGTATAGCTTTCATTACTGTATTGCCCCGTAATCTGGAAGACCCCCATGTTGGCCCTTCTTAAATTACCGAGGTGGCTGTGTGCATTTTTGGCAATGGTCATGGCCCGGTTATACGCATCCATCGATGCTTTGGCCAGCAGGTCCAGTTTCAGGTCGGATAATTTGGTGTAATAGTACATAGGCTCCTGCGAGCTAAGCTCTATGCCCGATTGCAGCAGTTCGGTTATCTCCCGCGATATCTTCTCTACAGCATCAATGTTCTTCGACTCTATCTTAACCGTCTGGCGCAACTTATAACCCCTGAATACATTACCTGTCAGCCTGCCATCCTGGTTGTAAGTGCTTTCAAACAGCTTATCGATATCTATAGATGAAAAAACGATCTCTTTGCCATCGATACCATGTGCTACCAGGTAATCATTGATCTGTTTAGCATCCGACTTTAATGCATTATAAGCCTCTTTAATATCCATAGAGGTATGATCGAAGGAGGCAGACCACACTATGAGATCGGCGGTGAAATTATAATTTGCACTGCCTGCCACACTTACCGTGTTGCGGGTTTTGAACTTGTAATTGTATGCTTTGTCGAGCATGTAGATGCCCACTATGATCGCTATGGCCAGGACAATTGCAACAGTTACACCACCTTTCATGAGATATTATTTTAAATGAAATTTAGTTATTTCAAGTGATAAATGCGACAATTTGTCTAAAAACAAGCTGTGGCAAAGTTATTGACAGTATTTTTACAGCATGTTTTTTAAAAAAAAGAGGTCTATGAGTGAAAACACATTTGACAAAGAGAATACTATGAACGAGAATACCGACAAGATGGCACAAAATGATCAGGCTGAAGAGGCCCTGGCAAGGGAACTGAATACAGATGAAAGCATAGCCGATAACAGGAACTATGAAGAGGAGATGGATGAAGAAGAAAAGTTAAGGGCCGAACTGGATGAGACCAAAGACAAATACCTGCGCCTTGTGGCCGAGTTTGATAACTTCAGGCGCCGCAATGCCAAGGAACGTATAGAGCTGATACAAGTAGCCGGCAAGGATATCGTACAATCGCTGCTGGAGGTACTGGATGATATGGCCCGTGCCGAAAAACAAATGGAAAGTGCCGGTGATGTGGCCAGCCTAAAAGAAGGCACCTCATTAGTTTTCAATAAATTACGCAATATTTTACAGCAAAAGGGATTACAGGTCATGGAAAGCAAGGGTAAAGAATTCAACCCTGATCTCCACGAGGCTATAACAGAGATACCCGCTCCGGCTGATGAAATGAAGGGAAAGGTGATCGATGAGGTAGAGCCGGGCTATTACCTGAACGATAAGCTCATCAGGTATGCCAAGGTAGTAGTTGGGAAGTAAGTTGATAGGTTGATAAGTTAACAAGTTCACGATTCCGAAAGGAACAGATCATATGTCAAAAAGAGATTATTACGAAGTATTAGGTGTAGCAAAAGGGGCCAGCGCCGATGAGATCAAAAAATCTTATCGCAAGATAGCGCTGCAATACCACCCCGACCGTAACCCGGGCAATAAGGACGCAGAAGAAAAATTCAAAGAAGCTGCAGAGGCATATGATGTGCTGAGCAATACCGATAAGCGTGCCCAGTACGACCGTTTTGGCCATGCAGGCATGGGCGGGGCCAGCAGTGGCGGCTATGGCGGCCACGGCATGCGCATGGAAGACATCTTCCAGAACTTCGGCGATATATTCGGCGATGATATATTCGGCAGTTTCTTTGGTGGTGGAGGCAGGCAGGGCGGCGGACGCCGCCATGGCGGCACGCGCGGTGCTAACCTGCGCGTGAAGCTAAAAATGGACTATGCCGAAATAGCCAACGGTGCCACAAAGAAAATAAAAGTGAAAAAGTATGTATCCTGCAATGTATGTCATGGCAGCGGTGCAAAAGATAAGGGCTCGGTGCAGACCTGTAATACCTGCGGCGGCAGCGGGCAGGTAAGGCGCGTTACCCAAACCTTCCTGGGCCAGATGCAAACCGTTACCACCTGCCCTACCTGCAATGGTGAAGGCACACAGATAACCGCCAAATGCGGTAACTGTAAAGGCGAGGGCCGGGTATATGGCGAGGAAACACTGAGCCTGGACATACCGGCAGGCGTATATGAAGGCATGCAGCTAAGCATGGGCGGACGCGGCAACGCGGGCGAGCGTGGCGGCCCTCCCGGCGACCTGCTCATCGTAATAGAAGAGGAAAAACACGCACACCTTAAGCGCCAGGACCTGGATGTGATCTATCACCTGCACATATCCTTCCCCGATGCGGTGCTGGGCACACAGGTAGAAGTACCCACCATAAGCGGGAAAGCCAAGATAAAGGTGCCTGCAGGCACGCAGAGCGGCAAGATCTTCCGTCTTAAGGACAAAGGCTTCCCTGCCTTCCAGGGCTATGAAAAAGGAGACCAACTGGTTGAAGTAAATGTATGGAGCCCGCAGCACCTGAGCAACGAGGAAAAAGAAATGCTGGAAAAATTGAAACAATCCGGCAACTTCCAGCCCGGGCCTGAAGCTAAACAGATGAAAGAGGACCGTAGTTTTTTCGATAAGATAAAAGACGCATTCGGCGGCTAAGCTGAAGGCAAAATAATATATACTACAAGGAAATAGGCCTGTGCTTATTTCCTTTTTTGTCTTTTATATAGGCCAACTGCTGTGTAAGGAACATAATGCCATAAAAAGGCAGCAGTAAAACTACCGCAGCTATACTGGTAATGGCGCAGAAGATGAAGAGTGTGCTTTTCATGCAAACACAAATATCAGCACCACCAGGCGTATTGCATGCTAAAGAAATATAGTTTAACGCCTCCTTTGTAAGCAGTTAACAAGCGGATAACAAATATCCCTTACTTAGGCTGAGACTTGTAAGTAACTCCAGCGTTCCCATTTCTTAGGTTAGCGAAAAGATCAGAAATATTTCTTTATGGCCAGTCCATAGGTAAAGAGTACATTCTCGCTTTCTGTACGGCTAATGCGGTTATAAGTGAATTGTGTTTTGAGGCTTAACCACTTCCTGATATTAAATGCCAGGCTGAGATCACCTTTCAGGATATAATCATTGCTATAGTTAAGCGAGTTCTGCAAAAACCCGGTGCCGTCGAAAACAATAATATCTTTCCAGGAAGCATGCAGCATTAGGCGGAGTGAATTACGGAAAGTGAAATAAACGGTCCGTACCGTATCGCTGGTGTAGATATCGCTGTTCTCATACAGTATACCATCGCTCAGGTTGAAGCGCAGCTTATCTTTATCGATAATATTGTATGCAATGCCTGCTCCTTCCTGGAAGCGGTTATTGATCTTGAGTGAATAGCTGCTGCTATAGGTAAAAAGTCCCCAATAATTAAAATGCGGGAACGTTTTATACAAGTCGGCATAAAGGCTTGTATTGTAATCATTATTGGTAAGCTTTTTATCCTGGTTACCATATACCCATGCACCCGCAGCACTCACTGAAACATCTTTCCGCTTCACACCCAAATTCACCTCGTTATTCAGCAGGTAGGCACTCGTTGTATTGGTCTTGTTAATAGAACCTGTAGATGTAAACCCTGCGAAGTAATGCATACTGTCACTGAATTGCGCATGTACAGTACTAAAGAACAAAAGCCCCGCAAATAATAAAAAATACCCTTTCACGCTTACAAAGAGATAGCATACCCGGTAGAATCACAAATATTTTTTGGGATGATAAAAAAAGCCGCGACTCTCGTCGCGGCCGGGGTAAAAGGATGATTGGTTAGTTTTCATACAGATAAATGAGCTACGGCTGCCCGGGTAAATGAGGAATATCTATTCGTAACAGATGCCCGGCACCGGTGCCGCAAATAATATCTTACCCATCTTTGCCATTTTGGAGAAATCGTTTCCTTCAAACTCGAAGATGTAGTTATTTTTCGCTACCCAGCATGCGCCATCGTTGGTCTTATACATAACATATGCATCGATATTCTTGTTCTCATTAATGCCGGTCCTGCTATTACGTTTGTAGTTATAGTTGCTGCTCAGTACCACTTTATAGATCTTTGCAGTACCGGTGATCCTAACTTTATATTGATCGGCAATGGCCTTCTCTACAGCGGCATCGCTCATCATTGCACTGGCTCGTACCAGGAAGTTTGCATTGTTCTTGACCTTATCGGTAACCTTAACATTTAAAGTCCCGGTAGCCAGTACGGTGCCATCCACTTCTTTATCATTTGTCGCCAGCAGTTCTACCTTCACAGGCACAGTAGTGCCCACCTTAAGCTTGCTGTTCATTTTGCTCAGGAACATGCGGAATGCATCTTCCGTAAGGTCATACATCTCGAAATACCATCCCTTATCACTCACCATCTGGATGCCTGCCTCAGTAGCTGATGCATAATAAGTGGGGCCTGCTGCCGCACTATATATATCATTATAGTCGGCACGCATCTGGGTAGATGAGTAACTGATGCCGTCCACAGAAAAACGCATGTTCATACTGTTGCACTCTTTACAGGCATCGGTACGGCTCTTATCAAATATCGCGCTGGCATATAGCGGGTCACCCAGTTCCCAATCTTTCAGTATCTCATTGTCTTTATCAGTAGTCGCTTTGTGGTAGGCTATTTTCTTATTAAAAAAAACGATCTGACCGGGGGCAGTTGCCCCGGCAAATGATGATGCAGCATATGCGATCATCGCAATAGTAACGGTAATGCTTTTAAGTAGTTTCATAATATATTGGTTTTATAGTGTAAAAGTAGCGGCGCTATATTGCCGGCACTATAGCTAATTCACCAGCAGTATTTATGAATTCACGGGGCTATATACAGGCATCATTAAAAGCCCACCCTTATATTTTTGATAGCATCTTCCAGTTCGGACTTACGCTCTTTTGATACCGGTATTACGGCTTTATTGTCCATGATCAGCAGGCTTTCCCCCCGGCTGTAGCGGGCCACGAAATTGAAGTTGATCATATAGGAACGGTGCGGACGAAAGAAATTACTGCGGGCTGCCAATACATCTTCGAAAAACCTCAGCTTTTTGCTTACCAGTACTTTACTGCCATTATGCAGCCATACGTGCGTATATGCCCCGTCGGCCTCCAGCATAACGATATCCGCCACTTCAACGAAAAGCAAACCATCGGCCACCGGCAGGGCAAGGCGATTAAACTCGTGCTGACGCTGGTTTTCTTTGAGCAGCTCTACCCTTTGCTGCATATTGGCTGCATGTATCTTCTTTCGGGCTTTTGCAAGCGCTGCCGTTAAGTGATCAATGACGATAGGTTTCAGCAGGTAATCCACTGCTGACACTTCAAATGCCCTTATAGCATATTCGCTGTATGCAGTTGCAAATATTATCTCGAAATTGATCTCTTTAATAAATTCAAAAAGGTCGAAACCAGAATACCCGGGCATCTCGATATCGAGAAACACCAATTGCGGTGCATGTTTATTGATGGCCAGTACGCCATCGGGTACGTTCGCGGCCTCGCCCACCACTTTTACTTCCGGGCAGTATAGCTCCAGCATATTGGCCAGAGCACGCCTTGCCGGCTCCTCGTCGTCTATTATGATACATCTTACTGTTTCCTGCTCCATTTGCACGTCTTTGCTGTTTGTGAAATTAAAATATACTCCATCAACCGTTAGAAATTTTCATAAGGCCCTTATCCCGGTTCATCAACCGGCTCCCTGTAACATGGTATCAGCAGTTCAACTAAAGTGCCCGAAGCAATACCATTTTCAAAAAGGTCAATGATCTTTACCCCTATCTTCTCTTTATAATAGCTGTTCAGCAGGTCAAGCCTCTTTTCTGTGGCCTTTATCGCAAAGCCATTCGACCGAATGTCTGCGCTGCGTTGCTTTATCTCAATAGCACGCTTCCGGCCTATACCATTATCCTCTATGCTGCAAATGATATGAGCATCCTCATTGTGCTGTTGCCTGAAATGTACACTTAATTGCTTGGGGCCTTCTTTATGCAGCAATCCATGTTTTATCGCATTTTCTATGAAGGGCTGAATGATCATTGCAGGTATGTATATTTCAGCCGCATCAATTTCCTGATCGGTATCCAGCGAATAAGTGAATTGAGCGCCAAAGCGCAGTTTTTCCAGATCGAGATACAGGGCCAGTATGTCGATCTCCTGCTGCAGGGGTATCGACTCCTTACCCGAAGCATCCAGAACTTTACGCATCAGCTCGCTGAACCTGCCCAGGTACCGGTTGGCATTCTTTATATCGTTGCGTAATACAAAATCCTGTATAGAGTTAAGGGCATTAAATACAAAGTGGGGGTTCATTTGTGCCTTCAGCGCCGTCAGTTGCGAGGAGCGTATCAGTTGCCGTAATTTACTTTTATGTTTCAAAGCCCTTATACGCCAAAAGAAGACAAGCGAAACCATCAATGCCCCCGTTATGCCCACCAGCAAGTAAAACCACCAGCGCTGCCAGAAAGGCTTGCTGATACTTATGCTCATGATATATGGCTGCGACGATTCAAAACCGTCTTCATTTACCGTCTTCGCATAAAAAGTATAATCCCCGGGGGGCAAAGAAGAATAGTTGATGCAACTCACATCGGGAGCTGCTTGTTGCCAGGCAGTATCGTAGCCTTCCAGTTTATAACGGTAGCTGTACTCGTACTTTTCTCCCAGCCCTATTGTCCCAAGGCAAAAGGTGAGTTTATTTTCTTTACTGCCCAGCGACAGCATTTTGCTTAACGCGTATTCCCTGTCATTTACCCGCAAGCGCTCCAGGATTATCGGCGGGCATACATCATTGATGTTCTTTATGTAGCGTGAAAAAACGAACAAGCCCTTTGTGCTAGCCAGGTACACCATGTTATCGTTCACAAGAATGTCGTTTATTTCCATGGCTGGCAGGCCGTCATGGCTATCTATATAGGTTACATTGCCTGTCGAATCAATAATATTCAGCCCCTTTTCCGTAGCGACCCATATCTGCTTACCTGTCTCGTATATCACGCGCACGTTATTACCATGCAGGCCTTTTTGCCGGGAGTAAACGTCAATTACTTCCTCATCTTTTACTTTCAGCAGGTTACCATTTACAGTGCCTATCCATAATATTCCGTCAGGGCCCAGCCTCATGCATACTGCATATATCTTCGCACCCTTATACAGGAGCTCTTTTTGCGTACCTGCTGTATCATAATAATAAGCACCGTCCGTGCAACCTACCCATCTCAGGTGCCGCAATTTATCATATGCCACACAGCGTGTTGGCGAGGGGCATACATACCATGCACTGTCATGTATCTTGTCATTTATTTTCAACATGGCCGCCCCCACATTGGTGGCATAAAGCATTTCATTATCGTTTATGAACACAAAGTCCTTTACGCCCTGCACAAGGCCCAGCTTCACCGTCTTCCCGCTCTTTATGTCATATGCATGCACTACTCCATGGCTGATGTAAAGATCGCCTGCACACTGATCGATCTTCTCAACAAGTTGGGTCTTTTCATTATTAAACAATTTGTGTTCAACATGTCCCGCATTCAGGACGTCCACGATACCGTTAAAGTAGCCTGCATAAAGCCCCGTATTGCTGGCGTAAAGGGCAGTGACATGATTGGCCGACAGTTCACTGTTAGCGGTAGTATATTGCCATATGCCTATATTGGGTATGATGTGAATGCCGCTCTCCAGGGTCGCTATCCAGTAATTGCCTTCCATATCCATCATCACATCGGACACGTTGCTGCCACCAAAAAAATATTTTCCTCCGTAAACAGGATGTAAATTACTGTCCACACACACTGTTCCATTCTGCGTATTGATCCATATCCTGCCGTCCTGCACCTGTGAAATGTTGAATATGCGCCCTTGTGTAAGGCCTGCCGGTATGGGATTTACCAGCAGGGAATCGCCCCTTAGCTCCGACAAATAATATTGCCGCTGTGTGTTCAGCTCCGAATATAATAAAAGCCTGTCGCCGAGGTAATCGAATTTCATGCCCCCATGTCCGAATGTGCGCATCACGTCAGGATCACTGATCTTGTTTATCGTCTTAAGCTTCCCGTTTTCCCAGCGGTACAATTTATCTGCTGCTATCAATACTGATCCGTCGCGATCGTGAAATATTTCAGCAGGCGAAGTATTTACAGGCATTTCTACCCGTTTCAGCTTTTTATCTCCATACAAGACGAAAAAAGCCCCCTGGGCGCCAACATATAGGTTACCTTCGCTGTCCACATCAATGGGTGGATTAACTGTTATGTACTTCGAAGCATCGAATACCAGGCGCATCGAATCATGCTCGATACAAAATATTTGCCGGGTGAAATTCTGGCACCAGATGCGCCCGTATTTATCTTCAAGTATGTGCGAGATGCCCCTTGAATTGCGTTGCTGGTTAGTGAATTGCCGGAAAGAGCCATTGCTATACCGGAAGATACCGTCATTGCAGCCTATCCAAACGCTGCCTCTTTTATCCTGGTACAGGTAATAGATCTCATTGATGGGAAAGCCATGCCGCTCATTGAAGCTGTAGCTATAAGGCTGCTGTGCGAAAACAGGTCCGCAGAGCAATACGAACAGAACGATGCAAAATCCCTTTAGCTCCCGCAACATAATCAGCCTTAAATATAAAATATTGCAGCATATATTTATGCTTATTGATACATGAATAGCTTGTTTCAATTCATGAAATTACTTTCTAATTGAATCTGGAGCTTTAATTACATTTGCCATTGCTTCATGATAGACATAATTATCCCTACATATAATCGCCCGAAGGATATTGAAAAATTTGTAGCTGAGATACAGAAGCAGGCATACGCCGATTATCATGTCTATATTATAGATGATTGCGGCGAACATCCTATTGAGCACCTTATTCCTTTAAATGGCCGTTTCACATACATAAAATTACCCACCAATAAAGGGCAGGCCTATGCACGAAATGTAGGTATAGAACAAGGGAAAGGAGATATCATCGTTTCGTTGGATGATGATGCATGGTTCGAGAATGAGGACAGTCTCTTCATCGTCCAGGAATATTTTAACCAATATCCCGCTCTCGGCTGCCTGATGTTCGACGTTCGTTCGCCAAATGAAGCCTATCTAAGCCAACTACAAAATATCCAGGCCGACGGGCAGATCATTGGCAGCCATATCACCTGTGGCTGTGCCTACTCAAGGAAAGCGATTGAACATGTAGGTGGCTTCAATAAGTTCATTCACTCCGTCGGCGAAGAAACTGATATTACACTAAAAATGGTGCATAGCGGCTATGAGCTCCGTTTTGCGAAACGCATTCATGTTTATCACAATTATATGCCGGGAGAGCGCAGCGCTGCCTGGTATCGCAGGTTAAGGTTCAACGCCACCCGCAATGATATGCTCATCGTAGCAATGCATTACCCCTTAATTTGGGTATTACCATATTTTTTCGGCAAATACTTGTCGCATGTGCTGTTCAGCTTCAGAAGCAAAAGAGCCCCCTTATCGGTAGGCTTGTATAGCCTGTTAGCGCTGCCCGTAGCCTTATTAAAACTGCCCCTGGCCCTTAGTGAGCGCAAGCCCCTGACCAATAAACAATTTTCGGAATGGCTTAAAATAAGATGGTAAGCTATACTGGCTGCTACTAAAAAGTGTAACAATTCTGTTTTATTTTATCGAAAATCTACTACATTTGCACTCCCGAATATTTCGGGTTGGCTCATTAGCCGGGTCCTATAGCTCAGTTGGTTAGAGCACCTGACTCATAATCAGGGGGTCCTAGGTTCAAGTCCTAGTGGGACCACCAAAACCAGCCGTTTATGGCTGGTTTTTTTTATCATGCCATGTGTTTACATACTATATAGTCCCGCAAAGGATACCTATTACTGTGGTGCCACCACATTAACTGCTTCTGAGCGGCTATACCACCATCTAAGCGATTATTATGATGCAAAATACACGGCACGGATAAAAGACTGGGAAATTTATATCCAGATCGATTGTTCTTCAATGAAGCAGGCGATGGCTATAGAAAAGCATATCAAAAGCATGAAAAGTAAGAAGTATATAAGGAATTTGACGCAATATCCCGATATCATTCAAAAACTAATTGAAAAATATGCTGTGCCTGACTCCTAATCAGGGTCCCGATAGCTATCGGGATAGGTTCAAGTCCTAGTGGGACCACAAAAACCAGCCGTTTATGGCTGGTTTTTTTATTATGCCATGTGTTTACATACTATATAGTCCCCAAAGGATAGCTATTACTGTGGTGCTACCATGTTAACTGCTTTTGAGCGGCTAAGCCAACATCTAAGCAATTATTATGATGCAAAATACACTGCAAGGATAAAAGACCGGGAAATTTATATCAGATAGATTGTTCTTCAATGAAGCAGGCGATGGCCATAAAAAATCACATTAAAAGCATGAGGCATATAAGGAATTTGATACAATACCTGGAGATCATTCAAAAAACTAATTGAAAAATACACTGTACCTGGCCCATAATCAGGATTCCGATAGCTATCGGGACAGGTTCAAGTCCTGGCATTCGTATGTGAATCAGGATGCCTCTTGATTTTCCTTTGCAGGAAGTGCATCAACCTGTGGTGAATAGGGCTGAAAATCAGAACAAACAGGCCGGATAAGAAGGAGGAAATTAAAGCATCGGATAAATGCAGTGTATGTGACAACCAATGCAGAAAATAGTGCTCTACTGTATTGTAAATAATAACTATAGCTGTGAAAATAGTACCATCTACAACTGTACGCCGGATAATAGTGCCGGTGTCAAACGTATCGAAAAAGAATACGCTCATCAATAGTGATATCGTAAGTACCAATGCTTTTACCGATGTCAGAATAAGGTTTGCAAGCGGGCCGATTTCTCCATTAAGCAGCTCTGTCATCACACTTATCAATACCAGGAACGAATAAGAGATCAACCCCCAAAATAACCACAAAATTTTATTTTGCTCAGACTGTATCGCTTTTTTATAGTTAACGAAAAGGCACATTAGTGCCGTTAATAAAAGAGTGGCGAACACCAGTAACTTTATGAAACCACCCTGGTATGAGGCAATTGCGGCTAATGCAACGAACATTAAAGGAAAAACCACCCAGATATATCCTTTTAACGTCCACACCAAATACCGGGAGACGGCCTTATTTCGGGGGAATACACTTTTTATATCATTTTCAGTGAGCTGTCTCGGAAAACTCTGGAGAGATTTAATAAGAACTGTAAATGATATTGCCGTGCTAATAACCACGATCAGATCTGGCGACAAACTATAAATCTGATAAATATTCATTGATGCATTATTTTGTACCATCAACGACAGGAACAAGGCATATAGCAAAACTCCGAGGTGATGCTTGTTTTTGATTGTGAGGATGAACGAGCAAAGTATAAACAAAGGAGCAACGACCATATAGGGTATTAAAGGCAGAAAGCTAAGCTTATTGTAGGCGTGGGTGCTAAAAAAAAGCACAAAAAAAATGACCCAAAGTGTTACTGCCAACGCAAGTGACAAAAAATTTATTCCCCTGACCAGCTTTAATCTTGGTACGTTCATCGTAACCAAAATAACTTATTTTTATTTTATAGGAGCATTTAATTCACCTGCAGAGCGGCACTTGAAAGTTCTAACCTTTTCGGTTTGTGGCTGGTTTTTTATTATTTGATATTCGGGAAGCGGTCTACTCATCGGGCCACTCCACAAAATACATATCCACATCTCCCTTATTCTTTGCCGGCACTTTACCCCGGTATACTGCTGTGAAGTGATCTTTAACGATCTCGTAGGTTGTTCCTGAAATATTTACCTTATTGGCATCACTGGCCGATTCCATTCTCGATGCAATGTTCACCGTATCGCCCCATATATCATAGGCAAACTTTTTTATCCCTACTATACCCGCTATCACAGGACCGGTATGTATACCTATGCGCACATCCATCTTATTCCTGCCGGATATATTCCGGCTATTATTGCGCTGCACGATAAAATCACGTATCTCGAGGCCAGCCCTGACCACATTCAGCACACTGTCATCGCTATTACTGCCAAAACCGCCCGCACACATGTATGCGTCCCCGATAGTCTTTATCTTTTCAATACCATATTTCTCTATTATTTTATCAAAGGCCGAAAAACATTCATTGAGATTGGCCACCAGCAACTCAGGACTAATCTTTTCCACTATAGAGGTAAAGTCTTTGAAGTCGGTAAAGAGTACCGTTACCGATTCATAGTTCCTGCTTTGCGCCACACCATTCTCCTTTAATTCTGCGGCTACATCAGCCGGTAATATATTCAGCAGCAACTCTTCCGACTCCTGTCGTTTTTTATTCAGTTCCTCGGTGCGTTCCGTTACTTTTTGCTCCAGTATCTCATTTTGGGCACGTACCAACTGTTCTTTTTCTCTCCTGTAAGTATTGATGCGGTCGGCAAGGGCAAAAGAAAGTAATAAAGCTTCTACCAGAGAGGTAACTTGTATCGATTTTTCAGAAACACCCCCGTAAGGGATCACTCCCCGGTTGCCCAGCAAAAAAACGAAGACACCCAATATCATAAAACCCGATGCCAGCACATAAAAGCGTGCCGGCCTGTAGCCCTTGCGCAATACAGTAACAGAAGCTACTATTGCCATTACCAGCGAAGAGAAGGTAACAGGCTGTATCACCATAAATGACAATTTATCAAAGCCAAGGATTGCTATAAGCAGGTTGCATATATATAATACTGCCAGTGTCCATATTATTTTATTGCACGTGCGGCAGTATTTTTTAAGATCCAGGAAGGAGAGAATGAACAACTGTGAAAAAATGCCTGCTGCATTACTGAAAACGATCTCTGCATGATTCCAGTTGGGGTGAGCAGGCCATAGATACAGGAAGGCTGTTCCGTTCAGGTTGGCATTAAAGATGCCAATACATATCACGTATAATGAATAAAAAAGGTATGGCCGGTTACGAATAGATAGAAACAGGAAAAAATTGTATAAACCCATCAGGAGCATAAAACCCAGGTAGGCCGCATTCCACGAAGCATTAAGACCGATATGCGGTATATGATTTTCAAGATAGCCCGCTTTCAAAGAATATAAATGATGCCTGAAACTCGTAACCCGCAGCAAGTAAACAGTGGTATCATATCCCGCCTGGAGATCGAACATAGGGTCTTCGGTTATCACCTGCCTTTCCCTAATATCAGGCCTATCTTCCTGGTGAATAACATATTAAACTTAAGCAGGTAAAGCTTAAAGATATAAAATTTATTTCCCTATCAAATTTTCCAAACTATGGGGTAGTCCGAAAGTGGCACAATACCTGTTTTTAGGCTGCAAGCCTGCTTATTAGCACTCGTCTCTTTATGTTTGCAGTATGATCCAGGGCATCCGGCATATTATCCTCGACCTCGGTGGCGTAATATTGAATATAGACTACAGGCGGACTGAAAAAGCATTTACGAAGCTCGGCATCCCGAATTTTCCGCAATTATATTCGCAGGCACAGCAAACCAGCCTCTTCGACGACTTTGAGACAGGGAAAATAGATACAGCAACATTCATAAAGGCTATACAGGCACTTGCAGGTATGGCCCTGTCAGAAACAGATATCATAAATGCCTGGAATGCTATGCTGCTCGATTTCCCCTTACAAAGGCTGCAAATATTACAACAACTACAACTGCATTACGATATGGTGCTGCTCAGCAATACCAATGAGCTCCATGAGGAGGCCTTTAACAAAATACTCATACAGCAAAACGGCATCCCCAATATCGGTGTGTTTTTCGATAAGGTCTATCTTTCACATCGCATCGGCATACGCAAACCCGACAAAGAGGTTTATGAACGTATATTGGAAGAGACCGGTTTTGATGCTGCCCGAACCTTATTTATTGATGATAGCCTGCAGCATGTGGAAGGAGCAAGGAAAACCGGTATACAAAGCATTCACCTTGAAAAAGGGATGACGATAGAAAAAGATATTTTCAGACCTCGTGAATAATTATTTCACCTCCTCATATTCAATATAATCCCCATCCAACGGCTTGCTATGTTGCGTGCCTTGCTGCCTTTGCTGCTCCATATCCTGCATCTGTTGCTGCATTTTCTGCATATGATCGCGGGCCTGTTTGGTAAGTTTGAATACCGGGAATACGAACCGGGTAAGAAAACGGTAAAGGACCACAATTACAAAGGCCGTGATAAGAACTTTTACCATAATAAGCCAAAGGTACCTAATTTAACATTGAGCAACGTTAACAAAAACATAATAGGCCTATCATATAGCTCTATTTTTTGCAATTGATAAGAAGTTCCGTATATTTGCAACGGAAAGAATTCGAAAGAAGGGGACACATGGTTGTCCCCTTGTTTTTTATCTTATGGCAGAAGTATTAGAAAAAATAAAAAGTTTATTGGAGCCATTGCTGGAAGGCACTGATATGTTTCTGGTGAATATGAGAATCAAGCCCATAAACAATGTCAAGGTGTTTCTTGACTCGGATAGCGGGCTCTCTATTGAAAAAAGTGCAGCTATTAACCGGAAACTATATGCGCTCATAGAGTCAGAAGAGCTCTTCCCCGAGGGCGATTATTCGCTCGAGGTATCGAGTCCCGGTATCGACGAACCACTAAGTGGCCTGCGCCAATATAAAAAGAACATAGGCCGTAAAGTGGAGATCACACCGGTCGAAGGCACAGAACAGACAGGCATATTGAAAGAAGTTACACATGAAGGGATCGTATTAGAAATGAAGAACAAGAAAAAAGAAATAACAACAGCAGAGATACCTTTTTCACAAATCAAAAAAACAGTAGTACAAATCATTTTTTAAACAATTCCGCCACTGGCGGGACAAATGTGACAGACAATGGCAAGTATCAATCTTATTGAGTCATTCCAGGAGTTTAAGGACGCGGAGAATATAGACCGTCCTACCTTGATGAAGGTTATTGAAGATGTGTTCAAAACCTTACTGCGCAAGAAATTTGGCAGTGATGAGAACTTCGACGTGATCGTAAATGACCAGACAGGCGACCTTGAAATATTTCGCCGCCGCGAAATAGTGGAAGATGATATGATTGAAGATGATAATATGCAAATACCCTATACAGATGCTATAAAAATAGAACCTGACTATAATGTAGGCGAGGAAGTGTATGAGGAGATGGAAGTGCATGATTTCGGCAGGCGTGCCATCCTGGCTGCAAAGCAAACACTGGCAGCACGTATCGGCGATCTGAAGAAGAACAACCTCCTGAAGAAATATGCCGAACGTGTAGGGGAGATCATAACCGGCGAAGTATACCAGATATGGAAAAAAGAGATACTGCTGCTGGACGATGAAAGCAACGAGCTGATCCTGCCCAAATCCGAACAGATACCCACCGATTTCTTCAAGAAAGGAGAATCTGTGCGTGCAGTAGTGAAGAAAGTAGAGATGCGTAACAATACGCCTATCATCATCCTTAGCCGCACGCACTCCTCATTCCTTGAAAAATTACTGGAGATCGAGGTACCTGAAATAATGGATGGCCTGATTGTTATAAAGAAAATAGTACGCGAACCCGGCGAACGTGCAAAGGTAGCCGTAGAAAGCTATGACGACCGCATAGACCCCGTAGGTGCATGTGTGGGCATGAAGGGTAGCCGTATACATGGTATCGTACGTGAATTACGCAATGAGAATATTGACATTATCAATTATACGAACAACCTGCAACTGCTCATCCAGCGCTCGCTCACTCCATCGCGCATCAACCGTATGGATATCAATAACGAAACGAACCATGCAGATGTGTACCTTGACCCGGACCAGGTATCCCTGGCCATTGGCAAGAAGGGTGTGAACATTAAGCTGGCGCAGGAGCTCACCGGCTTCAGTATAGATGTGTACCGCGATATCCAGGACGAAGGACTCGACTATGATATAGATCTGGATGAATTTGCAGATGAGATAGAAGGATGGGTGATTGATGAGTTTAAGCGCATAGGCTGCGATACAGCCCTGAGCATACTGGACCTGACCATAGAAGAACTGGTACGCCGTACCGATCTTGAAGAAGAAACGGTTAAGGATGTGCGTAAGATACTGGAAGCAGAGTTTGAGAATGAAGAATAAGCCTGTTCGCGGCCTCTGCCAAACCTTTACAACATAGGCAGATAGGGGCATATTTCAGGCAAAAATGCTTAGGTTTGTACATTTATGTGGGCAGGCTTAGGCAAAACTTAGAGAAATATTTTTTTGACTAAAATAAAGAATGGCAACAGCAATAAAGACACCAAGGTTACTGGCAGCAGCAAAAGAATTCAATATCGGTAAGGAAACGCTTGTAGAATTCCTTACCCATAGGGGATTTGAGATAAATGCCAGCAATCCTAATACCAAGCTGACGGAAGAAATGTATGACGCCTTACAGGCCGAGTTTGCACAAGACAAAGCGGCCAAACGTAAGAGCGAGGAGATCGCGTTGCCCAAAGGTTCGTTGCTCGACAACCTTAAAAAGAATAAAGACGAACTGGACCTTACCGCAAGAGATAAGAAAGAAGAGCCCGAACCCGCAGCACCGGTAGCAGAAAAGAAGAAAGAAGAGAAACCCGCCCCTGAACCCGTTAAAGAACCTGTTGTAGCAGCCGAGCCTGTAGCAGAACCCGAAACGAAAAAGAAGGCTAAAGAAGAAGAAAAAGAAATGGTGCCTCCTGCAGCCGCAGAAGAGCCTGCAGATACCGGGAACAAAAACGTAAAAGCCCCCAAACTGGAAGGGCCGAACGTGCTCGGCAAGATCAACCTCGAGGATATGAATATGTCATCGAGGCCCAAAAAGGGTGCAGCAGCTAAGAAAAAAGATACCAAAGAAACAGAGGAAACTACTGAAGAGCAAGCTGCTAAAGAAGCTAAGAAAACCACTAAGAAAGGTAAGCAGACGGCCGAAGCCGAGATACCCTTCCCTGAAGAAACCCCGGCTGTACAGGACACTCCTACGCCTACTGCTACTGAAGAAACTACAGAGCTAAAACCTGAACATATACAAATGAAGGCCCCCAAACTCGAGGGGCCAAAGATCATTGGTAAGATACAATTGCCTGCAGCCAGCACCGGTTCAGGCACCAAACCCGATAATAAAGAAAAACGTAGCCGCAAACGCATACCCGTACAAAAGAAACCGGAAACCTTTAAACCAGACCAACAGGGCGGCGGACAAAACCGTGAAAAGAGGCCGCACGACCAGCGTAGCGGGGGAGGCCAGGGCTTTGGCGGCGGGCGTGGTACCGGTGGCAGCCGCAGTGGCACACAACGCAGCGACCATCGCCGCGGGCAACGCAGCTCTTTAACGCCGCAACAGCAGGAGATCGATTCTAAAGCAATACAGGATAAAATACGCGAAACGCAAGCCAAACTGACAGGCGGCACACGCGGCAAGAACTCTAAAGCCAAGTATCGCCGTAACAAGCGCGATGAAATGGCTGAAAAACGTGCTGCAGCTGAGAATGCAGAGCAAAATAACGTGATACAGGTGACCGAATTCATATCGGTTAGCGAACTGGCCAGCCTGCTTGATGTAAGCTTTGCAGATGTGATCAGTAAGTGTATGAGCCTTGGCATCATGGTGTCTATCAACCAGCGCCTTGATGCTGAAGTGATCGAACTCGTGTCGAGTGAATTCGGTGTGGACGTTGAATTCATCAACCTGGAGCAGGAAAACGAGGAAGAGGAAGAAATAGAAGACAGCGAAGAAGACCTGATACCCCGTGCCCCCATCGTTACCATCATGGGACACGTAGATCATGGTAAAACTTCTTTGCTCGACTATATACGCAGTGCCAATGTTGTAGCCGGCGAGGCTGGCGGTATCACCCAGCACATTGGTGCCTATAGGGTAGAGACCAGCACAGGTAAAAAAATAACCTTCCTGGATACCCCCGGTCACGAAGCCTTTACGGCAATGCGTGCCCGTGGTGCCAAAGTGGCCGACGTAGCCGTAATAGTAGTAGCGGCCGACGATGCGATAATGCCACAGACCAAAGAGGCGATATCACATGCGCAGGCGGCAAACCTGCCAATGATATTTGCGATCAACAAAATAGATAAAGAAGGTGCTAACCCTGAAAAGATAAAAGAACAATTGGCCAATATGAACATATTGGTTGAAGACTGGGGCGGTAAATTCCAAAGCCAGGAAATATCAGCTAAAAAGGGTCTCAACATTGATCTTTTACTTGAGAAGATCGGTCTTGAAGCTGAGTTACTGGAACTGAAGGCCAATCCCGACCGCCTGGCAACAGGTAGTGTTATTGAAGCCTCACTGGATAAGGGCCGTGGATACCAGGCTACTATACTGGTGCAAAATGGCACCCTTGAACAGGGTGATATGATCGTATGCGGACAGTATTACGGTAAAATAAAAGCCATGTTCAACGAACGTGGCCAGCGGGTGGACAATGCAGGCCCCTCAGCTCCTGTACAGGTACTTGGCCTCAACGGTGCCCCACAGGCCGGTGAGAAGTTCAAGGTATATGAAGACGAGGACGAAGCAAAAGATATTGCCAACCATCGTGCGCAGATCATGCGCGAGCAGGGCATACGTGCACGCAAGCATATCACACTCGACGAAATTGGCCGCCGTCTTGCACTCGGCAATTTCAAGGAACTCAGTATTATCATCAAAGGTGACTTTGATGGCTCCGTTGAAGCGTTAAGCGATTCACTGCAAAAATTATCAACCGAAGAAGTAGCTGTAAATGTGGTGCATAAAGGTGTGGGCCAGATAACCGAAAGCGATGTACTGCTCGCTACGGCTTCCGACGCTATTATACTTGGTTTCCAGGTACGTCCGTCCATGCAGGCTGCAAAACTTGCAGATCAGGAGAATATAGAGATACGCACTTATTCTATCATCTACGATGCCATAGAAGAAATAAAGAGCGCTATGGAAGGCCTGCTGGAACCGAAAATAGAGAAGAAAGTAGTGTGCAATATAGAAGTACGTGAAATATTCAAGATAAGCGGCATAGGTACTATTGCAGGTTGCTATGTACTTGATGGCAAAATGACCCGTAATACCAAGCTGAATCTTGTACGCGACGGTATCGTTATTTATACCGGCGAGCTGGCATCACTGAAGCGTTTTAAAGACGATGTAAAAGACGTGAATGCCGGTTACGAATGCGGCTTGTCCATAAAGAACTATAATGACATACGCGTTGGCGATATTATTGAAGGCTACGATGAAGTGGAAGTAAAACGTACACTATAACGCAGATGTATTTGATGTAATAGAAAAAGTCCCGCAAAATTGCGGGACTTTCTTTTTTAAAAGGAGAAAGCTTGCCTATTGCTTTACCAGTTTTAAGGTATATACTTGCTCGTTATCAGTATAGCGCAGCAGGTAAATGCCTGCAGCAAAGTCATTCATGTTAATGGTCAATTTATCTTTACCACCTACCGCGACTGTTTGCAGCAATTTACCGGTCATATCAGTTAACTGCAGCGTACTATTGCCCTGCTGTATGCCTTGTATGCTTATTGCAACGGCTTGCTGTACGGGATTGGGGAATGCCGCAATAATGAAATTATCGCTGCCTGCAACATTACTTGCTTTTAACCCCGGTTGGGTATAAAAAGACGTGGTTACCCAGTCTGTATAGCTGTTATTATATATCCCGGTATCACAAACAGTGCGTATGTGCAGGTAGTATGTTGTAGATGATAGCAGTCCCGTTACACTATGAAAAGTGCTGAATGTAGGCGTCCCCCCTTCTGCAGGTGTTCCGGGGTTTTGATCTATAAGATATTCATAACCATACGCACCCGGTGATGCGTTCCAGCTTACAAAAGCCGTGAATGGCGATACAAATGTTATTTGTTGCCCGCTGGGCAGTGTACAGCTATCACTGTGGGTCATAAAAGAGAAATGTACCCAATGCGAAGAATCATTTGGATAAACACTGCAATCGGTGCGCAGGTGCAAATAATAGGTGGTTAGTGATGTAAGCCCCGTAAAAGCCAGGGCATTGGCAGTAGTCAAAGCACCCACAACAGGATCTGATGGATTTTGGTCCAGCACAAATTCCCAGCCTAATATATTTGATTGGGGGCTCCAGGCAACATCAGCACTGTTATTGGTTATATTATTGGCAGTAAAGCCTGTTGCGGCCTGGCAGGGTGGTATTGGTGGTGTAGCGAATTGTATCGTTTCCCAGCCTGATGTGTCGCCCGGATAGGCACTGCAATCGGTGCGGAGATGGAAATAATAAGTAGTCCCGGGAGCAAGGCCGGTAGCGTTGTAATAAGTAAGCGCCGTGGGTATCCCCTGCACAATGGGTGTTGCAGGGTTTTGGTTCAATAAGAATTGGTAGCTTAAAGCGCCCGGCACTGCTGCCCATACAATATTGGCTGAAAAGTTCGTAAAACCATACGCTATAAGGCCGGGTGGCGGGCCGCAGGGAGGCAGGGACAATGTGGTTACCGGGTTATTCACCCAGGCCGAAAAACCATTGGCAACGCCGCAGTTTGCCCTTACATGCAGGTAATAGGTCGTTGACGGAAGTAAACCGGTAAATGCCTGGGTATTATTAGTGGTTGGCGTACCCGGTACAACCGGCGTAGCGGGGCTTTGATCTAGAATATATTCAAAATTCAAAGCTGTAGGTACACCCGTCCAACCGGCAGAAAAGCTATTGATCGTGATATTTGATATAACTACAGTGGGTGTAGTACACGCAGCATGTAACAACCGGGGTGAAAAAAGGGATAACAGTAAGACAATGGATAAGAGGATCGTTTTACGCATAAAAACAGGTTTTAGATATCTACTTTAAGACAATAGCGTTTGCCATATAGTTGGGAAAATAATAAAAATAAATAACTATATAGTATTTTCATGAAGAAAAAATATAATGATAACAAAATAAAAGCAGCCCCGTAAAACGGGGCTGCTTTTATTACTAAATAGAGATGTTATTATTATTGTTTGGTAAGCCTCAGCACGTATGATTGCTCTTCATCAATATATTTAAGCATATACATACCCGTAGCCAGGCCAGTCATATCTATATCCACCTGCTCTTTACCGTCCACCGGTATCACTTTGACCAGTTTACCGGTTACATCGGTAAGTTTAAGAGCACTGCTTCCTTTCTGTACACCAACCATAGATACAGTTACATTATTCCGAACCGGGTTCGGGAATGCGGCAACTGTAAAGTCAGCATTACCAGCTACATTGCCTACTTTAAGACCAGGCTGGGTATAGAAGGACGAGGTAACCCAAGGTGTGAAACTATTATCATAGTAATTCGTATCACAGACCGTTCGCACATGGAGATAGTAAGTCGTGCTTGAATTCAATGACGAAACAGAGTGGAAGGTCGAGAAAGTAGGCGTGCCACCAACTGCCGGCGTATTAGGATTCTGGTCTACGATGTATTCATATCCATATGCACCCGGTGCGGCATTCCAGCTCACAAATGCAGTGTATTGGTCTACAAATGATATCTGCAGGTTTGTTGGCTGTGTACAACTGTCCGGCAGTGTAGTAAAGGCATATATAGCCCAACCCGAAGTATCGTTCGGCCATGTGCTGCAATCTGTTCGCACATGCAGGTAATAAGTGGTAAGCGAGTTAAGGCCGGTTGCCGACAGCGCATTTGATGTACTGAGCGCACCTACTACCGGGTTATTGGTGCTTTGATCGAGCACAAATTCCCACCCTATGATATTCGATTGCGGGTTCCAGCCAATGTCTGCACCGATGTTGGTAATATTATTCGCATAGAGGCCCGTCGGGATAAGACATGGCGGTAACGGTAATGTTGTGAATGAGATAGTTTCCCATGAAGATGTATCCGTAGGATATCCACTACAATCCGTACGTAAATGGAAGTAATAGGTAGTATTTGGCAGTAACCCGGTTGCATTATAATATGTTAACGCGGTAGGTGTACCTTGTATCGCCGGTGTCACCGGACTTTGATTCAATACAAATTGATAGCTGAGTGCGCCGGGTACTGCTGTCCAGATGATGTTTGCCGTGTAATATGTTACACCATAAACGGTAAGGCCAAGCGGTGCATTACATGGCGGTAAGGCAGGTGTATTTACCGTATCTATAACCCATGGTGAGAAATGGCCGCCACCGCAATTTGCCCTTACATAAACGTAGAAGGTATTATTAGGCGAGTGATTGCCAAAGAATTGAGTAGTATTTGTAGTTTGGAAAACAGCATTGTTAGGTGTCGCACTCCATACGCTATCCACTGAATATTCATAGTAGCTTGCCCCTGTATTGGTCCAGTTCGATGTCCAGCTGTTGATGGTTACATTAGTATGCGTCAACACCGGTGGAGGACAATATACGAACCTGTATATGGTACCTGTAGGTGGAAGACTGTTGATGGTCGTTGTTTCAGATGTAGTACTTGTTGTAGGATTAGCAACAGCACTATTGAGCGAAATGAAATTATTGGGACCTGGCAAAGTTTCAGAAAGACCAATAGAAGCCGCAGGCGAACCATTAGTGCTACCGGTACTATTATACATAAAGTCAATATTGTTATTGCCTTCGTACAGTTTCATCTGGAATGACAAGGACGCGGTTGTAGCACTGCCTATGGCAGTCCAGCTTATATCATTCCATTGCATGGTAAATACCCTGTTGGGAGCTGTACCGGTAGTATTATAGCTGATAGCTGCGGGATCCAGGTCATCCAGATCATCCCAAAGCGGTGCAATAATGGGCCTGTTGCCCAAAAGGCCGCCTGTAAGGTCGTTAGTGGAAGTGGCATTTGCCAATACACCGTTCAGTGTAGCAAAACCATTAGTACTCACGCTAAGGCTGGTAGATGCGGTTGGTCCGCCATCAAAATAAAAGTTAAAGCCTATGGGGATATTGTTGGCATAACCTTCATCGGCATTTCCCGTCAATGCCACCGTAGTACCTGCTATTGAGGTATAAGTACCTGCCAGGGGTATCAGGTAATAGTTCATTTGCGCCTTAAGCCCCAATGAAAAACAACATAAGGCAATAGCAAAAGATAAGAAGTATTTTTTGTTCATACTGTACGGATTATTATACAAAAACTCCCAACTAAAGTACAAAATTTAAAGATACAAATGGTATTTTCGTTATGTTTTTTTAACTATAGAATTACACATCAGCATAGAAATCAATATATAAATTGATAATCAACATTATACAAATTATTTATTACTAATATAAATACAAACTAAAAGCAATTATGTGGATAAATCGGGCATTTTTTTAGCCCTGTTTTAATCCAGGGCTAAAAAAATGGGAAAAGCCATAATAATAACTTAGCGGGAACTTAATTGTGGCTTTCCTTAAACTTCTTTACAGCTTCGGTTAACCGGGGCACAACTTCCATCGCATCACCTACCACTCCATAATCTGCTGCCTTGAAAAATGGCGCTTCAGGGTCTTTATTGATCACCACGATCGTCTTTGAGCCGTTAACACCCGCCAGGTGTTGTATAGCTCCTGATATACCGACAGCTATATACAGATTAGGACGTATGGTACCGCCTGTTTGGCCCACGTGTTCATGATGTGGCCTCCAATGCGAATCTGCCACCGGGCGCGAACATGCCAGGGCCGCACCTAATTCTTTAGCAAGGTCTTCCAGGATATGCCAGTTCTCAGGGCCTTTCATACCACGACCACCAGACACAACCAGTTCGGCCTCAGTAAGTGGCACAGCACCCGTCACTTTATTCACTTCTTTTACGGTTACACCAAAGTCTTTATCGTCAAAAGCCACCTCCATTTTTTCAACTGCCGCGCTGCCTTCACCTTTCGTAACCGCGAATGTGTTGGGCATCAGGGTGATAATTTTCACATCGCTGCTTATGTTCACATAAGCGAATGCTTTGCCCGAGAAAACCGCTTTCTTAACAACAAAACCATTAGACAAGTCGGGATGCGAAACCGCACCGGCTACCATGCCCGCTTTTAAGTTAGCGGCAATACGCGGAGCAACTGCTTTCCCACTTACATCATGCAGTGCAACGATCACTTTTGCAGCTTCCTTTTGTGCAGCAGCAACAAGTGCTTTGGTATAAGCACGCGAGCTAAAATTATCAAGACGGGCATCAGCAATATGCAACACTTTTGCAGCACCATACTGTCCCAGTCCCTGCAATTCGCTCTCTGCTATATTGCCTAATGCAACAGCAGTGACGCTGGTACCTAAAGACTGCGCAATGGTTGCAGCATATTGCACAGCTTCAAAAGTTTTTTTCCTGAAAGTGCCTTGTGTGTGTTCGGCTAATACGATTACAGACATTATACTAGAGTATTGTAAATTTTCAATTGAATAATTAAATAACCTTTGCTTCGTTATGCAGCAGGCTCACCAGTTCATCCATGTTATCAGGGCTCACCATTTTCACTCCTGTTTTTGCGGGCGGCAATTCGTAGGACACGATATTGCTCAATGGCTGCACATCTGCAGGGGCCACCACTTTAAGCGGTTTGGTGCGTGCTGCCATGATGCCACGCATATTGGGTATGCGCGCTTCGGACATCCCCTTCTGGCATGATACTACCAGGGGCAGGCTGCTTGCATCTGTTTCTTCACCGCCTTCTATCTCGCGCTTCACGGTTGCAGTTCCGCCTTCAATGTCCAGCTTAGTAGCAAAACCTATGTAATTCATATCCAGCATCTCGGCCAGCATAGCACCGGTAACACCATTATTATAGTCTATCGATTCTTTACCGCAAAGCACCAGGTCGTAGTTTTCAGCTTTGGCATAGGCAGCTATCTGTGCAGCCACTACATAAGGATCGCTGCTGTCCGTATCTATGCGTATAGCCTCATCACCGCCCAGGGCCAGTGCCTTGCGTATCACGGGTTCAGCATCTGCCTTACCTACGGTCACCAGGTTCACCGCTGTGGCAGCACCGCTTTCCTTCAGCTCCAGTGCACGTACCAGTGCATACCATTCATCGTATGGATTAATGATGAACTGAACGCCCTGTGTATTGAAATGTGTATTATTATCAGCAAAGGCGATCTTGGTTGTAGTATCCGGTACCTGGCTGATACAAACTAATATCTTCATTTGAACAAGTGGATTTATTATTTAATTATTTCAGGGATCAAAAATCGCTGCAAACCTACGCTAAAATTAAAATATGCGAAACTTCAAGAGCTCTGGCAGGTTTTATAAAAAAAGGAGCTTTACAGGCTCCTTTTCTATAGCATTATAAACTATTTTATTTATCAGACACTTTCACTGATTCATTCAGGTCGCTGTCCACCAATATACGGCCGCAATGCTCGCATACTATTATCTTTTTGCGCTGGCGTATCTCCGACTGGCGTTGCGGGGGTATCACGTTAAAGCAGCCACCGCATGAATCGCGCAGGATAGGCACTACAGAAAGACCGTTACGATAACTGTGGCGTATGCGCTCGTATGCCGAAAGCAAACGGGGGTCTACTTTTTCTTTAGCCGCATCCGATTTGGCACTCAGTACTTTTTCTTCTTTCTCAGTGTCGGCTATGATCTTTTCCAGTTCAGCTTTTTTAGCTTTCAATGCCACTTCCACATCTGCTATCTTCTCTTCGGTCTTTATCCGCTGGTTAGCACGTTCTTTCAGCTCGGCATTTGCATCTTTTATGTGCTTCTCGTTCAGCTTCACCTCGAGTTCCTGCATTTCTATCTCTTTATTGATAGCTTCAAACTCGCGGTTGTTCTTTACGTTGTCCTGCTGTTTTTCATACTTCTTTATCAGGGCCTGTGCTTCCTTTTTGGCAGCATTCTTGGTCTCGATAAAATTGTTGATGGTATTTATGTCGGTATCAATATTCTGGATACGCGTTTGCAAACCCTCAATTTCATCTTCAAGGTCCTTGACCTCCATAGGCAGTTCGCCCTTTAAGGTTTTGATCTCATCTATTTTAGAATCGATCTTCTGCAAGGTCAGAACCGCTATGAGCTTTTCTTCAACCGAAAAGTCTTTTACTGTAGCCATATCAGCAAAAATATTTTACAGGATTGGTGGATAAATTTGATAAAAGAGTGGCAAAATTAGGGAATTTTTTCTTAAGTATGGCCTCAAATATTTCTTTTGTGAATTGTTCACTCTCATAATGGCCAATATCGGCTATCACGATCTTCCCCTCTGCATCAAAAAATTGATGATATTTAAAATCCCCCGTTACAAAAAAATCGGCTCCCGCCGCGATCGCATCCCGGAGCAGGAAGCTCCCCGCGCCCCCGCAGATGGCCACTTTTTGCACTTTTTTACCGCTTAGTTCGGTATGCCGGATACAATCTGCGCCCATTTGTCCTTTCAACAGGACAAGGAAATCAGCCTCTTCCATGGGTTCAGGCAAATTGCCGGTCATACCAGCACCAATATCCTGGTTGACATTTAACAGGTTAACAAGTTCATATGCAACTTCTTCATATGGATGTGCCTTTACCAGGGCATCCAGCACCCTTCCTTCCAGGTGTTTGGGTAACAATACCTCTATTTTAAGCTCATTAACCTGTTCTCTAGCTCCCCCCGCATTGCCAATAGCAGGCGCCGCATCCTTCGAAGGCCTGAAACTGCCCATCCCTTCCATATTAAAACTGCACTCGCTATACAGACCCACCTGCCCTGCACCTGCGGCAAAGAGGGCTTCTCTTACGCTATCTGCAGCATCCACGGGCACATAAGTATATAATTTCCTCAGGCTGTCTTTAACAGGGGCCAGTATGGCAGTATCCCCCAATCCCAGGCGTTCCGCTATCTTGGCATTTACGCCGTGCCGCATATTATCCAGGTTGGTATGTGCGGCATAGATACTGATATCATTTTTTATGGCCTTCATCACTACCCGCTCCACGTAGCTGCGTCCTGACAATCTTTTTATCCCAAAGAATATGACCGGGTGATGGGCAACGATCATATTGCAACCCCTTTCTATAGCCTCGTCTACAATAGCCTCCGTTACATCCAGCGATATGAGCACTGCTGTTACTTCCGCCTCCGGGTTGCCCACCTGCAGGCCTGCATTATCGTAGCTTTCCTGGTATATGGGTGGTGCAGCCTCCTCTATGGCCCTGATGATATCCTTTACTTTCATGATCTCATTGTTAAAGAATCGGAAAATTAACGGTTTCTGCCCGCACGCTCAAGTCTTTTTCATCAGCCAACTTAAAATTATTTAACACCTTCTTATTGTTTTGTTAGGTATTATTGCATCGCTTTTTACAGGCAATGCCCACAATATTTAAATACTTTTTTGGCCTTTATTGCATTATAGCGCTTGCCGGCACAAGGGCAGGTGCACAGGAAATGCTTTTTGACCCTATCGATGTGCTTACAGGCCATGCCGTGATCGAACAATATCATCACCATGGCGGGCAACACCTGAACAGTTCATCCGACCATAAGAAAAACAATTTCTCTTCCAGCGATCACAGGCACAATAAAAAATACAATAACGGCAGGCATATTTCCCTTGACCTGTATTTTGATTTTGAAAATAATAGCAGAGTATTTATTCCATCCGAAGCAATAGCGCTTACACCTTTGATATCACCACATTACCGGTATCTCTTCTATAGGGAGATCAATCCGCCTCCGCCCAAGTCCTGCTGATGACAGGGACTTATTTATACCACAGCACCTCCTCATAGCTGTGGTAACATTTTGCAATTAATACAATAAACAATGCTACACAACAGGTTTGTGAAAGGCATATGCACCATTTGCAGCATATACTTTTTACAGCTATCGCCACTCAAAGCGCAGACAGGCGACACATTACGGCTGGATATAAAAGCCGCAGAAAAACAATTCCTGGAAAAGAACCTGTCCCTGCTGGCGGCACATTTTGATGTTGAGGCAGGCAAGGCACTGGTTCAGCAGGCCCGGCTTTGGGATAATCCCATACTGAATACCGACCAGAACCTGTACTCGAATGGTCAATGGTTCAAACACGGAACAGATGCTGCCGGCAATCCCGAAGGCCAGGTATACATCCAGTTACAGCAACTCATAAAAACCGCAGGCAAACGGGGCAAGCAGGTAAACATGGCCCGAACCAACGTGCAAATGAATGAATGGCAGTTCAGGGACCTGATGCGCAATCTTAAATACCAGTTGCGCAAAGATCTCTATACCATCATACAGCTACAGGGCAACGGCATGCTTTACGACCAGGAAAAAGAACAGCTGGATATTCTGCTCCGTGCTATGAAAGCAGAACTGCAGGCAGGCAACATTGCCGAAAAGGACTACCTGCGTATCCAGGCCCTTGACGTGAACCTGCAACACGAAATAACGGATAATGAAAAGAACATATCGGACATAGAAGCCGAGCTGAAAACGCTCTTGCAGGTATCCGGCGACACTTTCATTCAGCCCACAACAGGCGATGAGGGGAATAATGGCCTCCCGGAGCTGAGCCTGCCGGTGCTCATCGATTCTGCACGCAGCAACAATACTGATTTCGTGCTCCAGAGCTTGCAATTGTTATATCAGAAACAGAATCTTTCTTACCAGAAAGCCCTTGCAATACCTGATGTTACCATTGGCCCCGAATATGACCGTAACAGCAACTTTACCCCGAACTACTTTGGCCTTGGCATCGCACTACCACTGCCTTTCTTCGATCGCAACCAGGGAAATATAAAAGCGGCCCGCTGGCAGCTTAAGAAAGAGGAAACCGGCACACAGGCAGCCGAAGAAAAGCTGCAGAATGATGTACAAAATGCCTACAGGAAGCTGCTCTATACCACGCAACTGAGTTCAGGGCAAAACAAAGAGTTCTACAACAATTACTACCGGCTATACAACAATGTAGTACAGAGCTATAAGCAACGCCGCATAAGCATGCTGGAGTTTATCGATTACTTCAATGGCTACGAGAGCATACGCGAGCAGGAACTCCAGCAACAGTTAAATGTACAGCTGGCAAAAGAAGAGCTCAATTACCAGGTAGGTATCGATGTAATTAAATAACACAACATTAAAATTAAAAATCAGGAAAAGTGAAAAGCAATATCATTTTGGCCCTTATCGCGATAAGCATATTGACCGCCTGCGGCAAAAAGGAACAGCCACAGGAAGAGAATAAAAAATTTGTGCTGAGTGACTCGATGCAGCGCATGATACAAATAGACACCGTACAATACTGCAATATCGCCGACGAATTGTCCCTGACCGGGGAGGTGAGCTTTAACGAGAACAATGTAGTTAAAATATTCCCCCGCAGCAGTGGCCAGGTAGTGGAATCGCGCGTATCGCTTGGTGATAAAGTCACCAAAGGCCAGGTGCTTGCTGTCATCCGCAGTGCTGATATAGCAGGCAATTACAGCGACCTCAGCAGTGCCAATGCGGATATTACCATAGCCAAAAGGCAGATGGAAAATGCGGAGTCATTGTTCAAGAGCGGCATCAGCAGCGAGCGCGAATACATAGAGGCAAAGCAGAACTATGAAAAAGCACTGGCTGCACGCAACAAGATACAGTCGGTTATCAGCATCAACGGGGGGGGGCGTACTTCTGAAGCAGGACAATACGCAATTGTATCGCCAATAAACGGCTATATCGTGGAGAAAAAGATAGCAACGGGCTCATTTATACGGCCCGATATGGGCGATAATCTCTTTACCATATCCGATCTGAAGAATGTATGGATATACGCTAATGTCTACGAATCCGATATACCTAAAGTGAAGGAAGGCTACGATGCAGTGGTGATACCCATGGCATATCCTGATAAACAATACAATGCCCGGATCGACCAGCTAAGCCAGGTGCTCGACCCCCAGAGCAAAGCCATGCGTGTACGGGTGACGCTGGACAATAAAGATATGCTGCTGAAGCCCGACATGTTCGCAAAAGTGATCGTTAGCAACAGGGAAGGGTCAGAGGCTACGTGCATACCATCATCGGCCATCGTATCGCAGGACGGCAAGAACTATGTGGTCGTTTATAATAACAATAGCTACATGACGATAAACGAAATAGACATCATAAAAACGGTAGGCGAAAAAACATTTATCAGGAGCGGTGTACGCAGTGGCCAGAAACTGATCACAAAAAACCAGTTATTCATTTTTAACCAATTACTCAATGAGTAATTGCAAAAACAAGTAAAGGCTCAAAATACTTTATGAACAAATTCATAAAACGGATCATCCACTTCTCGCTCCGCCACCGTTACTTCGTGTTTTTCTGCACGGCAGTGCTGGCGGTACTGGGTTTTGTCAGTTACCGCAACACCCCGATTGAAACATTCCCCGATGTTACCAATACCCAGATCATCATTATAGCCCAATGGTCCGGTCGCAGCGCCGAGGAAGTAGAGAAATTCGTCTCTATACCGCTGGAAACCGCGCTCAACTCCGTGCAGGAAAAGGTAAGCCTGCGTTCCACATCTTCATTCGGCCTGAGCTATATCCGTATCATTTTCGATGATCATGTTGATGACGCTTTCGCCCGCCAGCAGGTACTCAGCAGGCTGGGAAGTGCCGACCTCCCCGAGGGCGTAAAACCCGACGTGCAGCCTCCTTATGGGCCAACAGGTGAAATATACCGATACACCCTAAGGAGTAAGACAAAAAGTATACATGAGCTGACCGCCATACAGGACTGGGTGCTCGACAGGCAGTTCAAATCCATACCCGGTGTGGCCGATGTGAACAGCTTTGGCGGCGAAGAAAAGATATACGAAATAAGTGTGAACCCCAACCTGCTGAGCAAATACAACCTCACCTCGCTCGATGTGTACAATGCGGTGGCCAAAAGCAATATCAATGTAGGCGGCGATGTACTGGAGCGTAACGGGCAGGCTTTTGTAGTAAGGGGCATTGGTATCCTGAACAATATCAGCGAAATAGAGAACATCATCATTACCAAAATAAACAATGTACCCATACTCGTAAAGCAGGTAGCCGAAGTGCACGAAGCCGGGGCGCCACGCCTGGGTTGGGTAACACGCGACGATGAAGACGATGTGATAGAGGGTATAGTAGTAATGCGGAAAGGGGAAAACCCGGGAGAGGTGCTTAAAAGATTAGAAGAAAAAGTAAAAGACCTGAACGATAATATTTTGCCTAAAGGGGTGCGCATCGCCACTTTTTACGACCGTACGGTGCTGATGGATTACGCCACGCACACTGTACTGCACAATCTCATAGAAGGCATAATATTGGTAACGGTTATCGTGCTCATTTTTATGGCCGACTGGCGCACGACCCTTACCGTTGGTATTATCGTTCCCCTGTCACTGCTCTTTGCATTCATGCTCATGCGAATAAAAGGTATGTCGGCCAACCTTTTGAGCATGGGTGCAGTAGACTTTGGTATCATTATAGACGGTGCGGTAGTAATGGTGGAAGGCCTTTTCGTGGCCCTCGACCATAAAGCTAAGGAGGTGGGTATGGAGCGCTTTAACAAGCTGGCAAAACTGGGCCTGTTTAAAAACGTAGGCACAGAAATGGGTAAAGCCATTTTCTTCTCCAAGATCATCATCCTTACCTGCCTGGTGCCCATATTCGCGTTTCAGAAGGTAGAGGGCAAAATGTTCTCCCCGCTCGCCTACACCCTCGGCTTTGCCCTTCTGGGTGCACTGTTATACACCCTTACGCTGGTGCCAGCATTATCCAGTGTGCTCTTAAAGAAGAATGTAAAAGAAAAGCACAACCCCGTCGTGCATTTCTTTGAGAAGTATATCGGCCAGGCATTTCGCTGGGTATACCGCCACCAGGGCATTAGTCTCACTACTGCTGTTATCGTAATGGTCGTTACTTTTTTCTCTGCAAGATTCCTGGGTACTGAGTTCCTCCCCGAGCTTGATGAAGGAGCACTATGGGTGGAAAGTGAATTGCCGATGAGCGTAAGCCTGCCACAGGCAAAAACAGTTAGTGACAAAATGCTGCAGATCATCAGGAAGTTTCCCGAAGTGAAGCAGACCCTTTCCCAAATAGGCCGCACCAATGACGGCACCGACCCCAAAGGTTTCTTCAACGTGCAGATACAAGTGGACCTGAAACCGAAAGACAAATGGCGCAAAGGTATAAGTGAAGATATGCTCATTGACAGCATGGACCGGCAACTGACCAAGATACCGGGTTGTGTATTCAACTATTCTCAGCCCATTCGCGACAATGTGGAGGAAGCCGTAGCCGGGGTAAATGCTGCCCTGGCAGTAAAGATCTTCGGTCCCGATTTTCAAAAACTCGACTCAATGGCTGGCGTGGTAAAAAATGTGCTGAAGACCGTTCGTGGTATCGACGACCTCGGCATCCTGCGCAATCTTGGGCAACCCGAATTTCGCATAGAGCTCGATCAGCAAAAGATGGCCTTATACGGCGTAAGCATTGCCGATGCCAATACCGTGATCGAGATGGCCCTTGGCGGCAAGGCCGCTACAGAACTGTATGAAGGCGAAAGAAAATTTGATGTGCGCATCAGGTACGCTAAAGATTTCCGCAATACGCAGGAGAAAATACAGCAACTGCGCGTGCCTACACAAGACGGCACACGCATACCCATCAGCGAGATAGCCACCATCCGCACGCTTACAGGGCCTGCATTCATCTTCCGCGATAACAATACCCGGCATATTGCGGTCAAATTCTCAAATCGCGAGCGCGACCTGGGCAGTACCATAGCCGAAGCGCAACAAAAGGTTAAAAAGGCGCTTACGCTTCCTAAAGGCTATTCTATAAGCTGGAATGGCGAATTCGAGAACCAGCAGCGCGCGTCTAAAACACTGGCCAATGTTGTTCCGCTTTGCCTTATCGCCATCTTCCTGATATTGTTCATTACCTATGGCAATGTGAAGGATGCACTGCTCACTATAATGAACGTACCTTTTGCACTGATAGGTGGTATCCTTGCCCTGCATATTACCGGCACCAATTTCAGTATTAGTGCAGGTATTGGCTTCATCGCGCTCTTCGGGGTCTGCATTCAGAACGGTGTAATACTCATCAGCGTATTCCGGAAAAACCTGCAGGACAAGATGCCACTGAACAAAGCTGTGGAAACAGGTGTGCAGTCGCGTATACGCCCTGTGGTAATGACAGCTTTAATGGCGGCCATAGGCCTGTTGCCGGCAGCCATCAGCACAGGTATCGGTTCCGAAACTCAGAAGCCACTTGCCATTGTTGTGATCGGCGGCCTCATTACATCCACTGTGCTTACACTGCTTATACTGCCTGTGCTCTATGCACGGGTGTACAACCTCATCCATAAACGTGAAAACAGGAAACTGCTTAAAAAACTGGGGGCAGTAAGCTAAGTATGCAAAAAATAAAAGGCAGCCAAATGGCTGCCTTTTATTTTGAACAAATATTTTTCTGTTATTGCTTTACGAACTTATCGGTGAGCACACCACCCACTGTGTTAAGCCGCACAAAATACAAGCCTTTAGGCCAGTTGCTTAACGGCAGCGCGATAACATTTTCATTTAGTTTGGCTACATCCTGCTTGTAAAGTACCAAGCCTTGCATATTCAGCACTTCCAGTTGCAGGCCGCTTCCTTTGGCACAACTGTTCCAGTTGATGACCACCTGGTCATTTGCCGGGTTGGGGTATATGATGATGCGCTTATTACCCGCACTCATCGCCGCTATACCCGCCGGGCCGCAGTTACCGGTACCCCATATGCAATCTGCATATTCAGGATGGTCTATGAAGGGATTACGGTTGCCCTGTATGTTGTAGGCAGCATTGTTCCGGTCTATTTCTTTCTGGCTCACTGGGTCATTATGGTGCCACTCCAGCAGCATCTGTGCCGCCCATGGCTTCAGGTTCACCTGGCTGGCCATAGCATAGTTATTATTAAAGTGCGCACTGTCTGCCCAGTAGCAGGTCGACATGTAAAAATAATTGCGCGCTATATCACCCTTGAATGAATCTATTGGCTCAAAACAGGTGCCACCCGGAGCACCGGGATAAACATTATTACCTAGTTTACTGCCGTTTGTGGAGGTATAGGTAGCCGTGCCCACCTTGCCGTAAGGATAATCGCTTCTTTTTGCATTTACCCAGTAGTCCGTCGGCATCACGATGAACAGGTCGGTATACATAGGCGTATCACTGCTGAAGTAGGTTTTGGGCCAGGTATGCTCCCTGTTGTAGCAACCACCTTCGGCATTCGGGTTGTTGTTCCCGCACTGATCGCTGAAGTAGGTATATTCATAAGCGGCCGTGCCGCCGGGCACATCCGAATAGATGTCCCATATTTTGCCATTGGCTTTCCTGTCGGTGCTTTGATAAGCGTTCCATAAGCCGGGAGTATAGCTAAGCTGCGTGTGGTTACGGATAATATTGCGCAGCCCTATACGTAACTGCTGGCCCGTCAGGTTGGTTACCGTATTGTAATAACCCGGGGGTATCTGCCCGATCGACAATACCGGGGCAAAAACAAATGCTAATAAAAAAAATTTCTTCAAGGTCTCTGGTTTTGTGCAAAAATATGCCATTATGTTTCATCTAAACTTAAATCAGTATTAATACTTTTACATAAAACTTTTTATCCTTTAAGCTTATCTTTGCGCCATGCAAATTTTAGACGGTACACTTGTGGCTGCCCATATAAAGGAGCAGCTCAAAAAAGAAGTTGAAGAGTTAAAGGCCAAAGGTGGCAAAACACCTCACCTCGCTGCTATACTGGTAGGCAACAATCCTGCCAGCGAAGCATATGTAGGCCATAAAGTAAAAACCTGTGCGGAACTGGGTTTTGAATCCACCCTCCTCCGCTTCGATACATCTATTACAGAAAAAGCCCTGCTCGAGCAGGTGAAGAAGCTGAATGAAGATGATGGTGTCGATGGCATATTGGTGCAATTACCTTTACCCGACCACATTTCCCCCGATCTCATTATTAACAATATAAACCCCGATAAAGATGTGGATGGTTTCCATCCCATCTCCCAGGGCAAGATGATGCTCGGCCAGCCTACCTTCCTCCCGGCTACACCATACGGCATCATGCTGATGCTGGAGCATTATAATATTGATGTGGCAGGCAAGCACTGCGTTATAATAGGCCGCAGCAATATCGTCGGCACACCGATGACCATACTGCTGAGCCGCAACACCAATCCCGGTAATGCAACGGTTACCCTTTGCCACTCCCGTACCAAAAATCTCGAAGAGATCACCAAAACAGCCGATGTGATCGTGGCAGCTATAGGCAAACCTAAATTCGTCACCGCCAATATGGTGCGCGAAGGCGCTATAGTGATAGATGTGGGCATCAACCGCATCGATGACCCTACCCGTAAAAGCGGTAGCAGGCTCGTGGGCGATGTCGACTTCGATAATGTGGCCCCGCTGTGCAGCTATATCACACCCGTACCCAAAGGTGTGGGCCCCATGACCATTTGCGGGCTTATGAAAAATACCCTTGAAGCAGCCAAACTGCCGAAACACATGTATAATTGATAGTGAGCGACATTAAAACGAATACAACTGCTTACCCCGTTATGGAGCACTTTTACACCCTGCAGGGTGAGGGTGCTTACAGCGGGCAGGCCGCCTATTTCATACGCCTGGGCGGTTGCGATGTAGGCTGTGTATGGTGCGATGTAAAGGAAAGCTGGGATGCCGCTGTGCATCCTGTGATGACCTGCGACAGCATTGTTGCCACCGCAGCGGCGCATCCCGCACGCATAGCGGTCATCACCGGTGGCGAACCGGCCATGTATGACCTGTCTGAGCTCTGCGACGCTTTGCACAATGCAGGCTTCCGGGTACATATCGAGACCTCCGGGGCCTATCCCATACGCGGCAGTTTTGACTGGATCACCCTGTCTCCCAAAAAATTCAAAGCGCCTGTCGGCGAAAGCCTCGCAAAAGCTCATGAGCTCAAGGTAGTGGTTTACAATAAGAACGACTTTAAATGGGGCGAAGAACATGCCGCCAAAGTGTCGGAAAAATGTATCTTGTACCTGCAGCCGGAGTGGAGCAAAAAAGAGGAGATGACACCGCTTATTATTAGCTATATACAAGAGCATCCGCGCTGGCAGCTATCTTTACAAACACACAAATACATCAATATACCATAACATGAACTGGCTACAGGTCATCATTCTCAGTATCGTAGAGGGCATCACCGAATTCCTGCCCATATCATCTACCGGCCACATGATCATTACAAGTTCCATCATGGGCATCAGCAGCGATGAGTTTACCAAGCTCTTCGAGATATGCGTGCAGCCCGGGGCCATACTCGCAGTAGTTGTCCTGTACTGGAAAAAATTCTTCGATTTCAGCCGATTGCAGTTCTATTATAAGCTCATAGTCGCAGTCATCCCTGCACTGATACTGGGCTATCTCCTGTCCGACAAGATCGATGAGTTGCTTGAAAGCCCGGTTACTGTGGCTATGTCATTTATTGCAGGTGGTGTCGCTTTACTTTTCATCGACAATTTATTCAACAAGGCCGAGATAGAAAGCGAAGAAAAACTCAGCTACCTGAAAAGCTTTAGTATAGGCCTGTGGCAGGTCATAGCCATGATACCCGGCGTAAGCCGCAGTGCGGCAACAATTGTGGGTGGCATGCAGCAAAAGCTCTCCCGAAAATTCGCTGCTGAGTTCTCCTTCTTCCTGGCAGTGCCCACACTTTGTGCAGCAGCAGGCTATAAAATATTGAAAGCGATAAAAGAGCAGCCCGAAATGCTTAAAGACAAACAAAACCTTCTTGCTCTGGGTGTTGGTAATCTTATCGCCTTCATCGTAGCAATGATAGCCATCCGCACCTTTATCCAATACCTGCAGAAGCACTCCTTCCGCGCCTTTGGTTTCTACCGCATATTTGCAGGCCTCATTATCCTGGCCCTCATATATGCCAATATCATTAAAAAGGAAAATGCTGCACCCGCAGCCGAACAGGCTAAAACCTCGATGGTAAAAAGTATTGTAGTAAAAGACAGGACCTAAGCAACACCCCAGTGTTCGAAAAGCAGGTTCAGGTAGTGGTTCTCTTCCTTGGTGATCACATTATCTGCCTTAGTTAGCTCTATGGCAAATTTCAGGAGCTTTATACGCTCCGGCTCCGTAGCGTCGTCATAGAAGTCTTCCAGTGCCTTCATATAATGCTGTTCCCACTCATCAGGCTTCAGGTTGCTGATCACGGCCATCTCCCGGTCCAGGTTCACACGGAACGGGAACTCCGTAACAAGGTAGTCACGTATCACCCTGTCCTCTTCGGGCGAAATACGAAAATCCACTGCCGATAATATCATCAGCAAGTGGTAGCCGGCTATTGTTTTATTCATTCGGTTGTTCGGCATAGGTCGCATAGTGCTCTAGCTCTGCGCGGCAAGCAGTAGGTCGAGGTCCGTATATTTAAAGTTAAATCTCCTTGCTATAGGTGCATTGGTAACGCAGCCCTTATACATATACACACCGTTACGTATACCCGTTTTGCCCTGTATCAGGCCTTCCATGCCCCCCATATCGGCACATTGCAGCAATATCGGCATCAATACATTACTTATCGACCGCGACGCTGTACGCGATACAGAGGAGGCGATATTGGGAACACAGTAGTGTATCACATCATATTTCTTGTATATTGGGTTCTCATGTGTCGTCACATGCGAGGTTTCAAAACAGCCACCACGGTCTATACTCACATCTATGATCACTGAGCCAGCTTTCATATGACTCACCATTTCTTCCGATACCACCACCGGCGTTATCCCGTTCACAGGTTTCAGGGCGCCCACCGCCACATCTGCATTCGCCAGTTCCTGTGCCAGCGTTACCGGCTCCATTACCGATGTGAACACGCGTGCGCCTACATTATTCTGTAATCTCATCAGCCTGTATATCGAGTTATCGAACACTTTAACCGATGCCCCCAGGCCCAGTGCCGTCCGCGCAGCAAACTCGCCTACCACACCGGCACCTATTATCAGCACTTCCGCTGGTGGCACGCCCGATATACCGCCCAGTAATATGCCCTTGCCATTATGTACATTGCTCAGGTATTTTGCTGCTGTCAATATGGCCGAGCTGCCCGCTATCTCGCTCATGGAGCGCACAATGGGGTAAGACCCCGCATCATCTTTTATCGACTCCAGTGCCAGTGCAATGACTTTCTTCTGCATCAGCAGTTCTATCATCTCCGCTTTCAGGAAGGGCAGGTGTATCGGAGATATGATCACCTGGTTGGGCTGCAATAGCGTCACCTCTTCTTCCGATACGGGGGCCGATTTGATTATTGTTGTTGCTTTATATAGGTCTGCCTTGTCGTATATGATACGTGCCCCCGCTTCACTATAGTCACTGTCAAAATAGAACGAGCCTTCGCCCGCCGCATGTTCTACAGCTACATCATGCCCATTATTCACCAGCACACTCACTGCCTCAGGCGTAAGTGCTACCCTGTTCTCCTGGAAAGAGGTCTCTTTAGGTATGCCTATGAATAACTGCTTTTTCTTCGGCAGTATCTCCAGCGTCTCTTCCAGCGGAATGTATGAAAACGATGGTGAAACATACGGCTTCTTGGTAATCCCTGCCACTTAATGCGGTTTTGCTTAAATATACAAAACTCATTGGTATTAAAGAAGTTTTTTAACAGGTCAAATGATGTTAACATTACATACTGAAACACTTATTAACAACAGCTTTAATAGGCTTTTACGCTGCTAAACCATAAATTTGCAGCTACCCTTTACGGTACTTATGCTAAAACAGTCGCAACACCAGAGATTACTGCAAAAGCTATCACCCCAACAGATTCAGTTAATGAAACTGTTGCAGATACCTACTGCCAATCTCGAAGAGCGCATCAAGGAAGAGATGGAGGAAAACCCCGCCCTCGAAGTAGGAAATGAGGACGGCATACAGGACGAGTATAACCTTGATGACAGCCCGGCTGATGAGTTCGACAGTGATGGCGAGGAGGTAGAACTGAGCAATGACACTGCCGAAAAAGTGGATCTCGACGATTTCCTGAGGCATGAGGACGATGAAGGCGGCGGTGATTACAGCGACTACTATGGCGATGCTGAGGAAAAACAAAGTACACCCGTAAGTGTTGAGACCAGCTTTCACGAATATTTATTGGACCAGTTGGGTATGCTGGAGCTCGACGAGCGGGCCCATGCCATTGCCGAGCAGGTGATCGGCAGCCTCGATGAAGATGGCTACCTGCGCCGTGAACCTACTGCCATAGTCGACGACCTTGCTTTCGGCCGGAATATTTACACCAATATGGATGAGGTAACGGATATCATAATATCCATCCAGGGCTTCGACCCCCCCGGCGTAGGAGCATGGACCCTCCAGGAATGTCTCCTCTTGCAGCTCAAGCGCATGCCCCAGAACCCGGAGGTGAAAAATGCCATTGCCATAATCGACAAATACTTTAACGAATTCATCAAGAAACACTACGATAAGATACAGCGCCAGCTAAGCCTCGATGATGATGATTTCAAAGAGGTCATCAATGTTATCATAAAGCTCAATCCCAAACCCGGTTCGGCATTTGCGGTCATCAATAAAGCTGAGAGCTATGTGATACCCGATTTCTTTGTGTTCAACAATAATGGCATCCTAGAGTTATCGCTCAATTCAAAGAATGCGCCCGAGTTGCGCATATCACAGGGATATAAGGAAATGATGCGCGCATACGATCGAAGCGAGAAAAAAGATAAGCGCCAGCGAGAGGCAGTACTGTTCATCAAGCAAAAGCTCGACTCTGCAAAATGGTTTATCGATGCCATAAAGCAGCGCCAGCACACCCTGCTGCATACCATGCAGGCCATACTCGATTTCCAGAAAGACTTCTTTCTTACAGGCGATGACACCAGCCTGAAGCCCATGATATTAAAAGACATAGCTCAGGTTACGGGCCTCGATGTCTCTACCGTTTCCCGTGTGGCCAATAGCAAATTTGTGCAAACCGAGTTCGGCACGTATAAGCTCAAATACTTTTTCTCAGAGGCCCTGCAGACCGATAGCGGCGAAGAGGTATCCACCCGCGAAGTGAAATCTATCTTATCCGATATAATTGGGGGGGAAAATAAACGCAAGCCTTTTTCCGATGAGAAACTTACCGAAATGCTGCAGGAAAAAGGCTACAACATAGCCCGCCGCACAGTGGCCAAATACAGGGAACAACTGAATATCCCGGTAGCGCGTTTAAGAAAAGAATTGTAAGCAAATAGCATCAATACCGCTCCATGCCGTCAGGCAAGTTGAAGGTCTATACCTTTCGGTATTTTTTCGCCACCGCATCCAGGGTCTCATAAAACTCCTCGCCATATTTGCGTATCAGCGGCTCTTTCAGAAACTGGTAAACAGGCACTTTCAGTTTATTACCCAGCTTGCAGGCAGGGCGGCACAGCGATGCCCGTGGTTCATAATTCACCGCTTCATAGCCAGGCATCTCCTTCACCCGCAACGGGAACAAATGGCAGGATATCGGCTTCTTAAAATCCACCACACCATCCTTATAGGCCTGCTCTATGGCACATTTCACTATCCCCATCTCATCAGTATAGCCATAGGCACATATACCGCCGTTCACCGCCGGCGTCACGTAGCCAAATTCAGGGTCCATAGTATGCGTACCTTGCTTTTCTATTTCAGCTACATATTCGGCAGGCAGGTAAGGCTTTATTTTAGGATATATTTCGGCCAGTGTAACGGTCTCTTCTTTCGTAAGCGGTGCACCGCAATCGCCGTCCACGCAGCATCCACCCTTGCACTTTTGCAGGTCGCACACAAAATGGGCTTCAATCACCTCGTCGCTCAGCAGCACACTATCTATAGCTATCATTATTAAGGTTTGAGTTGCAAAGATACATATACCTGGAAAAGTTCTGCCCGCAGAAAAAACCGCGGGCAGAACGAAAATATTTTATCACAACAATGCTTACATATTGATGAAATTCATCAGCAGGTCGTAACGTTCCTGCAGGTCTGTTTCCCCGTTCACTTCTCCATATACATCTCTTACAATGTAGTTATGGCGCTCGAATGATGATACTACACCCCTGAGATCGGTCCTGTTGGTCTTTATTGTTATCTCTATTTTACCCGTCTGGTTATTGTTCCTCAGTTGGGTGCTGATGATAAGTACATCTTCGTTTTCACATATACGCGCTATATCCACCAGCGTATAGCTCCTTGGGTCCAGTTCCAGCACTATGATGGCGCCGGGATTATCCAGTCCGCTGCTTTCTGTTATATAGCTCAGCAGTTCATGCCTTGTTATCGCGCCAAGGTAGTTGTTGCTGCCATCTATCACGGGCACTATGCTCAGGTTATGCTGGTGCGCTATACGCATGGCATCATACGGGTGGCTGCTCGCAAATACCGCCGGGCGGTAATTCAGAAAATCAGCTTTGCTCAGTGGCGATTCCGGCATTTCCCAGTCCATTACATCATTCTCGTGTATCAGTGCCTGGTATTGCCGGGCTGTTACCAGTGGCAGGTGACTTATGTTATTCTCTTCCATCAGCGATAATGCCCTGCTTCCGGTATCAGTCAGCTCCAGTGTAGGTACTACGGGCGATATCAGTTGTTGTATATTCATCTTTCGTTCACGCTTCTATTATACGCTCATACATACTAGTACAAATCCCGCACCAGTTTTGTTCATTTTATAAATAATAACAGTATGATGACAATTTTAACTTTTGTGCTTCGCAAGGAATTCATCCAGTATTTTGTTGAATTCTGTCGGCACTTCCATCATGGGTGCATGACCGCACTTATCTATCCAGTGCAGTTCCGAGTTGGGTAGCAGCTTATGGAACTCCTCTGCTACCATCGGCGGCGTTATTGTGTCGTTTTTACCCCATATCAGGCAGGTGGGGGCTTTTACATCCTGTAGTTCTTCTCCAAGATTATGCCTTATTGCCGATTTGGCCAGCGATATGATCTTTAAGGCTTTCAGCCTGTTATTGGTGATCGCGAACACTTCATCCACCAATTCCTGGCTGGCCATTTTCGGATCGTAAAATGTAAGTTCCGTCTTCTTGCGCACATACTCATAATCCCCACGCTTGGGATAGGTCTCGCCCATGCCATTCTCAAACAGCCCTGAGCTCCCGGTAAGCGTTATGGTCTTAACTACCTCAGGGTGCTTTAATGTATACACCAGCCCTATATGGCCACCCAATGAGTTACCCAGCAGGTGTACCTGCCTCAGTTCCTTTGCCTCAATGAATTTCTGCACATGCTTGGCCAGCCCCGATACCGTGGTATCCAATATCGTCAGGTCATACAGTGGCAACATGGGTATGATCACTTTGTGTGTGAGCTTAAAATGATCCACCAGGTCCCTGAAGTTACTCAGGGCACCAAACAGCCCGTGCAGCAATACCAATGGCTCCCCTTCTCCTTCCTCTACGAACTTGAATTTCCCGAAATGTTTGATTTCGTACTCCATTTATGCGCTTAATAGATTGTGCTAAAATACTATTGTTTCCCTGAAAAATACATAATAATAAGCTTAGCATAACAATTTCTTCTCTTTACGGTTTATGAATTTATTATACATATTTAGTATTAAAATTCACATTTATGATGCACACATTAACCTAACTTTGCGCTGCATTTACAAATATTATGTTGCAGCAATATTGCCCCTCGCTTATAAAGTATCAACGCCTGCCTACACGCTCAGTAAAGGTTGGCAACCTTTTATTAGGCAACGGGCACCCTATACGTATCCAAACTATGACCACTACCGATACGATGGATACGGCTGCTACAGTTGCCCAAACCATCCGCTGCATTGAGGCCGGGGCCGAGTTGGTGCGTATCACCGCACCAAGCAAAAAAGAAGCAGAGAATCTGTTGCTCATCAAAAACGAAATAAGAAAACAAGGCTACGATACGCCCCTTGTTGCCGATATACACTATACCCCCAATGCCGCCGAGATAGCGGCCCGCATCGTCGAAAAGGTACGGGTCAATCCGGGCAACTATATAGACAAAAAGAAATTCGATATCATAGAATATACCGATGCCGAATATGCTGCAGAAATAGATCGCATCCGCGATCGCTTCACACCACTTGTAAGGATATGTAAAGAATATGGCACTGCCATGCGCATAGGCACCAATCATGGCTCACTTAGCGATCGTATCATGAGCCGCTACGGCGATACGCCTATAGGCATGGTGGAAAGTGCAATGGAATTTTTACGCATCGCTCGCGATGAGAATTATCATGAGATCATCCTGAGCATGAAGTCCAGCAATCCCCAGGTAATGGTACAGGCATACCGCCTGCTGGTACGCCAGATGGATGAGGAGTTTGGCGAATGTTATCCTCTGCACCTGGGTGTTACTGAGGCCGGCGATGGCGAGGATGGCCGCATTAAAAGCGCCATAGGCATCGGCACCCTGCTCGAAGACGGCATAGGCGATACCATACGTGTATCCTTGACGGAAGATCCTGAATTTGAGATACCCGTTTGCCGCGATATAGTGGCACGCTATACGGTCCGCAATACACATGAGCCTGTGCAACCTTTCAGCACACAGGAAAAAGACCGCCTGCCCTATGATCCTTTCTCATACAGCAGGCGCCATTCCGATGCGGTAAATAATATCGGTGAGGCACATGTGCCCGTAGTAGTTGCCGGTCTCAGTAATGCAGCAAAGATCGTCCCCGGCACATTGCAGGCTGTCGGCTACCAATACGATGAACACACCGATAAGTGGACCATACGCGATGGGGCTGCCGATTACATTTATACAGGTAACAAAATAATTGACTTCGCACTGCCGGGCACATTGCAGGTGATCTGCAATAGTGATGCTTGCCCGGACGGCAATATCAAACACCATCCCTTATATACACAACAGCAATACCTCGATACAGCCTGCATTGCTTCCCTTCATTTTGTTACCATCAATGCCAACAGTCCCTGGGATGAATTGATGCTGGTATTGGATGAGGCGAAAGCAAATAAGCATACGGTCCTGGTCGTCAGCAGCAGCAACATGCACGCTATGCCATCGGTAAGGCGTTTTCTTATCGAAATGCAGCAGCAGCAATGCCAAAATCCGGTTATCCTGCAGACTTGTAGTACCGGCAACACCGTCGATGAGCAATTGATACAACTCGCTACAGAAACCGGGGCGCTTTTCCTCGATGGTTTCGGCGATGGCATCTGGCTGCAAAACAAACCCGTTCAGGACCTTAAGGTAAGTGGCCGCACCTACCTGCCCGTCAGCAACGACCACCAGTTCCTGAACAATACGGCCTTTTCTGTGCTTCAGGCTACTCGCACCCGCATTAGTAAAACCGAGTACATTAGTTGCCCCAGCTGCGGTCGCACACTCTTCGACCTGCAGGAGACCACAGCTAAAATCCGCTCCGCTACCACCCATCTTAAAGGCGTAAAAATCGCCATCATGGGTTGTATCGTAAATGGCCCAGGCGAAATGGCTGATGCCGATTTTGGCTACGTAGGTAGCGGCCCGGGCAAAATAACTTTGTATAAAGGCAAGGAAGTCGTGAAACGCAATGTGCCCAGTGAAATAGCGGTAGATGAGCTGATACAGCTCTTAAAGGATAATGAAGCCTGGGTAGAACCTGCTACGATATAGGCTCCGTATTCCCTTCGGCCAGTTGTTTTTGCTCGTCCTTGCTTTTCTTATCCAGCACCACCAGCAATGATACCGCCAGGAAAAACAGGCAACCCACTTTATGAGTTTCCAGCAGTTCTGAGAAGAAGTTATTGATAAAACCTGCAGCGAACATCATCGACAAGCCGAGCGTTACATTTTTGTAAAACTTATCCTTGAAACGGAAATAGATCCTTTGCGCCTGCCCGAACACCAGTGCTACCAGCACCGCATATAATATCATAGCAGGCCAGCCTTGCTCCACCAGCATATACAGGAAGTAATTGTGCGTTGTAGAGTGCTCGGTATTACGGCTCACATAGGTCCGGAAAGAGCTTACCGCATAGGGCTTATAATAGTAGTAAAATGCATTGGGGCCATAGCCTGTTATCGGGCTGTCCTTGCTCATCCTTATACCGGCTATCCAGCGATACAGGCGCTCCATCGACGACATATCTTCTCCACGGAAAGTGGCCACTATATGGTCCGTGAAGGTCTTGTGCATGTAGGTCTTGTTATAGTTAGGCCGGTAGTCAATGAACTTATTGTGGTGTATCATAAACACCAATATAGCAGCCATCATACCGTAGAAGAGCGGCATAACGAAATTCACCAGCCTTAACCTTGTGGCCACACCTATTACCAGCGAGAAAAATATTGCCACCATCGCAGCACGGGCAAAGGTCAGGTAAGTAGCTACAAGGTAAAACACTATGATAAAGGCAAGCAGTACCTTAAGACCGGGACGGCGTTTTAACATCGGGAATGCCACCAATAACAGCGGGAAGAACATAGATATCACCGTAGAGTAATCTACATGGTTATAATAGATGCCGCTTACAGCCTGTTCTACTTTACGAAAGTGAAAACCATAAGCCTTGTGCCTGATCAGGATGATCAGGATCGTTGTGCTTATGCCGAACAGCAATAAAAAAAACGCCCTCCTGAAATCTTTCTTCTCCCGGAAAACAAAAAATGGGATCACAAAAAAGGATATCAGGAACCATGTTTTGGCCAGCAGGAATTTGACCGATATGAATGTTTCCTTAGAATAATAAACAGCTACGATCAGCCATATGTACTGCAGCATGATCACCAATACCAGCGGGTTGCGCCACCAGTGCTTAGGGAAAATATCGGGGTGTCTTACAAAGGTCACACCGAACATGATCAGGAACAACCACATCATCGGCTCATCCGGCACCGTTGTAGATAATGTATCGTTGAAAAATTCAAGCTGCGTGGAGAACGGTATAGTAAAAAGCAATATCCAGTATGCCGTTTTCCAGTTAAGGCCCATAAGCAGCACATACAGGTAGCCTACGGGCACCACCAGTGTAAGGTAGGAGCCGGTATAAGCGAAAGCGGCAATACTAATGAATAATATTGCCAGGCTTATGCCCTGCCACCATTTATATTGTATGGGTTGATCCATTGTTATCTTTCCACTGCCACCAGCACACGGTAATAAGTGCTGAGCAATACATACAGGCTGCTGAAGAAAAATCCTAAGAATATGCTCGATACCAGTATGATGATAAAACCGGGACCTTTGGGTTCTACCGGCGGAGTAGCTTTGGTGATCACATGAAAGAATGACATCTCCTTAGGCTCTATGCCAGTGGAATATTGTTGCAGCAATGATGATATCTTGGCACGGTCCGAAACCGTCATGTCTTTGAGCGACTCATAATTTTGTATCAGCTCTATATTACGGCCCATATTTTTGCCGCGTGTAGTGATATTACCTATCATTATGTTATCCCTGTTGGGGCTTATCACATCATATATTCCCGACTCCTCGCGCAATACGGCAAGCGTATCGGTCAGCGAATTGATCATACTGTCCTGCTCATGCATCTTGTTCAGCAGCGCATCATGCACATAAGTACGCATAGTGATATAGATGTTTCGATAAGCATGTTCTATATCCTTTTCAGCCTCATTGGCCACCCTTGCAGCACGTTCAGGGTTCACATCCGTATAGGTCAGTTCCATCATCCCTGTCTCGGTGCGCTTCAGGTCAAATTGTTTCTGGAAACGCTCTTTGAGCTCATACAGCTTAGCCCTGTCATTCACATCCATTTTATAGGCCGTATCCAGCCCTGCGCCTCTTATGATCTGGTCTATTACAGTATCCGATTGCCCCAGCGCCACTACCTTATCTATATCATCGTCATCGCCAAAGTAGTCCATCTTGTTGCTGGACGCAGCGAACATATTGATGCGGTCGGAATAAAGCGGGTTGCTCACCAGGAACTCAGATTTACCAACATACTTTTTCTTCTTCACTGCGAAAAACACGATGCCCAACACCATTGCTATAATGGTCACTGTCAGTATAAAACGCCTGCGCTTGCGTATGGTCTGCGTAATATCTACTAGATCGAAACGGGGGGTGCTCATTATTATATACGGTTAAAAATGTTTTTAAACTTAAGTATTTGATATACCATTTCCTAATCTGCCAGGTCATGCTACGGTTTCACCCGCCTGCATCTTCTCGGCATTCTCGGCAAATTGTAGTGCATCCAGCATTTCCTGTATCTCACCATTCATAAAAGCATCCAGCGAGTATAAGGTCATATTGATACGGTGATCGGTTACCCTCCCCTGCGGAAAGTTATATGTCCGTATCTTGGCCGACCGGTCACCCGTGCTTACCAGGCTTTTACGCCTGTGCGCTATCTCATCTTCCTGCTTCCTCACTTGCTCTTCATACAGTTTTGTACGCATCATCTCCGTAGCCTTTTCCCTGTTGCCCAGTTGGGTACGTTCCGTCTGGCAGGTAATCACCGTTCCGGTGGGCACGTGGGTCAGTATCACTTTCGTTTCCACTTTATTTACGTTCTGCCCGCCGGCACCGCCGCTTCGGGCAGTCTCCATTTTCAGGTCGCTTTCTTTCAGTTCAAAATCTATCTCTTCCGCCTCGGGCATTACTGCCACCGTTGCTGCCGATGTATGCACGCGGCCACTAGCTTCTGTTGCAGGCACACGCTGCACCCGGTGCACCCCGCTTTCAAACTTTAGTGTTCCATACACATCTTCACCCACCACTTCCAGCTGCACCTCCTTATAACCGCCCACGGTTCCCTCAGTCTCATTCAGTACCGATAGTTTCCAGCCTCTTCTTTCACAGTAGCGCATATACATGCGCATCAGTTCCCCGGCAAAAAGGCTCGCTTCGTCTCCGCCTGTACCTGCCCTTATTTCCAATATGGCATTCTTTTCGTCCTGCGGGTCTTTAGGTATCAGTAATTGCCTGATATCTTCTTCCAGTTGTTCCTTTTCTCCTTCCTGCTTTTCCAGGTCTTCCTTGGCCATATCCCGCAGTTCCTCGTCACTTTCATTACTCAGCACTTCACGCGCAAAATCTATGCCCGAAATACATGCCTTATAACGTTTATATGCTTCAACTATTTTCTCCAGCTTGCGGTATTCACGGCTTGTTTGCGAAAACCTCTTATTATCGCTCACGATCTCAGGATTGGTCAGTGCTACGCCCAACTCATCAAATCTTGCTTTTATAGCCTCCAGCTTGTCGGTTATGGAACTCATTTATTTTATTCAGGTGTGCGAAGTTATACATTTTAACAGTGCAAAATGAATTTCGGTGCATATGATCGTTTTCAATACCATTAGCCCTGAAAACATATTTTGGGATCAATTCCCATCAAATTCATCTAATATTCCAATGTTGAGCATCTTGCCTCACTTATGATATATGTATAATGTAATGAGGGTAATATCTTGAGGTCACATTAGATAGCACATTATCTGTTAAAGAAATACAGCCTTGGAGGAACATGGTCTTAGCCCAGGTCTATCTCTGTATTATCACCTATGTTCAGGCTTTGGCTGAGCCCGCGCACAAAGGCATCGCTGCCTATGATGGATGAATGCAGCACCACCTCTTCCAGCTCGGCATAAGAGCCTATGATCGAGTCTTTGATAATGGAGGCATCTATGCTGGTATGCTCACCGATCGTCACATTGGGGCCAATGATGGAATGCGATATCTTGCACCCTTCAGCTATACTCACCGGTGGTATGATCACACTGGTATCATAAGTATGCGACTGTTGTTCCTCCCCGTTCTGCTCCGACAGTTGTTTCAGTAGTATGGCATTGGTCGATAGCAGGGTCTCTTTCTTGCCGCAGTCGAACCAGTTATTTACCCTGAAGGCCTTGAAATGTATGCCCTGCTCTATCATATGCTGCAGCGCACTGGTAAGATGGTATTCGCCCTCCTCGCTGGCCGCACTGCCCGACATATGTTCCTCAAGCGCGTCGAACAGTTCTTTGGTTTCTTTTATATAATACACCCCCACCATCGCCATGTTCGATTTGGGTATCAGCGGCTTCTCCACCACGCGCAGCACTTTATCATTATCACTGAGCTCAGCCACCCCGAAGCTGCGCGGGTCATCCACTTTGCGCACCCCTATCTCCGATGTATTGCTTTGCAGCACCGCCTGCACATTGTAGTCACATATCGTATCGCCCAGCACGATCAGTACCTCATCGTTCTCCACCGCATCTTTGGTAAGCCATATGGCATGGCCCGTACCTTTGCGGTCGCTTTGGGTCACCAGTGTATACGACAGGTCGGGGTATGTTTTGGCTATATACCGCTGTATCTTCTCGCCCAGGTAGCCTATCACGAACACGAAATCGGTAACACCTGCATCAAGCAGTTGGTCCACGATAACACTCAGGATGGTCTTGCCGGCTATGGGTATCAGGGCTTTAGGCTGGGTATAGGTAAGCGGGCGTAATTTGGTGCCGGCTCCGGCTACTGGGATAATTGCTTTCACAATATACTTTTTAGCTTATGGCAATTGCAGGTACGATCCTATCTGGCCATACCATACTTTGGCAGCGTGAAAATAGCACAAAACATGCATTATTGCAGCCTTGTGCACACTGCCTTATCAATTTCTTAAAACAAGAAGCTATAAGCATAATACCAGATCATACTTATAGCCTCGTATATGTTTGCGGCCTGCAGCCTGTTTTTATATTACAGTGTTGCAGCGTATTCGCGGCACTTCTTCACGATCAGGTCTTTATTACCCAATTTGTCGTGCAGTGCTGCTATGATGTCAAAATAGATCGTCTGCTTCTTATTCAGCACACCCATCCATTTGTTCTTTTCAGTATCATTTGGGGCATTCATTATTTTGGGCTTAATGCTGTGCAGGTCATTGGTCATCATAGTTTTGAGATCCTCGGCACGCTGGTCGGCAAGATCCCTGTTATTGCGTGTCATTTCCGCCTCAAATTCGTTGGCCTTAGCCATCAGGTCTTTCGCAGTGACCCGGGTAGTTGCAGTATTATTTTTTGTTGCGCTCAAAGTCGCATTATTATTATTGGGGCTTGTAGTCTTCTTAGCAGCCTGCGCAAATACCATCGTAGTGCTTACAGCCAATATACAGCAGGATAATACAAAACGTTTCATTATGCTATTTTTTTTAAAGTTAGTAAAATTACTGAAAATTTAGCCTTATTCTGTATCTAAGACAGATGCTTCCTCCCCATATAGTTGGGTTTTATACTTCAAAGAAGGAGAAATTATTATATCATCAAGGCCTAATAGCTCCCATTTTTTGTCCACCGAGTGGATCGTGCGGTCATCGGCAACGATGATATTGGGCCAGGGCCGCTCAAAGCCGTCTAGTTTTTTGGTCTTACGGGTGCCATCGAGGCCCAGTATATTATTATCTTTTCCTCCATACATGTGGTCCCTGCGAGGGTCCAGGTTATTGCAGAAGCGCCAGAGCACATCGGCTATATCTGCTGTATCTACCGTATGCTCCACATACAATATCATTTTAATGCCTTCCAGTTCCGGCCTTTTGCACAGGGCCTCGTGCAACTCACGCACATGGCCCGGCCGGTCTTTTTGCACGGCGAGGAACAGTACCGGTATGCCCCATTCCCTCGCTGCTATATCATTGATACTAACCAGCCCGGGGAAGGCCTGCTGCAATGCGGCCGTCGAAAAATCTTTGGATAGTTTAAATAGCTTCCTGCTGCCATTTATCTCTTCATCCCATTTCCAGGTACCGTCTATACACATCTTGCCGCCAAAGCCCAGTTTCGAGCAGCTATGGTCCAGCACATCCATAGGTCCCTGGCTGAAGTACACATCGGTAGCAGGGTCCAGGTTGTCGAATACATATTTGGCCAGCTTTTTATAGTCATCCAGTTTCACATCGCCATCTGCTATCACCAGTATCTTGTTGAACATCATCTGGCCAGCACCCCACATGGCATTCATCACCTTTTGCCCCTGCCCTGCATATTCTTTATTAATGCCCGCGATCACGAGGTTGTGAAAGACCCCTTCCACGGGCATGTTCATATCCTTTATTTCCGGCACCATGGTCATCTTCATTGGTGCCAGGAAGATGCGCTCCGTAGCCTTGCCGATCCAGGCATCTTCCTGCGGGGGTATGCCCACTATAGTGGCGGGGTAAACGGCATCATCGCGGTGCGTGATGGCCGTGACATGAAAACGGGGATACCAGTCGGGCAGCGAATAATAGCCCGTATGGTCACCAAAAGGCCCTTCCCATATCAGCTCTTCATTGGGCTCTACATAGCCTTCTATAATGAAGTCGGCATCGGCAGGCACTTCCAGTTCAGGCTGGGTAATACATTTTACCAGTTCCACGCTCTTCTTGCGCAGGAAGCCCGCCAGCATATACTCATCCACATTCTCCGGCAGCGGGGCCGTAGCGGCATAAGTATATACAGGGTCGCCACCCAGGGCCACGGCCACGGGCATGCGCCTGCCCAGCTTCTTGTACTCGTTATAGTGCCGGGCCGATACTTTGTGCTTGTGCCAGTGCATCCCCGTCATAGTGGGGCCAAATACCTGCATGCGGTACATGCCTATATTACGTACCCCCGTATTGGGGTCTTTGGTATGTATGGCCGGCAGGGTGAGGAAACGCCCCCCGTCCTTAGGCCAGCATTGCAGTATAGGCAGCTTGCCCAGGTCGGGCTTATCGCTGATCACCACATCCTGGCAGGCGCCCTTGCCGGGCAGCACGCGGGGCATCCATGAGGCAAATTTATTGAGCTGGGGCAGCATCGCCAGCTTCTCGATAAGGCCGCGCTTGGGGCCGGCAACTTTTTTGATGAGGTCGGCAATGTCTTTGGCCACATCATCAAGGTCATTAACACCCAGGGCCATGCACATGCGGCGCTCGCTGCCCATGCTGTTGATCAGCAGGGGAAAATCAGTACCGGTCTTCTCGAAAAGCAGGGCCTTATTACGGTCCGGTGTCTTCGATATGCGATCGGTTATCTCCGCTATCTCCAGCACGGGATCCACGAAGGTATTGATGCGTACCAGCTCGCCTGCTTTATCGAGCGCGTTAATGAACTCTCTTAATGACCTATATGCCATGGGGCAAAATTAAAGATAAATTGAAGTTGTTGCCAAGCAGCGATGTGCTTATTTAGCTATTGCCTTTTTGCAGCAGCCAGAGGTCTTGCTCCAGTCCCCAGCTTTGTCTCGTGCCCGCCTTATGTTTCAATACGGTCACTTTATGGTCAAAGAGGGTATTCATATACTTTACCGGGTGGTATGCGGTGTACATCCTGTGCCCTTCTTTTACATTTCCCCTTACTACGAGCTCCCCTGCATCAAACTTTTGCTGCTCATCAGGCAGCAGGTTTTGTCGGGTAATGTCGCCGTGCGTGGTGAGCAGCAGGATACCACCGGGCTTCAGCAAGCGGTATAGCTCATCAAACCACTCCCTGTGGCTACGCTCCGAAAGGTGGGTGAATATGGAAAGAACATAAATGAGATCAAATGCTTGTCGCCATAGGGCAGCGGCGGGTTTAAGTCGTTTTTGCTGAAAGTGACAGCGGGTATGTGGCTGCTGCACCAGTTTATATAAGCGGCATTGTAATCACTGCCATAAAAGCGGCAGCCCTTACCGATCACTTCGGGCAGGTGCCGCACTACGCGCCCCGGTCCGCAGCCCCAGTCCAGTATATCGCGGCTGGCTAGCTCCATGAAGGGGCTCACCTCCTCCTTTACCCATTCCGCGGTCTCCCGGCCTTTCTCATAATAGCGCTGGTAATCGAGGCGGAAGGTCTCATAGATCATATAGGGGCCGGGCAAGGCGATACCGGGGTTCTCGACCAGGAATTGTTTATTCTTCTTCCTGTTCTTTAACCACATATAGCGGTAGCGCAGCAGGTCCACAAAGAATATGATACCTGTTACACGAAATATCCTGGCTATTTTTTGTTTCATTTTATCCGGTACTCAGTTAGCTGCGCTAAGGTAGTTATTTGCCTGTATTAGCCAAGGCCGCCACAACCATGTCCGTTGCATTTCTCTCAAGGAAATTTTTAGTAGATTTAAATTGTATTAAAATAGCTTGTGGTAACTTTTTCATTAGAGGAATATAGTATTAGCATATACACAGGTGAGCCACCGGTGATTTTGGACCATTATCTGAAGCATGCACTATTTGTTGATGATAAGGGCCTCGCGAATGACGGGACAGCAGTACATATAATTATTGCGACCCGCTTCCCGCATGAGCAGTATGTCATAATTGCTTTCAGGAGCTTTCCGGTAGACTGTGCTGGTTTTCACCCAAATTTGCTTTATGAAAACACAAGCCAAACTTTATTTATCGGCGCCGGTACGGTGGTTAAGGTTTTTAACATTGCTGATAAACGTATAGTATTTGAAAAAGATGCGGGTGTGGGTTTCTTGGGATGGAATAAATATAAAAACTATATAGTTCAACAGGAAGAACTTACGGTGGGTATATTCGATCTTCAGGGTAAGCAACTTTGGCAGACCGATGTTGAACCACCATACAACCTGGATTTTGATGGGGACATATTGAGTTTAAAGTTCAATGACAAAGTTGAAAGAAGATTATTGGAAAACGGGATACTTACCTAAGGAGAGAACGATCCTATTATTAGTCGATCTGAAGAAAATTTTTACATATATAATATAGCCTTGTTTTATGAAGCTCCTCGTTAAGCTATTACCTTGCTTTTTCGTCTTCAATTTACATGCTCAACAAATTGCGCCAACTATTCAGTGGCAAACATTATTAGGTGGCACAGCTGGGGATTTCGGCAGCTCTATAATTGAAACAAGTAGTGGTGATTTTTTGGCTATTGGCCAAACCGAAAGTATAGATTTCGCTGTTAATAATAATCACGGCTCAGTAGATGTTTGGTTGACAAAGTTTAATAGCCAGGGTGACCTTAAGTGGGCAAAATGTTATGGGGGGAGTCGTGGTGATGGGATTCGTGGATTTGATGCCGTTAAAGAAGCATTTGATGGAGGATATGTATTTGCGGGCCTTGCATCATCACCTAACGGTGATGTGGCTACTGTGCACGATACAATACTTGGAGATTGTTGGATCGTTAAAACTGACAGTAGTGGAACGATTGAATGGGAAAAGACATTTGGGACCTCACTTGACGACGCTGCATACGCAATCCTGCAAACTGAAGATAGCGGATTTATATTTACAGGACATACGACGACTAACGATGGAGATGTAACAAATTGGCACGCAAACATTAATGCTCCATATGACATATGGGTGGTTAAATTGAGCAAGAACGGCATTTTAGAATGGCAAAAATGTTATGGTGGTTCAAATAATGATATTCCCCAGGCAATACTTAAAACAAATGACGGCAATTATGTAATTGCAGGTCGAAGCCAATCGACTGATGGTGACGTAATGGATCATCATGGAGTTTCACTTAATTATGATGTTTGGATAGCAAAGATCAATCAATCGGGAACCATCCTGTGGAGCCGTTCTATCGGCGGGTCTGCTAACGAAACACTGGGAGACATAAAGGAATTAGCTGATAGTAGTTTTGTTATCTCACTAACGAATGGCTCTACAGACGGCGATTTTATAAATATTCCACGCAATTATGAGGTTTGTCTATTTCACCTTGATAAAAACGGGCATATCACCTGGAATAAGCATTATGGTGGTAGCAGAAGCGATGTTGCAAAAGGGTTACTTGTAAGCAAAGAAGGAGGCTATATAACTATGGCTACAAGCTATTCAGATGATGGTGATGTTGGCTTTCACTATGGAGATACTAATGCTACAGATGTTTGGATATTTAAAACAAATGATACCGGCCAGTTTATTTGGGGGAGAGTTTTAGGGGGAAGTAATATTGATGCTCCCGGCGACATATTCCAATGTGCCGATTCCAACTACGCATTCTGTGGCTTTACTGCTTCCACTGACGGCGATTTATCTCAATTGATCAACTTTGGCAATGATGATCTTTGGGCATTGAAGTTTAGTAGGCACGGTACACTTGTACCTACGCAATCAATTAACAGCAAAATTTCCGTTTATCCCACTTTTAATAATGGGACTGTATTTATTGAATCAAGTAGCATTTTAACTTCCCAGGTTCATATTCTTGACATATTAGGTAGAACAATTGCTGTAAAAAAACATCCATATAGTCAAAATGTATTAATGATATCTGATTTGCCAAGCGGAGCCTTGGTTATCGAAGTTGTCAACGATAACTTTCGGCAAGCCTTTAAGGTTTTTGTACAGAAGTGACGTCAGTTGATCGCAGTCTTCTGGTTTCGCCCTCCCCGGTTGCCTAACTTCAGATTGGAGATAAGCCATCCCCCCACACATTCTAAATTTCAATTCTATCACTTCTTTTCCACAGTATTTGGCTCATATCTGTCAGTCATGGTAACTTGCAGGGAAACAGGAAAGATCGTAGCGCTGTTACAAGCGCCCACGGCTTTTCGGTGTTATTGACCTTTAAAACCTTCAATTAACCTATGATCACCTTTGAAAAACAGTTAAACAACTCATTATCAGCAACATCAGCTATTTCAAAAGTGAACGCTTTTTCCTGTTTACTTTTCAATTTAATTGAATGGCCCTGTTCACTGCCTGTCCCGCAAAACACCCTATAGTGAGACATTTTTGTGATATTTTTGAGACATTTTTTTAACTTAAACCATTCATTATCAATAAAAACATGGGAAATAAAAAAAATCACCCATCCTCTGCTCATCAACCGGTCAACTTATCAGGCTGGCAACCTATTTTTACAATTATGAAGAAGATATGCTTACTGGCCTTCCTTTTATTAGGTACACAACAATTATTTGCACAGGATGAATGCGGTGTCTGGCGCTGGCGGCAGAAGCTGCTGCTCGACAGGAGTAATATTGACTGGTTTGCCATACAGCCCGAAAGGGCCACCATTACTGAGCTGCGCAACCTGAAGGAACCCAATGAGTACAGCCATACCAACCTGGAAGATGCCGATATGGACCGCCAGGCCGATGAGCGCCGCATGGTGAAAATGACCTGCTATGTATATGATGTGAAGGTGAACGAAAAGGATATGGAATACCGCCTGCTGCTGAGCACGCATAAGGATGGCACGGGCGATAAGATGAGCGCATGGATACCCAACCCGCGCTGCAGCAGCCTGAACATATACCCCTACCTGAAACGCAAATATGCCGATGCCCGCTATGTGGCCGATGATATAAAAAGCTGGAACGATGCCGGCTATGTAGTAAAGGTGGACCTGCTGGCCGTGCCCTTCTGGAATATGCCCTGCGATAAGGATGGCTGCACGCCCACGGGCATAGAGCTGCACCCGGTATTCAAACTAAAGGCTTACCTGCCGAAGACAGGGGGTTTCAGGAGGAACTAATGGGTGGGTTGATACCTCCAGGAGCCTTATAATTACTACAGTACGGGCTATAAACAACAAAGGGTTGATAAACCCGTAGTTTACCAACCTTTTGTTGCAATATTATCGTTGAATATTAACGAAGTGCTGCTGCTGATGATGCGTGTAAATGGTTCGGGCAGCCATATTTTTTCTGGCCCGATACGCATGAAGCCATTAAAGCAAGTGCAATGATAGCTATTGCAGGTACGATTCGGCGGAAGGTTGAATTTATTCGCATGTTTAACTGTCTTATAAAATAGTAAAAACGTGAGTTACTTTTGTACGAAGATAAGAAAAATTAATGAACAATATACATTTTATTGCGATCGGGGGAGCCATCATGCACCAGCTGGCACTGGCACTGCAAAGGCAGGGCTATAAGGTAACGGGCAGCGATGACGAGATAAACGACCCGGCCAAAAGCAACCTGGCCGCAGCAGGCATATTGCCCCCCGCACATGGCTGGTATCCTGAAAAAATAACAAAAAATTTAGATGCCATAGTATTGGGCATGCATGCCAAAGCCGACAACCCGGAACTGCTGCGGGCCAAAGAGCTGGGCATAGCCATATACTCCTTTCCCCAATACATGTACGAGGTGAGCAAAAACAAGCAGCGCGTGGTGGTGGCCGGCAGCCACGGCAAGACCACCATTACCTCGATGATCATGCACATACTTAAAGCAAAGGGCATTGACTTTGACTATATGGTGGGTGCAAAGGTGGCGGGCTTCGACAGCTCGGTGCGGCTGAGCGATGCACCACTGATCGTGCTGGAGGGTGATGAATACCCGGCATCGCCGGAAGAGCCCAAACCGAAGATATTCTTTTACCGCCCGCATATCAGCGTGCTGAGCGGCATAGCCTGGGACCATATCAACGTGTTCCCCACTTACGATATATACCTGCAGCAGTTCGAGACCTACCTGCGCGATAAGATGGAGCCGGGCGCCACCCTGTACTATAACGGCGAGGACGGGGAAGTGAAAAAAGTGGTGGCCTCATCGGCAGGGCAGTTGCATGCAGTGCCCTACCAGATGCCTGCCTTCCACTACGAGGATGGCGAGGCGGTGCTGGATACGGAAGAAGGCCCCGTGCCGGTATCGGTATTCGGCCGGCACAACCTGCTGAATATGCAGGCGGCAGTGGCGGTATGCACGCAGCTGGGCATTAGCAAAAGCGATTGCTATAAAGCCATAGCCACTTTTGCCGGCGCTGCAAAGCGGCTGGAAAAGCTTACGGAGCGCGAGGGCTTTGTGGCCTACCGCGATTTTGCCCACGCACCCAGCAAGCTGAAAGCCACGCTGGACGCCGTGCGCGAGGCCTACCCCGACAGGGCGCTTATCGCCTGCTTTGAGCTGCATACCTACAGCAGCCTGAACGAAACTTTCCTGGAGGAATATGCCGGGAGCATGGATGCTGCCGATAAGGCCATCGTGCACTTCAGCCACCATGCCATAGCACTCAAAGGACTGCCCGAACTGGAAACTGCCGCAGTGAAAAAATATTTCATGCGCGATGACCTGGTCGTCACCGATGAGAAAGGCAAGCTGGAAACGGAGGTAAGCAAGGCACTTGCGGCAGCCGGCAAGCCCGTATGCCTGCTGCTGATGAGCTCGGGCACCTTCGACGGAATTGACTGGAATAGCTTAGTTTCGCAATAGAATTGATACTTTACCAATGGCACAGTTAACATTAAAACGCCCTATAATCTTCTTCGACCTGGAAACGACCGGCACCGATCCTGCCAAAGACAGGATAGTGGAGCTGGCACTGATCAAGATACACCCCGATGGCAAAAGGGAGCGCTATGTAAAACGCGTGAACCCCGGTATGCCCATACCCAAATCGTCGAGCGATATACATGGCATCACGGATAAAGATGTGAAGGACAGCCCCCTCTTCAAGCACATAGCGCGGGAGCTGTATGAATGGATGCACAACTGCGATCTTGGCGGCTATAACTCCAGCAAGTTCGACCTGCCGCTGCTGGCCGAGGAACTGCTGCGTGCCGGCATCAATGTCGATTTTACCGAGCGGCACATGATCGATGTGCAGCAGATATTCTTCAAGATGGAGGCACGCACACTAAGCGCAGCCTACAGCTTCTACTGCAATAAAGAAATGCAGAATGCACACAGCGCCGAGGCCGATATACTGGCCACGATAGAGGTACTGGAGTCGCAACTGGACCGCTACCAGCAACTGGCACAGGAAGTAAAGGGCCTGCACGACTTTACCAACACAGAGCAATACGTGGACTATGCCCGCCGTATTGTGATGAAGGATGGCGCACCGGTCTTCAACTTCGGCAAGCACAAAGGCCGCAAGGTGACCGATGTATTCACCGAAGAGCCGCAATATTACGACTGGATGATGCAAAGCGATTTTGCCCTGCATACCAAACAAAAGATATCGGAGATACTGAACAAAATGAAACTGGGCAAGCTGGGCCAGAAAGTTTAGCAGACCCTTATAACGCGGTGTTACGTATTATTTAGTATTTTGCCGCTTCTAATTTTTGCCCGCCTTGGACAAACTTGTTATAATACCTACGTACAACGAAAAAGAGAACATCGGGAAGATAATACCTGCCGTACTGTCGCTTAAGGGCAATTTTCATGTACTGATCATAGACGACGGCTCCCCCGACGGTACCGCCGCTATAGTAAAGACCATGCAGGCCACCCATCCCGACAGGCTTTTTATCGTGGAGCGTAAAGGTAAGATGGGGCTTGGCACGGCATATATAGCCGGCTTCAAATGGGGGCTGGAGCATAACTATGAGTACATCTTCGAGATGGATGCCGACTTTTCGCATAACCCCAAAGACCTGGAGCGGCTCTATGAAGCCTGCGAACAGGGCGCGGATGTGGCAGTAGGATCACGCTACGTAAAAGGCGGCAAGGTGGTGAACTGGCCCTGGGACCGGATCTTCATATCAAAAGGCGGTGCATTCTATACCAAACTGATCACCTGGATGCCGGTGCAGGACCCAACTGCGGGCTTTATTTGCTACCGCTCACGGGTGCTTAAGGCCATACCCCTTGATGAGGTAAGGTTCATTGGTTATGCCTTCCAGATAGAGATGAAGTACCGCGCATGGAAAGCAGGCTTTAAAATAAAAGAGGTGCCCATCACCTTCGTGGACCGCAAAGAGGGCGTATCGAAGATGACCAAGGGTATCGTGCAGGAGGCCATGTATGGCGTATGGAAGATGCGCAAGTTTTAAGCCTCAAGACACCCGGCTGGCCTAAGTGGCACTGACGCTACCCGTTAATTATGTTTTCCCGGTTCGTTTTTATCCAGTGCATAGTATTGGGACCTTCTGCAAAAAGCAGGTCGAGGATGCTGAGATCGGGCAGGAAGCCAATGCGGTCGCGAAAGGGCTGGTAGTACTCCGGGAAGCCAGGAGCGGGCTTTCTTTTCAGGCCTTTGCGCAGGTCATATAACGCACCTGGATATTCGGGGCTATATTCATCAACAGTATGTATGGTAAAGTTCAATGCCAGTTGATCTTTAAGCCAGAGCATGGAGGCCATATTGAAATCTGCCAACAGGTCGTATGGCTGAGTGAACAACGGCTGCAATGATGGCTCGTAATACTCGAAGTAGGGGGTGCGCCGGTATGCAGACACTATGCTGCGCCAGTGCTGCGTTTGCCATCGGGCCTTATTGTCTATATGCACCTCCTTCATCGCAGTGCGCTGCTCGCGGCCATGCTGCAAGGGTATGCTGAGCGTAAGCAAGCCATTAGCTGCGGCGAGATAATACTTGTTCCGGTAACTCATTTTCTCGAAATGCTCGGCATTATCCAGTTTAAGCTCGGTCAATCGTGACAATGCGACCCAGTATGAAATACAAGGAAATGGTATATATGAAGCGATCGCAAAAGCCATATCGGGACAAAAGAAGTAATTTGCGAAAAATACGAAAAATGGGCCGGAGGACAGGACTTTGTTTATTAGCACTATTGATCTCGCTGCAGGCAAGCGCACTGAACGCCCTGGTATGGCATACCGTGTTCCATACCGTAGAAGTGAGCAGTGGCGATATTGGGGGGGCATATATAGAAGCTTACTGGCAGGTAATACCGGGTGGGCTGCACTTTAATAAAGATGACCAGTGGCGGGCGACGCTGAAGACCGACATCCTGTTCAGGAGCGATACGGGCATAGTGGCCGAGCAGCACCTTGAACAGCGCACCGCCCCGGCAGGGTCGCTGGCAGATGCGCGGCAACAGAATATCATAGACCTGCACCGCTATAAGCTGCCCGAAGGAAAGATCACCATGCTGCTGCAACTATCGGAGCCGGGCTATGAAGGCAATAAATTCGTCTATATCGATTCTTTTACCGTGGCTAAAGAAAACGGCACTTTTTACAGCGGCCTGCAATTGCTGGATACATCCTATGCATCAACGGTTATGAATATGTTCTCTAAGAATGAGCACCAGCAGATACCTCTATGCAGCAATTTCCTTGATGACTACCACAAAGTGCTGCATTATTATGCCGAGTTGTACCAGGGCAATTTGCTTAGTGCAGATGAATACCCGCTTATACAACGGGTATTCATTTCAAGGAGGGAATACGAAATGCCTGTACATGGGATGATGCATAAAGACAGTATCGAGCGGCATACCGTAAGACCTGTTTATGGCAGCTTTGACATAGGCGTGCTGCCTTCGGGGAACTATTACCTGAATACAGTACTGGAAGATAAAAAGGGCGTGCGCATTGCAGCCAACAGTTATTTTTTCCAAAGAGAGAACAAGCACCCGGACGAAGTAAAAACAGTTAGCCCCAAAGACACCATGCCCGAACATATAGAGATGATCGATGTGGCCAAGACGTTCGTAGACAAGTTCAGCTTTCCGCAACTGATGGCGGTACTGAAAATGATATCACCTATCAGCGATGCGCTGGAGACACAAACGATAAAAAGCTTCCAGAAAAAGCCGGATGAAATGTATGTACGGTACTTTATCTATAACTTTTGGTCGGCACGCAACAAGAATGATCCTGAAGGAGAATGGAAAAAATATGCAGATAAGGTAAGAGATGTGAACAAATTATTCACTGCAGGTGCAACAAGGGGCTACGAAACAGACCGGGGTATCATATACCTGAAATACGGCAAGCCTGATGAACGAGTACCTGTAGAGAATGAAGCTGGTGCACTGCCCTACGAGATATGGGAGTACCGTAATGCGGGCAAGCTGAACCAGGAAGGTGTATTTTTGTTTTACAGGCCGCCGGAAATGATCAATGATTACCGTTTGCTCCACTCTACAGTGAACGGGGAAACAAGGAATGCGGACTGGCGCAATTACTTATATAAATTAAGCGGCTCGGGCAGCAGTAACCTGAATTCAAGAGCAGAACAATATATACGCAACCGTTAAGGAACAAAATGAAACTCCACTTTTATAAATACCAGGGCACAGGCAATGACTTTATATTGCTGGACAACCGAAAAAAAGAACTGCAGCTTAACAGCAGGCAGATAGCGATGCTATGCGACCGGCACAGGGGCATAGGAGCCGATGGCCTTATGCTCCTGGAAGACAAAAAGGGTTATGATTTTCATATGGTGTATTACAATGCAGACGGCAATGAAAGCAGTATGTGCGGCAATGGCGGCAGGTGCATCACCGCCTTTGCGCAGCGGCTGGGCATTATCAGCACTCATGCTTCATTCACTGCTATCGACGGGGTTCACAAGGCCAGCATCAACGACAACGACACCATAACCCTGCATATGAGCGATGTGAACGGGATAGATACTTATACAGACTATTGCCTGCTGAACACCGGATCGCCACACTATGTGAAATGGGTAGCGGATGTGCAAAATGCAGCAGTTGTAGCTGAGGGGAGGGCAATACGCCACAGGCACGATTTTGAGCCTAATGGCATCAATGTGAATTTTGTACAGCGGGATGGCGATAACCTGATCGTACGCACTTATGAACGCGGCGTAGAGGATGAGACCCTAAGCTGCGGCACAGGCGTAACTGCCAGTGCTATAGCGGCAAGTGGTGCAGAGACCGGGTATTTTGATACCAGGATACAAACACCGGGTGGCATACTGGAAGTGACCTTTATGAAGAACGGCCCGGCAAGTGCAGAACAGGTGACCTTAAGAGGGGCTGCGGAATTTGTTTTTGAGGGTGATATTTCCATAAGCTGATGATCATGATCTGCATTTTGCAAGTTTTAAAAGACAGGTCGCTCCTATGGAGCTATAGCGTAAATAAGGTGCTTTCTATAAACAGGGCGTCCCGATGGGACTGTAGCTTATTAGACACTTGTACCAAATGCATTTTACATATTCAAATACAGGCCGCTCCCATGGGGATATAACTTAAATAACATTACACTTTCTATAAACAGGTCATCCCGACGGGACTTATATTTTAATGAACGGTTCGACTTCTAGTATATGCAACATTTCGAGATCATCTTCTTCTTTTTGATCATTGCCGCCATTTATGCGTCGGTAGGCTTCGGGGGTGGGTCCAGTTATCTTGCCGTACTGGCTTTATATGCCCTACCCTTTCACGAGATACGGCTCAATGCATTGATATGCAATATCATCGTGGTAACGGGTGGCACGATCATCTTCATACGCAATAAACAGGTGAACCTTAAAAAGATATTGCCACTGGTATTAGTAAGCGTGCCCATGGCCTATATCGGGGCCAGGCTAAGAATAAGTGAGCATGTGTTCTTCGTCCTGCTTGGCTGCAGCCTGCTCAGCGCATCTGTGCTGCTCTGGATCAAAACAAAAAGTAATTATGCGGAGGTTGAGGCGGGAAAGGTCAATTACCTGAAAGACGGTGCGCTTGGCGGGGCCATTGGTTTCCTGTCGGGTATGGTAGGCATAGGCGGGGGGATATTCCTGTCGCCGCTGCTGAACCTGGGTAAATGGGATGGTGCAAAAAAAATAGCCGCAACGGCCAGTGTGTTCATATTGGTGAACTCGATAGCAGGCATAGCGGGCCAGTTGCATAACCTGCCCCGGGACATTAACTATAACCGGATCGCCATTTTATGTGTTGCCGTATTCGCGGGCGGACAAATCGGGTCGCGCCTGGGTGCGGCCCGGTTCCAGCCCCTTATCATCAGGCGCACTACTGCTATACTGGTATTCGTAGCGGGGGTTGAGGTACTGATCAAGCATCTGCATTAAAGGACTTATTTTTACAGGGCATGAATATTGAAATCATAGTTTTCGGGGTGGCAAAAGATATAGTGGGCGGAGCGAATACCGGGCTTGAAGTAACGCCGGGGATAAGCGTAGCAGAACTGCGGGCTATGCTTGAAGAGCATTACCCAAAGCTAAAACAGCTATCGACATATATGATAGCCCTGAACAATGAATATGCAAAGGGCGACGAGATCATAACCGAACATGACGAGATAGCCATTATACCACCAGTAAGCGGCGGATAATATTATGACAGACATCCGGATACTTAATACCGACATAAACATACAGGACTGTATTGAAGCAGTGCGCAATGATGCCGGTGGCGGCATCGATATCTTTATTGGCACGGTGCGCAATCAAACGAAAGGCAAAACCGTGCTGCGGCTGGAATTTGAAGCTTATGAAAGTATGGCCCTGAAAGAAATGCAGCAAATAGCCCTGGCCGCAAGGGCTAAATGGGATGTGCAGCACATCGTGATCCATCATCGCACAGGTGTGCTGGAGGTTGGCGATGTGCCGGTGGTCATAGCGGTTTCAGCAGTACACCGTGCAGCAGCCTTCGAAGCATGCCGCTTTATTATCGACAGCCTGAAAGAAAGTGTACCCATCTGGAAAAAAGAAGTGTTTTCGGACGGTGAAGTATGGGTAAATGCGCATCCTTAGTTAGTCCCAATCACTTATCCCTTCCCGAAGCGAGGAAACATCGAGCATAGGAAATGACTCTTTAAGATGTTGCGCCGCCTGCATGCTGCGCTTACCCGAAGCGCAATAGAAGACCAGGCGTTTGCCTTTATTAAGCTGTTGTATATTACCTTCTATTTCCTGCAAAGGAATATTAATACCCCCGACATTGAATGCAGCATGTTCTCCGGGCGTACGCACATCAACCAGCAACACATCATCACAGCCCTGCAATTCTTTCAATTGCCCCTTATCAAGAAGGGATATAGCTGCAGGACGCGGGAGTTCTTTAATATCTGTATTCGTGCGCGCTGCTATCTTAATGATGCGGCTTTGCATGGCCTGCGCATCAAACACCAGCATCCTGCCTGATAAAATGCCCTCCTGCCTGGTTATGATCTTTATCGCCTCATTGGCCTGCATGCAGCCTATGATACCCGCAATAGTAGGCAGCACCCCACCATCATTACAGGAGGGTACCTGCATGGCGTTCACTTCAGGGAACAAGTCCCTGTAATTAGGGCCACGTGTGCCATCGGGATTGAGCATGTTCCAAACGGCAACATGCCCTTCGTACTGATAGATAGCACCATGCACCAGCGGCTTAGCTGCTATCACAGCGGCATCATTCAGCAGATAATGTGTATCAAAGTTATCCGTAGCATCTATGACTATGTCGTAAGCGGCTATCAAAGCAGCCACGTTACCAACATCCACACGCTCATCGTGTACTACTACCTGTACGTGCGGATTCTGCACCTTCAGCCTGGCAGCAGCTATACGTACTTTCTTTTGCCCCACTTCATGCTCGCTATATAAGACCTGCCTGTGCAGGTTGCTGAGACTTATGATATCGTAATCGGCCATGCCCAATGTGCCCACACCTGAAGAAACGAGATACTGTGCAGCCGGGCAGCCCAAACCACCCATACCCACTATCAATACCCTTGCCTGCTGTAATAACTGCTGGGCCTGCGCACCAAAACCGGGCAGCAATAACTGGCAGCTATATCTTTCCATATCCTGCATCATTGGTTAACCTGCGTTTTACTCAATATAGCTTTTACTTTCTCTGCATCTTCGGGTGTGTTGGTATTTATCAAAGCATCGGGGTACGGAGCTTTCAATATGTTCGCATTATCACTTTTTATCAGCGCTTTACGCGGACATTTGTAACCTTCGCCAAGCAGCGCAAGCAGGTATGGATATGCTGCGGGCTCCCATATGGTTATCAAAGGTTCGGGCAAGCCATCGTAAGGGCTTTCGAAGGTAGTTGCTATGGCATTTTTATTCCTGTTATCGAACAGGTATTGCAAGGTTGGGGCATCAAGCAAGGGCAAATCGCAGGCCACAACCAGCCATGCTGTCGCGGGCATTTTCTGAAACGCAGTAAGTATAGCGCCAATGGGACCAACGCCATCTATTGTATCGAAGAGGAGCGGGTAAGCACTTTCAATATTTTGCTCTTCCCTGCATGATATATATGTTTCCAGGCAATATTTTTGGAGCAAGGCCGCAAGATGATCACGCTGCTCCATGCCGTGCCATGGGATAGCGCCTTTATCCTGCCCCATGCGGCTGCTTTTGCCACCGGCAAGCACCAGTCCATTCACCATATTACTCGCTTCGTTTGAAATCATTTTTACCCCCGGTCTTTTCCAGCAGTTTCGTTTCCTTAATTACTATATCATGGCTCAGCGCCTTGCACATATCATAAACGGTGAGCGCAGCAACAGAGGCCCCGACAAGGGCTTCCATCTCCACCCCTGTCTTTGCCGTAATGACAGCAGTGCAATCTATCAACAGTTCATCATTGCCGTTAAAGCTCATTTCAATTTTACAATCTTCGAGCCCAAGGGGATGACAAAGCGGTATCAACTCACCCGTGCGCTTAGCGGCCATTATGCCCGCAATTACCGCAGTTTGAAATACCGCGCCTTTTTTAGTTTGGATATCGCCATCGCTAAGCTTTGCCAGCACTGCACCCGGCAGCGATACAATGCACCTTGCCGTAGCAGTACGTGTTGTCACGGCCTTTGCACTAACGTTAACCATCGTTGCGCGGCCTTTATCATCCAGGTGTGAAAAATCGTTCATGCTCAAATAAATATTGGTCGTACAGGCCATATAGGATATACATCGCCTTTTTTAAAGTTATCAAGTTCTAAGGGTAATTCCATAAAGGCGTCGGCTACAGTCATGCTGGCCAGGTCGCCCGAACCATTGCCTTCCACGGGGGTGGCCAATAGCTGACCGGTTGCGCCCAGCTGCAGCCTGACCTGCAGGAAATATTGCAGGGGTGGCATGAAAGTAATATCCGCAGCAAGCATCGCATAACATTGCTTGTTTGCAATGCCCATTGAAGCCCGGTACCAAGGCAGGAAATAGCGGTGAAAGCACATAAAGGCAGATACGGGATTGCCCGGAAAAGCAAAGACTGTTGCACCCTGCTCATGTACCCCAAACCAAAAGGGTTTGCCGGGCCTTTGTTTCACTTTATGAAAGAGTGGTCTTACCGATAATTTTTCCAGCACTTTAGCCACCAGGTCGTACTTGCCCATAGACACCCCGCCACTCATCATGATAACATCGTATTTATTCAATGCTTCTCCTATGGCCTGCTCTATTGCTTCTTCTTCGTCGGGCAGGTGCCTGTTACCGGCCAATAAACTATGCGGCCTTAAAGCTGCCGCTAATGCATAGGTATTAGAACGCCTTATTTTATAGGACGGGGGTGTTTCGGAAACCTCCATCAACTCATCGCCATTGGAAAAAAGCATAACAGAGGGCTGCTTTTTAACCGCCAGCCGCGTATAACCTGTAAAGGCTGCTGCCCCAATGATGGCAGGAGTGATGATGGCAGGGGCGGACACAATAACCTCGCCTGCCTTCTTATCGGCCCCCTGCTCATGAATATTTTGCCCTTGCCTGACCGCATCTGTTTGCAGGATTGCGACACCATTTTGAATACTGATATCCTCATAGCGTATGACCGTATCGGCAGGTGCAGCAATGGCAGCACCTGTCATTATTTCGATACAATCGCCCGGAGCAGATAAAATAACCGGCTCATCGGAAGCAGCTTGCACCGCTGTAATAGCGAAAGAGCGTATGCCATCGAGAAAAGCATTGAAACTAATAGCAATGCCATCCATCGTTGACCTGTTGCACGGAGGCAAGTCCCTGTCGGCAAGAATATCGGCGGCCAGCACATGACCTAATGCCTGCTCAAAAGGCAGATCGGTGGTGCCGTAGCCGGTGGCCTGCTCTAAAATGATCTTTTCAGCTTCCTGTACGCTTATCATAAAATTTGTTTGCGGCTAACCGCCAATAATGGCCATTGATTCACCCAGTACTCTACCTTCTTTGCGGCTATGCTCCGCTGCCCAGCCATCGCGGGGTTTATTATTTATTGCACTTAAGAGTGTGGCAAGCAACAACTCATCGTTCTGCTGGCTGCGCAGCAAGTCGCGCACACTCAAACCACCATCGCTATAGAGGCAGGTCTTCAATGTACCCTGCGGTGTGATGCGTATACGATCGCAAGAACCACAGAAAGAGCGTGTATAGGCTGCAATAATGCCCACAGTGCCTTTATAACCGGGAATACTGTAATTATATGCGGTAGCATGCGGCGCATCGGGAATTTTGTAAATGCCGGGGAAATGGGCTTTTATCTCCTGCAAAATACGGGGGTGGTCCCATACGGGCGGCTGGCAATCAGCGCCATCGCCATTAAAAGGCATTTCCTCGATAAAACGGACCGATACGGCATTATCTTTTGCCAGTTCCACCAGCGGCCTGATATCACCAGTATTCCGGCCATCCATCAATACCGCATTTATCTTCACTCCCATGCCCTGTTGCAGCAGTGCACGGAGCGTATCAAGTACTTTATCGAGCTCATCCCTGCGCGTGATGGCCAAAAAACGTTCCCGGTCGAGTGTATCGAGGCTCAGGTTTACCGAACGGATCCCTATCTTTTTCATTCCGGGAATGAAGGGGGCGGTCAATACCCCATTGGTTGTAAGGGTCAGCTCGCTCAGCCCATCGATCTCGGAAAGTGAAGTGAGCAAATGCATCATATCCTTACGGGCAAAGGGCTCACCACCGGTGATACGGATCTTAGATATGCCCTTGCTCACCAGGAGCCTGCAAAGCCGCAGCATCTCCTCGTAGGTAAGCAGTTCGTCCCTTTGCAGCCATTGCAGTCCATCATGCGGCATACAGTAGGTACAGCGCAGGTTGCAGCGGTCGGTAACCGCCAAACGTAAATAATTTATTTCCCTGCCATGACTATCCAGTATCACCTTATTCCTTATGGTTGGTCTTAAAAATAATCTTAATTGGCCTTATTGTGCACCGTGACATAGTTCTCAATAGGCAAGCGCTTCGCTATAGAACGGGCCAATGTCATCTCATCGGCATATTCCAGCTCGCCGCCAAAAGCGATACCCCGCGCGATTGTAGTGATGCGTACGGGCAGGTCTTTAAACTGCCGGGCTATGTAATAAACGGTGGTATCGCCCTCGATGGTGGGGCTAAGGGCCATGATGAGCTCTTCGACCCCACTATCTTTGACCCTGTCGTGCAGGGTAGTTATATTCAGTTGTTCGGGGCCTATGCCATCGAGCGGGGAAAGGATGCCCCCCAATACGTGATAGAGGCCGCTATACTGTTTTGTGCTTTCTATCGCTATCACATCGCGTATATTCTCCACTACGCATACCTGGCTACGATCGCGGCCGGGATTGGCACATATGGTGCAAGTGGTGGTGTCGGAAACATTGTGGCATGTATCGCAAAAAACCAGTTCGTGCCGCATGCGGGAGAGCGCATTGGTAAAAGTATCTACCTCGCCTTCCTTCATCTTAAGCAACTGCAATACCATACGCAGGGCTGTTTTTTTGCCTATACCCGGTAAGCGGGAAAACTCCTGCACTGCATCTTCTACCAGCTTAGACGAAAAAACCATAATCCTAATAATCCTTAAAAAGCGTTAATGAACACAATTGAAACTAACAAAAACAGGCAAATTTACGTCTAATTAATAGCCCGGTAAGAACGAATAGTCATTATTTTGTACTTTTTGGCTTATTTAGACTAATTTGTTTGCCGAAACAATCAATTTCAATAAATTAGCAAAAATTTAAAACAACGCTTTTATGAAAAAATTATTACTATTCACCGTTGCAGCTGCCTTAAGTGTAAGCGCTATGGCCCAAAACATGCGAGTAAGTGGCACAGCAAGCAATAGTGCTGCTGAAATGAAAAGCTTTGGCAATAATTTTGCTGCCAAAGGTACTGCGAATGGCGACACCCTGATTCTGATCAACCATGTTGACACATTCTTCTATTACACTTTCATAGATACCCCGGGGTATATCTATGGTATGAATGCTTTTGGCTACAATTCCGCTGCAGAAAGATATGATTTCAATCCCGCTGACAGTTCACTGGAACTTTTAGGTATCGTGAGTGAATTTACCGGACATTACCAAGCTTCCACAAACAAAATGGTGACACTAAAGGCCTGGTCGCAAGGGACTTTAACCGGCACATCCCCTATTAAGTATAATGGTTTTCCTAATACTCTACTCGATTCGATCAATGTAAGCATCAAAAATTTGGGTATCGATCCAACAGGCGCACATGCGGATTCCGGTAAATACACTGTATTGCCTAGTCATGTAATGCTGACTGACTCTTTCTTCGTTGGTTTCTCAATGGATTATGTATATCCCTTCGTTGGCGGCGACACTATCGGCCTGATGTCATCTAATGACGGCAAGCGTCTTACTACGCTTTATACCGTAGTTGGCCCAGATACGATCTACAACGTGAAAAGTGCTGTTGGCTCAGGTAATTCATGGGCTGATAACTATCGTTTCTACGGCTTGAAGAATGACCTCGCCATTTTCCCTGTTGTGATCATACATACTGTTACAAGCGTACATGGTATAGGAAGGAATGACTTTACTTACTACGGCGCTTATCCTAACCCGGCAACAACAAACACCAACGTAAAATTTGCGTTGAAAAATGCTGCCAGTGTAACGATAGAACTGATGGATGTTACAGGCCGCGTAGTAACTAAAACGGCAGCAAATAACCTGTCAACAGGCGAACACATTATTCCTGTTGAGACTGCCAATCTTACACCAGGCAACTACATCGTACTCGTACGCACAAGTGCAGGAGACGGTATAGGCCAACAAATAACTGTAGGCAAATAATTACCTTAAGTTATAAAATGCGAAAGGCTGCCTGCAGGCAGCCTTTCGCATTTTATAACTATTTTAATTTTTCGTTCTGCTTATGGCGATCCCGATCCCTTGCAGTTTTCTTTTCAAGATTCTTTTGCAGGGCGTCAGTAAGATCAACTCCTGCCTGGTTGGCAAGGCAAATAAGCACCCAGAGCACATCTGCCATCTCATCCGCGAGGTCTTTGTGCTGATCGCTCTCCTTAAAAGACTGCTCACCATACTTCCGTACGATGATGCGCGCCAGCTCGCCTGTCTCTTCCATCAAAATGCCCAGGTTGGTCAGCTCGTTGAAATAACGAACCCCTACAGTACGTATCCATTGGTCAACACTGGCCTGCGCTTCACGTATCGTTATATCCATTAATGCGAGATTTGTTAGTTTACACAAAATAACAGAACTTCCACTCTTTATTACCAAAGGAAAGAAAAAAGATGCAGGCTTACGCAAATGATATAGATGCAGCACATTCGCTGAAGGAGCATTATGAATCGATACGCAAGGCAATAGGGCAAATAATAGTAGGACAGGAAGATGTGGTGAACAAACTGATCATTTCGATACTGTGCAACGGGCACAGCCTGCTGGTGGGCGTGCCGGGACTAGCCAAAACCCTGCTGGTAAAAACAGTAGCCGATGCGCTGGACCTCTCATTCAAACGCATACAGTTTACCCCCGACCTGATGCCCAGTGATATAACCGGTGCCGAGATACTGGACGAGCAAAGACAGTTTCGCTTTATTAAAGGACCCATATTTGCAAACATTATACTGGCGGATGAAATAAACCGTACGCCACCCAAAACGCAAGCCGCCCTGCTGGAAGCTATGCAGGAGCGCAGCATAACCACCGGGGGCATACTGTACAAACTGCCGGCCCCCTTCTTTGTGCTGGCCACTCAAAACCCTATAGAACAGGAAGGTACTTACCCGCTGCCCGAGGCCCAACTCGACCGCTTTATGTTCCAGATAACGCTGGACTATCCCAGTTTTGCAGAAGAAGTGACCATAGTACGCAATACTACCGGCGCTTTAGAGGCCAGTTTGCCCAAAGTGCTGGACGGTGCTGCAATACTGGCCTTCCAGGACCTGGTGCGCCGGGTGCCAGTACCTGATAATGTGCTGGAATATGCGGTAGGACTGGTACATAAAACAAGGCCAGGCTCAGGAAATGTTCCTAATGTGACAAGCCAATACATTTCGTATGGTGCGGGGCCGCGTGCCTCACAATACCTGGTACTGGGCGCCAAATGTCATGCTTTATTGAACGGCAAATACTCGCCTGACATAGAAGATGTACAGGCCATGGCATTGCCCGTGCTGCGCCACCGTGTGATACGCAATTATAAGGCTGAAGCTGAGGGTGTGACGCAGGAATCGCTCATCAAACAATTGCTATAGCTATGGAAAACATTGCGGCAAAAGCAGATTTTCTCAGGAAGGAATATACTCAAATACTCTCTGCTCTTGATCCAGCTACTGCCGGCAAATGGGGAAAAATGAACGTGCAGCAAATGATAGAGCATATGAGCGACTATGTGCGCGTGGGCTGCGGGAAAGAGGTATTGCCACTACAAACCCCGGAAGAACACCTGCCCAAGTACCAGGCCTTCCTGGAATCCGAAAAACCATTCAGGGAGAACACACCCAATTCTTTAATGAGTGATACCCCCGCCGACGTGAAGCATGCCGGCAAAAAAGAAGCGATAGACGAACTGCAAGACGAACTGGATAATTTTTTCGAGGTATTTAAAAATGAGCCCGGTAAAAAAGTGACCAACCCCTTCTTCGGGGAGCTGGACTACGACATGTCGGTACAACTGCTGCACAAACATGCCTGGCATCACTTAAGGCAGTTTGGCGTAGGGGAGTGATACTTACCTTTTCTCGTATACATAAACAAATACCCTGTGCTTATCATGGTCGTCCATTTTATCTAACAGTTGCATATGTGCTTCCATGACACTACGGATATGCGCCAGCTCATCAGGATATATACTAGTGATTATCAAAGCTATACGCCCCCCGGCATTGGTGGCAATGGAATCATAGTTGGCATCCCAGTATAGCAGGTGCGCATCTTTGAACTGTGCCCATTCTTCTTTGGCAGGGTGCATCCGGGTATAATATATGAGTGCGGGGCGTGAACCATTATGGATATATAGCTGCCCGCCGGAAATATGTTCTTTTTTAAGAAAACTAAGGCCGGTCGTGAAGTCCTCAGTTGAGAAAGGCTTATTGATCATTTTATATGCATTGTTGTGATTAACAATGCATATGAGGGCTATAACTACCATCAAAAAACGCCAGGCCACGAAACGTACTTTCAGGAACAGATCAAAACCATAGCCAATAAGTATAAGCAATAAGGGCAGCGTGAACAAGGCCACCCTGTTGAGCAATGAAAACTGGTGTGCCATTGAAGCTATTACTACTATGACCAGCGGTGTGATGATCAGCAACCCCTTTGCCGTGTGCTTATATAAAAGCACACCTGTTGCCGCAAGTATGAGAAGCGTATGGAATATTACAGCCAATGCATGGTAGCCACCTGCCGATTCAAGCAGGTCGGCGAGGATATGGTAATCCTGTTTCCACTGCTGGTAACTGTGTGGTAATACGTACAGGAAATAGTCCTTGTGAAACTGCTGGAGGTAATCAGACTGTATCTGTGGTTTCAGGATGGCATAGTAATAAAAGGCAAATTGCCCCAGCCATAACAAAGACAGGAATATCAATAAGCCAAGCTTTTTATACTCTTTTTGCTGCAGGCAGGTATAGCCATAATAGACCCCAACAGATGCCAGTATGAAAACAGCCGGCATGGACGCCCAGATAGCTATGGAGCCAATGACGAACCAAAACAGGAGAAACTTATACCAAAGCATGCTGCGGATATCGGTCTTTAATGCGAACCATATAAGCAAAAGGGTTATGAACACATCGGGCATATACTGCTTGGCCTCGGTACTGTAGCGTATCATTATATGCGCCACAGCAAAAAGGACCAGGGGATACCATAATGACCTTAGCGAGGTATATTCCTTCAATACCAGGTACATCATGATGAGGGCGCCGATGGAGGTAAGGAAAGGATATAAGCGCAATACCTGTTCGCTCATGCCGAAGAGGTTTGTAAACAATTTCAATGCCCATAGAAAGACGGGTGGTGCATATTGCTCGTAATCGAGGGGTTGTGCGAGGGCTGCAAATCCCCGTTCGTAGATATTGCGTGCTATATTACACTCATCAATGATCAGGTTCCGGTTTTGGAGCAAAACGACAAGCCGCGTAATAATGCCTGCAGCCATAATGAAGACGGCTATCCAGAAAAGCAGCTTATCAGTTTTATTCTTATTTAAAGATATCGACATATGCGCAAAGCAGCAGAAAGATATTTCAAAATGCGCTAAAAACGAAAAAGGAGCAGCAGTCCTGATGCTGATAAAGCCGATAATGCAGGAATTGACTATTTTGCAGGCCTTAAATAAACAGTATTCGTTATGGCTGTGACACAGTTGAAGAATTATGCAGAAGGTAAATGGGTGCGGAAACAAAATGAAGGCGAACTGCTCCATAATGCCGTGACCGGCGAAGCTATATTTACCGCCAGCAGCGAGGGTCTTGATTTCGGCGGCATGATGCAGTATGCCCGTAAAGTGGGTGGCCCTGCACTGCGCAAACTGACCTTCCAGCAAAGAGGGCTAATGCTCAAGGCACTGGCACTATACCTGCTGGAGCGTAAAGAATACTTTTACCAGGTGAGCACCTATACCGGGGCCACGAGAGTGGACTCATGGGTGGATATAGAAGGTGGTATCGGCAACCTCTTTGCCTATGCCAGCCTGCGCAGGCAATTTCCCAACGAGCGGTTTTACGTGGATGGCGAAGCTGCAAAACTGTCAAAGAACAATACCTTCATTGGTCATCATATTATGGTGCCGCGTGAAGGCGTGGCCATACATATCAATGCTTTCAACTTCCCCGTATGGGGCATGCTGGAGAAGGTGGCGGTGAACTTGCTGGCGGGCGTGCCTGCCATAGTAAAACCGGCCACGCTTACCTCTTACCTTACCGAAGCCGTGTTCCAGGAGATCATCAAATCAGGCATTTTGCCTGAAGGCTCTTTACAGCTCATTTGCGGTTCGGCAAGGGGCATACTGGATACCGTGGAAGCCCAGGACGTGGTTACCTTTACAGGATCGGCCAGTACAGGCAACAGCCTGAGAACGCACCCCAGGGTAATAGAGCTGAATGTGCCCTTTAACCTTGAGGCCGACTCACTGAACTGCTGCGTGCTGGGCCCGGATGTACATAACGGCATGCCTGAGTTTGACATCTTCATCAAAGAAGTGGCGCGGGAAATAACAACCAAAGCAGGACAAAAATGTACGGCCATACGCCGTGTAATAGTACCAGCCGACCGTGTAGAAGATGTGCAGATAGCACTGGGCAAACGACTGCAAAGCACCCCAATTGGCGACCCGGGACTAAAAGAAGTGCGCATGGGGCCATTGGCCGGCATTTCGCAACGTAACGAAGTACGCGAAAAAGTGCAGGAACTGGCTAAATCGCAAAGCATTGTGATCGGAGACATGCAGCATTTTGAAGTAATTGGTGCGGACAAAGAAAAGGGGGCCTTCCTGCCGCCACTGGTATTCCTGAATACAGACCCCTTCACCAATACCGACTGCCATAATATAGAAGCATTTGGCCCGGTATCGACTATAATGCCTTACAATACCTTTGATGATGCCATAGAACTGGCCCGCATGGGTAAGGGCTCACTGGTATGCTCTATAGTAACACAGGACGATGATGTGGCCAAAGAGTTTGTACTGGGTGTAGCTACCATGCACGGGCGTGTGCTGGTGCTGAACAGCGATTGTGCGAAGGAAAGCACAGGGCACGGCTCACCAATGCCATTGCTGATACATGGAGGCCCTGGCCGTGCCGGAGGCGGTGAGGAAATGGGTGGCAAACGCGGCGTGATGCACTACCTGCAACGTACCGCTATACAGGGCTCGCCTACCACCATAACGCGTATTATCAATGTGTACCAGCAGGGTGGCCGGCAAAACGAGACCATAGTACACCCCTTCAGGAAACATTTTGAAGAACTGGAAGTGGGTGATACGGTCACTACGGCCAAACATACCGTTAGCGAAGCCGATATAACCAACTTTGCCAATGTGAGCGGGGATAACTTCTATGCACACATGGATGCCACATCCCTGGAAGGCACCATATTCGAGCGCAGGGTGGCACACGGCTATTTTGTATTATCAAAAGCCGCAGGCCTGTTCGTTGACGCAAAGAAGGGGCCTGTACTGCTGAACTATGGCATAGACGAAGCCCGCTTCACAAAACCAGTTTACCCTGGCATGACGATAGGCGTAAAGCTGACCGTGAAAGAAAAAGTGGACCAGGAAAAACGCAGCGAAGATGATATTGCCAAGGGCATAGTGAAATGGCTGGTGGATGTATATGATGAAACGGGCGAGACCGTAGCTATAGCCACCATACTGACCATGGTAAAAAAGCTGAACCAGGACTAAGGTGTTCAAAGCGCTGCTGACCGTATTTTTTCTTTTTCTTGTTCCCTACGTAATCGTGACCGTATCACGGTCGCTGAAACGCGGGCGACAGGCGAAAGGCCGCTTTTATATATTCCTGTTCGTGATGTTGCTGCTGGCGATGACCTTAATTAAAATATTATAAAAGCCATTAGGAGTACAAAATTCCCTATTTGGCAATATACCCTTTACTTTTATTGACTTTTAACGGATATTTGTCTTTATAAATCTGCCTTATATGCAACATGCCGATGGATATGTGCGTAGCGAAACAGAACATGGCATCGCTACCATTGAATTTTATCACCCTGCCAGTAATTCCCTGCCCGGCGCCATACTGGAAGACCTGGCAAAGACCATAAATGATATAGGTATTGATGAGACCGTGCGCGTTATCGTATTAAAAAGCTATGGTACACGGGCCTTTTGTGCAGGTGCATCTTTTGACGAGCTCATGGCCATCAGCAATGAGGCGGAAGGAAAAAAATTCTTCAGTGGCTTTGCACATGTCATCAATGCCATGCGCAAATGCCATAAACTGATCATAGGCCGCATACATGGCAAGGCCGTGGGTGGCGGTGTAGGCCTTGCTGCGGCAGTGGACTATGCGATAGCTACCGAAGATGCTGCGATAAAACTCAGCGAGCTTGCTGTGGGTATAGGCCCCTTCGTGGTAGGTCCGGCAGTAGAGCGTAAAGTGGGTGTATCCTGCTTCTCGCAACTGGCCATAGACGCCACGGGATGGCGCTCGGCAGAGTGGGCCAAGAAACATGGCCTGTATGCCGAAGTGCATCAAAGCACAGAAGACCTGGACCAGGCAGTTAGCGATCTTGCCGAAAGACTGGCACACAGCAGCCCGGACGCTATGGCACAATTGAAAAAAATATTCTGGCATGGCACCGAGCACTGGGATACCATACTGGCCGACAGGGCTGCAATAAGCGGCAGGCTGGTGCTGAGCGACTTTACCCGGAATGCCATCAACAAATTCAAAGCGAAAGCATCTAACTAAAATAAAACCGGCAAATGCCGGTTTTATTTTTTGAGCAGTTCTTTAAAGGCCAGGTACAGGAAACGTACATTATCCACCGTATATCGCTTCCATAGCCTGCCGGGCTCACTTATGAAACGATACAGCCATTCCATGCCTGTTTTGCGAAAGAGCTCCGGCGCCCGTTTCTTGATGCCGAAATAAAACTCGAAAGAAGCCCCCAGCAGCAATACCAGAACCTGTTGTTTATAGCCCTTATCTTTCAACGCCTCCACTATAGCTATACCCAGCAGTTCCTGCTTGGGGAAGTTTAGACCGAGAAAAACAAAACCGGACTTATTGGTGACTATCCCATCCGCTACTTCGCCGGCAAAGTCGTTTATATAACGCTCATCGGATGCATTAAAAAAAGCAGGTATAAAAACGTTGCAGTTCCTGTAGTCGTCACTATAACGGCTTGCCAGGCCATCACTGGCCAGCACCATGGTTACCCGCCTTTCCTTTTGTTTAATCTCCTGCCACAAAACGGGAAAGAGGTCGCTACCCGTAAGCCTTGCCTGCAGTTTTTGCTTTCCTTTCATCCTGCTGAGCCATACCAGCGGCATACCATCGGGTAAAATATAAGCCGCGCTGGCGTAAAAGTCTTTTAGTGCTGTGTGTTTGCCTTCATTATAATAGACAACAGTAGATGCATTGGGTGTTATCAAAAAGTCCGCCCCTCCTTCCATTCCTCTTTCATAACGCTTCATTATATCAGCAGCTACGGCACCCACCGAAGCTGCATCGATAAAACTAAAACCGAATAGTGAAGCTCTGTTAAAACTCATGCTAATTTTTTGGTCAAACCTTCTGCCAGGCCCTTAAAGCCCCATACAAGACTTTTGAAATTGAGCTTTGTACGCGCTAAAGTAACTCCTGACAACAAGAAAACGGAACACAGCCTCACAAAGAAATCATTGTGTTTGCGGGCAAATATCATAGAAGACCTGTTGTAATAATAAAAGAAGAGGTGCTTTTTGCTGCTGGTGCTTACGCTGCCTTTGTGATACACTACAGCATCAGCAGCAAGTTTATTTTTATAGCCGGCCGTTGCAGCGCGCTCCTGCCAGTCGTGCTCCTCGAAATAAAGGAAAAAAGTTTCGTCCATAAGGCCAATGCTGCGAAGTATTTCCTTCTTCACCAGCAGGCTGGCACCATGCTGGAAATCCATCCTGCCATATGGAATATTGTCGCCACTTGTTAACCACCGTTCATTTTTCAGGAGCATCTTAGAAACGCCAAAATATTTGTAATAATGCAGCCCCGCACATTGCACAATATCCCTTTTATAAAAGTCCAGTATCACAGAGCCCGCAAAGGCAGTGTTGCCGCCTGTAACCACCTTCTTCATAGCATGGAGCGTAGCGGGTTCCGCCACAGCATCATTGTTAAGCAACCAGAAGCTATCAACATTTTCATCCTCCATATATTGCTGCATGAGCAGGTTGTTACCACCTGCAAAGCCAAGATTTTTACCCGACAGGAGCAAAACTACTTTGGCTTCTTTACTAAAGGGCTCACCAACATTTACCGTCAACAGGCCATCATCCCTTAAACCCTCTTTTATCACTGCAACAGAATCGTCTGCAGAATCGTTATCCAATATCGTTATCCTTGCATCGGGATATTGCAGCACACTTTTCACACAGGCCACCGTATCAGCGCCCCCATTCCAGTTCAGGATCAATATTTGTGTATAAGTGCTCATAATCCCAGCAATGCCCTAATTTGCAATTTTAGCAAGCGATACTTGTTATATCTTTTGAGGCCACCATCAAGGTGGGGTGTCATGAATTTACGTATCCTGATACCATTGGCTACCATCTTTTTAGTGTTGCCCATCATACTGGCATGGCCAAACCTGATGTACGTTTCCGTGCCTGCTAAAGGCTGGTATTCAAAACAAGCCCCCTGCAGGCAACAGCGAAACCAGTATTGCCAGTCTTCATAAGAGCGGTAAGCCGTATCGAACAGCCCGGTCTTATCAATAATGCTCCTGCGTACCAAAGGTGCGGAAACAGGTATGAAGTTATTGACACAAAAACGCTTTGCCATCTCCATCCCGCAACCACTGCTCAAAAGATGTTTTTCCGCATGCTCTTTTTTGTCGCGGCCCTTCAACTTCTGCGCTGGCCTGTCGGTATGAAAATACAGGAAATCGCCGTAGACAATCTCAACCGCGGGGTGCGCTTCAAGAAATGCTGCCTGCAAACTTATCTTATTATCATGGAGCAGGTCATCCGCATCGAGGAACTGTATGTACGTCCCTTTGCTGTGCGCAATGCCGGTATTGCGGGCAGCGGAGAGCCCCTGGTTGTGCTGGTGTACATAACGGAAACGGGCATCACCGGCCGTAAACTGTGCGGCTACCTGTGCCGTGTCATCTGCCGAGCCATCATCAACAATGATACATTCCCAGTCGCTATACTTTTGTTCAAGGATATTTTGCAGCGTTTGCGGGAGGAAACGTGCATAATTATACGCGGGGATGATAATGCTTACCAATGGCCCTGTCATAATACCGGTATGGGTTTAGTTCGCAGATCGACCAGGTAGAAGAGCTCAAAGAATACCATTGCCGAGAGGTACTCGAATAAATAATCAAAAGCCAGGAAGCCGCAGGCAAGTGCCAGCATTACAATAGTATAACTTATATGCCTGTATCGTTTTAAAAAGAAGCTGATATAAAAAAAGATAAATATAGCCAGCCCTGCAAAACCGTACTCACCGAGGAGCTGGTTGATAAAAGAACCGGGGAAATGGCGTATGGAATGATACTCCGGCGGCAGGCTGTACACTGCCTGGAATATGCTGTAGTGGTTGTCTTTAAAAGCAGGTGCTGTATAGGTGGGCAACTTTTGAAACAGCCGTGATTTAGCCGAAGTATTCAGATCTGAAGTACGTACGGCAAGTTGCGAAGAAAAATTACCCATTCCCGCACCGAGTATAAAATTTTGCCGTGAGGCGGTCATATATTCGTATGTCTCACAAACTGAAATGACCTTACAATAATGCATCAATTTGCCCCCGCTGCGATAAAATTTACTGAAAGCCCTTTCTTCCATAGTATCGCGCTGGCGTGCGCTGACCGAAGAACGCAGGTAAGCAAGATTACCGGGGGATATGAGCACATAAAAAACTATGTATAATAATAACTGAAGCCCTATGGTAATCCTTGCTTTGCCATCCCTGACCAGGAACAGGCAGACGACCAGCACGGGCAGCAATACCATATTGGCAAAATTGCTGCTGGTAGCGCAGGCAATGGCAATAGCCAGGAATGAGTACAGGTACCTGCCGCGATACAGGAAATAAATGCCAAACATGGCATTGATGAACATATTGATATAACTGGGGGCCATGAAAATGCCCCTGATAAAATCGCCTGTGGAATTGCCAAAGCGCAGGTCGTCGATATTATAAGGGTTGAGACTGCCCGATATGACCATAACGTATACCAGGTTGGCGGCAGACACCAGCAGGTTGATGAGAAAAAAAACCTCCAGCGTCCTTTCTATCTTTTCCGTGTAGCCACGTGATACCCTATTGTGCATCACGGCAAAGGCAAGGGCACACATACACCAATACAAGGTACCGATGACAAAGCTGATAATATGCGGGGCAGAAAAATCGTTATTAAAGAAGAGCAACTGAACAAATGCAGGTACTAATATTAAAAAGTAAAATGGCGGGGCCGCTTTAATATCTTTAAAACTGAATTTACGACCGATCCATATAATTGCTAAAAAGAGGGTAACAGGCTTCAACACCACCTTATCGACAGGAAACAAAAGCAGGAAAATGAGCAGCACAGGATCGACCTGTTCCTTAATATACGCCCATGAAAATCGCTTTTCCGGGGTATTATCACCGGCACTATTGTATTGCATGCTTGTCAAGCCCAAAGTAAAGCATCAAAGCTACAAGAATGTATCTATTTATGCTAACCGGCAATTGCTTAAGCCAGGTATAAATAATTAAATTTGCCCCTTATGCCATCAAAAGCCTTTTTGCGGAATGCCTATTACTGGATGCTGTGCATGGTGGCGTTCTTTATACCTATAGCGTTCAATTTAACCTCGCTATCCATCATCCTGCTGGCACTAAGCTGGGTATTACAGGTCAAAAAAGAGTTTTTCACCCGCTTCATGGAGCGCAAGGCGCTGTGGCTATGGCTGGCATTTTTCCTGCTGCATGTGGCGGGATATTTTTATAGTACCGATAAAGCACAGGCCCTCTTTGATCTGCAAACCAAACTAAGCTTCCTTCTTTTACCCTTTATCATCGGCGCGGGCCCGGAGCTAAGGGCTGATAAGCTGCAAATGGTATTTACGGCCTTCGTTGCGGGATGCTGCAGCGGTGCGGTATTTTGCCTGCTGCGAAGCATCTATATTTACTTTACAGCGCATAGCACCGACCAATTCTTTTATCATACGCTGGTAAAAGATTTTGATGCTAACGCGGTATATTATTCATTTTACATCTTCATGGCCCTGGGCATGTTACTGCTGCATAAATGGACCAATATCCTAAGCAGCAACCGGCTGCGCATCGTGCTGGTCATCATCCTGTTCACTTTCCTTATACTGTTATCTTCCAAAACATTCATCGCACTCTTTATATTGGTTGTGGTGCCCCTATTTTGCCGGAATATATTACGCCGTAAGGTGTCAAAACTTACTTTTATAGCAGGCTTGTCGGGCATTATTATCCTTGGATGCATCATCGCATTCACCCACAACCCGATCAGGCAACGCTATGAAAATGTGATACGGCAACCGGAACTGCAACTGGTACACGATCAAAACCAGGAGTTCAATAACCTTACCCTTCGCCTGTTCCTGTGGGATATGGCCATAGATGACCTGAACCAAAACCACTTGTGGTGGACGGGCTGCGGTATCGGAGATGTGGCCATCATGCAGCAAAAGACCATTATGGCCTACAATGCCAAAGCCCACTCACTGGATAAGCATCCACCCCTTTGGAATTTCAACCTGCATAATACTTACCTGCAGGTATTGCTGATGATCGGCCTGCCGGGTCTTGCTGTTCTGCTGCTGATGTTATTTATCCCTTTCTTTATGCTGAGGGAAAGCTATAGCAAAGCTGTATTTTTAGTATTCCATATAGGTATCGTAATGCTCATGATGGCAGAAGCTGCACTGCAAACCGAAGCGGGCATCGTGATCTATGTGCTGTTCTCCATGATCTTCTATAATGTATATTATACCCATAAAGGCAAGGACAGCCTAAGCCCGGCTGCCAGATAGAACAGCCTTGTAAAAGTCCTCGTTCATTTTTGCGATCACGCGTATATCAAAGCGTTCTTCAACCCGCGCTTTACCGGCAGCAGCAATGCGCTCATTTGCTTCGCGGTCTTGCAACAGGTATATTATTTTTTCGGCAAGCTCATCTATATTATCCGGGTCGGCCAGCAAGCCGCTTACCCCATCTTCTACCAGCTCGGGGCCAGATGTTCGTGTACTGTATACCACTGCCGTGCCCGCTGCCATGGCCTCCATAGGCCCCAGTGCAAAACACTCGGCATACGATGGGAACACGGCCGCACCGGCAGCCGCCAGCCGCCTGAACAGATCCGGGCGCGGGATATGACCTTTAAAAGAAACAGAAGCTTTTGCGGCTTGTCCCAGGTACTGCTGTACCCTTTCCACCGGGCCTTTTCCGTAAACCTCGAGCTTTGCAGCAGGCATTTGCTCCTGCACTACGTTCCATGCCTTCATCAACTGGTATATCCCTTTTTTTGCCACGAGCGAACCGGTGTATACAACAAGACCGGGCTCTTTGCCGCCGCTTGTGCCCAGGTGCGTATCTATACCATTATATAATACTTCGATGGGGCTTTTGTAATCCATATATGCAGCAGTTTTAACCGCTGTGTAGCGGCTGACGCTGCTCACTGCATCAGCCTTATGCAACACACTATGGTCTATATTATAAACCACGGGGGAAGGCTCCCCACCCGCTTCTTTATTAAAATAGCTGATACTGCCATGCAGTTTTACCACTGTTGGCAGGGGCAGCCGGGGAAAGTACACGGGCTTCCTGCAATATTGTGCGTATTCATTAAAGTCCGGCTGTTCTATTATTTCTATCTCATGTTTGCTGATGATGTCCAACAGAAAAGCCTCATATTTTTTTATGCTGCTGCTGATATCAAGCTGGAAAATACCTGTAAGATGGAGCAGCTTATAAGCAGCCCTTACCGGCAGCGATTCTTTTTTTGAGAAGAAGGCATGGTCCAATTTCCTGCGGAAGCGATACACTTTCACTTCACCATCCTCAAACTCATCAGGGCCACCATAGCCCCAATCGTAAAAACCGGCCACCACCACTTTATGGCCCCGTTTCGCCACCCCGCGCGCCAATAGCTGCACTGCAGTGCCTATACCCCCATGCCTGCCGGGAGGATACTCATCGCAGAGGTACAAGATGTTCATCGCCTCAAATATAACTTTAAAATATCGAGGTGCTGCCGGCCTACCTGCCTGGTAAGCAGGCTGAGCAGTATGTATAACAAAGCAGCGATGCCGATACGTGCCAGGATACCTGCTGCAATGTATGTACTTGCAAAATAGGCAATACCACCGGCCATTACCAATATAAGCAATGGCAGTAAGGAGAATCGCATGATAAATTTATTGACCACAAAAGCATAGGCTGCTGTCTGGATGCACACAGAGGACAAAAAGGCTATGGCAGCACCTGTGCCCCCATAAAAGTGTATCAGCACCAGGTCGAGCAAAATGTTGATCGATGCCGTAATGAAGGTGACAATCGTAACCGATTTATACCTCTTGGCAGAAAAGGTAAGGGTCCACAAGAGGTTGATGGTGAACTGCAGGGGGATACAAAGAGAAAGCACAAAAAATATGAGCGAATTGGAATAACCATATTTGCCTTTTGTGATCAGGTCGATACCCGGCCCCCAAACAATATTGAGGCAAAGCACCATCAATACTGCAAAGAATATTTCCAGCGAAAAGAATTTATTGACCTGCCTTTTCTTCTGGGCGGCCAGCTTATCATTATTGGAATTGAAGAGACGGGCAAACTTAGGCAAAATAATAGGCCCGATGATCATAATAGGCAGGCGCGCCACTTCGAAAGCCCGGTAGGCAAATGTATAATCGGCAGTAATACTGTTAGCCGCCATAAGGCCCAGCAAGAACCAGTCGAAACGCGACAGGCTGCTATCAAAGAGTACGGCCAGGTAGAGGGCCCGTGCTTCCATCAATAGCTTTTTGTAGGCAAGGAAACGGAAATTGAGTTGCAGGTCGGTCTTCAGCCAGGTATATACAGAAAGCGCTGCCAGTTCAAAAACAGCACTGCCGATAAGGATATATATAGTGGTATAAATGGTAAACGTTTTGGTCCATATGAACAGGAGCGCCACTGCTATCCGGCCGGCATTGCTGATGAAGGCCACCACACCATATGGTGTAAAACGTTCTTTGGCATTGAGGTACTGTTTGAAGGGGTTGGCTATATAGCTGAGCGACTGAGCAATGAAAAAATAGGGCAGTAACTGCAGCGAGTAAGTAGTATTGCCCCCCGCAAGACTAATGATCAGCAAGATCAGGAGGCTGACCATTACCCCCACAATGGCATGTATAAGGTAAGCCACAGCCGCCCAGTCGGAAGTGCGTGAGAGCGCTACCCTGCGCACCATTACCTGCTCCAGCCCGCAACTCAGTATGGTTATGATCAATGAAGAGGTGGCATTACCCCAACTGATGATCCCAAAATCGTCTTTACTTAAATATAACGATATTATATAAAAGAAAATCGTACCGAATATCTGGATGGAAATTGCCTGCAGACCCGATGAAAAGAAATTTTTGACTAACCTGTTTTTCATTAAAAATTACCCGCGGATCACCTTTTAAACAAAACTAAACATAAAATACAGGCATTTGAAATAAAAGAAGTATATATTTATAAGAGGCTCATTATTGTAGAAAAGTAGCCCCTTATACATGCAATTTGTCCTAAACATATGTTATTTTGAGCCGTGAAAGGACCCCGATAGAGTTAATGTGGAATTAATTTTGGAAATTTGCGGTCAACCTGACACGATTTTTGATATAAATAATGAGTTAGCAACACTCATTAAAAAAATAAATGGAACATCCCGTAATCATTAAAATTCCCGCAGAACGGAGCCGTTTGCAGAAACAGGCTGCTACCCGCTCCGACTTTGCCGAGATCCGGGATATGTTCAGCGAGATGCACAACAGGTATATGGTCTATAAACCATCGCCTTATTACCTGGTGGCAAAAAGGGCTATGGATGTGGCTATTTCCATGACATTCATTATCCTGGTCATGTCATGGCTTTTCCCCATTGTTTTCCTGCTTATAAAACTTACCTCCAGGGGCCCTGTGTTCTTTATACAAAAACGCACAGGATATAAGGGTGTTGAATTTGACTGTTACAAGTTCCGTACAATGTACGTGAACGATGAAGCCGACACCCGCCAGGCCACTTATAATGATAAACGCATAACGCCGGTGGGAAAATTCCTGCGCCTGAGCCATATAGATGAAACAGCGCAATTCTTCAACGTGTTGCTGGGCGACATGTCTATAATAGGCCCCCGCCCGCATATGCTGTACCACACCCGCTATTATGCCAGCCATATACCATACTATAACCTGCGTCATGAAGCACAACCCGGCCTTACCGGCATGGCACAGGTAAAAGGTTACATAGGCGAGATAAACGTGGAGCGTGAGCTGCGCAAACGCATACAATGGGATATCTACTACCTAAAAAACCGCAGTATATGGCTGGACCTGAATATCTTATTCAGTACTGCCTGGCAGGTGGTGCGCAAGATATTTGGCGCTGTGGTGAAGCCTAAGGACTGATACAGCCTGCCACTTAACAATTACTAAACTTTGCAATCTGGCTTTTTCGTGGTAATTTTTCGATGAAAATTTCATTACCATGTCTGAAATAATAGCTGCTACCGACTTCTCCGACATCGCTGAAAACGCAGTGCGATATGCCTGCAACCTGGCGAAGGCTTGTGATGCAACAGTGACTGTAGCGCATTCTTTCATTATCCCCGTCGCATTCAGCGATACGCCCATGCCCGTGATGCCCGTGGATGAAGGAAGGGAGATAGCAGAGGAAAAAATGACGGCCCTGCTGGAAAAACTGCAAGCGGAATTCCCCCAATTGCCCATTACCGGCAAAGTGATGTATGGCGATATTGTGGACAGCCTGCAGGAATACACCGAAGAGAACAGCAGCCCATGGCTCATAGTATTGGGTAACAGTGATGTGGATGATGATAGTGCTATATGGCTGGGCAGCACAGTGCTGAACGCCCTGAAAAACCTGCCCTACCCGGTAATGGCTGTGCCGCCCGGTGTGAGCTATAAGCCGGTGAACAAGATATGCTTCACCTGCGATGTGAAACACATCACCAATGAACTGCCCTCGCAGCAATTGCTGGGCCTTGTAGAGGAAACAAAAGCCGCACTGCATGTACTAACCATAGGCCATGACGACAAAGGCTTCAGCCCGGATACCGTAATGGAAAATGAAGAACTGCGCATGTACCTTTCGTCCGCCAAACCTGAATATCATTTTGTGGACAGTAAGGATGTGGACACAGCTATACAGAACTTTGTAGAAGAAAACCAAGCCGACTGGCTGGTAGCCATACCTCACAAGCATTCATTTTTTGAGGGTATCTTCCACAAGGGGCATGTAAAAGCTATGATACGCATGACGCACATACCGCTTGTGGCATTGCACGATAAATAATGGTGGAATTATGCGCCCTCTTCGCGGGCCTCACGTTTCTTTTTCTTCTTTTTGGCAAAATGCTTTATGGCATCGAAGCCCAGTTCAACAGCCTTCCATTTGAGGTAGCTGCCTACCAGTTCTTTAAGCAACGGGAGGATGATCTTATTCCTTATTTTTTTGCCTGCTATCGCTTCCAGCGGGTTTAATATGAGGGGCAGGAGTGTGGCGATGTCAAGACCGCCAAGCATGTCTTTAACCGAAGCGAACAAGCCTTCTGCTTCTTTCCGGTACTCATCATCTTTATCACTTTTCTCTTTTTTACCGAATGAAGGGACTATATCCTTCATAGAGAATATATCTTCCTGCTCCGTTTTTTTGCGCAACAGTTGCAGGGCGGCTTTTTCGCGCCGCAGCTCTTCGATACTATTCAGTTGTTTCCGGTAAAGCCTCATAGCTGTTATACTGTAGTTTTCTGTTGTTCCTCATCATTATCATCATCGTCATCCGTAAGCTTAGCGATAAAGATACCCGCCGCCTTGTTGATAAGCTGCTTACGGCACAACATAACAATGAGTGTAAGCAACACATAAACACCCAGGGTCATGAAGTATCCGGCGGTGCGTGAATCGAACAGTTCAGTAAATGCCTCGCTAAGCCCCATACCTAAAAATATAAGTATGGGCAGCAAAAGGCTTAATACGATAAAAACGTAAACAAAATAGCCCAGTATATGTGATGTGCGCTCTACGAAGCTGAGTTTGATCAGTTGCACGCGCACATCCACATATTCTGTTATTTTATCTTTCCACTTGTCAATGAAGCTCATCGGCTTTAAATAAATCAGGCGTTATATATTTCCTCTTCAAGGTCCTGGCCCTTCTTCGTCAATTTTGCTTTCAGGTCGTCGAGACGATGTTTGAGTTTGTCCACTGTTTCGCTACGTGTTTCCTTATCTGTGGCCAGTATGTATCCTACTGCTGCCCCTATTGCTGCTCCTATCAATAATGTTGCGACGGTCTTACCTGTGCTTGCCATAGTTCTGTGTTTTAAATTGTTTACAAATGATAGATTATGTACTGCAAAATTAATAAATATCATGCCAGCTTCTGGCATTGGCAGGATTTTAATGACGAAGATCATTGAAAGGTAACATACCAAATGTGTTAAACACGCATACTCATGAACAAAGAGCACTACCAGTACGTAAAACAATACCTCTTTCTCGGGATCATCATATTGCTTGCCTTCCTTATAGGCTGGCAGCTGTATCCTTATTTTCCCGGGCTGCTTGGCGCAATCACCTTATATATTTTGCTACGGCACTTTTATTTTTACCTCATTGTGATCAAAAGGCTGCCCCGGAACCTAACGGCAGTATTACTGATCATTGCCAGCATTATTGTATTCATAATCCCCTTTGTGCTGCTTGTGCAGCTTTTGCTGCCCGAGGTGTACCGGCTGACCGCACCGGGCAGTATTGATGCTACCCTAAGCGTTTTCTCAGGTAAGATGACCCATTTTCTGCCTTTCCTGAAGCCTGACAGCCTGCAGGTAGATAAGCTATCCGAAAACATCAATTCGTCCATTCCCCGCCTGCTGGGCTCTACTGTTAATGTCATGATCAACCTGATACTATTGTTCTTTACCCTCTTCTTCATGCTGGTGCAGGGCCGGGAAATGGAAAAAAGGATACAGCGCTTCCTGCCTTTGCAGGAACATAATATTGACGATATATGGCAGGCCACCCGCACCATGGTGGTGGCCAATGCGGTAGGCATTCCCCTGCTGGCACTGGCGCAGGCCATCAGCGCCACATTGGGCTATTACATTTTCGGGCTGGATGACTTTGTACTATGGGGTGTGGTAACAGGTCTTTTTTCGCTCTTCCCCGCAATAGGCACGGCTGCTATCTGGATACCTGTATGTATATTTTTTATTGCTTCTGGCAAAGTGAGTGCCGGCATAGGTCTTTTCGTTTACTCATTGATCGTCATCGTGAACGTGGACAATATCCTGCGTTTCACGATACTTAAGAAGATCGGGGATGTGCACCCTGTAATTACACTGGTGGGTATACTGGTAGGCCTGCCCATGTTTGGTTTCATGGGTTTTATATTCGGCCCCCTGCTGATCTCCTACCTGTTGCTGCTGGTGCGTATATACAATATTGAATTTGCACCAAAAGCCGATAAGCTGAAAGTGCCTGATAAAAAAAGGAGCGGTTAACCTATTTCTGGTAATAATTATTGCTTTCTATATACTCCCGCACCGCATCGGGCACCAGGTAGCGGATGGACCTTTTTTCCTTTACCTCATTGCGTATGTAGGTGGCCGATATATCCAGTAATGGAGCTTTTAGTACTGTAATGTTAGCGCCGTGGGTCTCTTTCACCTCGAAGCCCGGCCTGTTATATACTATGAATGAATAACGGGCCACCAGTTGCTCAAAGTTCTTCCAGCGATGTATATTCTGAAAACTATCTGAACCCATAATGACAGAGAAACGCTCCAGGGGAAATTTTTCAGTAAGATAGGTGAGGGTATCGATGGTATACGAAGGTTTGGGCAGGTGAAACTCCACATTGCTGCCCCTGAATTTGGAATTGTCTTCTATGGCCAGGTTCACCAGGTGCAGCCTGTCGTATTCATTGAGCAGGGAGTGTGCTTCTTTAAGTGGGTTGTGCGGCGATACTACGAACCAAACCTTATCGATCTCGGTATGGGCGATAATATGGTTAGCGATAATGAGATGACCCGTATGTATAGGATTAAAACTGCCGAAGTACAAGCCAATGTGCATAAAGGCAAATCTACTAAAAACGGCCTATCTGCCTAAAGGAGCAAGATTATTAAAATATGACGCCTTTTATGCAGCTATTGCAGCACTACCAGTATCTTCTCCGCATCTTTTTTACGGATGCTCAGGTAATAGCCTGCGATCTGTATGGCCAGGGGATCGCCAAGAGGGGCTATCATCTCTACCCATACCGGCTCGCCCGGCACACAACCCATTTCCATTAATGTAAGCTGAAAATCGCTTTCCTCGTGCGATTTGATGACCGCCTTTTTGCCTGATGGCAACTGGGAAAGGCGTACTACCTGCTCTTCCAACACATTCATTTGTACAAAAATACGACTAAATAGGCAGCTCTGGAAAAATGTTACGAACTTCGCGCAAAATCATTTTTGAATGCCCGCAAGGTTTTATGAGCAGGATATACAGGCCCGGCTGAAGGGCAAAAGGAAGCTATCGGCTTTCCTCGACGACCTGGCGCATAAGCATTTGCGCAATATTAAAAAGGCCCGGCTTACTTATATTTTTTGCAGCGATGAATACCTGTTAGGCATGAACCGGCAATTTCTCGATCATGATACTTTGACAGATATCATCACCTTCGACATGAGCGAAAACAAGGATGAATTGCTGGGCGAGATCTATATCAGTGCGGAACGGGTGCGTGAAAATGCCATAAAATTCGGCGTTACTTATAATGATGAGCTGCACCGGGTCATTTTTCACGGGGCTTTGCATCTTTGCGGCTTTGCTGATAAAAAAGAGGCCGATAAGCAACAGATGCGGAAAATGGAAGACAAATGCCTGGGGGCATATTTTAAAGACTGAACATGCAGATAGATACATTATTTGAGGACAATGACCTGTTGATCGTGAACAAACCGGCAGGCCTGCTGGTGATACCCGACCGCTTTAACAGTGCCCTGCCCTCACTCAACAAACTACTGGAACGCAAACTGGACCAGCAGCTATGGGTGGTACACCGCCTGGACCGGGAAACCAGTGGTGTTATTTGCTTTGCAAAGAACGAGGAAACACATAAGTACCTGTCCAAACTTTTCCAGGAGCGGGATATCAGCAAACATTACCTGGGCCTGGTGAACGGCCGCCTGATACCCGAAGAAGGACGGATAGAAAAAGCTATTATAGAGCACCCGCATGTGAAAGGAAAGATGGTGACCGCCAAAAAAGGTAAGGCATCCATTACCGACTATAAAGCACTGGAGCAATGGCCCTTGTACTCACTGGTGGAATTCCGGATCCATACCGGGCGCACCCACCAGATAAGGGTGCATATGCAATCGATAGGGCACCCTATAGTTTGCGATGAGCTGTACGGCGATGGCAAACCTTTTTTCCTTTCGGGTATCAAGCGCAAATACCGGCTTTCGGAAAACGAAGAGGCCGAAAGGCCATTGCTGAGCAGGCTGGCACTGCATGCATCGCGGCTTGAATTCACGAAAGAGGACGGTACCGAAATAAAAGTGGAAGCACCCTTACCAAAAGATATAGCCGCCTGCGTGAAACAACTGAACAAATGGGCGGTTACCAGTTAGCGAAGGGGAACCGGGGCTTGTTTAACCTTTTAAGCAATTAAGTATATTTTTGCCCCGGAACAAATTTTTGACCTTTGTCCCGCCGGGGCGGGATTATTTTTGAATTAACATGGCATACAGATCGAACATAAACATACAGGTAGAGCTGGACGAAGAAAAGGTACCGGCCACAATAGAATGGAATGCGCCGGATGGCGGCGTGGAAGGCATGCAGCAGGCCAAGGCCATATTACTGGGCCTTTGGGACGGCGATGAAAAGACGGCCCTGCGTATAGACCTGTGGACCGGCAAGATGATGGTGGATGAAATGAACGACTTCTTTTACCAGAGCCTTTTCCAGATGGCCGATACTTACCTGCGTGCCACCAAGAACGAAGCGCTGGCCAAAGAAATGAAAGACTTTGCCAAGACCTTCCACGACAAAGCCACGAAGGCCCTGGAAGAAGAGGGTAAATAGGCAGCGATCAACAATTCAATAAAATCAACCAAACGCGATATGTCACTGGAACAAAAAGTAATGGAAGAAATGAAGCAGGCCATGAAGGCGAAGAACGAGGCTGCGCTCCGTACCCTGCGCGCCATCAAGGCTGCCATACTGCTTGAAAAGACATCGGAAGCAGGGGGCAAGGAGCTTACCGAAGCCGATGAGACCAAAATGCTGCAGAAAATGGCCAAGCAGCGCCGCGACTCACTCGATATTTTCGAGAAGCAGAACCGGGAGGACCTGGCGGCCAAAGAACGCGAAGAACTGGACATACTTGAGCGCTTCCTGCCCAAACAAATGAGCGCGGACGAACTGAAAGAAGCCCTCAAAGCCATTATAGCACAGGTAGGCGCCAGCTCACCTGCCGATATGGGCAAGGTAATGGGCGTGGCTACCAAACAACTCGCCGGGCAGGCCGACGGTAAGGCCATATCAGAAACCGTAAAACAGTTATTGTCCTAATATCCGGCCCATGGCGCTTGATATACTCGGCATTACGATAGTCATCATATTTTTCATACGCGGCTACATGAAAGGGATCATTGTAGCCGCGTTCTCGCTTTTGGCTATCGTGCTGGGCATCATCTGCGCGCTGAAGCTATCGGGCATACTGGCCGCTTACCTGCTCGGGAAAGGCATCATTACTTCGGGCTGGGCCCAGTTGATAAGCTATGTGGTGCTTTTTCTCGGCGTAGTGATACTGGTGCGCTTCATAGCCAAACTAATAGAAAAGAGCGTACAGGCTGTTTTCCTGGGCCTGGTCAACAAATTGATCGGGGGGCTGCTTTATGCATTTATGGCCGCGCTGGTATGGAGCTCCTTATTGTGGCTGTGCAACCAGATGCACATCATATCGCCCGAAACCATAGCCTCATCTAAAACATATGGCTACTTTATGCCCATAGCCCCCTGGGTATTTGAGCACATCGGCAAAGTGCTGCCCTTTGCCAAAAATATATTTGCCGACCTGCAGCATTACTTCGATGGCGTTAACCAACACTTACCCGACCATGTGGGCGCTCATTGACAATTACGATTCCTTCACCTACATACTGCTGCACTACCTGCAGCAGGCAGGTGCCGACTGCGAAGTGTACCGCAACGATGAAATAACCTTACAGCAACTTATTGATAAGAACCCGGAGCGGCTCATCATATCGCCCGGCCCCGAAACGCCTTTGCAGGCAGGCATCTGCATGAGCGCCATAGGTTACTTTCACAATAAGCTGCCCATACTGGGCGTATGCCTGGGCCACCAGGCGTTGGGCATGTTCTATGGCGCATCGCTGATGCAGGCGCCCCGGCCCATGCATGGCAAGACCAGCAGCATACACCATAAAGGGCAGCCCCTATTTAACGGGATACCCGATCCCTTTACAGTGATGCGCTATCACTCGCTGGTGCTCGATGACATGGATGGTAAAGAACTGGAATGCATTGCCAGCTCGAAGGATGATGACTGCATCATGGCCATAGCACATAAAAAATTCCCTTCAATAGGAGTGCAATTCCACCCCGAATCGGTGGGTACGGAATATGGTTTGCAATTGCTGAAGAATTGGGTGGGGATGTACTAATGCTTAAAGACTAAACTTTAATTCTCGGCTTTTGTTGCTTAAATTCCGTTTCCACTGGCGCGAGTCTGCCGCTAAGCTCTGTGCGCCAGCCTGACTCGTGTCTAAGCAAATCAGCCGGTTTGCAACCGGAATTCAAAGCGAAAAAGCACAAGGTCTGTTCCCAAGCCGTATATTAGCAATACGTCCTCACGCTATAAAGTCTATAACGATCAATTACCGCATTTTGTCACCAGCACCGTCATTGGCTGGGTCAATGCCTTGACCCGCGATATCTATAAGAATATTATCTGCGATAGTCTTTTGCATTGCACCGAAAAGAAAGGCCTATCACTACACGCATGGGTCATCATTAGCAACCACATACACCTGGTCATCAGTGCCAGGGAGGGTAGCACAATAAGCGGTATCATGCGCGACTTCAAGAAGCACACATCAAAGGCCATAATAGATGCAATAGCCAACAACATACAGGAAAGCAGGCGAGACTGGATGCTCAATATGTTTGGCTACGCAGGCAGGAATAATAACAGTAATGAGAACTTTCAATTCTGGCAGCAGGATTATCATCCCGTAGCGCTTGATACAGCAGAAAAAACTTACTTACCTGCACGAGAACCCGGTGAGAGCGGGCATTGTATGGGAAGCGCCGCAGTATAAGTATAGCAGCGCCATCGATTATTACGAGGATAAGCCGGGCTTATTGCCCATTTCAAGGCTGATACTTTAATTCTCGGCTTTTGTTGCTTAAATTCCGGTTGCAAACCGGCTGAACTGCGCAGACACGAGTCCGGCCTACGCAAAGGCCACGCACAGACTCGCGCCAGTGGGAGGCAGAGGTAGAATTATTATTTTTTTCGTTCAAAAAATTCCTTACTCATCCTTAAGCGTTCTTCGGCAGTCAACGGACGATATATTCTGTTAAATTCACCCTCAGTTTCAAACACCTCACAACCAGTATTCAATAAAATATCAATTAATTTTCTTGCTTCGGTTGTATCATCTATTAATACATAACTGCGTGTATCTTTTTCCATGATAGTGTATCCAAGCGATATATTTTCGGATACTACCAATGCATATTTATCCTTTTCGTTCATAAAGATGTTTTTATTGACCAATAATTGGTGATGATGTATTAAAACGTACAGATGGCTTTCCAATCGGCAAAATTACAGAAGATTCCACTGGCGCGAGTCTGCCGCCAAGCTCTGTGCGCCGGCCAAGCTCGGCGTAGTCTCCGACTACGTCGCACCGGTAGCCAATCCCCCGATTGGCGAAAACAATTTACTACAATTCATCCTCAAAAGGCAATTGCAACTGCCCCTTATCGTTTTTCTTTTCCCCCATTTCCATTTCATAGAAGTTGGATAGGGTGATGCCCAGCAGGCGCACCTGCACATCGCTGGGGTCGGTGCTGCGCAGCAGCTCTTTGGCCGTTTCGGCTATCAGCTCCAGGTCGTCGATAGCATGGGGGAGCGACTGGCTGCGGTTGATGATGCGGAAGTCGCTGTACTTTATTTTCAGCGTTATCGTGCGGCCCTTCAGGTTATATTTCTGCAGGCGGCGCTGCACCAGTCCGGCTATGCGCTCCAGCTCGCGGTCCATCTCTTCAACGGTGGTCAGGTCATAAGGAAAGGTATCCTCGGCCCCTGCCGATTTCGCCTCGCGGTGCGGCTGCACCTCGCGCTCATCTATGCCCCGCACTATGCGGTAGTAGAAGCGGCCCGTCTTGCCGAAGCGGCTCACCAGCTCTTCTTCGCTCAGGCGTTTCAGATCGCCGCCGGTATGCAGGCCCATGCCCTTCATTTTCTCTGCCGTCACCTTGCCCACACCATGAAATTTCTCCACCGGCAGGCGCTCCATGAATTCTTCTATATGCGAGGGGCCTATGAAGGCGAGCCCGTCGGGCTTTTGCAGGTCGCTGGCTATTTTGGCCACGAACTTATTGACCGATACCCCTGCCGATGCCGTCAGGTTCAGCTCGTCCTTTATGGCCTGCCTGATGCGTTTAGCGATCTCTATGGCCGAGCCTATGTTTTGTTTATCCGTAGTTACATCAAGGTAGGCCTCATCGAGCGAGAGTGGCTCTATGATATCGGTATAGCGGCGGAAGATCTCCCGGATATGCTCCGACACCTGTTTGTACACATCGAAGCGGGGATAAACGAAGATGACATGCGGGCAAAGCTGCCGAGCCTGCTTCGACGACATGGCCGAGCGGATGCCGTACTTGCGGGCCTCGTAGCTGGCCGTGGCCACCACCCCGCCCCTGCCCTCGGGCGAGCCGCCCACCACCAGGGCCTTGCCCCTGAGTTCAGGGTCATCGCGCTGCTCCACCGATGCGTAGAAGGCATCCATATCTATATGGATGATCTTGCGTACCGCTCTTTGCTGCTCCCCGCTCATAATACTAAGGTAAATTACGAAAGATTGAGCTGGGACGGCGAGGCGGAAAATGTGGATATCATTATTTGGATTCGCCTTGTTAATGGATGTGTTGCTTAGTTCCGCCATTTGGGATGGTGGGTGGGCTTTGGGGCTTTGCCGTCGGCAAATATGATAATTTAATATGGATATCTTCCTGCCCTACAGTTATGGTGTCTGTAATTGTCTCCACAATAGTTCTTTTATCTTCAAATGGTAATGTATTCCACTGAGAATAGAGGTCTTTGGCGTCTTGGAGGACTACATCGCTCGATTGGTGCTGTACCTTGAGGAAGGCTATCTCGGCTTCAAGGCTCGGAAGCTGGTTGGTGACCTGGCCGTACTGTTCCTCTATAGGCCGTATATAGTCCTCAAACAATTCCCTCGACATGCCATGATTGATGCGCATGTCGACCAAAGCATCCAGTTTCTTTTTAATGTTTGTCTTTTCTTCCAAAACGCGGTCGAGCAATTTTTGTTTTTCGAAAATCGTCGAATCCAGATTTTGCAAATAATCTGAAATCGAAGTCTCGGTGAGGAGGAAAGTCTTGAGTTGCTCATGGAAAATCTCATCGAGATCCGACACCCATATCCGCGTTTTGCAGGTCTTGCAGTAATAGGCCGGATTGGCCGTTTTTTGGTGGTATACGTACATTTTCTTGCCGCAGGTCTCACAGACCACATATCCGGCCAGGAGGTTCTTGGATTCGCGGCCTTTGCGTTTAAGCTTTATTTCTGACTCGTCCAATATTCGATTGCACTCGTTCCAGATTTCCTCGCTCACGATGGCCGGACAGGCAAATACCACCCATTCGGACATGGGTTTTGGGACAGAGCCTTTACCAGGGCCTAGGGTTTTGGTGAAATTAGCCCGGCGCTCGCCTTTAGAGCAGGTATCCCGCAGTATCCGATGCACATTGGTATCAGCAAAGTTGGTTCCCTTACGGGTGCGGAAGCCCTGCTCGTTAAGCATACGGGCAACGGCTTTTTTCCGCTTATGTTTTAAAAAGAGCTCGAAGGTGAGCTTTACGACAGGCGCATATTTCTCGTCTATCAGGAACTGGCCGTTCTCCCATTTATAGCCGACCGGCGGCAGGCCGCCGATGCGCTTGCCCATCTTTGCCCGGATGGGTATTGAGGCTGCCACCCGCGAGGCGATCTCCTCTCGCTCCCATTGGGCCATTGCGGCGATCATGGTGTAAAAGAGACGACCGGCAGGGCTTGAGGTATCTATGGCCTCTTGCAAGGAAATGAGATCGGCATCTTCGGCCTTGAAGATGTCTGCAAATTCAAGCAGTTCTTTGGTGTTCCTGGCCAAACGGGCAAGCTTCGAGAATATGAGGCCGGTTATGGCCCCGCTCCTGATATCCGCAAGCATGCGCTTGGTTTCAGGATAGCCCATGACGGATTTGCCGGAGAGGGCTTCGAGGTGGTACACCTCTTTGACCTCCCAGCCTTTTGAAGCGGCGTACAGCCGGGCGCGTTGTTCGTGATGTTCGGGTGAATCTCCCTTTGCCTGGTCTTCGGTACTGACACGTATCCAGATACCGACAGCTTTGTTGTTAAGTTCCATGTGCTACAGTGCTTTTCTTGTGAAAGAATGAACGTTATCTGCTACCAGTACAGTGCGGGAAGGAATCTTCGCATATAAGCACTATGTTGAAATATAAGAGTGGACGCTAGTACTGCGTAGCGATGCTAAGGTACGAAAATTCTGCTACAGAAATGTAGAACCATTTTTCAATTAGTGATCTAAAGAAGCTGGCCCATTTCGGTCGGCTTCTATAAATATATAAAAATCGAACTCAATAATAATCTAATGATGGCATAAGGTAAATGAAATTAATGAAAGAAAAAATGTTTTTATTACATTTATGAGGAGAATAAAGATAACATTAGCGCTCCGTCCATCAGGTTAAAAAGTTCGTACAACAGTCAAATATGCTTTTTAAGAAACGTTCTTACAGCATTATAGTTTTTCTTTTTTTCTGCTGTTTATCTTCGTTTGCGCAATCTACAACAACGATCTCGAATGGCGATTTGGCCCAAAGTATTGGTCGAAATGCGTATTATTTCGAGGATACAACGTCTAATCTTACGTTCAAACAAATTCTTACTCCTCCATACCAAAAAAAGTTTTTACCCACCTTGTTAGATGCTCCAAACTTCAAGATCACAAGGCATGCCCTGTGGGTCAAAGCAATCATTAAAAACAATTCGCCCAATACCCTTTACCTGAACATTGACAACCCAATTTTAGATACTGTCACATTCTATGAATTAAACGCTGCCGGTACATATACGTCTATAGAGGCAGGCACTCATATACTCCCTTCAAACAGGCTGCTTTTTACTCCGACATTCCTTTTCAGATTAAACTTACGACGGGGTGATAGCGCAATATATTACATCCGGGCAGCCGCAAACTCGCCAATGCAAGTCCCTCTTTTTACGAACACGGTGGAAGGATTTTTCATGCAGATGACGGTGGAAGGATTATTGCACGGCCTCTATTACGGCATTATTTCCATCATGATCCTTTATAACCTGTTCTTATTCTTTGCAATCAAAGACAAAGTGTACCTGTATTATATTGCTTATGCCTTTTGTATCGGCCTGTTTAATGCATGTGTATATGGCCACCTGATATATTTTAACGATGGGATATTTCAAAACTGGATGAGTAGACGAATAGTTACATTGGCCAGTATCGTTTTAATGGCAATGGTCATCTTTTCCATGACATTTTTGGACACGAAAAAAAATGCGCCCAGGTTTCATAAATATTTGACGCTGATCACGGCGCTACTCATTATCCCGATCAGCATCGAACTCTCAGGAGATGTCTGGACCTCTGACAATGTCGTCAACATCTTCTCGATAGTCATTCCTTTTTCATTGCTCACTATCGGCATTCACCTCTATAAGCGCGGATTTAAGCCGGCAAAATATTATATCCTTGCGTGGATACCCTTTCTCATCAGCATTATCATATTTACGCTGGCGATGCAAAATTTTATTCAATCTACACAGTTTACAAAGAACTCAATGGAAATTGGCTCAGCGCTGGAGGTGCTCCTTATTTCATTAGCTCTTGCAGACAGAATCAATATTTACAAGATAGAGCGTGCAAAAGCTCAGGACCAGTTATTACTTGCATCCAGGGAAAACGAACTGCTAATACTCGATCAAAACCTATTGCTTGAGCAAAAGGTGGAAGAACGTACACAGGAACTGGTCAATGAAAAAAGAAAATCCGATGATCTGCTGCTTAATATATTGCCGGAAGAAATAGCGGTTGAACTTAAAGAGAACGGTCATACAAGGGCGAAGCAATACGATAACGTCTCCGTATTATTCGCGGATTTCGTAGGCTTTACAAAAATTGCAGCACAAATACATCCGCAGCAATTAGTGAATGAATTGGATAGCTGTTTCAAAGCTTTCGACGCCATAATGGACAAATATCATATCGAAAAAATCAAAACTGTTGGCGATGCCTATTTAGCTGTTTGCGGCCTTCCGGTACACAACGATCAGCATGCAGAAAACATATTGGTTGCTGCTATAGACATTATAAATTTTATAAAAGAGCGTAGAATTATCCTGGGTGACAGAACGTTTGAAGTGCGAATAGGCATACATACCGGAAGCGTAATAGCAGGAGTCGTTGGGATCAAAAAATTCGCCTATGATATTTGGGGTGATACTGTAAACACGGCAGCAAGAATGGAGCAAAACAGTTCTCCCGGCAGGATCAATGTATCGGAAAGTACCTATCAACTGATAAAAGATAAATTCTCATGTCAGTATCGGGGTGAAGTTGAGGCAAAGAATAAAGGTATGTTACGAATGTACTACGTTGAGGAGAGTGTCTAAATTATGATATTGGAAAACTTGGCACGACAGATCAGGAAGGCCGCATGCTATATGACATCTTGCTGGTCCATTATAGCTTTGACTAAAGACGTTTTAAATTCGTCTGAAATTAATTGCAATATTAAAGACTGCAGGGTTGGCCATAGCATGTCTCCCAATTCTTTTTTACTTTCAGGAATATCTGCGATTTGCATGGCCAGAATGTAAATCAATGATTCAGAGATATTGAGTGCCCGGCATATTTTTGCCATTGTCATTTCTCTAGTTTTTTTATAGCCGTTCTCAATTTGAGACATTGATGTTTGTGAGATGCTGCATCGTGAACACAGTTCAGCTTGAGTCATGCCCGCTTGTGTTCTGATTGCCTTGATTATTTTACCAATATTCATTTGTTATTTTCTTCAGTTCATCGCCTTGATCGCACTTCTTTGACCCCATCCATATCTTTGACCTTATTAATCGTCTGTGTTAATATATCGCCAGTTGGTGTGTGCCTAAAAAATATAAAGGCTTCACTCATACCTTCTTCTTGTAATGACCGTATATTCATTCCCGAAATCTGCAAACCTGCTTCTTTAAATATTGCTTCTATATCCGTAATGCTGACTTTACCTGTTTCATACATAATAGCCATGTTTTTTGCTGACATATTTTTGATCTTGCCCTCAACAGGTTTTATCAGCGCCAGGATTACAAATACCAATAAAGTGGTTATTGTCGCGGCAAGATAAAGTCCGCCACCGGCAGCCAGGCCGACCGCTGCAACCGTCCACAGGCCGGCTGCTGTTGTTAAGCCTTTAACGATATGGGGCCTTAAAAAGAATATGGTTCCTGCTCCCAGAAACCCGATGCCGCTGATCACCTGTGCCGCAACACGGGATGGATCAAGAACGACATTCGGCTGCCCAAGGATATCCTTGAATCCAAACATGGATACCAGCATTATCAATGCTGAACCTATGCAAACCAGCATGTGCGTTCTTAATCCCGCTGTACCTTCTTTACGCTCTCGCTCCCAACCGACAATGGCTCCTAACAGAGCAGCTAACAGAAGACGTAGTAATATTTCCTGCGTACTAATGGTATAACCAGTCATCCCTTCTCGTTTTATGACCTTGTATTATCCGGTAAAGCGTACGTTCATGACTTCTTTTATCATACCCTGCCATTTTTCTGCGACTTTTGTCAGTTCCTGCAACTCAAAAAGGCCGTCCCCGATCTCGGAATAGATCGTCACGTCTGTTTCGCTTCTATCCTTATTCAAAAAAGATAACTGAACTTTGCGTATCGATTCCTCAATTTCCTGTTCTTTCCCTTTCCGCAGTCGCGATACCCGGGTGGTCAGCTTTTTGATCTTACATTCGACAACATTATCCAGTTCAATGGCTTCCCCTTGTACATCTTCCGACTTGCCTACAAACACGAAAAACTTTCTCTGGCTGTCAAGAGCCAGGATTTTATTTTGGTATACTTCCTGTTTATCGGGATTCAGCCCATAATTGTTGTTTATCTTTGATAATATATCAAGCATATCCGCCTGCCTCTTTTTAGTTTGTCGTTTTGCCTGGTAGACAAATAACAATATAATAAACGCTATGACCGTGATAATGATCACGGCATATAAATGTGTATCTTTCATTTAAATGGTTTTATGATTATGAATAGCTGGCATTGCGCTGTAGCCCTACATCAGTAAGTCCTGTAAAACCCTACCTGTCACCAAAACCAATGTTTTGGGAACAAGTCTTTTAAATGAATGGCGGTAAAATACGTTTCTGCCGATCTCCTGTTGAGTTCAGTAAGTAGGCGTAAGCATCGGTATGAATAGAAATAAGCCAGATCATAACAGATATCATTATGTCTTTCGGGCCCATTAGATGTTTTTGCAAAAGGGTTGCCCAGGTCATTCTGTGGTGCAAGCAACAGGTCATGTACATTGTTATTGCCTAAAAAAGCGAATGGTAAAGGTCTTTCTGTTCCTTCGGGAAAGAAAGCGCCTATTTTCTCCTGGTTACTGGCACTAGCAAATACCGGCCGGGGGGATAAAATACCTAAACTGCATAAAACAAGAATGTATATACTCTTGAGCAATCCCATTGGATAAAGATAGTGAAAAAGGCCGACATGACAGTTGCCGTATGCAACCGGGATTCAATTTGAATTCAGGCAAACAAAACGAAAATATGTAACAAATATACTGATTATCAATATCGTAGTAAGCATTGGCAATATTTTATATTCTTTCTTTAATGTGTGATTAATTATGCCAGCCACCATTATGCCACCATAACCTACTGCTGTGATCGGTGTAAATACGGGTGTTATCCTGCTCAACCAGGGCAGGATAATGCCAAGACATCCCAACAATTCCAATACACCGAGTATACGGATAGGCAATAAATTTCCGCCAGGTTTAAATGTGCCCGTCGGAAATATGTTTTTCCCTGCTTCCACTGATCTTCCCTATTCCCGGCATTACAAAGAAAGCGGCGAGAACGACTTGCAAAACCCATGCGATTATATTCATACCGGGGCATAAAAATAAGCAACCGAATATCCCGTATTCAAACAAGGAGACTTAAATGCGCTTGCCTGCTTAATGTATAGCTTTTTTATTTCTTCTACCCCACCAGATCAGGAATCCCGTAACCGGCAAACTCGCAGCAATAAAACTGGCTATAAAGGCGACGATCTTTCCTGGCAATCCTAACGCTGCACCCACATGTATGTCATAGTTCATCCCAATGATCTTTTCGCCGTTATTCTTCTTCGACCAATCCTGCCGCCCTAATAACCTCCCGCTGTGTTGGTCAAAGGATAATTCATCATAGTCGTAATAGATCTCCCTGCCCTTATAAGCGTAAATAGTTATTGCGGCATCAGGCCCATAAGCGGGCGAAATACCGATACGCTTAGCGCCCGGACTTAAGCTGGCCGCGGTTGTAAAGGCAACATCTATCGCGTGGGCGGCATCTATTTCATGTGATATACCCGATTTGAACACCTCTTCCTTAGGGGGTGTGACGCTTAAGCTGGAAACCACATAAACAGCTGACTGAAACCAGCGAAATGCCCATACCATGCCCGACAGCGAAAGCAGTAGCACGAAGAACAGGGAATAAAAACCCGGCACATTGTGCAGGTCGTAATTCAGCCTCTTGAATTTGGCCTTCCATTTAATCTTGAAACTCTTGTTGAAATTCGCCTTGTTCCATTTTTTAGGCCACCAGAGTATAAGTCCGGTGATCAGCAGGATTACAAAAATAAGCGTGCCAATTCCCACTATAGGTTGTCCGTATTTTGTACTCAGCAGCAGACTCCAATGCAGGTATTTGACCACATTAAAGAACTCATATTTATAATCGGTGGTTCCGGTTATTTTTCCGGTGTAGGGATTTACACGAACCACTTTGTAATACTCCAGGGCATCAAAATAAGTCAGGGCATCTTCTGGCCCTTCTTTGTAAGCGCTAAACTCCCAGGCCCTTACGGGGTCATTGTAGGCGACAATAAAATTTATCGGCTTGTCTTTACCGAGCATTGCCTGCGCTTCATGCTGTAAAAACGATAACGGCAGCTTTTCATGGTCATCCGGTGGAGGAACAAAATACAAGTCAGGATGGAGCCTTTCGCTGATCTCTTTCTGGAATGTATAAATACATCCTGTAAGCGCCACGATAAACACCACCAGCCCGGACGCAAGTCCGAGCCAGAGGTGTATCTTTCCAACCGCCTTCTTAAAGGTCACACTTAAAATTTATAGCTTACTCCAAGCCGATAGTTACGCGGCGCTTCAGCCTGCCAGTAATAGTAACCGCCATACGCATAATAGGCGCCGCTATACAGGTAGGTATCCAGTATATTAAACATGTTAGCAGTCACTTTGAATTTGCCGATCTGCCAAAACAAGCCGCCATCGAGCCGGAAATAATCAGGCAGGTTCTCTGTGCCGGGACCGCCCCAGCTCCAGGTGTCACGGTCTGCCAGGTAACTAAAGCCGGCATTGATACCCAGACCTTTCAAAGCGCCGTGCTGTACCTGGTAGCTAAGCCATAAATTCACATTATGTTTTGCAAAGCCGGGGACCCTGTCGCCCACATTGATACCGGGCACGCCATCGGTTACTTTGGTCACTTTGGAATCGGTATAGGCATAGTTAAAGATCAGGTCCAATCCATTTACGATCTCCCCTTTCAGGTCAAACTCTATACCTTGTGATTGTTTTTGTCCCAGTACGACCGAATAGGCTTCGGTGGCCGTATTAGCAGGGTCTGCGGTCAATTCGTTATTCTTTATGATGCGATACAGAGACAGGGTGGTATTCCATCTGCCGTTCAGCCAGTCCCTTTTTACACCCACTTCGATATTATTGCCTGTAATGGGTTTAATAGAGCCGCCGTTTCGCAGGATGCCCGCCTGCGGCAGGAAAGCCTGGTCATATAGGGCATAAACCGAAGTTTGCTCGTTGATGGTACCGCTAAGGCCGATGCGGGGAGTGATATGCTTTGCGGTTTCAGGTGCGCCGCCATAACTGGACTGACTGATATAGGTATAACGGCCGGCAAGCGTCAGTCTTACCCTGTTATCAAAGAAACCTGATTCATCCTGTAAGTACAACCCCGAATAGGTCTGGTTGATCGTCCCTCCCGTACTATTAGCCCTTGCGCGCAGGCTTTGGCTACGGTCAAAAACGGGATAACCATTTACAGGTGTCGTATATACAGGGTCATTGGCATTGAATTCTGCGCCAACAGAATCAAGCGCGTACGACTGGCTCCAGTCTGCAAGATACTCTTTCGTCCCAAGATCAAGACCTGCAAGAATACGGTGATGCACCTGGCCGGTGATCACATCACCATTCAGGTATGCTTGCCCGAGTTTCATCTGGCTTGCGGCATCCCAAATACCCACGGAACGTACCATCCTGCCCTCAGAATCAACCGAATTAGGCCAAAGGGACGAACCTTGCTGAGTATAGGCAAAATAGGCTGCCTGGGCGGTAAACGTCCAACTGTCGTTGATCTTGTGCTGCAGGTTCAAAAAAGCGCTGTGGTCATTGATCCGCGTAGGATCGAGGCCTGGCAATGCCGAAGTAAAGTCACGGGGCAAGGTAGCCATTCCTTTTGTCGAGAACACATAATAGCTGCCGACATCAGACATTTTTGCATGCTGCAAGGTATATTCCAATGTGAGCATGGTTTTATCATCTATTCTATAAGCGAGCACCGGTGCTATACTATAACGGTCATTGTATTCGTAAGGTCGGAATGAGTTTTTGCTCTGTTCCATAAGATTAATGCGATAAAGCAATTTACCTGCCTTGTCGAATTTGCCATCAAGGTCGAGAGTACTGCGGTAGAGATCAAAACTGCCGAACGTGAAAGAAGCAGCGCCATTGAATCCTGACCCTGTCGGCTTCTTGGTAACGACATTGTAGATACCTGCGGGATCACCGTTTGCCATCATAAAGCCTGCTGGGCCTTTAACAAATTCGATATGATCTACAAAGCTCATGTCTTCTGTAAGCGGTCCCCATGGAGAATTGACTACATTCATGCCATTTCGGAAGGCTCCGATCTGGGAACCGCGCATATTGATGCGGGTGTACATATCACCCCAATGCTCCAGTCGCGTAATTCCACTTACATTACGGATCACGCCATCGCTCATACTGATCACCTGCTGGTCTTCGAGGGCGGCAGAGGATACAATTTGGATGTTCTGCGGTACTTCTTTGATTGGCTCTGCCAATCGCAGGCTCGGCGATATCTTGTCACTCTTGTACTTATTTTTGGCGCTCTTTACAACCACCTCGTTCAATTGCTGTCGGGACACTTTGAGTTGCACTTCAATGGTTTCGGTACGTCCGTCTTTTACAGTTATATCCCGGAATACGGTTTCGAAGCCTGCAAGATGGACCTCCAGGTGATAATTTCCTGCGGCCAAGCCACCAAAATAGAATTGCCCCTCGTCATTGGTAAATATTGTCTTTTTATGTTCGGCTAAGGTTACGGCCACATTGGCTGCCGGTTTATTATCATCGGCTGTGATAAAGCCTTTAACAGCTCCATTCTTTAAAGTGCTACCCCTGGACGGGCTGTATGAAAGAAATAATAAGGTCAATAAAAGCAATAAGCTTCTTGTTTGTCTTTGGTACATTCCTGTTCGTTTTGTTCAGGTGGCAAATTTTAAACATGATCCACCTTAACCCATACAAAATCAGGAAAATGGTTTTTGAATACGGGAATGTTTCGGGGCTAATAGAAAAGAAATGCAGGGAAGCAAACCTTCAGTTAATAATTGGATTGTGTGGCATTTAATCATCATATCCTCTTGACAACCGATAGGACTTGCTGAAGTTCTTTCTGTACCATTTCTTCAATGGCTTAAATGTAAATCTGACCGCAAGTAAGGTTATTACCGATGCCCCAAGGGAAACTATGCCGACACATGAAAAGTCAGCGTCAAGATCAAACGTCAGGTAGAGTACTGCCCATCCCAAAAAAGATAATACAAAATAAAGCAGATATCGCATGTAATGGCAAATTGGGAAAGAATCAAGATAAAGCATTTGCTTTTCTCATTCATTACAGAAGTTATAAAATTTTGTTAAGAAGAAGTTCGGTAGAAGAAGGATTGATATGCCGATGCTATTTGAAAACAGCATTCTTATCCTTATCAAGTATAAACTCTCGGCAGTCCCCTGAAATATGATATTTGATCTCCCGGGCGGTATTATCATAGGATCTGTCCGAGTAAGTCGCAACATAACATTGGATACTACGGGCCAGGTATTGTTCACCCTCAATAATTATGCGCCAATACAGGTTTGTATCGCCATGTGTGGTGTTGAAGCGCATTTTAAAATGAATATCGCCTTTTAGTGTAATAGTCTTTTTGTCCAAAGCACAATAAATTATTTTGATAATGCCAATTTAGAATATTTTTTTTAATTTTTCTGTTCAACAATTACCTTGAGCATAATTAAAAAAAATACTTTGTAGTGACCTTAATTCAAGCGTTGTTCATGGGATGGGTTAGAACCTGCCTTTCGACCGGAGAGCGTAATGTTATAAACCAACACATTCTTTACTCTTGTACATCTGGGTTTCCTAATACCTTGCCCAATGGCATTAAGGGCTTTTTATGTTCTTGCGAGTTGTCATTTAAGGTTATATGCTCCGGACTTCAAACAAATTCGTTACCCAAAATGCCTGCCGGAGTAGGAACCTTGCTGCAATACGCAGGTTAGCTATTATTGAAAGCTAATGCTAACAGTGAATCTTCGCGACTTATCCAGTCGCACGGTTAGTCGGTATTCGGCGTTCCAACTCGGCAAATAATCCGCCAAGCCGCACAGGCACTTGCTACTCGTTAAGCCACTCGCTACGCAAGAACCTGTGCGCCCAAACCAAAAACCGCTATCGCTTGTTTCGGATCGGGTACGCTTGTCATATTCTTTGCAGCTCACGGAAACGCCTCATGGCAGCTCTTGTGTCCTTTACAACGCGGTATCCATTCTCGCTACGCTCTCATTCCCGCCGCCTCATA
>MKUN01000016.1 GCA_001897835.1 Bacteroidetes bacterium 46-16
CCGGCAAAAAAGGATTGCTGGACGTGATAATGATAGATAAGGCTATATGGGGTTGATACCAGCGCGAGAGGCACAAGGAATGCAAATTCGGCATGCCACTACCTGAACCAGGATGCAGCAATGGACCTCGAACCTGTTTATGACTGCCACCTTATTGATTAAGGCAGGAAATAACACACAATATCCTTAAATTACAGCTACCGGGCCACCGCGGGAAGCCTTACATTCAAAACCTCTTTTATGAAAAAATATACCTGTATCATCATTTGCGCCCTGCTGGCCCTTGGCTTTGCCTCCTGCCGGAAAAATACCTACACCTGCCGCTGCACTTACGCTTTTACGGGCAGCCAGGAAGATATCAGCATCAAGGCCTCCAATTATGCTAAGGCCGAAGCCATCTGCCAATACTATGGCAAAGATGAGGCCGTGGACGAGCCTTCCTGCAGGATGCTCGACCAGTAACGCTTAACTGCAGGCGGTGTTAACTGCCGCGTGTGCCGCCTGTTTTTATCGGTTTCTTGCTAAATGATGCGGCCTTGCTGCCGGGCTTGATATTCTGCTTGGCGCCGGGCAGGGCATTTTTAGTGTTCTTATTGCCCTTTTTACCGTCTTTCTTGTTTCCTGAGAGTAATGACATAGAGATCGCTTGTAAAGACAAATATAAGAAAGCAGGAAATAAGCCGGGGCAATAATTATTGCGGCCCGGGCTGTAACGGGTGGCTATTGTGAACGATCTGCTAAGCGCTTACAAAGCTGTGGTTAAGGGTGGCGCTATTTTTTGCAGGCACGGTATTGTTGCCAATCTTTATCGAAAATTACGCACGTACCAATATGAACTTACAGGAAGCCAAAGGACTGCTCCACAAACTATCGGCCTACAAGGGGCAGGTAATGCAGCCTTTCAATTACCCGGTGAAAGACCTGCTGATACTGCCGGCAGGGCAAAAAGAACTGGACCAGATGCTGAAAGACCTCAGCACCAAACCATGCAGCCTCGACACGGCCCTGGCCCCCTACAGCGACAATGTGAAGCTCATCGTGTACTTTGACTACCCCCAGAGCGATGATGTAATGAAACATTGCGATGCCGAATATTTCATGAAGATCAACGGGCTGAATATGGCCTAGTATATAGATGATGTTTTGCCATGAATGGCAAGAGCCGGGAAAAGTTTTTACTTTTAGGCCGCCTGCACGGCACACATCATCATGAAATTTTTTCCTGCATTACTGCTGCTGGTCATAGTGCCGTTTGGGGCTTATGGACAAAACACTCACGCCGCGCTTATTGACTCCCTGCATAAAGAACTGCACACCACAAAAGAAGACAGCAATAAAGTAAAGCTGCTGGATAAACTCTCCTATGCTTACTCGACGGTAAACCCCGACAGCGGGCTGGCCTATGGCCACCGGGCAAAGACTTTATCGCAAGACATAAAATGGACAAAGGGGCTGGCCATGGCCAATGCCGACATAGGCATAAACCTGGAAGCAAGATCGGAACACGCGGCAGCACTGAGCTATGACCTGGAGGCCCTAAAACTGTGCGTGGCCACCGGCGACAGTAACGCCGCCGCAGGCAACATAGCCAATATAAGCCTGATCTATCTGCGGCAGGGCGACTATCCCCGGGCGCTGGAATATGCCTTCAGGGCACTGACCATGTATGAAGACCTTGACGACCGCCCCAATAAAGCCATAACGGAGGAAAACATAGGCACTATATACTTTGAACAGAAGGACTACCCGAAGACCATACAATATTATGGCAAAGCACAAAGAACATACCGTGAACTGGACGATAAGGAAGGTGTAACGCGCAACCTGGGCAATGCCGGTATAGTGGAAGACGCACAGGGCCATTATACCAAAGCGCTGCAATACCATATGCAGGCCCTGGAGATAAACCGGGCAAGTGGCAATGCGAAGGGCACACAGATAAACCTTGCCAATACCGGCTATGTGTACTGCCATATGCAGGAATATGAGCAGGCACTGCACTACCAGCACATGGCGCTGGAAATGAGCCAAAAAACAGGAAATGATAACAGTATGGCCATAGACCTGGGCAATATTGGCGAAACTTACCTTGCCATGGCCAAAGGACCGGCAGCAAAGGCCGGCGACGTGACCGAAGCTGTAACCTACCTGGAAAAAGCGGTAAGCCTGTGCAGAAAAATAAAATTCCAGGGGCCGCTGATAGAATACAGCCAATATCTCTCCGAGGCCTATGCCATGCAGGGAAATTACCGGAGTGCTTATGAAACATACAAATCGTATGCGGCGGTAAAAGATTCGGTATTCTCGATGGAGAAAATAACGCAGGTAGCCCGGCTGGAAACGAAAAGAGCGGAGCAGCTAAAGGATAAAGACCTGCTGCTGAAAGACAAACAACTACAGATACAGAAGCTAAAGATAAGCGAGAAACGGAACGAAAGCATACTGTACATTATCAGCATTATATTGCTGGTGGTGCTGGTAGGCATAGCGCTTAAAAGCATTCACAGCTACCGGAGATCGAACAAGCTGCTGGCCCAGGAAAGGGACAGGCACCTGACGCTTATAGAAGAGCAGATAAAGCATATAAAAATACGCAACGAGGTGCTGGAAGAAATAGCCCATATGCAGGCCCATGACATCCGCGGGCCGGTGGCAACCATACTGGGGTTAAGCCGCTCCTTCAACTACGAAAACATTGAGGACCCGGATAACCAAACCGTGATAAAAGGCATAGCTGATGTAGCCGAAAAACTGGACGATGTGGTAAAGGAGATCATCAGGAAAAAAAATACGCTCGATAAATAAGCAAGCGCCTGTAAGAAAGCCCGGTCATCATTCGTCACCGATATCCTTTGTAAGGCGGTTCACTTCTTTGATAACGACATCCAGCTCCTGCGCTGCCTGCTGGATGCCCTCAAGCACTTTATTGAGCTCGGGATCGTTGATGAGGTCTTTATCGATGAACTGGCTAAGGCCCAGGATGGTGGTGACCTGGCTGCGCACTTTGTGCGACTGCAGCCATGCTATCTCTTTGAGCTGATCGTTCTGCATCTGTATCCTGCGCATGGCCTTATGCCGGTCGGTAGCATCGCGCGTGACACAACTGATGCTATCGATATGCCCACTGTCATCATGTATGGGTGTGAAGCGGGTCTCTCCAAAATAAGGCGAGCCCTGTATCATCATTTTATCTTCAGCAATAAAGGTCTTGCCACTGAATGCGGCATCGAAAGCAGCCTCGAATTTGCTCCTGTTCTCCAAGCCAAAGCTCTCCCACACCAGCGGGGCACCGATAAGGGGGCGCTTACCGGTGATGAAAAATAGGGAATCGCTATAAGAGTTGTTGGCATAGACGAGGTTCAGGTGGCGATCGACCGACCAGATGAGATCGCGGGTATTATCGATAAGGGCATGGAAACGTTTTTCATTACGCACTATTTCCTGTGTGCGTTCTTTTACCTGTGTCTCCAGTTCTGCATTGAAGCGCGACAGTTTTTCTTCGGCATCGGTACGGGCGATGTCGATCTTGTTGAAGCGGACGGCCACATACCATACCATAAAGTAGAACACAATGATGATGCCCGTGATGAGCAGGGACACGCCAAACTCGGTACTGTGGTAATATTGCCAGCCTGTAGAGCGCCTGATATAGCCCAGCAATATAGGTATAAGGATAGTACAGGGGATGAGCAGGCGTGCTATGCGCCCACCATAGTAGTGGCTGGTAAATGTTTGCATAAAGCCCTTATCGCTATTGGCCAGCAATATTGCCAGTGATATAAGCAGGAAGCAGACGGCGGTATGCAGGGCCATGGGTATATAATGCTGGATACCGTAGAACTCGCGCAGGTTGTAAATGTAGCCGACCGCCGAAAACATGCTGAAGGCGCAGACCATAAGGGCGAGGTAATTGGCCAGGTTGCCGCTCCTCCTTTTCTCAAATAGCGGTAAGGACAGGAGCATACCCAACAAAAAGAAGCCTAATGCGGTATTGGGGGCCATACGGTTAGCAGCATTACCATTCACCTCGCCGGACAGCTTTGAAGGGTACAGCCAGCTATCGATACCCAAATTGTAAACGGAGGTGATGGCGAGGAGCTTTAATATGCCGATGATGGCGATAAGCAATGCCATAATTTTAGCAGGCAGGTATAATGCCCTTTTGCCGGAGAGCATTAACAATAACGCAGTGGCAGAAAAGATGAACGTAAGCGCCGTAAGAGGGTTCATAGCCACAAAAACGGGGGATATGCGCTTCAGCGATTCCACATCGAACTGCCAGCCATAAAGTACCGCTAAGGCGATGCCGATAACAATAAATGAAATGAGCCGGGCGGTTGCTATTAACAAACCATGCATACGGCTGCCGAACTGGGCTGCTGCACTCATAATGATCCTTTTTCACGATGGTTAGGGCCCGGCCAATATAGGAGGTGATCGACTAACGGGGAATAATTATAAGCAAGTTAGATACAATATTTTTATAAACCAATAAGCAGGGCTAATTTTAAGGAGGCTATGGCCCAAGGGGCCGTTAGTATATTTGTGCAGCTTATGAAGATCATCAACAGCAAAAAGGAGCTGGGGGTATATGTGCAGCATGCTATTAACGTGTACCAGGAAGACGGTGCAGATGCCTTTGCCGGGGCACTGCATGAGCAGATCCTTAAAAAGAAGGTGCGCTTCCCCGTGCTGGAGTATGCGGCAAGGGAACTATACCATACCCTGCCCAAAAAGCAGATCATACCGGTAACAGACAAGATCGTTGCGCTGGATGAGACAGGCAGCTATGTGCTGGCAGGCATCCTGCTGCAATGCATGCTGGATACCAACCATAAACGGTCCATTGACAAAGCGGTGGCCTACATTATACAGGGTAATGAATGGTATGTATGCGATATAGTGGGCGAAAGGGTAATGGGACATGCGCTGCTGACCATGCCCGAACAAACACTGCCCCTATTGAAAAAACTGGCAAAACATGAGGACAAATGGATCGTGCGCTGTACGGGCGTTGCAACGCATTATGCCATAAAGAAGGGGCTGAAGAAACAATATGTTGCCGAAATGTTCAGGCTGTTGCTCTCGCTGAGCAATACTACCGACTTCCATACTAAAAAAGGGATCGGCTGGGCCGCAAAGACCACTGCAAAATTTCACCCGGATATAGTAGCCCAATATGCAGCACAGGTAGCTACAGACCCTGAAGTGAAACAATGGTTCAAAACGAAAATAAAGATAGGCCTGGGCCGAAGCGATAAATATGCCCACAGGTATAACAGTTAAGACGATACTGAACAAGACCAAAAGGCGCGATCCGTGGTTCCTTGACGACTATACGGTAAACCCGTACAGCGGCTGCTCCTTCAATTGCCTGTATTGCTATATAAGAGGCAGCAAGTATGGCACGCATATGGAAGAAAGACTATCGTACAAAGCCAATGCCGCCGAACTGCTGGAAAAACAACTGGCCCTGCGGGCAAGAAAAGGCCAATACGGGATCATAGTGCTATCGTCGGCCACAGATCCCTACCTGCAGTTTGAACAGGAATACGAACTGACCCGCAAGCTGCTGGAAATAATTTTGAAGTACAGGTTCCCGGTGCATATCATCACGAAATCGGACCTCGTGATACGGGACCTTGATCTATTGGCTGAAATAAACAGATCGGCGATACTGCCCGCAGAACTAGAGGACAAACTGGAACAAAAAGCTATCATCACATTCTCCTTCTCTACAGTTGATGATGCTATTGCCCATATATTTGAGCCCGGGGCTACTCCACCCTCTTTGCGGCTACAGGCTATGCGTACCGTACTGCGGGAAGGGTTCCTAAGCGGGGTGAGCATGATGCCCCTGCTACCTTATATAACAGACACCGGTGAGCACCTGGAACTCATGTTTGATACATTCAAAAAGACGGGGGCAAAATATGTATTCCCGGCCACGATAACGCTCTTCGGCGAAGGGCCATCGGACAGTAAAACACTGGTAATGAGGGCTGTAGAAAAGCATTACCCGCAATTGCTGTCCAAATATAAAAAGCTGTTTGACGGGAGCACACAATTGCCCGGCTATTACAATACTGCCTTCAATAAAAAGGCAGCGGAATTATGTGAACAATACGGGTTGAAAAACAGGATATTGTAATACAATGGAGCAAAGCAGGATAACAAACTAAGTACCAGGCAGTTAAAACAATCAGGAAGAAGGGAAGATCTGAAAATAAAAAAGCCAGCCTGAGAACAGGCCAGCCCCTATAAACCCTATCAGTGGCAAATATACTACTTGGATTATTTTTTCCTAACTTTTTTCGAAAAATTTTGTTTAGCCAAGCTCTTTTTAACACTTCTTAAACTTACCGTTATACATCGGGCGGAAGGGAAGGATATAATGATACCCGACGTCAAATAAACAAACAGAAGCTAATGAAAAATATTTTGTGTGCGCTCATTATCGCCTGCATTTATAGTAGTGCCCAAGCCCAGCAAACAGTGGGTTTATTCACCCAGGCAAATGGTTCGGAAGATGGCTATGTGCTTTTTGCCCCGATGATGTCGACCAGCACTTATCTTATTGATAAATGCGGTAAGGAATTACATAGATGGAGCAGTACGCACAAGCCGGGGCAATCTGTTTACCTGCTGGAAGATGGAACGCTTATGCGCCCCGGCAGCACCAATAATCCCGTATTTACTGCCGGTGGCAGCGGCGGCATCATAGAACAGTTTGACTGGAACAGTAACCTGCTATGGTCTTACACGATATCGGACACGCTGCAATGCCAGCACCATGATATATGTCCGCTACCCAATGGCAATGTGCTGGTGATAGCCTGGGAGCGTAAAACAGTAGCGGAAGCTACCGATGCGGGAAGGGACCCCTCACTGATCGGAACAGAGCTCTGGAGCGAGCAGATACTGGAGCTGCAGCCTATAGGGACAGACAGTGCGAACATAGTTTGGGAATGGCATGCATGGGACCACCTTGTACAGGACCATGATAACAGCAAAAGCAATTATGGTACGGTGAGTGATCACCCGGAGCTGATAAATATCAATCATTACAGCGGGCAGGCAACCAATAGCGACTGGCTACATATGAATGCTATCGCTTACAATCCTGTACTGGACCAGGTAATGGTAAGCCTGCATAACTTTAACGAGATATGGATCATAGATCATAATACGACTACTGCACAAGCTGCCAGCCATAATGGCGGAGCACATAACAAGGGCGGCGACCTGCTCTACCGCTGGGGCAACCCGGCAGCTTATGACAGGGGCACTGCCGCCGACAGGAAACTGTTCGGTCAGCACAACGCCCGATGGATAGAAGGCGGGCTGCCTGATCCAGGGAAAATAATGATCTTCAATAATGGCAACGGCAGGCAACCCGCTAACTACTCGAGCGTAGATATTATTGTGCCGCCCATAGATAACAATGGCGACTACAGCATAACAGGCCCCCAGCCTTATGAACCAGCCAATATTTACTGGAGCTATGCCGACCCAACACCTACAGACTTTTATGCGATGAATATATCGGGAGCACAACGCCTGGCCAACGGGAACACGCTTATATGCAATGGCCCGGCAGGTACTTTCTTCGAAGTGGACAGCATGGGCAGCACGGTATGGAAATATGTGAACCCCATCAATAATACAGGCGCCATCAGCCAGGGTTCGCCTGCAACGCAAAATCTTGTATTCAGGTGCAGCCTGTATCCTGCCACCTACCCGGGATTTGCCAACCAGACACTTACGCCAGGTGCCCCACTTGAACAGAACCCGCTGTCCTATACCTGCTCAACAACAGGGCTAGCTGCTGCCACCTTACCGGGACAGAATATACAAGCCATCAACCCATTTGACAGGGACATTGTTATCCAAAGCGAATCGGGCATAAAAGATGCCCATGCAGTATTGCTGAGTATCAGCGGTGTTGTTTGTAAAGTATGGAATGATATAGATATTCAACCGGGTAGAAATGTGCTGGCGACAGCAACCGACCTGCCTGCAGGGATGTACCTGCTGAGCATCAGGAACGGCAGTATAAATGTGAACCTGAAGCTTAGCAAGATATATTAGGAGAGTGGCTTAAGGTAGTGAAACCCCCGGGCGATAAAACCTTCACGGTAGTAAAAGCGATGGGCTTTGAAGTTCTCCACGTAAGCATCGAGCATAGCGGTCTTGCAGCCATTGCGCCGGCCTTCGTCGAGTATCCAATCGAGCAACAGTTTGCCCACACGCTTTGAGCGATACACCTCGCTGACCACAAAATTGTCGATCTCGATGTATTTTCCAGAATATAGCTTAGTACATATCCAGTAGCCGGAAACGGCAACACAGGTATCACCATCATAAGCTGCGGCCTGGCAATAATTATTGGGTACCATTTGCGGCAACATAGCGACATAGTCTTCTTCAGTAAGGGCTGGCGATAGCTGTTTAATCAAATGATAATGAGGAAGCATTTCCTCCACAGAAATCATCTTTTTTATTGTCAGGTCCATAAGTACAATATTAATGTTAAAAACGAAAAAAGCCCTGCTTGGCAGGGCAATTGGTTTATCTTTCTAAGATAAGCCGGGGGGAACGTTCCTTGGGGTAAAAGGAATATGTTTATGCTATTATTGTATCAATATCCTGCCATTAGCGAGGCAAGTACTATTGTTATAGATACTGTATAAATACAGGCCTGCCTGCAGCCCATCGCGACTGAAGGTAAAGCGTGGTTTATCAGCCGGCATTTCTTTTAGTTTCCTGCCCGTGATGTCGGTCAATATCAGCTTAGCCCCATTCATATTTTGCGTGGTGTTAACAGATACCGTTGCCGTTTCGGTAAGCGGATCGGGATATACCTGTACGGTGGTTTTATTTGCAGTACTGTTCTTTATGCCTGTAGTGCCCGTACCAATGAAGGTATATTTGGAAGTATTGTTATCATAGGAAACAACGATCTCGAGGTATGGACTGGTAGTGTACCAATCGTAATAATAATCGTTACCACCAAAAGATCGTTTCATCCTGACCACATTGGTATAGGTAGCAAAAGGTGTAACCAAAGTGCCATAACCGTCATAACTCATGGTAACCGTATATGGGCCTACAGCATTTTTATAAAAAGTATCGGTAACATTATCGCCATAATGAAAGGGGATGGGTATCATTGTTTTGGGATTGGCCGAATAATCATCGGCTGTGCTGGCGGTGACATTACCGGCAAGCATTTCCCATTTTGTTGCAGATACGATATCGTACTCATAAATAGTACCTACGGCCGGTATATCAATCTTAACTGCCCTTGTAGCGGCCGGATAGCTGGCAGCATATGGTGTGGATGCCGGGTCGACATATTGCGCATAACCACCGCCCTGGGGTACCAATGCACTGAAATCCCATGTCTGGTTCGCCCCTGCCGGGCCCGGTGATACCGCAGAAGTGAGCACACTTATAGAGTCGCCCATGCCAACGGGCGCTATATTGCTGGTATCATTAATAGCAGGCTGGGCAAAGGTCTTTACCACTGCCATAGAGAGTAAAGCTGATAGTGTAATTGCTTTTTTCATATCCGTTCTGAAGTTTTCACAAAGCTATCTGCCATGGGAAAACCTTACAATTACACTTTAGTGGTATTTTTCGACGGGGAAAGGGAGGTTATCTCCTGGTATATATCTTATTGAGGGCGTCGGTACGGGAATCGACCTGTAGCTTTTCGTATATATTATGGATATGCTTACGCACTGTTTCTATACTGAGGAAGAGCGTGGCCGCGATCTCCTTGTAACGGAAGCCCTTTGAGAGGAAATCCAGGATCTCCTGCTCCCGGGGAGAGAGCTTTTGCAGCTCAGCATTATTCTTCACTTGTTCTTTTTGCTGAAAGAAGGCCACTACTTTGCGGGCTATCTGGCTGCTCATAGGTGAGCCTCCATTATGTACATCGTTTATTGCTTCCAACATTTTGGCCGGCGGCGCCGACTTGGTAATATAGCCACTGGCCCCAGCCTGTAGTGCAGCGAAAATGGTATCGGAATCTTCAAGCGAGGTACACATGATATACTGTACCGAAGGACATAAGCCCCTGAGCCTGGCAACACATTCCGTACCCGAAATGCCCGGCAGGTTGATATCAACGAGGGCAACATCAGGCAAAAGCCGGGGTATATGCTCCAGGGCATCTTCGCTATTGGCAAAGGTACCGGTGCATTCATATTCCCCGCTGCTATTTATCAAAATAGCCAGCATATCACGCGTCTCCTTCTGGTCTTCTATTACTACTACCTTAATGCTCATTCTTATAAAAAAGTAATCAAAAATAAGCTGCCTAAAAAACCGGCACAATCACACTATAGTGGTATTTCCGCTGCCTTTATATTTTCAAGCGGCACAATGATCTTCACGCTTGTTCCGCCTTCTCCTGTCATGACATGAAAGGTGCCTTTTATTGTTTCGATCCGCTGCCTCATATTTTTCAGGCCATTGCCGCCCTTTTCCATATCCACAGATGCAAAGCCCCCGCCGTTATCGCACAGGGCAATACTCAACTCGTTGTCATTCACTTTCAATTCCACATGGACATTTGTTGCCCCCGCATGCTTTACCGTATTATTCAGGGCTTCCTTTACTGTAAGGAATATATTCCTTTGTGCCTCACGTAAAATGTGCATGCCCGCAACTGCATAGGGAAAATCAAGCTCCAGTTGCAATGGCATATTCTCAAAATAATCACTGCAGTATTCACGTATGCGTGATACCAGGCTATCGAGTGTAGTATTTTCCGGGTTCAATACCCAGATAAGGTCGCGCATATTACCAACCAGGTCGCGTGATACCCGGGATATATCCCCGATGGTATCCTTGAGCTTTGCACCCCCTGCCTGTTGCTTACCGGCGAGCTCTGCCATCAGTGTGATCTTCGACAGGCCGGAGCCAAGATCGTCGTGCACGTCTTTTGATATGCGCATGCGTTCCACATACAGCGCTTGTTGCTTTTCGAGTTCGCGTGTCCTTTCCCTTACTTTTTGCCGGACATAATATCTCACGAGTGAATATCCTATGCCTGTGACAACGACCACCAGCAATATCCTGAACCACCATGTTTTCCAAAAAGGCGGTAATATGACCAGGTCTATACTCAAGGGCTCATCATTCCAGGCACCTTCGTTATTAGATACCTTGAGCAGGAAACGATAAGCACCAGGTGCCAGGTCGGCATAACGCACCTTATCATTGCCTGTATATACCCAATCTTTGTCCAGTCCTTCAAGTTTGTAGGCGAAATTATTTTGAGCAGGATTGGTGTACTCGAGCGCGCGCAGCGAAAAACTTATGGTATTGCTGTTGTAAGGCAAGCTGAGCCGGTGGGTGAATGCTGCAGTATCAGCAGCGTAAATAGTATCATTCACCTCGATAGCTGCAATAGCAGGCATAGCTTTATAAGGGTTTGGCCTTATCATCTTCGGATCAAACCAGTTGATGCCATTTATACCGCCAAATATCATTGTACCATTATCACATTTAAAATAGGCCCCGGTATTAAACTCATCCGACTGCAAGCCATCTTTTGCCGTATAATTATCAAAATGCGCTTTCACCACAGTATCTCCCCTGTATTGTAATTTCATATTGGCAATACCCCCGTTCGTGCTCAACCAAAGGGATGTATCGTTTTGCGGCAATATTGCATATACATAGCTATTGGCCATCCCGGCCTGCTCATCAAAAACACGGTATTTCCCGGTGGCTTCGTTGTATGCAATGAGCCCTAATTCTGATGCGATCCATAACACTGGTGTTGTGGTGCTTTTGTAGAAAGCCCTTACGGGTACATTGTCAAATGCATGATATACCATCCGGAAAGCCGTGTCACTTGTCATTTCAATTTTAGACATCCCGTTCCTTGTGCCCAGGTACACAATGCCATTACCCGTGGTTTGCAGATCATAATTCCAGCTTGCCGTAATGCTGTTGTGCGTAAAGGTATATGGCCTTGAAAAAGACAAATTGCCATTCCTGTCCGCTACTGCATAGACCCCCTGGTTGGTACCTACCAGGTAACTGCCTTTTTTCCACTCGACACATGCATAAACAGTTACCCCAACAGAAGCATATTTCTGCCCGATCGTAAGCTGTAATTGCTTCTTTATACGGAATGAATGCGGATCGAGCCATAACAGGCGATCATTAAAGCCGATCAGCAGGCTACCCGAAGAATCTCTTTTTATTATACTTACCGGGTGAGGCCCCTTGCCTGCAACCGCTATATCCACATGCGCCAAATGCTGCGAAGAAGGGTCGTAGCGCAGTAATCCTTTATAATAAGAACCTATCCAAAACATGCCGGCGCTGTCACAATATATGCTCTTTACCATCAGGCCATTTTCCACAGGGGCATTATAGGACGTATCGACCGGGTAACAATAAAATTTGTGCGGCTTTATATCCAGCTTATATACCCCGGCCCCATCGGTCCCTATCCACAGGTTCATAGACTTGTCAGTGAAGAGATAATTTATGTTACTGCCCTGGAAATCGAGCCACTCATAATGGTTGTCCGGGAGAGAGAGCCTGCATATGGCACCTCCCTGCCTTGCCGACATATATACAGTATGTGTTGCCGTGTCTTCCGCGATGTTATCCCATTGCATATTTTTTGCTCCTGCGCCAATTGGAATAAAGCGTGTATTGCCTGTTAGAGTGCTGTACCTGTATATACCATTCGTGCTGCCTAAAAGCAGATCGCCGCCTGGCAAGAGATGCAAAGCAAATATGTTTTCATTGGTCAATTTTCGCCTTAAGCTACGGGTAGTTCTATCAAAAAAAAGTAAACCTTTATGATCAGCCACCCATATACCGCCGGGTGCCTGTATTGCTGCGTTAATAATATTAGTGGCACTATCGCCGCTGTTGCCAAAGCGGTATAATGCATAGGCTAAGTTATTAATGTCGATGGCTACGAGGCCTTTGTCGTGAGCAGCTACCCATACGGTATCCCCTACTATTGGCAGCAGGATGCCATTACCTGTTATCGTATTATTATACACCAGCTTAGAGCGTCTATGCCGTATATCTATATAAGAGAGTCCTGCATCTGAATTAAACCATATGCGGCCGTACTTATCTTCATAGAGCCGGGAATTAACATTCCTGTCTTTAGGATAAACAGACTGGCTATCGCTGAAACGTGTTTTATACGGTATGAAGGTGCGCCCATCGTACCTGTTGATCCCATCGCCTGTTGCGAACCAAATAAAGCCCTTTTTATCCTGCAAGATGCTGTAAACCGTACTTTGCGAGAGGCCGTTCTCTACACTGATATGCTGCAGGGCCAGTATTTTTTGAGCATACAAGCCCGGCACCTGTATATGGGCAAAAAACAACAACAGTACATAAGCAAGCAGCTTGTTCTTCATTGCGGTACAAAAAACGGGTAGTATTGCTGAGCCCCGGCACAGCCAGCCTATTAATTTACAATCTTTTCCCGGTTCGTAAAAGTACGGGGGAGCAATGATGCCAGTAAGGCCTATACCTGATGATGGGTAGGTGCATATACCATAATCGGGGTATTGGATAAGCACAAAATAAATAAGAACTTGTTATAGAATTTTCCAAACACATGAGATACTTCTTTATAATCGCCTGCATTACCTGCATTACAGCCCCCCTGTATGCGCAAAACCAAAAACTGATAGACAGTCTTGAGCAAAAACTAAGCATTGTGCGAGAGGACACTAATAAAGTAAAATTGCTCAATGCCATAGCATTTGAATACCGGCTGTATAACGAAGCACGATCCTACGAGTTGTTAAGCCAATCAGTGAAACTGGCTGAAAGGATAAATTTCAAGGACGGGCTGGCAATGGCCTATAACCACTATGGTATATTATACAAAAACAAGCAAAAATTCGATTCCTCCTTATACTATCACAAAAAAGCATTTGCCCTATGGCAATCAATAGATGACGAGGAAGGCATGGCGTCATCTTATAATAACCAGGGGCGCACCTATACTGAAATGGGCGACTATACCAACTCGATGCAGTGCTACCTGGAATCGCTGAAGCTGAGAGAAAAGATAAATGATACTGCCGGTGCCGCAGCGGCTTACAATAATATAGGCAGGATATACTACAACAAGAGGGATTTTGAACACGCGAAAGAATATGCACGCAAGAGCATTGAACTGCGTACCCTGCTTGGCGATTCTTTTGAAGTGGCTCGTAACCTTAGCGCACTTGGGTTCCTACACTATGAACTTAACGAATATGATGATGCCCTGAAATGCTATGATCGTGCATTGAACATATTTAAGACTGCCGGTGATAAAGTGGAATGTGCCCGCCTGTTCAGCAATATTGGCAATGTGCTGGTAGAGACTAATAAAGTAGATGAAAGCATAGATTACCAGTTGCAGGCACTGCAGATACAAAAAGAAACAGGTGACAGTATAGGCATTTTCACCTCTGTACTTAGTCTGGCACAGGCATATGGCTTTAAAGGAAAGTATGACGAAGCGGCAAAATATGGGAAAGATGCACTTGAGCTGCTCAATGCATCGGGCGGGGAGATAAAAATGTATATGGACGTGTACCAGGTACTTGGGGAGATATACCGCAAAAAGCAGGATTACAAACTGGCCATGGATGCCTATGTACAATACAACAAGTTCAAAGATTCGCTGGTCAAAAGTGAAAACAGCCGTATTGTAGCCGATATGGAAGCGAAATATCAATCGGGAAAAAAGGATCTTGAACTGAAAAGTGCAGCCTATCAACTGCAAAAGCGCAAGATCGTTATCGGGAGCATGGCTATTGTTATCCTTTTGATTATCGTATCGGGCTACCTGTTCTATAATCGCTACAAACTAAGAAAAGAGAAAGAGCTGGATGCGGAACTAATAAAACAACAGGAACTGCGCAATAAAGCTATCATAGAAGCTGAAGAACGTGAACGGGTGCGTATAGCCAAAGACCTGCATGACGGCATAGGCCAGCAATTGGCTGCCGTAAAGCTGAATATGAATGCGATGGAAGGAGAACTGACAGGGAATACTGTGCAGCAGGAAAGACTAAAAGCACTGGAACACCTGGTGGATGAAACGCTGAAAGAAGTGCGTGCTGTATCGCACAATATGATGCCCAACGCCCTGATCAGGAAAGGACTTGCAGCAGCAGTAAGGGAATTCATAGACAATATAGCCTCAACAGGCCTGCTAAAGATAGACCTGCAGATCGTGGGCCTGAACGAAAGGCTTGAAAGCACAATGGAGACCGTGCTATACCGCGTAATGCAGGAAACCGTGAGCAATATCATCAAGCATGCACAAGCGAGCAAGATAAGCATGCAACTGATAAGGCACGATGACTACCTGAACTTTATCATAGAAGATAATGGTAAAGGATTTGATACCGCTAAGTTGAATGACTTCAACGGCATAGGCCTGAAGAATATCATATCGAGGATACAATACCTGAACGGGGCCGTGGACTTCGATTCATCTGTGGGCAAGGGTACTACGGTGATTATTGAAGTGCCCCTGGATTAAGGTCACTAAGCAAAAAACGTTATAAAGTACCTGTTATTACGCCATGAGTTCTTCGGGATGTGCAGCCTGTCATGTGGCTGCCGGGTATTGCGGTTTTGTATAAAT
>MKUN01000017.1 GCA_001897835.1 Bacteroidetes bacterium 46-16
TCATGCTCCACCTCGCAATCATCAATGGCCCCAATCTCAACCTCATCGGCAGCCGTGAGGTAGATATCTATGGCCTGCAGCCATTAGATACCTTCATCAATGGCCTCAAAGAAAAATACAGCAATATCATCATCGATAGCTTTCAGAGCAATGTGGAGGGCGAGATCATCAACTACCTGCATAGTTGCCGTATGGATACCCGTGGCATCATACTCAATGGTGGTGCATATACCCATACAAGCATTGCCATCGCAGATGCTATAGCGGCCATAGGCATACCTACTGTCGAGGTTCATATTTCCAACATTTATGCAAGGGAAGAATTCAGGAAAAACTCTTTTACGGCGGGCAAATGTGTAGGCTGCATTACCGGTCTCGGGCTCAAAGGCTATGAACTGGCCATAGAATATCTCATCGAACATTTATCCCCTGAAACCACGTAAGAAAGCTATGGTATCCATCCGCTTTTTCCCTTCCTGTTGTAGCTCATCCACGTACAGCCAGCCATCTTTTGCAGCAAAGCGCAGGTAGCTGTTCATATCTGTATCATACTCACCGGGCATTTTATCCACAGGTTCCTTTGTGTAGTGTCCTGCATATATCTTAGCCGTCTTCCCCGCCAGTTCGGTATAGGCAGCCGGTACCGGCGACATGCCCCGCACCAGGTTATGTATTTCCTGCACAGGTTTGTTCCAGTCTATATGGGTGTCCTCTTTAAATATCTTGGGCGCATGTTTCAGTTCTTCCGCAGGTATATTGTTTTGGGGTAGTTCTTTTATACGCTCTTCGGCAAGCCCCTTTACCGTCTTCACCAAAAGCTCGCCACCCTTCAGCATCAGCTTTTCATACAGGCTGCCTATATTATCTTCCGGCAGTATGGCCACCTTTTCCTGCAGCAATATGTTCCCCGTATCAATGGCATGCTGCAATTTGAAGGTGGTTACGCCGGTTTCTGTTTCCCCGTTGATGATGGCCCAGTTGATGGGAGCGGCGCCCCTATATTGCGGCAATAAGGATGCATGCACATTAATGGTTCCCATCGGCGGCATGTTCCACACCACTTCGGGCAACATACGGAAAGCCACTACTACCTGCAGATCGGCATGATAGTCTTGCAGGGCCTCCAGGAACTGTGTATTCCTTAACTTTTCAGGTTGCAGCACCGGTATACCTTTGCTCACGGCATATTCTTTCACCTCGGGTGCGCGCAGTTGCATGCCCCTTCCTGCCGGCTTATCCGGGGCGGTCACCACCGCCACTATGTTTAGCCCTGCATCAACCATTGCAGCCAGCGATGCTACTGCAAAACCCGGTGTGCCAAAAAATACGATCCTTAGGTCCTCCGCTTTTTTCATTACCCGCAAAGCTAATCAAACAGTGAAAATTCAGGCAATTCACTTCTTACTCGCGAAGTGTGGCACACCTTTTTCCGGTGTGCCATACTTATTCGAAAACCACACCAATTTTTCACCCTCGCGAACTATTAAACACCTCTCCCCTATACACTTATTCAAAAACACATACATTTTTAACACTCGCGAAGTGTGGCACACCTTTTTCCGGTGTGCCACACTTTAGCCGAAAACGGCTATAAAAGAACAGCCCACTCAAAAACATTTTTCCCTCCCCTTAAACTTCACTAACTTAATTGTGTCTATCATAATACATGCCGCAGGAGGCTATACCACATGAAGACCACTTACTGGTCGCATCATTCCGGGAAGAAAGCACTAAAGAACAGGCTTTTACCCAGCTGGTCCGCAAGTACCAGGAGCGTATCTATTGGCATATCCGCCGCATGGTCATAGCCCATGAGGACACAAACGATATATTGCAGAATGTATTTATAAAAGTATGGAAGAACCTGGCCGATTTCAGGCAGGAGTCCAACCTTTACACATGGCTATATCGCATAGCCACCAATGAGACCCTTACCTGGATAGACAAGGAAAAAAGAAGGGCCGCTGTCTCCCTGGACGACGGACAAGCCATCTTTGCAGAAAAGATAATAGCACAGAAAGGATTTGACGGCAACAAGGCAGAGTGGAAATTGCAGCAGGCCATGGCCTTGTTGCCGGAAAAACAAAAACTGGTGTTTACCCTACGCTATTACGACGAGATGCCTTATGACCAAATGGCTGCTGTACTGGATACCTCGGCAGGGGCCCTCAAAGCATCTTATCATCACGCGGTACAAAAAGTGGAGGAATACCTACTGAATCATTAAACTTATTAAAAAAAAGCACGTCTTATATAAGGATGAATGTGCAGGATGAAATAATAAAAGAATTGCAGGATATGCATAGCCCCTTGGCTACTGCGTCACGGCTTATGCCATATGCTGTTCCGGGCCGATATTTTGAGAACCTGGCCCCTGTGCTCATTGCCAATATGGAAGACGCATCCGTAACGACGGGGAAAGAAAATGTTTTCAGTATACCGGGAAATTATTTCGATCAGTTACCGGGGCAAATACTGGCAACAATACGCACGGAAGAAAGCATTGCAGCCTTCCCTGAACATATCCCTTATGAAAACCCTGAAAATTATTTTGATGCTTTACCTGCAACCATATTGCATAAGGCCCGGCACGAAAAAGCAGGGGCTTTCATTATAAAATGGCAGCAGGCAATAAGATGGGCGGCTGCCGCAATACTTGTATTAGGAGTAGCCTTCGGCGCTTACAAATTCTTTACACCTGCACCGCTGGATGCCACTAAGGCCCTCGCCGAACTGCCTGAGGAAACCATACGTGAATACCTGGTACAGAACATAGACGATTTTGATACCGAGCTTATTTTGAATAATTTGAATACGGACAAAGATATAAGATCTGCAACCGGGCTCGATAATGAAGATATCATTCAGTATCTTAACGAGACCGGTTGGAATGCACAAACTGACGTTAATTAAAAATGAAAGTACGAACAGCTATAAGAAGATGTCTGCATATAGTGCTATTGCTGCTGTTATTTGGCCATACTGCAAGTGCGCAGCACGGGCATCACGAGCGCCCTTTTGAGCGCATACATGCCATCAAGGTAGCCTTTATTACCGATCGGTTACAGCTAAGCACCGAAGAATCGGCCGGTTTCTGGCCTGTGTACAACCGCTATGAAGACGAGAAATGGGACTTGCGGAGAGCTTTCTTCAAAAAGCACCGCAAGGCCGGTGATATCTCAATGGAACACTCAGACCCGATGAGATACATTGATGACGACCTTGATTACCGTGAGCAGGAACTTGCACTGAAACGCAGGTACAAAGAAAGATTCTTAAAAATAATCTCCCCGGCACAGCTCGCAGAGCTCTACAAAGCCGAGCACGATTTCAAAGTGCTGCTCATTAAGCAATTGGATAAAAGGCGGGGACGGGATTAATTACAGCTCTGCTACAGGGGTTTTCACATCGTGATAAAAGAGAAATTTCCAGCCTTCCTTACGCCCTTCTTCAGCATATTGCTGGCGTAACATCATAGCCTTTTTACCATCAAAATCATACTTGGCCACGTAGCGCATCTTCAGCTGTTTTAGCTGCGGAGCTTCGTCGCCACCATAAAAGATCTTATCTGTACCATCATCAATCAGGAACACAATATGGCAGGGCGAGTGCCCACCGGAATGGTTAAAATGTATATAGCCATCTATCATTCCCGTTTCACCATCCAGCCACTGCACCTGCCCGCTGTGCAAGATGGGCTCAATGTCGGCGATTTGATAAGACGGAGCGCCTTTTTTCAATGCGAAATCGGCCTCGTCACGGTATATATAATAGTCCGCATGGGCAAAGGTCGGTTTCGTCAAGCCATTACTATCTTTATACACAAGGCAACCAGCGTGGTCTTTATGCAGGTGCGATAACAATACTTTGCTCACTGCCTCAGGCTCATAACCTGCCTGCCTGATATTGTCGTGTATCTGCAACACGTCATTATTATTCCTGAAGCCAAGGCCGGTATCCAATACTAACAGGTCTTTACCGGTATCTACCAAAAAGGGCTGCACTTCAACCAGTAACGATCCCGTTGGGCGCTCTGTCAGTTCATCATGCACCGGGTCAAAGGGTACGAATTGCTTATCATGTCCCACTGTAAAAATGCCCTCCGACAAAGGGAATATCTTAGCCATAATCTTTATAAAATTAACGTATCAACACCTGCCTGTCCGAGTCAAGGCGTATCATAATGAAAATAAGGATACTGAACGACAACAGCGACGAACCACCGTAGCTCAGTAAAGGCAGCGTGATGCCGATAACAGGCGCCAGCCCTATCGTCATCGATATATTGATCGCAAAGTGGAAGAACAGGATCGATGCCACACAATAACCATATATACGTGAGAAAGAAGATCGTTGTCGCTCAGCAAGGTATATAAGCCGCAGCATGAGCGACAGGTAGATACCGATCAGCACAAAACTCCCAACAAAGCCGAATTGTTCACCAACCGCGCAAAAGATAAAATCGGTATTCTGTTCGGGTACAAATTCGTTCTTGGTCGATGTACCGTTTAAGAAACCCTTACCCCAAAAGCCGCCTGAACCAATGGCTATTTTTGATTGCTTCACATTATAGTCCGATACATTACCCTTCTTCTCCTTGTCTGTTCCCTTATCTCCATCATTGCGGTATGCACTGGGCACATCCATACCTATCATAGAGTAGATACGGTCCACCTGGTGCTTTTGCAGCACATGCTTAAAAGCAAAAGGCACTACCACCTGCGAGAACAGGATGCTGATGCCAAAAACGCCGATCAGTACGATACGTGTTAAAGCATTCCGGCGCAGGCTGCGGCGCATCAGTATACCGGCGATCACGGTAAGGCTCGTAAGTATAATGAACAGCACCACCCGGTCGATCATAAGCGTGGCCAGTGCAAGGGCTATGGTCGAGAAACCGATCACCAGTATCGCATTGGGCAGGCCCTCACGGTACATCACCAGGAAGAAGCTGAAATACACCAGCGCCAGCCCCGTCTCCTTTTGCAGGATGATGAACAATACAGGCACAAGGGCAATGGCAGCACCTATAAGGCGGTGTCGCAAGGTCTTGAAATTGGTTTCCGGCGACGACAGGAAACGCGCAATGGCCAGCGAGGTGAATATTTTACATACCTCGCCCGGCTGAAACCGGAAGCCCCCCACCCCCAGCCACGAATGCGAGCCCTTAACGTCAGTGCCTATAAATATGGTTATCAAAAGCAGGAACAGCCCGAAGGTATACGACAAGTTGGCAACGGAAGAAAAGAACTTACTCTCCGTCATGATAATGATTAGCCCGAAAAAAAGCGATATGCCCAGCCAAAGCAATTGCTTCATATATCCTTTACCGAACATAATTATAGGCTCTGCACTGCGATGTTCTACCGAGAATACCGTCAGTATACCGATCACCACTAATGCGAAATACAGCACCAGTGTGATCCCATCCAGTCGGCCGAATAATGTTTTGCGCTCCAGGCTCATTGGTCTATTTCCTCCTGTTTTTCCCTGGTGAAAGATTTCTGTGTATCCATGCCTGTACCATTAACGAATCTGTTACTCTTTCCGTACTGTCTTTTAGCCGCTTACGCTCCTGCCGCAGTTCGTAGTTGCGCTGGTCACGCAGCCTTTGCGCCGAGTCTATAAGATACACGTTCTTGTCGATCAGGTGTGCATTCAGCAGCTTATCTTCCATAGGCTTGCGCGATGTCGCAATAGTATCATGCAGGTATTTCTCGATCATAAGGCTGGCAATAGGTGCTGCCCAGGCAGCGCCAAAGCCTGCATTCTCTACGGCCACGGCAATGGCTATTTTCGGGTTTTCCCTCGGTGCAAAGGCCACAAACATCGAGTGGTTCTTCATTTTCATCACCTGCCCGTTCACTATGGCTTTATTTTCCACCGTGCCGGTTTTAGCGCATATATCCACGCCATCCAGTTTAGCCCCTCTTGCAGTACCGCTCTCTACCACATCCTGCATAGCCCTGCCGATCAGGCTAAAAGTAGTATCGGCTATATGCAGTACCTGGTGCTTTTCCTTATATTGTTTCAGCAAGGGGTCTTTACTGTTACTATCAATGGCCCTCACAAAATGAGGGGTATAATAATACCCCTTGTTGGCCAGTATGCACATGCCATTGGCCATTTGCAGCGGTGTCAGGGCCAGCTCACCCTGCCCCATACCTACAAATACTACCGTGCATGAGTTCCATACACCATTATACCGGTCATTATAATAACTCGAATCCGGCAGCAGCCCTTTGCCCTCATAAGGCAGGTCCACACCCGTCTTGTGCCCGTAGCCGAAAGAATAAAAATAGTCATGCCATTTCTCAAGTCCCTTTTTCACACCACCGAATTTTTTACTGTCCACCGTCATCCTGAAGATGTTACAGAAATAGGAGTTGCAGGAGTGTGCCAGCGCCAACCTGAAGTTGGCCGCATGGCCAGCATCATGGTGCTCGCAGGCTATGGGGCGGCTGCACGCATTATAGCTGCCAAAGCAGGGATAACCGTATGATGGCGATATAGCCCCCACATCAAGGGCCACAACACCCGTCATCGGTTTTATAGTAGAGCCCGGCTGGTATGATGCCTGCATCGCACGGTTGAAGAGCGGGTGCGTGGCATCGCGGTATAGTTTCGAAAAATTACGCGCACGTTCCGATCCGCACAGCAGGTTGGGGTCATAGCTCGGGCTGCTTACCATTGATAGTATGCCCCCTGTCTGGGGGTCTATCGCTACCACGCTGCCTATCTTATTGGCCATGAGCTTTTCGGCATATGCCTGCAAGCTTGCGTCCAGGTATAATTGCAGCGAGCGCCCGGCCACTTCAGGAGTGTCCAGCGCACCACCCTGGTAGGGGTCACGCGGCCGGTTAAAATTATCGCGCTCCAAAAAGTGCACACCACGCTGTCCGCGCAGCACTTCCTCATAGCTGCTTTCCAGCCCGTTCATACCCACATAGTCGCCCTGTGTGTACGATGCATAGCGGTCTTTTTTCAGCATTCCCGGCGATACCTCGCCTATATAGCCCAGTATGATGCCTGCACTGGCATTGGGATAAGCACGTATATTACGTTCCACCAGTTCAAAACCGGGGAACATGTAAGCATTCTCCTGGAAACGCGCCGTCTGCGCCAGGTCCAGTTGTTCTATGAAAGGGCTTTGCCGCATATACCCGTTGCGTATCACCACTCGGTACATCAGCTTTTTAAAGCTGGCTTTATCTATGCTCAGCACATCGCACAGTTGTGCGGTATCCAGGCTCTTGGGCACATTATTGGGCGTTACCGCCAGGTCATACACCACCGAATTGTACAGCATGGGCTTACCCTTGCGGTCATAGATCACCCCCCTTGGCGGGTACACCACCTTGCGGTAGATGGTGATATCATTGGCCATTACTTTATACTTATCCTCGAAAACCTGCAGGAACAGCAACCTCGTCAGTATCACTACAGCAACACCGATAAAAATAAATCGTATAACAAACTGGCGCGGATTGGCCGCAAAAGACATAATACACTCCTGTTAAGACCCGGTACACTGCAAACCTACTCAGAAAAGATGATTATGGCACTACAGGCCCTTGCAAATTATCCCCATCCCCCTGTGCAAAAGCCTCCACAGGCCTTTCGTATTATATAAAAAATAGTTTGGGCTTTTAGAAAACGAAGCGTACATTTGCAACCTCAAAATTTTATGAGGATAGTCCGATGGTGTAACGGCAGCACAACAGATTTTGGTTCTGTTTGTCCTGGTTCGAATCCAGGTCGGACTACACAAAAAGAATACCCGCTCCAGTAGCGGGTATTCTTTTTACAATGCATTTGAACCAGAACCTAAAACATTCAAAATAAACCATGATTGGCTCGAGTTCTCAATAGGTTTTCACTTGATGGCAGATCAGTTTTCAGATTTGGCTTGCCCATTTTATGTTTCTCCTCTTACATACCTGCATGAAGGTAAGCGGATCATAAAATTTGATTCACCCTACAAAAATTGGGGCTGCTGCACTTTCAGAAAATACTGCAATGGCAAACGTGCAAATTGATTACATCATCTCCCCAGGTATTTTTACCTTTGCCGGTAAAATACTTATCTAATAATGGCTGAACTTCCTCCTTGCCCCCTTTGTAAGTCAACCTATACTTATGAGATGGATGCACTCTTGGTATGTCCTGAATGCGGGCACGAGTGGAATCCGGACGAAAGCACTGTAAATGAAGATTCATTTATAGTAAAAGACAGCAATGGAAATATCCTGCAGAACGGAGACACAGTTGTCACTATAAAGAACCTCCCGGTAAAAGGCAGCTCACAAAGCATAAAAGCTGGAACTAAAGTGAGAAATATTCGCCTTGTAGATAGCGATCACAATATTGACTGTAAAATAGATGGCTTTGGGGCCATGGCACTAAAATCGGAATTTGTAAAAAAGGCATAACCATTCAAGTGTGGACTACATATCAATGCGCATGTTTACGGAGTGATGTAATATAGTGTTTTACATCATCAGTTTTCGTAAACTATTAATAATATGGCTCGAGAAAAGTCCGGGCCGGAATACAAAAGACTTCACAACTAAAAATAAAGCTTACAAAATTATACAACCAAATGGTTTTGTATTATATTGCAACACCATTTGGTTGTATAATTATTAAAAAATGAGACCACAGATACAAATACTAAGCTTCATTGAAGCGCCCCCGCATATGGTATGGAGGTCCATCACAGAGGCTGAGCTGATATCACAATGGCTGATGGAAACAGATATCAGGCCTGTGCCTGGCTTCAAAGGCTATTTTAAGATGAAACCCATGCCCGGCTTCGATGGTCATATAACCTGCGAGGTGCTTGAAGTTATTGAGAACAGGGTTTTCGAATACAGTTGGCAGGGCGGCTGGATGAAGAAACCTACCACGGTACGCTTCACCCTCGAGGAGAAAGACAATGGCACTTTATTGGTGCTTGAGCACCGGGGCTTCGAAGGCATCCTCGGCAATTTGCTGAGAAGGATGATGAGCGGCGGCTGGAAAAAAATGCTTACCCAAAAGATTCCTTCACTCATACAGGCAATGTCATGAAAGAACGCAGGGATGTATTTTTTGCAATAGCTGACGAAAGCCGCAGGACAATATTGATGAAACTCGCAAGTGAAGAGGAGCCTATACCCATAAGCGCCATCATCTCCGGCTTCGGCACCAGCAGGTCGGCTGTGGCCAAACACATTAAAGTGCTGGAAGAATCGGGCCTGGTAAGTACAGAGTTCCGGGGCAGGGAAAACTACATTTCGCTTGAGGCAGCTAAGCTGGAAGAAGTGTACGAATGGGTGTTCTTCTTTGAGCAATTCTGGATAGGCAAGATTCATAAGCTAAAGAAAATGGTCGAGGCCAATTATAAAAAAACAAACACTAAAAAATGAAAAAAGAATATTGGGATGTAGAAGACGTCCAGGTAGCGGAAAAAACCGGCAAAAAGATAGCCGAGTGGATCAAAATACTCGACAAGTTCGGCGCGGCCGGTAAAAAGTCGAACGATGTAGCGGCCTACCTGCAGCAGGAATATGATGTGCCCCGCTACTGGGCGCGCACGCTTACCACGCACTACCTGAAAAAGAAACAAGCCCAGTGACCGCAAAGAACATCCTGCTTATTCGCCCAGCGCATTTCGGTTTCAATACCGAAACGGCAGCCAGCAATTCCTTCCAGCACCGTAGCGAAGGGAATGAAGATGCCCTTGCGCAAAAAGCACTGGCAGAGTTCAACAACTTTGCACACAGCCTGCAACAGCATGGCCTTAACACCTTCATCTTCGATGATACGGCCATCCCGCTGAAGCCCGATGCGGTCTTCCCCAATAACTGGGTATCTTTTCACAGCGATGGCACAGTGGTACTTTATCCCATGCAGGCCACTAACCGCAGGGCCGAACGCAGGCAGGATATCATCGATACACTGGCCGAAAAATTTAGCATCAGCAACATCACCGACCTCAGTCACTATGAGCAGCAAGGAAAATTCCTGGAAGGCACAGGCAGTATCGTCTTCGATCATGATAACCATATAGCCTATGCTTCACTATCGCCCCGCACCAGTGAAGAACTCTTCCGCGGGCTTTGCGATACGCTCGCATACAGGCCCGTCATCTTCCGCTCCTTCGATACGCAGGGGCAGGCCATATACCATACCAATGTGATGATGTGCATCGCCCCATGCTTTGCTCTTGTATGCAGCAGCAGTATAACCGATGCCCGCGAGCGGGAAGCGGTACTGGATAGCCTGCGCAGCACAGGCCATGAAATAATTGAGATCACGCCAGCACAAATGAACAGCTTCGCGGGCAATATGCTGGCTGTGCAAAGCAATGCCGGGCAGGAATTTCTGGTCCTTTCCCAAACCGCTTTCAAGGCACTTGATGAAGTGCAGCTCGAACAAATAAAACCTTATGCTCAGTTGCTGCCCATTGCTATCAATACCATCGAGCAATTTGGCGGTGGCAGTGCCCGCTGCATGATGGCCGAGATCTTTTTACCCTGCAAATAGCGTCAGTACCGCTCTAAGCGGCCAGGCGCATTGAGGGCTGTTAATGCTGCACCATTACTTTCTGCGTGGTCACATTGCCGCTGCTGCGCAGCGTCACATAATAAATGCCATTGGTCCAGCTACTGCTGTTGAAGAAGTAGAACGATTCACCCGCAGGTATCCTGCCGCTATGTATATGCTGCACCTGCCGGCCCAGCACATCGCATACATCCAGGTCCGCTTCACAGGCCTCGCTGCTCTTCAGCGGTATGCAGGTAATGCCATTAGAAGGATTGGGGAACACATCCTCTGCATGTACTCTATACACATCGGCTATACCTGCCGTTCCTGTTATCTTAAAGCTCCAGTAAGCAGCGGGTGCAGGCATAGGCCTCACCTGCGTCTTGCCCGATACGCTGGTGGCCGATACATAATAATATATGCGCGTACCTGCCGGCTGCACCGGTATGTTTCCCGTCCAGTGGTCGGGCTGTGCGCTCTGTGTCATGAACACTACCGTATAGGGCTGGGTGGTATCCGTACGGTAATAAAGCCGGGCGAGCGATATACCCGAGCGGTGCTTCATATAAGCATCTACCGTAAATGGCCCCGTATAGCTGGTATCCCTCAGCGGCTGGTGCGCTATCAGTAAGGGGTCGCTGCTGCCTATCTCTTTGGTAATGCAGTGCAGTGCGCCCGATGCACTGATCATATTCTCCACGTTTATCGGCACTACATTATAGCCCGGCAATGCTTCTTTATACACACGCAGTGCCGTAGTGTCATACTGCTCATAATAAGTGGGCACCAGTATGGTCTTGTTGATGAATACCGAATTGGTATAGGTGCGGTAGCTGGCCACAGGCGGGTAAGTATTGCCTGGTCCCGAAGGCATGGGCACACGGTATAGCTTATAGGGTGTGCCATATACAGAGTTGAAGTTGCTCAGCACATACAGCAGGTTGGCCTCCAGTTGCGGCCCGTCCGATGTATTGGCGGGGAACTGCCCCACCAGCAGTGTCTCCTCGTCCAGCAGCTTGATGTGCATATCTATATGGTGTATGCCGTCGTAGGGCAGCGTGTCCATCAGTATATAGCGGCTGATGCCCATAAAGCGGCTCATGATGGTATCTATCTGTGCCTCGCTCTTGCCGCTGTTCTCCAGTTCTATGAGCTTCGAGGAGAAGCCCGTGCCGAAACCATCCACCATAAAATTGCCCCCGGTATGCACCAGGTCATTGGGTGCTACGGTGGTTGCATAGAGCGGCAGCCCGGTAAGCTGTGCTATGGCCGAAGGCACCGTGTCGTCCTTGGGCCGGGGCCGGTTGTATATCCAGTCTATCATCAGCAGGCTGTCCACATCATTGGTATAGGCGTTCCACTGCCCGTAGTCCCTGGCCCATACACTGTTGTAGGGGGCTATTACATAAGTGATGTTCGTGAGCGGCACTGCTGCATTCGTGAGGTAGTTCTTCACACTGTTCGAGTCGCTGCACACTATGTACACCCTTGTTTCCGTTTGTGCATACTTTACGATCTGCGCCAGTATATCGGGGTACGAGGTCCAGGTGATCATGATACCGTCTATCTCTTCCCACTCCGCCATCGTGCGCACATGGCTGGCCGGCGGTGTGGTTATGGAGTTTGCAGCGGGGCCTATATTATTACGGTAGTCCTGCATCACATTACGCTCCGCAGCCGTCATCGAGGCCGGAAGCAAAGCCTGCGCCCGCACAGTATGACTTGTTATCGCAATACAGAAAACATTCAACAATAAGCCGGTAAATATGCGCCTCATATATACTGTTTTATATAAAGCTAATAAAAAAACCGATGAGTGAATATCAGCCACCACTATAGCCACCTATAATAGGTAGCACCTCGCCCGTGATATAGCTGGAGCAATGCGGCGAGGCGAGGAACACATAAGCCGGGGCGATCTCCTCCGGCTGGGCGGGGCGCTTCATCGGCACATCAGCGCCAAACTGCGCTATGCCCTCCTTTTCTTTATCCGCAGGGTTCAGCGGCGTCCATACCGGGCCGGGGGCCACGGCATTCACCCTTATACCTTTGGGCACCAGCTTAGTACCCAGCGAGCGGGTAAAGGCGTGTATGCCGCCTTTGGTCAGCGAATAGTCGAGCAGGTCTTTGCTGCCCATCATCCCCGTTACCGAGCCGGTATTTACAATGGCACTACCCGGCTTCATATGCGGCACCGCAGCCTGCACCATATGGAAATAGCCATAGAGATTGGTACGCAGCGTAGTATCAAAATGCGCCTCGCTGAGGTCCTCCAACTCATGAGCATGCAGCTGGAAGGCGGCATTGTTGACCAGCACATCCAGCCTGCCCAGTTCACCCACCACATCTTTCACGGCATCGAAACAAAATTCGCGATGGGATACATCACCGCTTATGAGCAGGCATTTGCGGCCCTCCTGCTCCACCATGCGTTTGGTCTCCTGCGCGTCCCCGTGTTCGCAGAGGTAGATTACGGCCACATCGGCACCTTCACGGGCAAAGAGCACCGCCACAGCCCTGCCGATGCCTGAGTCGCCGCCAGTGATGATGGCCACTTTATCTTTTAACTTGTCCGAACCTTTGTAGTAGGGCGCATCACACATAGGCTGCTGCTGCAATTGCGCCTCTATGCCAGGCTTCTCCAGCTTTGTTTTTTCCATAGGCGGTACTGGGTATTCCCTTGCACCTGCCTGCATCGCAAACCCCGGTTGCTCTTTTCCTTTTTGCTGTTTATCCGCTTCGGCTATGCCCTCCTGCAGCTTTCTCTGCTTTTCGGCGGCACGCGCTCCATCTTGCCTGTATTTAGCTGTATCCATGGTCTTTATTGTTTTTTGCAAGGAAGGAGCTGCAAAAAAATTATTCCATGGCGGGCAATCATTCTTTCTTTTTGATGTAATAGATGGCCTCGCCTATGGAGAACTTCTGGATGTTGGGTTCTTCTCTTTTAATGTCTATAATGGTAGTACCCTTTGGTGTTACGGTGTCTTTGGTACCGAGGTAGCCTATGGTGACGCCTTCGGCGGGCTTTTTTTCTTTTGGGGGTTTGAGCTTGCCCGTGTTGTCTTGAGCTTTCCTCGGCGCGCCAGGCAGAGGGGGCTGGCTGGCTTCTTGTCCCGCCGATGGCAGGAAGGCGAGTGGTGGAAGTTCGGGGTTATTTCCGGGTTGTGTTATTTCCTCCTGAGGTTGCTGGTTTTCGCTGGAAGTGGCTGTGGGCGGGTCATATGGTGGGTTTGAGTTATTTCCTGTCGTTACCTGTTCGTCTTTTGTAAATGACGAGGAGGATGGTACTATCGTTACCTCATCCCCCGTACCCTTTTCCATAAAAGGAGAAGGAGGGGCGTTGTATTGGTCGCTTTGGTTTGGCTGTGTTGCAGGGCTGGGCTGTATATCCCCCTGCCCGATATAAACATTCGTTGATCCCGGGCTGTCCCCCTTCAAAGGGGGAATTGCGTTTTCGGGGAAGAGGGAGAGTTGGTTGGGGTCGGTGAAAGGC
>MKUN01000018.1 GCA_001897835.1 Bacteroidetes bacterium 46-16
CCCACATGGCACGAGGCCGATGTCATGCGCAAGCTTGTATGGTGCATCATGAAGCTCAGGCAAACATCATCGGTAAGCGAGAATATGGAAAGCGTCACCGCATTCTGTGTGCATGTCTCCAAAAAAGACCCGGAACTGGCCGAAAAATTACAGGAGCATGCTGCTTCCTTTATGGAAGAGAAAATGGAGCAGACCCACGTACCCACCGACATCGATTACTTCGACGACCGCGACATGCCCGACATCAATGAACATTTCGCTGGCCGCACCCCCGGGCAGGAGCGGCAGGATATCGAAAATGCCATAGCACAGAATGAAGAGCTCTGCTTCGATGAAGAAAAACTAAAAAAGTTCTGCGATGATAACAACATCCCCTACTTCCCCTCTCCTCCCAGGTACACCGTCAAATAACACACCCCTCTCCATTTTATGAAGAGGGGCAGGGGCTGAGGTCCTTTATGCAATTGATATGGAATTATACCATACAATGCATCTTAACATTTTACCCGCAATAATCGCTTAATATGTGTCGTTTATTATTAATAATATGCAAATCCCGCCCCCCGGGTGATATAATATATTCTAATCTTCGGGCTTTTAATGTAGGTTTGCGACAGAGAGTGTAATGCCATGTTATTGAAACGTTTCTTACTGTTCCTGCCTGTCCTTTTTGTCTCCTTTATAGCTCCCCGCCGCGTTGAGGCACAGGTGGGCCAGGGCATGAAGCAGCCCCGCCTGCTCATATTGCTCGATGAATCGTCGAGCATGATAGAGCCATGGACCAAAAACAGCGAAAAGTATAAAGCCGCCGAAGAGATCATCCTCTCACTCATCGACAGCGTGTACAGCGTCAATAACTCGGTGGAGTTTGCCCTCAGGGCCTTTGGCGAGCAGCACAATGTGAAGGAGAACAACTGCTATGATACCAAGCGCGAGGTAATGTTCAGCCGCAACAACCGCACCCAGATGCAGCTGCGCCTCGAAGACCTGCACCCGCTGGGCACCACGCCCATAGCCTACTCGCTGCAAAAGGCCGCCGAGGAAGACCTTACCGAAGACAATAAATATTTCTACAGCCTGGTGCTGATAACCGATGGCAAGGAGAGCTGCGGCGGCGATATATGCGCCATTGCCAAAATGCTGATGGAGCGCAAGATCCACTTCAAGCCCTACATCATCAGCCTGGTGAACGATGGCAAGCTGAAGCTGGAGTATGACTGCCTGGGCAATTACCTGGAGGTGACCAACGAGGCCGATATACCCAAAGCGGTAGGCACGATAGTGGAATCGTACCGGCCCATGCTGAACATGATAAAGAGCGACCTGAAGAAGCTGGAGAGCGCTATGGTGAACACGCCCAGCATCCTGAAGGTGGAAGTGCCCACCTTCAAGGTGACGAAGGAGGTGGAAGAGCCCAAACCCGCACAGCAGGAAGTAGTGGTGAAAAAAGAAGAGCCCAAACCTGCGCAGCAGGAGGTGGTGGTGAAGGAAGAACCGAAGCCGGAACCCAAACCCGAACCTAAACCGGAGCCCAAGCCTGCCCCGAAACCGAGGGTAAGGGAGGAGATAGCCTACCTGCCCATGAAGAATGCCTACAGGCCGCTGCCCAACCACTCTTACCTATCGCCGGTAACACACCCGGTGCAGGTGCCGCATATACCCATGCCGCCACCTAACCCGCCCGACAGCAAAGTGGCCATAACGCCGCGCAAGCCGAGGAACAACCCGCCGCCAAAGCCCGACCCTAAGAAGCCCGATGAAAAACTGGTGAGCTATGTGCTGCAGACCAGCGAATCGCCGGAGACGATGGTAGAGCTGTACTTTACGGATGGCAAAGGGAAATTTTACACCACCACGCCCGAAATAGCGATCGTGAACCCCGATAACGGCAAGGAAGTGAAGCGCTTCATCCGCAGTGTGAATGCGCAGGGCAGCCCCGACCCGCAAAAACTGGCTGCAGGCACTTATAACATCAACATACCCGGCAAGACGATGCTTGTGGCCCGCAATGTGCCGGTGCAGCCCAACAGGGTGAACAAGCTGACCATCGTGGTATCGAACGGCTCGCTGCACTTTGCTTACGAGGGCAAACCCGATAAACCGGTGTCGGAATTCCAGGCCCGGGTGACCAACCGTGTGCTGGGCGGCGGCGGATCGGACAAGATGCAGAACTGCGATGTGGACCTGGAGTATGAGAGCGGCAATTATCACATCACCATCAATACCGTACCCGTTACCCACCGCAATGTGGATATAGACTTTGATAACGTAACGGTGATCACCATAGACGAGCCGGGCTGGCTGAAAATAACCAATACCAATGCGCTGGGCAAGGCAGGGCTCTACACGCCTCTCGGCGACCAGTTCGTACAGTTCGGCAATGTGAATGTGACCGGCGACCCCGAGAGCCAGAAGATAAGGTTGCAGCCCGGCCTGTACGAGGTGCGCTACCGCAAGCATGCCAATATGCCCGTGCATGATGAAACAAGGTTGCGCTTCAACGTGAAGCCCAACGAAACCACCGAACTGGAACTGAACAGCTGATGGAAAGCATCAAGATAAAAGAGATCTTCATCACCGACCCGGAATACGGCGGGGTGTACGAGCTGCGCGAAACGCTGCTGCGCCGCCCCATAGGCCTGAGCCTGGAAAATGAGGACCTTAGCGCCGACCGCAGCGACCATATACTGGCAGCCACTGTTGGCGAGAAGGTGATCGCCTGCATCATGCTGCAGCCCCGAGGCGGCGATATCATCAAGTTTCGCCAGATGGCCGTGGCCTCTGCATGGCAGGGCAAAGATGTGGGTATGGCCCTGCTGCGATATGCCGAAGCTTTTGCAAAAGAAAAAAATTACCGGCAGGTGGTACTGCATGCCCGCGTAAGTGCAGAGGGCTTTTACCAAAAGGCGGGCTACCGCAACAGCAGCGATATCTTCACCGAGGTAGGTATAGATCATGTGCTGATGGAGAAATCCCTAAATCCCTAAAGGGACTTAAGGCGCGATGAAATTATGATTGGTCAAGATAAGGTAAGAATCCTTGTACACAATCTTCTATTAAGGCCTTTGCATCATTAAATGCGGGACATCTCTCCGGAGTTTTTTTCAAATCTTCCCATTCAGACGCAATGCTTAGTATATCCTGCCTCGTAAACTCAAAAATTTGTTCGCTAATGATATTATAGGCCCCTAGTTTAGCTTCATAGCCATGATAAAACAGCATTTCAAATAATTCACACAGTTTATGTGTGCAATCCAAACCCGAAAGCGCATAGACCAGAGTACCATTATAGTTAATATTCTCTTTTTTAAGAATAGCTGCTAGTAATGGTTCCAGTGCACGATTGTCTCCAATTTCTTTGAGGCGCAATGCAGCAATATTTCTTGTGCGGTTTCTGCTGTTGCCCAGGTCCAGACAATCAATAAAAAAATGAAAAACTTCCTCCCCACCAATATCACGCAATTGCTCTGATGAGGCCTGCATTAATTTCCAGTCATCACTAAACAGATCTTTTTTCAGTTGTTCTATGTCGCTGCTTTCAACCATATACTTAGTGAGCCTCGAGCCAGTTACGGCCTGCGCCGGTCTCTGCATTTATGGGCACATTGTTGGGCAGTTCCATAGCGGCTTCCATCTGTTCTTTAATGAGTTGCTGCACTTCCGAAAGCTCCTCTTCCGGCACATCAAATACCAGTTCGTCATGCACCTGCAGGATCATTTTAGAGCGCATGTTGTGCTGCTGCAGTTCGCGCTGCACCCTGATCATGGCCAGCTTTATCATGTCGGCGGCAGTGCCCTGTATGGGCATGTTGATGGCGTTGCGCTCGGCATAGCCGCGCACGGTCTGGTTGGCCGAGTGTATGTCGCGGAGGTATCGGCGGCGGCCCATCCAGGTCTGCACGTAGCCGAACTCTTTGGCAAAGTTGATGGAACTATCCATATACTTCTTGATGGACGGGTATTGCAGGAAGTAGTTGTCGATGATACCCTTGGCCTCAGTGCGGCTGATGCCCAGGTTCTCCGCCAGGCCAAATGCCGACTGGCCATAAATGATACCGAAGTTCACGGCCTTGGCTGCACGGCGCATCTGCGGGGTCACATCGTGCTCTTCCACGTTGTACACTTTGGCGGCGGTGGCGGTATGGATGTCCTTATTGTCTTTGAAGGCCTGTATCATCCCTTCATCGCCGCTTATGGCCGCCACGATGCGCAGTTCTATCTGCGAGTAATCGGCAGAGACGAGGAGGTGCTTATCATCTCGTGGTATGAAGGCCTTGCGTATCTCGCGGCCGCGATCGGTACGGATGGGTATGTTCTGCAGGTTGGGGTTGGTGCTGCTGAGCCTGCCGGTAACAGCCACGGCCTGGTTGTAGCAGGTATGCACACGGCCGGTACGCGGGTTGATGATCTGCGGCAGCGCATCCACGTAAGTGCTCTTCAGCTTGCTCAGCTCGCGGAAGACGAGTATATCGTCCACGATCTGGTGTTTGTTGCGCAGCTTTTGCAGTATGTCTTCACCGGTGGCATACTGGCCGGTTTTGGTCTTTTTTGCACCGGGGTCGAGCTTCATGATATCAAAGAGCACTTCGCCCAGTTGCTTGGGTGATGCGAGGTTGAAACTGACACCGGCATGTTTGTACACATTGGCCTCGGCCTCGCGGATATCGCGCTCCAGCTCTTTGGAATAATCGCGAAGAAAATCGACATCGATGCGTACCCCTTCGGTCTCTATATCCACCAGTATGGGCACCAAAGGATTTTCCACTTCATCGAGCACTTTGCCTACTTGCATCTGCGCCACCAGCGGCACGAAGGCCTGCTTCAATTGCAGGGTCACGTCGGCATCTTCAGCGGCATATTCTTTGATCTCCGCAAGGGGTACATCGCGCATGTTGAGCTGGCCCTTACCTTTTTTGCCAATGAGGGTCTCGATGGAGATGGGCTCGTAGCCAAGGTATTTGGCAGCAAGCATATCCATGCTGTGCTTGCCATCAGGCTCTATGACGTAATGGGCCACCATGGTATCGTAAACCTTACCTTTCAGTTCGTAGCCATACCATTTGAGGATCATCATATCATACTTGATGTTCTGCCCCAGCCAGAGGATGTCCTCTTTATCAAAAAGGGGCTTGAACAAGCTGAGACGGGCGATGGCGGCCTCGCGTTCCGCAGGCATATTCACATACCATGCCTCGCCCTGCTGCCAGCAAAAACTCAAGCCTACTACATCGGCAAGATTGGCATCGAGGTCGGTGGTCTCGGTATCGAAGGCTATTTCCTCCTGCTGCAGGAGCGCGGCCACGAGTTTTTTAATGCCCTCTTCGTCATCCAGCAAATGATAGGTATGGGGCACATCGGTGGCACGTTTTATACTGGTTGCAATCTCTTCAGTTATGGTCACGGTCTCCTCTGCCACTACTACAGCAGCAGCCTGCGGTTGCTGCTTTTGCGGCAGTGCATTGCCGAAAAGATCGGTATTGACCGGGCCGGTGGCTTTGTCGTTGATATTGTAGCCTTCGCCCAGGATGCGCTTACCGAGCGCGCGAAATTCGAGCTCGCCGAATATCTCCGTGAGCACTTCCTTGTTCATTTCCTTCACACGGAAATCTTCTTCGTGAAAAGCGACAGGCACATCGGTAATAATGGTGGCCAGCTTTTTGGACATGAGGGCGAGGTCTTTGCCATTACGCACTTTTTCGCCCAGGGCGCCTTTTATATGTTCCGCATTGGCGAGTATATTCTCGATGTTATCGTATTGTGCGAGGAGCTTTGCCGCCGTTTTTTCGCCCACGCCGGGTATGCCGGGAATGTTATCGACCGCATCGCCCATAAGGCCGAGTATGTCTATTACCTGGTCGACCCTTTGTATGTTCCACTTGGCGCATACTTCGGCCGGGCCCATTATCTCAGGTTCGCTGCCCTGGTAGGGTGGCTTGTAGATAGAAACCCTTTCGCGCACTACCTGTCCATAATCTTTATCGGGGGTAACCATATAGACATCGTATCCCAGGCTGGCCGCTTCGATAGCCAGTGTGGCAATGATGTCATCGGCCTCGTAGCCATCGAGCTCCATGCAGGGCAGGTTGAAACCTGTGACGATGCGCTTGATATCGGGGAGCGCGGATATAATGTCCTCAGGGGCTTCCTGCCTGTTGGCCTTATAGGCTTCAAAATCGGTGTGGCGCTCCGTAGGTGCAGCGGTATCAAATACCACAGCAAGGTGGGTGGGCTTTTCTTTATTGATGAGATCGAGCAGGGTGGTGGTGAAGCCAAATTGTGCATTGGTATTGCGCCCTGCACTGGTGATGCGCGGACTGCGTATGAGTGCATAGTAGGCGCGATATATGAGCGCCATTGCATCGAGCAAAAAGAGTTTCTTATCGGACATAGCAGGGCTAAGTTAGTACAAAGGTCAGCAGCATAAAAAGACAGTTTCACCCCGACCCGGATTTTTTTCTGAAAAAATTTATATGATATAGTATAAATCACACTATTAGTTATATTTGCCTTATTATAAACTATAAAAGATTTGTGTTATGAAAAAACTACTACCCTTTTTAGGATGCGTTACCTTGTATTTAGTACTAACATCATCGATGTGTAAAACCGACGATATAATTAAAAAAGGAAATTATACCTGTCAATGCACTTATGTAAATTATGATACGGCAATAGCTAATAAAGAAGAAACTACCGACCTAAATGACCGAACCAGGGAGGATGCGGATTATGATTGCTCCACGCTGGATTCCAAATACAACAGCCAAGGTTATAGCGGCACCTGCGTGCTCCATTAATTGTATGTTATTTAATAAATGAAAAGCCTAAGCAATGCTTAGGCTTTTCATTTAAGTGCCGGTTTTGATATCCGTATTAATATTGCTATTTTTCGAAGACGACCACGTATCATGAAACGTTTTCTTTACAAATTACTTTTAGGCAAGCCGGAGTATAACCGGCCCATAAAGATATCGGCGTATGAGAACGTGGCGAAGAACCTGAAGCAAATATGGAATAACGAAAAGCATAATGATGTAGGTTTTGAAAAAGTATTGCGGTTATTCCTTGTGTCTATCCAGTTCATATTTCCCGGCGTACATGTGCGCAACCTGTTCGGAAGATTCGGGACGATAGGGCGCAATGTGGCGGTAGAATTCTTTGTAGTGTTCAAGACTATATTGCCACTGGTGTTCCTTACTACAGGGTTATATAAAAACCTGTGGGCTGTAACCATATCGTCTTACCTGCTGATGGAAACGATATGTTATGTGGCCTCGCTGATATTCGTATCGGATATGTTCGTGAAGCCGCGGTCGTACCGGCGCAATATCCTGATGCTGTCATTCAACTATTTAGAGATCTCTTTGTCATTTGCGGTAATATATGCGGGGCTGCACCTGCTTGGCAATCAGCCGCAGTCGTACGTAGATTATATTTACTTCAGCATTGTAACATCGACCACAATAGGTTATGGCGATTTTCATCCCCAAACCGAGCTTGCCAAGATCATGGTATGCGTGCAGGCAGTGCTGGTGGTATCGTTCATCGTGCTGTTCCTCAACTTCTTTAGCTCAAAGGTGGAAACACTGCACCACGAGGACGAGTAACAAAAGAAATATATGTTCGTCATGTGCTGCAGAGGGGCTATCTTTATTGCAGTAATGCTGCACTTATGCGATACCTTTTATTTATTGCCATAATTTTTATTTTCCCAAGCAGTTCAAGGGGCCAAAGCATTGATAAGCTGGATAAGGCGAATGGTTTTAAGGAATTCAAATTCGGTAAGACGAAAGAGCGCTGGGACGGTGAGCTGAAAGCCTTAAAAAACGGCGCTTACCGCTATACGGGCAAAAATGCGCTGGCAGCATTCGGCTCGAGCATACATAAGATATATCTTAAATTCGACACTGCGGGCCAACTCTCGGGTGTGTATATAAGCGTACAGGGCCTGATCGGCAAGAGCGGGGTGAAGAACTATAAAAGGATCATCAGCCTGGCCTATGGTAAAGAAAATAAAGAAGAAGAAAAAGATGATGCGCTGACCTATTACTGGCATGCCAGCAAGGTGAACCTTGTGCTCTATTCGTGGGCAGCGGGCAGCACATGGGATGCGGAACTGCATTTTACCAACCCGGAGCAATATGCGGCGGATAATAAGCAGGCTGCAGGCAAGGAGTAAAATGAGCCATAATTACAATATTTGGCGAGCCAAAAACGTTTATTTCAGTACATTTGGAGCCTATAACAATATGAATACATCCAAGTTCTCAGCTATATTTTTATTATGTATATGCCTTTTGCCCAAGCTCAATGCCCAGGAAAGGCCTATAGGCTACTGGCGTTCGCATATGCCTTACACCAATGCCATAAGCGTAGCCAGTGACGGGGTAACCTTATATACTGTAACCGACCTGGCATTTTATACCTATAACTCTGCTACACAAGAGCTTAACACATACAGCAAAGTAGAGGGGATGAGTGACCTGGATATGAAATATGTAGCTTATGATGCAACCACGGGTTATGCGATACTTGCTTATAAAAATGGTAATATCGACCTGTTCAAAGACAATACCTTCTATAATATCCCCGACCTGAAGCTAAAAAGCGTAGCGGGTAACAAGACCATAAATCATATTTATACAGCAGGCGGGCTTGCCTACTTAAGCACCACCATTGGTATCGTAGTGGTGAATATTGACAAAAGAGAAATAAAAGAGACCTACGAATTCACCAAAAACAACCAGGCCGTAAACATATACGGGCTTACTGAAAACGGTAATTATTTCTATGCCGCTACTAGTGCCGGCCTGTACCGGGCTAATAAAAATGCGCCCAACCTACAGGCATTTTCGGCATGGACGGCGCTGGACAGCAATCATGTGCTAATGAGCATAGCCGCATCGGGCGGGAAAGTATTCACTGCAAGTGACAGTATTGCTTTTGTTTTGGATAATGATACACTAAGACCTGTATATACGACCGCTGCCAATGATGACATTGTGCATATGGACAATGTAAAGAACGGAATATGGATGAGCGTTTATCATTCGAACACTTTCAGGGGAATGGGCATACAAATGGATGCCAGCGCACAAATAACAGATTCATTCCACACTACGGGAGAACCCTCGCAGATCATTACCCTGGCCGATGGCTATACCTGGTATGCTGATATGTTCTACGGACTGAAGCGACGCGTGAGCGGGGACCAGCTCGATTTTTCGAACCCGAACGGACCACCCGGCCCTTATGCATCGGATATATATGCCTATAACGGGGATGTACTGGTGGCAGCGACAACAACAACAGACCTGCTGATACCTACAGGGGGCACGTCGTACCTGGGCTTTGGTGAATATAAAAATGGTAAATGGACCAATTATAATTCACAAAACTATGACCCGCTAAAAAATAATTTCCTGAACATCACAACAGTATATAAATCGCAGGACGGCACCGTGTACCTTGGATCGGCAAGTGATGGCCTGCTGATCATTAATCCAGACGGCAACTGGCAACAGTTCAAAGAGAACAGCCCGCTGGACCATAGTGTACCTAACCCCAGCCTGTGGGAAGTAGGCGGACTGACATTTGACGATGCCGGGAATATGTGGGTAACGATGTTCGGCTCAACACATGAACTGAGTGTGCGCACAAGCGACGGTAGCTGGCATTCATTCGTAGTGCCGGTGGCCCGCCCATACCCGAATGCGGCGGCGCGGCCCGTAATAGATGAAAGCGGACAGGTATGGTACATATGCCCCGGCGGCGGCGGCGTAATGGTATATAATGACAATAACACACCGGAACTGGCATCAGACGACCTGTACCGCAACTTCGGCATGGGGGCAACAGGCAACCTGCCGGGCGCAAATGTTTACTGCATTGCGAAGGATAAGAGCGATGCGATATGGGTGGGCACGAATAATGGCATAGGCATCATCAACTGCGGCACCGGCGCTACGAACATTGACTGCCAGGCAGAGCAACGTATAGTGCAATATGACGAATTTGCCGACTACCTGTATGCAGGCGAAAGCGTAAAGGCAATAGCTGTGGACGGTGCAGACCGGAAATGGGTGGGCACTACGAACGGTGTATGGCTACTATCGCCGGACGCATCGAAGATCATAGAACGCTTTACTGCCGATAACAGCCCCCTGCCATCGAATAATATCAGCACTATACGTATTGACCCTATAAGCGGCGATGTATATATATCCACCGACAAGGGCCTGATAAGCTACCGCAGCACTGCCACGGACGGCGGTGAACAAAACGACAGTGTACTTGCCTTCCCTAACCCAGTGCCTGCAGGATATAGCGGCATGATAGCCATAAAGGGACTGGTGGAAAATGCCGATGTGCGCATTACCGATATATCGGGACAACTGATCTACCGCACAACCGCACTGGGCGGACAGGCTGTTTGGAACGGCTATGACTACACAGGCCGCAGGCCGCAATCGGGTGTTTATCTTATATTCATCAGCAATAAAGACGGCTCACAGAAGCATGTGGGGAAAATCGTCTTTATGAATTAGGCATGCTGCATAATACACGTGGTATTGTATTAAGATCGGTAAAGTATGGGGAAAGCAGCCTGATCACGACGATCTTCACGGAACAATACGGCGTACAAAGCTATATAGTACAGGGCATCAGGAGCGCTAAAGCCAAAAGCCAGAAAGCCGGACTGCTACAGCCGGCCAGCCTGCTGGACATGACGGTGTACCACAACCCGCAGAAAAACCTGCAGCGCATCAGGGAATTTCATCCTGCACATATTTACAGTTCGCTCCACGAGGAAATAATCAAAAACAGTATCGCTTTATTCTCGGCCGAGCTCTTACTGCGGCTACTGCCCGAACATGCCATCATGGAAGAGCTCTTCGCATTCAGCTTCCACTACTTCAGCAAACTGGATGTGATGCCGGTGAACGAGGCAGCCAATTTCCCCTTATGGTTTGCCATGCAATGCGGCCGGATACTGGGCTACCCGATACATGGCAATTACAGCAGTGAAACGCCTCACCTGAACCTGTATGAAGGCGCCTACACCAAACATCCGCCTGCAATGCAGCCTTTTACGACTGATGAAGAGGCGCGCGCTATGGCGCAACTGCTCCTGACGGATGATGAAAGCAAACTAAATAAGATAAGTATGAATGCCGCCATGCGCTACCGGATGCTGGACTGGTACCTGGAATTTCTGCACCAGCACAGCCAGCACCTGGGTACCATAAAATCGCTGGCGGTGCTGCGGGCTATCCTGCATTAGCGGTGCTATGACCTGCTTTCGCGGGCTGCCGCTTCCTGCCCAAACGCGCAAACAGTTTTTTAAAAAAGCCGGCCATCTTGCTTTTCGATCTTTCGGCGGGAACATTATTATCACCAAAGGCCTCTTTACAGCACTCTTTCATATTTTGCAAAGGTAAGATAAATAAAGGCAGCTAATGGTATGCAAGCCTGCAGGATCATCATGTGACGCGGCCCACCTTCAACCCCTTTAACATTTGCCCGTGCATATATATACAACATGCTGCCCGCATACCTTTTTTTATAGCTGCCGGAGAAGCCTTACTTTTAAAGCCTGATGCCGAATAAAATAATCTCATCATTGCTGCTGTGCTGCATATTACCATACTTAGGCTATGGACAAAAAGACGCAGGCGATAAACCCAACTATCCCCAAAACTATTTCCGCAACCCACTGAACATTCCCATATTGCTTGCCGGCAACTTCGGCGAATGCAGACCGGGGCATTTTCACAGCGGGATAGATATAAAAACAAATGGCAGGGAAAACCTGCCTGTATATGCGGCAGCGGACGGCTATATATCGCGCATAAAAACAGAGCCGGGGGGCTTTGGACATGCCTTATACATTACACACCCCAATGGATATACCACACTGTATGCGCACCTGAATAAATACACAGGACCGGTACAGGAATACCTGCGGCAACAACAGTATGAACAAGAGCAATGGAACCTGGACCTGCAACTGCCCCCCACAAAATTCCCGGTGAAGAAAGGCCAGCAAATAGCGTGGTCGGGCAATACGGGTGCATCAACGGCGCCGCACCTGCACTTCGAGATCAGGAACAGCCAAACGGAACACCCGCTGAACCCGGAGCTATTTAGCCTGCCAGTAACGGACCACATATCCCCTGTGCCTACATGCGTGGCTATATATGACCTGCTGCACAGCATATATAACGGCCCACCTGAAGAATATAAACTACACAAAAAGGGTGCAAGCTATGTGCCGGCAAAAGACACGCTGCAAACCGATGCCCTGATAGCAGGTATAGGCCTGCAGGTAAATGACTATATGAACGGAAGCCATAACACCCTGGCCTTCTACACGGCAAAACTTTATAAAGACGATAAAGAGGAGTGCACTGTGCGGCTGGATGATATAGGCTATGACGAGACCCGCTATGTAAACGCGTATGCCGATTACAGTACGAAGGTGCTAAAAGGCTACTGGATACAGTGCCTCTTTGAACTACAGGGCAATAAGCTGGACCATATATACCGGCAAAACTGGCTGAGGGGCGGGCTGGACCTGAAAGACAGCGCTGTGCATAAAATAAGGATAGAAGTGACCGATGATAAGGGAAATGAAAGCGGGGTATCCTTTTACCTGCGATATAGCGGCAAAGCTGTAAAAGACACACTATGCAATGTTTTTCACCCCGGCGATGCGAACCTTTTCGAACACCCGAATGTTAAATTCACACTAGGGGACAGTATGCTGTATGATAACATTTGCTTCAAGCTTAAAAGTTCGCCGGGCGGGGCAGGCAGTTATTCGGACAAATACCTGGTGGGCACACCGAATATACCAGCGCATAAATACTATGACCTTTACATAAAGCCTAACAAACCCATACCCTTTGCACTGAGGGACAAGGTGGCCATGATCTATTGGGACGGGAAGAACGAAGAGGGACATGCAGCCAAAGACGCCGGAGCGGGATGGTATATGGCAGCAGTAAGAGACTTTGGCACCTTTTACCTGGCTGCGGATACCGTGGCCCCGGTGATCGTACCACAGCAAAAAGAGGGCAGCAACTTAGCGAAAGCATCGCGGATGAGCTTTACCATAAAGGATGCCGTGACCTATATAAAAACCTACAGGGCAGAGCTGGACGGCAAATGGGTATGCCTGGAGCGACACCGCGATAATTATTTTTATGAATTTGACGAACATTGCAGCAAGGGCAAACATGAACTGATCATAAAGGCAAGCGATGGGAACAATAACGAACAAACTTTACAGTTTACTTTCACTAAGTAGGATCATAAAATCGAAAAAAGTTATGAGCACGAATTTGAAAAAAGGTATGAAGGCCCCGGCATTTACAATAGCAGACCAGGACGGCAATATGGTATCGCTAAGCGATTATGCCGGTAAAAAAGTGGCCTTGTATTTTTATCCGAAGGATAACACACCGGGCTGCACGGAACAAGCCTGCAACCTGCGCGACAACTTTGCAAAGCTAAAGAAGAAGGGCGTGGTGATACTGGGTGTGAGCGTGGACAGCATGAAAAAACACAAGAACTTTGAACAAAAATATTCACTGCCCTTCACCCTGCTGGCAGATACGGAGCATACACTGGTGAATGCCTATGGTGTGTGGGGTGAGAAAAAGATGTTTGGCCGCGCCTACATGGGTATATTCCGCACTACCTTCCTGATAGATGAAAAAGGGAAAATAGCGGGCATAATAGACCAGGTGGATACCAAAGACCATGCGCAGCAAATAATAGATGAATGGGGATTGTGATGTCTGACAGTTTGCGAGGTGTGCAGGTGCTGTGCGGGTGCAGGACGCTCCGAAGGAGCTCCGTATTTTCCTGATGTCGTTCTGCTATAAACAGGGCGCCCCAAGGGGGCTGGGACATTCCATACAATATGATCCTTAATGCGTATGACCGTTTGCGGTACTGACGCTATGTGGGTGCAGGACGCTCC
>MKUN01000019.1:0-56553 GCA_001897835.1 Bacteroidetes bacterium 46-16
TGTAATCGCAAAGGAGAGTTCCTTCCTGGGGTGCTTCGTCTTTAGTATTTGTCTTTGCTTAACCTTGTTGACGTGAGTGTAAATCTGTGTTGTGACTATAGAGCTATGCCCAAGCATAGCCTGAATGTATTTAATGTCAACATCCTTTTCTAATAAAAGTGTTGCAAAAGAATGGCGAAATACATGTGGAGTAACATGGATTTTTATTTTGGTTTTTGATGTAAGCTTCTTGACAATGCCCCTAATTGATTGATCAGATAATTTCTTACCTAATCTATTTATTAAAAAATAGTTATCTGCAGTCGGAATTCGATCAATTATCATTTTTCGATATTGCTTCAAAACTGCGATAGTTTCAGGATTACAAATTTGGATTATTCGCTCTCTATTTCCCTTCCCTTTTATCCTAATAACACCGGAGATAAGATCGATATTCTCGTCTCTTAAATTGGAAATTTCAGAAACTCTACCACCTGTGGTGAATAACAGTTCAAGCACAACGATATTGCGTATTGCTTCAAAATATGAATACTTGTCTGATGGTTGTAGATAAGATTGAAAATTATATGCTCTACCATAAATTTGAGTAATTTCTTGTAAACTGAGCACTTTAGGCAAGTTTCTATCCTCTTTAATCCGTATTCTCATTTTTCTAAATGGGTTTACTGTAATCAAATCATCATATTCTAGATAATTAAACATCGCTTTCGCAGTGGCAACTTTTCTTTTTATTGATTTTGGTTTTAAAGATGATAACGATTCAAGATAATCTCTCAACTGATTTTTTGATATCTCAGACACCAATAGAGGATACTGTTTTTGTTTTAAGAATTTTAGCAGTTGCGTTAAGTCAATTTGGTAAGCTTTTAAAGTTCTTTGGCTTAAATTTTTTTCTAGTTTGCAATGAGTCAAAAAGTTTTTGATTGCGTTTTGAATTGTGTCCATTTTGAATTGTTCATTTAAAAAAATTGGGCTTTGTGCCCCGGCTAGATGAAAATACCATGTTTAAAACGCATAAAAAAAAGCGCGAACTATGTAGTTCCAGGTTGCTCCTACCAGAAACTACTAGCATAATTACTTATAACGCTTATTGAATGTCAAATTTCAGAACTAGCCAAGTGTCTTGTCCTAAAATAGGTTTACACAAAAAGTGAACCTAAAACAGTAAAACATGGACAACAATGTAAAGAATGCGGGGACGACCAAGTATAGGGTTCGTTATACGGAGGATTTTAAGCACCAAGTATGTCTGAAGTTCTTGACAGGCCATTACACCAAGACGGCTTTGCAAAATCAATATGGCATTAAAGGTAAATCCCGTCTGATGTCATGGCTCCGTGAATTAGGATACATTAGCGAAACTGGTATCCAATTTATGAGTTCACCTAAAGTAGCGAAGCCAAGGGCTTCCGAGAACGCATCAGAACATATACGGCACCTGGAAGATGCTTTGATCGATGCACAGTTACAGGCCGCGATATACCATAAAATGATCGAGATCGCCGAGCGAGACTATCAAATTAAGATAAGAAAAAACTTAAATACCAAGTGATCCAAGAAGTAAAAGACAGTTACCCGGACATTAGCCTGGACAGGATCTGTCGGTTACTTGGTGTTAGTCGTCAGGCATACTATCAAAACGGCTGGTTTGAAGAAAAAGTTACGGCTGGCCAAGCCATGGTGCTGGAGCAGGTCCGCCAGATACGTAGCACACACCCTTCCATAGGGACAAAAAAGCTTTACGTCATGCTACAACCTCTTTTGCAAGAACACCACATCAAAATGGGACGAGATGCACTTTTCGATCTGCTCTCAGCACATCAGATGCTGGTACGGCGGAGGAAAAGAAGAGTGTATACAACGCAGTCGAACCATTGGTTCAAAAAGTATCCTAACCTGATTGAGCAAATGGAGCTTATCCGTCCGAATCAACTATGGGTAGCTGATATCACCTATTATAAAATACCCCAGGGATACATTTACATCAATCTCATAACCGATGCTTATTCAAAGAAAATACTTGGATACCATGCTGCTGACAATTTGGAAGCCGGTAACAATGTCAAATCCCTCGAAATGGCCCTGGCCACGCTATCATCTGCACCGAGCGATTTCTTCCTGATCCATCATTCTGACAGAGGCCTGCAATACTGCTCCAAGGAATATGTCAGGTTGCTGCAAGCACATAAAATTACCATCAGCATGACTGAGGATGGGAATCCGCTAAAAAATGCCATTGCAGAACGGATCAACGGCATTATTAAGCATGAATACCTAAAGTACTACAGTATTAGAAATAGAGCAGATGCGATGCTTGCCCTGTCCGAAGCTGTCCTGTTGTATAACCAGGAGCGGCCACATTGGAGCTGCAATCTTCTTACTCCCGAAACGATACATAAGGAAAAAATGGCAGCTAAGAAGTTATGGAAGAACTATTACAAAGCGAAGGGTACGAAAATTCGCGAGAAAAGTTTTTAGTTTTCAGTGATAGGGTAATTTATAATAACAAGTAAAAACTCAAAAAAGGTGCTGTAAATTTATATCAGGACTAAAATATCAAAAGTGTAAACTTATTTTAGGACTAGTCAAAGCATTATGGGCTAAGGGGTACGGGGATACTCCCCGCAAGATTGCATTTCGTCAAATAAAAAAGAAAGATAATATTTCGTCATTATGAAATGTAATCTTGCAAAAACACACAGCCAATGAGTGTTAGGGTTGAACCCCAAAAGCTGTTTGCACGGTGATCGCTAAACTAACCAACCGCCAACTTATCCACAGATATACTTTTGACTTATCCACAATTCGTTAAATACATAAAGCGAAGTCGTAAATTTGAAATGCTAATGTTTGAAAAGCGATTTCCGACTATGAGATAATTACACTTTACCGAGCCATTAATCACTATTCATGCTTTGGCTATCAAAGCTCAATTCATGCAAACAACAATTATCGAAAGCTATCTAAAAGCTATTGACCAAGCTACATTCCAAAAAATGATGAACCATTTGCTTTTCTTGGAAAAGTATAAGTTCATAGGCTCACCGGGCTCCGTTGTTGGGAAAAATAAAACCAGTAAAGGTGCGCCCGATAGCTTTTTTGAAGATGGGGATGGCTTTTCATTCTGTGAGATGACTACGAAGGATTCGGGGTATGAAAAGGGCTTTTATCAGAAACTTGAGGATGATATCAAGCATTGTTTTGATTTTTCCGCAACAGGTATTGCCCCAAACTTGGTCAAAAATGTCATATTGTGCACTAATGAAGAAATTAGTGCCGAGCAATATAATTCGTTAAAGACAATGGTACGTTCGTACAATCCATCGTCAAATTTTGAGACATATACCGTTCAAAACATTCCTTACAAATTACTGTATTATCCTGGCCTAGCCGAAAAATATGTTCCTGGCTTAGGTACGACGGCTGGAGCTCTAAACACCTTACAGGATTTTGTTGCACTTACTGGTAAAGGAATACAGCCCTCCCTTTTAAATCCCTTTGTTGGGAGAGACGAAGAGATCGAACAGGCTACAGCTTTATTAGAAAAATATAACGTTCTAATTCTCACTGGAGGTCAGGGAGTTGGTAAATCAAAATTGGCTATTGAACTTGCCGAAAAATATGAAACAGATGGATTTGAAGCTAGGGTAATAGATAACAATCCAGTAGCTGTTTGGGACGATCTTCAAAAATATCTTTTGCCTAACAAAAAATACCTTGTAGTAATTGACGATGCCAACAAATCATTACTCAACTTGAATTACGCATTGCAATTTTTCAATGGTCGAGAAGATGGGACTCTAAAAATCATTATTACCATAAGGGACTATGTTCGAAGTGCAATTGACAATTTATTGCTTGACACTAAATATGTTGAACTAAAAATATCACCAATCAAGCAAGACAAACTTCATGATTTGATAAGAAGTGCTGTACCCAAGGGATACGTGATAAACGCTACTGGACTGCAACGCGTAATTTCGATTGCTAATGGAAATCCTCGCTTGGCATTGATGGCACTCCAATCTTTTTCAAAAGATAACGAAGACAATGAATTGGATAGTGTTTTTCAAATTTATGATCATTATTTCAAGAAACTGGATTCAGAGATATCTATTCTAAGTGACAAAAGAAAATTGTCCGCATTAGGTATAATTTCCTTTTTCGCGGTAATGGATAGAAACGATAAAAAACTTCAAGAATTCCTAGAAACGAACTTTCAGATTAACTGGAATGAACTTTGGGAAACGTTTATTGAATTGGAGAAAAATGAACTAGTAGATTTATTCGGCACCGATGTAGTCAAAATATCGGATCAGGTATTAGCAACTTACTCCTTCTATAAAACCTTCATCGATAATTCTACTGCGTCGATTGACTACAGCCAATGGGTCCTTCATTGTTTGTCACCCTATAACCGAAAGATTTCGCGGTCGTTGACTGATTGCATAAATACCTTTGGATTCTATGATTTAAAAGAAGCAATCACATCTTATCTTATTCCCATCCAGGACTCAATTACTAACGACAATGCGTCGGCTTACAAATTTTATACAGTATTCTGGATGTATAGAGAAGCGGAAACGCTTTCTTATATACAAAATTGGGTGAATTCATTGCCTCAAGAATCGTTGGGATTAGAGGAGTTAGTATTCAAGTTTAAAAACAATGACCACGTTTATGCAACGGAGTATTTTGAATTACTCGTGCCATTTTGGAGATCCAACACCCACTATTTTAGAGAATCATTGATTATTGGCATCAATCTAATAAAGAAACAACCTTCCCGGATTCCCGAAGTATTAAAATTTCTAAATGACTGCATATCGTTTAATAGGTTTGACTATACAACCGATTACGAGCGCCAAAATATTTTTCTAGAATTAGTATCAGTTGATGAGAGTATGACTTCCGAACAGGAATATATTTATGATCATCTCTTCCTCTCTATTATGTCCACCCTGACCGGAACGGAATTTAATGACATTGTTGGGTTAGGTGATGGGGCAATGATGATGCATCGCTTTCATCTTGTTTATACACCGGCGTTTTTTGATTTGCATCAGAAGATGCTGCTACGTCTATTTTTATTACATAAAAAGTATAATGATGAAGTTCTAGACATTCTACGCCAACTTATAGTACACATTGATTACTTTTCAATGTCAGAGTTTGCGCACGAACAACAATTATTAGAAGACTTTATAGAAAAGGATCTAAATTCAAACATCTATTCACATTGCGAATTTGTTCTAAAGTATATAGAAGTCCTTTCTGAAAACGGTCTTACTTCGCTAAGTAAGTTCCACAATTATTTGGATTCTCCCCTGGTCAAACTTGCAGCCATATTTGAGGTAGATCATTTCGAAAAGGACGAACTTGGCAACATATTAACGTTTGACAAACAAGAGAAAGTTAGAGAGCAAAGAATTGCGAGCTACATCAAAGGAAAGAATTTGTCTGAATTGGCTGGAATTTTAAAGACAATTGAGCAAATGGTTGATGACGGAAATTCTTGGGAATTTGACACTTCCATTATGATGCTTTTTAGATTGCTGGCTGAGGAAGATGTTACCCTGTATATGCAGTTATTAGAATCGGTAATGGTAAATCAATATAAAATCCCTCTGAATTACGGAACAATTGTCTCCTATCCACTTAAGCAAAAGTTAGTTGAAATTCATCCCTTTTATAAACTGTTAAATAAGCACGACTATCCACAGAAGCAATATTGGCTTCAATTGTTTTTTGAGGCATTAGATCAGACCAATGTGTCAGATTTTTACTTTAATGAGTTTGTAGTGTTCATCGGCAAAATGAAACAGTGGGCATCATTCATAAATTTTGAGGATTTCACAAAGTTTGAGGAATGCTACCAAAATTATTTGGGTATTTCGTCACTAGATAACTCACAATATTCAAATGTCATTCAATACCTATCATCCATATTAGTAAAAAATAGGGATATTCAAACTTTACATTTTGAGAGGTCGTTTTGCCAAAAGTGCGGCAAATATTATCTGACAAATCTCAACTTGTTAGTTGAAATATATAACCGCCTATTGGCTTCTTATTCTTCATATGACCACGACAATGAGGAATTAAAAGCCATTTGTCAACTACTACCCGATTTTTTCTTACAACATTTGGAAAGCAAAATAGCTACGCAAACCTATATGTCACCGAAAATGGATAATATGAAGTTAGGGTTTGTTTGGGACCTTGAGAATCCTGATCAGTTAGTAGACAAAGGAATTGAACTAGTTCTAACCAAATCACCTCACTTTTCAGATTGGGAACATGCAATTAATATCTTTTTTAGATCTGCTAAGGGTGACAAGAAGAACGATGAAAAGATGCTTCAGTATATTGAGGATTATATTAAAGCCCACAAAGACACACCTGAAGATATCGCCCTAATCTTCAATGTCGTTGTTTATAGGTTTAACGAACAAATAATTCGATTTCTAAAGCAATTCCTGATTTTAAACAACGACGTAGAAGCAATAAAAAACATTTATGTAATCCGAAATCAGGGGTACTCAGGAAGCCGTATTCCCTATATCGAAAGGGAGATTAAGGTTTATGGTTCGATAATTGACATGCTCTCAACCCTCCCTGAGCCATTGAAATATCTAAGACATAAGGAACATTGGGAACGGCAAATTGAATATTTAAAGCGACAGAAACAACATGAAGCAAAAAGCGACTTCAAAGGATGGTTTGAATAAAACTAATAGATAATGAGAACAGAAAATGACATTTGCATGTTATGTCAGACGAATAAAGTGTCAAAGACTGTGAGGTCACATATTTTGCCAAAATTCATTTCGACTAAATTCCTGCAAACAAAAAGTGGACCACGAAAGGGCTTTGCAATTGGAGGTCCCAAAATAAAAACAATACAGGATTCAGCTAAAGAAAAATACGTCCTTTGTGATGAATGCGAACATTATTTTAGTTTATTAGAAGGTTATGGCAGTGAGGTTTATAGCCTATGGCAACAAAAGCTTGGCACCAATGAATATAGCCAGACTCAACATTTTCCTGGCCTACTTCTCATTAATTGCGATACTGCCAGCCCTCAAGTTATGAAATTGTTGACCTATTCCATGTTTTGGAGAGCCAGTATTTCAAGCGTTGATGTCTTTGACGGCTATCAACTTGATGCTAATTTTGAAGAGAAATTAAGGGTAATTTTGCATGAAAATAAATCTGCTACCCGCCTGGAATTAATGAAGAAATTGGCTGGCAGCACCTCAGTACAACATCCATACGGTGTGCTTACCGCGGACAGTTTTAAAGATGATACAGCAAACATAGTCGTAGCATTGGATAGTACAAATCCATATACCCTAACAGTTGACAGATTCGCCTTCGTTCTGTTTGAAAAGCTATCTGACATTGATAAGGAGCTTATGAAAAGAGCGAGTAATATAGATAGTTCCTTGTTTAAAATTCAGGTAGTTCCACAACTCGAATGGCAAAGAAACATTGTGCAACCAGCAATAAATATTATTGCAAAGCAAGCTAACGGAAGCCGCAAATAGAAAACTATGAAATATCTGTTATGACGAGGAAATTACAGAAACACCAGAGAATGGTTGGAACAATCATAGAGGTGGATGAAACCCATGTGAATCCAAATAGTGGCGTGATTGAGGTAAGTTTTCTATTTGATTTGGTTAAAGGCGAGCACAAAGCTTTTAATGCACATACTACTGAGTTGATTGAAAGTAAAGGAGTTCAACTTTCCTATCAAGGGGAAAATAAGATTCGTACCCTAGCAAGAGTACCAAATTCTACTGGTAATTATTTTAATGATATTTTTCGACACATTATTCAATATAATTACTTGGTTGGTGTGGACAGTAATTCCCGAAAATACAAATCAGAAATACTAACTGCAGCGGGTGCTATGTACTTTGTAATGACACCATTGGGAGGCTATGAACCAATCCCTATAAGTGATTTCAATACTTTTGATATTTGGGAGGAAAAGTATGAAAACAAAAATTGGGCAAGAGTAATTAAGTTTATTTGCTCACATCCAAAATATAATCCAAAACATAGAGTAGGAATAGTTGTAGACAGCGATCTCGGTTTACTACCCGACTACAATCAACGTACAAAACCTTTTTTTGAAAATATTTTTCTACCGGAAAACTTTCAGTTTATTTATGCAAGTGATAAGGCTAACGATACAGTCCTCAATACTATTATTCGGTCTTGCCACAAACTAAGTAATGAGATTCTGAAAAATTTAGTATGTAAATTTGAGGAATTAAATGATGATTCTGCCTTAGAGAAATATAAAAACTACGTAAAGGCTATGAATGTTTTATAGTATAGATTTCTATTTACTCTTGCCGCATTTTTTACCCTAACTTCCCGTCTATAAGTAAACTATCTTAACAGGCAATTCTCGGATAAATAAGAGTTCAACGACGAAGACGTCATTTAAATGTCCAAACGTGCATATTTTGACTAACTTCATAGAAGCAGTAAAAGGAATTATTATTTATTATCATCTATCAGCCTCAAAATGCTTTAAAATGTCGAAATGTGCGCTTTGCTTAGCAATCCCAGCCGATAAAAGAAACTCGCATATTATTCCAAAGTTTCTCTGTAAATCGTTATTTCATAAAGAGCCATATCGCCACGCTGTCTCCGTAACCCGCGGTTTAAAGCTTAGTAAAATTCAAGACACCCCTAAGGAGGATTATCTGCTCTGTTCCGGGTGTGAACAGAGAATGTCCATTATCGAAAGTGTTTTTGCCAGGTATTTTGATCAAATTCATAGTTACAAGACAAATAAATCAGTCATTCAGTACGTTAAAGCCGGGAACTATTTAATCTGTAATCACATTAACCCGACATTATTTAAGCTGTTTATATACTCAATTCTGTGGCGACTTTCAAGGTGTTCTTTAGAAGCATTCAAATCATTTAAATTCGAAGATGAGATTGAGGAAGAATTAAGAGTGTTTATTAACGATAACCTTAAATCTACAAAACAGGAATTAATCTCAAATTTGCAATTCATTAGTTGGTACCCGCTCTACGAATTGTGTTTACTTAAACCGGAGAACAGATTATATCCACCTAGATCATTCATGTCTGCATATAGCTTTAACCAAGAGCAGCACCTTGTAATGTTTTCGGAGTTTTCACTTTTTGTTGCTACAAGGGAGAATGTGCTCAATCAGGTTTTGGAATTCTATAGTAATAAACAGAACAACGACGTTATTATTGGAATGGGAAAGGAGGATGCATGGGACTACTTTAATGATATGCTTCTTTCAAAGTTTCGGCAAAGCATCTAATTATTAGCGGTCAAAGGTACCATCTTCAATAAATCATTCGATTCTTCGACAATCCATTTATTATCCATCATCAATTTCTCCAGCATTTTTCGTTGAGTATTATCTAAGAGGGAAACAATATTCTTCAAACCATTGCCCCATATGCTTTTATGATCTGTCTCATTAATTCCTCTCGGTATACCATTAGGCGTTAACAATTGTATGGAAGGAATTTTTTGTTTTACAAGAGGGTAAATGATAACCAAACCGTCATAATCCCAATCGCAAGAATAATAAATTGGCAGTCCTCTTGTATCAGCATAATCCAACTTACTTACGTTCTTCCCACCTGCATACCAAAGTTCAATTCCATGCTGGCGCGGTTTATTAGGTTTAGTAAGAAAATCTAAATTTTCGCATAAAACTATAGCTTGAGGATGGTGGCATTCTAATTTGTAAATGTATTGCTGGTCCTTTTCTTTGGAAAAATGTTCTACATCTAATACCTGCTTCAATGCATTAATTAGTGAAGGTTTATTATCCAGATATTTATCGTTTTTAAAGAACATTAAAGAAACTCCCCGAAGAGATTCATCTGAAGCAATTATTTGTTTCCTTAGTTCTTCCAACGAGCCGGCAGTGCGCCATGATTTGATGTTCATTAGTATCTGTAAATCACTTTCTTCGATTCGTGTCTGTGGCTTTAGCAGATTGTTGTTTATCAGGAAGGCCTTATATAGTTCAAATCTTTCAGAATATCTTTCCTTATAGATATTTTCAAAACCTTCTAAAGAATGTATTTGGTTATGAGTTCTGTCTAAAACCTTCAAGGAATTGATTAGAAAATTAAACTCGCCGGATGCCGCACTCTTAGATAACGTATCGTTTAATTTAACTGCCTTGTCGGTAAACAGTGCATTTAAAGCTTTCAGTTCAATCCAATTCATTATCAGTTGGCTAATTTATCTAAATAAGTATTTAAATCCTCGCTGTATGCTTTCGTCATAAAATATGATAGTGATGGACAATAATTGATATTTTCATCGTCTTGTCCTTTTAATAAGTGGTGCGCATACCATTCTTCTGATAGTCCAATATTAAATGCACGTGGCGCCATAGTGATAATCTGATATTTAAACTCTTCAGCTATTGCGGGAAAAGTGTTGAAATTAGTATTATCAAGGCTGCCAATTTCTTCCAAAATCAGAAATCTTAAACCTGGTCGCTGCTCTTTCTGTACAATAGATAACCGGGCAATACCAAGCAATGCAATAGCAGAATATGTCTCACCTGTGCTGCCAGGAATTTCAGCGCCCGACTGGTCCGTAAGAGTTGCGGATAAATCAAAATAAGTTTTGGAATCTAACAGCCGGGAAATAGGAACTTCTTCTTTCATTTTTGAAATCTTCTTGAAAAAATCCTGTATAAACTCAGCAATGGTACGGTCAAAAGACAATTCACCTTGAATAGCTGATTTTCTTACTTCATATGCGATATTTTCAACGAAGGATATATTAATCGTCTTATTTTCTATGAAATCAACTTTAAAGAAAAAACGGCCACTAATTTTTCTGCCTGTAAAAAATGTATTAATATTTTGAATTTGCTCCTTACATTTCTTATACCTGCTGATTGTATTATCAAATACCTTTATCATGCCGTCCCTTATACCATCGGCCATATTAACTCTATTTTGGTTCGCCTCATGTAATGCAGATGCTATATCATCAGTTGACCTTATTCTATTGCCTAACAGAGCTTCCTCTAAAACTCTAAATGAAAAGGTTTGATTACTGATTTCAAGGGTTACAGCTAAATTCCGGTTCTCTTTTGTTTCTTCAAATATGGGAGTAACCGATATATAGGTTGTTTTGTACGCTGCGAAAGCATCTTCGTAGCGCCTTTCATATTCATTGACGTTTTCTAATTCGGACGGAAAATCTGAAACGATTTCATCAAATGCAGTAAAAAAACCATTGTTTAGCTGGTTGAATAACGCTTGTTGTTGCAAAAGACTTTTAATCGTTATTTGCAAATTTTCGTCTATTCCCGCTTTAGCCTTTTTGGCAGATTCCAATTTGCTTTGAGTTATCGCTTTGTAGGAGTGATATTTTTCTCTTCTCTTATCCCATATGCTCCGGATCGCTTTTAATTCCCGCTTTATTACCTCCGGTTCTGAACCATTTAGCCTGGTTTTAAACCGCGAAAGGAGAGTTTGTAACTCGTCTTCGTAATTCTGCTTTTCGTTCTGTAGGGACAGAATTTTTTCTTCAAATTGCAGAATGCAGGCTACTGCAATTTTGAGTTCCTCAATTTTGCTGTATTCAACAAGTGACAAATCAAATGTCTCATTTAATACTTCCCTGTTATATTCCTTTGATCTTCTTATTTTGTCTACCTCTTTTAATTTTTCATCTATATAAATAATTTCTTGTCTTAATTTGCCTGCGAGATTTTGGACTGATTGTGTTAGGCTGTGGTTGTTTTGGAATAAAGCCGCGTCATCATCAAAAACTACATATTCACGCAACGCTCCCATTTGCAACCAAAACCCCTTGTTACTATCGTCCATAGTAATTTGAAAATCTTTAAATAATTCATCAGGATCAATAAACCGAGATGTTTTATCAGGCCTGGAAGGTTTTTCTGTCGGAACAGTCGCAAAATGAAACACTGCTTGAACCTGCGTGGATGTTAAATTCGGAATATGCTGAATAAACCAATGAATAAGAGTTTCCTGGCTTTCCTTAGCCAGTAACGAGACCATGTATTCCTTTTGGGCTTTCTCATTACTCAAACTACTTTTTATCTTTTCAATACTATCGTCTTGTTGTTGTTTTGCATGTTCAATATTTTGGAGAGTTCTATATTTTTCGAGATAAGGTTTAGCAAAAGCTATCAGTTTTTTAATATCATTGGTATCACGTAATTGCATGTCAATGGCAGACACTTCACTTCTCCATACTTCATCAACATCAGGCAAAATAATCATTCGCAGATCATTTATTTTATCCGCCAATCCTTCTAGCTGGCTACGCAAATTTTCATATTGACTGACAGAAAGATAGTTTTCATCCGCCTCATTAAATCTGCTTTGAACAATTGTTTCGATGATGGGCAACTTTTTTATTTTTTTATCAAAAGCACTTACCTCAATTTCGGCATTAAACAATTGGTTTCTTTGATCCTGTTCGCACTTTTTCAAATTTTGCAGAGTGAGATAAGCTGTGTTCAATTCCGCTTTTTTATACTCTCTGAACAATTTCCTGTAATTATCTTCCTGTTGCCTTAAGGTAATTAACTTATCCTGCTTTTCCTGTAGTAATTTAATATCTGTGTTTAGCCGATTGTACTCTTTTAGAATTTTATCAAGCTCGGCTTGCTGGCTTGTAAAATTCAATAATAAATCCTCATCTGAATCTTCAAAAAGAAATTCCTTAAGACTTTTTGAGGCTTGGTTGCCATTCAGATTTAATGTTCTGGCTTTAGAGAATGACTGTATTACCTTAGCAAAGGCGACCATATTCTTCTCAACCGACAAGTTAATTGAAAGAATGCCCTTTTCATATAAAAATCTATAGTATCGTTGGATATCGTCACTATTTTTGAAGTTAGTTAGTATTAAACCTTTAGATTGTAACAAGTGACCTGCGAGATCGGTAATGTCCGGGATGATGTTGTCTTTCACTACATCTTTAGCCAATAATATGTCCTTCCTTTCTAAGTAAAGATGTTCAATTTTGCCATTTAAATCAGTGTTTTTTGTAACAACACAAGGTACAATAACGCGGCCTCTTGGATAGCTATTGATTTGGATGCCTATAACTATAAATCTCCCTTTTTCTAGTTCGATGTTCAGGAAACAATATGCCGTGTTAGTCTTATAGGGCAGGGACTCAATGCGACGATCCTCCTTCCTAATTCCCTCTGTTCCAAAACGAATGACTTCTTTATCGTAAACGAACATTAATTGCAGCAGGTCTGCAACTATAGACTTGCCGATACCATTAGAGCCTATAAAATCCGTTCTTGACGGATGGAACAAATAATCATGGAGGTAGTGTTTTCGTATTCCGACTGTCGAGAGAGAATATATTCTTGGAAAGTTCATAGCTGGCCGTTATCCCTTAAATTCTTAGTAAATTGATCGAAATCCTGCAATTCAGTTTCATAGAGTTTAGCCATCCGATGAATCGCTGGTCTAATTTCAAACAGTAATTCTTCATTCTGGCCAGATCGTTTATCAATCCAGCCTATTTTATCGAAAGTGTTTATTGCAGATTTAAATTTGTTCTCAACTCTCTGCCATTCATCCACAGAATAAGAGGCGCGAACGTCGTCAAAAAGGATTTTTTGATAATTCTCTTTATTGTCACCATCGTCAATTTCTCTCTTAATATCCGACCAGCTAATAATTTTCGGATCATCGAAATAGCGCTGATAATACATGTCTAAAAGCAATAAACCAGTAATCGTTTGCATCTCGGTTAAGCCCCTATGTCGTGTATTTTCGCTAAGCTTGCCTTTACCTGATTCAAAGAAATCAAGATAGTAATACACTCGTCCATCGAATACATCTGTTATGAAATTGAGTTTATACAGCCGTTTGTAAAACTCTTTCCAATAAATTTCATATTCCTCTAAAACTGTAAATAATGCGTAATTGCTATTGTCAATATGTCTGCCCGATAAGAGATTAATATTTATATCAGCAAAGTGCTTTTCTACACTTTCCTGATTTAGGAAAGAGTAATCTCCATGTTCGATAGTTCCGTTTTCCATAAATGTAATGGGGCTTGTTTAAGTGAAATTAATTGCCGTTCTATATCGATTTGCAGATTGGACTGCTCTGATGCAAAGCCCACTATTTCTGTAACTACCTGATATGCGATAAATACATCAGATTCTTGTTCAGTTATAATCGAGATTAATTCGTTAAGTGAAATAATCTTTTTTGCACGAAGCATTTCTTTGATTTTTGTTATCCATTCATTGATGATCTGTTGTTTTTTTATTTCTTTCTCCACCTCCTTTCGTCGCTGTTGCTCATAGTCAGTATCGGCGGGTGGGAGAACAATCTCGTTAAGAGAAGATGTCCTAAAATTGTGGTACTCTGGGAAAAGTAATCGTGTTTGTTCATAGACAAGTGTTTTTATGGGAAAGTTATTCACGAATTTTGCTCCGTCATCATCATAAACCGTACTTTCAAGCGCAATTTTTAAAAGCTGCTTTAGCTTTAGCCTCAGGTGTGCACGAGCTGAAAAATGTTCGTGCAATTCACTTAGCTTTTCGCTTGCTTTAATGATTCGGCGGCGGATATTGCTTGTCTTATTGTCAATGTCTTTGAAAAAGCTCTCTATATCCCAGTATATATCCTTTGCGGTAGTCCAATCATTTTTTAATTGCATCAAATCTTCAGTCGCGTTGTTATCGTCACTTTTAAAGTTGATAATTTGGGAATAATAGTTATCTACAACAGTCTGCAGATCTCTAAGGAATTTATCCTTCGATATTATTGCGTTCGTAATATCCTCGGCTTTTTCACCGAATTTTTTAAATACGGATGCAAAACTTTTGACTAAAACAGTAGCGTCTTCTTCGTCAGACCGCAGAATACTATTTAATTGCGTATAAGCATCTTGTAATTCATCTTCTAAAGCCTCAAGGTGATCGTTGATAATCTTCTTGGGGCCTTCGATAAATATTCGCCCAAATCGCCCCACTAAATCGTCAATAGTTTTTATTTGATTAAACCGTATTGTAAACTTTTCTTCAAAATTCTTCTTTAGTGGAAAGTTTTTATATGGATTGTCTAGCTTATTTTGCATTAACTCAACGACATTCTTAGCGTAGTCCGTCAAGTAATATTTACCCGGCGTATCTCCATGATTTCGGATGAAATAATGGAGAAGATTCTTTAAAAGTCGTTCGGATTGTGGTGTGGTTTCCTGAAACTTTCGGCTTATTTCACTAAGGGAGTCCTTTATGTCTGTAATAGTGAATTGCTCACTTATCTCGCCAGACTTGATTTTTTCATATAGATAAACAATAAGATAGCCGCCTTCATGTTTTGATGGTAAAAGAAGCTCATACTTATCAAATAGATTGTCAAGATACATTAGCTAATCCATAATACTAAGAATTCTATAAATATAGCTGTTTTTTAAAATAGGAAGCCATCTCTTTTAATAATACAACCTCGCCATATGAATTCAACTGAGTATAAAAAATTGGTAGCAAAGATTATTAAACGAATCCGTTATTTCGAAGGTGGAGTTATTCGCCGAGACATTAAATACAATGGCATTAGTGAATCTGTAAAATACCAAATAGATATTAGTGCTGAATTTAACTATGATGGTTATTAAATATCTTAGACATTCTTGAATGTAAGTAATATCAATTTCCACTCAATAACCACTTTCGTCTCAGTTGGAATAGGTTTTAAAAAGATAGCCTTCGAGATAAACCGGTCTTCACTAATTAGAAGGGGAATAGTCAACCATAGATTTTCTTTTTTAGTAAATCTAATTTGTGTATTTCACTGTTAACGTTTTCGTCCGTGATGCGCAAGTCTCCGTGATGTTTATTTAAATAAACTAAAGCACCTACCTTTCCTGCCTGAAGTAAATACTGCTTCTCATCATCTGTTAGGTCAAACTGGGTTGTTTTTATAGGCCTGGGATCAATTATTACAATTTTATCTAGATTCTGGTCGACAGTCGTTCTCTCATCAGTATCGGTTACAATATCCATTAAATCTCTAACAAGGCCGCCGTTCTTTTTAACATCCGAAACGAGGTACAAGCCTATAGACAATTTACTATGATTATCTGCAATAAATGTTCTTAGTGGAAAGTTATTGCCTAAACCACCATCATACACTGCCGCTCCCTCAATTTCTGGTGGAATGAAAAAGATAGGAATTGACATTGAACACCTAGTTGCAAAAGCTGCGTCAGTCTCTTGTCGTTGTCCTAAGGAGTCAAAGGTCAAAAATCCGGCACCAACTGTGCTAGCATACACAATTGTCCTTTGTGGTAAATCCTTCATTTTTATATTGCCTACCCTATGGTGTAATTTTGCTATAAGTAAATCCTCAAGCCAAATAAGGAATGGTTTACCTGAATGCCACGCACCGCGCGCAATGATATTCCTAATTCGTTTTAAATAGCCATCCTTAAAGTCAACAAAATTCTTTTTTGACAAAATCCTCTCCAGCTCCGATGAACTGTAACCGGCACCTAATAAAGTAGCTGCTACTGCGCCTGCGGATGTTCCCGCGAACGTGTCAAAAGTAAAGTACTTTTCTAATACCTTAATTGCACCAACTATCGCAAGTCCTTTAGCACCACCGCCCTTCATAACGAGAGCTTTCGGCAACTGATTACTAACGACATACAACATACTTTTAATAGCGTGATCGATATCTGTATTATACAAATCAGCTTCTCGCAAACCTTTTGCACAGCCATCGCACAGCTTACCGGTTTCCAAAGACAACAGAATTTCCTTTTTGTAGATTTTGTCATCAAACATGCACCCACTAGTCGGGTGTGATTTAATTGCTGGATTGACAAAACTCAAAATGTAACGCACGAGATAATATCTACAAAATCTAATTTTATCAAAAAGGAACGGAGTAATTTGACTATCGTCAAATATTTCCGTTGTAAACCATGCGAAGCCTTCGGTTGCTCGGTGGCCTCCGAATAGGTTTTTAAGCTGGCCAGACAACGGTTTGTTTATGACTAGAATTACAAATCGCCTAATACCTTTAGCCCTTACTTTATATTCTTTTAACCATTCATATATTTCTGAATTTGTGTATTGATCTTGAGTAAAGCTTAATGCTTCAGGCATCAGTCGGTCATTAGCCAAAAGGAAATGAAATTCATTTTGTACATTATTTAGCGGCTGAATGGCAGCGTTTAATGCTGGAATTAAGTTTTTATCTGTAGTTAATATTTCTATTGAAAAGGGCATAGCTAAAGAATAATTAACCAGGGATCTTCGTCGAATAATTCTTGGCCTGCAGCTTCAGCTCTAATACCATATTTATATTCTCCAGGCTTAGATGGTGTGCCTTCGGCTAGTATGATCTCTTTAAATGTGTCATTGTCACCGTTAGTACTTGTATACTCCATGGAAGCAACATGCTTGTATTCAAAACCGTCAGGAACTGCACCATCAAAATATAACGTGAATGCAAAATGCCGATTTCGGAAAGGACGATAGGCTCTTTCAAAATCCCGCCAAACACGAACTATGAACCTAATTTTAATGCCTCTTGCGACCTGAGCAACATTCGTAAAATCCCGGCTGCCCCTGATGTCCATTATTATGTTAACTTCTAACATAAAAGCAATTTAATTATATTTGCTGATAATTTCAGAACTGTACTGGAAGAATATATATAACTGAGGTACAAAAAAGTAACGATAGAAGTACTTCTAACGAAGGTAAACTACTGCTTTCCTATAATGTAAACATCAACGCTGGGTTCTATGAATTTAAAATCTCTTTGTCGCCTGTAATATCTAGAATTTATCCTTTTAATTGTTAAAGACAAGACGAGCAGCGCAAATCAGAAAGTCATTATTGTCGCGCCTAAATAATTTGAGGGTTCTAATGGAAAGTCATAATGAATACTTACAGCAACAACTTCATCTATGGCAATTATCATTCGGTCTCTCTTTATACATCGAAAAACATGATCAACATTGTGAATAAAATTATACGCAATACTTTTAACAAGGTCGTATTTTTGTACAAGAATGCAGTTCTTTATTCAAGTGAGTAATCCATGAGTCTAGTTTGTAGGCTAGCCACTTTTTATTGATAATCAAGACATTTGGAGGTTAGGTTCGAATCCCTGTCTCTCCGCGGAAATGTCAAACCTGCGCACTGCGCAGGTTTTTATTTTCCAAACGCTTGCTGATAATTGACCCTGCGATTGATACGCTATTGCGGCTACACTCTAATGTCCCATTGAGTATAAAAATTGGAAATATTTATTTCAACACAAGTTCAGCTAACTGGTAAAAATTTTCGACCGGGGTATTGCTCCCCAGCATCTTTCCTATCAGGGTATAGACCTCTGCTGAAGTCTTGCCCTCCTTCCTTAAATATTGTACAGAAACAGCGCCTTCTGACTTGGATAATTTCTCACCTGTATTATCCATTAACAAATGGTGGTGGTAAAAAGCAGTATCCTCAAAACTATTACCCGGCAGAAAGCCGGATAAACAGATCTGTGCCAGCGTAGAGGGCCAAAGGTCTTCCCCCCTCACTACAAGGTCAACTCCGAAATATTGATCATCGAGCACCGAGGTAAGCTGGTAGGAGGCAAGGCCATCTTTTTTGCGCACTATAAAATCATTCATACCTGCAGGGAATAACTTATGTATCAACCGGCCATCTATGGTTTTTACCGCTATTTCACACTCGCCGGTAAAAAGCCGCCAGGATACATTATCGGCGTCTAATGACAAGCCTCTATTGCGGCAAGTGCCCGGATATCGGCTATCGGCATTGATAGCCGCAATTTTCGACCTCGAACAATCACAGGCGAATACGTTGCCTGCTCCCCTAAGCGCTTGCAATGCTTTTTGATACATTTCCGTACGGTGCACCTGCGAATACTCCCGCTCATACTGAGAAAAGTTGCGTGGCCCTTCATCCCAGGGTATTTCCATAAAGTTCAGGGTATCAAATATATCCTGCACATATTTTTCTACGGTCCGCTCCCGGTCAAAGTCGTCGATCCGCAACAAAATTCCGGCACCCCTCTGCTTTGCCAGGTAGGCCGTAATGGCAAATGAAAGGATATTACCTAAATGCAGGTAACCGCTTGGGGTGGGTGCAAACCGGGTCTTCTTAAATGCAGGGGCCTTATTCATGACATTATGGTCCATAATTACTAAAAATTTTGACAAAGCCGCTATATTCATTATTTTCATAGCGCTTTATGAGAAAGACCGCATTGATCATTATCGCCGCAGGCTTACTGGCTTCCTGTAATAAGCCTGAAGCTAAATTTTGCTATACCTGCACGCAGAAATACGCTTACCGGGTACATGATAGCATTCCTGCACATGATGAGGTAAAAACAACCGAATACTGCGATAAGACCATACAGGATATAGTGGATCTTAAGGCAAATAATCCCGGCGAAGAAACAGCGCTCTATACTTCTTACCAACTGGAGTGCGTCAGGGAACAATAGCCATTTCCCTTCCATACATTAACACGGAATACGCATATTTTTTTGTAACTTTTACAGGAAAATAGCCTGCATTATGACATTAAGCGAAACATGGTTCATGGAAGGATATATCGATTTCGAGTTGCAGAAATATAAACTGATGGCCTACCTGCAGGATATCAATAAACTTTTCAAAGAAACAAGACTATACCCCCATCTTGCCGATATCGTGTTTCATTACAACAACCTGGTGGCATTCCGGGATAATAAACAGTTTATCCAGGACCAATTCCCAAAGCGGCTCGATGGCGTAGACATGCAAAAATTGGAACTTACTTACGAAAATATACTGGGCGATGACAGCCTCATGCAGGAACTGGAACAAATAACCCGCTATGCGGAACAGGAAATGAAAAATACTATTGAGAGCGGCACAGAGATCTATGAACTGGTGGAAAAGCAAGTGCGTATCGAGCCTGTTGGTATTTTACCCCTGTACAAGAACGAAGGGTATATGTTGCTACGCTATGGCAATATGGCCGAAGTAAGGGCATATACCTACACTACTACTATTTTTGAACATAAAGAAGCTCGTTACAGGGGTATCAAAATCTTGTATATCGATACATGGCCTAAGAACATCGCCAACACCTATGAGCAGATCAAACGTGACATCATCCGTACCATCCGCACACTGCCCAACCCGGCAGTATACAGCATTGAATACCCCTTACAGATCCCCCTGGATGAGACCCTCTTGCCTGTAGCAAAGCGAATGCTTGTGAAATACCTGGCATAGAAAAGTAACAGAATTTCAGTAGCAGCAGATGTGCTGCAATAAAAAATCTGTTATGCACCTAACAGATATTGATCAAATGCTGTCTTCCAAAACAAAATAGTGCTCAATTTCTATGAAATTATCCAAACTTCAGCTATCACTTTTGCTGACCATATATATCGCTGCTGTATTTTTAGGGATATACAACCACGAGCCCTGGCGCGATGAAGCGCAAGCCTGGCTATTGGCTCGCGACATGAGCCTGTTCCAGCTATTCCATACACTTCCATCCGAAGGTCATCCTCCATTATGGTACCTCCTCATTATGCCCATGGCAAAAGCTGGTCTTCCCTATATATCACAGAATTATCTTGATGCACTCATCATGGCAGGTGCTATGTACCTGCTGCTTTTCCGTAGCGAATTACCGGTTCTGCTCAAATTGCTGCTTCCCTTCAGTTATTATATGTTTTACGAGTATGCCGAGATCGCCCGCAATTATTGCCTCATCGCTTTTTTCCTCGCGCTAATTATCAGCCTGTATCCTCGCCGGTTCGAAAGAACGAATAGTATTTTCTTTGCCCTGGCAGTAGTTGGTCTCTTCAATAGCCATGTGCTCATATTTGCGTTTGCCTGCGGGCTTATATTGCTATATGTATGGGACATGAAACAAGGCCGTCATTACAATAAACATACATTTATAGCCCTTGCCATCATGTGTATCGGGGGGCTTTACCTTTTACCCTGGCTGGGCAGCGCACATATTATCCAGTATTACCAGGTCCAGGCCGATGACCCAGCTAAAAATATAATGTCCTCAATTACTCATGCGCTTCTTATCAGTGGGGATAGCAGCATTGCCTTGCTCATATTGGCAGTGCTGTCGCTCCTGCTCGCATACCGTGTTAAACCGCTGTTGCTACTGGTTTTCGGGCTTACCGGGGCCTTATATATTTTAGGCTTTAAGTATACGGTGCCCGGCCTTCGCCACGATGGCATTATCTTTCTTGTATTATTGGGCAGCTATGCCCTTGCTATGTATTATAAGCCGGCAAATGAGCCTAAGATCCTTAAGCTGCAATACGGGCAATACCTCCTGGTAGCGATCATGGCATTTCAACTGGTCGCATCTGCCAGTGCCTATTCCAGCGATATCAATAATAGCTTTTCTTACTCCGCTGATGCCGCAGATTATTTAAAACAGAACTCGCTCGATACCGGCATCATCGTGGGGAGCCAGGCATGGGCCGTAAGCGCATTGGCTCCATACCTGCCCGGCAAAAAGATATATTACGCCGAATGCCAGCGGTACGGCACCTACTATATCTATGATTCCTGTTTCATGAATAACAAATGGGCCTATCCTCCCGGTTATTCCATACACATAGCGCACGATAATTTTAAAGACAGCTTATCCCGTTTGGTATTCGTATTCAATAACCCGGTAAGCGATGAGCAGGCAAGATACCTGGAGTTGTTATACTCCTCTCCCGACAAGCCCATCCGCAGCGATGAAGCTTACTATATTTACAAGTTTCGCAATAATGTGCAGTAAGCTGCTTGTCCTACTGTTTATCAAGACGTAACCTCATCTCATTATCACCCAGGTCCTTGTCTATCAGCAGTTCATTGGGGTCCACTACTATTTTCTCGGGTTGCTCATCCACCGTCATGCTTAGTTTCGTGGTACCGCCCGGCAGCTTAAAGCGTTCCAGCTTTATCAGCTTGCGCTTTTTGTTATAAATACCCACTTCCACATAGTCATTCGATGGCACTACCTGCTCATTGCCTGTGCTGTCTGAATATAGTTTCTGCGACTCCACGCTAAAGTTAACGGCATACTTACCCTCGCTGGTCTTCGTTAATTTCGCATCGGCTATCTTGTTTTTGTACAGGGTTATCCTTTCAAAAACGTCCGTCACAAAATATTGCATGGAATCCGGGGTCACCTGCCTGATGTAGCGCATAAGATCGAGCGTGGTAGGATATGGAGGCCCCTGGAAGGCATACTGTTTCACAAAACGGCTCAGCGCTTTGTTCAGGCTGTCTTCACCAAGGTAATGGCTCAATGCATACATTTCTATACCGCCCTTTTCGTAGCGGATGTATCCCTGTGCAGCATCTATATAGGCCAGCGGTTTTTCCTTCTCTCCTTCGTTCGATCGGGCCGACAGGTACTTATCCATTTCGTAATGCAGGAATTTATGCAGCTTTTCCATAGGGTAATCTTTCTGCATCACCATGATGGCACCATACTGGGCCAGGGTTTCCACCAGTACCACAGAGCCTTCCACATCGGCGCCTATCACCTGGTGCGCCCACCATTGGTGCGCCACTTCATGTGCAGTAATGTACAGGGGGTAGTTGATATCGTCCTTGCTACTATCATCCACATCTGCAATAAAGCCTATACCCTCAGAAAATGGGATGGTGTTGGGGAAGGACTGCGCAAAAGTGGCATAACGCGGAAATTCGAGTATGCGTAACTGCCTGTGCTGGTAGGGCGAGAAATTGGCACTGTAGTAGTCAAGGGCCTTCTTCATGCCTGCAAACATACGGTCCAGGTTATACTCGTGACCTTTCTGGTAATATATCTCCAGGTTTACATCGTGCCATTGCTCCTTTTTCACCTGGTAACGTGCCGACAGGAACGAATAAAAGTTGAGGATGGGACTGTCCATCTTGTAATGGAAATAACGGCGCCCGTTCTCTGTCCACTCTTTTTGCAGGTAGCCCGGCGCTACAGCTATCTGGTCGGGCGATGTGCTTACTGTAGCTTCAAAATTAATGAAGTCGGCATCGTTGCTCAACTCGTTCACATACCATGCTGCGGTATCGTTTATCGGGTTCTCTGTGCGCCTGTAACCCAGGCCATGTTTCTTGCGTTTATTATTATCACTTATTTCCAGGCCCCTGTTATAGCCTATTGAGGGCAGGAAAGAAGTATTATTCATAAAAGTACCGTTATACAGCGGGCTGCCCAGGCCAGAGAAATTCTCGGTAAAGCCCTTAGTGATCACATCGGTCGTTACCGATAAGGTCAGTGAGTCTCCCGGCATCAATGGTTTTGCCAGGGTATATATCCTGTAACCGATGACAGAGTCGTAAAAGCTATGGCTCAGGCCTGTGCTAAAGCTGATCTTGCCCAGCTTAGCATCATCAGCAAGCAGCAAATGAACAGAATCAATTGGCTGTGCCGATTTGTTCTTCAATACAAAAGTACCGCTGGCATGCAGGTTGCGCTCTTTCGGATATATATCCACATTCAGTTTCACATCCGTGATCTTTGGCTGGGGGATACGCTCATATTTTTTATACTTCTTCTCATACTTAGCCTGCAATTCCTCCTGTTGAAAATCGGTACGGAATTTATTCTCCACATTGGTATTGTAGTATATAAAAGCACCACAGCTTAAGAACACCACCAGGCCCAGCACGATCACTACCCAGCCCCTGCGGGCATCGCGCACCATAGCATTGCGCCACCTGCGTTTCAGCCCGGTCTCGCTGCCCCTCGCCCATAACTGGCTCGATAATGCAGCAAAGCATATAGCCAGTGCACCCCAGTACACCTTGAACACGATATAAGGATAAACTGCATGGGCAAACCCGTTCATGTCTGAATATTCTACGCCGGGGTCGGACATAAAAATGAAATAGTTATGCTTCAGTACCAGTTGTGCAAATGTGCTGTTCCACAGGTAGAAAATAGCGATGATAAAGTAGCCCACATATTTATTGCTCACCAGGGTCTGCACCAGTACGGCCAATATGGCCAGGTACCAGAGGTCCAGCAATTTGAACCCGAAGAGATAGCCAATATACACGCCCAGTTCATAGTGCATATAGCCCATGAATGTCTGTACGACTATGCCGCAAACCATTACCAGCAGCAATAAGATCAGCTGCATGAACATGAGCCCTATTATCTTGCTCCAATAAAATACCCAGTTGGGCACCGGCAGGGCATCGAGTATATTGCTCATCCTGAAATCCCTTGCCTTCCAGATCAGCTCACCGGAAAACATAATGGTGATGACCACAATGATGATATGGAATGTACCCTCGAAAAACTCAGCTACCACATAGGTAACCGGGTAAGTTGCCGTATCGTATATCTTACCCAGTTGTATGGATACGAGGAAAAGCAAGAGCATACCGAATAGCAATATGATCCTGAAATAGGTGTTGCGCAGCAAGCTGCGGCACTCATTGACAGCAAGCCCCCATAAATTCTTTAGGTAGCTGCCTGTGCCAAAAGAGGTATGCACTTTAGGCAATGCGCTCAAGTTGAGATCAGACCGTTTAAATATAATGCTTGACCTTTCCCTGAATTTGGCCTTGCCGGAAAAAAGCCTGCGGGGAGTGGCTGTAAATGAAAAGAAAGCATAGCCGACACCCAATATTACAAACGATATGCCCAGCCACAAGAGCCTGTTGGCCAGGAAGAGACCACTCATGGGATAGGGATAATTATTCTTTTGATAAGTGGTCCAGTATTTTACCACGGCACGTTTGGCATGCGCACCTAATGGATCTATAAGTGCAGAAAGTGTTTCATGCTCTAGTGTAGAGAAGTATGAATTGGACACACCTATGGCTATAAAGAACACGATAAGCGAGAGCCAGATAACGAATATATCGCGTGCGATCAGGCTCACGGCAAAGAATATGGCACCATCGAGTATGGCATTGGGTATGACCGTTTGCCAATAAGTAGCTATATAATAGGATAAATGGAAAGCGCCCATCCTGTCGGCGTTGACCCACGGCGAGCTGAATGCGGCCATTAGTCCAAGCCCCGTAGCGCTAAGCATAATAAGGGCCACGAATAGCGATGCAGAAAAGCGGCCGAATAGATAATTGAATTTGGAAACAGGTGTAGTAAAAATGAGCGATGAAGTATTGGCTGTGAAGTCTTTTAATACCGAATTACCAATGACCGCTACGATGATGATAAGTCCCACATAATTGTTGATGCCCGCAAACATGGCATCTATGATCACCGGCGAATTAGCCAGTATCTTCTCCCCGCCAAAATTCACTGCGACACCCGGCCATGTGCCGCCTATCAGCAGGCCCACAAAAAAGGCCACGAGGAAGAGCACCAGTATATAAACATAGCTGGCAACAGACCTTAGCCATCGCCTGAGCTCGAATTTGAAAATATGTCCAAACATTTATCGGTGATTTTGGGTTTAAGCAATATTTGAGAAATAGATGTCTTCCAGCCCTGCACGCTCCATAGCAAAACCATCGCCCGGGTCCTGCTCACTGAATATATGTATCATCACATCGCCGCCGGAAAGCTTGGAAAGTATCACTTTATATTTTTCCTGGTAAGCAGCCACATCTGCCTTCTTTATGCGTTTGCTCCATATTTTATGCTGCACTGCATCTACCAGCGCTTCAGGATTACCTCGCTGCACCACCTGCCCGTTGGCAATAATGGCCATATCATTGCAGAGCTCGCTCACATCCTCCACTATGTGGGTGGATAGGATCACCACGATATGCTCCCCTATCTCGCTCAGCAGGTTGTTGAACCTGAGACGCTCTGCGGGGTCGAGGCCGGCGGTGGGTTCGTCCACGATGATCAGTTTGGGGCTGCCTATGAGCGCCTGTGCTATACCAAAGCGTTGCTTCATGCCGCCCGAATAGCCACCAAGGAATTTGCTTTTATGGTTATAGAGGTTCACCTGCTTCAGCAGGGCGTTCACCAATTCTTTCCTTTCTTTTGCATTATCTATCCCCTTCAGACGTGCTATGTAATGCAGCATCTCCTCAGCCGACACTTTGGGATATACGCCAAACTCCTGCGGCAGGTAGCCCAGCACTTTGCGCAGTTCATGCTTTTGCTTCATCACGTCTATGTCGCCGAACATAATGGAGCCGGAATCTGCGTCCTGCAAAGTGGCTATGGTGCGCATGAGTGTAGACTTGCCTGCGCCATTGGGCCCCAGCAGGCCAAACATGCCATTGCCGATATCAAGTGTAACGTCCCGGAGTGCCTGCACGCCGTTGGGATAAGTTTTGGATAAGTTCCTGATCTGTAACATAAGAAAGGTTGAAAACAGTATATCGTAAAAGGTACTGTTTTTGTTACAGATTTTTTAATCTGCCCCTTAAAATCCCCCTTACCGGGATTCTTGCGGCTCTTCGAGCGCATGGTGTTCCGCTGCCAGCTCCACCTGCTTACGGGTGGGCAGGAGTATCAGCCTCAGGGTAGTATCGTTGGTGAAATAGCTGATAGCCCAGTTGATGAATATAATGAGCTTGCTCCTTACGCTCAGGATCAGCATCAGGTGCAGGAACATCCAGGTAAGCCATGCAAAGAAGCCCTGGAAACTTATGAACGGCAGATCGACAACGGCCTTTCGTTTACCGATAGTGGCCATAGTGCCGGGATTCCTGTAGTGAAACGCCTTCATAGGCTGCTGCTTCATCAGCCGCTTGAGGTTTGTGGCCAGGTTCTTTGCCTGGTTGATGGCTACATTGGCCAGTTGTGCATGGCCTTTGGGGAAGTCTTTGGTTTCCATATAGCTCACATCACCAATGGCAAAGATGTTGTTTGATCCTTCTACAATGCTATATTGGTCTACTTTTATGCGGTTGCCGCGCACTACCAGCTCCTGCGGTATGCCTTCCGGCACATTACCTTTTACCCCCGCAGCCCATATCAGGGTACGCGTAGGTATCACCCTGCCATCCTTCAGCTTTATCTCCTTGCCATCATAGTCCTGCACAAGTGCATTGAGCCATACATTCACGCCCATCTTTTCCAGGTACTCCTGCGATCTTTGCTGCGATGCTTTGCTCATGGCCGCAAGGGTATGCTCACCCCCTTCGAGCAGGTATATATCAAGGCTGGAGAAGTCCATATCAGGATAGTCACGGGGCAGCACATATTTCTTCATTTCAGCCAATGCACCGGCCAGTTCCACACCCGTAGGCCCGGCGCCTACCACTACGATATTCATGATGCCAGCCAGCTCTTCAGGGCCTGCCCTTAGCGCATCTTCAAAATTGAGCAGTATGCGGTTGCGCAGGGCTATGGCATCGGTAGTCGATTTCATAGGGAATGCGTGCTCTTCTATGTTCTTATTGCCAAAGTAATTGGAGGAGCAGCCTGTGGCAATGATAAGGTAGTCGTAACCGAATGTGCCTTCATCGGTAATTACCCTGTTGGTGTCCATATCCACCTGCTCGACCCTGGCTATGCGCACATGTACGTTGCGCTTGCGTTGGAACACTTTGCGGAGGGGAAATGATATAGCGCTTGGTTCTAACCTTGCCGTGGCTACCTGGTAAAAAAGAGGCTGGAACTGGTGAAAGTTGTATTGATCAATGAGTGTTATCTCGCAGTCGGTACCTTTTATCCTTCTCGCCACCTGCAGGCCTGCGAAACCTGCGCCCAGTATCACTATCTTTTTACAAGTCATAATACTGTGTTTTGTCGTTCAAAGTTACGATGCTTTTGCCCATACCTAATAGTGATAAAAACTATTCCACTATACAGGAATCCGGCGTTTGGGACGGAATACCGGGACCAAAAGCGAACTGCAACACTTACGTGTTGCAGTTCTAAGTATTTATGCCTTATTACTCTGGATATTATCTTGCTATGTTCACGGCGCGGAGCTCGCGGATGACGGTCACTTTTATCTGGCCGGGGTACTGCATCTCTTTCTGTATCTTATCGGCTATCTCGAAGGAGAGCTTATCGCTGTCGCCATCGCTTACTTTCTCTGCTTCCACAATCACACGCAGCTCGCGACCGGCCTGTATGGCATAGGCTTTTTCCACACCATTGTAGGCCATTGCCAGGCTCTCCAGGTCTTTGATGCGCTGCAGGTAGCTCTGCATCATTTCGCGGCGTGCGCCGGGGCGGGCGCCACTTATGGCGTCGCAGGCCTGTACGATGGGCGATATGATGTAGGTCATTTCCATTTCATCGTGGTGGGCGCCTATGGCGTTCACTATGGCAGCGTGTTCACCGCATTTCTCCGCCAGCTTGGCACCAAGCAGTGCGTGGCTCAGTTCTGTTTCTTCATCAGGCACTTTACCTATATCGTGCAGCAGGCCAGCGCGTTTTGCCAGCTTCACCACCTTCTGCCCAAGGCCCAGTTCGGAGGCCATGATACCACAGAGGTTAGCGGTTTCCTTCGAGTGCATCAGCAGGTTTTGGCCATACGACGAACGGAAGCGCATTTTACCTACCATGCGCACAAGGTCTTTATGCAGGCCATGCACACCCAATTCTATTATGGTGCGCTCGCCTATCTCCATTATCTGCTCTTCGAGTTGTTTCTTGGTCTTTTCCACCACTTCCTCAATACGGGCAGGGTGTATGCGGCCATCCTGTACCAGGCGCTGCAGAGAGAGGCGCGCTACCTCGCGGCGCAGCGGGTCGAAACAGCTGAGTACTATTGCTTCGGGGGTATCGTCAATGATCAGGTCGACACCGGTGGCGGCTTCGAGGGCGCGTATATTACGGCCTTCACGGCCTATTATCTGGCCCTTCACCTCATCGCTCTCCAGGTTGAAGACTGTTATGGCATTCTCGATTGTCTGCTCGGCACCGGTGCGCTGTATGGTTTGTATGATGATCTTCTTGGCCTCTTTGGTAGCATTTACTTTGGCCTCTTCCATAATGTCCTTCACATAAGAGAGGGCCTGTGTACGGGCCTCTTCTTTAATAGCTTCCATCAGCTCGGCCTTAGCCTGCTCGGCAGAGAGGCTGGCCACTTTCTCCAGGCGTTTGATGTGCTCTTCCTGGTGGCGCTCCAACTCGGTGCGTTTCACATTCACCACCTCAAGCTGGCGGTCGAGGTTTTGCCTGAGCAGGTCGTTCTCCGATATCTGTTTTTGCAGTACGCCTGTTTTATCATTGAGGCTTTGCTGCTGCTGCTTGATACGGTTCTCGGATTCGGATAATTTGTGGTTGCGCTGTGATACTTCCTTCTCGTGTTCGCTCTTTAGTTGTAAAAATTTCTCTTTTGCTTCTAAAATTTTCTTTTCCTTAAGTGTGTCTGCGTGTACCTGTGCGTCTTCTGTAATTTTTTTAGCTTGCTGTTCTGCTTCCTCAATCTGTTTTCTCGTGTTTTTGGCAAATATCACTTTGCCGAGGAGGATACCTATAAGTATAGCCACCACCGCTACGATGGCGACAATGATCGTATTGTCCATGTTCTTGTGTGCGTTTTGTCAGGTAAATGTTCATATTGTTGCTTACCCTATGCATTATATATTATTCAATACAAAATGGGTAATCTATTAGCGCGCTAAGTTAGTGAAATTAGTTTGATAATTGCCTGAAAGGCTAAGCTTGGATTACCCAATTTGGGGATTTTTCCGGTTTCCTGCATGTTCATTATTTCCGGCTGCCGGGATCTGTATGGGCCGAAAGGCTTGCGGGGCTTATCACATGTGTTTTATAATTATTTCCGGTGATTACGTGTTTGCCTGAACTCCCGAAATAATCGGGACAGGCGGAATAAGGGGGTTAACGGATTTACAGGATCTTTTATCCATAGAAGAGTACTTTGATACCAAAAATTTATAGTCTGAACCTTATATGCGAACAGGCTACCGGCTAGCTTGCCTGCCTGAAATCGGCGAACGAGGCAAGATACGACAGCAGGTAAGGGCAATCCAAATAATGATATCCACATTTTTGAGCCCCGTCGAAGTCACCTATATAGCAAACGGCAGGATGTGACTTCGCTGGGCCGTGCGCATCCATGAATTGCTAAAATCACCCTTTATATAACCATAATATGTTCGTAACTTTAAGGTAGATAAACCCACCATTCCTGAACTTAAAAATCAAAAGAGTTATGGATACACAGTCACAAAACATGCAGGAACAGCAGGAAAATGCCGCAAACAATGAGCAAAACCGGGATGAACAACAAGCCAATACCGGGAAGCAAGGGGGAAAGGAGAAAAAGAAATACCACAAATCGGCGCTGTATGCTTCTACCCTGCTGCGGGATTCAGTAGGCCATGTGAAGCCGCACAACCACAGCGGGCTGGACCTGTAAATAGCGTATCACAGTTTAGCACTCAATTACTGCACATACCGGGGTATGTGGGTAGGCAGCCTTGTAAGCAGTTCGTAATTCAACTGGTTACTCATTTCACCAAATGAGGCCACGCTTATCTCATGCTCGCCCTGCCTGCCAATCATGGTAACCTTGTCGTTTATGGCTACTGCGGGCAGGCCGGTGACATCAACTGCTATGCAATTCATATTGACCATGCCCACTACGGGCACACGGTAGCCATTAATGAGCACGATACCCGAATTGCTGAGGCTGCGGCTGAAACCATGTGCATAACCAATGGGGACCAGCGCAAGCTGCATGGCCTGGTGCGAAAAGTAGGAAGCCCCGTAACCGACAAACTCACCCGGCGGCACCTCCTTTAGGCCCATGATCATACTTTCCCAACTGATGATGCGCTTTAATGGCGACATGACGGCCTCGTGCTTGCTGAGGTATTCGATCAATATCTCGGGGCTGGGCCAGAAACCATATTGCAGGATGCCGATGCGGAGCATGTCATAATGCATATCCGGGTAACGGATAGCCGCAGCCGAGCAGCAGGCATGTATCATTTCGGGCATCAGCCCGGCCTGCCTGAACTTCTTGAGCGCCATTTTAAAATTTATCTTCTGCTTGCGGATGCGTACATAGTTGGTAATATGCTCAGCACCGGCAAAATGCATACATAGCCCCCGAAAGACAATATCGCCGGAAGCGGCCCTTAACTTTTCGATAAGTGTTGCGATCTCCTGCTCTTCGAAACCTGTACGGTACATACCCGTTTCGAGCTCGATGTGGATGATGGCCTTTTTCGCCAGCTTTTGCGCTATCCGCACTGCGGCATCAAGGCGCTGAAAATTGAATACATAGAACTCGATCCCATTTTCTATTGCCCATTCAATATCCGCTTCATCAAGCGCCCCCATGACCATTATAGTGCTGCCGGGCGCTGCTACTTCATGCACCCGGTATGCTTCGCCTGCATTGAATACAGAAAAGTGGTCCACCCCGCATGCTTCAGCCATCGGTACATAAGCCTCTATGCCATGCCCATATGCATTACCTTTCACTACGGCACTGATCTTTTTGCCCTGAAAATATGCCCTTAAAAACTCCCAGTTGCCTTTCAGTAATTCTTTGTTGAGTATGATATGCGATGAGGCTTCCATTATTGCTGCGCTTTGTCTTGTATGGTAATGAACATATTTATGCCGGTAGCGGTCAATTCGTCGGGGTAATCGTAGGCGGGATGGTGCAAAGGCCTGCAATCTTCGCCGGCACCTATGCCGAACATGGCCCCGGGATAAAGGCTGGTGAAGATGCCAAAATCTTCGCCGAACCTGAAGCCTTCCGCTATTTTTTGCTGCTCCAGCCCCAATGCCGATGCGGCCTTATTGATGATGTCTACGGCCACGGGGTCGTTCTGGTTGGCCTCAAAAGGTTCGATAAGGTCAAAGCTCACTTCAAGCTCTTCTGCCTGCGCTATATCTTCAGCCATCTTTTTTGCCTGCGCCAAAGCTTCTTCCATTCTTTCATTGGTATCAGCACGTATGGTAAGGTGCACCTCTCCTTCTCCTGCAGATATGCCATAAGCTTTTTCGCCAAGTATACTATAAACCGGGGTAACCGTGAGGTAAGCCGGTTTGTCTTCTTTATTAAGTGCCAGGGCCTTAAGTGTATAGCGGACCATGGCAGCAGCCGGGTTACGCCCGTTCCAGGGCTCGGCAGCATGAGCCGTATAGCCGCGAAAATAAGCGGCCAGGCTCACCACGCTTGATGTAAAACTGCCCGTCTTGCAAACGATATGGTGCTTTTTAAAGCCCGGCAGGTTATGAAGGGCAAAGGCCATATCGGTCTTTAAGTCGTCGAGCGCCCCATCGGCAATAACGTTCCGTGCTCCCCAGCCATTCTCTTCGGCAGGCTGAAAGAGCAAATGCACATCGCCCTTCTGCGGGCGCTGTGCTGCAAAATGCTGTGCCACGCCATACATTATCGTGGTATGCCCATCGTGCCCGCACTTATGCGAAACGCCCTGCTTAGCCGACCTATAGGCTGCTGTTATGGTTTCCTGGATGGGCAAAGCATCGATATCGGCACGTAATAATAAATTGCGGCCCTGCTCTTTACCCCGGAAAGTCACCAGTATGCCTGTATTGGCCACTTTCTTTATAGCATCGGTATCGAGTTGCTCCAGCAAAGCGAGCAGATATTTTTGGGTCTCCTGTTCATGCTGCGATACTTCGGGGTGCTGATGCAGGTAGTGCCTGATACTTGTGAGATCGTCCATATACTTTGCTTTGGGCAAACATCAATAATACCGAAAATAAGGCGGGAAGAAAAACGCGGGGTACTGTGCTGAACCACAAGCATATGTGTATAAAAAAAGGATTAAAAATCCTGATAAGTAATGCGGATGAGCCAAGCCATACATTATTATATGCATATAAAAAGCGCAGACCTGGCCTCTCCTAAAGGCGGAGTCGCATTAAATATATTCAAAATGCGAATTAAATGTTCCGAATCGAAGAAATAGGATGATAAACCGCCAAAATGAACTCATATTAGTGTGTATATTTGCCGCCTCTGCATCAACCTGCCGGCTATAGCATCTTTTAAGTGTAGAAAATACCTGAAAAAAAGCTGAAATTATTTTGCAGGTATGAAACAAGTCATTACCTTTGCAGTCCCAAAATTTACGGGTTTAAGAAGTTATTTAATAAGTATGTCACAGCGTATCAGAATAAAGCTGAAGTCTTACGACCATAACCTGGTGGATAAATCGGCTGAGAAAATCGTTAAAACTGTGCGCAATACGGGAGCAGTGGTTACAGGCCCTATTCCGTTGCCAACAGAGAAGAAGATCTTTACAGTACTGCGCTCACCGCACGTTAATAAGAAAGCACGTGAGCAATTCCAGCTTTGCACGCACAAGCGTCTCTTGGATATCTATACTTCTTCTTCACGTACAGTTGATGCGCTTTCGAAGCTTGACCTGCCCAGCGGTGTAGAGGTAGAGATAAAAGCATGATAAACCCTCCCGGCCTCCATGGACTTGGAGGCGAGAGAAAAGATAGATCTTTAATAAAATTGAAAAAACGGCTAATCCCGGTCCACACAATATAAAGGCAACCGGGCGCTTGGCTAAAACATAATAAAATGAAAGGTATTATTGGTAAAAAAATCGGCATGACCAGCATTTTTGAGCCGAATGGAAAGCAGACTGCCTGCACCATCATCGAAGCCGGTCCTTGTGTGGTTACTCAAAAGAAAACCGTAGATACCGACGGTTATAACGCGCTGCAAATCGCGTATGGTGAAGCAAAAGAGAAAAACACCTCTTCGGCACTCATCAATCACTTCGCTAAGGCAAACACTACGCCTAAAAGCATCGTAAAAGAAATTCGTAATTGTTCCATTGAAAAACAGGTTGGCGAAGCCATTACCTGCGATATTTTCGCCGAAGGCGAGAAGGTAAGTGTTATAGGCACAAGCAAGGGTAAAGGTTTCCAGGGTGTAGTAAAGCGCCACGGTTTTAGCGGTGTGGGTGAAGCATCCCATGGCCAGCACGACCGCCAGCGTGCCCCCGGTTCAGTAGGTGGTTCATCATATCCCAGCCGCGTATTTAAAGGTATGCGCATGGCTGGCCGCATGGGTGGCGACCGCGTAAAGGTAAAAGCCTTGCGTGTAGTAAAAATATTCCCCGATAAGAACTATATATTGATAAGCGGTTCAATACCGGGACATAACGGATCTATTGTTTTAATTCAGAACTAATTGTAGTCATGCAAGTTGACGTATTAAATAGTAAAGGTGAAAAGACCGGCCGTAACATTGAATTGCCGGACGAAATTTTCGGTGTAGAGCCTAATGACCATTGTATATACCTGGCCGTAAAGCAGTATCTCGCTGCGCAGCGCCAGGGTACACACAGCACAAAAACACGTGCTGAAGTACATGGCTCATCTAAAAAGCTGCATCGCCAGAAAGGTACAGGTGGCTCACGTAAAGGCAACATCCGCAACCCCTTATACAAAGGTGGTGGTACGGTGAACGGCCCCAAGCCACACCTGTATGGTTTTAAGCTGAACCGCAAGGTGAAGGACCTGGCAAAAATGTCAGCACTGTCTTACAAAGCCCGCGAGAACAAAATAGTGATCGTGGAAGACCTGAAAATGGAAGCGCCCAAGACCAAAGATTTTGCAAGCATACTGGACACCCTGCGTGGCGATAACAGGAAATCGATGGTGATACTGCCGGAACACGATAACAATGTGTACCTGAGCAGCCGCAACCTGCAGAGCAATAAGACAACTGTGCTGAGCGATATGAATACCTACGATCTTGTGAACGCAAACGTGCTGATATTCACAGAAAGTGCTGCAAAGCTCTTCAGTGAAGAAACTGCCACTGCCGAAGCATAGTGACCAGGATGGTTAAGCTATACAAGTAGCTGACCCACAATAATAAAGATCATCAAGGTGCTAAAAACACCATAAAATAAAAAAAGAAAAAAATGAAACTCGCTGACGTTTTGGTAAGGCCGGTGATCACCGAAAAGGTGAACAGCCAGATGGAAAAAGAAAGCCGCTACACTTTTGTAGTGGGCAAGGCCGCCAACAAGCTGGAGATAAAGAAAGCCGTAGAAGAATTTTACGGTGTGAAGGTGGCTGATGTAAACACGGTAGTAGTGCCTGCCAAAAGCAAGACACGCTACACCAAAGCAGGTTTTTTGTCGGGCCGCAAACCTTCTTACAAGAAGGCTATTGTAACCCTGGCAGAAGGAGATTCTATTGATTTGTTTTCAATTTAAGTGAAGAGGCATAGCTTCCCAACTAAAGAATAAAAGAAAATGGCATTACGTAAATACAAGCCGACGACAGCCGGCACACGCTGGAGAATAGGTAACGCATATGCAGAAGTTACCACTAACGTACCCGAGAAGAGCTTATTGGAAGCTTTACCCGGTACCGGTGGCCGTAATGTGCAGGGCCGCAGGTCTATGCGCTATATAGGTGGCGGTAATAAAAAGAAGTACCGTATCATTGACTTCAAGCGTAATAAAAAAGATATTCCTGCTACAGTTAAAAGCATCGAATACGATCCTAACCGTTCAGCTTTCATTGCTCTGCTGAGCTATGCTGATGGTGAAAAGCGCTACATCATAGCCCCCCAGGGTATAGAAGTAGGCAGCACGGTGATAAGCGGTGATAAGGTAGCCCCCGAAGTAGGTAATGCACTTCCGCTGAAGAACATGCCACTGGGTACTGTAGTACATAACATAGAGTTGCAGCCCGGCAGGGGTGGCGCTATGGCCCGCTCGGCAGGTACTTATGCCCAGCTGAACGCGAAAGAGGAAAAATATTGCGTACTGAAAATGCCATCAGGCGAACTGCGCAAAGTGCTGAGCACTTGTATGGCTACCGTAGGCACTGTATCGAACAGCGACCATGGCCTGCAGTCGATGGGTAAAGCCGGCCGCAACCGCTGGAAAGGTATCCGCCCACGTAACCGTGGTGTAGCGATGAACCCTGTAGATCACCCAATGGGTGGTGGTGAAGGTAAAGCATCGGGTGGTCACCCGCGCAGCCGCACCGGCAAATATGCTAAAGGCGAAAGCACACGTAACACAAACAAGGGTAGCAATCAACTGATCATTCAGCGCCGTAACGGTAAAAAATTATCAGGTAAATACAAATAAACCAGGAAGTATCCTGAAGCATTAAAAAAATAAACGAATGGCTCGTTCAATCAGAAAAGGTCCTTATATAGAAGCTAAGCTGGAAAAGAAAGTTGCAGCAATAGCAGAAGGCAAAACAAAGAAAGGTGTTATTAAAACATGGAGCCGCCGCTCTACAATAACCCCTGATTTTGTGGGACAGACTTTTGCCGTACATAATGGCAACAAATTTATCCCCGTGTATGTAACGGAGTTCATGGTAGGCCACAAGCTCGGTGAATTTGCCCCTACCCGCAACTTTAAAGGACATAGCGGTACAAAATAATAAGCCCGGCCTGTAAAGGGAAGGGAATGAAAAGAAGTATAAAAGTTAATTAGTATAAAAACTCCGGGAAAGCCCTTATATAAGGGTGCGGAGTAAAAAAATAAGAAAATGGAAGCTGTAGCTCGCTTAAGAAATTATCCTACATCGCCGCGCAAAATGCGCCTGCTGGCCGACTTGGTACGCGGCAAGGATGTAGAAAATGCACTGAATACTTTAAAGTTCAGTACAAAGCATCCTTCTGTAGCAATGGAAAAGCTGCTGATGAGCGCTATTGCCAACTGGGGCGTGAAGAACGAAGGTGCAGACGTGGCAGAGGCTAACCTGTATGTAAAGACCATATTTGTGGATGGTGGCCGCTCGCTGAAGCGTATGCGCCCTGCACCGCAAGGCCGTGCATACCGTGTGCGTAAGCGCAGCAACCACATAACCATCATTGTGGACAGCCGTAACGCTGTTGCAGCAACTGCAGAACAAGCTTAATAATAATAAAAGAAATAAATCATAACTCAATAAAAGTCTAATGGGTCAAAAAACTAATCCTATAGGTAACAGGTTGGGCATCATCCGCGGATGGGACTCAATGTGGTATGGCGAAAAGAAGGATTATGGTCAGAAACTTGTAGAAGACCATAAGATCCGCACTTACCTGAATGCGCGTATCAATAAAGGCGGTATCTCCCGCATCGTTATCGAGCGCACATTGGGCAAGCTTATCGTAACCATCCACACCTCTAAGCCTGGTATCATAATAGGTAAAGGCGGTACAGAAGTGGACCGTATCAAGGAAGAGCTGAAAAAGCTGACCGGTAAAGAAGACGTGCAGATCAACATCATGGAGATCCGCCGCCCTGAGCTGGACGCTAATATAGTAGGCGAAACAATTGCCCGCCAGATAGAAAGCCGTGTAAGCTACAAGCGCGCTATAAAGATGGCTATCTCTACAGCTATGCGCATGGGTGCTGAAGGTATCAAAATAAAGGTAGGTGGCCGCCTTGCCGGTGCTGAAATAGCACGCAGCGAGGAATTCAAACAAGGCCGCACCCCACTCCATACCTACCGTATGGACATAGACTATGCTTCGGTATTTGCCCTTACCGTATATGGTAAGATAGGTATCAAAGTATGGATATGTAAAGGTGAAGTACTGGGCAAGCGTGACCTTAACCCTAACTTCTCAGCCGGTTCGGACAACCGTGGTAACCGCCCCACCGGTGGTTTCCAGGGCGAAGGTGGCCGTGAAAGAGGTGGTCGTGGTGGCGACAGGGGTGGTGATCGTCGTGGCGGTGGCCGTGGCGGACGCAAAGCATAAAAGACAATTGCAGCCCTGCTGCTGACACAACAGGGCTATTAAATACAGAATACAAAAAAACTTGTAACAATGTTACAACCAAAAAAGACGAAACATCGTAAAGCGCATAAAGGCAGGATCAAGGGCAATGCTCAGCGTGGTGCTACTATAGCTTTTGGTTCATTTGGCCTCAAAGCAATGGAGCCTAAATGGATAACCAACCGCCAGATAGAAGCTGCGCGCCAGGCCATGACCCGCCACATGAAACGTGAGGGTAATGTATGGATACGCATATTCCCGGATAAGCCTATAACCCGCAAGCCTCTTGAAGTGCGTATGGGTAAAGGTAAAGGTAACCTGGAATTCTGGGCTGCCGTGGTGAAACCGGGCCTGATCATGTTTGAACTGGATGGTGTGCCGCTGCAGGTAGCACGCGAGGCGCTGGAACTGGCTGCACAAAAGCTGCCTATCAAAACGAAGTTCGTAGTGCGCAGGGACTATGTAGCATAAGCATAAAAAGCAAACAATAAAAGTAAACGGCCCCGGGCCAACAGTAATAAATAACAAGTATCATGGCAAAAGCAAAAAAAGCGAAAGTTGACGATTACCGCTCGCTGGATGACCAGGCGCTGACCGACAAGATCAGCGACGAGGAACTTCGTTTGAAGAAATTACACTTCAGCCACGCGGTAAACCCGATCGAGAACCCGCTTACAATACGCCAGCTGCGCCGCAATATTGCGCGATTGAAAACAGAACAGCGCAGGAGAGCATTAGGTTTTTAATTAAATCTTTATAGATGTCGAATATGACTGAAAGGAAAAACAGGAAAACCCGTATCGGGATAGTAAGCAGCAACAAGATGACCAAAACCATCACTGTGGCTGTGGAACGTAAGATCAAACACCCGATATACGGTAAGTTCCTAAAGAAAACAACGAAATTCCATGCACATGATGAAAACAGTACCGCTGGTATTGGTGATACAGTGCGCATTATGGAAACACGCCCGCTGAGCAAAACAAAGCGCTGGCGCCTGGTAGAAATTATTGAAAAAGCTAAGTAATCTTATTAAGAGATGATACAACAAGAATCCCGGCTCAATGTGGCCGACAACAGTGGTGCGAAGGAAGTACTTTGCATACGTGTGTTGGGTAATTCGGGACAAGTATATGCCGGAATTGGTGACAAGATAGTGGTGACCGTAAAAGACGCACTGCCCGGTGGCGGCGTTAAGAAAGGTACCGTATCCAAAGCGGTTATTGTGCGCACTAAGAACAAGCTGCGCCGCAGGGACGGATCATACATCAACTTTGATGATAATGCCGTGGTACTGCTGAACAATTCCGATGATCCCCGCGGCACCCGTATATTCGGCCCGGTAGCCCGCGAACTGCGTGATAAAGGATACATGAAAATTGTATCGCTGGCGCCAGAAGTATTGTAAAAATTATGTACCTTTGCAGCCCGCTTTGCGGGGGCATGGAGAACGAATTTAACTTATATTAAAGTGAAAAAGAGATTTCAACCGAAGTTCAACATTAAGAAAGGCGACAACGTGGTCGTTATTTCCGGTGAAGATAAAGACCGTAGCAAGCCACGTAAAGTGCTGGCCGTTTATCCTCAAAAGAGCCGTGTGCTCATTGAAGGGGTGAATATGGTGACCAAGCACCTGAAGCCTAATGCCCAGAACCCCCAGGGCGGCATAGTACAGGAAGAGGCAGCCATACACATCTCTAACGTGATGCTGTGGGATGCTAAAACCAAAGCCCCGGTACGCATTAAGCGCGAGCGCAATGAAAATGGATTTGTACGTATATCTAAAAAATCAGGGGAGGTAATTAAATAATGGCAACGACAACATATACACCTCGTTTACAGAAAAAGTATAAGGACGAAGTTGTTCCTGCTTTGATGAAGAAATTTGGCTATAGCAGCGTCATGCAATGCCCCCGCCTGGTGAAGATCTGCCTGAACCAGGGCGTGAAAGGTTCTGTAGCCGACAAGAAACTGATCGATGACGCAGTAGGTGAAATGACACTGGTATCAGGCCAGAAAGCAGTGCCTACCCTGTCAAAAAAGGATATCTCTAACTTTAAGCTCCGCAAGGCTATGCCAATAGGCTGCCGCGTAACACTGCGCAGCGGTAATATGTATGAGTTCCTGGACAGGCTGATCGCTGTAACCCTGCCCCGTGTACGCGATTTCAAAGGCATCAATGAGAAATCATTTGACGGCCGCGGCAACTACACAATGGGTGTTACCGAGCAGATCATCTTCCCGGAAATCGACATCGATAAAGTAAACAAGATAAGCGGTATGGACATCACTTTTGTGACTACTGCCAATACTAATGAAGAGGCTTATGAACTGCTGAAAGAGCTGGGCATGCCTTTCAAGAATATCAAGAAAGAAGAAACAAACTAAAAAATTCAAGATAAAGGATAATAAATGGCAAAAGAATCAGTAAAAGCCCGCCAACGCAAACGCGAACGCATGGTAGCCAAGTACGCTGCAAAGCGTGCCGAGCTGAAGGCAGCAGGTGATTATGCAGCCCTGGACAAGCTTCCTAAGAATGCATCGCCCGTACGCCTGAAGAACCGTTGCCAACTGACCGGCCGCCCCCGTGGCTATATGCGCCAGTTCGGCATATGCCGTGTGGTGTTCCGCGAAATGGCATTGGATGGCAAGATACCGGGTGTACGTAAAGCAAGCTGGTAATACCCTACCCTGTAAAAAGGAAAGGGTAAGACGTTTCAAAGTCGGGAGCGCGAGCGCCTGATACTCGTAACAAAAAACATTTACAAAAAACAAAAACAAAAAATGGTAACAGATCCTATAGCAGACTTCCTGACGCGCATCCGTAACGCACAGATGGCGCGCCACCGCATCGTAGAGATCCCTGCATCGAACGTTAAGAAGCGTATGACAGAGATCCTTTACAACAAAGGCTATATCCTTAAGTATAAATTTGAAGAAGATAATAAGCAGGGCCTCATCAAGATAGCCCTGAAGTACGATGCACAAAGCAAAGAACCTGCTATAAAGAGCCTGGAACGCGCAAGCCGCCCCGGTCTTCGCCAATATGCCAAGCCTAATGAAATAAGCCGTGTACAGAATGGTCTGGGTATCGCTATAGTATCTACATCAAAAGGCGTGATGACCGATAAGGAGGCCCGCGCACAAAATGTAGGTGGCGAGGTAATGTGCTACATTTATTAATAATAGTAAAAGAACAGTTACCGGTACATTAAGCTGGTCCTATACCAGGCTGACCGGCCGGATAACAAAAACACAATAAACGACAAAAAACAATTATAATGTCTCGTATAGGTAAAAGCATAATCAAGGTTCCCAGCGGTGTTACAGTAAGTGTATCACCTAACAACGAGGTGACCGTAAAAGGTCCCAAAGGTGAACTGAAACAAGTATTGGACCGCGATATCACTGTAGCGCAGGAAAATGGTGAAGTAACCGTAAAACGCCCTACCGACCAGATACGCCACCGTGCCCTGCATGGTCTGTACCGTGCCCTGCTGGCCAATATGGTAGAGGGTGTTACTAATGGCTTTAAGAAAGAACTGGAACTGGTAGGTGTGGGTTACCGTGCCGCCGTTACCGGTCAGCAAATAGATATGGCTTTAGGCTTTTCACATAATATCATTATGGACCTGCCGAAAGAAATAAAAGCGTCAGCAACTGCCGAAAAAGGCCAGAATCCAAGGATCATACTTGAATCGATCGACAAGCAATTGCTCGGCCAGGTAGCTGCCAAGATACGCAGCCTGCGCAAACCTGAACCATATAAGGGTAAAGGTGTACGCTACAGCAACGAGATCATACGCCGCAAAGCTGGTAAAGCAGCTGGCAAATAAATAATTGGTTGATCGGTCCGTTCATTGACTGATCAACCGGTTTTATTAAAAAACAAACTCCGGTAGCTCTTGTGTAACAGCAGGAAGCCCGTAAAAACAGATAAAATGTCAACAGATCAAAAAGTAATACGCCGCCAGAAACTTCGCTGGCGTATACGCAACAAGATACAGGGTACTGCACAGAAGCCCCGTCTTTCTGTATTTCGCAGCAACAAGGACATCTATGCACAATTGATAGACGATAATACCGGCACTACTATAGCATCGGCCAATTCGCGTCAGAAAGACCTGGCTTCGAATAAAGGCACCAAGATCGAAAAATCGGTACTGGTTGGTAAAGCACTGGCACAGAAAGCGAAAGATCTCGGTATCGAGACTTGTGTTTTTGATCGTGGCGGATACCTTTACCATGGCCGTGTGAAAGCAATAGCTGATGGTGCGCGTGAGGGCGGACTGAACTTTTAATTAGATTTTAAACTTTTTCTTTTTAATAAAAATAATGGCGAAGACAATATTAAATCGCGTAAAAGCCGGAGACCTGGAACTGCATGAAAAGGTAGTATCCATCAACCGCGTGGTAAAAACCACCAAAGGCGGCCGCGCATTCAGCTTCTCTGCCCTGGTAGTAGTAGGTAACGGCAATGGTGTGGTAGGCCACGGGCTTGGCAAAGCAAAAGAAGTACAGGAAGCTATTACAAAAGGTATAGACGATGCCAAGAAGAACCTGATAAAGGTGCCTGTGATGAACGGAACTATACCCCACGATCAGTTTGCTAAAGAAGGCGCTGCAAAAGTGCTCATCAAACCGGCCGCACATGGTACGGGTGTGATAGCAGGAGGCAGTATGCGTGCCGTGCTGGAAGCAGCAGGTATCACAGACGTGCTTTCCAAGTCGCTGGGCTCGGCTAACCCGCACAACGTGGTTAAAGCTACCTTTATGGCGCTCGGCTCGCTCCGCGAACCGATACAGGTTGCCAAGCAGCGCAACGTAAGCCTGAAGAAAGTATTTAACGGCTAATACCCAAGCCCCCCGGAGGGGATTAGAAATTTTGAATTTTAACTTTTGAATTATTATAATAGCGTCATGGCTAAAATAAAAGTAACACAGATAAAGAGCGGCATAGACCGCCCGGAGCGCCAGAAGCGTACGCTGAGGGCACTGGGCCTGCGCAAGCTCCACTCTACTGTAGAGGTTGAGGCTACGCCCCAGATACTGGGTATGGTACAGGCCGTACATCACCTGGTGAAAGTAGAAGAAGTAAAATAATTTTTAACCTGATTTGCGAGCGGTTATACATTCCGCGCAAGTTCAAAAATCGTAAAGAATGCAATTACACAATTTAAAACCAGCAGAAGGTTCAGTAAAGAAGAACAGGCGTGTAGGCCGTGGTGAAGGTAGCGGTAGCGGTACCACATCCGGTAAAGGTAACAAAGGTCAGCAGGCACGTACCGGCTACCAGTCGAAAACAGGCCATGAAGGTGGCCAGATGCCTATACAGCGCCGTATGCCAAAACGCGGTTTCAAGAACATCAACCGTGTGGATTACAAGGTGTTCAACCTCGGTCAGCTGGATTTCCTGATAGAAAAATATAATATCACCGAATTCACCCCTGATAACCTGTATGTCAATGGTTTGATAAGCCGTACAGACCTCGTAAAGATACTGGGCAATGGTGAATTGAAGGCCAAAATAGCCTTCAAGGTAAACGGCGCCAGCGAAAAAGCTAAAAAAGCGATCGAAGCTGCCGGCGGAACCATAGAAATTATCTAAGGTTGGCCCCCGGGACGCATTTGGTGAAATGCGTCTTTTATCGTTTATTCGCATTTCATTCAGACTAACAACAGACCAGTGAAGAAACTCATTTCAACGCTTAAAAATATATGGAGTATCGAAGAGCTCCGTAAGCGTATACTTTTTACTATACTACTCGTTGCCGTATACCGCGTTGGTTGTTATATTGCATTACCGGGTATTAACCCCGCACTGTTATCAGACAAGCAAGGCCCCGGCGGCCTTTTAGGCATACTCGACATGTTTGCAGGTGGTGCGTTCAGCCGCGCCTCTATCTTTGCACTTGGTGTTATGCCCTATATCTCTGCGTCTATCTTCATGCAGCTTGCAGGTATCGTGATACCGCAGGTAGCCAAGATGCAGCGCGAAGAAAGCGGACGCCGCAAGATCAATCAATACACCCGCTACCTTACAGTAGGCGTTACAGCCTTCCAGGCAAGTGCCTATGTGGCTTACCTGCGCTCTCCACAATATGCATCAGCGCTTATACCCGAATTCAGTGCATTTACGTTCTGGCTCTGTACCGTAATGGTGCTGACTGCCGGTACCCTCTTCGTAATGTGGATGGGCGAAAAGATCACCGATAAAGGTATTGGTAACGGTACATCACTCATCATCATGGTGGGTATCCTTGCCCGCCTGCCCCAATCGCTGGTACAGGAATTCAATGCTAAGAACCTTGGCGGCGGTGGCGGCCTGCTCATATTCCTGATAGAAATGGCTGTATTTATCGCAGTAATAGTTGGTCTTATCCTGCTCACACAAGGTGTGCGTAAGATACCGCTCAACTATGCCCGCCGCATCATAGGCAGCAGCAATGCTGCACGCGAGGTGAGCGGCACACGCGATTTCATTCCCCTGAAGGTGAATTCTGCGGGTGTAATGCCTATCATCTTTGCCCAGGCAATGATGTTCATCCCTACTGTATTTACCGGTTTTGCACAGAGCGAAAACGCACAGGGCTTTATGCGTGCCCTGTCCGACCATACCTCTTTCTGGTACAACGTGGTATATGCTGTAATGGTTATTGCATTCACTTACTTCTATACCGCATTGATTTTTAACCCCACCGAAATGGCAGATAACCTGAAGCGTAACAACAGCTTCATACCCGGTGTAAAACCCGGTGAACCAACTGCCGATTATATAGCCGCTATCATGGACCGCATCACCCTTCCGGGTGCTGTATTCCTGGCCATAGCCGGTATACTCCCCGGTATTGCAGCATTGCTGAATGTTACCAGCGGTTTCTCCTCTTTCTACGGAGGCACATCTATGCTGATAGGTGTAGGTGTAATACTGGACACCCTGCAGCAAATAGAAGGACACCTGCTTATGCGCCAATACGACGGCCTGATGAAAACAGGACGCATATCGGGCCGCACGAGCAACGTAGCCTCTTCTGTATAACAGACTTTTGTGCGTATGATACATATTAGAAGCAACGAAGAAATAGAACTGATCCGTAAAAGCGCTTTAATGGTCACTGCCACCTTAACAGAGGTGGCAAACTTTTTAAAGCCGGGCATCAAAACCATCAGCATCGATAATATGGCCGAGGCCTTTATCCGTGATAATGGCGGTATACCTTCATTCAAAGGTTACAATGGCTTTAAATACTCGCTCTGCATCTCGGTAAACGAGGTGGTAGTGCATGGCTTCCCCAGCGATTACGAACTGAAAGACGGGGATATCATATCTGTAGATTGTGGCGTGTACATGAACGGCTATCATGGCGACCATGCCTACACATTTGCAGTAGGTGATGTAAACCCCGAAGTACTGAAGCTGATGCGTGTGACCAAAGAATCGCTGATGCGCGGTATAGCCCAGGCACATGCCAATAACCGCGTAGGTGATATATCTTATGCTGTAGAACAATGGACCGCAAAAGAACATGGCTATGGTGTGGTGCGCGAGCTGGTGGGACATGGCGTTGGTAAAAAACTGCATGAAGACCCCCAAGTGCCTAATTATGGGCGCCGCGGTGACGGCAAGCGCCTGAAGGAAGGCATAGTACTGGCCATTGAACCCATGATAAACCTGGGTACCCGCGAAGTATATACACTGGAAGATGGCTGGACCGTAGTAACTGCCGATGGTAAACCTTCGGTACATTATGAGCATACTACTGCCGTAAGAAAGAACAGCGGGGAAGCATTATCTAATTTTGCGCCGATAGAGGCTGCGGAAAGGGCCAATAAAGAACTGAACACAGGCCACCTGGAGCCAGTGGCGGCTACAGCTTAAAATCAACAGGCCAGCTAAAGGTAACCGGTATATTCTTACCGCTTTCACACCCCGGCTTCCACCCCGGCAGCAAACGGATGATACGAAGTGCTTCGCTATCTAAAGAAGGGTACAAATGTTTATGCAACTGTACCTGCTGCACCATTCCTGTTTCATCAATTACGAATGTAACTACCACCCTACCCTGTATATGTGCCGCTTTGGCATCGGCAGGAAATTGCAAACGGGCTGTGATGAACGAATCAATGTTCACTACTGCTTCAGGCATATGCTCCACAAAATGCCAGTGGACAGAATTAGCCGGCACAGGCACCTGTGCATAAGTAGTATCGCCTTCCCGTTCTATAGCCATGACGAATCGCTCAACCGGCTGCGCTAATAAGGCCACCGGAAAAAGGATAAGACATAATACCATAAGAAATCTCACCACATAAAGACGGGAATAGCTGATAATTCCACAGGTCTATGCTGCAATTACGGTTGTGGGTGCCTTGTCGAGTAGTGATAAAAGGAGCATTTCATCGGGGCTCAGGCTGTCGCCTGCAGAACATACGGAAGGCGTATCTGCTGCAAAGAGCGCTTCAAGCATGCCCTCGGTATATTGCTCAATGATATGCGGGTGAACATAATACTTTTTGCATACCGTACGTGTATTACCTAAATGTTTAGCGACGATATCAAGTGCTGCTACAACATTTTTCTTAGTTTCTGTGACCGTAGCGGCTGGGCCTAACTGTTTAAAGGCTTCGAGGGCATGTAAAGTACCTGCCCAGGTACGGAAATCTTTTGCAGAGAAATGCCCCCCGCTGATTTCTTTTATATAATTATTGACCATGCCGGAATCGACCGGGTGGCGATGGCCGCTATCGTCGTAATACTGGAATAACTCCTTACCGGGTATATCGCGGCATTGCTTCACGATGTTAGCCAGCTTTTTGCTTTTCAACGTTATATCCTGGTACACCCCTTTTTTCCCTTTGAAGCTAAAATGTATTATGGTGCCATTGATCGACACATGTTTATCTTTCAGCGTAGTCAAACCATAAGACCCATAAAGCTTTTCATATAAAGCACTCCCAACCCTGATACAAGTACATTGCATGAGCATAACAATAGTGGCCAGTACTTTCCTTTGCTGAAGGCCGGGCAACGCAAGGTCTTTTTTCAATCGCTTTCTTATCGTGGGCAATGCCCTGCCGAAATCCTGCATATGATAGAATTTAGTTTTGCTCCGCAGGCTGTTCCATAATTGGTGGTAACGGTATTGTTTGCGGCCTGCGGCATCTATACCAGTCGCCTGCAAGTGACCATCGGGGCAGGCACATATCCATACAGACCTCCAGGCCGGCGGCAACACAAGCCCCCGGATACGGCGCAGGGTCTCTTTATCCTTCACGGTCTTGCCTTCGAAATAGTAGGAAAAACCTTTCCCACTTTTTCTACGGCTAATGCCCGGTTGACTGTCGTTAACATAGGTGAGGTGGATGCACTCCGCACTCTTTGCGGTGTCATGTACCAGCGCCCTTAAGCGTTGCCGGGGTATCCTGATCTTTTGCGGAGTGCTCATATCCTGTTCTTTGATCTATAAGCAGATAAAATTCCGTGCCATGTCTTTAAACCCCGTATTTTTATAACATGCAAGCTATCGTACTTGGTGCCACGGGCCTGGTAGGCTCCCAACTGCTGGAACGCTTACTGGCCAATGAGCATTTTGACAAGGTGCTTTCCTTCACACGCAGGGCAAGCGTTAAAACACATCCCAAACTTGAAGAGCATATTATAGACTTCGACAAGCCGGCGACCTGGCAGCATCTTGTACAGGGCAACGTACTTTTTTCAGCCTTCGGCACCACTATAAAAAAGGCCGGCAGCCAGGAAGCGCAATACCGCATAGACTATACTTACCAATATGAAATGGCCAAAGCGGCCGCAGACAACGGTGTTGCTGCATATGTGCTCGTATCGGCCGCGTTCTCTGATCCACGATCGCGGATCTTCTACTCAAGGATAAAAGGCGAGCTGGAGCGTGACGTATCAAAGCTGCCCTTCAAAAGTATTCACATACTGCGCCCGGGCATACTGAATGGCAACAGGAAAGAGCAAAGGCCCGGCGAGAAAGCCGGCATTGCCATAATGAAAGTATTAGGGTTGTTACCCGGCATGAGCAGTATGCGGCCCATCAGGGATGTGGAGGTAGCAAAAGCAATGATCCACGTAGCAGTAAAACAAGATAAGGGCACCCATATCCACTCACCCAAGTCCTTATTTGTGCTGGCACAAGCTTAAGCAGCAGTCTCTTCCGGGAACTTATCTTTCGCAGGCTTGTAGAATAACAGGATACATAAGCCTGCTATCACTAACAGCGTAGAGATGATCTCGGCCTGTGTGGGATGTATAAAACCCAGGTCGTACTTATAGTTCACCCGTATCTTCTCTACAAAGAAGCGTTCAAGACCATTCAATATGAGGTAGAAGCCAAATAAATGCAAAGGATATTTAAAGCGCCTTCGTACAGCCCAGATTAGCAGGAACAAGCCTATGCAGGTGAAGGCCTCATATAAAGGTGTAGGAAAAACCGCTACGGGTAATACAGCGCAATACTGGCCCATACAGCCGGCTATGGGCACACCATCATTATTCACGTTGTGCGGATAGTTCATGCCAAACAACCAGCGTGGCAGCCATCCCGGGGCCTCGGCCCGGGCTTGCGGCACTTGCTCAATACTACCAAAATTACTTACAAAATAAAGGGAGTCTTCACTCAGCTTTTGCCTGTATTCCGGCGCGGTGGCCACCTTCAGCATACCATCGGGTTCGGTAATGTAGGCACTGTTAAAAATGCCCCAGTCGCCATCGCCTGCGAACTGGCAACCAAAACGGCCTATGCCATATGCCAGCATCAATGCGGGAGCGGCAGCATCGCAAAGGTGACGGAAGGAAAATTTATGCTTGCGTGAATAATAGTAAAGTATCGCAGTAGCCACTATAAGGCCGCCATAAAAGGTAAGCCCGCTGGAAGATAAAAGGCTGCCTGCGGGATCGCGCACAAAATCATCCCAACTCTCAAATGCGTTAAAGACCTTAGCACCCACAAGGCCGCCAAAGGCCGCCATGACCACGATCTCGGTAATACGCTGGTGCGGGTAAACCAGCTCCTTCTTCATTTGCGGTTCGGGCAGTTCCTGCTTCTTTTTATCTACATACTTTGCATAGCCTATGACCAATGCGCCAATGATGCCTGCTATGAAATTGCCTTTTATAGAGAACAAATAGCCCATTGGATTGGGTGTTATCTCGGCCCAGTGGCCGAACAAGCCCCCTATCTTATAGCCAAGGAAAAAGCCGAGCAGCGCCGATACCAGTAACTCGTTAGCGGAAGCAGGCCTGCCTACTTCATAGCTACGAAGTGTGGGCGACAATAGCCCCATCTTCTCTTTCCGTTTCAATTCGGATACGAGCACGTAAGCGGCCGCGATAAATGCGGTAGCCACCATCAATCCGAAAGTTTTAAAGATACCCAGCCATTCAGGCATATCGGTGCCGAACAGCGCTTGTAGCAAATACTGGAAATCGGGATACATGGCTGTAAAAATAAGCCGAATGTTCGATAATGCGGAGCGTACTTATATTAAAAGAAAATGGCTAGATACGTTCTATAATGGTCAGCGAATGTTTGATCATCTCATCAATCGCTTTAGCACCATCTTTTGAGAAAGTTTTCTGTACCCTGTTGGCAACAATAGCACTTATGGACAAACAATTATGCCCCAATAATTTCCCTAAACCGTATATAGCGGAGGTTTCCATCTCAAAATTGGTAATACGGTCATTGCCGCATTGAAAGGTATTGAGTGCATCGAGCAAGTGAGGAAATGCCAGCGGTCCGCGCAGCAGCCGTCCCTGCGGACCATAAAAACCCGGGCAGGTGATGGTAATACCATGTATATAACCGGCCCCGAAATGTTTGCGCAGGGAAATAGAGGCCTCTGCTATGTAAGGTAATATGACTTTACCATTCATACCGGTGTGCTGCTCAAAATTGTCAAGTATATAGCGCTCGTTATCGCTGTTGCTGAAATTATAGTAATGCATGATATTATCGAGGCCTATACCATGCGATGAGACCACCAGGCTATCTACAGGCACATCGGCCTGCAATGCCCCGCTGCTGCCCAGGCGAATGATGTTCAGTGCATGCCTGTGGGGTTTTACCTGCCTTGTAGCAAGATCTATATTGGCCAGCACGTCCAGCTCATTCAATACAATATCGATATTACCCGTACCTATACCTGTAGATATAACGCTGATACGCTTTTTCCCTACATACCCTGTATGTGTTATGAACTCCCTGTGATGTGCTTTATGCTCTATTCGGTCAAAATACTTGGTCACCTCCTTTACCCTGCCCGGATCGCCGACAGTGATGACGGTATCGGCCAGGTGTTCGGGGCCCAGATCGAGGTGATAAATAGTGCCCCGTGGTGTAATGATCAGTTCCGATTCAGCTATGGTCCTCTGGTGCATATTGGCTATTTATTTACGTATTCCACTTGTAAAGAAACGATTTTTTACTACATTTGCCATCCCTTTAGGGTCGCGTGGCCGAGTGGCTAGGCACAGGTCTGCAAAACCTCCTACAGCGGTTCGACTCCGCTCGCGACCTCTAAAATAAAGCTCCTAACAGGAGCTTTATTTTTTAATATCAGTTATCGAAAAAATTCCCTGGTTCCAGCACTCACTTCCCCGGCCAGCTCATAATATTCAATATTATATTTCTTAGAAGAATAATTGTAAATGCTATGACGCTTTGCAATGCCATAGTAACCCCTGTTCCTGTAATAATAGAACCTTATTGGCCTCTTTAACTGCCTGTAATTATAGTCGTTCAGCACCAGGCCTTCCCCAAAGCTGGTACGTGCAGCCTCCAGGTCGTTGTCGTTATGCAAGTCTTCCCTTTCGGGCAAGCCATAGAAAATGATATAGTAATCCTTGCTGCCTGCATTAACTACGGGATCATTAACTGGCTTCATATCGGTATCAAACAATATTCCTCCAAACTTTTTAGCTTTTATAAGATCTGCATTCGTATCCACGAAAAAATAAACCGGGCATAGTTTAAAATGGTCTTTAAAGTCATTCACCATAGCTGCATTCACCCCCTGCACATCTTCTCTTAACCGCTCAAGATCCTTCTTTGAGCCATGCTTTTGCAGGTAATCAACTTTCCTTTGCTCCGACCTTAATTGTACCAGGACAGCCTTGGGAAAGTAAAAGTTATCGCTTCGCTTCTGGGCGAAGGTCTCATTTGCATACACGGTGAGCAACAATGTGCCCAGCCATACCAATACCTTCATCAATCAATTTTTACATTTTCAATTTACAAAAAATCCCTCCTTTGCGAGGAGGGATCTTGTAATAATTCGGTCATCTTATTGCGCCTGAAGGTTCAGGCCTTTCATCATTTTCTGCTCAAGGCCTTTTACTTTAGCATCCATCTCGTTGGCGGTGGTAGTGTCGCCCGCCTGGCGTGCTATCATACCCAGCGAATGGATCATTCCAAGGTCTTTCTGGGCATCCTGGCTCAGTGCATCCCTGCCATTATCATTCAGGCTAAGTATCCAGTTGATATCGCCTTCCAGGTTTTTAGTGAGCTGCTGTGCCACTCTTTTACCACCTGCCAGGCCTTCTTGGGTACCTACATTATAATAGGTCATGGCATAGAAGTAGCCCGATGCGTCGAAGCCTTCCAGCGTGTAAGGATTATAAGGGTATGCCGACTGGCTGAGGGCGCTATCCACCCTGTTCAGTATCTTAATAGCTTCGTCCTTCTTGCCCAGCGCATTCAGTTCATCAGCCACGCGCAGCGATGCATTGATACGGTATGCCTGGAACATCAGGCGGTTCTTTTCATCAAAGTAAACATCATTGCGTTCAGAACCGCCCCATTTGTACACGTTCATGAACAGGTTGTAGCTCTTGTCCACATCCACAAAGCCCTTTTCGCCACCACGGTTCTGCCTTACCGAGTCTATATATTTGTAAGGCATCAGGCGGTATACCACACCTTCCAGCTTCAGGTATTCATCCAGTCCCATGTAGTTGTCACCGGGCAATCCGCCGCCAAAGTAGATGGGGCGCTTCCAGCCTTCGCTGGCCATAGCTGCCACAATATTCAGTACGGCTATATTGTCTTTATAGGCAATTTCCTTAGGGAAGGTGAATTTCAGATCGGTAGTTATCCTGCCAGTATCTTCCGCGCTCACCAGGCCATTCTTTACCATTTCTTCCTTCGACGGTGTAGAGACGAAGAAATTCTTGGTAGGCATATAATTCTCATAGTCGCCGCCCATGGTTTGCAGCCTGGCATCGGTATTATCGCTCACCATGAACTTACATACGTCCATCAGGTTGATATACCTGTTCTGCGGTATCTGCGGGTTGTTGTAATAGCGCACGTAGTTATGGTTATCGCCAAGGTAGTCTTCCCGTTTCCATACCATAGGCAAGGCATCGGCATTATTGATCTTATAGTTAAGCTGGTCTATATACCAGTCTATACCTAAAAGGCTCATATTAATGATACGCACGTCGTTCCTGATACCTTCCACTTCCTGCAGGTACCACAATGGGTACGTATCATTATCTCCAAATGTAAAGAGTACCGCATTAGGTGCACATGATTCCAGTACATTGTAGGCAGTAGTGCGCGCCAGGTATTTCTTCGAGCGGTCGTGGTCATTCCATTCTTCTTTGGCCATAAGCGCCGGCACTGCTATGAGGCAGATAACGATGGTAAGGATAGAACCTGCATTACCTTTTACCACCTTCTGGAACCATTGATTCACCATCAGTATGCCCAGGCCTATCCAAATGGCGAAGGCATAAGTACTGCCCGCGAAGGCATAGTCTCGTTCACGTGGTTGCAATGGTGGCATGTTCAGGTATATGCCTATCGCAATACCGGTAAAGAAGAAAAGTATAAAGGTTATGATGCCGTCCTTCTTGTCGCGATTGAACTGGTACACAAGGCCCAGTATGCCTAAAATGAGCGGCAGGAAATAGAGCTGGTTACGGGCAGGGTTGTTACGCACCCCGTTGCCGGTAAGGTCCATATCGCCCATACCGCGCATCTTATCGATCGGTTTTATACCCGATATCCAGTTACCGTTACGCGGATCGCCCTGGCCTTCCACATCATTCTGGCGGCCGGCATAGTTCCACATAAAGTAGCGCCACCACATCCAGCCCATCTGGTAGCCAATGAAGTAACGCATGTTATCGCCCGATGTAGGCCTTTCATCAGGTCCGAGGCCTAAGTAGTTGCGGTAAAAACGTACGTGTCCCGGGTCATTATTATCGTAGATACGCGGGAAGAAACGCATTTTATCTGGCTCAAACTTATAATCCAGTTTTTTACCGGTCTGCTCATAAAAATCTTTCCCGTTCTTCTTGGTTTTGCTGTAGGTATAACCTTTGGTAGATACATCGATGATCTTACTGTCAAAATCCTGGCCATACAATAGTGGTTGTGAACCATATTGCTCACGCTGCACATATGATACCAGGCTCAGCACATTGTCCGGGTTGGTCATGTCTATCGGTACATCGGCCCTTGAGCGGATCATGGGCACCAGGTAGCTTGAGAAACCGATAATGATGAACATGATACACAATACACCCGTATGTACCAGGTACCAACCCTTTTTCTTTGCGAAGAGCAGCAACCATATAAGCGCAGCTATTACCAAAAGTATGGCCACAAGGGCACCGATGTCAAATGACATCCCGAAAGAGTTAACGAACAACAGATCGAACTTGGAAGCAAATATGGGCAGGTACTGTATCACGCCAAACTGTACGAAAGCCAGCAGCACACAGCCCGCTACGAAGGCGATCATGGTGCCCATACGGGTAGCGTTATAGCGCTTGAAGTAATACACCATTGCCAGCGCAGGTATGGTAAGCAGGTTTAGTAAGTGTATACCAACCGATATACCGATCATATATGAGATGAATACCAGCCACCTGTCGGCATACCTGTTGTTCGCCACATTTTCCCATTTCAATATGGCCCAAAACACAAGGGCCGTGAAGAATGATGAAGTAGCGTAAACTTCTGCCTCAACTGCCGAGAACCAAAAAGTATCGGAGAAGGTATAAGCAAGGCCGCCAACTAGCCCTGCCCCCATGATAAGCATTACCTGGTTTTGCGTAGGCTCTGCATTAGGCGACAATAATTTCTTTGCCAGGTGGGTTATGGTCCAGAAAAGGAACAATATGGTCATACCGCTCATCAGCGCCGACATCGCATTTACGAGCAATGCGGCATTGGCCGATGGCGCGCCCGTAGCAGTACCACCAGCGAACAATGCAAAAATGCGTTGCAGCATCATGAAGAACGGGGCTCCCGGTGAGTGGCCTACCTCAAGCTTATATGCACAGGAAAGAAATTCACCACAATCCCAAAAGCTTACGGTGGGTTCCATGGTTTTTAAATAGACGAATGACGCAATAGCGCCCGTAATCCAACCGACGAGGTTGTTCACTTTCCGGTAATTCATGTGGCTTTTTTTAGTATTGACAGGCAACAAAAATAGAAAATTACGCTTATGCGCCTAACAGTAGCACAGGAATTAACAAATTTCTTTGTTAAGTATGTAAAGTACTGATTTCAGTGAAGTAATGTGACGGGGCAGGCAGGCGGGCCTATACCATCAGGTTATTGATATTTTTCAGCTTATCGGGCTGCAGCACCTGGGCCAGTTGTATTTCAGGTATTTCGCGCAGCTTTTGGGTAATATCGGCAGCATCCATATCCGGGCTGCTGCTCTGTATCATCCAGATGTAGTCCAGTTGTTTTACCTCGGGCAGCAGGGCTTCTTTGTCGCTCTTGAGCTTATATATGGTGTATATGCAGCTTCCTGAAGCTTCGGCATATTGGTAGATGGGAAAATAATGCACCCTGCCTTCCTCACCGGGTATGCTGATATCCATATCAGGTTCACGCACAAGGTCGATGGCGAAATAACGGTTAAGCAACCAGCAAAAACGGTAGGCCGCCAATGAACTCACTATGCCCACAAGAGCGGTATCGGCAAAGAAACCGTCATGCGTGGCGATCATGTCCAATACCTTCTTATTCGACATCTTTTTCTGCTTTTGCCCTTCAAAGTTCGCCCATCTTTGTATATTTCCAAATAAATCGAATATATATATGGGCATTTTCGCGATCATTCCTCTTGTCCTTCTCATACTACTGTTGTTTATGTCGCTGGTAACAGTGCAACAGGGTAATGTAGCAGTAGTGACAGTTTTTGGAAAGTACAGGCGCATCCTGCGACCGGGGCTCAATTTTAAGATACCCTTTATCGAGAGCATATTCCGCCGTATCTCCTACCAAAACCGTTCCATGGAATTGAAGTTCCAGGCCATTACGCAAGACCAGGCCAATGTGAACTTCTCGGCAATGCTGCTCTACTCGGTACTCAATGAGGATAGTGAAACGATAAAGAACGTTGCCTTTAAGTTCCTCGACGAGCGCAATTTCATGCAGGCACTTATCCGCTCTGTTGAAGGGGCCGTAAGGGCTTTCGTGGCCACCAAAAAGCAATCGGAAGTATTGCAACTGCGCACCGAGATCATACTGCATGTAAAAGAACAGCTCGACAAACTGCTTGAAGGCTGGGGCTACCACCTGCTTGATATACAAATGAATGATATCAGTTTCGATGAGGTGATCATGCGCTCCATGGCCCAGGTAGTGGCATCCAACAATCTTAAGGCTGCGGCTGAGAACGAAGGCCAGGCCCTGCTGATCACCAAGACCAAAGCTGCCGAGGCCGAAGGGAATGCCATAAAAATATCGGCCGAGGCCGAGCGGCAGGCAGCCCAGTTGCGCGGCCAGGGCGTAGCCCTCTTCCGCGAAGAAGTGGCCAAAGGCATGGCCATGGCGGCCCGCGAAGTGGAACAGGCCAATCTCGATGCCTCATTCATCCTCTTCTCTATGTGGACCGATGCACTCAAACATTTTGCCGAGAATGGCAAGGGCAATACTATATTCCTAGATGGCTCAGGTGATAATTACCAGCGCACGATGCAACAATTAATGGCTACTATGCAGGGAAAGGATATGAATAAGTAATTTTGAGTGAAATGGAATTCATTTAAAAAAATATTTTCCGATTTTTGAATTCCGAATTTGCACTTATTTTTGGGCGCGTAAATTTTCTACATGATCGATGTTTTGCTTGGATTGCAGTGGGGCGATGAGGGTAAAGGAAAAATAGTTGATTTTCTTGCTTCGCAATATGATGTGATCGCCAGGTTCCAGGGCGGCCCTAATGCCGGCCATACCCTATACGTAGATGGCAAAAAGGTAGTATTGCATACCATACCATCGGGTGTGTTCCACACACACTGCACCAACCTTATAGGCAATGGCGTGGTGATAGACCCGGTGACCCTGAAGAAGGAGATAGAGACCATACTGCCCCTGCAGCCCGATATGCTCGGGAGGCTCTACATATCGCAAAGGGCCCACCTGATATTGCCTACCCACCGCGCACTCGATGCTGCATCAGAAGCGGCAAAAGGCAGCGAGAAGATAGGCTCTACCCTTAAGGGCATCGGGCCTGCCTATATGGATAAGACAGGCCGCAATGGCCTGCGCATAGGCGACATAACCGGCAAAGACTTTGACAGCAAATACAAACGGCTCAAAGAAAAACACCTGGAGCTCCTGCGCCAGTATGATCAGCAGATCGACTGGGAACAGTGGGAACCGGCCTTCTTTGAAGCCATAGCTTACATACGCACACTCAAGATCATAAATGCAGAATATTGGCTTGAAAACCAATTAGTTGAAGGCAAAAAAGTATTGGCAGAAGGTGCGCAGGGCAGCATGCTCGATATCGATTTCGGCACCTATCCTTTCGTTACCTCTTCCAACACCATTTCGGCAGGCGTATGCAGCGGTTTAGGCGTAGCACCCTCGCGCGTTGGCGAAG
>MKUN01000019.1:56674-101599 GCA_001897835.1 Bacteroidetes bacterium 46-16
GCGCCCCCGCCGCTGCGGATGGATAGACCTCGTAGCCCTGCGCTATGCGGTGATGCTTAGCGGCGTTACAAAACTCATCATAACCAAAGCCGATGTGCTGGATGGTTTCGACCCGGTGAAAGCCGCGGTCGCCTATCTTGTGGACGGCAGGGAAACCAAAGAACTGCCCTACGATATTTGTGATGCAGATATAGTGCCAGTGTATGAAACATTCGCTGGCTGGGATAAACCGGTGAGCGTATGCAGCACCTATGAAGAACTGCCACAGGCCTTCCGTGATTTTTGTCATTTTACCGAGCAATACCTCGGCGCTAAGATCGCGTATATATCCAATGGTACCGGCAGGGATCAGTTACTAAATATTTCTTAGAAAAAAATATTTTTTTTGCTAAAAAAAATTTGGCAATTTCCATAAACTATTAAAATTTTACGACATCAAGTAGATGGCAATGAAATCAAATACAGGAAAAAAGAGCGAAGGCAAGAAAAGCGCAACCGGCAGCGCAAAGCCTACACCCAGGAAAGCATCTTCAAAGCCCGCTAAGCGTATGGATGACGACGATGATGATGATCTTGATGAGGAAGTTGATGAAACTCCCAAAAAGAAAACAGCCGCGAAGAAAACTGCATCAAAGTCCAAAAGCCGTTACGATGACGATGATGATGACGATGCAGAAGACGTTGCCGATGATTATGAAAAAGAAGAAGAGGACGATTATGATATAGAGCAGGACTTTGAAGAGTTTGATCTTCCTAAATCCAAAACAAAATCGGGCGGTAAAAAATCGTCTAAAGGAGATGATGACTTTGATATCGATGACGAGTTCAAAGATCTTGGCTTCTTCAATGATGGCGGCTTTGATGACGATGATGATGATTTCTAACCGTGCAGGCTGCACAAAGGCATAAAACTGTTTTTCCACTGGCCCCCGGCCAGTACAGGGATATAAAATATAAAATGCTGGATTGGGCAAAACAATTCAGCATTTTTCTTTTCCTCGACAGCAACGATTACAGGTCGCAATACGGAAAGTATGAGTGCTTGCTCGCAGCGGGAACTGTAGCGACCATTGCCGATACCTCGCTCGAAGCTTTGCAGGAAATACATAACCTGCATAAGGACTGGTTTTTCGGCCACATAGCCTATGATCATAAAAATGCCCTGGAGCCAAGGCTTTCATCGGGGCACGATGTACAAACAGGCTTCCCTTCCCTGTTCTTCTTTTGCCCGCAAGTGGTCATCCACGTCAACCCGGAGCAGACAGAACTCACCATCGAATCGCATGATATCCCCCCGCAAATCGTGTTCGATACCATCATCAATGCCGGGGCATATACACCTGCATCACTGCCTTCTTTACAGTTCAAATACAATACCAGTCGCGAAGAGTACCTGCATACCATCGCTGCTCTGCAGGAGCATATAGCTAATGGCGACTGTTACGAGATCAATTTTTGCACCCAAGGTTATACTACCGCTCCCCACCTGGAGCCGCTGCACCTGTTTAACCGCCTTAACGAACTGTCCCCTGCACCTTTTGCCGCATATTACCGGCTCGAAGATAAATACATGGCCTGCTCCAGCCCCGAACGTTACTTGCAGAAGAGCGGCAACATATTGCGCTCCCAACCGATAAAAGGTACTGCCCGCCGTGTGGAGAATGCCGCCCTTGACGCTGCCCTGAAAACCGACCTGCAACTGAATGAAAAAGAAAGGGCCGAGAATGTAATGATCGTTGACCTGGTGCGCAATGATCTTGCCAGGAGCTGCGAAACAGGCAGTGTAACCGTAGATGAGCTGTTTGGCATCTATAGTTTTCCGCAGGTACACCAGATGATATCGACCATCAGCGCAACACTTCGTGATACAGAGCCCTTCACCAATGCCATAAAATATTCCTTTCCTATGGGCAGTATGACCGGTGCTCCCAAAGTAAAAGTAATGGAACTGATAGAGCATTATGAACATTCGCGCAGGGAGCTGTTCTCCGGCACGGTAGGCTATATAACACCCGGTGCCGATTTCGATTTTAATGTCATCATCAGGAGCCTTTTCTACAATGCCAGCAATCATTACCTCTCCTACCAGGCAGGAGGCGCCATCACTTACGACAGCATTGCAGAAAAAGAATGGGATGAAATGAGGCTCAAGGCATGGGCCTTAGAGCGCATATTCAATGCTTAATTGTCCAGTTTTACCTCGTACAGTTTAGGCCAGTACTTACCGGTTATAAATATACGGTTGCCTGTACTATCATAGGCTATGCCATTCATCACATCGGGGCCGCGACTGCCATCCGTACTCATACCCTGCGGGCCGTTCATCCTGCTTAGCTCGCTAAGATCGGCGCGGGCCACTACCTTCCCGCTGGCAGTGTCTATTTTCAGGATATAACTGGTCTCCCACTGGTTAGCATAGATATAGCCCCTGATAAACTCCAGCTCGTTGATGTTATCTACAGCCCCGTTCTCGTCCGTTACATGCAGGGTCTTCACCTCCCTGAAACTGCCCGGCTCTATATAATGCAGCAAATTTTTACCATCATCATAAATGAGGTGCCTGCCATCAGTGGTCATGCCCCAACCCTCCGCTGCATTATAAGAAAATGTGCCCTGCGGTTGCAAGGTCCCCGCATCGTATATAAAACCGGTACGCTCCCTGTATGTAAGCTGGTACAATTTACCATTCAGCACAGTGATACCCTCACCAAAATATTTATCGGCCATCTTGTGCGAGGTGATCACTTTCCCTGTTGCCAGCTCGGTCTTACGCACATCTGAAGCCCCATATTCGCCGGTACCCTCATACAATATACCATCCACATATTGCAAACCTTCAGTGAAAGCCTTTGTATCATGCGGATATTCGCGTACTACGCTATACTGCAGTACAGCAGGCACATTGCGCAAGGCAGTTCCTGTATCATCATGAGCAGTTTTTTCATTATGCTCATTACCACAGGACAGGAGCCCCAGGATGGCAAAGCCACAAACAAGGGCAGGTATTTTTGGCTTTTGTTTTTTTAACTTCAACTTAATATTCATATTTATCTTTCCAGGCCTGCTTTAAATAATCTTTCATTCTTGCCTCTATGGCATTATTACCGGGCTCGTACAATTTCGTTCCGCTTATCTTATCGGGCAGGTATTCCTGCTCCACAAAATTACCGGGAAAATCATGTGCATATTTATATCCTTTGCCATAATCCATTTTTTTCATCAGCCCTGTTGGTGCATTGCGTATATGCAGCGGCACCGGCAGGTCTCCGGTCTTATTGATCAGGGCCCTTGCCTTACCCAGTGCCATATAGGAGGCATTACTCTTGGCCGAGGATGCAAGATAAATAGCCGTTTGCGAAAGTATAAGGCTGCACTCGGGGTAGCCGATCAGTTCCACTGCCTGGAAACAACTGGTGGCCAGCAACAAGGCATTAGGATTAGCGTTACCAATATCCTCGCTGGCCAGTATCACCATACGGCGGGCTATGAATTTCGGATCTTCTCCACCGTCTATCATCCTTGCCAGCCAGTAAACAGCCGCATTAGGGTCGCTGCCACGCATTGATTTTATAAAGGCGGAGATGATATCATAATGCTGCTCGCCACCTTTATCATAAATGGCCATTTTGTTCTGCACCACATCTACCACCAGGTCATTGTTCACATCCCTGCTGTCTGCCGGCAGTGATGATGCCACCAGTTCCACAAGGTTCAGCAACCTGCGTGCATCCCCGCCGCTCAGTTGAATCAACGCTTCCCACTCCACAATATTTATTTGTTGTTCCTTTAGCCAGCTATCATTTTCCATGGCCTGCAGCACCAATGCCTTCAGGTGCTCTTCGGTCAGGGGCTTTAATACATACACCTGGCAACGGCTCAGCAAGGCGCTGATCACTTCAAAAGATGGGTTCTCTGTAGTGGCACCTATCAATGTTATGATGCCCTTTTCTACGGCACCCAGCAAGCTATCCTGCTGGGCTTTATTAAAACGGTGTATCTCATCTATGAACAGCAATGCATGACCGGCGGTCCTTGCCTGCTCTATCACGGCCCTTACTTCTTTTACCCCACTGTCTATAGCACTTAATGTAAAAAAAGGAATGTCGAGCGAGCGGGCTATGATCTGGGCAAGCGTGGTTTTGCCAACACCAGGCGGCCCCCAGAATATCATAGAATGGGCCTTGCGGTTATGGATCATCTGCTCCAATACCTTACCCTGCCCCACAAGATGCTCCTGCCCTATAAACGCTTCAAGCGTTTTGGGGCGCATGCGCTCCGCCAATGGTATATGTGATGCGACAGCCATAAATTCAAATTTGTTTAACGGTATTTTCCATAATTTAGCTTCATGCTACGCAAATTACTAATCATTATGCTCCTTTTGAGCACAAAACATGCATGGGCACAAAACAATTATGAACCTTATTACAAGCCCTCAAGCTACCCCAAACCAATACCTAAGGATACCGATAAAACAGATTACCGGAATACAGGCACACCCCTCTCTGATTTCAGGGTTGTGACCCTGCCTTTGAAGAGCACTGATAAGCCCCCGGCTCCGGATATCCCTTCCCGGACCATCACTAAGGCCGATGTGAAAAATGATGCTAACCTGTTCCTCATGCTCTTCAACCCTACATGCGGGCATTGTGAGGATATGACCAAACTGATAGAAGATAATATATCGGTCTTCAAAAATTCAAAGATATTGCTGGTGGCCGCACAGCATATGGGCGAATATCTCGTAATGTTCGAAAAAGGACTGAAAACAAATGACTACCCGCAAATAGCTGTTGGCCTGGACAGTTCTCATCTTATTGACAGGACTTTTATGTACATGTCGTTACCGCAGATAAATATTTATAATAAAGACAGGATCCTGATCAAGCGGTTTTCGGGAGAAATACCTCTTGACTCTTTAAGACAATATGTCCAATAAAGCGTCCGGTACCGGTGCACCTTGCCTTAGAAAAAGAAAATGCAGCCTTAAGCTGCACTTTCTTTTTTAACGTAGTCGCGTATTTTGCGTACGTAGTCGAAATACCCGGCTTGCATACGCATCCAAAAGATGGCGAATATGACCAGCGCAATTCCTAAAAGAGTATAGGTGAACTGCATCCCCTGCTCTCCTCCAAACAGAAGGAAGAGCACCGCACCGATCAGCATGAAAGAAACGAAAACCATGAGGATCATTGGTCCTCCCTGGTCGATCTTCCGGATCTTTGAACTGATCACCACCTGGGTCTTGTCGCCTTTATCCTTGAACTCAATGTGCGTAATAGGCAAGGTCTTGATGTCGGTGACTTGCTCAGCATGGGGTATGATCCTGAGCATCCGGTCTTTTTCAAAGACCTCAAAATCCAGATTGTGTACTCTGACGTGCTTACCCAACAGACGGCCTTTAATGTCATCTACCTTCATAGCAGACTGATACCGATAAGTTCTTGTAAAAAGCATAGGCAAACATTTTTAGTTTAAAAATGACTTGATATGTAAGTTAAGGGTAATTTTAATTAAAAGCAATACCCATCTTCATATAGTTTTATACATCCCTATAATAATAGACGTATAAAGTGAGTGAAAAGTTGGCATAAAAAGGTGAAAATAAAGCTAATATTAACTTTATTCACCGCTTTTCCCCAATGTGGATATGAGGGCTTATTTACTGCCTATCAACTGGTAATACTGCTCTACCATATTGCGGTAATACGGCTTCAATTGCGGAGGAACGGTCTTGTATAATTCCAGCAGTTTTTGCCTGTCCTGCATGTATTTCTGTAATTCAGGGGGTATAGGCCTGCTCATCTCCTGCGCTGTGCGCGATGAGCGCTTATTGTCCTGCTCCTGTTCACGCAGTGCTTTCTCAGCTTCCAGCAGGCGGGTCATTATTTCTTTCTGTCTTTGCAATAGCTCACTGCTTAGCCTCCTGTTCACAAGATCGGTCTCGGTACGGTCCATTTTTTCCTGCAGTTCACGCAGTTCTTTAGCACTGTTGCCACTGCGGCCATTGAGCATATTGCCCAGTTCCTGCAATTGCCTGCGTATGGCGGCCTGCTGAGCTGCCAGCCGTGCTATCTCTTCAGCATTGCCATTCTCACCCTCCTGCTGCGCACCAGCCTGCTGCTGCTGCCCGTTCTGCCCTGCTTTTTCACCCTGCTTGCCCTGTTGTGGCTTTCCTTCCTTTCCCATTTGCTGCATCGCATCACCCAGGCTCTGCTGCTGGGTTATGATATCCGATAATTGCTTGCCGGCAGCACCGGGTTTAGGGCTCATACCCCCTGGTTTGTTACACATACCCGCACCCGGTTTCTTAGCCATCGATTTCATTTGCATCAGGTTGGCAAGGGCCTCATTAAGTATGAGTGCCAGGTTATTGGTATTGGTCATGATATACTGCTGGCGTGTTATGGCATCGCTAAGGTGCCGGGCTTCCAGCGAGGCTATGGTCATGCCCATATTCTTCTCCAGCTCGGTGGTCTCCTTATTGATAATGGCGGCCAGTTTAAAACTCTTCAGGCTCATTTTATAAAGACTGTCCTTTATCATTACAGAATTACTGCGCAGCCTGTTCTGCTCCTGCTGGTTGGCGATATATTGCTTGCTCGATGGCGATACATACTGTACGCTGTTCATCAGCTTTTCCTGGTCGAAGGAGAGGCGTATCAGGTTGGTGAGCATTTGCCGCACTGTTTTTATATCAGCATCTATCTCTTCCATATTCATACCCCCTGCAGCAGCCATCAGCGAATTGGCCATATCCTGGAGATTCTGCGCTGCCTGTTGTTCCGATTCACTTGCCTTACTCTTCTGCCCGCTGCTTAGCTGTTGCTGGCTTTTTTGCATATTCTGCTGTGCCTGCTTGCCCTGCTGCTGCGGCTTATCCATAGATTGTTTCTGCTGCATCTGCTCATTCAGCTTATCCATGGCTTTCATATCTTTTGCCATGGCGCTGTCCAGCTCTTTCTTCAGATCTTCCTGTTGTTTAGCCAGTGCTTCGGCATCCTTTTTACCGTTATCGGTTTCCTTTTGCAGTGCACTTTCTTTTTGGGCCAGCTCATTCATTTTATTGGCCATATCTTCTAGGCGCATTTGCATTTCCAGCTTCTTCATCAGTTCCTGCATGCGTTTCAGGTCCATATCAAAAAGCTTATTCTCCTGCTCCATCTGCTGCATGGCCTGGAAGGCTTTATCCTTATTGAGTTGCTGCATGAGTTCCTGCAGCTTTTTCATTTGTTCTTTCAGTTCATTATTCAGCAGGTTATCCATCTGCTTTTTCAGCTCTTCCTGCTTTTCCTTCAGGTCATCGCTATAGTCTTTTTGCTTGCTCTGCTGCACCTGCTCTTCAAAACGTTTCTTCGTGTTCTCAATTTGTGTTTGCAGCTTCATCTCGTTATCCATCATATCCTGCAGCGCCTGTTTTTGCTGCCAGTCCATATCCTGGCTCTGCAGCATCTTGTTCTGCATTTCCTTAAAGTCATTGCGCATCTGCTGTGTTTGCTCCGCGCTGTTGCTCAGTCCCGAGTTTATTTGCTGTGCATTGGCATTGATGGCCGAGTCGAGCTGTTTGGGGTTGAACATAGAGTAAGACATCATTTCGCTGCGCGATGCTTTGCTGCCGTGCACACCGTCATTATCCCATGCCTCGATATAGTAACTCACTTTTTGCCCGGCCTGCAGGTTCAGCGATTCCACATCAAAATACTGCTGGAAGGAGGTAAGCGATCCCGCCGTGATTTTTACCGGCAGGCTCTTTTCGGTTACAACTTTGTCCTTATTATCACTCACTTTGTAATGGAACAAAACCCTTGTGATACCGTAATCGTCTCCTGCGGTGCCGCTCAGCAATATTTGCTTTCCCGTTACCGTATCCCGAAACTCCTGCACCTGCAGTACAGGGTACTGGTCGGGTATTACCTGCACAGCATAGTGATAGCTGTCTGTTACATTGGCCTGTTTGTTACGCAGGGTAAAGGTGTAAGAAGTATCATTCAGGAAACGGTATTGGAAGCCATATATCGAGTTATTGCCTGGTATGGCTGCTGCACTACCGTCACCAAATTTTATAAGAGCCTCATCGGTATGCTCTGCTACGAAGGCCCAGTGTACGGTAGTGCCCACGGGTAGCGTCATGTCACCAAGACTGCTGCGCACCTCATTTTTTTTGCCGATATAGGCCGGGTAATCAATAGCTATCTTGAAAGCTTTTAATACAGGTTTCTGCACCACTTTAAGCGTATAAGGCTGTGAATAGTAACCGGCAGCGAACAGGCGAAAGGATACGTCCTCGGTAACATTGCGGAAAGTGTATTGAAAGTGGTGGTTCTCGAGCACCTGCATAGGCACTTTTTCCGATCCCAGTTCTATCGACATTTCATTGGGCAAGGCCGCACCCTTTACCTCTACCTTAAGGGTTATATCGGCATTGCGCACGGTTTGAAGCGGTGAGTTCTTTATAATGAACTGAAAAGGAGCGGGCTTTTCAAACGACCTCGTAGGCTGCAATAAGCGGTCCGATGCATCACGAAATACATTCGGGGCAGCCACTAATATAAAAATGCCAACCAAAAGCACAGGAAGCAGGAAACGGAGGTATTTCTTGTTCTTCGAATAATCTATGGCTGAGCCTATAGGCAACGACCACAACTGACCCGCCTTCTGATCGATACTGGCCTCTACCAGCGCACGGCTGGCATTAGGGTCTGCATGCTTTTTAAGCTGTAGTATATTGAGCAGTTTGTCGCTTATTTCCGGGAAGTGCTGGCCTACGATAGTGGCAGCCTGCTCATGCGAAATGGTACTGCCCAGCCTGGCCATTTTACTCAATGGTATGGCTACCCAAACCACCAGTGCGGTGAGGCCGAGGCTTACGAAAAGGGAATCGGCAGTTACGCGCAGCCAAACAGGCATGTACAGGTAATACTCGCTCACGCTTACCATCAGGATATAGGCCAAAAGGCAGCTAAGGAATATAAGTGAGCCCTTTATCACCTTATTAGCATAATACTTACGTATAAATGCGTCTAATTTCGATATCAGCCAGTCGTAATTGCTCATAGATTCAGAACATGCAATATAAGGGAATTATTGCATCGAAAATCATAAAAAAACATAAGCGGATATAGCCTTATATCATGTATAGGCTATGCATAAAAAGCTATCCTTACCTTTGCATGCCTTAGAGGTATTTATTACATGATACAATTATACCCCTCGCATGCCGCTGATGCGCTGGAATTTAATAAGATACTTAAGCTGTTGGCACAAAAGTGCCGTACCGATGCTGCACTGGAACGTGTAGAAGCCATACGCTTTCATACCCGCCTCGACTATATCGAAAAAGAACTACTGCAAACAAGCGAATATAAGACCATCCTCAGCGGACCGGACCAGGTACCCAATGATTTTACCCGTAATGTGCAGAAAGAACTAAAACTTTTAGGTGTACAGGGTGCTGTACTCAGCGGTGAGCAATTGCTGGCCATGCTGCGCCTGGCACTGAATATGCGGGATATTTTGCTCTGGTTCAAAAAACACAATGAACTTTTTCCTACACTCAGGGCTCTTATCACTCATATCAATTATGAGAAAGAGATCGCGGTCATCATCAGCTCAGTGATCGACGAGACCGGCAATGTGCGCGACACTGCATCAAAAGAACTCATGCAGATACGAACAGACTTGTCGGGCACAAGGCAGCACTTGCGCAAGACCTTCGAGGCTGCACTCCGCAAACTGAACAAACAAGGATACCTGGCCGACATATCGGAAGGCTTCCTTAATGGCAGGCGTGTGGTGGCGGTGATGGCAGAATATAAACGCATAGTGAAGGGCATATTGCATGGCGAAAGCGACACCCAAAAAACAGCATTTATAGAACCCGAAGAAACCATCGAGTTAAACAACGAAGTTTATTCGCTGGAGCGGGCTGAAGCAAGAGAGATACAAAGGATACTGGCGCAAACGACTGCCGCGCTCTCTGTATATCATCCGCAACTGGATACGTATTACCACATTTGCGGCCTCTTCGACTTTATCAGGGCCAAGGCCAGCCTGGCCATAGACATCAATGCCGTCATGCCACGACTTAGCCCCCACCCGGGCCTGCATCTCATCAAAGCCTACCATCCCCTGCTGCTATTGCATAACAAAGAGCATAATAAGCCCATCGTACCGCTCAATATAGAGCTCGATAAGCAACGCCGGATACTTATTATAAGCGGGCCTAATGCCGGTGGCAAAACAGTATCGATGAAAACAGTGGGCCTGCTGCAACTGATGTGCCAGGCCGGCCTGCTGATACCCGTTGACAAAAATTCAGAACTGGGTGTCTTCAAACAGCTCATGATACATATTGGCGATACTCAATCCATAGAGCATGAGTTAAGTACTTATAGCGCGCACCTGCGCGACATGAAATACTTCCTTGATTTCGCCAATGGCAAGACCCTCTTTTTCATCGACGAATTAGGCAGCGGTTCCGACCCTAACCTTGGGGGGGCCTTTGCCGAAGCTATTGTAGAAGAACTGGCGCACAAACACGCTTATGGTATTATTACCACCCATTACCTGAACCTGAAAGTAATGGCGGGTAAAGTAGGTGGTATCATAAACGGGGCAATGGCTTTCGATGAAGCACGGCTGGAGCCCCTGTATCAGCTGACGACCGGCAAGCCCGGGAGTTCATATACATTTGCCATAGCGCAGCGTAGCGGCCTGTCGCCTAAAATCATAGAGCGTGCCCGCGAACTGACACAACGCGAGCATTTTAAGCTGGACAAAATGCTGCACAGGACCGAGCAGCAATCCGTAAGGCTGGGCGACAAAGAAAAAGAACTGGATAAACTGATCAGGGAAAACCAGAAACTGAAAAAGAACTACGAAGAGCTGACAGACAAGGAGAAACTAAAGCAGCAACAGGCAACCCTGAAACTGCAGAACCAGATCAAAAAAGAAGAGCTCGATTACCTGCGCGATACAGAACGCAGGTTCAAACAAATAATACAGGACTGGAAGAAGACAGAGAATAAACAAGAGGTGATACAGGCCGCCGAGCAGGTACTCTTCAGGGGCAAACAGGTACAAAGCAATGCCGCAGCAGCCAAAAAAGCTGATAAAAATTACGAACCTACGGGCAGCAAACCCCAGGTGGGCGACATGGTACGCAATACCATGAACCACCAGGTGGGTACGTTAACAGAGCTGCGCGACAAACGGGCCATTGTAAAGATCGGCAACCTGCCTTTTAATGTTAATATTGAGGAATGGGTGACCGTGAGGAAGAAAGCTAAGCCGACGCAGCAGCAGAAATAATATGTACCGACAAATAAACGGTATAGCCAATTAAAAAAATAAAGAACGTTAACAAATACCCTATAGCCACCAGCAACATGTAAAACACGGACCGGAGCCAGCCGGAGCCATATACTTTTCGCAGCGCTATCACAAAATACACAGCCACTAATAGTGGAAGGAACGACTGTATATAAGAAATTACCTCCTGGAAAAAATTAGTGGTATGCTCCGGCACATCAATTAGGATAAGTGGCAATATTATGAACACAAACGAATGAACATGCAACGAAAAGATAGTATGATCTGCAAAATTGGTCTCTTTTCGCTTCAGGTACAGCAGGCTTAAAAAAGCCGCCATGAACGGAATTAAAAAGAAGAAGACCTTGGGCGCCGCATGTGCAACACTGCTCAGCAGCTCTTCACTCTTTTCGGGATCACGCATTACCCGCGACAAGGCGAGAAGAACTTTCCGGTTACTGGTATCGCCTTTTGCACGCCTCTTAGCACCTGCCGGCTTTAGCATATTGGCAGTATGCGCGCGTTGCAATGAATCTGCGCTCAATTTTTCTGCTGTTATGGGCCTTACATCATCCCTTACAGCATTAGCAATATTTTCATGTGTTGCTGAGAATAGAAAAAATAGCAGGAAAAAAACAGCGCTCACAAATATGTACAGCGATATAGGAGGGATATACCGCATTCGCTGCTTCTTTTGATACGCAACCGTCAACGCACCAGGCCTATACACCAAAGCCTTTAGTGTTTTCCAGAATTTAGAATCGTAATGGAAATAATGCCCGGCAAAATGTATCACCAATCCCCAGAAAGTATCCTTATGCAAATGCGTTTCCTGCCCGCATTGGGCACAATAATTATGACTGGCATGAAACCCGCAATTAGGGCAAATAATTTCCTGTTGATGAGACATATCCTGCTTACACAGGCTAAGATAACATTTCAGCCAAATAAGCCAAAGATCACATCATTCCTTTTACAATGCTCCCAAGCTTCTTCAGCCCCCTTTCCACTTCCGGCTTCCACGACATGCCATAACTAAGGCGCATGCAATTATGATAACGCTCCTGCAAGGTGAACATACTGCCGGGCGCTATACTTATCTTTTGCAGCATCGCATCCTGGTATAGCTGGTAGGTGTCTATCTTTTTATCCAGTTCCACCCAAAGGATAAAGCCCCCCTGCGGGTTAGTGACCTTTGTACCCTCAGGGAAATATTCTCCTATCGCGCGTATGAACTGCAGGCTGTTGGCATGCAGTGTCTGGCGCAGTTTCCTGAGATGGTGCTCATACCTGCCGGTGGCTAAAAAATTGGCTACAGCTGCCTGCTGAGGTGTGGCAGTGGTTATGCTGTGATATAGCTTCAACCGTTTTATTTTCTCCAAGTGCTTACCCGGCGCTACCCAGCCTACCCTGTAACCGGGGGCCAGCGTTTTGGATATCGAACTGCACCACAGCACATTCCCCTCTTCATCAAAGCTCTTGCAGGACTTAGGTCTCTTCTTGCCAAAATACACATCACCATACAGGTCGTCCTCGATAAGCGGCACCCCGTGGAAGGAGAGCATTTTCACCATCGCCTCTTTCTGTTCATCCGGCATGCAATAGCCCAGGGGGTTGCTGAAGTTAGGCACGAAAAAGCAGGCCTTTACCTTATGTTTCCGCAACACCTTTTTCACATCATCCGGGTCCACACCGGTATCAGGGTCCGTAGGCATCTCCAGCACTTTCAGGCCCATACTGTTTGCCAGCCTCAGTGTGCCGAAATACACCGGGCTTTCCACAGCTATGGTATCCCCGCGCTGTGCAAGGGCCATCAGGCAGTAAGATATTGCGTTCATACTTCCGGCAGTGGTCACCAGGTCGCTGGCATGTAAATGGCCACCCCAGTGCATCGACCAGCGTGCTACCTGCCTGCGCAGCAATTCATTGCCCTGCAATTGCTCATACGAGGTGGCATTGGCGGGCATCTCCCGTACAGCCTGCATCATCGATTTATTGAGCCTTGCCAATGGCAGCAGTTCCGGCGCGGGCACGCTTAACGAAAACTTAATAATACCCGGCATATCAAAATCATCATACACCTCCGATATAATGGCCTCTACATTCTTGTTCTTTGACGACAGCGGCGGGTCGCTTTTTTCTATCTTTTGAGGAAAGCGCGCAGGGTTGAAGCGGACATAATATCCCGACTGCGGCCGCGACTCGATGAGGCCCTTACCCTCGAGATGGTAATAGGCCTGCAATACCGTGCTCACACTCATACCATGTTCTTTGCTCAGCACACGCACCGATGGCAGTTTATCCCCAATACGCAACACCTTATTCATGATCTGCTGCTGTATGCTGTCTGCTATATGCAGGTACAGGTGCTCCTGTTTACCGCGCTGTGTTATCTTCATGTTATAAAAACTGTTATGGTCAAAAATACAGAAATTGTATCTGTTTTGTTTCAAACTTTTTTTTGAATTTTGACCCTGAACTTATGAACAAGAACACCAAGGCCTGGATTGCACTCGTCTTTATCTGCATCACCTGGGGAACAACATATTTAGCCATCAGGATCGGCGTATTACACTACCCGGCCTTCCTGTTTGCCGGCATAAGACAACTGGTAGGCGGCATTATCCTGATGATCGCAGCCTTTGCAGCAAAGCGAAATATCGACTGGAGCAGGGAACATATATTACGTAATGCTTTGATCGGCGGGCTGATGATAACAATGGGCAATGGCCTGGTGACATGGGGCGAAAAATACATCCCCAGCGGTGTTGCAGCACTTATCTGTTCCATGATGCCCATTTTCGCAGTGCTTTTCAACCTGCTTTCGTCAAGGAAAGAACATTTTAATATTACCATAGCCATCGGTCTCGTGCTAGGTACGCTTGGTGTAGGCATTATATTCAAAGACAACATTAAGGACTTTAGCAATACAGCATACATTGGTGGTATGATCGCCACACTGATAGCTACCTCCTCATGGGCCCTGGGCAGCATTATATCCAAAAAGAATACCCGGCAGACCAATCCTATGTTCAATTCAGGTATGCAGCTCTTCTTCGGGGGCGTATTTCTTTTATTGTTCAGCCCTGTTGTCGATGACTATAAGGGCATTGATTACGCGAACAGCGATGCCCTGTTATCTTTAGCTTACCTTATTGTCTTTGGCTCAGTAATAGCTTATGCCGCTTATAATTTTGCGCTCAGCACACTGCCTGTCGGCGTAGTAACATTATATGCCTATGCCAATCCCCTGGTAGCTGTGGTGATGGGTTACCTGCTGATGAGTGAGCCGCTTAATATTTATACGGTACTGGCATTTTTAACCATAGTTGTCGGCGTTTACCTGGTGAACAGGGGCTATCGCCGCCAGCACAGGTATATGGACGAACCCGACCCGGTAGATGCAATAGCTGCATTCCCGGTCGAAAATTGATAACGTAAAAACTATTTGATATGGACTACACGATCTCCATTACAAGACAGGAAGAAAGGAAAGTAAAAGAAAGCTCTTTGGCCCCATTTGGCACGCAGCCTACCGAACACATGTTCATCTGCGAGTATAAAAAAGGACAATGGCACGATCCGCGTATTGTACCCTTCTCAGATCTTGTCCTCAGCCCCTTCACCCTTTGCCTGCACTATGGGCAAACGGTTTTCGAAGGCATGAAAGCCTTTACCATGGAAGACGGAAGGGTCAATATTTTTCGCCCGTTAAAGCATTACGAACGGTTCAGCCGTTCTCTTGAGCGCCTTTGCATGCCCGCAGTTCCCCAGGGCCTGTTCATAGAGGCACTTCACCAGCTCATCCAGCTCGATGCCGGATGGATACCCAACGATGAAGAAGGCTCCCTGTATATCCGTCCGTTCATGATCGCGTCCGAAGAACGTATAGGTGTCAAGGCGGCCGATGAATATTTGTTCATGATCGTATGCTCGCCTGCATACCAGTATTATTCAAAGCCCCTGAAAGTAAAAGTGGAGACGGAATTTGTACGCGCAGCTGAAGGTGGCACAGGTTATGCCAAATGCGGTGGCAATTACGGCGCAGCACTTTACCCCACACAACTGGCGCGCAATGAGGGCTACGACCAGGTGATATGGACCGACGCCAAAACACATGAATTCATAGAAGAATCGGGTACAATGAACCTGATGTTCTTTATAGACAATGTGCTGTTCACCCCACCATTGTCAGGCACCATACTCGATGGTGTTACCCGCGACTCTATGCTTAAGCTGGCAAAGGAAATGGGTATCAGCACTGCAGAAATGGCCATCAGTTACAAAGAGATACAAGTGGCTTTGGAAGCAGGCAAGCGTGTTGAAGCTTTCGGCGCAGGCACAGCAGCCGTGGTGGCCCCTATCGAGACCATTGCCATTAATGGTACACATTACCAATGTTATGTAGGCCAGGATGCAATGATGTACCGGCTGAAACAGGCCCTCTGTGATATTCGCAAAGGCCTTAGACCCGATACCCATAACTGGAACTATATTTTGCAATAATGAAGCCGTTTACTATATCGTATAATGATTACACGATAACCAGCGATAAAGCACTCATCCCGGTAGAGGCTCTGCACAAATGGCTATCGGAAGAATCATACTGGGTAAAGAACATCCCCTTCGACGTAGTAAAGAATTCCTTCGAAGGATCATTTACTATCGGCATATTGAAGGATGAGGAGCTGGTTGGCTATGCCCGCCTGGTTACCGATTATGCAACACTGGCCATACTTGCCGATGTATTTGTAGTGGAAGCCCACAGGGGCCGGGGGCTTAGTAAAAAGATGATGGAAGTAATGCTTGGCCTCGACTGGGTAAAGCGTCTTCGCAATATAATGCTGGGCACCCGCGATGCACAGGGCCTGTATGCGCAATTCGGCTTTATCAATCCTGAATTTCCCGGGCGCATCATGCAACTGCATCAACCCAGCATATATGGCGACATGAATAATACATGCAGATAAATACATAGTACATGGAAACACTGAATTATTTGAACAGTACGAGGCGCCTTTTTCTTTACTACAAGCAGTTGGGCGAAGGAGCGATGGAGCAACTGAAAGATGAAGAACTATTCTGGCAGCCCAATGAAGAAAGCAATAGTATAGCCACAATAGTGAAACACCTATGGGGCAATATGCTCAGCCGCTGGACTGACTTTATGACCACCGATGGCGAAAAGCAATGGCGGCAGCGCGATGCAGAGTTTGAGAACGACTGGAAAGACCGGGAGACACTTATGAAAAAATGGAACGAGGGCTGGCAGTGCTTAATGGATGCGCTCAGTAGCATCACAGATGCCGACCTCGATAAGGTCATCTACATACGCAACGAAGGGCATACCGTAATTGATGCAATCAACAGGCAACTGGCACACTACCCCAGCCATGTGGGGCAAATGATCTACATAGCCAAGCTGTGCCGCAATGACGGGTGGAAAAGCTTATCCATACCCAGGAACAGCTCGGGGGCCTACAATGCCGAAAAGTTCGCAAAAGAGAAAGGCACCAGGCACTTCACAGACGACATACTGAATAAGAAGGGTTAAAATCAAAGCCGCAGGTTAGACAACCTGCGGCTTTTTCGGTTCTATTTTATTGTCTAGTCTAGTCTGTTGTTTTTTCATGGCTTTTCCAGCCTTTCTTCTCCACAATATACGAAATTATAAGACCTGATCCGCCACCTATAGCAATGAGTGCAAAATATATTTGCGGAAAATCCCGGTAATACGTTTCGCCTGATGGAGTAAATGCCTTGTGATTCAGGTACAACTCATCGATAAAGAAAGCAATGAGCAATCCAAGACCTGAACCCAGCACCAGTAATCCATACTTTAGGTTGGCATAAAACCTTGGTCTTTGTCCCATCTGCCGGGGGTTGATACCCCGTTCTATCAGGGCCATGTTCTCCCTGTTACGCAAATACACTATACCGAAGATGGTTGCGAACATGCCAACCGAACCTATTAATGGGACTAATGCTTCCGGACCACTCATGATCTTGATTTTTTTGTTTTAAACGGTTATACAGTATAGGACTACCGGTTTACACAACAGGTTACAGGGCATAAGAAAAAAAATTATTACACCCTATTGCCGTAACCTGTATGTACTTTACAGCGTCTATATACAAACAATGCAGGAGCAAATAAAGGATGCCGATATCATTCAACAGGTATTGAAGGGGCAGCAGGCTGTCTTTTCGATACTGGTGGATCGATACGGGCATTTCGTATTTACCATTGCGCTTAAGTATGTGAACAGCCGCGAGGAGGCCGAGGAACTGGCACAGGATACTTTTGTAAAGGCCTACCGTTTCCTCGCCGATTTTAATAATAAAAGTAAGTTCAGCACCTGGTTATATACCATAGCCCACAACACCTGCCTGTCGTTCCTGCGAAAAAAACAGGGGATCACTATTGCTGCGGATGAAGAACAGATCAATATGATTGCCGAACGCAGCGGCATGGCAGAACAGGCTTCGCACCTCGGCGAAAGCCGCTCACAAAAAAAGGTGCTTGCAGAAGCAATACACATGCTGCCGCCTGCCGATGCCGAACTGATCAACCTATTTTACATGGCCGGGCAAAGCATTGAAGAGATAGGCCTCATAACGGGTATGGATGCCAATAATGTCAAGGTGAAACTGTTCAGGGCGCGGCAAAAGCTGAGGAGCATTATTGAAAAATATTACCGGGATGAATTAAGTTATCTGTAACCAATGATCGTTAATTTTATACCTGCTATGGGCAAAGAAGAAATGGAAATGCAGTTATGGTCTTATATAGATAAGACCTGCAGTGATGCTGAGGCGCAGCGCATTGCCGCCCTTGTAGCAGGTAATAAGCAATGGCAGGCTGCCCATCAGCAATTGCTGGCCCTTCATCGCACACTTACCGTTATTGAGCCCGGCCAGCCTTCCATGCGCTTCAGCAAGGATGTCATGGAGGCAATAAGCGTTGCGCAGCCCGTACCTGCCAGCAAAAGCTATGTCAATCCATGGGTACTGCGGGGGGTAATGGCTGTTTTCGTCTTATTGCTCGCAGTCATCTTCATATACACATTACCACTTATCAATTGGTCTTCGGCAGCCAGGCCGGCAATGCCTTTCCGTTTTGATCTCAGCAAACTTGATATTGGTAAATGGTGGATGGCCATTGCGGGGGTCAACATCGTTTTACTCATTATATTTCTCGATGCGTTTTTCCGGTTTAAGACAAAACATGCTCGGTGAGCACAAGCCTTCCGCTATCATCTTCTTATAGGCATGAACGTAAAAAGATGATCACAACCTGTTCAGCACACCGAGGTCAAAATCTTCCATACTGCCCAGTTTGGCATCTGCCAGGGCAAAACGAGGGTCGTCAAAATGCAGCGCATCAGGCACCACGATCACCTTCATGCGGGCAGCCTTACCGGCTATCATACCGTTCACGGAGTCCTCGAGCACAGCACATTGCAGCGGCGAAGCGCCAAGCTCGGCAGCACAGTCGAGAAAAACTGCCGGGTGCGGCTTGCCCAGTTCTGCCCTGTCGGCCGAGTGGATGGCCTCGAAATAGTGCTTGATATCGAAGTGGCTTACCAGTTCATCGATCATCCGGTACGGTGATGACGAGGCCAGGCCTATCTTATAATGATGCGCTTTCAATAAGGCCAGTGCCTTCTTCACACCCTTCAATACCGATCCTTTTTCTTTAGATGTAGTTATTATATCATCTAATATCTCATCGGCCACTTCAACCGGGCTGCTGCCCTCCCATGGAAATTTAACAGACCAATAATCGGTAACCTCGTATATACGCAGGCCTGTTGTTTCCTTAAAGCGCTCACGCGTGATAGGTATGCCATGCTTCCGGGCCACGCGCAGCATACTCTCGCCCCAAAGCGGCTCAGTATCAAGCAGTAAACCATCCATATCAAAAAGTACCGTATCTATCATATAATGCAATAAGTAAAAGGCAATATCCAAAAATGCCTGTGTCAATGATCTAAAGAGTGCTGCAAATATCGGTCTTGGGTGATATTTCGGGTGAAATTTTTGGCTTATGGCCGGTGAAATTCCCGTCAAATACTATTTTTGTAAAAAACCAACATATATTATGCGGAAAGCTATACTGTCCCTGGTTGCCGGGACATTTTGTATTGCGGCGGGCATTCCGGCCTCAGGCAATATTAAATTTACCGAATATGACCTGCCTAACGGCCTGCATGTGATCCTGCATGAAGACCATGCAACACCTATCGTGGCCGTATCTGTGATGTACCACGTAGGCTCAAAAAATGAAGACCCTGAGCGTACAGGCTTTGCCCACTTTTTCGAGCACCTGCTTTTCGAAGGCAGTGAGAACATAAAGCGCGGCGAATACATGAAGCTGGTACAGGCTGCCGGTGGCCAGTTGAATGCCAATACTACACAAGATCGTACCTACTATTACGAAGAGCTGCCATCCAACCAACTGGAACTGGCCCTATGGATGGAATCTGAGCGCATGCTGCATGCCAAGATAGATGACATAGGTGTGGAAACACAGCGTAAAGTGGTGAAAGAAGAAAAGAAACAACGTTACGACAACACCCCATATGGCCAGTTGCTCAACGTGGTATATGAGAACGACTTCACAAAACACCCTTACCGCTGGACGCCTATAGGCAAGGAGCAATATATAGACCAGGCGAAGCTGACCGAGTTCATGGACTTTTACAAGACCTTCTATGTGCCTAATAACGCTGTACTGGTAATAGGTGGCGACATTACAGTCGACCAGACCAAGGCACTGATCGCAAAATACTTTGCCCCGATACCCAAAGGTACTAAGCCTATACCCCGCCCCAATATAGTGGAGCCGGAACAAACAGCAGAGCGCAGGGTGAAATTCTATGACAACATACAATTGCCTGCGGTCATCGTGGCATATCATGCACCTAAGCTGGGATCGGACGACTCTTATGCTATGGACATGCTTACCAACCTGCTCTCCAGGGGCAAGAGTTCACGTTTCCATAAAGAATTAGTGGACAAACAACAGAAAGCACTGGAATCAGGCGCTTTCTCCATACCTAATGAAGACCCGGGCGTAGTGCTGATGTTTGGCATAACCAATGCCGGAGTACAGCCCGATGACCTGGAAAAAGGCATGCTTGCCGAAGTGGATAAAGTAAAGAACGGTGACATTAGCGATGACGACCTCCAGAAACTTAAAAATCAGCAGGAAAACGATTTTGTATCGCAGAACCAGCGCATCCTCGGCGTCATCAATAACCTGGCTACTTATTACACCTTCCTCGGCAATGCCAACCTCATCAATACAGAACTGGAACGTTATAATAAAATAACCAAAGCCGACCTGAAACGCGTAGCCAATAAATACTTCACAAAGGAAAACCGCCTCGTGGTGGATTATTTACCCAAATCGGCACAAAAAAATAACTGATCATCAGCTCTGTGAGCTTCAAAATATACAGCATGAAAAAAATCATTCTATCGATATTAACAATAGCACTGGCAACGGGAGCATGGGCACAGGAGCTGGATCGCAGCGTACGCCCCAAACCCGGCCCTGCACCTATTATAAAACTGGGTGAAACAAAAAGCTTTACCCTCGATAACGGGCTCAAGGTATTTGTGGTAGAGAACCACAAACTGCCTACCGTATCCATGGACATACAGTTTGACATCAAACCCGAACTGGAAGGCGACATGACCGGCTTTCACGATATGATGTCGGAGTTGCTTACCAGCGGCACCAAAACCCGCTCTAACGACGAGTTTAATAAACAAATAGATTTCATTGGCGCAAGCATTAGGGCAAGTGCTGATGAGATAAGCGCCGGCGGCCTCAAGAAGCACATCAATAAAATAATGGAGCTGGTGAGCGATGTGGCCATGAATGCCGACATGAAGCAAAGCGAACTGGACAAAATAAAGAAACGCACCTTATCTGAACTGGAAGTAGCCAAAAACCAGCCCGATGCTATGCTGAGCAACCTGACAGCAGTACTCAACTATGGCAAGAAACATCCTTACGGCGAAGTGGCTACCGAAGAAACGGTGAACAAGATAACACTGGAACGCTGCAAGAAATATTACAACACCTACTTCCGCCCCAATGTTGCTTACATGGCAATAGTGGGTGATATAACTCTTGCCGAAGCAAAACCACTGGTGGAAAAATACTTTGGCAAATGGCAAAAGGACGTAGTGCCTACCTCTACTTACCAGGTATCTTACCCCATGACCCTGCGCGTGAACAAAGTAGCATTTGCTGCAAGGGAAGGCGCAGTGCAGAGCGTGGTGAACGTAACCCTGCCGATACTGCTGAGGCCCGGTATGGAAGATGTGATACCTGCCAAGGTAGCTAACGCCATTTTAGGTGGTGGCTCCCAGGGCCGCCTGTTCCTCGACCTCCGCGAAAAACACGCATGGACCTACGGCAGCTACTCATCACTTAGGGAAGATGACATGGTAGGCAACTTTACCGCTAACGTAAAATGCCGCAATGCCGTGACCGATAGCGCAATAGGCGCTGTGCTTGAAGAAATGAAAAGACTGCAAACTGAAAAAGTGAGCGATGAAGACCTGCAAAACAGTATTGCTTACCTGTCGGGCAATTTTGCCATAGGTCTTGAAAGCCCTGAGCGCGTAGCACAGTATGCCATCAATATAGAGCGCTACAACATGCCTAAGGATTACTACCAGAACTACCTGAAAAAGCTGAGCGAAGTAACCTCCCAGGATGTGCAGCTGATGGCCCAACGCTATATAGTTGCTGATAATACAAATATCATCGTAGTAGGCAGCAGCGACATAGCCCCCTCGCTGGCGCACTATGCCAGCAGCGGCAAAGTAAGCTACTACGACAACTATGGCAATAAAGTAGAGCCTACCATGACCAAAGCCGTGAGCGGTGATATTACAGCCGATGACGTACTGAAAAAATACATCAATGCCATAGGCGGCGAAAAGACCCTGAATGGCATCAAGGATATCAAAACAGTGGCCAGCAGTGAGTACCAGGGCATACCCCTCGTGATCACAGAGGTTAAAAAATCACCTAATAAAATGATGGTTTTGGTTGAAGGCAATGTGAACGGCAATAAAATGACCTTGCAAAAGATAGCCTTCGACGGTAAAAGCGGCTATATGGAGGCACAGGGACAGAAAAAGGATATGGATGCCGATATGATAGAAAGCACAAAAGCTGATGCCGATATAGCCGTGGAAATGCACCCGGAAAAATATGGCCTCAAATACACGCTTAAGGGAATAGAGACCGTAGATGGCAGTGATGCCTATGTATTGGAATCAGCTTCGGATAAAGGCAAGAAAACCACTTCCTACTTTGATACTAGGAGCGGGCTGCTCGTGAAGAAGGTGGAAAGCAATGGGGAAGGCAGCCAAAGCACAGAATATGCCGATTATAAAGAAATACCCGGCACAGGTGGCTTTAAGATACCGTACACTGCCAAGCAAGCATCTGGCGCCCAGGTATTCACAGCAAAAGTGGAAACAGTTGAAGTGAACAAGAACATACCGGATTCACAGTTCCAGTAAAAATAAATACCATATAAAACAAAGGCCACCTAAGGGTGGCTTTTGTTTTTTAAAAAAGCTGCTATTTTTTCAGTCTATAGGCTTATTTACCTATCCCGAAAGCCGTACATTCTATGTACCTTTGCGCAAACCGAATCGGAAATTATGGCAGACGTACTGCATAAAGTGATAGAAGAAAACCGGCAGGGCGAGGCATATGCCCCCTTTGCCGCCGACCCTAATGAATACAGTAAAAAATTCTACATAGAAAGTTATGGCTGCCAGATGAACTTCAGCGATAGCGAGATCGTGGCCTCCATACTACAGGAGGAAGGCTTTGGCGCTACCCGCAATTTTGAAGAGGCCAGCCTCGTGCTGCTCAATACCTGCTCGATACGCGAAAAGGCCGAACAGACAGTACGTAACAGGCTACAGGCATTCCGCAAGATAAAGGAGCAAAAACCGGGCATGCTCGTAGGCGTGCTGGGCTGCATGGCCGAGCGCCTGAAGGCCAAATTCCTCGAAGAAGAAAAGCTGGTGGATATCGTGGTGGGTCCCGATGCCTACCGCAGCCTCCCCGGCCTTATCTCGGAGGCCGAAACCGGGCAGAAAAGTGTGAACGTATTGCTGAGCCGGGAAGAAACCTACGCCGACATTGCCCCCGTGCGATTGGACAGCAACGGCATCACCGCATTTGTAAGCATCATGCGGGGTTGCAACAATATGTGTTCCTTTTGCGTAGTGCCCTTTACCAGGGGCCGCGAACGCAGCAGGGATGCCCACAGCATCGTAAACGAATGTAAAGACCTCTTCGAACGCGGGTTCAGGGAAGTGACCCTGCTGGGCCAGAACGTGGATAGCTATTATTATAATGCCTCTGAACAGGAAAATGACGCCGTAACCTTTGCCAGGCTGCTCGAAATGGTGGCCCATATATCGCCGCTGCTGCGGGTACGCTTCAGCACATCGCATCCTAAGGATATAACCGACGATGTACTGTACACGATGGCGAAGTACAACAACATTTGCAATTATATACACCTGCCCGTGCAGAGTGGCAGCACGCGCATACTGCAAATGATGAACCGTACCTATACCCGCGAGTGGTACCTGAACAAAGTGCAGCGCATACGCGAGATAATACCCGGTTGCGGCATCAGTACCGATGTTATCACCGGCTTCTGCACCGAGACCGAGGAAGAGCATAAAGAGACCCTAAGCCTTATGGAGCTGAGCCGTTATGATATGGCTTATATGTTTGCATACAGCGAAAGGCCCGGTACACTGGCCGCCCGCCGTTACAGCGACGATGTGCCCGAAGAAATAAAAAAGAGGAGGCTGGAAGAGATAATCAGTTTGCAGAACAGCCATTCGCGCGAAAGCTATAAGAACGATATCGGCAGCACCTTCGAAGTACTGATAGAAGGTGATAGCAAGCGCAGCGAATTAAAATGGTGCGGCAGGAATTCCCAAAATAAGATGGTAGTATTCCCTAAAGGGGATTACCAATTGAAGAAAGGCGATTACGTGAACGTAAAAATAACCGATGCCACAGCAGCAACCCTTATTGGAGAGATCGTATAGAGTCACATGATAGCATTGATAAAACAAAATATTGAAAAGATACAGGCCTTATGTAGTGCACACTATATCAAATCGTTATACCTTATTGGCAGCGCAGCGAGAGCTGAAAGTAACTTTTTGGAAGATAGCGATGTTGACTTTTTATATCAGTTCAATTCCGAAACAATGCCGGAATCAGACTATGCAGACCATTATTTCGAGCTCTTATTCGGCCTCCAGGAACTATTAAAAAGAAAAGTAGATCTTGTAGCCGAGGAAAGAATAAAGAACCCTTACTTTATACAAAGCATAAACAAGGACAAATTTAAACTTTATGAATCCTGAAGTATTAAAGTTCTTGTATGATATATATCAATCGATCAATGCTATCGAATCCTATTTAGTTGGCATAGAAACTCCTGCCGGGTATAAAAATGACAGCAAAACTATTGATGCTGTTGAAAGACGGCTGGCAATTATCGGGGAAGCACTAAATAAAGCCGACAAGTTAAATGCAGCATTAAGCATCTCCGATAAAACTAAAATAATTGGATTAAGGCATATTCTTGTTCATGATTATGATATGATGGACAACAACTCGATATGGCTTATTTGTAAAAAGCATCTTCCGAAACTAAGGGAAGAAGTAAAAATCATTTTAGACCAGGGATAATGGACATTCAGAGTATAAAAAACAGGTTTGGGATAATCGGTAATTCACCTGCGCTCAATCACGCGCTTAACACAGCCATACAGGTGGCCAATACCGACCTGTCGGTATTGATAGTGGGCGAAAGTGGTGTAGGTAAAGAGGCTTTTTCAAATATCATACACGCCCTTTCGGCACGCAAGCATGCACCCTTCATAGCCGTCAATTGCGGCGCCATACCCGAAGGCACTATTGATAGTGAACTCTTTGGTCACGAGAAAGGCTCTTTTACAGGTGCTGTCGATAGCCGTAAAGGCTATTTCGAGACCGTGAACGGGGGCACCATATTCCTCGATGAGATTGGCGAAATGCCCCTGGGCACCCAGGCCCGCCTGCTGCGTGTGCTGGAAACGGGTGAATTTATCCGTGTAGGCTCCTCCAAAGTACAAAAGACGGATGTGCGGGTCATCGCTGCTACCAATAAAGACCTGCTGGAATTTACCCAGCAAGGCAAATTTCGCGAAGACCTCTACTATCGCTTAAGCACCGTACCCATACGCGTACCATCACTCCGCGACAGGAGAGAAGATATACCCCTCCTGTTTCGCAAATTCGCTTCCGATTTTGCCGAGCGATACAAGACCCAGTCAGTACAGCTCGATGAGCAGGCCCAGCAATTGCTGGTTTCCTACCCCTGGTATGGCAATGTGCGCGAGCTGAAGAACATTGCCGAGCAAATATCGGTACTGTCTACCGATAAGGTCATTACAGCCGAGGCTTTACAGCAGTTCCTGCCCGGCAACGGCCAGTCACGTAGCCTGGCACTGGTACCGGCCGGCGCCGGTAGCCCTGCACCATCTTTCAGCGAACACAGCAATACCGAAAGGGATATCCTCTACAAGCTGTTCTTTGACCTGAAGAAGGACATGAACGACCTGAAAAAGATGTTCTTCGATATGGCACAGCACCAGGGCTACACACAGCAAGGTATATCTGAGGCCATTATACCGGCATATAATCCGCAGGAGCCCCTCCTGGCACCGGCTAATTATACCGGGAACGCCCCGATCGTACTGCACCATACCGATCAGCATGAGGAAGTGGATGAAACACTCTTGTTATCAGAGCGTGAAAAAGAATTTATCCTGAAAGCCCTGAAGAAACATAAAGGACGCAGAAGGGACGCCGCCAACGAACTCGGCATCTCCGAACGTACCTTATACCGGAAAATAAAAGAATATAATATAAACGAGTAAAGACCCTTTGCATCCTATGCGTAAAGTCGTTTGTCTTATCGTATTAATGAGTATCCTGCTGGGCAGCTGTGGTGTTTACAGCTTTACAGGCGCCAATATAGAAGGCAAGAATATCTATATCCATGTGATGGAAAATCGCGCCCGTAATGTAGTGCCTACACTCAGCCCCACCCTTACTGATAAGATACGCAGCCGTATCTTATCCCAAACGGGTCTCTCGCCGGTAACTACCGATAATGCCGACTATGATCTCTCAGGTAGCATTACCAGCTATGAAGTTACTGTGGCCGGTGTGCAAAACACGCAGCAGGCCATTAAGAACAGGCTTACCATATCGGTCTCCGTATCTTTTAAGAACAGGTTGAACGATAAGAACAGCTTTGAGCAGTCATTTACCCGTTTCTCAGACTTTGATGCATCTCAAAATCTGCAAAATGTACAGGCCGGGCTTATAGAAGATATAGGAAATCAGCTCGCTGATGATATTTTTAATAAAGCATTTGTAAATTGGTAGTAGTTTTATAGCACATAATGATAACACCATCGTCCATAGAATATATATCGCAGGTGCTGCATGAGCCGCATGCCATCAGCGGCGAAGATCATGAAAGTATTAATGCGCTTGTAAATGCTTATCCCTATTTCGTGCCGGCCCGCTACCTGCAGGCTGCCGAAAGGCATAAGAGCAGGCCCTTTGATTCTTTTATGATGGCAACTATGAAATTATATGATGGCAACTGGCTGTTACTTCATGATTTTCTCGCAAGGTCGCGCAGCAATATGGATGATAGCGATACCGCTTACGAGGAGCCTTATGAAGAAGCGGTACTGCAACAGGCACCGCTTGCAGAAACAGGGGAAGAAGTATTTACCCTGGAAAACGAATTTACTGCCATCGTGGAAGAAACGCCTTTGCCATTCACCCAGGATGATGAGGACCGCAGTAAAGGCTTCGTTTTCGAACAGGCAGCTTCACAGGTTGAAGAGCAGGCTGAAGAAGAGGATGAGACCCTCATCCTGCCGGTATATACCGAAGACTACTTCCTGCACCAGGGCGTACAGGTGTCAAACGATATTCCAGCTGATGCAGAAAGGTCGGGTATAGACGATGAAGAGGCCAAATCGCTGATGGTGGTTATGAGTTTCTCCGAATGGCTGAATCACTTTAAGACCCGGAGCGAAAAAGCCCGCGAGGAAGAAGAGGACCAAAAGGCACTCAAGACCATGTGGCAAAAAGAAAAGCTCGTAGCGGCCCTCGAGGAGGAGAATGAAGAAATACCCGAGAATGTATTCCAGATGGCCGTCAACTCGATAACCCGAGAAGATGACCTGGCCAGCGAATCCCTCGCAGAGATATATGCAAAGCAGGGTAAATATGACGCTGCTATAGATATGTATAAGAAATTAAGTTTGCGCAATCCTCAAAAAAGTGCTTATTTTGCCCGGAAAATTGACGCGGTTCTAAAAGAAAAAACAACATGATAGCTATAATAACCATCCTTATATTATTGACCTGTGTGGTACTGGGATTTTTTGTATTGGTGCAGAACCCCAAAGGTGGTGGCCTTTCTGGCACTTTTGGCAGCATCAGCAGCCAGGTAATGGGCGTCAAGCAGTCCACCGACGTGATGGAGAAAGGCACATGGGCATCAATGGGTATCATAGCCGGCCTCTGTATTCTTTCTATAATGTTCGCATCCAAGCCGCAGGTTGACAATGCGGCGAATGGAAAAGCCCCGGCTACCAAATCGGCCCCGGCCAAAGGAGCGGCCAATACGCCCAAATAATGATCATTAAAAAGTTAATTTTATATACCTGCTCGGTGAAAATGAGCAGGTATTTTTATTTTTAGGATTACATGTCACCTGCTGCAAGATCACGAAACCGCAAAAAGAATAGTAAGCGCATGCGCTGGCTGCTGCTTTTCATGGCCATCATTATAGCAGGCGGGCTGTATGTCGCTTTCAAAGTATTCGGGCCCAATACAGGCAGCTTCTCCGAGGGGGAATATCTGTATATCCATACAGGCTCCTCATACGATGCAGTAAAAGCAGAGTTGGTGAACGGCGGTTTCGTCAGGGACATTAAAAGCTTTGACCTTCTTGCCACAGAGGCTAATTACCCCGCGCATATTCATGCAGGAAAATACCGGGTCACAAGAGGTATGAGCAATTACAGGATCATACGCATGCTGCGCTCGGGCAGGCAGGAACCGGTTAAACTGGTCATCAACAAACTGCGTACCCGGCAAGATCTTATCAATATTATTTGCAAGAACCTGGAGGCAGACTCTAATGTGCTGAAGCAAATGCTGCACGACACCGTATATCTTGCCGAATTCGGACTGGACACCAATACGGCTATGTGTGCCATAATGCCCGACACTTATGAGTTTTTCTGGAACACATCGGCAGATAAGGCCTTCAGGAAAATAGAGAAGAACTATGCCCGCTTCTGGACCGGTGAACGTAAAGCAAAAGCTGCGGCAAAAGATATATCGCCGGTGCAGGCCGTGATACTGGCCTCTATTGTGGAAGAAGAGAGCAATAAGAACGATGAGAAACCTACTATAGCCAGCGTATACCTTAACCGGTTGCATAAAGGCATCAGGCTACAGGCCGATCCCACAGTTAAATATGCCGTAGGCGATTTTAGCCTGCGTCGCATTACAGGCGTTCACCTGGCCTTTGCATCACCCTATAATACCTACCAGAATACAGGTTTGCCCCCGGGGCCCATCTGCACACCATCGCAGCAAAGCATCGATGCCGTACTGAACGCACCGGAAACCGACTATATATACTTCTGCGCACGCGAAGATTTCAGTGGCTACCATCGCTTTGCAGCCACAGATGCCGAACAGGCAAAAAATGCCCGGCTATATCACCGGGCACTTGATGCAAGAGGCATTCATTGATTTAAAATGCTGTTATACTTTGGAGCGCAGGTAAGACTAGCTAATCGTCAATGTTCCCAGGTTCCAGGTAAGCGTTATCGTCGGGCAGTCAGCAAAACAACTTAAGGAATTACTTATGGGAAATTGAGGGCAGTAAACCGTACCGCCGTCGTTCACACCAACACAGTTTGCGCCACAACAAACAATGTAGCCCAGCTGGTTACCACCACAATTGCAAGTAGGGAGCGTTACCGTCTGGTTAGGCATCACAGTTATCGTGCTGCTGCATGATACAACATTTGTACACCCGGTATTGTAACACACCGCATGAATAGTCACGCTACATGCGGTAGTATTATGAACAGATAATGCCTTTGCTGAACAGCAAAGGACACACAAGAGCGTAAATAATAATAACTTTTTCATTGTTGTTGGTTTTAATAGTTAAAGAATAAGTGCATGAGCTCAATGCACATTTTGCTATACGAACCTACAGACATTGAACACACAGGTCAAGAGTGTTTTCACGGTTTTTTATAATATATTCTGTCCGTAATTTTGCAGCTTTTATTTAAGCGCATACTCTTCCTTTTGCTTATCCTTCCTGAAAAAGAAAATATAATAGACCAGCAACAACAGGATACCGCAAATAAATATAGCAACTGCGTATTTTTTATACGCTTTATCTACCTCGAAGAACTCGCTTACCATCCATACCGAATTGGCCGTTATCCAAAGGCATACCGCCAGGTTATGGAATAGCTCGGCACGCACATGCCTCGATTTCCACAAAATATAACACGCCACCCCCAGCGTAGGAAAGATCATAAAAATGCCACCGGGCCGCCAGACAAGCGCCCAGCAGGTATCTTTTATCAGCCAAAGGAAAATATGGCCGTTCTCGATCCAGCGGTACTTTGATGACACCTGGATATTATGATGCGCTGCCTGTCGTTCCATATACAGTATTTGATGATAAGCTGCACAAAATAAAACGATTTAAATATTAGGCATAATAGTTATTAACATATTAACAGCCTAAAAACGAAGAAGTTAATTGGATTTTATTTTGCATCCCTGTACCTTTGCGCCTGCTTACCGGCCGGTAAGTACACATTTTTAAAAAAAGTTCTTAAAAAAATAATAAAAATGAGTAAAGTAAAAGTTGCCATTAATGGCTTCGGGCGCATCGGGCGCCTGGCATTCCGCCAGATATACAATATGGATGGCATAGATGTGGTTGCCATCAACGACCTGACCAAGCCTAATGTACTTGCCCACCTGCTGAAATATGACACAGCACAAGGTCGCTTCGGAGTAGACGTGAAGCATAGCGATGATGCTATAATAGTTAATGGTAATGAAATAAAGATATACGCACAAAAAGACCCCTCACAAATACCCTGGGGCAAGCACGAAGTAGATGTGGTGCTGGAATGTACCGGTTTCTTTACCGACAGGGAAAAAGCAGAAGCACATATTAAGGCCGGCGCAAAACGCGTGGTAATATCTGCACCTGCCACCGGCGACCTGAAAACAGTAGTATTCAATGTGAACCATGATATACTCGATGGCAGCGAAACCGTTATTAGCTGTGCCTCCTGCACTACCAACTGCCTGGCGCCTATGGCAAAAGTATTGAACGATACATTTGGCATACAGGCTGGTCTTATGACCACGGTACATGCCTATACCAATGATCAGAATACGCTAGATGCTCCCCATGCTAAAGGCGACCTGCGCCGCGCCCGCGCTGCAGCAGAGAATATAGTCCCCAACAGCACAGGTGCTGCAAAAGCTATAGGCCTTGTATTACCTGAGTTGAAAGGTAAACTGGATGGCAGCGCGCAGCGCGTGCCTACAGTTACAGGTTCGCTTACCGAGCTGTTCACCTCACTGGCTAAGAAAACCAGCATTGAAGAAGTGAATGCGGCAATGAAGGCTGCTGCCAACGAAAGCTTTGGCTACAACGAAGACGAGATCGTAAGCAGTGATATCATTGGTACACATTTCGGTTCACTGTTCGATGCTACACAGACCAAAGTTATAACCGTAGGTGATACACAAATGGTTAAGACCGTAAGCTGGTATGATAACGAAATGAGCTATGTGTCGCAACTGGTTCGCACCGTTAAATATTTTGCGGGACTTATCTCTAAATAAAACAGAATTTGCTGATAAACGCTACCTTCGGGTAGCGTTTTCTCTTTAAATAAAATACCGATGACAAGGTTCAATGATTATAATTTCGACGGCAAAAGAGCGCTGATCCGCGTTGATTTCAATGTGCCGGTAAAAGACGGTAAGATTACCGACGACACCCGCATACGCGCTGCACTGCCAACTATAAAGAAAGTACTGGCCGATGGCGGCAGTGTGGTATTGATGAGCCACTGGGGCCGCCCGCTAAAGGACATTGCGAAAAAGCCGCATCTTACCCTTGCCGATTTTTCATTAAGGCCGGTTGTGGCTCATTTATCCGGCCTTTTAGGTACGGAGGTGCAGTTTGCCGACGATTGCATTACCGAAGATGCCTTGGCAAAGGCTGAAGCTTTACAGCCGGGGCAGGTACTGCTGCTGGAGAACCTGCGCTATCACAAGGAAGAAGAAAAGGGAGATAACGAATTTGCCGAAAAGCTATCAAAACTGGGCGATGTATATGTGAATGACGCTTTCGGTACCGCGCACCGTGCCCACGCTTCCACAGCAGTCATCGCACAGTTCTTCCCCGGCGATCGTAAGATGTTCGGCCTGCTTATGGAGGCTGAAGTAGCTGCAGCAGAAGAAGTGTTACACAACAACAAGAAACCCTTTACAGCAATAATCGGTGGTGCCAAGGTTTCGGATAAGATCCTTATTATCGAGAACCTGCTGGAAAAAGCTACCGATATTATTATTGGCGGCGGCATGGCTTACACTTTTTACAAAGCGGAAGGCTGCCATATCGGTGCCTCGCTTTGCGAAGACGACCGCCTGGATACGGCACTCGAACTGTTGAAAAAAGCGGAAGAAAAAGGCGTATGCATCCACCTGCCTGCCGATAGTATCATTGCCGATAAATTTGCTGCCGATGCCAACACCTCCTCATCGCTGAATGCGGAGATACCCGAAGGATGGATGGGACTGGATATTGGTGAAATGGCTATAGATCATTTCAAACACATCATTACCGAATCTAAGACCATACTCTGGAACGGTCCTATGGGGGTTTTCGAAATGGATAAATTTCAGCATGGTACGAAAGCAATAGCAGAAGCTGTAGCGGAAGCAACGGAGAACGGCGCCTACTCACTCGTTGGCGGCGGCGATAGTGTTGCTGCGGTCAATAAGTTCCATTTCACCGATAAAGTAAGTTATGTATCTACCGGCGGTGGTGCCCTGCTTGAGTATTTTGAGGGTAAAGAACTGCCCGGTATAGCCGCTATAAAGAACAGCTGATAATAAGGCAATGCAAATAAAATTCGGAGGCTGTGCTATTTGTAGCACAGCCTTCTTCGTTAAGCCGGCTTAAGTGAATTGCCCTGCAACTTGGCACTTTGCCCTATCTTTACAGAAAGTGCATATCCTATGGAATTTGGTAAAGTACCCGAATCTGAATTAGACAATATTGATCTTACGCTCCCACCCGATCCGGAGGTAACTACCACAGTTTTAAAAGCCTCAAAGAAAAAGGGTAAAACAAAATTTTACGTAGGCTGTGCCAAATGGGGACGTAAAGACTGGATCGGGAAACTATATCCTAAAGGCACAAAAGAGAAGGACTTCCTGGAATATTATGCCAAACAATTCAATTGCATAGAGTTCAATGGTTTTTATTACCAGTTGCACGACCTTGCAAGGGTAAGAAGCTGGGTGGAAAAGGTTCCCAAAGATTTTATCTTCTGCCCTAAATTCACCGAGTCGATAACCCACATACGCCGGCTGAAAAATGTTAAGGCAGAGGTGGATGCTTATCTTGAAGTTGTAGCTGAATTTAAAAAGCACTTAGGACCCATATTCCTGATGCCCCATCCCCAGATGGGCTTGAAGCACCTGGATACTATTGAAGCATTCATTGCAGACTTTCCTAAAGATGTGGATATGTTCCTCGAGCTGCGCCATAAAGAATGGTACCAGGACGGTTATAACCCGGAGCTTTACCAGTTTCTGAAAAAGAACAAAAGGGGCACGATCATAACCGATGCAGCAGGCCGCCGCGACTGTGTGCATATGCACCTCTCCACGCCCGAATGTTTTATCCGTTTCGTAGGCAATGCACTGCACCCTACCGATTATAGCCGTATTGACGAATGGGTGCAGCGTATAAAAAAATGGATGGCCGAAGGACTTGAAACCTGCTACTTCTTCATGCACCAGCACGAGGAACTGCATTCACCCGAGCTTATAAAATATTTCATAGTGGAATTGAATAAACATTGCGGTACGGATATAAAACCGCCCGTCATCCATAACGACCAGCTATTTTAGCTTTTCAATTTTTATTAACAAAAAAATATTTGCATATCTGGTACCACTTCATTTACTTTGTATTTCAAAGTACTTTTATGCCAAACGAAGAGCAACATCCCTCATTAGAGACTTTACAGGAGATCCGCAGTATCATGGACCGCTCAGCCCGCTTCATTACACTTAGCGGCTGGAGTGGTATCTGGGCCGGTATTACGGCCCTCGCTGCTGCACTTTTAGCTCAAAAATGGATAAATGTTGCTGTAAAATGGCATTATGCTTATGGCAGGTTAAGACTGCAGTTACTGGTCCTTGCACTGGTTGTATTTGTAATCGCCCTAGCCGGTGCCTTCCTCTTTACCTACCGGAAAACCAAAAAGAACCACCAGCCAATGTGGAATGCCGCGTCTAGGCAATTGTTATTGCATGGCGCAATTCCCTTGCTGGCAGGGGCGGTATTCTCATTATGCTTTCTGTACAATGGTGACGATCTTTATATTGCGCCATCCTGCCTGGTATTTTATGGCCTTGCACTGATCAATGCAAGTAAATATACCTTATCCGATATCAGGTACCTGGGCTTGCTCGAAGTGATATTGGCCTGCATTTGCCTGTTCTATCCCGCATATGGATTGTATTTTTGGGCAGCAGGCTTTGGTATACTGCATATACTGTACGGGCTGGTCATGTGGAAAAAATACGATAAGCCGGCAATAGCACAATAGAGGAATGAAGAACCCCATAGAACAACTGAACAAGATATTCGACAGCCGCATCAGGATAGGCATCATGAGCGCATTGATGGTCAGCGAAAGCCTGAACTTCAATGAGCTGAAAGCCCTTATAGATGTTACCGACGGCAACCTGGCCAGCCATTTGAAAACACTGGAAGAGAATAAGTATGTAAAGGTCCATAAAGGATTTGTGGGCCGAAAAACAAACACGACCTATTCAGTGACCGGTGCTGGTGAAAAGGCCTTTCGCGCTCACCTCGATGCACTTGAAAAAATAATAAAAGGATTGAACTGATATTTTTTTGATCATTTTACTTTGAAAAACAAAGCACTTTTAAAAACGAAAATATAGCATATGCAAACAGAAGCGCTCTCCTTTTGGGAAAAGAACAGGTTACTCATCAAGGGCTTTTTAACGGGCTTCCTTATACTGGTCATGATGATACCCACCGTATTATAATGCAACTGGTAAAAGAACGGCAGAACAGGCAAAACGAAGTGATAAATGAGGTCAGCAGCAAATGGGGTGGAAGCCAGCTGATAAGTGGGCCGTTAATAGCCGTGCCCTATTACAGCAAAGATGCGAATAGCAGGAAAACCGCATATTACCTGCCCGAGCACCTCGATATAAGCGGCGATCTAAAACCGGAATTAAGGCACCGCAGCCTCTACGATGTAAAACCATATGAATCGGAACTCGACCTGCGGGGGAAATTCAAACCCCATTAGTACCGGGAAATTGCAAATACCGCCCGAAAATATGTATTGGAATGAGGCACACTTAATACTTGGTATCGGTGATGCAAAAGGACTGGTAGAAGAGGTTTCCGCCACATTGAACGGGCAGCAGCAAACCATGGAAGCAGGGACGCCTGATAAACGCCTGTTTGATGAGGGACTAAACCTCCCATTATCCGCAGATCCCAACAATAGCCTCGATTACGATATTCATATTAAGCTCAAGGGTTCATCAAATCTGTATTTCGTACCTGTTGGTAAAACAACCGAAGCAAGGCTGCGATCGCCATGGAAAGACCCTGCCTTCGATGGGCAGTACCTGCCTTCTAAAACACCCGAAGTAAATGAAAAAGGATTTAGTGCATATTGGAAAGTATTACAGGTGTCGCGCAACTTTCCCCAGGCCTGGAAAGATGGTAGTTACGACATATCGCGGTCGGCATTTGGTGTAAAGCTGGTACAGGCTACTGATGATTATACCATGACGGAACGCTGTGTTAAATACGCCATACTCTTCATTCTACTTACCTTTACGGTTTTCTTCTTCATGGAGATCATGCAAAAAGTACAGGTACATCCGCTGCAATATATATTGGTGGGTTTTGCGCTATGTATCTTTTATGCCTTGCTGCTGTCCATATCCGAATATTCGGGTTTCAGACCAGCCTACTTCATAGCATCCGCAGCTACAGTGTTGCTTATCGGGGCATATGTATGGGGTATTTTCAGGAAGCTAAGGGTAGCACTGGGCTTCACCATCTCACTATCAGCTTTGTATGCCTATATTTTTATACTGGTGCAGTTGCAGGATTATGCGCTCATTTTCGGTAGCATAGGCTTATTCCTCATACTTGCGGTCATCATGTTCTACTCAGGAAAAATAGACTGGTACGGCACTGGGAAAAAGGATAAAAGAGTGGCTGCTGTTTAAACCTGTGTTGAGTTATTGCTGGCATTGGCAGCAATAGCTCAACATATTTTCTTTGCTACAACTACCCTTAATGGCGGAAAAGTATCCAGCAGGTAAGGCCCCTTTTTAATCACTTCCATATGCAGGGCTTCAAACACCGCAGCATATTGCCCGGTATGCCTGAAATCGGAGATAATAGCGGTGCCGCCTGTTGCCAATACCCGGTATATCTCTTTACAGGCACGCTCGCGTTGTTCTTTACTTTTAATATTATGCAGGCAAAGGTTGCTCAGCACCAGGTCGAAAGCGTTATCCGGCAGTTCATTGCTAGTAATGTCCACTGTTTCTATATTTACTTTATCAGCTACGCCTTCCAGTTCGGCATTCTTAAGCGCGAGTTCTTTCTTATTGTTCCCAAGGTCCTTACTGCTCCAAATATCGATACCCGTGGCTTTGCCGGTTATCAGTTGTTTAGCCGCACCGACCATGAGCAGGCCACGGCCTGTGCCTACATCCAGTACCTGCTCATGTCCTCTTATCTTATTGAGCTTTAGCATCCTGTTGCGGTGCCGGAATTTGCCGAACCGGGCATACAGCAGCATCAAAACAGCTTCGAGGAAACAAACGGCACCGGCCCAAATGCCAAAAGAGAAAAGAGATGAAGACCATGTGCCTGATGGATAGTACCCGGCGAATAATGCCAAACCTGCCCCGGCCATACTAAAAAGGACCAGGATCAATGTAACACCCGGTGCATCTACGCCATAATCAGGTTTCTTCATATTGTGTGTCGTTTGCGGAAACTCACAATATAATACAAAAAAACAACCAGTGTATTGAGGAAAAGAAAAAGCTACCCAAAGGTAGCTCTATATTGGAATATGTTTATAAGTCCAAGTTTACAGGCTCAGTCTATAGAGGCTGTTCCAACTACTTGGTAGCAGCAAGAAAGTCTTTTACCTTCTCCTTGTGCACCATAGCTTCTTTAAAGGTGTAAGCGCCTGTTTTAGGGCTGCGTACCGCCTTAATAACTTTAGTATAGTTCTTTGCTTCTGCTGCCTGTTTCGGATCTTTCTTGATCGCGGTCTTCGCTGCTTTTGCCATGACTCAGAATATTTTTAAAAGAGGTTATTTAATTTCTTTGTGAACAGTTACACGCTTCATGATAGCATTGTATTTCTTCAATTCTATACGCTCGGGTGTATTCTTTTTGTTCTTAGTGGTAATGTAACGGCTGGTACCGGGCAAGCCGCTGTTTTTATGCTCGGTGCATTCCAATATTACCTGAACGCGGTTTCCTTTTTTAGCCATTTTATAATGCGTTTATTACTTTTTGCTTTTATAATTAGATCTTTTGTCCCTGTGCGCGCAGTTCTTTTACTACAGAAAGCAATCCGTTCTTATTGATGGTGCGGATAGCATCTGTGGTTAATTTCAGGGTTACCCAACGATCTTCTTCAGCAAGGAAAAAGCGCTTGGTCTGTAAATTGGGCATAAAGCGACGAAGTGACTTCTTATTAGAGAAAGATACTTTGTGACCTTTTACCGGTTTTCTGCCTGTTACCTGACAAACACGTGCCATTTTCTGATTTTTTTAGGACTGCAAAGGTCTTTTTTTTTTACGTAACGGCAAAATATTTTCATATTTTTTTTGTCCCCACTATTGCCTAGGGCATTTCGGGCAATATCAAGCTATCCAAATCGCTGATGCCGGGTACATTTTCGCTTATAAAACCTTCGCCATATGCTACACCGATACGTTTGCCCAGCAGTGCAGCACGTGCCTCGATATTCTTCAAAAAATCACCTTTTGCTATATATGTAAGCGGTTCATTTGAATCAGGATCGTGAAACTGGCTTTTATAGCACTTTACCACCTCCATTTTCTGCTCCTGCTCACTGCTGATGTCTATTATAAAGGCCGGCTCTGTAAAGCGGTCCTGGATCATGTGATAGACCCGTTTGGGGCGCCATGCCTCCTGTGCCTGACCTTTGTAACTGGTCTCTATCTTCCTGAGGCCCGCGAGGAAACAGGCATCGGCTATCAGCCGCCCCGCCCTGCCATGATCGGGATGACGATCGGCAAGTGCATTGGCGATCACTATCTCCGGGCGGTATTTGCGTATATATTCTATTAAAAGCAGTTGGTGCTCTTTATCATTCCTGAAAAAGCCATCGGCCATGCCTGCATTTTCCCGTACCTGTACTCCCATTGCCTTTGCCGCATCCTGCGCCTCCTGCAACCTTATGGCCGCGGTGCCGCGTGTGCCCAGTTCGCCCTCCGTGAGATCGACAATACCTACAGCCTGGCCCTTTTTAGCGTGCTTTATGAGCGTGCCGGCACAGCCCAGTTCAATATCATCGGGGTGGACAGCTATTGCAAGGATATGGAGTTTCATGGTTGCAAAATTAGTTGAATAAGTTGAGTAAGTTGACCAGGTTGAATGGGTTAATTGAGTAAAGGCTTTTTATCAACTTATGAAAGCTATCATAATTACTTACTTTCCCGCAGGTGGGTGAGCATGTCGTGGGTCATTTTATCGAGGCCAAATTCATGCTGCCAGCCCCAATCGTTACGGGCTGGACCATCATCAATGCTTTTGGGCCAGCCATCGGCTATGGCCTGCCTGAAATCGGGAGCATAATCGATCTTAAATTCCGGTATGTGGTATTTAATGGTCTCTGCTATCTCTTTGGGCGAGAAACTCATGGCGCTGAAGTTGTAGGCCATACGTGTCTTTACCTGGTCGGCAGGGGCTTCCATTAACTGGATCGTGCCGCGTATGGCATCATCCATATACATCATGGGCAGGTATGTATCTTTATCGAGGAAGCAGGTATAATGTTTGTTCTTCAGCGCCTCGTGGTATATCTCCACTGCATAATCGGTAGTGCCACCACCCGGTGCCGACTTCCAGCTAATAAGGCCGGGGTAACGCAGGCTGCGAACATCAAGCCCCCAGCGCATATTGTAATACTGGCACCATAGCTCGCCTGCATATTTACTGATACCATAAACCGTTTTGGGTTCTATAATGGTTTGCTGGGGGGTATGCTCACGCGGCGTGGTGGGCCCGAATACAGCTATTGAACTGGGCCAGTATATCTTGGCCAGCTTTTCCTGCACAGCGATATCCAGTACCTGCAGGAGGCTTTGCATATTGATATCCCAGGCCTTCTTGGGGTCTTTCTCGCCCGTAGCCGAGAGCAGTGCGGCAAGGTGATATACCTGGGTAATGCCTTCTTTTTTTACGATATCCAATACTGCATTGGCATCCATAGCATTAAGCACCCTGTAAGGACCACGGTCTTTCAAAAGGGGATGAGGCTCCTGCTTCAGGTCACTTGCGATCACATTGTCATTACCATAGGCTTCGCGCAATGCCATAGCCAGTTCAACACCTATCTGCCCGCCGGCACCTAATATCAGTATCTTGTCCATTAAGTCAAAAGTAAAAAGTGAAAAGCAAAAAGCACCTTATAATTTATAATTCAGAAGGCAAAGCGCAAAAAAAAAACGGGAATAAACCGGATTATTTCGCCATTGCACTTTCGATCATCTGCACAAAATCATCGAACAGGTACCTTGAATCATGCGGACCGGGTGTGGCCTCGGGATGGTACTGTACCGAGAAAGCCGGTTTATGCTTCATGCGGATGCCTTCTATAGAACCATCGTTGAGGTTGATATGGGTCACTTCAAGCCCGTCAGCATTCTTCACCGCTTCGGGATCGACACCAAAACCATGATTTTGGGTAGTGATCTCACTTTTGCCCGTGATGATGTTTTTGACCGGGTGATTGAGGCCCCTGTGGCCGTGGTGCATTTTGAATGTAGGAATGTCGTTGGCCCTTGCCAGAAGCTGGTGGCCAAGGCAGATACCAAAAAAAGGTTTGTTGGTAGCCAATACATCCTTTACTGTTTTTACGGCATAATCCATGCTGCCGGGGTCGCCGGGGCCATTGCTGATGAAATAGCCATGCGGCTGAAACTCTTCGAGTGTGGCCAGGCCGGTCTTTGCCGGGAATACTTTCACATAAGCATTGCGCTCGGTAAGGCAGTTCAATATGTTGCGTTTGACCCCATAATCGAGCACTGCTACCCTTATTGGCGAATCGGGTGAACCTAATGTATATGCTTCTTTGGTGCTGACCTCGCTGCTGAGCTCAAGACCATCCATATCGGGCACTTTGGCGAGCTCGGCCTTAAGGGCCTCTTTATCGCTTATCTCGGTGCTGATGATGCAGTTTTGCGCGCCTTTGCTGCGGATGTGCTGCACAAGGGCACGGGTATCGAGATCGTAAATAGCCACTATATTGTTCTGAACGAGATATTCATCAAGACCTTCATCGGCTATCATGCGGCTGTAACGCAGTGATATATTCTTGCATATAAGGCCTTTGATCTTGATGGAATCGCTTTCCACATCGGCCCCTTTAGCACCATAATTACCTACATAATCATTATTCATTATAAGTACCTGGCCGGTATAGGAAGGATCGGTAAAGACCTCCTGGTAACCGGTCATACCCGTATTGAAGCATATCTCCCCACCGCAAGTGCCCTTTGCACCGGCAGCTTTACCTCTTAAAAAAGTCCCGTCTTCGAGGAGTAACCAGGCGGGAGCAGCATTTTGTTGATCAGGCATAAAAAAACAAATTGTGCAAATGTAAGGGAAATGAAGGAATGGCAGAAAGGTAAAATGGCTGAAATGTGGGAATGTGGAAAAGTGAGGGAATTCAATGGTTGCCAGTCAGGGACAGCAGGGACAGATAAGAACCTGCTACGGAAATATTGGGATAATCTCTATCATGATCCCGGCCATTTGAAAATAATTCACGTTTTAATTCACAACCATCCTTTTTTCTTGTCTAATATTTTGCAGCCCGGCTTATTGCGTACAAAAACAAACAATATGCAAAAGACCATCAAGCACATAAACTACCAGGACAGTTTCTCTTAATAATACATGAACAAACAAAAATTAAACAATTAAAAAAACAGAAAATGGAAACAAATTTCAATGCAGAAGAACAGCGGGTTTACAGTACAATCGAAACCATGGTAAATGCCTTCCAAAAAAAAGACATAAGCGGCGTTTTAGCAACCTACGAGGAAAATGCGATTGTAATGTTCGAACCTCAAAAGCCAATTTCAGGCAAGGAGAATCTAAGAATAGCTTTCAAGCAATTCTCAGAAATGAACCCAACCTTTACCTTTAGCAGACATGAAATTTATATCTCGGGAGATATTGCAACCCATATAGCTCCCTGGACAATGACGGGCAATATGCCGGATGGTGCCTTAATAGAACAATGTGGCCTCTCGGTTGCTGTATTAAGAAAGCAAGCTGATGGGAATTGGTTAATGATCCAGGATAATCCCAGCGGGCAATTTTCAATGGGCATATAATCAATATTTTGTTTCTTTATTAAGGGGGTGCCTTTACAGGCATCCCCTTGACAGAATTATTCAAATGATATGGATGAACGGAATGTTATTAATCGCTGCCTTGAAGGTGATAGGCAAAGTTTGGAAAAATTAATAACCATTGTGCAACCCTTGGTTTTCAATCTTTCACTTCGGTTTCTATGGAACAGAATGGACGCCGAGGATGCAACACAAGAAATATTGATAAAAATTGTCACAAACCTTGGCAAATTTGACCATAGAAGCAAATTCAATACCTGGGTTTACAGGGTTGCAACCAATTATCTAATAAACCAGAAACAAACTAAAACCGAAACGATACTTACTTCATTTGACGTGTATGCAGATGACCTAAAGGATTTTAAGGCCCCCTTGGAATACAATCTACCCGATAAAATGCTATTGGAAAAAGAAATGAAGATAAGCTGCACCCTCGCCATGCTTCAATGCCTGAATAGGGATCTGCGCTTAACATTTATTTTAGGGAGTATTTTAAAACTGAATAGTAAAATAGGTTCGGAAATCTCAAATACTACTCCCGAAAATTTCAGGAAAAGGCTCCAGCAATCCAGAAAAATATTGAGTGCTTTCTTAAAAGGCAACTGCGGCATATATAACCCGGCAAATAACTGCAGATGCAGCAAACGAATCAATACCGCCTTAACCTGTGGTAGGATTGAAAAAAGCAGGCTGAATTTTGCCGATAAGATCGAATCCTATACTGCAGAAGTGGAGGAATTACATTCCCTGTCCGGAATATACAAAAACCATGGATCTTTTAAGTCCGAGGGTAGCTTCATTATCGAACTAAATAAAATCCTGGCCACAAAGGGAATCATACGGGATAATTAAGCTGCCCTAAAAAATGATGCAGCCATCGAAGAGAGTTCGCGTCACAACGGCCATGCAGAGATAATTTTCAAGTTGAGATGAATTAATAATGTTACCTTGGGGAGATACTACATAGTTTATGCCCAACCCAATAGATGCAAACCAGAAAAGCAGGTTCTCCCAAAACTTTAACCGGATGATGCAGAATGCCAGCCCGGAACTGAAAAAGAAATGGGACGGTGTTGTGAACTGGGATGAACGCAATAACAAGCCCGATATACAGGCCAATATCATCAACGGGCTGACGCCAGCCATGAAAGCAAGGTATATAGACCTGCTGAACAAACTGCGGAGGGGCGAACTATAGCAATATCCGGCGCAACAACATAAGCAGCGCTATAATGCAAGTAAGCATGCCCAGGAGGAACATGTTGCGGCCATGCCTGCGGCTTACCTCGTCATATTTCTGCACCCTTTTGCCATCGGGCAGGGTGGTTTTGGCTGTCATAACCGCCCAACCGAGCAGCAGGCCAAAGAGGCTGAGTATGGTCATAAAGAACTGCCACAATGCTGCAATGATGCCAGCCACCGAGATGAGGTAGCCGAGTATGATCCAGCTTTTATCGAATGCTACGGGTTTTGCCAGTTCGCCATAGTGTGTTTGCTGCATATCTTCCAGTTGCCGCTCCCCTACCTGCCGGCCCCGTTGTGCTAATATGAGCATAGCCAGCTTGTAATTATACAGGCCCCATTCATCGGGCTTTGCCAGCACATTGTGCAGCTCATCATCGGTCATGGAGAAAAGCATATAGTCTTTATCGACTGTGCCGAGATCGATGTTGATATTGTCGGCCAGTATCTTTCTTGCCTGTGCGAAATGTGCTGCATCTATCTTGAGCAGCACGGGGTCATCGTACTGCACACCTGTAAAATTGCTATCAAGCATGTAGCCGCCATCCTCTACTATGACGGGGATATTATTCTCTTCGAGTTGGGCTGCGATGACAAGGGCTTCATCTTTTGTACGGAAGGTCTGGAAAGTAAGCAGTTGCCCCATAGCATAAATCGTTTTATGCCAGCCAAGATACAAAGACAAGATGCAATTCGATAAACTGCGAAGTTTAGTTGTGTGTGATCACAGTTAGCTTCAATGCGGCATCGCCGGTATTGAGCTTGCTACCTGTGAGCATAATGGTGTATATCTTACCCGCAACAAAATTCTGTGGCGTTATGGTGACCTGGTTGCCCACATCATTGGGGTCCTGCACTATAACATTCTGATCGCCTGAAGGCACTTCGTGATAAGGCGTAACGTCCTTGTACATCACGGCCGAATCAAGCTTATTGCCAGCCACATAAAAATTGTCGGATAGCGCATCGAGGCTCAGGTTGATGAAGCGTACTTTGGCTTTACCTGCGGCAGGTGCCGTAAGGTCATCACTTACCATCATTGCTGCCGCACTGGTGACATCACCCACCGCGAAAACAGAATAATTGCTGCCATCGGTAAAACTAAATGAGGGTGCAGGACTGACCAGCGGTGAATTGGTGCTTGGGAATATGAAGGATGTTTTAACCGAAGTGCCCGGTGTAACATTCAAATATGCTGAGGTAGCGAGAAAGGCCAGGCCCGACAATGATGACAGCGCAGTATCATTGATCTTAACACCCAAAGAGGGTGTATTGAGGCAGGCATTGGTAAATTTTACTTTTGCCGCCGGTACGGGTGTTGGCGTAGGTGTGGGGGTTGGCTCAGGGCTTTTCTTTTTGCAGGAAGCGCCGGCCAGTATAGCAAAACAAAGTGCGAGGTAAACAGCTTTTCTCATTATTATCCTTTTTGGAGTGATGCAATGTACGAATTTACTGCAAAGACCTTGCCAGCCAAGAGGTTATCAACAATATTTATGGTTTGCGGGATGGCGCAGAGGTGATAAAAGCCAGTAACATATAAGCAATACCCAATAGTAAGAGCCTGGGAGTAAAGCCGATCAATGTATCGCTGACAGAATGGGAACGGCCGTCGATATAAAAGAACATATTAATGGCAAAACCAATAGCGGCAAGCAGCACCAGCCAACCTAAGGGTGAGCAAGGAATAAAGAATATGCCTGTGCGCCTGAACCAGCGGAATCTCATATAAAATACTTTAAAAGGGATACGATGTATTGATAAGATACACATTGGTTGCCTAAAAAACATAATTTAGCTGCTCATGTTGCGGAAAAGATATTATATAGGGCTTGCCACTACCATGCACGACCCTGCCCTTGCCATAATGGACGGAGATGGCCATATCCTTTTTGCGGAAGCATCGGAGCGTTATTACCAAAATAAGCGCGCTGTGGGCTGTGTACCCGATAACCCTATCTTCATCAAAGACATACTGAAGAAATATTGCAGCGAAGGCGCCGACTATACCGTAGCAACGAGCTGGAGCGCAAAAGAAACCAAAAAACTATTGACCGGCAGCCTGCTGGGCCTGCAAAGCTTTGACTTTAACGCCAGCATGAAAAGCAGGCTGGAAAAGCTGGCCAGCCAGGAAGGGGCGTTTGACACCATGGCCTGGATGAACAGGCTGAACCTGGGGATGCAGCTGAATGCGGGCCAAAGCCTTGTATATAACCTG
>MKUN01000020.1 GCA_001897835.1 Bacteroidetes bacterium 46-16
ATTCGGACACCTTTCTCGGGTCGCGGGAGTACTTGCAGATACGCAGGAGCGACCAGATGATACTCATCTGCGCTGCACCGTTCGGCACGGACTATTTCATATCCTGGCGGCAGGGTCAGCCGGTGCATTTCCTGCAAGACATGTGCATGCGCATCCCTAAGATAGGTGAATCGTTGACCGCCGTCTTGTTCCGCAAGACCTTTTTTCAGCAGGATACGGATGCAATGTTCCGGGAAGCGGTGCATCAATGCGTGCTGGCCGCCATCAACCATATTACAAGCACCCAAGCGGAACGAGTACCCATAGCGCCCATACGTAATGACGGCGGCCAACAGAACATCGAATTCGCCTGATGCCGCCCTCCCTTTCGGAACGGCTTACCGCCCAATTCTACGATTGGGAGCTCCGCGGCCGCGGCTGGCTCGCGTATGAGCTGGCCGTTGACCTTGAACCGCCATTCCATCCCTTCTTTGGGCATAGCATACCGAGTATTCCGGTTGCAGACGATGGCAAGCGGCCAACTATCCTGGGGCGTATCGTAAACGCCCTAGTGCCCAAAGAACCGCCGCCCGCACAGGAAGAAGCGCCTGAACCAGTAGAACCATATCTTTTCGATTGCACTGAGCGCATACAGGTCTTTTCCCTCGTCGTGCCCAAGGGGTACAAGGTAGGCATAGAGGAGACAGAGCAATTGCTCTTAATGCTCTCCAATTGCCAATACCCGTTGAGCTTTGAGATAGTCGGAAGCCATACCAGTATATCCCTCCAATTTGTCTGCCGCACCTCAGATGCTGCCTACCTCCAAAGCCAGGTCAAGGCGTTCTTTCCGGGCTGTATCGTTACCGAGCAGCCGGACCGTATAGAGCATATCTTAGAGACCGGGACCGTCGGCTACATACAGGACTATGGGCTTAGGGACGAATTCATGCGTCCGCTGGTCATGACGGATAGCCTCAAAATAGACCCGTTCACAGGCTTATTCGCAGCCTTGGAAAACCTGCGGGAGAACGAATACGCCGTTATACAAGTCCTCTTTAAAGGAGCGCTGAATCCCTGGGCTGAGAGCATCATGCGGTCAGTGCTTGATAGTGATGGCAAGTCCTTTTTCTATAACGCCCCGGAAATGGTACAGCTTGCCAAAGAGAAGATCGCAAGTCCCTTACATGCGGTCGTGCTGCGGACACTGGTGAGCAGCAAGACAGAACGGGAAACCTTCACCCTCTCAAGGGCGGTAGAAAGTGCGCTCGTTCGCGTTTTTACAAATTCGTATAACTCCCTTATCCCCCTGAACCCTCCCGGTGAGGATTTCCAGGAGAACATAGACAACCTATTGCTTAGGGAATCCCAGCGCCTGGGCATGCTCCTAAACAGCCGGGAGCTGGCGACCATCGTACACCTGCCGTCAGAGTCCGTCACTACCGCTAAACTGGAACGTGATGCACGGAAAACCAAATCAGCCCCAGCAATAACAGAAGGACACAAGCTGGTACTCGGCATAAACAGTCATGCCGGCCGGGAAAAGCAGGTTACGGTGTCAAATGCCCAACGACTAAAACATACACACATCATAGGCGCGACTGGCACGGGTAAGTCCACTTTTTTGCAGAGCATCATTTGCCAGGACATACAAAATGGTGAAGGGCTCTGCGTTTTGGACCCACATGGTGACTTGATCGAGAGCGTATTGCCCTACATACCGGAATCCCGAATTAATGATATCCTCCTCATTGATCCCGCAGACGGGGCCTACCCGGTTGGCTTCAATATCCTTAGTGCCCATTCGGAGATAGAGAAAGACATCCTGTCCTCCGATCTCGTGGCGGTCTTTAAGCGCCTGAGCACCAGTTGGGGCGACCAGATGAACAGCGTCTTTGCCAATGCCATACTTGCCTTCTTGGAGAGCAAACAGGGAGGAACACTTGTAGACCTCCGCCGCTTCCTGGTCGAGAAAGGCTTTCGGGACAGCTACCTCAAAGGCGTATCTGACCCGAGCATCGTGTACTACTGGCAGAAAGAGTATCCATTGCTTAAATCCGGCTCTATAGGGCCTATTCTGACACGTTTAGACACCTTCCTGCGACCTAAGCTCATCCGCAACATGGTGTCCCAAAAGAAAGGGTTGGATTTTGAACACATTTTGGATAGCAAAAAGATCGTACTGGTCAAGCTATCGCAAGGGCTTATCGGGACTGAGAACAGCTACCTCTTAGGGACATTCTTCATCACCAAGTTCTACCAGGCCGCGATGGCCAGACAGGCCAAAGGCAAAGAGCATAGAAGCGACTATTTCTTGTACATAGATGAATTCCAAAATTTCATCACGCCATCCATGAGCGCCATACTATCAGGGGCCAGGAAATACCATTTGGGGCTGATACTGGCCCACCAGGACATGCAGCAGCTTGCCAAGTACGATACGGAGCTTGCCAGTGCAGTGGCCGCTAATGCGGGAACAAGGATATGTTTCCGTTTGGGAGATACAGATGCCAAGCGCTTCGAGGGCGGCTTTTCTTTTTTTACGCGAGAAGACCTGGAGAATCTGAACACCGGGGAGGCCATCGGGCGTATAGAGCGGCCGGACTATGACTTTAGCCTTACGAACGTGCCACTCCCAAACATTGATACTGCGCTAGCGGCAGCAACCACGCAAGCAGTCATTGAGCGATCCCGGCTTCAGTACGGAACGCCCAAAGAAGAAGTCGAAGCCTTGTTTGAATCCTTGCGAGAAGAACCGATTACCGAAATTCCCAAACAGCAGACAGCATCTAAGCCGGTTGCAGACAAGGTGGAACCCAGCGTTCCCCTGCAACCTATACCCGAGCCGGTGCGGATAGTCCCATCCACTAGCATAGAGGAAGAAGCCAAGAAGAAAGAGGAAACGCAGCATCGTTATTTGCAGAACCTGGTAAAGAAAATGGCGGAATCGAGAGGCTATGTTGCGAAACTAGAAGCCCCAACGCACGATGGCACAGGCAGAGTGGATGTGAGCCTGGAACGCAATACCAGCCGCATTGCCTGCGAAATATCCGTTACCACCGATACGGATTGGGAGATACACAACCTTGCAAAATGCCTGAGCGCCGGGTATGAGCTTGTCGTGTGCTGTTCCAGCGACAAGAAGATAATCAGCAATATCCGTAAAGCCGCCGAGGCGGCCTTCTCGCAGGCAGAGCAAGCCAGGCTGCTCTTTTTTGAACCGGAACAGCTTTTCTTATATCTCGATGAACAGCTTGCCAAAGAAGCAACGACCGAAACGCGGATAAAGGGATATCGGGTCAAGGTGGAGTACAACCCAGCGACTGAAAGCGAAATGAAAGGCAAGAAGGATACGATAAACAAGGCGGTACTGAGTTCCCTTAGAAAAAAGAAATCCTAGCGTTAATAGACTGCTTTTACTTTATGCAAGTCTATAACAAATGTCCCCAGCTCGTTATCATTCATAAACGTGGCTTCGTTAGTTTCATTATTCATATTGAAACTTGAACCGAGGAGATTGCATGTATGCATTTCTCCCGATAGCATTTCAACGGTAAAATCTCCCTGTTTTTGGGTCATCTGGAGCATAAAAATCAGCGGTTGCATGCCGTTCATGGTAAGTACATTTAGGAGGCAAAAATACAAAGCCAACCTCACAGTAGGCTGGCTTTGGAAAAGGTTATCGTACATTTATTAGAAGCTTAATATTAGAACTGAGTATTATGTCAGAGGGGGCTTATATCCCAAAAACAGCCGTATCAATCCCTCGTAGCACCCGCTCGGTTCGTTATGATCATTCTCCCAATGCATGATAACCCCAGGGTGCACCTTGAAAATCCTGCCAACATCCCGACGGGTCAATTTCAGGTCATACCGCCGCTTCCGCAGGTGTTCTCCCAGTGTTCGTGGGTCTTTCGGGTAGTCGTGCGGCAGGTTTGGGACCGTTTTATCCAACTCGGAAAAAGGCAACGCTTGGTAACACATCTATTACCACACAGGGAAATAATAAAGTCGTTAAATTTGATTTCCCTGACATTAATTTGCTCGACAGCTCGCATCATGGGCAATGTGATGGTATGCTTGTGTACTCGATCAGCCTGAAAAACGGGCTCCCTGATGGTACGGATATCACGAATCGCGCTGGTATTTACTTCGATTACAATCCCGTGGTGCTTACCAATACTGCCTACAACCGTACCGGCTGCCCAACATCGGTACATAATGCTGTAAAAGCAGGTGACATCCGTATATATCCTAATCCAACAGGCAATGAATTCATGATCATTACCAACAATACAACATACAATTCCTGCATATTGACCGATATGCTTGGCCATACCGTCCTGGAACAAAAACTGCAGCCGCAACGTACCACGGTTGATATTCGAAATTTGCCAGCGGGTGTTTATTACATAAGCCTGATAGGGAATAATGGTAATGTAGTACGTAAAATCGTGAAGATGTAAGGGCCCGGCCAGGGGAACAAGAATACATTCAAACAGTACAACAATATAAGCAGTGCGGGCAAAATGCCCGCACTGCTTATATCAACCACTATGTCAATCAGAATAATCGCATTTCGCAGATAACAAAGCCTTATTCTGCCGTGTTCTTAAGCTTCATGAGTAATGTGTAAGCATTTCCCGTAACAAGCGTTTGCTTTGCAAGATCAAGCCCTTTTGCATCCACTATGGCCACAGTGCCATTCTCGCTGGGCCCCGTAACAACCTCTTTCATCTCATAACTATTTTGTGCCCTGGCAGCAAATACATATTGCTTATCGCCATAGCGCACTATCGCCGCTTCGGGCACTGCATAAGCCTCTGCACTATTCACTTCGATGTCAGCATTCATGTACATGCCGGGCACCAGCGATTTATCATACTGCTCAAAATGACAATGCACCTGGATAGCCCGTTCCGTACTCACATCTTTACCTATCAGTATGATCTCGCAAGGATACTTCTTATCCGGATCGCTGTTGCTGTAAGCGAGTAATTTCTGACCAATGGAAAGCTTGTTAATATCTTTCTCGAATACAGTTAGCGCCAGGTGAATATCGGTGGGATTCACCAGTTCGAACAGCACATCGGACGGGGTAACGTATTTGCCTACATTTACCTTAACGGCAGACACGTAACCGTCTATCGGGGCATGTATGCTTATCATGCGTGAAATATTACCATCATTCAGCTTTAAAGGATCTATGCCAATAAGCTGCAACTTTTGCATTAACCCGTTTATCAGTATCTTATTGCTGCGGTACTCGGCCTCAGCTTGCTGAAAGGACTTATCGCTGCTCGCTTTACTTGCATTCAGTTCTTTCTGGCGCTGGTACTCATTCTCCAGGTATGCCTGGCGTGCTTTTGCCGTAAGATAATCCTGCTGCAATTGTATATATTGCTGGTCTTCCATACGGGCTATCACCTCTCCTTTACGAATGTGCATGCCGGGCAACAGACTTGTAGACTTAAGATACCCGCCCATCGGGAAACTGACCGATACCATGTTCTGCGGCGGCACATCTATAGTTCCCGTGACTTTCAATATCGAGCGGATGGCTTGTTTTGTAGCCATACCGGTATCTATGGCAGCATTCCTGTATTGGGCATCGGTGAGTGTAACTACCGTAGCCGCCAGGCTATCCGTGATCTTTTCTTCCTGTGTAGTATGATTACCGCAGGAAGAAAAGAAAATAGCTATATACGATACTATGAGTACGTTCTTCATTTAATTAATTTTTGGTGAGGTAATTGATCTCTAAAACAGATTCGTTCATTTTCTTTAGCGCATCGTAATAATCATTGCGTATACCTATGGCCTGGTTAAGGAGCAAGGTGTACTCCAGGTAGTTGATCTCTCCCTGCATGAATTGGCGATCTGCGATACTGATCTGCATATCAGCATTCTGCAAAGCGGTATCTTCAAAATATCTTACCGCCTTGCTATACTGGCCATAAGCCAACACTGCTTCTTTATACTCGCGGTCAAGCAGGTTGCGCCCATCCTCCTCCCGGGCTGCAGCAATACTTACACCAAGCGAAAGAGCCTTGATGTTAGCGGACCTTGCAAAAAACAATACAGGTATAGCAATACCGAACTGCAGCGAAGGGAAACGGGTACTTTGACCGTACAACCGTTCCTGGTTATCAACCTTCTGCCAGCCGCTGAAACTCTGGTTATAGTAGCCGCCTGTCAGCTCCGGAAGCAGTTGCAGCCGCTCATACCGTACCCTGGCTTGTGACACTTTTCGCTGCTGCTCAAGATATGCCAGGTAAGGATGACCGGCAATTGCCGGTTCTACCGGTAATATGCCGGGAGACATTTTCAAAAATTCCCGGGCGGGCATATAATTAGTTGCCGAATGCAGCAGGTAGGCAAAACGCTCGCTTAAAATAGCGAGGTCTGTCTCTAACTGGTCTAGCTGTAGCTTTACCTGGCCTCTCTGGTTCTCAGCCGATGCTTTTTCGGCGATATTGGTTTCCCCAAGTTTATACCGCAAGGCTGCCTTTTGTGCAAAACCGGCATATAGACTATCTGCCTGGCGCAATAGGTCGCGTTTGTGATAAAGGCTATTGATCTCGTTGTATAATTGAGATACCTGCCTGACCAGTTGTTTTTCGCGGAGATCTTTTTGCGCTTCGGCTGCTTTCCACTCATCACGCAGCAGCGCAGTATGCCCGGTATATACCAGCGGGAATGCTATACTCTGGGAGATACCGTAGCGCGTATCGCTATAGGCGCTATTGATATTGCCCCACTCAGCAGTAACATTTGTTTTGCCGGGCTCCCATGCAGTGCCGATCATTCTTTTATGATAATCTGCCATAAGCCTTTCTGCCCCGAGGCTTAAATTATTCCTAAGGGCGGAATCAATGGCTGCATCAAGTGTTATCGTTTGTTGAGACCGGGCCAGCAATGGGCTAAGGCTCAACAGCAATAATATGATCGCTGTTTTATTTTTCATTTTAATGTTTGATTTTTCATTTGATTTTTCAAATAATATATACAGTACCGGGAGAAGGAATAAAGTGAGGAAGGTAGCGGTCAGCAGTCCCCCGATCACTACCGTAGCCAATGGCCGCTGCACCTCGGCCCCGGCCCCGTTACTGAGCGCCATAGGCAGGAAGCCCAATGAAGCTACTGCTGCTGTCATTAACACAGGTCGCAACCTTATCTTGGTACCCTGCAGCACGATACGCCTGAGATCGGTGAGACCCCCGGCCTTCAGCCTGCGGAATTCTGCTATCAATACGATACCATTCAATACCGCAACCCCAAACAATGCGATGAAGCCAACCCCGGCACTTATACTGAATGGCATGCCCCTTGCAGCCAGTGCGAACGCTCCCCCAATAGCCGATAATGGTATCGCACTATAGATAATGAGGCCATGGCGCAGCGAACGAAATGCGAAATAGAGCATTAACAGAATAAGACCCAATGCCAGCGGAACCACAAGCGTCAAACGCTTCCTGGCTGCTACGAGGTTCTCGAACGCCCCGCCATAAGTAATGTAATAGCCGGCAGACAACCTGATCCCGGCTGCCTTCTGCTGTAGCTCATTCACTATGCTCTGCACATCGCGGCCTCTTACATTGAAGCCAACAACGATACGCCGCCGCGCATCCTCGCGCTGTATCTGGTTGGGTCCATCTTTTATTTCAACCGTAGCAAGCTGGTTCAAGGGCACCTGTGTACCGTTTGCGGCAGGGACCAACAGGTTACGTACATCTTCTATGTTCTTTCGCTGATCTCCTGCGAGGCGAACGACAAGGTCAAAACGTTTTTCTCCTTCAAAAACAAGACCGGTACTTTGTCCCCCGAATGCAGTGTTCACCACGTTATTTACGTCTTCGATGCTCAACCCGTATTGGGCGATAGCTGCACGATCATATTTGATGACCAACTGGGGCAGGCCTGTCACCGTTTCCACGTACAGGTCACGTGCGCCGTCTACCGTTGACACAAGCTTGCCCAATTTATCGGCATAAAAGGCAAGCGTATCCAGGTCCTCACCATATATTTTACACACCACGTCCTGTCGCGCCCCGGTCATCAATTCATTGAACCTCATCTGTACGGGAAACTGAAAGCCCATGGTCACACCCGGTATCTCGCTGATCGCTGCACCCATTTTCTCTGCCAGCTCAGGAAAAGTTTTTGCCGATGTCCACTCCTTCTTATCCTTCAATATTATCATCATATCACTCGCATCCATGGGCATTGGATCTGTGGGTATCTCGCCGCTGCCTATCTTGGTCACCACTTTTTGCACCTCGGGGAACCTATGCAGGAGAATGCCAGCCGCTTTTTGTGTAGCATCGATGGTGGTATGCAGGCTGCTGCCCGTCAGCACCCTGGTATCTACTGCAAAATCCCCCTCCTCCAACTGCGGGATAAACTCCCCGCCCAGCGAAAGCAGTACAAATACGGCAGCCGTAAATAATAATACAACACTGCCTATCATGAGCTTAGGGTAATGCAGCACTTTATCCAGGGCGTGCTGGAACCTGCGTTCGATGCGGGCCATGACCCTGTCTGAAAAGCCTGGCTTATGCTTTATCTTTTTGCTGATAAACAAAGAGCTCATCATAGGTATGTAGGTAAGCGAAAGGATGAATGCCCCCACCAGGGCGAAGGCAACGGTCTGCGCCATGGGCCGGAACATTTTCCCCTCGATACCGCGCAGCGAGAATATGGGCAGATACACAATAAGTATGATCACCTGCCCGAACACTGCGCTGTTCATCATACGGGAGGCAGCTGTATTTACTTCTTTATCCATATCCCCCTGCGAGAGGCGCACAACTTCCCTGAACTGCCTGGAATGCCCAAGCCTATGCATTACCGCCTCTACGATAATGACCGCCCCATCTATGATAAGACCAAAATCAAGGGCACCAAGGCTCATCAGGTTGCCGCTTACACCAAACAGGTTCATCATAATAATGGCGAATAACATGGCCAGCGGTATAATGGATGCCACGATGAGTCCTGCCCGCAGGTTGCCGAGGAATAACACCAGGATAAAAATGACGATCAGTGAGCCTTCGAGCAGGTTCTTTTCAACCGTGCCAATGGCATTATTCACCATTTTGGTCCTGTCCAGGAAGGGTTCTATCACTACGCCTTCCGGCAATGTTTTTTGTATCTGGGCAATACGTTCTTTTATCTGCTTAATGACCTTATTACTATTCCCGCCTTTGAGCATCATCACTATGGCCCCGGCTACCTCGCCTTTGTCATTATAACACATGGCGCCATACCTCGTTGCCGAGCCGATACGCACATCAGCCACATCGCGAATCAAAACGGGGGAACCGGACGATAATTGCTTAACCACAATATTCTCTATATCGCCAATATTTTCTGCCAGGCCCTCACTGCGTATGTACAGGACAGCAGGCCCTTTTTCTATATAGGCACCACCGGTATTACCATTATTTTTTTCCAGTGCCGCGAAAATATCCTTAACACCAAGACCGTATGAAGCTAGTTTAGCTGTGCTTACCGCTACTTCATATTGTTTCAGGTAGCCGCCAAAACTGCTTACATCAGCTACGCCCTCCACACCCAATAGCTGGCGCCGTATCATCCAGTCCTGGATGGTGCGCAGCTGCATTGCATTATACTTGTACTCATAACCCGCTTTAGGCCTTACCACGTACTGGTATATCTCCCCCAGCCCGGTAGTGACCGGGGCCAGCGAAGGCTCCCCTATGCCCCTGGGTATTTCATTTTGCACCTGTTGCAGGCGTTCTGATACCTGCTGCCTTGCCCAATACACATCCACATCGTCGTTGAAGACAATAGTGACCAATGAAAGCCCGAAACGGGAAAAACTGCGTATCTCCTTCAGCCCGGGAATATTGCTATTGGCCTGCTCTATAGGGAATGTTATCAGGCGCTCCACGTCCGGCGCTCCGAGGGAGGGCGTAACGGTTATTACCTGCACCTGGTTATTGGTTATATCGGGTACTGCATCTATAGGCAGCTGGGTAAGCTGGTAAGCCCCATAACCAATAAGGCCCAGCACAAATAATATAATAATGAGTTTATTCCTGACCGAAAACTCAATGATCTTTTGCAGCATAATAGTGATTTTATGGTCGCAACACAGTATAGGTGCTGACCATCATCAAACAAAAAAGGCATACAGGCGGCAAGGCCTGTAGCAATTATAATATTTTAGCTAAAAAGAACACCGGCCTTTGGCGGATGCCAGATGGCGGACAACAACTGTGATAAACAGAAGGGACACCTGTATAAGGATGTGGATCCCGATACAAGGGGCATATACACTGGCTCAACAGTAATGGCCCTTGACTCGAAAAACGTGAAAATGAGGGAAGTGGAAGATGGATGCTTAAAGGGCAATTGCATGTCACGGTCATGGTCTGCATCCTTTACATCGCCTTTGGCGTAGTGCATGGTCAGAAATTCAACGATGTCCATACTCCCATTACGCTCCTTGTGCTCATAATAATGCTCCACCAGTGCATATACCTTTAGCAACTGCTGCACGGGTGCCTGCACCAGCAGTATCAAGGACAACATCATTATAGAACCAATACGGATCACGGTACAAATATACACATACATAAGATACCCTATGGTGACAAATATCACGATCGCATCCGTATAACACCTATACCCAATGCTGACAGGCTATACCCTGCGGAATGAAAAAACGGGAAGATAGTAGCCTGCGATCAAAGCACGAAAGGTATCACCGCTTTGCGCTCCTTAGGATAATCGGGGAATTTTTGAAGGTACCATTTATGATTATCGAGGGTACGGGGTATCAAATTACATATGGTCCATATGGCGAAGCTCCATGCCGGCAGCGACATGGCCATAATCGCAAAGCCGAGCCACTCCACGATCTCGCCGAAATGATTGGGGCAGGATATATATTTGAACAGTCCGCCCACAGGTATCTTATAACCCGTTTCGCCGGGCTTTCGCAGGTTGATCAAAAGTGTATCGGAGTAGTTATTAATAACGGCCCCAATAATGAAAACAGGCAAGCCGATAAGGAACTGTGCAGAGGAGAAAAAGCCTTCGCCATAGGCCATGCCAAAGTTGCCGAGATAGCACCCATTGAGGTAGCCATTGACAAAGTTGAAGCATATGGCCGATAGCACAATAAGCATGGGTATCTTCTTGCCACGGGTGCGGATGCGCAGGGGGTAAATTAAGGTGCGGTTAAGGTAGTGCAACATCCACAGGCCCCAAAGAAACCATGCACCTGCCGGCTTTTCACCTGTACCCATAAAAAAGAAGAGACTGAGGAAGAGCGGAGAGGGAAGCTCCTGTATGACCCAGCCAAGGCTATTGCTGAGCATAGGGCCCCATTTTTTGCTGGCATGCCTGCCATAGGGCTGCGTAATGCGCAGCAGGAAAGGGAGCGTTATCAATGCCACCGCTATCCATATAAGCGCCAGTATGTTTAATGTATGCCCGGTCACGGCAACTAAGATAAGAGGTTATTACAATTCTTTGAGCTCCTTGTGAAAACCGGTGCCAGGATCATCGCTTAATCATCGTAGCCGCGGGACAGGCGGTATGTTTTGCTGAATTTCTTTCTAAGCCACCTCCTCATGGGTTTTACCACAAACCTGATGGCCAGTATTGTGAGCAGCGCAGCTCCTAATGAAATAATACCTACACGGGACAAGTCAGCCTCGAAATCGAAGGTCAGGTATATGACCGACCATGCCAAAAAAGCCAATATAAAATAAAGCAGGTAACGCATGTCTGTTAAGGATGGCAGAAGGTACAACCTGATTAGATAATGCTGTATCTACAAAACCTATAATGTTTTGTTAAAAGGGGATAAAACCATAGCGAGTATCATATACTCTGCCCGAAGGTAAGCAGGTTGTTATCGGGATCAAGGAGGGCGAATTCCTTTTGTCCCCATGGTTTTACTTCCAGTTTGGTGAGCTTAACCTCTTTGCTTTGTAGCTGCTCGTACCAATCTTCAATATTATCGGTACGCAGGTATAATTGCCCATAATTTTCTTTGGGGTCAAGCTCTTTGAACAGAAAGAAGTGTAGCTGCAGGCCATCCAACTCCAGCATCAGGTATTCGGGGTAGTCGCCGCCGAACTGCTGAAAGCCCAGTTTGTTGATATAAAAGTCTCTCGTGGTGTTTTTATCACGCATGGGTAGCTTGGGATGGATCGATATAAGCATGGGATATTTATTAGCATTTTTAGTTATTTCCTGTTTTTCTTGCGGGGTAGTTATTTCCTGTTGCAGCTAAGCGAACCGGCCAGAACGCGCTCCTGTGGCTACACAGCGTAAAAATAGTTATTTCCTACCCTTTCATATTCGTCTTTAAAAAAAGGGGGCAGGGAGGGAGTTCCTGTCGTTTCATGTTCGTCTATAAAAGGAGACAGGGAGGGAGTTCTTGCCTTTACCTGTTCCAGTGGCAGCGGGCAGCGGCAGTATGTAGGTTTTATATACTTAACCATATACAAAGCGATTAAAGAAATAAGCCTGAATTTACGGACGCGTAAACCGGCAGGCTATGAGGCAAGATACAACAGCGAAGGAGGGGAATCCAAATAATGATATCCACATTTTTGAGCCTCAGCATTATTTTGGTAAGGAACGGCAACAAGGGCCAACCCGTTCTTACCATAGGGCAGTTACAAACTGCCATTATTTATAACCACAAGTCACAGACTTGCGGGAGCGGGGTTTAGTTGATACCACCGGATGCTCTGCGGAACATCCGGAGGAACTGCTATTCTGCTCTCAATTTCATAAGCTATACATCTGCTGTA
>MKUN01000021.1 GCA_001897835.1 Bacteroidetes bacterium 46-16
TGGCAAGCGGGGTCTATATGCTCCGGGTGCTGGACAAGGCCTCAGGATATGAAAGCCTGCATATGGTGGTGAAGGAGTAGTTTAATCGTGCAATACGCTGTGCAAAATGTCGTAATCACTCCCCTGTTGCTTCCCGGAAGTACATGCAGGGCGATGGCATAAGCAACAGATCATTTAATGAAATTGTATATAAAGCTCCCTTATGGGGAGCTTTTTCTATTGGCATTAAGAATAAAGCTATTAGTATAGTACCTTTGTTTAACAATTTAATACGACAGAAAGTATAATCGGGGAACTATTTTTGCCGTTAGGTATTAAAAAAGCTATAACTGAAGCGTTTTCTTAAAATACTAAGGAATACGGCCCTTGCATTACTAGGGCTTATTATACTACTCTCTGTACTGGTCAACCTCTCGCCGGTACAGAATTATATTGCCCGCAGGGCCACCGCAATACTGGCCGATAAGCTGAAGACGAAGGTTAGCATAGCCCATGTGCGTATAGACCTGCTGAACCACCTGGTAATAGAGGGCCTGTATATAGAAGACCATGCGCAGGATACGCTGCTTTATGCCGGGCATGCCGAGGTACGTATCACCGACTGGTTCTTCCTGAAGAAAGGCAAGCCCGTGCTGAGCTATATAGGCCTGAACAACAGCTATGCCCACCTGTACCGCACACCGGCATCGGACATATGGAACTACCAGTTTGTTATAGACGCTTTTGACACGGGACCTAAGAAAAAGAAGACCAATCAAAGCACGGAATTTGAAATAGACCTGAAAAAGGTGGACCTGCAAAATGTACGTTTCCACATGGACGACGGATGGGTGGGCAATGATATGGACTTTGATGTAGGCAGCCTGCTGGTAAGTGCCGATGAGGTGGACCTGAAGAAAAAGATACTGGACGTGAACAGCATTACGCTAGAAAACACCATGATCAGCATGGACGACTACCAGGGAGGAAGACCGGCCGGCATTAAAAAAACTAAAAGCAATGTCATAGATACCAGCGCATTCAATACGGGTAACTGGGCCATAAAGCTGGGAGAACTCTCATTAAAAGGTTGTGCCTTTTACCTGAAATCGGATCAAAAAGAACCTGAGGCCAATGAATTTGACGCGGCACATATGGGCATCAGCAAAATAAACCTGCAAGCTAAAGACCTGGCCATAAAAGGAGATACGCTGACGGCCGACTTGAAACATCTTGCGGCCAATGAACGTTGCGGGCTGGTGATAAAGGACATGCGGGCAAAAATAAGCGTATCGCCCAATGCATCGATATGTGACAAGCTATACCTGCAAACAGATAAGAGCAGGCTGCAAAATTATTATGCGATGCGCTACAGCCGCTTCCCCGATTTCCAGGATTATATCAACAAGGTAGTGATGGAAGCCCACCTGTCGAACAGCGTGGTAGATGTAAGGGATGTGGCCTACTTCGCACCTCAATTACGCCAGTATCCATCGGTAGTAAAGCTGGCGGGGGACATTAAAGGCACAGTAAGCAAGATAACAGGCCGGCACCTGCTGCTTAACGATGGCAGCACAAGCATAAAAGGCGACCTGGCGATGACCGGGCTACCTGACATCAACCATACGCTGATCGAGTTTCGTGACGGGGAAGTGATGACAACGGGGGCTGGCATTATAAAATATGCCCCTGCACTTAAAAACGATCCCAACATAGCGATCGATAAGATCATGTATGCCTATTTCAAAGGCAACTTCAAAGGCTATATAGAGAACTTTGCCGCCAATGGCGTACTGACCAGTAACCTGGGCACTATACGCTCGGATGTGACACTGGACATACCCAAATTCATATTGGACAATGCGGCCTATGCAGGTAATATCAGTACGGACAATTTTGACCTGGGCACACTACTGCGCCAGCCCGAACTTGGCACAATATCATTTCACGGCACGGTGAAGGGTAATGCTTTTGACCCGAACAAAGCAGCACTGACCCTAAATGCCACCATCAGCAATGTGGGCTTTCATAATTACAAATACCAGAACATAACGGCAGAAGGAACGCTGGAAAAGAAAAAATTCAGCGGGAAGGTAATTATCGACGACCCTAATCTTGCGCTGGCATTTTACGGTAACCTGGACTTCAGCCAGGAACTGGCAAGCATAGATGCCAAGGCTAACCTGCTGAGCAGTGATTTCAAGGCATTGAATTTCACCAAGGACTCCTTCCAGGCCAGTGCCGACTTTGACCTGGACTGCAAAGGGAATAACATCGATAACTTCACCGGTTATGCGAAGCTCTACAATATCAATATGCTGCGCAACCATCACCGGCTGGATATCGATTCAGTCTACCTCAGGTCGACAGAAGCTGACGGACATAAGACCCTGCTGGTACAAAGCAATGCCGTAGCAGCCAACATAGAGGGCAACTATAAGCTCAGCGGCCTGCCCTATTCGGTGCAATATTTCGTATCTGGCTACCTGCCCAACTACATAAAACCACCGCTATATGCAGCACCCGAACAGGATCTTACCTTCACGGTGACCACCCGGAATATAGATAGCCTGCTGGCAGTGCTGCTACCCAGTGTAAAAGGATTTGACAATGCCGTGATCAGCGGTAAGCTGAACACTATGCAGCAAAGCCTGAGCCTGAACGCCCATGTGCCTTACGGCATAGTGGGCAACTTCAGGATGACGAATATAAAACTGGACGGCAACGGCGGGTTAAGGAAACTGGGCCTTAATGCTGAGGCTGCCAATATACTGATGGGCGACAGCCTGCTGAATATCTCGATGAAGGTAAATGCGGATATTGGCAATGACTCCTTCCGTTTCAAAATAGCCACCGCCTCGCCAGATGCCTATGGTACGGCGACACTTAACGGCATAGGTAAAGCCAGCGGCGACTCACTATACCTGGCCATGCTGCCATCGGAGTTTTACCTAAACCAGGACAAATGGGAAATACCAGATGGCTGCCGCATTGTCTTTTCGCAAAATTATTTAATGATCAAAGACCTTGCACTGCGCTCGGGCCTGCAACACATAACAGTGAATACGCAGGACGAAACCACCCTGCAATCTTTGCTCATAAACACTGAGAACCTGGACATAGCCGAAATAGGCGCATTGGCAGGGCTGGCCGCCTACCAGCCCGATGGCCGTATCAATGCCAGTATAAAAATGGATCACCTGTTCCAGGACCTGAGTGCCAGCGGCCAGCTAAAGGCTACCGATGTGAAACTCGGTAATGACACTGTAGGCAATGTGAACATAACGGGCAATTATGATGCTAAGAAACGGATCATATTCCTCGATCACCAGACGGGCATTTACCGTGGTGCATCATCACTCAACGTGTATGGCAAAATAATATCGGACAGTACCAGCACACAAAAGCTGGACGGAGGCATACAGTTTAATAATGCACCGCTTGCGTGGCTGTCGCCTTTTATGAACGGTTACCTGAGCAACCTGGCTGGGAGCCTGAACGGGAGTGTGAAAATAGGCGGCACAGGGATAGAACCGGATGTGGACGGAACAGTGAACCTGAGCAATGCAGGTACCAAGCTCGATTTCCTGGGAACCTACTACCGGATACCCAGCGCCGACATAACCGTAAACAATAAAAAGATAGACCTGGGCGAGATAAAGCTGTATGATGTGCATAACAACCAGGCCATACTTACGGGCAGCATCAGCCACCAGCGGTTCAAGAAAATGCGCCTTAACTTCCAGCTTACCACGCCGGAATTCGAGGTGCTGAACCTGAAAGATTATGACAACCCCCTCTTCTACGGAAATCTTATTGCCCAGGTGGACCAGTTCCGCATTACAGGGCCGGTAAATGACCTGAGGATGGATATCACTGCGACCCCCATCAAAAAATCGCACCTTTATTTCCCCATGAACCAGACCTCGGACGTAGGTACCTACAGCTATGTAAGCTTTAAGAAATACGGTGAAAGCCAAATACCTTACAAAAAGGTAAACCGGAACAAACTGACCCTGAATATTAATGCCAACCTGACGCCCGAAGGAGAGATAACACTGTTATTAGACCCCTCGACGGGAGATGCGATAAATGCAAAAGGGTACGGCAACATACTGCTGCAAATACCACTGGGAGGCGACATTAAAATGTTCGGACCCTATACTGTAGAAAGCGGGGATTATACGTTCACGTTCAAACAGCTTTTCTTTAAGCGAAAGTTCATCATCAACCAGGGCAGCAAGATAGAGTTTAACGGATCTGTAGCCCAGACAGGGCTAAACGTGGATGCCACCTACACGACAACTGCCCGCCTCTACGACCTGCTCTCATCAAGTGAGCAACAATCCATGCCATCGAACGAACTGAGTGATGCCAAAACCGCACAGAATGTAGATGTGATACTGCACATGAATGGTAACCTGCAGGAACCTAAGCTTACCTTTAACGTGGACCTTCCCGACAGGCGCTCAATAGGTACCTATGCCTATACCAAGCTGGAACGCATCAACCAAAGTGACCGTGAGCTCTTCGACCAGGTGGCATCCCTGCTGCTTATCGGCAGTTTTATACCACCTGAAGGAATAGTAGGTGGTAATACCGCCGTATCGGGGGCCATCAACAACATCAGCCAGATCATCTCATCTGGCGCATCATCCCAGTTGACGAATATTGTAAATAAACTGCTTGGCAACCAGGACCTTTCTATAGACCTGCAATACAAGAACTATAACCTGAGCGATCCTACCAATGCTGCAGATATCAACAGGAACGAACTGAGTCTTGGGGTAAAAAAGAACCTGCTGAAAGACAGGTTGATCGTGGAAGTAGGCGGAGCTTATGACTGGGGCCGACCTACCAGCAATACTACCACCAACTTTAACCTGGCCGGCGACTTCAGGGTACAATACCTGCTGACAGAGAACGGCAACCTTCGCTTCAACGTATTCAACAACAGTAATTACGACGTGCTGACCGATAAGAACGTGGATCGACGTGGCATAGGTCTATCCTGGCGCCGGTCTTTCGACAACTTGTCTGACTTCCTGGGTATCAATAAAAACCCGCCAAACCCCGGCGCTATACAGGATACCGGCAAGAAGAACAGCACAGAGGGGACAGATTAAGCCGCATCATCCTGCGACCTCAAAGAAATATTGTTCAAGAAGTTTTGCAATAGCATCCCAACCGAAACGTTGTTTTATCACCGCCATACCTTTAGCACCTACTTCTTCGCGCAAACTTTGTGCGCTGAGCAGTTCCATGACCGATGCAGCAAAAGCCCCGGGCTCTGTTTGCATAACCGCACCTTCGCCGTTGCTGATACCAAGCCCCTTAAAGCCTATATTGGAACATACAACAGGCACGCCCATAGCCATAGCTTCCAGCACTTTGTTTTGTGTACCTGCACCGAAACGCAAAGGGGCTACCACGATACTTGCACTGTTATAGACCGCTGCAAGATCTTTCACAAAACCTGTGACGATGATCCTATCGGAAGCAAGCTCTGCCACTTTCTTAACCGGACGCTGACCCGCAATTACGAATTTAGTGCCCGGAAATTTTTCCCAGATCTTTGGTAATATCTCGCTTGTAAAATAAAGCACTGCATCCACATTGGGCGCATAATCCATATTACCGGTGAAGAGGAGGGTCTGATTGTGTGCATAGTCATGCGCGCGCGGATAGAAGGTGTCAAGGTCCACACCATTGGGTAAAAGCCGCAGGTTATCTGCCTGGTGTTTTTGCGCTAAATATTCGAGGTCTTCCTGCGAGCAGACCAGCGAGAGGCGATAATCTTTTAATACAGACTCATATCGTAATACCCTGGACTGCTCTATATGCTCAAATGCCTGTGTGAATAAGCCACGTTTCACAGCTTTACGCCGTTCCCAATAAAGGGAGAATGCATCGGGGAGGTCGAGTATTGCCGGTATGTCTTTGCGGCCCAGCATGTAGGGCGACATGCGCAAGTGCTGTACATGTACGGCATCGAAATCATGTTGTTTTAAAAGGGCTGCAAGCCTGCTGCGCATCTCTGCCGACTGAAAATACAATACCTGTAAAGGCCGCTTATCCCATGCTGCAGCCAGGCAATTGATGGCCGAGCGCCATTTGGGAAGATGCACCAAATGCACCTCTTTGAATATTTTTTCAAGCTCGGCTTTGTAGGTCTTGTCTTCTTCGGTCTGCGTAAAGGTAAGCAGGTAAATTTCATGCTTATCCTTCAGCCTTTTGGCAAGGTTGTATATCTTAAGTTTATCGCCCCTGTATGGGGGGTATGGAATACGGTTGGCTAAAAAAAGTATCTTCAAAAGCTGCTGCTTTAGGGAAAGCTTATTTTAATATCTCGTGCCCCAGCTTATCGCGCTTGGTTTGCAGGTAAAATTCATTGTGCGGGTTGGGCTTTACCTCTATCGGCACATTCTCTACGATCTCCAGCCCGTAACCAAGCAGGCCAGCACGCTTGCGGGGGTTATTGGTCATCAACCTTATTTTGGATATACCCAGGTAACGAAGTATCTGTGCGCCTACGCCATAATCGCGCTGGTCGTTCTTAAAACCCAGGGCCAGGTTGGCCTCTACGGTATCTTTGCCTTCTTCCTGTAGTTTGTATGCTTTGAGCTTATTGAGTAGGCCTATACCACGGCCTTCCTGGTGCATATACAAGACCAGGCCTTTGCCTTCATGCTCCACCATTTCCATAGCTTTATGCAATTGTTCTCCGCAATCGCAGCGCAGTGAGTGCAGGATATCGCCTGTAAAGCAGGAACTGTGCACACGCACCAGTACCGGCTCATCTTTATCCCACTCCCCTTTCTTCAGGGCTATATGGTGCTCTCCTGTATTGGTCTGCCTGAAGGCTACGAGTTCAAAATTGCCGTATTTGGTGGGCAACTGCACCCTCACTTCTTCTTCTACCAGGCTCTCGGTACGTAAACGATATGATATCAGGTCTTTGATCGAAATGATCTTCAGGTCAAATTTCTTTGCTATGTTCTTTAATTGGGGCAGGCGGGCCATTGTGCCATCATCGTTCATGATCTCCACCAGTACTCCTGCGGGCTCAAAACCGGCAAGACGAGCAAGATCAACAGTGGCCTCCGTATGGCCTGCTCTACGCAAAACGCCCTCATCCTTAGCCCTGAGCGGAAATATATGACCCGGGCGGCCAAGGTCTTCGGGTTTTGTTCCCGGGTCTATCAATGCCTGTACCGTTTTAGCACGGTCCTGGGCAGATATGCCGGTAGTACATCCATGACCTTTGAGGTCAACCGAAACGGTAAATGGTGTCTGGTGCAAAACGGTATTGTTCTCCACCATCAGGTTGAGGTTCAGTTCATCGCAACGTTTCTCGGTTATGGGAGCACATATCAATCCCCTGCCATGCTTAGACATGAAATTGATGATCTCGGGGGTCACATTATGGGCGGCGGTCACAAAATCGCCTTCATTTTCGCGGTCTTCATCATCTACCACTATCACCAGTTTTCCCTGCTTTATATCTTCAAGCGCAGATTCTATTGTATCGAGCATATGCCTACGGCTGATTGAAATGCAAAGTTACTACCTATTGGGGCTAAATGAGGCATCGATTTACCAATAATACTATAAATGATATAAATTATCTTATATGGCGTTCTATGCCATGTATGACCTTTTGCATAATGGCTTCCTGCCTGTATTCCTGTGCTACAAGGTCAGCACCCTGCCTGGCTATCTTACAGGCCTCGTCCCTATGCTCAAGAACCCATTTTGTGGCAATAATAAATGTCTTTGCATCATTTGCCTCAACGTAATGTATGCCGGGCACAGCATTGATGCCCTGCATACCAATTGATGTACTGATGATCACCTTACCTTTTGCCATAGCCTCCAGTATCTTGACCCTGATGCCCCCAGCCGACATAAGGGGTACGATCAATATCTTTTTATCTGCAATGAATGCATGGGCATCCGGCACCTCGCCCATGCAGGTAACCCCCGGCAAGGATATGTTCCTGAAACGCGCAGGCATATTGCGCCCCGCAAAATAGAAGCGGAACTGCGGCACTGCCTCGTGCAGTTCCGGCCATACTTCCTGCAAAAACCAGTTCATTGCCTCAGCATTTGGCAGCCAGTCCATAGCGCCAATATGGTAGCCTACCCACTCTTCACTGTCTTCGCTTTCCTTGTGTGGTGCGATATCAATACCAAATGGTGCAACGACCAGCTCAGTATTGGCACCGCTTTCCCTAACTATTGCTGCATCCACACCGGTAATAGGCAACAACACATCAAAATCTTTCCATGCCTGCTCTTCAAATATCCGTATTCGCTTAGCCAGGTTGCGGATGTAAAGCCTTTTGGGCACATTCCGTACCTGTTCCGCAAGCCTTTCCCAAACCTGGTATTCAATATTATGCAACCGCATTACATTAACAATATTACCCGCCTGCCTGATGAAGGGTAGGTAGGTGGCCAGGAATATACTCTCCATTTGTACTACACCGGGCCTGAAAGACTGCAGTACTTCATCAAGTTTTTTCCTGAAGGAATGATTAAAAAAACGGGCGGCATGGTTGGGGTGCTTGCTAAAAATGAGGTTTACCAGCGTAGGTACCGGTTTTATCCTGTTATCCACGTCAACGGTTTCAAAACCTGCTAACCAGGGATATAAGCCTTTAAGTACCCGGTACTCTACTGTGTGACGCGAGGTATGCATGGCCAGCAGGTACACTTCCCAGCCGGCATTGTGATAGCCCTGTATCATGGCGTGCATGGCCATGTTGCCGCCATCTGTCAGCGGGTATGGGATACGATTGGTAAGAATTAATATACGGTGTGCTGCCATTCCTTTATAAGGGTAAAATTAAAACAATGTCTGAAAGGTTTATTTTTACAGCATGCAACGGAAAAAAATAGTTTTCCTTGGAGCAAAACCAATAGGGTACACGTGTTTTGCACATTTATTATCGGTACAAGATAAGCTTAAGCTGCAAATTAGCGGCTTGCTTACCCATGCCCGTAAAGAATTCGGTAACGCGCACGATATAAATATATTGGCCGCCGAACATAATATCCCGGTGCTCGACAGTATGGACGATATACCTGCCTGCGATATTATATATTCTGTGCAACACCACGAGATATTACAAGCCAAACACATCGCACAAGCCAGTCAAATAGCGGTAAACCTGCATATGGCCCCACTGCCTGAATACCGAGGCAGCAACCAGTTCTCTTACGCCATAATAGATGGCAAAAACGAGTTTGGTACCACCATACACAAAATAGACCCCAGGATAGACCATGGCGATATCCTGTTCCAGGAACGTTTCCCCATACCCAAAAATTGCTGGGTAGACGAATTATATAAACTCACTTTCGATGCTTCGCTGCATTTATTTGAAAATAGCCTGCAGGCTATCGTTGATGGTAACTACACCGCCATCCCACAGCAATCCATGATCCCGGAATATGGCACATCGCTGCACTACCGTAATGAAATAAAAATACTGAAGCAAATAGACCTGAGCTGGGATAGCGAAAAGATCACCAGGCATATCCGCGCTACCTCGATGCCCGGCTTTGAGCTACCCTATTGTATCATTGATGGCAAAAAAGTTTATTTTACCCGGCAATAATAATGAAGAAACGGACGAGGATAATCTGCACGGTGACCAATGACCTGAATTATGATCAGCGCATGATACGCATTTGCAGCACCCTTGCAGATGCAGGTTATGATGTTAAACTGGTCGGTTTAAAAAGAAAAACGAGCAAGCCGCTTACAGAACGTCCTTTCCGGCAAAAACGCATACCTATAATTGCAGAGGAGGGAAAGATCATGTACGCCCAATACTGGATATGCCTGTTCTTCTACCTTTTATTCAGCAAGGCCGATATACTCTGTGCTATCGACCTGGATACAATAATGCCCGTGTATTATGCATCGAAATTAAGCGGCAAAAAGCGGGTATATGATGCACACGAAATATTTACCGACCTGCGTGAGGTCATTACCCGCCCCGCAGTACATAAAATGTGGACCTGGATAGCCCGTCATACTATACCCAAGTTTCCCGTAGGTTACACTATAGGCGAATGCTATGCTGAAGAGTTTAAAAAGAGGTATGGTGTGGATTATGGTGTGGTACGCAATGCCACCATATTAAGACCGCTTGAAATACCGGAGAAGCATGAACGCTACATTCTATACCAGGGAGCTGTAAACGTAGGCAGGTGTTTTGAACAACTGATACCAGCCATGCGATATGTGAACGAAAAACTGATCGTGTGCGGGGAGGGCAATTTTTATGCTGAAGCATGGGCGCTTGTGAAACAATACCAGTTGGAAGACAAGATCATTTTCAAAGGCTATGTGCCTCCTGAACAACTGAGAAGCTATACTTTACATGCCTGGATAGGCATTACCCTGTTTGAAGAAACCAGCCTGAGCAACCGACTATCGATGGCCAACCGTTTTTTCGACTATATGCATGCCGCTGTGCCCCAATTGTGTATTAAATACCCGGAGTATGAGAAAGTAAATGCGCAATACGAAATAGCATACCTCATCAGCGACCATGATCCAGAATCGATAGCCGAAGCCCTGAATAAAATGCTGGAAGACGAAAACTACTATAAAAGATTACAGCACAACTGCCTTGCCGCCCGTGAACAATATTGCTGGCAGCAGGAAACGATAACTTTATTGAAAACGTACGAACAACTTGCAGCCTCTTAAGCTACATATCGTATCCTTCGACGTGCCCTACCCTGCCGATTATGGGGGGGCCATAGATGTATATTATAAAATAAAAAGCCTTGCAGAAGCCGGTGCAGAGCTATACCTGCATTGTTACCAGTACGGCAGGACGCGTGCTGAAGAGCTGGATAAATGGTGCAAGCAGGTATGGTATTATCCGCGCAGAACTGGCATTAAAGGCATTTCGTCCCGCTTGCCCTATATCGTATATTCAAGAAGGGATGCACAGCTGCTTCAACGGCTTACAGAACTCAATGCCCCCATACTTTTTGAAGGGGTACACAGTACTTACTTCCTCGGTCAGCCCGCCCTTAAAGACAGGTATAAAGCCATCAGGACACACAATATAGAACACGACTATTATGCTCAGTTAGCTGCAAAGGAGAAAAGCTTTCTCAAAAAGACCTATTATAATACAGAAGCATCATTGCTGAAGCGTTATGAACATAAGCTTGATGCTGCACAAGGCTTCTTTGCGCTTTCGGCCGAAGATGATATATACTTTCACGACCTGTATCCTGATGCCGAACATGCATTCATAGCGCCCTTTCATCCATATAGTTCCGTGATCTCAGCTACTGGCCGCGGCAACTACTGCCTCTATCATGGCAACCTCTCACACCAGGAAAATATAGAAGCTATAAACTACCTGCTTCGCGAAGTATTTTCAAAAGTAAATGTTCCCTTCATAGTTGCCGGGCGTAATCCGTCAGCACAAGTTGTTGCAGCATGTAAGCAATTGCCTAACTGCGAATTGATCGCCAACCCCGCCACGGAACAAATGGAGCAACTGGTAAAAGAAGCGCATATACATGTACTGCCCACTTTTCAGACTACAGGCATGAAGCTGAAACTGCTCTATGCACTATTCAGCGGCAGGCACGTGCTGGTAAATAAGCTGATGCTGCATGGCACAGACCTTCAAGAGTGCTGTGCTATCGCCAATACTGCAAATGAAATGTGCAATAAGATAAATGAATTAATGGGCACTCCTTTCACTGAAGAGCTGATCAGCTCCCGGGCATCAATACTCAGCAAGCAGTATGATAATAAAAAGAATGCTGCAAAACTGCTTACATACCTACAACACTAGTTTCCTTCAGCTCAGCATGCTCTACCTTTACTACGCGTGCAGGGTATTTTTGAATGATCGTGTAATCGTGGGTGGCCATTATAAAAGCAGTATGGTAGTCGCGGCAGATGTTAAAGAGCAGTTGCATGATCTCATCCGTAGTATCTGGATCAAGGTTGCCGGTAGGCTCATCCGCGAGTATGAGCTTGGGATTATTCAATAAGGCTCGGGCTATATCCACACGCTGCTGCTCCCCACCAGACATTTCGTAGGTCATTTTAAAGCTTTTGTTCCTTAGGCCTACTTTACTGAGTACATTTTCTATTTTCTCGCGCATCAGCACCTTATCCTTCCAGCCTGTAGCCTTAAGCACAAACTCAAGGTTATCATATACATTCCGGTCCGTAAGTAATTTGAAATCCTGGAAAACAATGCCCAGGTTACGGCGCAGCAATGGCACATTCTGCCATTTCAAATGCTTCAGGTCAAAACCGGCAACATTTCCTTCCCCTTCTTTGAGATAAAGATCGCCGTACATGGTTTTCAGCAAACTTGATTTACCACTGCCTGTTTTACCGATCATGTATACGAATTCGCCCTTACTTACACCGAAGTTCACATTGTTCAATATCAGGTTATTACCCTGGTATATATTCGCATTCCTCAGCGACACTATTTTGTCATCATTCATGCTTACCTGTTTCAAACAAAGTTAACATTATCACTTTAGAAATCACATTTCAAAAATAGGATATACTGCATATCGGGCGATGGGGTATAAAACATAAGGTCGTTGCGATGCAACGACCTTAGCTGTAAATGTTATGCTTTACTTATTTTAATAAGCTACCAGTT
>MKUN01000022.1 GCA_001897835.1 Bacteroidetes bacterium 46-16
AGGCACTGAAATTTTTGTAGGAATCCTATCTTAGCATATATGCAGCATCCACCGTATTTGCAACAAGGCGCACTCATTGGCATTACCTGTCCTTCAGGCTACATGCCTATGGAGCGGATCGTGCATGCCATCAGTGTATTGGAACAATGGGGCTTTAAGGTAAAGGTCGGTAAGACGGCAGGTATGGATAAAGGCATCTATTTTTCCGGCAACGATGAAGACCGCCGGGATGACCTGCAGGCCATGCTTGATGATCCCGAAATTGACGCCATACTTATGGGCCGGGGTGGCTACGGCCTCAGTCGTATTATCGATGCACTCGATTTTACTGCATTCCTCAATAAGCCCAAATGGATATGCGGCTTCAGCGATATCACGGTATTACACAGCCACATAATGGCTCAATACCATATACCCACGCTGCATAGCCCCATGTGCGGGGCCTTTAAGCCGGGCACCGAAGATAGCAGCTATATCAGGAGTTTGCATGAGGCACTTACCGGCGCAGCACTCAGGTATCAACTGCCTGCTGCGCGGTACAACCGCAATGGCACAGCCTCGGCTATCATCACGGGCGGCAACCTGAGCCTGCTGGCCCACCTAATAGGCACGGCCTCTGACGTGGATACGGATGGAAAAATATTATTCATTGAAGACACCGGAGAATACCTTTACCATATCGACAGGCTGCTCGTGCAACTGAAACGTACGGGTAAACTCGCTGGGCTGGCCGGGCTGCTGGTAGGCCACTTCGATAATATGAAAGAAGTTACGCGCCCCTTTGGCCAAAATATTGTGGAAATAATATGGGATAAAGTAAAGGATTACGATTACCCTGTTTGCTTCAATTTCCCCGCCGGCCACGAGGATATAAACTATAGCCTGCGCCTCGGTATGGAGCACCAACTCACCGTAAACGATAGCGGCACAGTACTGGAGCAGTTAGGCTGATCATACCAGTTTTTTCCAGCGGTTCAGTCCCCCTTCAAGATTATATAAGTTATCAAAGCCCAGCGCTTCGAGTTTTTGTATGGCTATCGCACTGCGCATACCTTTTTCGCAATACACAATAACGGGGGCGCTTTTCGATATTTCATCTTTCCGGCTCATTACTTCACCCAGGGGTATATGCAGGCCACCTATATTATAAGCAGCATGCTCCCACTTCTCACGCACATCCACCAGCAGGAAGAACCTGTTATCTTCTATCCACTGCTTAAGTTCCGTTGCACTTATTTGTCTCATGCTATACCGCTGTTCATTCTTTGGTAAGGGCCTGCCAAAGCATATCTTTCAGCTCGTTGATACTTTGCCGTGTAACCGATGAAATAAATATATGGGGGATGTCCGGCGGCAGGGTTTGCGCTATCTCCGCTTTCAGCTCATCATCCAGCATATCACTTTTGCTGATGGCAATAAGCATTTTTTTGTGCAGCAGTTCCGGGTTATACTGTTCCAGCTCACGATACAGTATCTCAAATTCCTTTGCATGGTCATCGCTGTCTGCCGGCACCAGGAACAGCAGTACCGAGTTACGTTCTATATGCCGCAGGAAACGGTGACCGAGTCCTTTACCCTCTGCAGCGCCTTCTATGATACCCGGCAGGTCGGCCATGCAGAACGATTTATTATCCCGGTACTCTACCATGCCCAGTTGTGGCGCCAGTGTTGTGAAGGCATAATTGGCTATTTTAGGTTTAGCTGCACTCACCACGGAGAGCAGTGTCGATTTACCTGCATTGGGAAAACCTACCAGCCCCACATCGGCCAATATTTTTAATTCAAGAAATTTCCAGCCCTCTATGCCCTGTTCACCCGGCTGTGCATATTCCGGCGCCTGGTTGGTGGCCGATTTAAAGTTGCTGTTGCCCAGGCCACCACGGCCGCCCGGTATCCATATCACCTCTTGCCCGTCTTCCAGTACCTCTGCCTCCACTTCACCACTCTCTTCATCTTTGGCAATAGTACCCAGCGGCACTTCTATGATCACATCTTTACCATCACGGCCCGTGCAGTTGTTCTTACTACCGTTCTCACCATTTTCAGCCAGCACGTTTTTATAATAGCGCAGGTGCAGCAATGTCCATAGCTGTGCATTGCCTTTTAAAATGATATGCCCGCCGCGGCCACCGTCGCCGCCATCAGGCCCTGCCATAGGATTGAATTTCGTACGCGCGAAGTGAGCACTGCCAGCACCTCCTTTACCAGAGCGGCAGAATACGCGTATATAATCTACAAAGTTTCCCTTCTCCACTATGCTGGTAACAAATATTTGTCTATCTCCCTCGAGAGCAGCTTAAAGGTATCCTGTATGTCAAGATCACCTTTTATCCGCTCCAGTTTACCCTGCGCATCATAATACTCTGCCACAGGAGCTGTCTTTGCATGATATTCTTTGATGCGTTTTGATATCACCTCTTCATTATCATCACTGCGGTCGGATGTTGCAGCACGGCCCAGCATACGGCGCACCAGTTCATCTTCGGGCACCTCGAGCGATAATACAAGGTGTATCTGCGTATTTTTAAATTCAAGCAATTTATCCAGCGCCTCAGCCTGTGCCTTCGTGCGGGGAAAACCATCGAAGATAATGCCACGCACGCCGGGGTTCTCATCTATCTTACCGCTTATCATGCCTATCACCACTTCATCAGGCACCAGGAAACCCTGGTCCATATATTTTTGGGCTTCTACACCCAGCGGGGTTTGCCTGCTCACTTCATCACGCAGCAGGTCGCCTGTCGATATATGTTGCAGGTTATATGATTTCACAATGTTGGTCGATTGTGTGCCTTTCCCGCTGCCGGGAGGGCCAAACAAGATCAGGTTAAACATAAATATCTTATATTTTACAGGCACAAAAATAGTTATCCCTGCGAATTAGCAATAAAAAGATGGAAAACAGTAGTTTAATTTTTTATTTCAAATGACATGTATATCATAAATGTCATGCATTACTACCGGTCATATCATATATAAATGACACTATGAATCATAACGGCGGCTGCCTGTAAACAGAATAAGCAGCGAAAGCAAAAATAACCTTATCATATCCTCTATATTGTTACACAATTTAGTATATAAAAACCATGCTCCGGGTATGCACCTATCGGTTTTTATCCACATGTTATCCAGTTTCGTCTAACACATATTCTATGATAAAACGCATTCTGCGGTTATTTATTTTGCTTTATCCAGCAAAGCCTGCTTTATCTCCTCACCGGCTTCTTTATATTCACCCGGCCTCATACCGGCAATATTTACACGTCCTATACTGTAACGCACCAGTCGCAATGTTGGGAAACCTACCGCTGCTGTCATTTTACGCACCTGCCTGTTCTTACCTTCAGTGAGTGTAAGCGATATCCAGGATGTCGGTATATCTTTCCGAAAACGTATTGGCGGATCCCTGTCAGGCACTCCAGGTTCCTGCTCCAATATTCTGGCTGTCGCTTTTTTTGTTTTGTACTTTTTACCATCAACATTTATCGTAACACCTGCTGCTAGTTCTTTGATCGCTTCATCTTTCACTTGTCCTTCCACCTGCACAAAATAAGTTCTGCCATGCGCAAATATTGGATCAAGTAAACGGGCAGTAAGCGACTTGTCATCGGTCAAAATAAGTAAGCCTTCACTATCATAATCAAGCCTGCCAACCGGGTAAATATTTTTGGGCAGACCGGGGAAATAATGAGCAAGTGTTGCTTTTTCGCCTTCCTGCGAAAATTGACAAAGTACCCGGTATGGTTTGTAAAAGATGAAGTAACGAGACATATGCTTTTTGCATCGCGGGCTGAAAACCGCTGCAGCAAGGCTTTTCAGCCTGTAATAAAAAAAGCCCGGCAGGTGTTGTGGACCGCCGGACTTCTATAAAGGATGGGTTAGTAAGTACAATCCTTTCACAATATTAAAAAGAATTTTTTCTACTAAAAAAAAATCTTTAAAGTTTTTTTTGAGAATGTTGAAAAGATGTTGACAAACACAGATGGCATTATCACTGTTTCACATCCCCGCTCTTTGAAAAAATAAAGAAATTGCTATCATCACTTAAGTCTCCTTTCGCGATCACGGCAATTGGTTTATCGATTGCATTACCAGTCCTTTTCTGTTTTTACCGGTACACCTTTTGCCTTTTGCATTTTATCCTGCAGCTTTTTTTCTTCCTGCTGCAATGCATTCAATAACTGGTCGGCTTGCTGTTTAGAGAGTTTGCTCGGCTGCGACTGGGGATGTTGCTGATCTTTATCCTGCTGGTCCTTCTTCTGCTGGTCTTTATCCTTGTCCTGTTTATTGTCCTGGTCTTTATTTTGCTGGTCCTGTTTATTCTTGTCTTTGTTATCCTTGTTCTGCTGATCTTTATTTTTATCCTGGTCTTTATTTTTGTCTTTGTTCTTATCGTTGTTCTTTCCGCCACCGCCTTGTTGCTTCTTCATCATTTCCAGTGCATACGACAAGTTGTATTTTGCATCTGCGTCCTGCGGGTTGTTCCGCAAAGCCTGCTTGTATGCATTTACGGCATCCTCCCACTTCTGCTCCGCCATATAAGTATTACCTATATTGTAATTAGCACCTGCCTTGCCGCCTTTATCTTGTGTCTTCTTCGCAGTTGCGCTCAGCACCTTCCTTGCAGCTTCAAACTGCTTCTGCTGATACAGGCTGTTGCCGAGGTTAAAGAGACCCGGCACATAATTGGGGTTCTTCTGCAGGGCCTTTTGGTAATCGGCTGCCGCTTCTTTATATTTTTTTTGGTCGTACAACTTGTTCCCTTCACGCACATACTTATTGGTTTGTGCATGCAAGCTGCCCGCCAATATGCAGGCAACAGGGATCAATATGTAGCATATCCTCTTCATCATGCGCTTCCTGCCTTCATTTTTAATCCTGCCCCGGGCAATAACCATTCAACGAACAATAGTATCAAAGCCGCTAAAAGGAAGTACTGGAAATAGCTGGTAAAGTCTGTGAACACAACCGAGCCCAGGCTCTTTTGCTCCATATTCGCCATCGCATCTACCAGTTTTTCCGCAGCATCATCGGTATTGCGCAGCAGGGTATAAGTACCATGGCCTGTACTGGCCAGCGATCTCAATTCGTCTTCATTCAGTTTGCTCACTACCGGTGCGCCATTTTCATCCAGCTTCACCGATCTTGTATCGGGGTCGTATAGCGTAGTGCCTTGCGGTGAACCTATACCCACAGTATGTATCGTCACACCCGATTCGGCAGCTTCTTTTGCTTTAGCCAGTGCCTGCTCATCATGGTCCTCACCATCCGATATGATCACCAGCGATTTATATTTCCTTTCTTTCTGGGAAAATGATTGCATGGCCATATCTATAGCATCACCTATCACCGTACCCTGCGTGGGTATTAAACCCGTATTCACAGTGTTCAGCATCATCTTCAGGGCGCTGTAGTCTATCGTTAAGGGTACCTGCAGGTATGCCCTGCCTGCAAATACGATCAGCCCCACCCTGTCGTTCTGCATCTTATCCGTCATGCGGCTTATCAGCTGTTTCGCTTTGGTAAGCCTGTCCGGCTGCACATCACGGGCCAGCATACTCTTGCTCAGGTCCAGGGCTATGATCACATCCACACCTTTACGCTGCACCTTCTCTGTCTTATCGCCCGATTGCAGGTTGGCCCAGCCAATACCTAATAAAGCAAAAGCAATGGTAAGCAATATGAACTTTAAGGTACTTCTGCCCTGCACAAGACCCAGCATCTGCCCGGCCACCAGTTCCGTATCGCCCAGTTTTTTCAGCTTGTTCTTACGCCAGTATAGCAGCCATATGAACAGCACGATGAATACCGGCACCAGGGCCAGTGAAAACAAATAGGATATGTGCTGAAAACGGAGCATGTGCTTTGTGTATGCGCAAATTTAATCGTACAGCAATTTATTTTTTTATTAGCAAAAGTTTTTTTCTTTTTTTTAACAGCATGGCTAAACATTTATAGCTTAAATATTTTGTCATATCAGGTACTTATTTATGAAAAAGGGGCTTATCTTCAATTCCCAAAATCAAATCGATGTCTGACCGTCGGAAGTTTCTGAAGTTTTCAATGCTGGGTGCTGCTGCAACATTTGTAGGGAAAAATGCACTTGCAAGCCCCGATCACGATCATTATTACGAAACGGTCCGGGATGAACCTGTTGTTGTTTCTACATGGAATTTCGGCATGGAGGCAAACGCTGCAGCATGGGAGATATTGAAAGATGGCGGCCATGCACTCGATGCGGTAGAGGCGGGTGTAAAAGTACCTGAAGGCAACCCCGACGTGAGTACTGTCGGTCTCGGTGGCACACCCGATCGCGATGGCAGGGTCACGCTCGATTCCTGCATCATGGATGATAAGCACAGGTGCGGATCGGTAATGTGCCTGGAGCATATAGTACATGCAGTATCCGTAGCAAGGCTGGTGATGGAAAAGACGCCGCATATCGTACTCGTAGGCGATGGTGCGCTGCAATTCGCACTCGAGAATGGTTTTAAGAAAGAGAACCTGCTGACGCCCGCCAGTAAAAAGGCCTGGCAAAAATGGCTGCAGACCTCAAAATATGAACCAGTAAATAATATCGAGAATAAAGTGCCGCATCACAAAAAAGCACCGATGCCGGGCAGCAAAACCAATCACGACACCATCGGTATGCTGGCCATGGATGCCAATGGCAACTTAAGCGGCGCCTGTACTACCAGCGGACTCGCTTATAAGATACATGGCCGTGTTGGCGATTCTCCCGTTATAGGTGCGGGGCTCTATGTGGATAATGAAGCAGGTGCTGCTACAGCCACCGGTGTGGGCGAAGAAGTGATACGTGCCGTAGGTGCCCACCTGATAGTAGAGCTTATGCGTATGGGCTATAGCCCCGAAAGGGCTTGTAAAAAAGCTGTAGAGCGCATTATACGGTATAATCCCGGGGAAGCGCAAAAGATACAGGTGGGTTTCCTTGCCATGAATAAATATGGCGAATATGGTGGCTATTCATTACAGCCGGGCTTTTCTTATTCTGTTCGCACCCGCGATACTAATCGCATTTTTCACGCACCAAGCATTTACAAAAAGTAATACATGCCCGGTAAACACCTGCTGGAGGTCTGCGCTTACAATACCGATTCCTGCATCATTGCCCAAAAGGTTGGTGCAGGGCGCATAGAATTGTGTGCCGGGGCAGCTGTAGGTGGCACTACACCATCAGCCGATACGATCCGCGAAGTAAAGGAAAAGGTAACTATACCGGTATATGCCATGATACGCCCGCGTGGTGGCGATTTTTTATACAGCGATGCGGAGATAAGTACTATGCTTCGCGATATAGATACATGCTGGCAACTGGGCTGCGAAGGCATCGTTACAGGAGTGCAGTTACCCGATGGTAATATTGATGCTTCTTTACTCACAAGACTGGTTGAGCGTGCTTATCCTATGAAGGTGACCTGTCACAGGGTATTCGACCGCTGCCCCGACCCATTCAAGGCCCTTGAAGATATCATTTCAGCAGGTTGCGAACGAATATTGACCTCAGGGCAAAAGGACAGAGCCATCGAAGCCACCCAACTACTGGCGCAGCTTATAGAGGCCGCAGCCGGCAGGATCATCATTATGCCCGGCAGCGGGGTACGCGCTGCCAACATTAGCCGGCTGGTAACCGAAACAGGCGCCAGAGAGTATCATACATCAGCCCTTATACAGGGTGATGTTGCCGACGAGGAAGAGCTGCAAAAGATCATGCAGCTTTTACACAGCTCATAAAAAACTGTCCCGCCATTTGGGCGGGACAGATGTTTCACTTTAAAGTGTATATAGAGGCAGGCTTATTTTACGATCTTGAAGATCACATTGCCTTCAGCAGTGTTCACATGCAGCATATACATGCCTTTGCTTAACGAGGCAGCGGGTATGATCACCGGTTCATTTTCATTGAAATGATGTGTATATACTATCATGCCGTTCATTGCGGTCAGCACTACATTCTTTGCACCGGTTATATTGCTTACATTGATCCTGTCGCTTGCAGGGTTAGGGAAGGCTATAGCATCTTTCAGTGCAGCAGGCACATTGCCTACCGATGTAGCGGTGATATAATGACCTTCAAATTCATGCTGGTGCTCCTGGAATTCTATATTGTTCAATGATTGATGTGTTGCATCAAGTGTTACCAGTAATGGAGGATTTTGTTTGCCGCCAACATCGCCAAACAGCTTGTAATTACCATAAGGCAGGTTGCTGAAGCTGAAATGGCCGCTTACATCCGAATACGTGTATGCTATTGCCTGGTCATTGATGTCGGTCAGTATCAGTATCTTATTCGGCAGCGGGTCACCTACTGCGGTTGACTTATTCGCACCCTGTGCTACATTACCGCCTATGAAGGCCGGGCCGCCCGGGTTAACACCTGCTATAAGCTGTATATTAACACCATTGGCCGGCAAAGGATTGGGCAGGTTTGAAGCACCAGACCATATTAACGACGATGTGTAGTATGTTGGCAGGTAATTGCTGTAATTAGCGTTAGCAGGCAGTAAAGCCGCTTTTACCATGAACTGGGGCGCCCAGAAGTTAGGGTTGTTGAGCGTGTAATGTCCTAAAGTATCAGTATATGTGCTGTCAATAGCTGTAAGCGTAGTATCATTGGTCATTGAATCTACAGTCATCTCTATCAGGTATACAACTGCATTATATTCACCCAGCGACGGGTTGCTAGCAGTTATCGTACCTGTTATATTAGCCGGTGGTGGTGGCGGTGTAGCGCAAATGTTGAAGTCATTTATGATATTATTGCCCATGTAGGTAACCGTATCATCTACCACTGCGTTATTGCAGTCATACAAGTATATGTGAAAGAGGGTGCCATTTCCAGGAGTATTCACAAAATTAATGGTATAATCCCCATTGGCATCAGTATTGGCCTGGCCCCAGTATATCTGCTGGTTAGGTATGGAGTCAGTGTAAGCGTAAACGGTCTTGTTGTTAATAGGTTGCTGGTTGAGGTCTGTTACATTGCCACTTACAGTCACCTGCGCAAAGGCAGTGCTGCAAAGGAGTGATAAAACAGCTAATAAGGAGATTTTTCGCATAATAAAAATTGAAATTTTTTTATAATTATAGTCCTGGAAAATGGTTACGCTATATAGTGACGGGATATTATCCCGATACGTTAGTGCTTTCTATGTTTTTTATCGTTTTTATTACTGTTAAATAACCGGTATCCTGCACTAAGCCGTACATAAGGCTGTGTGTATATGCCCCGCACGTCCTTGTTCGGTACATAATTCATATTCGACAGGTTTTGCTGTACCGACACGTCTATCAGGAATTTGTCGTGTATCGTATAACTGGCACCCAGCATATAGCCTGCCCTTACCTTCATCGAACTGGCATCCTGGTAATCGGCATTGCTGTATTTTATATATGCTATACCGGGATAATGGAACACACTGCTTGCCTCAGGTATATCCGGTGCCGGTGTATTGGCATTAAAACTATCGCTGTATATATAACTACCGGTTTTAGAATTTACCTGCCTGTCTTCCTTTATTCGTATAACTGTATTACTATAGTTAATAAGCATCCCCCCATATACCGACAGGTTTTTGGCCGGCTTATATTTCAGTAGCAGGGGTAGCTCTATCTCAGCATACGATTTGGTTTCTATATGGTGCCCTATCGAAATGGAATCATGTGTTTCTGAGTAAGCGTACATACGTACCCGTAAAGAATCAGCAGTATAAATAGTATCAGATATTGTGGTGTAATACGGATCACTCGTCACGTTATAATAGGTTTCTGTACTTCCCAGGTTACTTGTATGTGCGTTCCGGGCTATTTTAATAGCAGGCTGCAGGGATATCCCGAATTTGCCAATATTGTATTGTACATAAGGCGCAATAACATACTTGTTTGCAGCGAAACGGTTGAAACCAATTTCATAGCCCAGCATGATCCCCTCTTCAACACTGGTCCGGTATATTTTCTTTTTAGGTTTATCCTGTGTTGTAAGATTATTTAAAAAATCCGTTGTTGAGAGCGGCTTTTGTTTTACTGTATTCCCACTGTTGCCAGCTTGCGCATTCAGCACTACCTTATTGTTTGCTACAGGCGGTACAGAACTGCCACTTACCTGGCTTCTTGCTGCATTTGGCAGAGGGCTATTATTGCCGGTACTAGTCGCAGCTATGTTTTGTGCTGCTGCACCTGTGGTATTATTTTTTGTTGCTGCATTTATCACCTGTTCCGGCTCTTTATTTCCTATTGCCTGCTGCCTCCTATTATCCGCTTGTTGCGCAGCCAATGCGTTCACTTCAGCACCGCCCTCTTTAGCCGCACTTATTTCATCCTGCTGTTCTCTACCCATAGCGGCTTTATTTGCATTACCTACCTCTTTGCCACTGCTAACAACTGGCTTATTTTCCATCTTCGCTGCTGCATTGTTGCCCTTCTTATTTTTATCGGCTTGTGCTACTGCTTTATCAAGATTCTGTTTAGCATTTCCGGCATCGCCTGCAGCTGGTTTTTCCATATTCTTGCTATCGGCAATGGAATTACCCTTCTTTTGGCTCCCAGCTATTGTCGGCGCATTATCCGCATCAGCCACTTTAGCAGTCTTAGCTGCGTATACATTTTTACCAGTGCCTTCCTCAGCCTTTTTACCTGTAGCCTTATGGCCTGTTGCAGCGACATCATTTCCTTCACTTATGTTGTCATGTGCCTCACCCGCTACATGTGCAGCATCATTTTGCGATAAATGGTTTCCCGTATTTGCACCTTTATTCGTCCATTGCTCATCGCTATGGTATTTATAATTGTCCTTCACCGCTTTTGCTGCATAGGCATGCATATTGCCGCCCTTCATACTGCTGGCCAGCGTATTATCATCCTCTTTCTTCTTTGCGCCTGTGTTTGTTGATGTATATCCTTTGTTCTGTGTACTATTTGTTGAGGTATTCTTATTGTTCAGTGATGCTTCTAAATTGTTATTTGCCTGTTCACCCGGTAGCGGTGTTGCAGCGGCTTGCCTGTTAGCGCTTTCTACACCTGCACCATCATTATGGTCGCTATTACTGCCTGCCTGCTCTATGGCTGCAGTATGGGCAGTATTTGCACTATAGTTACCGGCTACAGCATTGCCGGCAGCTATACCTGTATTATTTCCGCTTCCGTTCATCGCCACCCGTTCCGCATTACTATGCTTCACATCACCGGTGTCGGCAAACTTCCTGTATCCCAGGAATACGAGTACGCTCAGTACGCATAATACCACGCCGTATCGCAACCATTTATAGTACGATACCACGCTGGCGGGAGTAGCTGTGCTGTCCAGCTTTTGCTCCAGCGATTTCCAAACGAAAGGTGGCGGCGCCTCACTGTGCGCTTCCATCCGCTCGCGGAAAAAGTCATCAATATGTTTTTTCTGTTCAGGCATCACTTTACTTCATTAAAGAGTTTATTTTTTCCTTCAGGCTTTTCCTGGCCATATTCAGGTACCACCTGCTGTTGTTTTCAGTTATGTTTAATAATGTTCCAATGTCCTTATGCGGCAGGCTTTCAAATACGTGCAGGTTGAAAACCGCCTTTTGCATCTCCGGCAAGCCGTGTATCAGGTCCAATAGCTCCTTATAGGCCATTCCCTGCACTGCACTGCTGTCTATATATGCATTATAATCCTGCAATTCATTATGCACCACCTGCTTATCCTTCACATACTTCCTGATATGGTCCGTGATCGTGTTAATGGCGATACGCCTCATCCAGCCCTCTATCGCACCCTCAAATGAATATTGCTCCAGCTTGGTGAATACCTTCAAAAAAACGTCGTTCAATATCTCTCCCGCTGCCTGCTCGTTATATTCATAACGCTTTATTATAGTATATATGAGCGGCGAATAACGATCGTAGAACCTTCTCTGCGCCAGGCGGTTCTGGGCAATACAGTCCCTCACAAGGGTGGTTAGGTCTGCCACCTCCCCCGTTTCCCGGTAAGTATTCCCTGAAATGTTATACTGCTCCGCCAAGTGCACTTGTAGATTTTTTATGCCATATAGTATGGTTCGGTCCTTATACAGTAAGACGAAACATACACGCTCAGTGTTAGATTATACTATAAATATATTAATATACAATGTAAAGGTACCACAAAACAATACTCATTCCTCATACTATATTTGCAATAATGCCTTCATACTTTAATACTGAAACAGTGCTTTGCATATGACTCGCAACCTTAAGCTGAACAACCTGGGTATTTTTATCCTGCTTTGGGTCCTCCTTTTTACCCTTTACCTTCCCGCTGCCCGCGCAGGTTTTGTTACTGATTTTACCGGCTGGCTCTACGAAATAAAAAACGATGATTTTTTAACATATGTCAACCGTTCTAATTTTCATGTAAAAAGCCTGTACCAATTCACCCAGTGTACAACTTATTTCTTTTACTTGATCTTTAAAGCTAATCCATGGTTGTGGCATTTGTTATTCATTACTTTGCAGGCATTAAACGGTTTTTTGCTTTGGCTGTTTTGCTCACGCCTGTTTCTTTCCTCAGGAGTAAATAATGAATCGGGTATTGCTTTAGCCGGGGTAGCACTGTTTTGCATATGCCCGGCTATTTCAGAAGTAGTAGTATGGGAGCCCTCATATCACTATCTGCAAGGTCTGCTAATGATGCTCGCTATTCTTATTTGCCTGCAAAACTACCTGCATGTGCAGAAACGATCTTATATCATTATTGCTCTATTTATATATACACTATCGCTCTTCTCACTCGAATACTTTTACCTTACTCCCTTACTTTCCCTGGCATTAATTGGCTTTTACAAATATGCATTACAGTACCAGCGCATCGTATATAAAAAAGCAATGCTTTATTTTACCCTGCCGTTATTTTTGCTGTTTACCGCCCGGCTGGTACTCTTCAAACTTTTATACCATGACTGGGTATCGCGTATCGGCTCAGCAACATTGTTCCAGTCTTTACATGATTACATTATAAAGCCACCGAAATACATTTTTCACCTTGTATTTCTTGGGCGGTTTTTTTCTCATGAGTATCGTCAAAAAGTATATGCATTTTGCGAATCAACACTAGGCTTAGGCATTTTCTATACACTATTTGCAGTACTTATAGGTTACATACTGCTACGTTTCCGGAAATTCAACAATAAAGCTAAGCTCCTCAGCCTGGTGTTTTTATTCGTTATCCTCGCAACAGCTCTTGTCTTACCCATGTGGTTCCCCGATCTGCAACTCGTTGCTTTCGACCGGTATATGTACATGCTCAGTGCTTTCCTGTTTATGCTTATTGCCCTGTTAATAAGCTATATACCGCGCATGTCGCTTGCACTTGTGGTGTTTGCCTTTATTGCGCTTATCAACCTGCGTTATACCATCCGGGTCAACAGGTACTGGATGAAAGCCCAGCGTATCGACGAAAAACTGCTCGACACCTTCCCCGGTAGCAACGACAAGATAACCATACTGCTCGACCAGCCCGAAAATATGCACGGCATACCTATGATACAGGCTACACATGGCAATGAATTTAAACTGATGTATAACCTGCTTAAGCCCGATAGCATACAGGGACTCGTATTCGATGGCTTGTCATTCAACATGGAAACTCCGGAAGACGGGGCACATGTGACTGTATTGAATGATAGTATGGCGCGAATTACACTCAACCAATGGGGCACATGGTGGTGGTTCGATGGCTTTGGGGCTACCGATCGCGAGAATGAGTATTATAAGATACACGTACCCGATGCTCACTTTTATGACATCACTTTAAGAAAACCACCTGCTCAATACCGGTTACTATATCAAACTGCCGGTAACTGGAAAGAGGTGGACTGGAACAGGAAAAACGAGGACCAGTACTAAAGCTCAAGCGCTGCATCACCACCCACCGGGTACCCCACGCAGGTAAGCACCAGGCCTTTTTCTATGTCCTTGTCTGTCAGCACCTCGTTTGCCGACATCCATATGCTGCCATTTATACAGCGCGCGGCACAGCTGCCGCATTGCCCCAGTTCGCAACTGTATGGTATCTGTATCCCCATTTTTTTCGCAGCCTGTAAGATCGTTTCGGGATACTGGCAGTTAAGTTCATATTCATCCTCCCCTATGCTGATACGAACATGGTGAGGCTCTTTGTCTGGCGGCATTGCCTTTCTTACAGGTATATGCACATCAAAATTCTCCTTCTTTATTTGCCCGGCTTTTATGCCATATTCTTCCAGCGCCAATATCACCATGCGCATATAATCAAAGGGTCCGCAGGTATAGAACAGCATTTTGTCCTTCTCCGTAAGCGCATACTCATCTACCAGTTGGGGCAGCAATGCTTTATTCAGCCTGGCCCGCGCAAGTGTGAATGCGCTGCTGTATAAGAACTCAATACGCAACCTGCCGGGATATGCCACCTGTAGTTCCACCAGTTTTTCATAAAATACCACATCCTCTTTTTTCTTGTTGCTGTAAAGGAGCACAATGTTTTTACTGCTATGCTGCAACAACGATTTTATAATCGCGAATACGGGCACGATACCAATGCCCGCTGCCATAAAGAACACTTGCTCATATGCTGCCAGGTCACCGGGCAATACGAACAAACCCGCAGCCCCGGTTGTATAAAGTACATCCCCGGCCTTTGCATCGTCCACCAGGTAGCGGGTAAAGACGCCATTATCTATTCTTTTTACGGTGACCGCCAAAGGCTCACCCCGTTCCGGATTGCTGGAGATAGAGAAAGATCTCCGCTCTTCTTTATGATGGTTTTGAAATGCAAATGTGAGGAACTGTCCCGCTTTATATACTATGCCCCCCTTATCCTGCGGTTCCAGTATAAATGTTTTTACACCGCGCACTTCCTCTATGACCGAAGTGATCGTTACTGCTTTGTATATATTATTGGCGGGTGCTGCAAGTGGCATACCGCAAAATAAAGCTAAACAGTGTAAACCCCCTATTATTCAAGTACCCCTTCCTTTATCTCGTTCCACAGCGCACGGTAGCAGGTGGCAGCATAGCCCGATGCAGCAAATGTTTCTACCGGGGCCTGGTAGATACCCATCTTCTCTATATCCGACAGGTTGGGTATGTAATATTCAAAGAAGCGCTTGTCTTTATAGAGCTGGCGCATCACTTCATTATGCATATTCTTCCTGATGTCCACCATCGTGAAGAAGCACATCAGCTTATCCAGCTCGGCTTTGTCCTGGAAATAGGTCTTTACAAGCTCATAGGTGCGCACCGATAAAGTAGTTGGTATCACGGGCATCAGTACCGCATCCGAAGCGAAGAATATATTATCGGCAAGCAGGGAAAATCCCGGGGGGCAGTCAATGAAAACAAAGTCATATTCATCATTCAGCCCCCGCAGCACATTCCTGATCTGCTTTTTCGAAGCGTTATGGTCGTCGAGTATCAGCTCCATCTTCCTAACCGAATGGTCGGCAGGTATGATATCAAGCCTTTCATACTCCGTATTGCATATAGCTTCCTGTAAGGGGTGCGCATGTTCTATTATTTTCTTGATACTTACTTTTGATCTTGGCTCAGCTTTATAATAAAAGCCCGCCGCGCCCTGCGGGTCAAGGTCCCATATCAGGACCTTAAAACCGTCTTTTGCGGCCATATAGGCAAAGTTGACGCAGGAAGCCGTTTTCCCTACGCCACCTTTCAGGTTATATAACGAAGCTATGAACATAAACCATTTGTATTGAATGCTTACCTGTTAACAGGGTAATAAAGCTAATGATTTAGCGCTTTTTTTGCAATCTTATTGCGCCTTATCACTCTTTTCTGCATCTGCTTCGGCAGTTTTACCACCTATATTAAACAGGCGGTAAGCCATATCCACGCCTGCCTCTTCTGTCTTTTTGGTCTGGTACAGGCAGGTTTGCCTGGGCACTACATAGTCGCCGTTCCGGTCCAGTACATAATATTCAATGCGCCTTTTTGCTCCCTGTCCCCTGAATATCATGTAGGCCGACAGGGCAGGTATACTGCTGTTGCTTACCCAGTTTATGCTGCAGTCTTTAAGTCTTGCTACCAGTTTCTGGTCCACATCACCGCTCACATGCAGCTGCATATTGGACTCCAGTCCTGTATAGGGCACCAGTTGGGGATATAGCTTGCATAGCCGGTACATCCAGTCATTATATGCCGCCTTATCTTTTCTTTCTTTGGCACAGCCTGCCTCCGCTTCATATATCCGTGCCAGGAATAGTTGTTCGTATTCCTTATCTATGTCCGGGTCCTGCAATATACCATCCAGCATTTTACGCGCCTCGGTATAGTTGCCTTCTTTCATCTGCAACTTTGCAACGAAGAGTTTGAAATACTTGCGGATATACTTCCTGTTGTCTGTTTGTGCCTCTTTCGCAAACTTATCAATGAAGAAGCGGGTACTGAAATCCTTGATCAGGTACCATATCTCGTCCCAGCATACTGTGCTCTCTGTCGAGAAGAGCTTGTAGATCACCCGGTCACGTTCCGGGTTCTGCGAAAACTGGTTGATGATCAGGAACTGTTGCATATATTTCTGGCCCAGCAGTTTCGACATATTGCCCAGCACCATGGGGTTGTACCACCAGTTCTTATGTTCAAATTCCTGCATTTGCCACCTCGCCTGCAGGTTCATCAGTTTATCCAGCTGCACACTAAAGTCATAGCTGCTCTGGCCTAGTGTGGTACCTATGTGCACTTCCTTAAATGCTGCAGCCTTGTCTATATAGCGCTCAGCCTCTTTTATCTGCCCGTCATAGTGCATGCAGCGCGCCAGCGCTATATTATACCAGCCAAAGCCCGGTGTCGAGCCATTCGCCATGATCATGCCCTTCATCAGCTCTATGCCGCTTTTCGGCTGGCCCTTGTATATATCCAGTATAGAGGTATAGTAGGCCCACTCCTGCAGCCGCTTGTCACCATTATCCTGTGCCGATGCTATGTTGTATTCCTTCTCCGCTTCCCTGAAGTCGCCGCATATCGTCCTGAAGGTAGCATAGTTGTTATGGGGAAATATCCCGGTATTGCGCATCAGGTCAAAATAATGCATGGCCGAATCAATATTGAACGAATAGCTGTACAGGATGCATTTATAATGATATACGGATAGCTTATCGCCCTTCTCATAGCCGGGTTGAAAAATGTGTGCGTTAAGAGCCATATCTCGCCTTATCTTCCTCAATTGCGAGTCAAGATAGCGGTTGGCCAGCTTTTCATTCTCATTTATAGAGTTTTTCAGGAAGTGGTATTTGTCACTCGTATAAAACCGGTTACGATGCACCGTCCAGCCCAGGAAATCATATGCATCCATATAATACTCCCGCTGGAAATTCCATTTCAGTACCCGGCGCAGCAATGTATATACCTTATCGGGCTCTTCCATATTGCTGTAGCAATGCATCAGGTACATCGCTATCATCGTATAATCTATCTGGAACTTGTATGCAGGATAATAGGTCAGCAGTTCCGATGTACGCGTGGCCAATTGTTTCCGGTAATCTCTTTCTATGAGGTTGAGCGCCCTTTCCAGCGGACCTGCTGCATTTTTATAACCCAGGTAATCTGCTGCATGGTTGTATTTATAAGCGCCTTCAAAAAGCCAGCCAACATAATAGGTGCTGTCCACCCTTTTAAATTCACGCGACCTGGGCAGGGCGTCTTCACTGTTCGGCGATACACCCATGCGCTTGGCATCTATTTCGTAGCGCTCCGATAGTTTGGCTGCGGGGTGCACCTGCGCAGGCTGTAGCACCTGTGGCTGCTGCTGGCCCCCCTGCTGGTTATCCTGTGCATATACAGTGCCGCAGCAAAGCAAAAGCATTACTACTGCAAGTATATTCATCGGTCTTTTACAGCTACAAAAACACATCAGCCTGTTCTGCTTATTTGTATAGTTTCAGCCGGGCCAGTCGTTCAGCTTCTTTATGTATTATACTGTTGAGCGCCTTCTCGCGTCCGTCCTTATTGCGGTATATCAGGCGGTGGTCCAGCACGGCATAGGCTATATCTTTTACATCATCTTCTATTACGAAGGTCCGCCCTTTTACCAGCGCATAGGCCTTCAGGCAGCGCAGGAAGGCAATACCGCTCCGTGTCGATGCACCCAGTACTATATCCTGGTGTTCGCGGCTGCCGCGCACTATGTGGCTCACTCCCTGCACGATCTCATCATGCACAAATACCTGCCTTGCCTCCTCCTGCAATTGCAGCAGGTCCTGCATGCTCAGCACTTGTTCTATCTGCACAAGGTTCTGGGCAATATCCAGGTATTCGCGATATATATTCAGTTCTGTCTGCTCATCTACATAGCCAAAGATGATCTTCATGAAAAAACGATCCAGTTGCGCAGCAGGCAAGGGGTAAGTACCCTCCATTTCTATGGGGTTTTGTGTAGCTATGGTAAAGAACAAGCGTTCCAGCTTCAGGGTAGTATCACCTACGGTCACCTGCTGCTCTGCCATAGCTTCCAGCAGGGCACTCTGCACTTTGGGCGATGCCCTGTTTATTTCATCGGCCAGCAATACGTTACAGAACAACGGCCCTTTCTTAAATACGAATTCTTTGTTCCGGTCGTCGAATATATGGGTGCCTATCAGGTCCATGGGCAGCAGGTCTGGCGTGAACTGTATGCGCTTGAAGATCACATGCTCACTCCCCATTTCGCCGCTGATGCAGTGCGCCAGCGTCCGGGCCAGCACAGTTTTACCCGTACCGGGATTATCTTCCATCAGTATATGCCCTCCCGCCAGCAGGCAGGTCACTACCAGCTCTATTTTATCCCTTTTGCCACGTATTACTTTTTCTACCTGGTCTATCAAATGCTTTATCGAGCCCCCAGCATTTCTTTCCTCGCTGCCAGCACCGGGCATTTGCTGCTCATCCGAAACGTTTTCCATCATAGGATATAAACTTTGTACAATTTTAATGATTTATAAATTGGCTTAAGCCATGATGCTGATAATTTTTTGTGAAAAGTCCTACATTCACATAAGCCTTAACCGGTTAAAGATGAAAAAAGTACGCTGCTCCATAATTTTTGTCACGGCTTTGCTCCTCCTGCATGCCTGCAGCGATAGCAACAGCAAAAACAATGCCCCTGCGGGCAGGCTTGCCTCCTGCTCATGGATATTAGGCGATTGGTATATGGACACTCCCCGCGGGCAGCTGATCGAATCCTGGCAAAAGGTTTCCGACACTATGTTCTCCGGCTATAGCATAATGCGCGCAGCTAACGGCGACACCTTATTCTCGGAAAAGATAAAGCTCGTACAGCGTGGCGATACCTTATGGTACATCCCACTTGTCAGCAATCAGAACAATGGTGAAGAAGTGCCTTTTAAGGAAATATCCTGCAATACATCGGGGATGATATTTGAAAACCCAACGCACGATTTCCCCCAGCGTATCATTTACCGGCATAGTTCCGATTCCTCTTTATTTGCACGTATCGAAGGCATGGAGAACGGCGTAAAAAAAGCCAGCGACTTTCCCTATCGGCGGTCAAAATGATCGCCGGTCATGGGCGACTGCTTCCCATAAGTATTTTCCTGCGGTTGGTGATATAGTACAACAAAGGAACAAGCAGTAACAACAATTCGCATACCGTAGCAGGCCAGCCCGGTTTACCCAGATCTTTATATGATAACCTGATGGTCTCTCCCAGTTCAATGGTACAGGCTACCAGCACAGCAAGCTTCACCAATATCAGTGTCTTCACCGAAAAGCCATGCTGCATACTGCTATGGCCCTGTTCATCATCCGTTACCTGCACCGGGTTGCTGCTCATCAAGGTAATGGCAAAATACAGGAAAATACCTATGGACGGGATAACAAAAAAATATGCTTTGGTGGTATAATCATCTGTATGACCAACAAGGCTAAAATGCATGGGTATAGCATCCGGCAGCAGGATATAGCTTACGTTACAGGCTATGAACAACAGTATCAGCAGCACAATATTCGTCCGTTCCATCAGCTTTTCCATCTTCCCGGGCATCACCCATATTTCCTGTACTTTCTCGTCCCACATAAGCTTGCATTTTTTATCACTTGCTATGCAGCCTTATCACCGGCACTATCATTTCTTCTAATGATATGCCACCATGCTGAAAGGTATTGCGATAGTAATTTACATAATGATTATAATTATTAGGGTAACAAAGGAACACATCTTCCTTAGCAAAGATGAAGGTAGAGCTCACGTTGGGCCTGGGCAAGCCTGCTTCTCTCGGATCGCGGAAGGCCAGTACGTCCTTTTCTTCATACTGCAGGTTGCGCCCGTGCTTGTAGCGCAGGTTGGTCGTTGTGTGCCTGTCGCCGATACATTTGCTCGGTTGCTTTACCCGCACGGTACCATGATCTGTGGTAATGAATACTTGTATATCCTTATCGGCAATCTTACGCATGGCACGGTATAGTGGCGAGTGTTCGAACCAGCTCACCGTCAGCGACCGGTACGATACCTCATCGCCGGCCAGTTCCTTGAGCACTTCCATCTCCGTGCGCGCATGCGATAGCATATCCACGAAGTTGTACACCACTACCGTCAGGTCGTTATTCAGGCAGTTGTGTATATTATCTTCGAAGCTTTTGCCATCTTCATTGTTCGTTATTTTTATGTATTGCCATTTCAGGCCGTCCAGTTTCAGGTCTTTTAGCTGCCCGCGCATAAATGTTTCTTCAAACAGGTTCTTCCCGCCTTCTTCATCATCGTTCTTCCACTCATTGGGAAATTTCTTTTCTATATCCACAGGTAGCATACCCGCAAACAGGGCATTGCGGCTATATTGCGTAGCGGTAGGCAGTATGCTGTAGAATGAGTCCTCCTCTATTGTCTTGAACGATTCGTTCACGATCGGTTGCAATACCTTCCATTGGTCATACCTCAGGTTATCGATCACCAGCAAGAAGGAGGGCTTGCCTTTTTCAAGGAAGGGAGCCACCTTTTTCTTGATCACATCATGCGAGAACAGAGGCGCCGAATCAGGATTTTTGATCCATTTGGCATAGTTCTTCGATACATATTTGCTGAATTCCGTATTGGCTTCCGATTTTTGTGATTGCAGCACTTCCATCATTTCCGAGCTGTCGCTCCTGGCCATTTCCAGTTCCCAGTACACCAGCTTCTTATACAGTTCTTTCCACTCTTCATGGTCCGGGCTCGAGCTCAGTGCCATAAAAAGATTGCGGAATTCCTGCTGGTATGCCGATGTGGTTCTTTCCGATACCAATCTTTTGGTATCCATTATCTTCTTTAGCGATAGCAGCACCTGGTTGGGGTTCACCGGTTTTATCAGGTAATCGCTTATCTGCGAGCCTATGGCTTCTTCCATAATGTACTCCGCTTCGTTCTTCGTCACCATCACCACGGGCATTTGCGGGTGCGTTTCTTTTATTTTAGCCAGCGTTTCCAGCCCTGTCATGCCCGGCATGCTCTCATCCAGCAGCACCACGTCCATATCCTTTTCCTTCAGCAGTTCCAGCGCATCATGCCCGTTCGACATGGGCGTTACTTCATAACCCTTATTTTTCAGGAAGAGGATCTGCGATTTCAGCGAGTCTATTTCGTCGTCCACCCATAATATTTCACCTTGTGTGCTCATAATTCTTAGATTTCTTATTTTAATTACAACTTACGCTAATTTGATGGATATTTCCCCACACAAATACAAGCCCGCTACCTATTTAACGCAAGTTTGGCAACAATAGTTTGTGCTTTGTTAACTATTCCGCAAATATCTGGTCCGTTTTCTTACGCCTATCTGCTTTACGTGGTTATTTTTGCTTTTTAACTTTCAACTTATTTAGATATAAAATAATTATGCCCCCGGTTTCCATCCGTCCCGCACAAGCCGCCGATTGCCCGCAAATGCTGCAATTGGTCCGCGAACTTGCTGAATATGAGCGCGCTCCCAACGAGGTCACCATCAGCCCCGAACATTTTACCGAAAGCGGCTTTGGGCCTGATCCCGTCTGGTGGGCCATAGTGGCTGAGGCCGGTGGACAAATTGTCGGCTTTGCCCTGTATTACATACGCTTCTCTACCTGGAAGGGGCAAAAAATGTATCTTGAGGATATAATTGTTACCGAAGCATGGCGTGGTAAAGGCATCGGCACTTTGCTCATGGATGAGCTAATTAAAATTGCCCGTACCAAAGGTTTTATCGGCATCAACTGGCAGGTGCTCAACTGGAACGAACCTGCTATTAATTTCTACAAACGCTACAATGCTGCTTTTGATGGGGAATGGCTTAATGCTTCGATCGATGTAGAAAATAATAATAACAAATGAATGTTTTATAATAAGTAACTTTAGCCTGCAGTTTCCTTATTATCCCTAAAGCTCAGGCTTGCTTATGCTTAAACACCTCACTCTTTTCACGGCGATGTTCCTTTTCGTCGCAGCATCATCCTTCGCGCAGACTATTCCTCAATGGCAATGGGCTGCCTCAGGCCTCGCAAGCCACGAACGTTATACGATGGACATTACCACCGACCGTTGGGATAATGTATACATTACCGGATCTTTCGACGATACACTTACATTTCCGGGTGACACCCTCATTAGTAGGGGAGACAAAGATATCTATTGGGCCAAGTTTAGTCCTTCAGGCCAGTTCCTTTGGGCGGCTAGTGCCGGTGGTATCTACGACGATGAAGGTACCGGGATAGCGACCGACAATTATGGAAATGTATATGTGGCAAGCTATTTTAACGACACAGCCTTTTACGGTATCGATACCGTCAAGACGAAAGGCCAGTCTGATATTGTATTAGCCAAATATGACAACTCTGGTAATCGGTTATGGCTTAAAACATGGGGCAGTATTTACCCTGACCAAGGAGTAAAAATAGCGATCGATAAACATGGTAAAATCTTCCTGACAGGCACTTTTGCTGCCGATGGTGGATCTCCTCCTTCGCACGGCACCATAACGTTTGACAATTTCAACATTACAAGCACTGGCGGCGGTGACATTTTCCTGGTAAAGCTGGATACTAATGCAACGATCATATGGGGCACGCATGCTGGTGGCGTATTTGGCGATGATGCCGGCAATATCACTTTGGATAGCATGGGTTATATATACGTTACGGGGTCGTTTGATGCGCCTTGGGCCGATTTCGTTAATAAACGTATCAATGCCAAATTTGGCCCGTTTAACGATATGTTCGTCGCTCAGTACGATAGCACTGGTTACCCCGTTTGGGTAAAAGGGGCAGGCTCATTATATCCGACTGGGGGCTCTGGGGTCGCTGTTGATGGACAGGGCAATGTATTTGTCGCAGGAGGTTGTGCTGCAAGGTTGCCAATAAAATTTGAGAACAACCTGATACTTGATAGCACAAGAGGTTTCGTAGCTAAATATGATTTCACCGGTAACCTGGTTTGGGCGCAAAGGGTCGATGTATGGTCTAATGGCTGGCTTAGCGATGTAGTAACTGATCCTGAGGACAATATTTATACGATTGGTTTCTTTTCTATCGGATTTACTTTCAATGGCGACACTATAGCCCCGAATTATGATGATCTTTTTGTAAATAAATATGATAATAATGGCACGCCGCTATGGACAAAAGAACCCATGGGTCCCGGCTCGCGGGGCGCCGTCATTACATTGAATAATGCAGGAGATGTATTAGTTGGCGGCATCTCCATTCCAGGCGGGCCCATTTTCGGCCCTTCCACTCTGCCTGACTCAAGTGCAGTCCTGGTGGCCAAATTAGGCTCCAGCCTCACTGCCTCCCATCTCTCAGCCAGCCAGGCAGATATCAATATCTATCCCAATCCTGCAGATAACAAACTATATATTTCCTTCAATGCCGAAGCTCCTGTTCACTTGAAATTACATGACCTTTTAGGTAGAACTTTGACATCGGAGAAGATCACTTCAGACCAGCCTGTAATAGATATATCAGCGGTGCCGCCGGGCTTGTATTATCTTCAGATTTCAGGGTGTAACTATAATGTTTGCAAAAAGCTGATCATCCAGCACTAGTTCAGGAAAGGTACATCGTCAAAATGCAGAACTTAGCATTAATCCGTCCTGAAATCGTGGTTGATGTAACCGGGGCATTTGTACACCTTTAACTGGAAGGAGACATTGATCATGAACATCATATACTGGTCGCGGGTGCTGGTATTACCCCGCTGCTTGCCCGGCCTGCCCAATGGGTCATTGGGTGTCAATTCTGTAGAGCGGTCCTGCAGGTAATAGGCCGGTGGTTGCTGCACGCTTGGGTCTTTGGCAAAATATTGCGAACCCACATAGTAAGAGCTCACATCGTCCAGGTAGTCGGTCATAGTCAGCCGGTCGGCTATCTCAAAGCCCACATTCGTACCGGGGTTCATCCACCACTTCACACCCACGCCCACAGGAAAGCATACACTTACGGGCTGGTATTTATGACTGTCGAAGCCTGCGTTCTGTCCCTCTGTACCCAGCGGGCGCAGGTAGTATCTTTTACCATTAAGGTGGGTGTAGGGGTTATAATAGAAAGCGCCCACGCCACCCGTCAGGTAAGGTGTGAACCTGCTGCCAAAATCACCAGTCGAGAAACGGACAAAATTAAACTCGCCCTGCACGCAAAACTCTACCACATCACTCTTAAAGTTCAGGTTGCGCCTTTGTTGAAAAGGGTCGGAGGAATACTTATCGTCATAGCCTACTTTAGCATAGTTCAGCGTGGTCTTGATGGCTATATACGGGTTCAGGTGAAAACGGATGAAAGCACCACCCGCAGGCCGCACATACTTAAAACCATAATTAGTGTTCAGGTCGCCGAAATATTCAGCGCCGCCTAAGGAAACACCGTATTCCTTACCGCTATAGAAATACTGCGCACCGGCCCTGCCGGCACCTGAAAACAGCAATACCAGTAATAATATCTTTGTGTGCTTACTCATTAAAGCCATAAAATGTAACGGCAAAAGTAGTTTTTTATTGTTTTACTTGTTTTTAGTTCCGCCTGTCGATACCCCAATATAGTTTCTGGCGTATGGTTTTCAGGAAGTTATGTTCGTCAGGTCGCACCAGCGATATGGTAAACTGCTCCTTTTTCACCGCAAGCTGCACATTACTGGTTATGGTCTCTGTCCTTGAGTCAAGGGTACATAAAAACTGTTCCGTACGGCCCTCCACCTCAAATGATATCACATTATCATCCGGCACCACGATGGAGCGCGTGTTGAGGTTATGAGGGGCTACCGGTGTTATCACAAAGCTCGATGTTTGCGGGAACACCACCGGGCCGTTGCAGCTCAGCGAGTACCCTGTAGAGCCGGTAGGCGTGGCTACGATCAGGCCATCGGCCCAATAGGTGTTCAGGAACTCGCCGTTCAGGTACGTGTGTATTTTGATCATCGAGGAGGAATCCTTGCGGTGCAGGGTAAATTCGTTCAGCGCAAAAGGTGCCCCGTCGAACAGGGGTATACTGCTGTCGAGGTGTATCAATGTGCGTTTCTCCAGGGTGTAGGATCCCCGCACCAGCGATAGTATGGCCGCATCTACCTCTTCCTCCGGTATTGCTGCCAGGAAGCCCAGCCGGCCCAAATTAATACCGATAAGTGGAATATTGCTGTTGCCCACAAAACCGACCGTATCCAGCAGCGTACCATCACCTCCCAGGCTAAAGAGCATATCGGTATGCGCGGGAAGGTCTTTCTTCCCGGTAAACAGTTGCGGTGTGCAGCCCAGCGCTATATGGGGTGCTATCCTTTCATAAAAATCCCTGTAAAAGACCATTTGCAGGTTATGCTCCTGCAGCATCTGCACTATATGCTTCAGCACAGGTATATCCTGTTCTTCGAAAGTGCGGTTGTATATGGCTACTAACATAGGCAGATGTTTGTACGAATTTCGCGCAAATTAATCCTTTTTCCCTCATTCGGCCTTTCCTATGACCAGCATCAGCCCCCGGCAGCGGGCTATATCGCTATTATGTTGTAATTTCATTTATCGACAAGCCCATATGCATTCTCGTATCATAACACTCATTGCCTGCTGTGCGATACTCCTTTACCTGCTGGGGTCGTGTAAGCATTCACCCTTCCCTGCCCCGGCTTCAGGCGATGGCAACTACCCGGATAGTATTGCGGCCATATTCGTTAGCAAATGCGCCACTGCGGGTTGCCACGATGCCGCCGGCTATGTGAATGCCGCCAACCTGCGCCTCGATACCTGGGAGCATCTTTTCGAGGGCTCCTCAGGAGGTGCGGAGGTGATCCCTTACAACCCCAAGTACAGTGCACTACTCTATTTTATCAATACCGATTCTAACCGCGGGCTCATGGTGCCGCCTACCATGCCCTACAATTTGCCCCCGCTCTCCGAACAGGAATATTATACCATTAAGAACTGGATAGCTGCGGGTGCCCCGGATAAGAACGGTAACATAGCCTTCGCTTCCAACCCCGATACCCGGCAGAAGATATACCTCACCCAGCAGGGCTGTGACCTTATGGCTGTCATCGATGGCAAGTCGGGGCTTATCATGCGCATATTCCCCATCGGCATTTCGCCTGTAGTAGAAGCGCCTCATTGTGTACACTTCAGTAAAGACGGTAAATATGCTTATGTGTCCTTTGCTTCCGGCACGGGCACCCAGCAGATAGACGCCGGTAAAGACACGGTGATCGCCAGCATCGATCAACATGAAAATGGCGGCATAGCCAACATTAGCCCCGACGGGCTGCACGTAATGGTCTCTACCTACTTAAGTAACGGACAACTGTTCGAGAACAATTTTTCCACGATGAGCGCTACGGGTACAGGTGCCAGCACATTCAACCTGCCTCATGGCATTGCCTCCACTCCTTCCTGGGACACCTTTTATGTCACCTCGCAGAATGGCAACGTGGTATATCGCTACACGCCCGGCAAGCTACCGCCCATAGTGCTGCTGCCGCTCGATACCACACAACCTGCCGTAGCAGGCACACCGGGCTTGTACTCCGACCCGCACGAGATCATTATGACTCCCGACCAGTCCAAATTCTTCGTGACCTGCCAGAACACCAACGAGGTTCGGGTATTAGATGCGCATACCTATAAAGTACTGGCAGTAATACCTGTGGGCACAAGGCCGCAGGAGTTTGCCATTGCACCTTCGAAGCACCAACTGTTCGTAAGTTGTATTTACGATGGGGCCAATCCTAATCCCGGCTGCCTGGGTTCGGTATATGTCATAGACTATAACACGCTGCAACTTGCAGGTGGCCCTATATACGGCGACTTCTATGAGCCCCACGGCATTGCCGTGGACGAGCAGAACAATAACCTTTATGTCGTTAGCAGCAATGTAGGCGGCGAGGGACCTCCACCTCACCATGTGTCGGAGTGCGGCGACAGGGCCGGCTGGTACAGCATTTACGACCTCAGCACCCTTCAGCCCCGTAACCACTGGCGTTACCAGACGGGCAATGCGCCCTACTCAGCCGATACGAGGTTCAGGTAACCGCCTGCTTGTGCGCTTATGGGCAATCCACTAAATTTGCTCCATGCTTAGCATCTCCCTGCACGGTATCCGTATACATGCCCCGATAGGTATGTACCCGGAAGAGCGCATACATGGCAATGACTTCGAGATAGACGTGGATATATATATACCGGTGAACAATGACCTGCCCTGGCCCTTCGTGGATTACAGCATGATACAAAACACCGTAGCTACCATCTTCGCACAGCCGGGTGAATTACTGGAGACCTTTGTGCGCGAGATACATGAAAGCCTGAAAAAGCAGGTGCCCACTGCAGAAAAGATCAGGGTGTGCATCCGGAAGATGAACCCACCTATGCCCGGCGATATACGCTATGCGCAGGTGTGCTACGAAGCTTAATTACTCAACAGCTTTTCCAGTGCAGTGTCATAGGCCTCTTTCCAATCGCTGATGTAGCCCCATGTTTCGTGGTCTATCTTAATAGCGCCATCGGCATTTACCGTACCTATTTTGGTGCAGGGCATTCCCTTCAGTTCGGCTTCGAACATGGCATGCACTGCGGGATTGACACTTACCACTACGCGGCTCTGGGCCTCGCCAAAGAGGAAGGCATCTTTACGGATATCCTTATCGGTATCGATACTGAAGCCATGGCCATCGCTGCTCATGGCGCTTTCTAAAAGCGTGGTGAACAGGCCGCCTTCCGAAACATCGTGGGCGGAATTGATAAGTTTTTCGCTGATGAGGTTGATCACGGTTTCCTGCAGTTGTGCCTCTTCGTCCATATCGAAGTGCGGTGCAGGGCTATGGGTGATGCCTACTATATGATGCAGGTAATCGCTGCAATTGATATCATTACGGTTAACGCCCAGCACGTAGATGAGGTCGCCGGCGTGCTTGAAGTTGAGGCTCATCTTCTGCTCCAGCGTATCGAGCACACCCACCATGCCTATTGTGGGCGTGGGGTACACGGGGCCGTCCTCGCTCTGGTTGTAGAAGCTCACGTTACCACCCGTAACCGGCGTACCCAGCCTGGTACAGGCGGTGGTCATGCCCTTGATGGCGTGCACGAACTGGTAATATACCTCGGGATTGTAGGGGTTGCCAAAGTTGAGGCAATTGGTGATGGCCACTGGCAGGCCGCCGCTGCACACTATGTTGCGGGCTGCTTCGCTCACCGCTATCATACCGCCCTTATAGGGATCGGCCCATACGTAGCGGCTGTTGCAATCAGTTGTTACGGCAAGGCCTTTTTTGCTATCGTGCACGCGCACTACTGCGGCATCGCTGGGGCAATTGGTATGGGTATTGCCCGTCATTACCATGCTATCGTACTGCTCCCATATCCAGCGCTTGCTGGCTATATTGGGAAGCTGCACCAACTGGTAGGCCACGTCCTTAAGGTCGGCAGGTACGGGCACTGTATCGGGGTTGAATTTGTTGATCTCCGCAAAGTATTTGGGTTCGCTGTACTCGCGCTCGTACACGGGCGCGCCGCCACCCAGCACCATGCTTTCAGCAGGCACATCGGCCACCAGCTCGCCATGCATATAATACTTCAGGTTCTTGTCTTTGGTCACTTCGCCAATCTGCACGCAGTGGATGTCCCACTTATCAAATATCTTCTGCACATCGGCCTCGCGGCCTTTCTTCACTACTACCAGCATGCGCTCCTGGCTCTCGCTGAGCAGCATTTCCCAGGGCTTCATATTGTCCTGGCGGCAGGGTACTTTATCGAGGTGGATGATCATGCCGTGCTCGCCCTTGGCGCTCATCTCGCTGGTGCTGCAGGTGATGCCCGCTGCACCCATATCCTGCATGCCGATAACGGCGCCGGTAGGTATTACCTCGAGGCAGGCCTCGAGCAGTTTCTTTTCTTCGAAGGGATCGCCTACCTGCACGGCGGGCAGTTGCTCGGCACTGCTCTCGCTGATATCGGCACTGGCGAATGATGCACCGCCTATGCCATCTTTACCGGTGGAGGCACCTACGATGAACACCGGGTTGCCCTCGCCATAGGATGTGGCGCTGACGGTTTGCCCTGCCTTTACCACGCCCACGCTCATGGCGTTGACGAGGGGATTGGTCTGGTAGCAGTTCTCATAATATACCTCGCCCGCTACCGTTGGCACACCGAAGCAGTTGCCATAGTGACCGATACCTTTTACCACACCTTTTAGCAACCATTTGGTCTTAGGGTTGTCCATCTTGCCGAAGCGCAAAGAGTTGAGCGAGGCTATGGGCCTTGCCCCCATGGTGAAGATATCGCGGTGTATGCCGCCCACGCCGGTGGCCGCACCCTGGAAGGGCTCGATGGCCGAGGGGTGATTGTGGCTCTCGATCTTGAAGACGCAGCCGAGGCCATCGCCTATATCCACGAGGCCGGCGTTCTCCTCACCTGCCTTTACGAGCAGGCGCTCGCCCTCGCGGGGGAGGGTCTTGAGCCATTTTATGGAATTTTTGTAGCTGCAATGCTCGCTCCACATTACGGAGTACATGGCTACTTCATTGAAATTGGGCGTGCGGCCCAATACTTCACATATCTTCTGGAATTCTTCTTCGCGGAGGCCCAGCTTAACGGCCTGCTCGACAGTTGCTTGCATGGCGCAAAAGTACATTTTTTAAGGTTTATAAATAGGTGTGGATTCGGTCCATATACCTACTGTCTGCTTCTTGTTATATTAAGTTCTTTAATTATTTCCGGTTGTATTTCCGCTTTGAGTTATTTCCGGTTTCCAATGGCCTCATCGGCCGAAAGCCGCTCCTGTGGCTTCATATTAAATTGTGGAATTATTTCTGGTCATTTCCGCTTTACCGGAAATAATGCCCCGGCGGAAATTTGATATGCTATATGCGTTGTAGATATTCCCATTGCGATACAAGGTTTTAGTTAGGCTAAAGATACGAAATGGGGGGAGGGGGTTCCAAATAAGGATATCCACATTGTCAAACTAACTTCTAGTATGCTTTAGGAAAGAATTGTAAATTGTGTGCAGAACAATGGAGTAAATGGATTTGGCGACAATCAAAATATACAGAATGACTCACATTGAGAATGTACCACATATTTTGGAACACGGGATCACCCATAAAACGTCGCCAAATGCTAACCCTGAATTCAGAACTATTGGAGATGTGAGTTTGATAAGTACACGAAGCACTAGAGCAGTTGCAATAGACAATGGAGATTTTCTCAATTTTGGTGCACCTACTATTGTATTAGGTGATTTCATCCCATTTTATTTTGGAGTAAAAATGCCCATGTTGTACGTGATCCAAAATGGAGGCAATTTTGTACAGCAAGCGACACCTCCAAAGGATATAGTTTATCTTGTTTGCTCTATAAATAAAATAATTAAATCAGGGTTAACTTGCTATTTCTCCGATGGACACGCCACTGACCATTTAACTACTTTTTATGATGACAGCAAAATAAAAGATCTTCCTAATATTATAGATTGGACAGCTATAACTACAGCTTATTGGGGTGGACAGGAAAATCTAAATATCAAACGCAAAAAACAGGCGGAGTTTTTGGTTTCGGATGATATCCCTGTGGATGATATTATCGGGTTCGGATGTTATAATGAATCTGCAAAGAAAAAATTGTTAGAAATGGGCATTGCGGACGAAAAGGTCAAGGTAATTTCAGGAGCATATTTTTAAGGTAATTAGATGATAAAATACGTAACAGGAGACATTTTAGAAAGCAGTGCGCAGGCACTCATTAATACCGTCAATACAGTGGGAGTGATGGGAAAAGGTATTGCTCTGCAATTTAAAAAAGCATTTCCAACTAATTTCAAAGCATACATTGATGCATGTAAACGTGGCGAAGTGAAAGTGGGTAAACTATTCGTAACAAAAGATAAAAACTTAAACACCGGAGAAAAAATAATTATCAATTTTCCGACAAAAACCGATTGGCGTAAGCCCTCTGAATACAGTTATATTGATCAAGGATTAGATAATTTGACCCACGTTATTCAAGCTTATAATATAAAAAGTATTGCAATTCCACCGCTGGGCGCCGGAAATGGGGGTTTAGATTGGGAAAGGGTAAAAAAAATGATTGAACACAAATTCAGCGGTTCAGAAATTGATGTGTTCGTGTACGAGCCTACAAAAGAGATTAAAGAACATTTAAAATCAGAAAGGATTAAGCTTACAGATGCACGGGCATTATTGCTTTATGTTCTTTACGATCTGGTTAGGAATGGAGAATTTGCATCTGAATTTTCAAGTGAGAAAGTCTGCTATTTTTTGCAAAAATTTGGAGCAAAAAAATATTTCAAATTGACTTTTGAGCCAAATTTTTATGGTCCTTATTCAGGCAAGGTTAGGTTCGTTCTGAATGTTTTGAATGGCAGTTATATAATGGGATATAGTGACATGAATAAGAAACCCTTTGAACCGCTAACGTTGGTTGCAGATGGCTACAATTCTGTCAAAGAACATATAGAAGCCAATAGCGAACTAAATGATATTGCAAATACGACAATGAAATTTTTAAACGGCTTTTACTCCGAATTTGCTTTGGAACTCCTTTCGTCAATTGACTATATTGCTACTACCAATAAAACGTTTGAGATTGATGTAATCTCTCAGGGATTGGAAAAATGGAGTGATAGAAAACGTAGCCTTTTTTCAGATAAAAAATATATAGAAATTACGACCCGCCATTTGAAAGAATTTTTAGCTTAGTTATTTAATCTTTTCTGCCGTTGTTGGTGTTCCTCACCAACAACCGAAGCGCGCATGATAATGAGTCCTTAACTATTAAACACTCTGATATTTAAGCATCACTTGGTGCTGATTAGCTTTCCATCCCTGGCCTTTAAAAATTTCCTTATCTGCTGTACGCCATATGAATTCATATTGCGAGGTGCTTCCTAACTTTATCTCCAGTTCACAAGGTTGATTAGTATTCCCCAAATCAAAATAAAAACAATCATATAGCCCTATAATATCCGTAGTATCACCTGTCCTCTTTCTGGCAATTTCATTGTATATTTTATTGCCCGTATCGTCGTTAGCATAGGTACCGTTTAAGCATCCATCCGGTAATATTTCGTAAACCTGAACTCCTTGTGTTTTTGCCATAACAATTATTTTATAAAAATAAATAATCCTTCTACTCCTTAATAAAGCACTACTATTAGCTGCTCCTCAATCCATAACCAAAGCCATCACAATGCCCAGGAAGCAAAGCAATAGCACCGCTATAAAAAATGCCCTTTCGCCATAGGTGAACGGCCTCATACGTAATAGCATTTGGTGGCTACAAAATACGGCATGCGGGAGGTGCGGGACAAGGGGAAAAACACCCATTTTTATTTGCAGGCTGTACGCCGGAGCAGGGAGCAGGGTACCACGACTAGCCGGTACAGGTATAAGCCACATATTTTTATTAAAAAATACCTGTTTTACCCTTTGCAGGCGTGATTTTGTTATCATTTGGCCGAATTTAAAAAGACCGGTTGATGGAAAAGTGTTCCAAGTGTATTAGTTTTCCGTGCATCACCATTTAAAAGGGCAACAAATCGGGCGTATATTACCCCTTATATGCATGATCTATTGCTTATCAAAAAAGCTTGACCCATGACGAAGCGTTTCATAGAACTGGATGAGTTTAAAGGCCTGTCCCTCCTTGAGCAGCTAAACATACTATACAAAGACGGCGTACATATAGGTAAAAGAACCGTAGACGGTAAGGCGGTGATCCTGTACCAGGTAAATAATTTCTACGCAGAGGTGTATTACAAAGTATACAGGAAAGATGTGGCGAAACTGCTTTTGAGCGATAACGTGGAGGTAGTGCAGCCTTACCTGGACCAAATACAGGTAAAAGACCTGGACGAATCGCATGAATAATACGTAAATGTATTTTAAAGTGTGTAGGATATTCACAATCTTTACATCACAAGCTGTGCTATGACAAAATCTGTACCTTCCAAAAGCCTTGTATTATATGCGGATGACGACCCGGATGACCTGCACCTGGTGGAGCATGCTTTCAGCGACTATGCACAAACGGTGGAGCTGAAAACATTTATGGACGGTGAGGCGCTGCTGCGGTATATAAACGAGTATAAAGATGCCGAGCCTTTCCCCTGCCTGATCATCATTGATATCAACATGCCGCGCATAAACGGTAAGGAGGTACTGAAAAAGCTGCGGGAAACTGCGGGCTACGAGGATGCCCCCGTGGTATTATTTTCGACCTCTACCCTGCCAGCGGATATGGCATTTGCCAAAAGTTACGGTGCAGGGTTTATGACCAAGCCCCTGCACTACAGCCAGATATACCAACTGGTGGACAAGATGATAGACCACTGCGCCGATGATGTGAAAAAGTACATCAGGAGCACCAGGAAATAAGATACCTGCGGCCCGGTGCGGGCTGCTCTCCTCCTCTTGTTAAAACATACCTAAATAACAAAAGTGCCTATACAGCATGTAGTGGCGCAGTGTAGCTTTATGCTATGCGTTACTTACTCTGCTTACTACTGATAATCGCACTGGCGGGCTGCCATGAGGCGACACCAACAAATAATAACAAGCAAGCTGCTGGCGATGAGGCCTTCTACTCGCAGGCGGTGGGTGACAGCTTCCGGCTAAGGGTGCAATTGCCTGAAAGTTACAACAGCAAGGAACACTACCCTGTACTGTACCTTACGGATGCCAATATGTACTACAGCATGATGGCTGCCACCCTGCGCCAATACGAGGAGCTGGGCGCACCGCCCATGATACTGGTGGGCATAGGCTACAAGGACTTTGAAGCGATGGACTCGCTGCGCAACCGCGACTATACCTGGCCGCTTGCCGATGCCAAAGACAGCTTTGCCGTCAGCGGCGGCGGGGAGCGCTTCCTCCGCTTCATCAACAGCGAGCTGTGCCCTTATATAGAGCGGCAGTATAGTACCGATACGGGCAAGCGCCTATTATTGGGCCATTCGCTGGGGGGCTACTTTACGATGTATGCCCTGCAACAGGCACTGCTGAAAAAGGCGCCTTGCTTTTATGCCTATATCGCGGCAAGCCCCTCGCTGCACTACCACCACTACAGCCTGCTTGACGGGCTGGAAAGCAGCGGCACAACAAAGGCCAACACGCAGCTATATGTGACCTATGGTGGCCTGGAGGATGAGGAGGATGAGGAGGATGCCGATGAGCCGGGCCTGAGAAAAAATACTGAGGTGCTGGCACAACTAAAACGTTCGCTGGATGGGCGCATCGGCTACCAGCAGGATATGTATTCGGCCTTCGGGCATATGGATATGGCCATACCCACCTTTACCAAGGGACTGCAAAAAGTGTTCACGGAAGAAGAATAATGGATATTCCTTTCTACATTTATGTATGTTCGGCATAGCCAATATGAAACAGTTTTGCATTAGGGTATCGTTGCTCCTGCTTTGCTGCAGCTCCTGCACGTTCAACAAACTGTTTTACCAGCCGGAGCGGATGCCCAAACCGCCCGTGAGCTTCCAGCTAAGGAACAGGGAAAAGCATGATACGGTATATGTAAGCATAGCCGACAGTAATTACCAGCCTGTATTCCGAAATGCGCAGCAGGGGCCCTATGACCCGGGGTATACCCTGGAGAGCGTACGCTTCAGGAGCGGGGATGGCAACCGGCTGAACGGCTGGTGGCTGAAACCGGGACAAGTAAAGCCCAATGGCATAACGCTGCTGTTCCTGCATGGCAATGGCGGTAATGTGCTCTCGCAGTTCGCAGGGGCAGTACCTTTTGTGAAGCGGGGCTTCAAGGTATTACTGATCGACTACAGCGGCTATGGCTACTCTGAAGGACACCCGACAAGAAAAAATTTCCTCACGGACGGCAACTCTGCACTGAGCTACCTGCTGGACCGGCCCGATGTGCATGGCGATAAGATCGTGATCTACGGACAGTCGCTGGGCGGCCACCTCTCGGCCACAGTAGCGGCGCAAAACGAGGCCCGCATAGACGGGCTGGTGATGGAGGGTGCACCCTCATCGCACAAAGACATAGCGGCTTATATGTCGCGGCCTTTCGGCTTCATGGCACGCTTGCTGGTGAAGGAGGGCTACTCAGCCAGGGCATCGATAGCGCAATACCACAAGCCACTGCTGCTGATACACAGCAGCGAGGATGGAACAGTGCCCTTCTTCCTGAGCCATAAGATATACGAGCGGGCTAATGCACCTAAGGAATTCTACGAGATAAAGCATGCCCATATCATGGGCCCGGAGTATTACGCGGACAGCATAGCGGGAAAGATCGTAAAGATGGTAAAGGGGTAGCTCCTGGCACCGGGGACAGAAAGATGCAGCTTATATTCTTTTCAGCCAGCCGGTAACGCTCAGGCGGGGGCGCGTGGCGGCCATCACTTCGTGCTCCAGGTCATCGCTGCGAAAAAAAACGGCCCTGCCTGATGCAGGTAATATCTTTTGCACCGTATCGTCCTTGTATACCTGCAACTCACCACCATCAGTATTGAGCCAGTTATCATTGAGGTAAGAGACCAGCGAATACTTGCGTGCCGCATCGTTACGGAACTGGTCTTTGTGGCGCTTGTAAAAACTGCCTGCCTCGTAATATGCATAATGAAACTCACAGGCATTGATACCGGTATAGCAGCTGCGGTTGAGGTAGTCGATAAACTGATCGATCATATCGAGAAACTCGAGCTGGTCGGTATCATGATTCTTTTTATCGAGCCAGTATATCTTATCGCCACGCAGATTTTGTTTTGGGTCTTTGAGGGCGGTACGGTTGCCCACATTGGCCTGTTGCATCAGCCCCTCTGTATGCATACGCATGAGGTTCTGCTGCAACTTTTGCGCAAGTGGCGCTGCAAGAAAAGCATCGGATATACCGATCTTACCGGTGACAAAACTCTCTGTCAATTCTTCGAAACGGGCGAGCATAAGCGCGCAAATGTACGCCAATTATTGACATGTATAACTTACAGAAAATAAATAAAAAAGGGCGATCAGAAGCCGATGTATATCGCAGGATCACAAAGTGTAAAAGGGGCTTAACTACCGTACAAGTGTAACATCGCCCTTACGAAAGATCTCATCGCCTTTGAGGCAGCGCAGCTTAACGAAATAATAATAGGTACCTGCATCACAAATACGGCCATCGTAAGTACCGTCCCAGCTATGGCCAATGGCGGAAGTGTAAAAAACAGGCTGGCCCCATCGGTTGTATATCTCCATATGGAAGGATTGGAGCTCGCCGCTGATCACATTGAAACGGTCGTTCCGACCATCGCTATTAGGACTAAAGGCTGTGGGTATGGAAAGGATACAATTACAATCGTGTTGCTGAACGCGGAAAGTATCTATCACATCGGGGCAGTGCCCGGTGGCCCTGACCCAATAGATCCCTGAGGTATTGACAGGCAGGGTTGCCGTAGTATCGCCATTGCTCCAGATGTAGCTGCTGTAACCGGGCGGCGCCTGTAATTGTAATGGATCGCTGCTGATGCAGGTAGCAGTATCCACCATATCGTTTTGCTGCCTATCGCCTGCTGGTACAGGATTGCCTAAGCCTACCTGGAAATGCATGTCGGGATCGGTGGAAAAGCTGAGACTTGTTACGTTACAGGCAGCACCTTTTGCACCAGGATCGTTGATGCGTATCATGAGGTTTTCGTTGGCATGTGAGGTATATAGTTTACCGTCCGGGCCAATACGCAGGGTACCATAAGAGCCGCTATCACCTATTGGTGTGGCCGATGCATTAACGGCATCCATATCGGGCAGCAGGGAAAGATCATACTGTAATATATGCCCCATGAAAGGTGTGACATAAAGCTTATTACCGGTGGGAGAAAAACCGATGCCATAACCATTGGGCAAAAGCGAATCGAGGGCACGGGCATTACTGATGTGGCCGGTTGCATTGTCGAAAGAAAAGAGCTCAACATGCCCCCAGGACGAACAGGTAGCCAGCAGGCGCGTATCAGGCGACACTTTTAACTCCCCAAACATATAGCTATTAGAATCGGGTACTGCTGAAGTAGTGGCATAAGAGGAAACCGGCACTGTATCAAGCCCCGAAGCGCTGATCTTGTAAGCAAGGAACTGGCCGGAGCCATAGCTATGCGTCAGTAACCAGTTGTAACAGCCCGCACCGGCAACAGCGTAGGCCTTCTCGGCCACATGCGACACCAGCTTCTTATTTTTCACGCTGCTGTCCACATCACCCAGGCCATTGTTGAGGCTCATATCAATAAGGTTATACCGTAGATACCCGGGATAAAAACCGGATGCGATAGACTCCACGCAATCAGTAGTGAACAGGTAAAATCTATTGGTATCGTCAATAACGGGTACTATGGTAACGCCCTGTGTAGAGGAGCCATAATTGATCGCCCAACCACCGGTATTGCCCAGCAGGCCATCGCCATGAGGCATAATGTTACCGTTACGATCCCATACATGATTACCATCGCTGTAAAAGAGCAGCCGGCCATTTGCATTGCAGGCCGCAGCCGCACCTTCGCTGGTCTGCATATGGGTACGTAACAACAAGGGTATACCGGTACTGAAATCAAGGCCGCAATTGATACCAAAGGCCCATATGTTATCCTGGCCTTGAGCATATACAGCAACAGGGAGCAGTACAAAAAATACAATACAGATATGTTTCATCAAAGAGGTAAGCAAGTGTACCCGAAATAAACGAAACAAGACTGTATTTATTTTACCGGGCCTTGCAGGTAATCGTTATTCTACTACGAATTTGCCCGCCAGCGTACCGAAATGATAGAAGTAAATACCGGCCGCATATTCACTGCTGCTGATGGCGATATCAGTATTACCCTGTACGGGATATTGATGCAGCAATACACCCCTGCAATCATATACCTGTACGTTGCCATCGGCTGCGGGATCGCTTATGTGGATGGTACCTGTACCGGTAAGCGGATTAGGATAAAGTGTAATCGTCGCTTTGTTTTCGCTCAACTCTTTTACAGCGAGCGTACTTTCAAGGCAATCGACCGTGTTGTAAGCGGGATTGTGGTACAACCATTCGCCATCCTGCCTGAAGCAGATGATGTTTTCGGCACAGTCGCAGGTGGGTTGCAACATGCCAGGACCCAGTAGTCCTCCTACCGATGAATTGCCCATGCCTTCTATCCATGCACCATAAATCCAGAAGTTGCCATCGTATGACTGGAAGTTGATACGCCTATGAAAAACGCCGGACAGATCTACAGAATCGATAGAACTGACTATGCCGGCAGATCCGGGATCATAATCAACTGTATCGCCGGGCTGTACCATAAAGTCGTAGAGCATACGCTCGTGGCCTGCTGCAAAGTCGTAGAAATAGACACGCCTCATGCTATCTTCACGCAAGCCCCCCACACATTCTGAAGGCTGAAAGATCGTATCTGCAGATTTGAAGAGCCTGTGATAGTTGAGCAGATTTATCGTAGTGTCCTCGCTGGTGAGGCCATAGCAAAAGTAGGAGGGTGTAGTATCTCCATTGCCATGGCGTTGTGTCCATATAGTGTTAGATGTCGGGAATGGGATATAGCTCTGTGCCTGTGCAGAGATCGCTGCCACGAATAATATCAAAAGTATAAAAAGCCTTTTCATATGCAGGTAAGTTTAAATAATAGTTCGTAATGGTTATCAACAGTATTGACGTAAACTAAGGTCAAAACGTTAGAACACATTATTTGCCAGCGGCAAAAAGCCTTTAAACATTAAACCTGAAGTGGAGCACATCGCCATCCTGCACTATGTATTCCTTACCCTCTATGCGCAGACGGCCGTTCTCGCGACAGGCGGCCTCGCTGCCATATTTTACATAGTCGTCATAAGCTATGGTCTCGGCCTTGATGAAGCCTTTCTCAAAATCGGTATGTATGACACTGGCAGCCTGCGGGGCTTTCCAGCCACGGTGTATGGTCCATGCACGCACTTCCTGCACACCGGCAGTAAAGTAAGTGATAAGATTGAGCAACTGGTAAGTGGCACGGATGAGGCGATTGAGGCCCGGCTCTTTAAGGCCATACTCGTCAAGGAACACAGCTTTGTCTTCCTCGTTCTCCATCTCTGATATCTGGGCCTCTATATTGTTGTTCATCACGATAACGCCTGCGCCTTCTTCATTGGCGGCCTTTACCAGCGCTTCGGAGTATTTGTTGCCTGTCTGTATAGCGGCCTCATCAATATTGGCTACATAGAGCACGGGCTTTTGTGTGAGCAGGAAGAGATCGGCAATAGCCTCGAGGTCTTCACCCTCAAGTTGCAGGCCGCGTATGTTCTTACCCTGGAAGAGATGATCTTTACATTGCAGGAGCACATCGAGCACACGCTTTGCCTTGGGATCGTTCTTAGCTATTTTTTCGGTACGCTGTATCTTCTTCTCTACACTATCAAGATCTTTGAGCTGCAGCTCGGTATCTATTATCTCTTTATCGCTTATGGGGTTGATCTCGCCTTCTTCGCGTAAGATGTTCTCATCTTCAAAGCAACGGATGACATGCACAATGGCATCGACCTCTCGGATATTGGCCAGGAATTTATTACCAAGACCTTCACCTTTACTGGCTCCTTTCACAAGGCCTGCGATATCCACAAATTCAATAGTGGTAGGCACCACGCGCTGTGGCTGCACCAGCTCGGCCAGCTTTGCGAGGCGCTCATCAGGTACATCGACCTGGCCTACATTGGGCTCTATGGTACAAAAGCGGTAGTTGGAAGCCTGCGCTTTGGCGCTGTTGCTTACCGCGTTGAAAAGGGTCGATTTACCTACGTTGGGGAGTCCTACTATGCCTGCCTGTAAAGCCATTTTACTTTAAAAATTTGGCGCAAAAGTATGTAAATAATAGCTAAATGGCTCAATACCCGGTGAACAATGCCATATGAGCATGCAAGCGCTTAATAATACCAATGCCTGAAATGCAGCATGTTCATGACATCGGGTAGCCGGGTTTGGCTTTGCGCAGGGCCTCTGCCAGTATCCTGCCTACCTTCTCCTTAAGTGCGGGCACATCGGCAAGGGTGAGGCCATCCACTGGTATAGGATCAAGATAAATGGCCCGATTGCGGCCCGGCCACACTGCCCACCAATGGCTGTAATGCCAGCGGTCGACCGTATCGGGGAAGATCATGGGGAAGATGGGCGTTTGCGCGTTGATGGCCAGCCTAAAAGCCCCATCGAAGAGCTCTTTTACAGGTTCTGCAGTTTCATTGAATGTGCCTTCAGGAAAAACGAGCACAGAGCTTTCGTACTTCACAGCCCGCCACATGAGGCGCATACTACGCGCACGGTTGTGCGCGCTATCGCGCTTTACCATGATAACGATCTGCTTATAAATAAAACCCAGCAGGGGCATTGACGACATCTCCGCCTTGCCCAGTGCGCGGAAATACCAGGGAATGGCAGAAAAGACCACTACAGTATCCATATAGGAGATATGATTGGCCACTATAACATAACGGCGTTGGGGTGGTTTTGGCCCCTGTATGCGCATAGGCATGCCCACTATCAGGAGCCAGAACTGCGACCAGGGCCTGATGATGCGCCATATACTGCGGCGCGCCCAGGCATTATTGGGAATGCTTACCGCAATAAAGAAGGGGAAAAGCAGGAGCAGGCATACCACAAAGGATAGTATGACCCATGCGGAGTAAAAAGGCTGCAATAGCTTACGCACCATAAACTATACGGACATGCCGGGAAACAATGGACGAGCCACCTCGCGACCGGGCCATGGTATAGTGGCCAGTATAATGATCATGGCTATGAGCGTGAACCAAAAGAGGCGTTTGAACTTGGAACCATCGGGTATGTTCTTTTTAGTGGCGCTGTAGCCAAGATGCACCAGGATAATGGCCACGAGCATGCCTACTGCATGCTCCACTGCAAAAAAGCGGTTATAATTGCTGGCCATAGCCGAGCCACCTGTAAGTACGCTCCACCAGCCGGCAAGCACGTACAATACAAGGCCGAGCAATAATTGTATATCACAGCATATCATCAGGAACAGCGCTATGCGTTTATCACCTTTGGCAAATGCTTTCTTACCGTTCATACCGCCGATGCCCTTTATTATCGCGAGCAATGCGAACAGCAATATCAACCACCTCATTACATTGTGCAGATCAAGAAGCCCTTTTTGCATGATATGAAAATTTGTAAGCTAAGGTAAGGGCTAAAGTCAAAAATCAAAAGGTAAAATTCAAAAAAAGGGTCCGTATCCGGTACATACCTGCCTAGCGATGTGCATTATTACCAGTTCATCCTTTCCTTCAGCGTGCGGATATGCTCCATATGGTGGCGGCTGTGCCATGCATACAGTGCAGCTACCTCCCAAAGGGGCACATTGCGTTTGTACTCCGGGTGATAATAAGTGCGCTGCCAGTCGGCCTCACTCATGCTGCGCATCAGGGCACCCCAGCGGCGATGCAAAGCATGCAGCAGGGTTACCGATACATTAAGCGGAACAGAAAAGTTATCAGGCAGTTCGGCCCAGGCAGCTTCCATGTATGGCTTCACCTGGGGGTTGTCTTCGGTAAGAGCCAGTTTGAAGCGTACATAGGCATTCATATGACTATCGGCCAGGTGGTGCACCACCTGGTTAACTGTCCATCCGCCGGGGCGGTAGGGCGTTTGCAACTGCGCTTCATCCAGGTTCTCTATCACTACATCCAGCCATGATGGCAATGCATCTATTGCAGCCATCCATTCCTGTAACAGCCCGGCATCATGGCTTGCAGGTTTTTCATATTTTCCAATGGGGTACTTGAGCAGTTGGAGGTCATCCGTCATTTTGAAGCGGGATTTGTTAGCTATGAAAGTAAAAAATGTCCCGCACTTTTACAGTAAGGGACATTAATTCTATTGAGTTAAGTGCAGACCTCTGGAGATCTCTCTCATCGTTCGAAATGACGAATTCTATGGCACTTCCACAACATTCAGTATCTCGTTCAGGATATGCTCACTGGTAATGTTCTCGGCTTCGGCCTCATAGGTGATCCCTATACGGTGGCGCATGACATCGTGGCATATAGCACGTATATCCTCAGGTATCACATAACCACGGCGCTTAATGAAAGCATATGCTTTTGCCGCGAGGGCGAGGCTGATGCTGGCACGGGGTGAAGCACCATAACTGATCAGCGGTCTCAGCTTATTGAGCTTGTACTCTTCAGGGTAACGTGTAGCAAATACTATATCGAGTATATATTGTTCTATCTTTTCGTCCATATACACCTCGCGCACCAGGTTGCGTGCTTTGAGTATATCCTCTGGCGTTACCACGGGGTTGATCTTAGACATGCCCTGCGGGTTGAGATTGTAACGGATGATGTTGCGCTCTTCTTCCTGCTTGGGGTAAGTGATCACTACCTTGAGCATGAAACGGTCAACCTGCGCTTCGGGCAGTTCGTAAGTACCTTCCTGCTCTATGGGGTTTTGTGTAGCCAGTACCAGGAAAGGCTCTTCGAGCTTATAAGTACTATCGCCTATGGTCACCTGCCTTTCCTGCATGGCCTCCAGCAAAGCACTCTGCACTTTTGCAGGTGCACGGTTTATCTCATCGGCCAAAATAAAGTTGGCAAATATGGGCCCCTTACGCACAGCAAACTCGTGGGCCTGCGGATTATAGACCATTGTACCGAGTACGTCGGCAGGCAACAGATCGGGCGTGAACTGTATGCGCGCAAAACGTGCATGGATGGCTGAGGCCAGCGATTTGATGGCAAGGGTCTTTGCCAGGCCGGGCACGCCCTCCAGCAATACATGGCCATTGGCCAGCAAGCCGATCAACAGGCGCTCAACCATGTGCTTCTGGCCCACTACGGTCTTATTCAGTTCCATACTCAGCAGATCGATGAAGGCGCTCTGCTGGTGGATGCGTTCATTCAATTCGCGGATATCGGGTGATGAAGAAGTTATTTCCATATTTAGTTCGATAGTTCTGTAATAAGTTCAAAAGTATAAACTCAAAGGCAAAAAGAAATTACAACAATATACTTTTAACTTTTTTTAAAACCTAAGCCGGCCACTTTAAAGGGCTTTATGGATAAGTTGCTTAGTTTTGCATAAAATACGGATAGGGATTATGGATAATATGGAAGAACGCTGGAAAGAGACCGAGCAAATGCTGACGGAACGTTTTGGCAAAGTGCCCGATATGGAGGGTATCCTGTTCCTGATCGGGGTAAACGAGCTGGGCAATGTACCCGCAAGGAAATTCAGCAAGGAGCAGAAACAAGACCTGATGCATGTGGCCGTATGCACACTATTAAGCCAGGCCGGGTATTATGAATTTGAAGGACGCGACCAGGATGGCTGGCCCCATTTTAAAGAAGTGGAACAAGTGCCGCTAACAAGCATGGCCGAGCAGGAGGAATTACTCAAGGCCTGTATCATAGAATATTTTGCGTAAACCGGGTCACAGCGCACACCACCAGATATTACGGCTGGCCATTTTACCCCATTGTTTCAGGCTTTCCTGTAGTTTGCCTACCATCTCGCCCTGGTTCATCTCTTTACCTTTCTCCTCCATTTCAAAATCCGAGTCTTTAGGTGGAATAAGCTCTACTTTGGTAGCTACCCATGTGGTATAAAGGCGGGGCACTGCCAGTTCCAGTATCATACCGGGCAGGCCGCTGAACATCTCCGGGCCGCCACTCACAGTGATATCTTCTGTGTAGAAGGCAACCACATAGACCGAATCGCAGATGATGCTCACTGCTTTGCGGCACTTGTAGTTGGCTATGGTGCGCACCTCGTCCAATATCTTCCATTTCAGTACCCTCATACTATCATCAATATGAAACTTCTGATCGTACACCTGCTTATTGGCCGATACTTTGTGTGCATCCAGATCTGTTAGCACCACATTTTCAGCAGCAGGCCCGCCACCGAACATCTTAAACTGGTTCTCTGATTCGCGACCGGGTTTGTACATCACTTTATTGGTATTGAAGTACATATCAAAATAGGATGTGCTGAACTTGGGTGCTTTTGACTTAAAGCGTTCTATCCAGGTAGCATTCTGCGCATCATCGGCCATCTCATCGAGCTGGCGATGGATATTCACTTTGCGCTCATACTCTATCTTGCCATAGGTAGTGAACTGCGCCTTTGCTGTAAGCGCAACAAAAAACATCCCTATCGTTATGAATAAAATCTTTTTCATTCTTGTTATTTATCCGCGCCACCTCATTTTAGGGCCATCATCAGGTGGTGCTGCGCCCGCTGAGGTCTTTGTAAAGTTCCAAATAAGGCTCAGCAAACCGTAGCGACGTATCGTGTTGTAATTATTCTCGTAGATATAGCTGCTCTGGGCATAGCGGTTGAAGCCTTTATTCTGATCAAGTATGTCGAATGCAGATACCCGAAGTTCCAGCTGGCTTTTCTTCAGGAATTTCTTGCTTACGTATGCATTCCACCTGAACACATTGTTGTTGGTAGTGAACACATCCGTCCTTTCGCGCAGGTACCAATTGATATCCGTACCGACCTCGAACTTCAAAGGCAACTGAACAGAGCCATCAAAATCGATCTGCCCCGACCAATAGCTGGCTATGTTGGTACTGATGGTAGCTTTGTTATCATTATAAACTACCTGGGGAGAAATAGTGAATTCAAATTTATCAGGCTTATTGTATTCTATCCTGGGGCCAAAAGTATAGGAGTTATTGTCACTCACATTTTTTTGCCCGTTCACGAGCGTATTGGAATGCGCCAGGTTGACATTCAACCAAAAGCCAGCCTGTACCTGTGTTTTAGGTATCCGCGACCCGTAGCCGCCAAAAGCTGACACAAAATAATTACCATTCATATTACGGTACTGGTATTCGCGCAAGCCACCGGGGAAGACGGTATCTGTGCGGGTAATGGCATTTTGCACGAGGCCGAGCGTAGCCCCCGCCCATATGTACCTGCCGGAAAGTACTTTGTAACTATTGTAGCGGGCATTTATGGTATGCCGGAACTCCTGTTTCAGATCGGGGTTGCCAATTGCAATGTTGAGCGGATCGGTATTATCGCGCAATGGCTGCAACTGTGATAATGAAGGTTGTCTCGTAGCACCATAGTAATGGAAATTGAAAGAAGCCTGGTTCTCAAACTTATAAGAGAAATCGGCTTTGGGGAAAAAGTTCAGGTAGTTGTAATTATAAGTAGTGTCATAATTGAGGTCCTGCTGTTTAAAGGCAGCATTGGCCACAGTACCCCCAAATGAAAAATTGAATTTCTTATAAACAAACCGAAGACTTAAACCGCCTGAATTGGTCAACACATTATACAGGTAATTACTGGTGTACAGGGCATTGGTATCTGTGTAATTGCCATCAATATTATTTGTATCCAGCGTGGTCCTTGCCGCTTTACTATCGTCCATCTTCAAGCCATAACTGGCATCAATGTATGCCACTTTCGACAAGGGTTCTGTGTACTCGATCTTGGTACCTATCGAGAAGGTAGCACCTGTATTCAGTTTTTCCTGATTAACCGGCAATGTGTAACTATATGGGTTACCGAGTGTATCGGTATAATGATAGGTATTGGATGAGATAAGATAGCTTGTGCTATTAGTTTCCTTATAACTTTCCGGTATATCAATAGATATGGTACGTCCTTTTTTCTTAAAACGCTTACGCCAGAAGATATCCACTTTCTCGCTTTTCGAGCTTGCATCACTATTAATGCTTCTATGCCCGCTATTCATCAGGGAGTCTTCCGGTGTGCGGGAATCCGTGGTATAATCGGTATGGCTTTTAGTATTCGCATAATTACCGCTTACCGACACCTTGAGGTTAGATAAGCTATCGGTCTTCCATTCAAAAAGCCCACCAAGATTATGGCGCAGTCCGCTGCTGAAAGCATTCCTTTTTTCAACCGTGGTGTATGATGAGCCGGGCGTTATATACTGTGTAGTGGTATTGCCGGCAGTTTCAATATTCTGCTTGGCAAAGCGATAGTTTGCAGAAACGTGCTCTTTGTCCTCGTTCCATTTATTGGCATAATGTGCCCCCGTGGTCCATACGGTCGGGAGGCCTTCACCATTATAGGTACCATTCCAGCTTACATTATCATTATCCTCGTTATCGTAGTAAGAGGTTACAGAGCCATCGGATGATACATCGAAGGAGTTGTTGCTCGTGCCATATTTCTCTGCATCATTCCAGCCAAGGCCTGCTTTACCGGTATTGGACATGATACCGAATACCGACAATTGCCTTTTGCCTTTAAAACCATTGATCATGGCCTGGTTCTCGAAAAAGCCATTGGGACTGCCATCTGTGCCCCCACCCGCTACGGCTTTACCAAAAAATCCCTTCTTCCGGTCCTCTTTCAGTTTCAGGTCAATGGTCTTTGTTTTTATACCATCATCAATCCCGGTAAACTCAGCCTGGTCGCTCTTTTTATCAAATACCTGTACTTTATCAATAGCATTTGCCTGCAGGTTACGGGTCACCACAGCAGGATCGTCGGAGAAAAACTCTTCCCCGTCCACCAGTATTTTCTGTACTTTCTCGCCTTGTGCAGTTACCTGCCCGTTACGGTCCACCTGCAGACCGGGAAGCCTTTTCAGGAGGTCTTCAACAGTAGCATTATCTTTTGTTTTAAAACTATCGGCCACATACTCTATGGTATCGCCTTTTACTTTTATTGCCCCCCGGTTCTGCTCAAAAACGAACTCGGTAAGCAGGTGACTTCGGGTGATCATGGGTATATTGCCCATATCTTTGGTCTTACCGTCTTTTACGGTAACGATATCTATATAATCTACAAATCCGGGATAGGTGATCATGACCAGGTACCTGTCGCCCGATGCAGCATGCAGCTCAAAACTACCATCATCTTTGGTACGGGCAAAGGTCTCCATTATGGAATCGGAAGCATGGATCAGGGTCACCGCAGCGTGGGGCAGGTAATTGTTGTTGAGTGTATCCTGTATCCTGCCTTTTATTATGGCCTGCTGCGCATAGGAAATATTGCTCCATAATATGAAGAACAGCAAAATAAAGGATAGGCGAATACGCATGCGTGAACTTTAGAAATAAATAAATTAATGCGACAAAAATGGGAACAAATGTTCAGACTAACAAAATACACATTTGTTAAAGTTCCTTAACAATGCTTAATACCTCGTTATTTAGCCTTCCCTGTTTCCTTGAGATACACTGCCCTCCTGCTTTTGTTTTGCGGCAGGCCCAGCGACTGGTATATATAATCCTGCGCAACGGTGCGCACACTCAGGTGATTGATCTTGCCATTATCAGCAGACGGGTTCACCCTGTTGGAAAGGAATACGAAGACAACGCCCGTACCGGGATCGGCCCAGGCGCTGGTACCGGTGAAGCCCTGGTGACCAAAAGCATAACCTGTACAATAAGCGCTTGCAGGGCCTCCATCGTCGCTATCGGCACTGGGCTTATCAAAGCCATAACCACGCCTGCTGATGCCTGAATGATATGCCGTAAAGAGGTTTACGGTGGCATCTTTAAAATAACGTTTGCCGTTATAAACACCTTTGTTCAGCAGCATCTGGAATATTGCAGCCACATCACCGGCGGTAGCAAATACACCGGCATGGCCCGCCACACCGCCAAACATAGCAGCACCGGGATCGTGCACATAGCCATGTATCAACTGCCCCCGAAAGGTCATATCCTGCTCGGTAGGCGCTATATCGGCAAGGGCAAATTTCTTCAGCGGCAAATAATCAATATGCTTTAATCCCATAGGATGATAAAACTGCTCTTCCACATACTGGTCAATACTTTTACCAGAAATTTTTTCCACTATAGCAGCAAGAAAATAAAAATCAAGATCGCTGTACACATAGTGCCCCCGGTTCTCCAGCGGTGTGCTGAGGATACGCTCCCATACGGTATCTACCCAATCGTTGCGGATGTAAAGATCATTGGCCACCTGTATGTTATAGTCGCCTGACCGCGTGTGTTTGTATAGATCGCTGCGCAGGTGGCCTGTTTCATCCAGCGTCTCTTTATAAAATGGTATCCAGCTTTTCAGGCCTGCCTGGTGCATCAGCATATCAGCTATGCGCAAGCCCGCCTTGTTGGTATTTTTTGTCCAGGGCAGGTAATCGCCTGCTGTTTTATACAAACTGATCTTACCGGTCTCATAAAGCCGCATAACAGCGAGCGTGGTTGCCAAAACCTTTGTGACAGAGGCCATATCGTAAACAGTGTTGTTGTCTACAGCCTTCTTTTTATAATAATCGAAATAGCCAAAGCTTTTGTCGTAGAATATCTTGCCATCTTTAGAGGCCAGCACACGGCATCCCGGGAAAGCCCCGGCTACGATGCTGCGCTGTATGAACATGTCGAGCTTATCGAGCATATCAGGATTCACTACGCCGGCATCCTGTGTAAATTCTTCTTTTTTTAAGGTTTTGGCCTGTTTCTGTGGTTTGGGTTTTACCGTTTCGTGCTGCACAGCACTGTTTGCCGGAGCCCTCATTGCAGCACATGGTGATACAGGAAGCATGCCTACAATATTTTTTTCGCCCAGTAAAGCGCGGGCCATAGATGCTTCAGAAATAGTGTCATCTTCATAAGCCACCAATGCCGACCTGGTATCGCAAAGCTTACTTAAGAGATAAGGATTGCCCATGTCCACAATGATCACATTCTTCAGGTTGTTGGCTTTGGCAAGAAAGTCGAGCTGGCGGCTGTCCAAACCATAGTTGCCGCTTGATCCCGGGTAAAAGCTCATATCGTGCACGGCTACTATTGTTGCATCATTCTTTGCAATGCTGCTGAGGATATTCGTTACATCTGTTGCAGCGCTTCCTTTAGGCAGCCAGTCGGCCTTAATATCCTGCAAGGCATTTTTCAGATCTTCATACAGCTTAGTGCTGCGATCGGCATTGACACCTACGTAGCCTATGGTGGTATTGTCGGCAAGTATTTTGTCCAGCACTTTATTTTTATCCGCCACCAGTGTAATGGCTTTATTGCTTACACGCGTGCGCAGGGTAACAATGGCATCATTAAGGTCCTGCAGGGCAAATTCGGGATTGATACGGCCGATATGCGTAAGGCCCGCATCGTATTTAGCTCCCAGTATTTTTTTAACGCTTGTCTCCAGGTGCTCTTCCGTGATCTGCCCGGACACAAGAGCTTCTTTTATTTTAGCAATGGCCGTTGGCACATCCTGCGAGAACAGCAGCACATCATTACCGGCCATAAAAGCACGAAGATCCACCTCACCGGGTGAAAAATATTTCGTCACCCCTTTCATATTCAGGGCATCGGTGAAGACGAGGCCTTTGAAGCCCATCTTTTTCTTCAGCAGGTTGGTTATGGTGTTCTTTGATAATGTAGTGGGCACATGGGCCTCATTTTCGAGCGCGGGCACTTGCAGGTGAGCGACCATAATACTTTTTACGCCTGCTTCTATCATTTCTTTGAAGGGGTATAGCTCCAGCGATTCCAGCTGCGCCATTGACTTGCGGATCACCGGCAGGTCTTTATGCGAATCGACATCAGTATCGCCATGACCCGGGAAGTGCTTGGCACAAGCCATAATACCCTGTGTATGCAGGCCATTCATATAAGCTATAGCCATCTTCGCCACCCTTGTTTTATCCTCGCCGTAAGAGCGTGCGTTGATGACCGGGTTGTTGGGGTTGTTGTTCACATCCACTACGGGGGCAAAATCGATATGGACACCCATACGTTTGCATTGCTTGCCTATGGCTACGCCGGTAAGGTAAGCCATTTCGGTATCGCGCGTCGCACCCAGCATCATCTGCCGGGGCATATCGGCAACGCCCGTAAGGCGCATACCCAGGCCCCATTCGGCATCCATGCCTATCAGCAATGGTACCTGTGCCATAGCCTGGTATTTATTGGTCTGCTCAGCCTGGCTTGCCGGATCGCCCTGCATAAAAATAAGGCCGCCTATTTGATGCTTATTGATGAGATCGGTAATACCTGCCTCGTTGTAATCTTTGCCACCGGAATATGCAGCCACCATGAACAACTGACCGATACGCTCTTCCGTATTCAGTTTATTATAAGTATCATTTATCCATCGCTGCTTATCTCCTGCATCGCTTTGCGCAAAAGCGCCGGTAGCCAAAAAGATAAACAGCACAAAAAATAATCCTTTATAAAAACGAGTACACACCATATCAGCAAAAGTAAATTTTAGCAGGCAGAATATTGCTTGCAATAAGATCAAATATAAAAGGTTTCGGCCTGGATGTTTAAACGGGCCCGCTCGCCTTTGTTAAAAATACCATACACAGCACTGCCACTGCCACTCATGGCTGCATATAAAGCTCCCTGTTCATAGAGCTGGCTCTTAAGTTCGGCCAGTTGGGGATGCTGTTCAAATACAGGTTTTTCAAAATCGTTGCTAATATGATGCTGCCATTCTGCAACAGGCAAATTACTTATAGTGCACAGATCGAAAGGTGCCGGTTTAGCCGTTATAAGTTTAAAAGCCGCTGCCGTGCTTACATGTATTCCCGGGCAAATTAGCTGTATGCTGTATGCTGAGAGATCGAGTGCAATGGGCGATATATTCTCGCCACGCCCTTTTGCAAAACAGGGTGTATTGTATATAAAGAAAGGGCAATCGCTTCCTAATCTCAAAGCAAAAGCCGCCAGCGCCGCTTCACTCAAACCCAGGCTGTAATGATCATTCAGCAGCTTTAACATAAATGCCCCGTCCGACGAGCCGCCGCCGAGGCCGGCACCCATGGGTATCACTTTAAGCAGGTGTATATCAAGCGGCTGTATGCCGGAATATTCCTGCTGCAATAATGTATATGCTTTATAAATAAGGTTATCTTTAGTATCGCCTGCTATTGTTTTACCATGCATGTGCATCGTGGTTTGTTCCGCAGGCACTATCTCCAGCACATCTTCCCAGGGCAGGGGATAGAACAGCGTTTCTATATTATGATAGCCATCGGGACGGCGCTCCGTAACATATAGCCCTATGTTTATTTTACAGTTGGGAAAACACAGCATAAGCGATGCGTGAAATTATGCGTATTTTTGGTACACACAAGCGGCAGATGAAAGAAATAATCAGGCTTAACGAGATAAAGAAGAGTTATTACCTGGGCAGGCAGGAATTGCCTGTGCTTAAAGGCATCAACCTGCTGATAACGCGTAATGAATATGTGGCACTTATGGGACCCTCGGGCTCGGGCAAAAGTACCCTGATGAACATACTGGGTTGCCTGGATACCCCAACGGCAGGAGAATACATCCTGAACGGGAAGAACGTGAGCCGTATGGAAGACAATGAACTGGCAGACGTGCGCAATACAGAGATCGGTTTCGTGTTCCAGCAATTCAACCTGTTGCCCAGGCTTACCGCATGGGAAAATGTGGCCATGCCGCTTATATACGCAGGCGTAGGTAAAACGGAACGTGAAGAAAGGGCCCGTGCCATGCTCGATAAAGTAGGGCTTGGCGACAGGGCACACCATAAGCCCAATGAGCTATCGGGTGGCCAGAGCCAGCGTGTGGCCATCGCAAGGGCGCTTATTAATAACCCGGCCCTCATACTGGCCGATGAGCCCACCGGTAACCTGGACAGTAAAACATCGGTCGAGATCATGGAGCTCTTCGGGCAGATACAGGAGCAGGGCAATACCGTAGTACTCGTGACACATGAAGAGGACATAGCCCAGTTTACCCACAGGATAGTGCGGATAAAGGACGGGCTGGTGGAAACGGATAAAAGAATAAAAGAATTAGCAAGTTAGCAAATGGCATTCAAGATATATACCAAAACGGGCGACAAAGGCAGTACCAGCCTTATAGGAGGGGTACGCGTAGCCAAAAGCCATATCAGGATAGAGAGCTATGGCACCGTAGATGAACTGAACTCGTACCTGGGCATGGTAAATGATATGGCAGCGGATGAACAGGTAAGCGATTGGCTGCGCGAGATACAGGACCGCCTTTTTACCATCGGTTCTGAACTGGCCACCACGCCTGATAAGGAAATAAAAATGAAGCTTCCCGACCTGCACGACAACGATATCAAATGGCTGGAAGAACGTATTGACGAGATGAACGAAACATTACCCGAAATGCGCTCATTCATCATTCCCGGGGGCAACCTTGCGGCATCGACCTGCCATGTGGCCCGCTGTGTTTGCCGCAGGGCCGAGCGCATTTGTGTGGCCATGCAGGAGCAGGGAGCAACAATACCTGAGCTCATAGTACCCTACCTCAACCGCCTCTCCGATCTTTTATTTGTGCTCGCACGCTATATTGGTCATATCAATGGCGCTGCCGAACTACCCTGGAGAGCCAGGCTATAAAAACAATGGATTCATAAAAAAGGCCCGGCTATCCTAGCCGGGCCTTTTTCGTTTACTATACTTGCCTGCTATATTATCGCAATAAGGTAACATCGCCTGTGTATAGCTTTTGCGTACCATCAGGCCTTGCTATACGTATGATGTAATTATACACCCCTGCATCGCAAACTGCGCCATTCCAGGTGCCATCCCAGCCTTTTGTATCATCTATCGTATCAAAAACCTTTTCTCCCCAGCGGTTATATACCCTGAATTCGAGCAGGCGCTGGTATTTCATGTTAAACACTTTGAACAGGTCGTTCTTTCCATCACCATTAGGCGTGAATGCAGAAGGTATGAATTCAGTCATGCCGTAATCTATATCTACGAACACGACACCGGTATCACGGCAAATGCCCTCCTGCGCCATGGCATATACCGTATACGTGGTCGGCTCATATGGTGTTGCTATCGGGTCCTTGATGCTTGCATTATCCAGGTATTGTGCCGGGGTCCAGAAATAATAATATGCCCCGTCTGCATTCAGGTGTATGCTGTTACCATATTTTATCGTGGTATTTGGGGTAACATTTATATGCACCGGTGCAGATGTATGTATCACCGCATCATCGGTGGCTACACAACCTTCGGGAGAAGTTACCGTAATATGCAGCCAGTTGTATGCCGTCAGTTGTGAGAAGAAGAGGGGTTCACGTTCAAAGGGATTACCCAGCCAATTGGTTGGCGCCCAGCTGTAAGTATAGGTGCCCGCAGAATCGGCGGGTTGAATATCGACGTATAATCTCATGGAATCTGTGAGGCATACGGTAGTATCTGTGGTCACTATGTTTGCCGTTGGCACAGTATATGTTTGTATATCTATGTCATCCGAAGCCTTACAGCCATTGGCCGTAGTTACTGTTACCGTATAATGTGTGAGGTTCACATCGTCGGAATAATAGACCGGGTTCTTTATCGTAGGATCACTGAGATAGGTTGTGGGTGTCCATTGGAAATTAGTAAGGTTATTGGGGAAGAAACTTGTCTGTAACTGGTAATAGCTGTGTGTGCAGAAACCAACATAGCTTTCGCTTATATCAACGGTAGGCACCAGTAAAGTATGCACTTTTATGGAATCGATACCAATACAGTTATGAGGTGTAGCCACCGTGAGCACATAGGCATAAATACCCAGCGAATCACTATGGAACGTCGGTTGCATTATACTGGCATTGTCGATAAAGCCGGTGGGTGTCCACGTATAGGTATAATTGCCCTGCGGAGGATCTATGGTTGTAGTGAACTGTAAATTATCGTAGGCGCAAATAGATGTATCGGGCCTTACATCCACTATGGGCAAGGGGTCTATCGTTACCGTAGTAGCACGCGACACCGGCGGGCATCCCGGGTAGCTTGCCGTTACTGTATAGACTGTGGTTTGTGCTGGTGGTGGCAATGTCATGGTCAGTGTATCCGTTGAATCGGCCACCCCGGTCGATGGCGTCCACAGGTAACTATACGCAGTATCGCCGGTCACATGCAATTCTGTGGACTGCTGGCTGCCTGCACAGAAGAAGGTGTCAGGGGTCAGCAACTGCATCTCCAGCGAATCCTGTATATGGAGCACAATACTGTCGAGCGGTGCATGTGAGCAACAATTGACATGCCTTATAATGACCGTTTCCACCGGCTCGGTCAATGCATCGAGTATGGGTGCTACCGTAACCGTAGTAGATAAGGTAAAGGGCAGAATGATAACACTATCAGCTATAAACGGATAGTCTGTACCATTGGTAGCAGTACCTGCTATTTCCAGGCATATTTTCTTACGCTGTGCAGATGCTGAATCGCGCGAGAAAACAATATCCGTCGGCGTGCAACCTTCAACAAGATAGCCGCCATTAGTAGGTATAAAACCGGAAGCACTGAAGCTTACCGTATCGATCACAAAACTGTTCTCTTTCAGAAATACTGCAGACTGGTAAGCTTCATCGCCCACATTGGCTATAGCGAGCTTGATGTGGTAAGTATCGCAGGGTTGCAACAGCGCCTGCGCATCCAGCACGGTAGTGAAACCATCGAGAGCCACAGTAGTACCATTCGTATTGCTCACGTAATATTGCGTAAAAGGAGAACCGGGACCCATAGCAGTACAGTTGGCAAGGTTGCCGAAAATGCCGGCACCGGGATTAATACTGTTTATCGCCACAGGTATATTCGTATTGGGCACCAGGGCTATGTTCTGGTTCGGTGTGAAATTGGGTCCTGTCATCATAAAGGCAAAGACATCATTAAAACCGGAGCAGGCATATTCAGGGTATTCGTCTGAACCAAATACATACTGGAAATGCAGCATCGTTGCGGTATCAATATTCGGCACAAAGTTGAATGCCAGTGCACAGGCATCGTGCGTATTGTTGTTGCCTATGATGGCATTAAGGTCGGCATCGCCCGGTAAGCCAAAGGCATCCTGGTTCACCTGCACATTAGCATTGCCCGCAAGGCCACCATTGCCTGCTACCTGGCCCGTACACAATATTACGCCACCGGAAAGACCCAGGTTACTGTTAGTGGCTGTAAAGACACCATTATGAGTTCCCTGGCAGTTAAGCGTCTCGTTATAGACCGTAACACCTGAGCCAACAAAGCGCGATACCAGTTGCACTGCCGTTTGGTTGTCGGTTATCACCAGTTGTGCCAAAACTTTTACCGGTCCTGCGATCACAAGCAGCACAACAAGCATGACCTGAAAACACCTTTTACATCGAGATAACAGGTTTTTATTGTAAAATATGTTCATAATTACATTTGCGTTTAGGTACGTACATAGCTATAAGGATCAGCAGGTCTTATGGGGTTATGTAAGATATGAAAAAGTATTGTTAAAAAAAATACCTATAAGTACATTTTTTAAATTTCTCATGCTTTCCGTAAAAATATAAGGAGCAGGATCCTACTACAACTTTAAGTTATTCGGTTTTTACAGGAAATATGCCCCATGAGTAAATATTGGATTTAACCCAGCAGGTATATTTGCCTTACACCTCACTCGTAAATTTAAAGTTATACATACGATTTATATTCATGCAAATAATTCCTAACCCGGAAGCGCTATAGGATAAGTGCCGATTATACGATACACTTGTTGCGTGCCGGGCACTCATTTTTTTTGAACGATCTATGAATAAATTAGGAAGTATAATGTTATTTTGCCGCTAAGAATACTTGCCATTATGTACCAATTATCTCACAAGAGCTCCATAATATTCCTGCTGGTTTTACTGGTTTCATGCCACACTGCAAAGCAGACCACCAAACCAAGCCTGCCGGGCAACTGGCCTGCCCTCCCTATTGTTGTGGATGGCTACAACCGCGACTGGCCTTCGCCCTACCCCTTTACGGACGATAAGTCGATGATCAGCTATGCCATGTCGAACGATGCAAGCAACCTGTATATAACCGTTGAAACAAATGACCCTAAAACGCAACTGAAAATACTGGATGCAGGGATGACCGTATGGATAGATACCAGCGGTGCACAGGCAATGAAAACAGGCATAAACTATCCTGCGGCCAACGAAAATGCTGCCATACCTGTGAATCGCCTTGCAGGTGAACATAACGGTGTAGAGACCGACAGGGGCGCTAGGATGCAGATGCGTGTAAAAAGCTCATTGGCAGATGCGCAAAAAGTTTCCTTCACAGGATTCCCGGAATGCAACACAAGCTTTAACGTAGTGGATGAAAATGCCTGCAATATTAAGGTACGCATGGCTATAGACAGCACCAGCAATAACATGGTATGGGAAGCCTCTGTGCCCTTTAAAGTACTGCTGGGCAAAGATAAGATCGATAAAAAAGATGAAGGCAAGGCCCTGGGTGTTGGCTTTAATATCTATAATTTCAAGATGCCGGCAAAATTCAAGCAGGTAGAGGAAAAGATAAAAAATGATACAACAGGCAGGATGAACGAACGCTTTGCAGAAATGAAGCCCTTGTTTGAACCCACGATCACGTGGAAACAGTTTGGGCTGGCCTACCAGCACTAATAATATTACTACTATTTAACCGGGTGAAACATCTGCTCCAGTAATTGATACAGTTCGGGGTGGTGTTGCTGCAACTGTGCAGGCCGCTCAAAAAAGTACTCGGTTACCACGGCAAAGAACTCCGCATCATTACTGGCTCCATATAAATTAATATCCCGGCTATCACCTTCCTTCATAGCCTGTATCGTTTCGTGCATATGCTTTACCCATGGTATGATATATGGTTTTGAAAGCAGGTATTCGGGCACGCCATCAACTGCCCCGTCGGCCTTATCGAGCAAATGCGCGAACTCATGTATAGCAGTATTAAGGCCATCTTCCGGGTTTTGGAAACTTGTCCTCAACGAGGGCTGCGATAAGATCATTTGACCCTGCATAGCACCGCTGCCCACCATGCCAATAATATTCCGGTCGTCACCATCCTGCCTGTATTCTTTATCGAAGGCCTCCTTATACAGCAGCACTTCATCTATGTTATTGTACTTCCAGTCGGGAAATGAAAAGATAGGAATGATGGCTGCCGAGGCTACAAGCAGCCTGTCGAGGTCGGTAACCCTTACTCCTTTTATGCCGGTTATCGCTGTTCGCGCTAAAAAGTCGCGCAGCCGTTCTTCGAACATCTGCTTTTCGACGGCACCCAGTTCGCGGTAGAAAGCAACATTTTCTTCCAATATCACTTTGGCATTTACCGGCAGTTTATATGCTGCTATCTTCTTTTTCTTCTGCTGCTGTGCACGTACTATCAACACGACGATAAGTACAAGGATACCTATAATAAACAGACCTGGCATACTATAAAGATAAAACAGGCAAACAAATAAGCCGTTCCTTAAGGAACGGCTTTATATATTTTTTAGCACTCGCTATTTTAATGGTGGTGGTGATGTGCAGCATGCGCATCGGGCAGTTTGAAGAATTCTTCCTCAGTCACTTCTTTTTCCGTGATGCTGAACTGAGTTTCCAGGAACTGGAACAGCCTATCGAACAGCAGGCGACGATATGTTTCATCCAGCGTTTTCTGGTCTTTGGCAACTTTGGCCATATAACCTTCCATCCATGGCGCTTCATCATCTGCATCCATACCGAAATAGCTCAATACGCGTGCTTTGATATCCTGGTCCACTTCTTCACGGCTTACTTCTACTTTATTATCCAGTATCAGTTTATCCGATATGAGCGTCCAGCGGAGCTGGTGCTCAAAATTGCCGAATTCCTGCTCCACTTCCTGCTCGCTTTTAGGCTTTTCGCCACCTTCACGCAGCCAGCGCTTCAGGAAGGGCACGGGTAACTGGATATTGGTATTATGCACCAGCAGTTCATACATCTCGTTGTGCAGGCGATCGCGGGTGATGCGATCATACTCCTTGCTGAGCTCCTGCCTGATGCGTTCTTTAAAATCTGCTTCGCTGGTTATGGCATCGTTGGGGAATACCTGCATGTATAATTCAACACCCAGCTCTGCAGGTATCAGCAAGCCCACCTTAGTGATAGTGAGTTTATAATGATTATCGGCAGCTCCGGGGCCCTCTTTCAATGGTTCGTGGAGGAAGGCATTCAGCTCGTCGCCTTCTGCAACATCGGCAGGGCGAAAAACAACGGTATCTTCCGCCTTTTTACCCATTAGTTTTTCGGCCAGTTTTGCCGGTACTTTTTCCAGCAATACGGTCTCTTCTATTTTTTGAGCACCTTCAGCTACGTTACCTTCCGCATCGCAGGCTTCATAGGTACAATACAATATATCGTCTTTACCGCTTACAGTTTCCTGGTCCTCAACTTTGCCATAGCGGCGCTTGATGCGCTCCAGTTCATCGTCGAGCATCTTATCAGATACCTGTACTTTATAGCGGGTAAGGTCTGTTTTATTTTTAAGGGGTGTTATCTCGAAATCGGGCTTCAGGCCTATCTCGAAGGAGAAATCCACCTCTTCGGGTTTATTCATATCCAGGCGCAGGGGTGCCTCGTTGGGCAGCGACATAGGCTGCGCGAATATGGCTACTTTCTCATTATTCAGGTATTCTTCCAGCTTGCTGCCTGCGCTGCGCAGCACTTCATCTGTGAAGATGGACTGGCCATACATCTTGCGCAGCATGCCAGTGGGTACCATACCCTTACGGAAACCAGGAACATTTGCGGTTTTTGCATACTGTTTGAGGGTCTTTTCAAAGCCCGGCCAGTAATCTTCCTTTCCCAGTTTTACGGTTATCTTGTCATGCAGCGTGCCAATGTTTTCACGATTTACCGTAGCCATTTTTATATATTTTAATAGTTTAAAAAAAGCCGATACATGTATCGGCTGCTTGTTTTTAGTGCGGGTGGAGGGACTCGAACCCCCAAGCCTCGCGGCACTAGATCCTAAGTCTAGCGTGTCTACCAATTTCACCACACCCGCTTTTGGGACGGCAAAGGTAGCTAAATTTCTCAATTGAACAATTGAAATAAAAGCCCTGTTCATACTCCTCTTTGCAGCTTTCCTGTTATTTGATGCGCTTTCATTTTTTATTTTATTTATTTTCGTGACCATGTCGTTAGCTCCATGAGCTGCCAGCCGGCAGGCATGTATTAGCTAAATAATTAATCATTCGAACAAATGGCCGCAAAAGAAAAAAAAGCCTCGTTATTGGTTGTTGAGGACGAGGAGAGCCTGCGCGAGGCCCTGAAACTGAACCTGGAACTGGAGGGTTACGAGGTGACCACTGCCGACAATGGCCCTATAGTACTGAAACTGGTCAAGAACGAATACTTCGACCTCATAATACTTGATGTAATGCTGCCCGAAATGGATGGCATAACCGTATGCGAGACCATACGCATGCAGCATAATGATGTGCCGATCCTCTTTCTTTCGGCCCGCAACTCAAGTGTGGACCGCGTGGAAGGACTGAAAAAGGGGGGCGATGATTACCTAACCAAACCCTTCAACCTCGAAGAACTACTGCTGCGTATAGACAAACTGATCGTAAAGAATAAAAAGATAAAAGAACCACAGGCGGTTGCCAATATTTACGAATTCGACGGTTGTAAGATAGACTTTGACGCGCATGAGTGTACTGATATCAATGGCGACCAGCAGGAGCTAAGTAAAAAAGAGGCCGCACTGCTGAAGCTCCTGATTGAGCATGAAGGCGATGTAGTATCGCGCGAGCATATATTACAGGTGGTATGGGGCTATAATGTATATCCCACCACGCGGACCATTGATAACTTCATACTCAACTTCCGTAAGTTTTTTGAGAAAGACAGCCGCAATCCAAGGCACTTCCACTCGGTGCGGGGTATTGGCTATAAGTTCACAAGGTAAGTGCCATAAGCCTGTTGGCTAATCTATCTTGCTTACCATATCCTCGCTGTTCATATTCTTTTGCTGCACCATCTTACGCAGGCCGTTATTTACACGGTCTATACCATCTACGTTCAATATGATGACCGGCCTTTTTTTGCGGTCTGTAAAGCTGATCAGCGATTCGCGGTCGGCATGCACCTTACGCAGCTCGGGGAATATTTGCCTGAGCAGAGCGAAATCTTCGCTATGGTTGTGATGAATGATAAATAACTGTGTACCGGGCGATCTCTTTACCAGGTTAAGCGTCTGGTTGTCGGCTATAGGGAACGATGAAGAACAGCTTGTAATATTATAATACTTCCTCAGGGTCTTATTGATCCAGTGCATCTCATCCATATTGGCCGCATCGGTGTACAACGACACCCTGTTGAGCAGGTTATCGTAATCGCTCACCGCATCGGGAAATTTCTTTTTGAACTGGTCAATGGCGTTTTTGATAAAGGCCTCATCTATCCTTTTATGCCGGTGGATGTACGATTTCACCATGGGATATATCGCCTTCGCGTAGTTATTTATATAGGTGTTGTCGTACCAGTTGCCCTTGTCGGTATGCCCGGTAAGGTATTCATAGGCCCAGCCATTACCACATGCTGTGGCGAGGGCCTCATCAAAATAGGTATAGGCATATTTGGCATAGCCCGATCTTTGGGCTGCAAATGCGGAATCTTCCCTCCACTGTGTCCGAAAGGGTTGCCTGTCGTACAGTACATGGCACATCTCGTGCACGGCCACACCTATGCGCATGGCATAGTTGCGTTCGCCGGTCAGTACTGCCAGCACCAGGTTATTGCCATGCGGCGTGGCCGTGGTGTGGCCATGCTCACCGGGTATGGGATATATACCTATTTCGAAAGAGGTATTGGCGGGCCAGCTGCTGCCATAAAAATCCTTGAGCTTGCCGAAGATAATATCGACCTTACCGGTGTATTTTTCCAGTTCTTTCAACTGCCTTTCCGCATCATCTTTATACTCCTTCCAGATCATGTCGTTGTAATAGGGCTCTGCCCAGTACATCACATCGCGCAGTTTTTGCAGTTGATCATCGGGCATGATGCCGATGCTGTTATGCAGGAATTTTTCCGTGTACTTAGACCTTACCGCGGTGCCTTTTATGATATTATATACCGATTTGTTTTTTTGTCTCGCTGCAGGCAGGTCGTCCGAAGGCCGGTAGGTAGACATATTGATGCTGGCAAAGCGATCCACCATCCTATAAAAATCTTCGCGGTTGGCAACGGGTACATGCTTATATATATATGCAGAGTATGTGCGTGAAGCATCCCATTGTTTGTTGGCGGCCTCCAGGAAGGTAAGCAGGCACAAGGGCTTGCTGATCCTGAAGTGTACTATGGACTGCGCAGTGCCGGTACTTTGACAAAAAATGAGCACTATAAGGGTGAGCGTACTGAACCTTTTCATAAAAACCGAGCAGCAATATAACACTACCAGCTCAAATCTTCATCCTCTTTAGCGGGATTTGTATCCCGAAACAGCTGCCTGCTGCGTATCTTTTGCAGCTGGCGATCATATACCAGGCGGGCTATTTTATGTGCCACATCTTCTTCTTCCAGCACCCCGTTCAGTTTTTTTTCAGATATATCAAGGCGGTACATCAACTGGAAGAAAGCCTCGGGGCCGCTTTCAATAAGCGACACTATACGGTTGGCCAGGTGTGCTAATATCGCTTCTTCCGAGAGGCTTTCAGGCAGTTGCAATTCCCAATCGCGCTGCAACGCATCGGCGATCTCCCGTGTTGTCTTATCCTCCATAAATGCAAATTTGCCGGTTTATCACCGGCAAATTACACAAATCATATTATTAAATTTTTAAAAAGCCTTTATCTTATCGAGTACCAGTTGCTTCACCGCACTTATGGATATGCGCTCCTGCTGCATACTGTCGCGATAGCGTATGGTAACGGTCTGGTCTTCTTTGGTTTGATGATCGATGGTGACACAGAAGGGTGTACCAATGGCATCCATGCGGCGGTAGCGCTTGCCGATAGTATCCTTTTCCTCGTAGAAGCATTTGAACTCCGGCCGGCATTCGTTCATCAGGTCGCGGGCTATATCCGGCAGGCCATCCTTCTTGGTAAGGGGCAGTATGGCCAGCTTTATGGGTGCCAGCATCGGCGGGAAGCGCAGCACCACCCTGTCGTCCTTCTTCTCTTCTGTGCCCAGGTCTTCTTCTGCATAGGCCTCGCTCAGCACCATCATCACAGCACGGTCAAGGCCTATCGAGGTTTCTATTACGTAGGGCACGTAGTGCTGGTTCAGCTCCGTATCAAAATAGGTCAGTTTCTTACCACTGTGTTGTTGGTGCTGGCTCAGGTCATAGTCGGTGCGGCTGTGTATGCCTTCCACTTCTTTGAAGCCCATCGGGAAATCATATTCTATATCGCAGGCAGCATCGGCATAGTGGGCCAGTTTCACATGATCGTGAAAGCGGTAATGCTCCTGCGGTATGCCCAGGCTCAGGTGCCATTTCATCCGCGCTTCTTTCCAGTGCTCATACCATTCCTTCTGCGTGCCGGGGCGCACAAAGAACTGCATCTCCATCTGCTCGAACTCGCGCATACGGAATATGAAACCACGGGCCACGATCTCGTTACGGAAAGCCTTACCTGTTTGCGCAATACCAAAGGGTATCTTCATACGGCCGGTCTTCTGCACGTTCAGGAAGTTCACAAAAATGCCCTGCGCGGTTTCGGGGCGCAGGTACACTACATTCGCCTCATCGGCCACAGAGCCCATTTCGGTAGAGAACATGAGGTTGAACTGGCGCACGTCGGTCCAGTTACTGGTGCCGCCTATAGCACATTTGATCTTATTGTCTTCTATCAGTTGTTTCAGCCCGGCAAAATCATTTACCGCCAGCAGCTGGTCCATTTTAGCCAGTAGTGCATCACCATCTTCTTTGGGTAAAGTTTCGGCATGGCCTTCTATCAGGTGATCTACCCGGTAACGCTTCTGGCTGTCTTTATTATCGATCATAGGGTCGCTGAAGTTATCAACGTGCCCGCTGGCCTTCCATACGGTAGGGTGCATAAAGATGGCGGCATCAATACCCACAATGTTATCATTCATTTGCACCATGCTCTTCCACCAGTAATCGCGGATGTTCTTTTTCAGTTCCGAGCCATATTGCCCATAGTCATACACTGCCTGCAGGCCGTCGTATATCTCGCTCGATTGAAATATAAACCCATACTCCTTACAGTGTGCTATAATGTTTTGCAGCTTATTATCATTTGCCATAACGGGGGCAAAAATAGGTAAAAGAGGGAGAATGCCTTGCGCATAATGAAGACAACAAATAGTCAATAAATAAATGTTTATGCCGATAATCAAAACCGGAAATATCAGCGGATATTTATAGAAGACATTTCTTTAAATGCTTTTCCCCCGTTTTTTACTGTTTTTTGGGCTTTTTTGTTTCCTTTTCATGCCTGGATTGCAGGCCCAGTATGTGATAAAAGGTACGATATCTGACAAAAACAATGATCCGGTTATGTTTGCTACCATTACCCTGCAGCGTACAAAAGACAGCAGTATAATTATTACAGGGCTTGCCGACAGTGCAGGTAAATTTACTTTACAAAACAGCAATATAAAAGAAACATTCATCACAGTATCAGCACCCGGTTATATTGCGAATGCTCAAAAAATAACAGACAGTTCATCGAAAAATATCATTCTTCAATTCACACTGAAAGGAGCAGAAAAGCTGTTAGCCAATGTTACCATAACTGCTAAAAAGCCCTTGATAGAGCGCAGGCCCGACCGTATAATTTTTAATGTAGCGGATCACATTACCAGCGATGGGAGCGATGCTATGAATGTATTAAAAAAGGCACCCGGTGTGCGGGTGCGTGACGGGGAGATATCGATATCCGGGAAAAGCACCGTCACCGTGATGCTCAACGAAAAACTGCTTCAGCTATCTGGTGATGAGCTTATTGAAATGCTGAGCAGTATACCAGCGGGCAATATCCTGAGAATAGAAATAATTACAGCACCACCGGCGAAGTATGATGCCTCCGGCAATTCCGGTATCATTAATATTGTTACCAAACATCCTTTAAGTGATGGATTTAACGGCAACGTGACAACAGGATATTTATTGAGATCGCATAGTGCTCCATTTATGAGTGCTAATGTGAATTATAAACAGGGGAAGGTGAATGTTTATGCAAATATGAGCTCAGCCTATTTTCGCTCTGTACCCGTATCGGCATATACTATTTACTACCCGCAGCAGCGATGGGAGCAAAACACTACGCAGCAAAACTTATATCCTTATGTTAGGCTACAGGCAGGGGCTGATTATACCTTTACCACCAGGTCCACTATCGGATTCCTCTATACACTGGGTGCCAGTTCACCAGTCTATGAAGATGACACAAAAACAAGAGTATTCAACCTGGATGCAAATGCCATCGACTCTGTATTGCAAACGAAGGCTAAAGAAACAGGAAGTGGTGTACGGAACGTGTTTAACCTGAATTACGAATACCGTATCGACAGCATGGGCAAAAAGCTGAATGTGGATTTTGATTATTTTACGAGGAACGGTCAGCATAAAAGGGATTTTGCAACTGATGATGTATTTGCGGATGGCAGCAGTACGGGTGTTACCAACAAGAACAGGACCGATGGCACACAGGTAGTGAACATAAAAAGCATAAAAGCCGACCTGAATTTACCCGCTGGCTGGGCCAAGTTTACCCTGGGTGCCAAAGCATCCTTTACAGAAAACAGCAGCGACAACCATTTCGCCGCATATAACGGCAGCATTTACGCCAACGATCCGTTACGGAGTAACACATTTGAATACACAGAGTATGTACAATCCCTGTATGGGAGTATCGAAAAGAGTTTTAACAAACTTAGCATGCAGGCTGGTCTGCGGGCTGAGCATACACGGTCGAAGGGATATAGCCCCACGCTTGCCATTGCTAACAATTACAAGTACCTGAAACTATTTCCTTCCTTATTCTTCCAGTATTCGTTTAATGAGGATAATGAACTGAACCTGAATTTTACCCGCCGTATCCAGCGTCCTGATTTTATGTTACTGAACCCCTTCCGGTATTATAGTAACACAACCTCTTACGAGACAGGCAACCCATTTCTACAGCCATCTTACAGCAATAATATTGAGATAGGGTACACATTAAGATCCCGGTACACATTGAATTTATTCTTTCAAAGAGTAACTGACCTTTTTGCACAGGTAATGAATGTGGATACCACCGACGATGGATATCACTTCACCAATGCCAATGTCGGTACTGAGTTAAATTATGGTATAAGTTTTAACGCGGTGGTCAACCCTGCACCGGCCTGGGAAAGTGCGATAGAATTTTATGCTTACTACACTCATTTTAATTCATCTTATTACAGCAGTTCCACCATGCAAAGCTATACCCGGCCCTCTTTCAATATATCAACCAATAACACGTTTTTTCTCAACGGCGCCAAAACACTCTCGGCCGAGCTTGATCTCGACTACGAGGCTAAGGAGTTATCGCAGTTCAGTCTCCAGTACCAAACCTTTAATATGGAAGTAGGTGTGAAAGCACTCCTCTTCAGGAAAAGACTCAGCGTTGCATTAAATATCGAAGACATTTTTGCGACTGACAGGTACAGGTTGCGCAACCTGTATAACGGATCTGTTACGAACAATTATGGCGACAATCGTCTTTTTAGAATTAGCATAGGCTACAAATTTGGCACAAGGGCAAACGTGAAGAACAGGCCAAATACATCGGGGATAGAAGAGCGGCAGGGCTTAAGCCATGAGCAACAACACGGTAATTGATCTTCCGGGATATAAAATACAAATAGCCGGTATCAAAGATACCGGCTATCATATATAAAATGTATAACCCTTTGCTTATTTTACTTCAGCCACCAGCTTCTTGAAGCTTTCCGGCTCGTTCATAGCCAGGTCAGCAAGCACCTTACGGTTCAGGTCTATATTTTTAGCGGCCAGTTTGCCCATGAACTGTGAATAGCTCATGCCTTCCTCGCGCACAGCAGCGTTGATACGTGCTATCCACAGGCTGCGGTAGTCGCGCTTCTTTACCTTACGGCCTACATATTTATAACCGAGGCCTTTCTCCAATACATTCTTGGCAACGGTATATACGTTTTTACGTTTGCCGTAAAAACCTTTAGCCTGTTTGAGTATTTTCTTCCTTCTTCTATGCGATGCAACCGCATTTACTGAACGTGGCATATATTAATAATTAATGTCGTTTTTATAAAAAATTAACCCTTCATACCCAGCATACGCTTAACAAGGTTCTCGTTCGCAGGATGAACGAAAGCCGCCTGGCGCAAGTGGCGTTTACGTGTTTTTGACTTTTTGGTCAGCAAGTGGCTCTTAAAAGCTTTATACCTGCGTATCTTTCCGGTGCCTGTTACTTTGAAAGTTTTCTTAGCACGCGATTGTGTCTTCACCTTTGGCATGGTCTCAAATTTGGGATGGCAAAGGTAACATTATTTCAAAATCTTCCAAAATAATATTTATAGTATTTCCGGGTTATTTATTCCTGCCGGCCCCATAATAAGCAGCATCAACTATATTAAATAATTTTTAACTACTTATTTCTCTTAACAAAATCCTGGGGCTAAATTCAGAAATACATCAACCAATTCCTATTTTTACAGCATATGCCTTTACTTCGATTCAGAGTTTATTGGGAAGATGACGACCAGGTGTACCGCGATATAGAGATACGCGCGGCACAAACATTTTTAGAGTTTCACAAGGCCATTATCACTGCTTATGAGTTCGATGGCAAGCATACCGCATCCTTTTATGAGAGTAATGAACGCTGGCAGCACGGCAGGGAACTCAATTCCGAGGTGCTGGTGAACAAAAAAGATGCACCCGCCCTCTCTATGATGCGCACACCCGTATCGGCACTGGTAGCCAAGCCCGACCAGAAATTTGTTTACGTGTACGATCCTGCCAAGAAATGGACCTTCCTGGTGGAGCTTATAGGCGTTGTGGCCGATGAAGACCCCAAACGCACTTATCCCTTTGTACTGCGCAAAGAAGGCGTATCGCCCGCCCAGTATGGCATTAAAGGCGTTAACCCCGACAAGCTGATGGAAATAGAGGAGAAATATGATCTCGGGGCCGATGAAATGGCCGAAGGCTTCAGCAATGAAGGCGAAGAGGGCACGGAAAGCTTTGGGTCGGAAAGCGGTGGCGGTGAAGACGTGGATTAAGCGATATTTTTAAAATTTTGACCTCCCCAACATTATATGTGATAGCCGGGCCTACAGCCGTTGGCAAGACAGCTATTGCCATCGAACTGGCAAAGCAGCTTGGCACGGCCATTATATCGGCCGACAGCAGGCAATGTTACCGCGAAATGAGTATTGGCACCGCCAAGCCATCGCCTGCTGAACTGCAAGAGGTAAAACACTATTTCATAGATGCTTTCCCGGTGACCCAAGACCTGGATGCTGCCGATTACGAGACCCTTGCGCTTACTTATCTTGCCGAGATATTCAGGGAGCACAGTACAGCGGTAGTTTGCGGGGGCACGGGCCTCTATATAAAAGCGCTCTGCACCGGGCTGGACAATATGCCCGATGTAGATGAAACCATTGCAAAAAACCTTACAGGCGCTTATGAAACATACGGCCTTGCATGGCTGCAACAGGCAGTGATGCAGGAAGACCCTGAGTTTTATGCTAAAGGCGAGATAAAAAACCCGGCGCGGCTGCTGCGTGCCCTTATTTTCAAGCGGTCCACAGGCTTAAGCATCCTGGGCTTCCGCAGCGGCACTCCCAAAAACAGGCCCTTCCGCATCATAAAAGCGGGGCTTGAATTACCGCGCGAGCTGTTATATGATCGTATCAACCACAGGGTCGATATCATGATGCAGCAGGGCTTGCTGGACGAGGTAAAACAGCTATACCCCATGAAAGAGCTTAAGAACCTGCAAACGGTTGGCTATAGCGAGATCTTTGATCACCTGGATGGCAAATATAGCCTGGAGGAAGCAGTGGAGAAAATAAAGCAAAGCACCCGGCACTACGCCAAGCGGCAAATGACCTGGTTCCGGAAAGATAAAGATATACATTGGTTCATGGCCAGCGACCCGGAGGTAGTAGATAAGATATTGGCACTCAAATAAAAAAGGTCCTGCTTGAGCAGGACCTTTTTATAAAAAATATGAAAAAGAATTAGGCTTTCTTTTCTACAGTTTTATCTGCTTTGCTTCCTTTAGATTTATTTGCGTCTTTAGTAGCGTCTTTCGATGCTTCTTCTTTCATGCACTCTTTCTTGCAATGCTTCTTGTCTTTACAGCATGCTGCTTCTTTATGGCATTTTTCTTTCTTGCCTTTGCAGCAATCTTTTCCTTCATGAGCGAAAGTAACACCGGCTATCATTAAGGCGCTCAATAATAAAGTCAGTTTTTTCATTTTATATATGTGTTTTGATTGTACGAAAGTACGAATTTAGGGAAAATGTCCTAAAACGGTCATCCCTCCCTGTACAATATCACCAATTTTAACATCTAGCTGTGTACCAATGGGAAAGAATACATCGACCCGCGAGCCGAACCTGATGAAGCCAAACTCGTCGTTTTGCTTTACCACATCCCCTTCTTTTACATAATAGCAGATACGCCTGGCCATAGCCCCGGCTATCTGGCGCATCAGCAGTTCTATATCATTATTGGCAATTACCAAGCTGGTCCTTTCGTTCTCAGTAGACGATTTCGGGTGCCAGGCCACGAGGTATTTACCGGGATGGTATTTCATATACTTCACTACCCCGCTTATCGGGTTACGGTTCACATGTACGTTCAGCGGCGACATAAAGATGGACACCTGCAATCTTTTATCCTTGAAATACTCAGGCTCGTAAGTTTCTTCTATTACCACCACTTTACCATCTGCAGGAGCTATTATCTTTTGCTCATGGCTGGTATGGGTGCGGGCGGGCAGGCGGAAGAACCAGATGACCCAGAACCACAGCAGGAAGAAAATAACATTAAGCGGCCAAACAATAATTGGCCAGCCGGGCAAAAAATAAAATGACGCATAGCCCAGTATCAGCCACAGTACGCTGGCCATTGCTATATACCGGTAACCTTCGCGGTGGATTCTCATGAATAAATATTGAGTGGCAAAGTTAAGTTTATTGCTTTAAGATTTGGCTTAGAATACGGTAATATGCACCGGGGGCATGAAAAAATAAGTGTAACAAAAGGCGAAGGGTGTGGCCACCAGCAGGGAGTCGAAGCGGTCGAGCGCACCACCATGCCCCGGCATTATGGCGCCCGAGTCCTTTACACCCGCCATACGTTTCAGTTTCGATTCCAGCAGGTCGCCGGCAGTGCCTGCCAGGCTGGCACAAAGTGCCAGCACCATCCAGTCGATCATATTGTAGTAATGCGAAAAATGGCCCCATATCGCGGCTCCCGCTATGGTAAGGATCACTCCGCCTGCCGTGCCTTCCCATGTTTTCTTAGGCGATATTTCCGAGAAAGGCGTTTTACCGATAAAAGAGCCCACTATATAGGCCATGGTATCATTCATCCATATCATCAGCACAAGTGCCAGTGGTATCGCCAGGCTGATGAAGCGCATTTCCAATAACAGTACCATGGGCAGCAACAGGTAGATCATGCCACCTATGGCATACATACCTGCCCGCAATGCATGTTTCTTGGACAATGCAGTGGCCAATAAAACCAATACCGGGAAAAATAAGAGTACCGGCCAGGGATATTGATAGTTATAGGTGAAGAAAAAGAGCCACAGCCACACCAGGCTAATAGCGGACACCAGCGTTTCCAGCCATTCCGGCCACTGCTCTTCGGCATCTATCTTCCGTATCAGTTTAAAGTATTCATGCAGGCACAAGACCAGCACAAGGCTTACCAATACCAAAAAGGCCCATTTGTTCCAGAGCAGCCCTCCCATCATAATGACGGAAAAAACGATGGCGCTGCCAAGGCGGGTGAAGAATGTAGGCCAGTTCATTGCCATATGTTCAGTATTGGTCTTTTTATATCAAATTTTATTTTCAGCCAGTTCGTCCTCGTTGTAGTCGTTGGTCCAGTTGCGCGGCAGCGGTGTCCTGTTCTTTATCAGCAGCCACAATGCTCCGCAAAAGATCGCTGCGCCGGCTATCATTACATATGCAGGCATGTTATTATTGTCCATGCTGGTCTTCACAGCTGCATTACTCCCGCCAAAATAAATGATAATGATCTGCAGACCGTTATGCAGGAGATGACCCAATATGCTGCACCACAATGAACCCGTGAGATAGTAGATGAGGGCCAGCAATACACCCGCCAGGAAAATGGATGGCAGGCCGCTTATGTTGCCATGCATGCCCGCAAACAAAAAAGCACTTACCAGTATCGGGAACACCATACTTTTGGTACGTTTGGCAGCGAAGCGCATCAACGTGGCCCTGAAGGTCATCTCCTCGCCCAGGGCAGGTAATATTGCCAGGGCGGTGAAGATGGTAATAAAATCGAAAGGAGACCGCATGTTCAGGAATGCCGCCATCATGTTATTCGTCTGTTCTTCTATAGCTTTTGCTTTCGCACCAAGGGGTATGTAATATTTGATCAGTTCCTGCAATTCCATCAGCAGGGGCATGGCACCCACCATGAGTAGCACCACCAGCAGCCAATGTATCGGCTTGCCCGGCTTGCGCAAGCCAAGATATTGCCGTGGCCTTGGTGTCACCAGGTAAGCAAAGAGCATAGAAGGCAGCAGGAACACACCCAATGATATCAATACCTGTGTTATCAGCGCACCATCAACAAGCTTTTGCGGGCTCTTTGCCGTAATGTAGCTGAGCTGTGTGCTATCGACACCCGTGTACTTAGATACAATGAGTATGGATAGCAGGGTGAAAAAAGAAGCCAGCGTAAAGATCATGAGGATATACAGGATAAGTTGCAGCCACCATGGATAAGAACGCCAGTATTTGCTAAACATTTTTTCAGTTTGGTTTCAGCACAAAGTTAATGGCTATGACCAATAGTCCTTTAGTTTTTGCTTTTAGTATGCAAAATGGGCCGGAAATAAGTTAACTAACGTCATCATATTAAACATTAACACCACTTTTATGTTATAAAATGGTAAAGCATCGACATCTTTCTTTATTTTTGAATGATTTTTTCAATACCGCTACATGCAGGAGATAGTTGCAGGGCCGCTGCTGAGTAAGATAAATACCCCCGATGATCTAAAGAAATTAGATAAAAGCCAGCTTTTACAGGTTTGCAATGAGCTGCGCCAGTTCATCATCGATTGTGTGAGTGTATATGGCGGCCACTTTGGTGCCAGCCTTGGCGTAGTGGAGCTCACCGTTGCCCTGCATTATATATTAAATACGCCCGATGATCAACTGGTATGGGACGTAGGCCACCAGGCCTATGGCCATAAGATACTTACCGGCCGTAGGGAGGTATTCCATACCAACCGCAAATATGGCGGCATAAGCGGCTTCCCCAAGCGCAGCGAAAGCGTGTACGATACTTTTGGCGTAGGCCACTCTTCCACTTCTATATCGGCAGCGCTGGGTATGGCCATCGCTTCAAAATATAAGGGCGAAGACAGGCAGCATGTAGCCGTTATCGGCGATGGGGCCATGACTGCAGGACTGCCTTTCGAGGCGCTAAACCATGCGGGCGTCAGCAATGCCAACATCCTGGTGATACTCAACGACAATAACATGTCGATCGACCCCAACGTTGGCGCGCTCAAAGAGTACCTCACCGATATTACCACCTCGCATTCTTACAATAAATTACGCGACGACCTCTGGAAGCTGCTCGGTAAATTCCCTACTAAAGATTTCCAGAAACTGGCCTCAAAAGTGGAAGCTGGTTTAAAGGGCATGGTCTCCAAATCAAGCAACCTGTTCGAAGCGCTGGGTCTCCGGTATTTCGGCCCCATCGACGGGCATAATGTCACCAAGCTGGTAGAGATACTCAAAGACCTTAAGGATATTCCCGGCCCCAAACTGCTGCATATCAAAACAGTAAAGGGCAAAGGCTATGACCTTGCCGAGCAGGACCAAACCCTTTGGCATGCGCCCGGCACCTTCGACAAGATAACCGGCAAGATCAATAAGAAGATCGTGAACGTACCCGAAGCACCTAAATACCAGGATGTATTCGGGCATACTATGATAGAACTGGCAGAGCAGAACCCGCTCATTATGGGCATCACCCCTGCTATGCCATCAGGCTGCTCACTCAAATTCATGATGGAGCAAATGCCCGACCGTGCCATTGACGTGGGCATAGCCGAGCAGCATGCTGTTACACTGAGCGCAGGCATGGCCACAAGGGGCCTTAAAGTGTTCTGCAATATTTACAGCAGCTTCATGCAGCGGGCCTACGATATGGTGGTGCATGATGTGGCCATCCAAAAATTACCCGTCATCTTCTGCCTCGACCGTGCTGGCCTTGTTGGCGACGATGGCCCTACGCACCACGGCGCTTACGACCTGGCCTATATGCGCTGTGTGCCCAACATGATCGTAAGTGCGCCTATGAACGAAGCCGAGCTGCGCAACCTGATGTACACGGCTCAACTGCCGGAAAATGATCACCCTTTCGTGATTCGTTATCCCAGGGGACAAGGTGTGATGCCGGAATGGCGTACACCTTTCGAAAAGATAAACATCGGCACAGGCAGAAAAATAAAAGACGGGGAAGACATTGCGATACTCACGATAGGCCATCCCGGCAATTTTGCTGTTGAGGCCTGCAAGACATTGACCACCGAAGGCCTGGAGCCTGCGCATTATGATATGCGTTTCGTAAAGCCCCTCGATGAAGCCATGCTGCACGGGATAGCGCAAAAATTCAGCAAAATTATTACTGTTGAAGATGGCACTATACTCGGCGGCTTCGGCTCGGCAGTGCTCGAATTTATGGCGGCTAACAATTACACTCCGGAAGTAAAGATGCTCGGCATCCCCGATCGTATAGTCGAACATGGCAAGCCCGAAGAACTGCACCGCGAATGTGGCTACGATGCCAAAGCTATCATCAATGCAGTACGTGAGTTTGCAGGAACGAATGTCAACGCCCCTATTCCAAGCTTAGGAGGACTGTCCTGATCATATGCAGGCTGCACGATCGCAGGTCCCGGGTGGGGACCGCCACCGGTATTTCATAATCAACAAGCCACGCAATATGGTCTCACAGTTCGTGAGCTCGCACGATGTGGGCCTGCTTGGTGATCTTGACTATGATTTTCCTGAAGGCATACATGCCATTGGCCGCCTCGATAATCATTCCGAAGGCCTGCTGATACTCACCACCAATAAAAAAGTAACCAAATTACTCTTCGAGAGCAAAACGCCGCATAAGCGTACATACCTTGTAAAAGTAAATAAGGTCGTTACTACCGAAACATTGAATGAATTAAGGAACGGGGTTACCATTCGTATAAAAGGAGGTGAACATTATAATACCACGCCCTGCGATGCTGAAATAGTAGCCGAACCGCAGGACCTGTTCCAGGACAATGATCCTGCCGCACTCTATGGCACCTATAGCTGGCTGCTTATATCGCTCACCGAGGGAAAATTTCACCAGGTGCGCAAAATGGTTCGGGCCCTGCGTCACCCCTGCAGGCGTTTGATCCGTATAAGTATCGAAGATCTATGCTTGGGCGACTTGCAGCCCGGCGCTGTTAAAGAACTCGAAGAGGAAGATTTTTTCAGGTTATTGAAGATCGACAACTATAATTGACACGCATCAATTCCTTTTTGTGTAGGAGCAAAAATAGAAATTGCTAATAATAGCTGTAAGTAGCTTCTTCAGTTTCGGTAGCCATACGCTTGCCATTGTTCATTTCGTACTTCGTGCTTTTTATGATATTACCGGCTGTGTCATACACATATTCATAATAGATGTTTGCCGCCACATCGGGGCTGCCATCTGCTGCGTACGATCTTTCTTCGGTCATATTACCGGCTGTGTCGTATGTATAGGTCTGCTTATCGGTCATATTGCCTGTAGCATTATACGCCTGGCGTTCAGTCTTTCTTCCTTTATCATCACGCTTATAGGTAGTTTTTCCCTCTTGTTTGTTCTCTTTATTATAGCTCACAATTTCCAGCAGGTCGCCCCTGTCATTATACTTAAAGGTCGCACGCCCATTTGGTTTATCCTGCTCATCAAAAATAGCAGCCTCGTTCTTAAAACCATTCACATCATATTGATATGTAGCCCTGCCTTCGGCTTTGTTGCGGTCATTGTAATTCACCAGCTCCACCAGGTTATCCTTATCATCATACTTAAATACCGTTCTCCGGCTTATATGCCCCTCCCTGTCATAGCTTATTTCTGTTATCTCATTTCCATGCTCATCATATTGCACATAGGTACGGCCCAGCAATGCACCCTCGGGGCTGTAATAGCCCGATGCCGTATCATTACCTTTTGCATCATACCTGAAACGAAATTTCACATCGGGCTTACCATCGGGTTTATCATAACCAGTTTCCAGCAAATTCCCTTTTTCATCGAACATGCTGTACCCTTTCGATTTGAACACCTTTTCCCCATCGCTGCCCTGCATGGAATAAGCTGTTGTGGACATGACCTTCACTTTGCCTTTAAGGCCTATATCGGCCAGGCACAGGTGTTTTTCAATGATATTATTCTTCACCCTTCTCACTTTCCTCAATGAGTCGCTTATACTGCTGTGCGCAGTGCTGTTGTCCATCTTGCCATCTTTCCCCTGGCAGGATGCGCTTAGCATAAGGGCAAAAAATATAGCAGCTATAAAAGGGCTTTGCTTTTTCATAAGTAGCATATCAGTGTCCTAAAAATAAAACATTGAAGACTATATTAAAACAGCACCTCATCCATCGCTACATCATGCGCCTCCACCGGCAGCTTATCGGTTAACTGGAAAGGATAGCATATCCCGGCCTTATATCCTTTATGCTCACTGAGCAAATGATCATAATAGCCTGCACCATAGCCCAGCCTGTAGTTTTGCCTGTCGAAAGCCAGCCCGGGTATGATAAATACGTCAATCTCCCCAGTGAACTCTTCGTCGTGCGCCGGATGCTTCGTGCCAAAGATGCCCTCTTCAAGATCTTCCAGCGAGTGCAGGGCCAGGTTCTTTATCTTTCTTCCCTTCATGGCCTTCGGTGTCACAACGGTAATACCCTCAAGCAATAGCCTGTCAAGTAAAGGCAGGATATTTATTTCAGAGCCCATCGACAGGTAAGCATGCACCACCCGGGCTTGTTTTTCTTTTATCAGCCGCTCCAGCCTTTCGCACATAATACGGTCGAACCCCTCCTTTACAGAGGCATTCAATTTATCGCGCTCCTCCAGCATATAGCGGCGCAGTGCTGCTTTTTCCTGCATAGTATACTGCAAATCTAAAAAATAACAGCTTTGGCCGTACAGCAAAAAGCCCCCTTTCGGGGGCTTCCTTTATATTAATAACCGAAAAATGGTTTAGGGAACTAATGTTATCGTACCCACATTTACTTCGGTGCTGTAGTTCACTTGTATATTGGCCTGTGTATAGGCTTGCAATCCCACTATTCCCGGGTCTACCCATAAGGTGTAACTGCCTTCCGCCATACCGCTGATCACAAAAAAACCGTCCGTTGCGTCCGGTATCGCACTCAGTGTGTCGGTACCGTTTATAGCATATACTGTTGCCAGTGCATTTAGCGGCAATACATAACCTTTAATGCGGCCATTGGTAGCTGCGCTGTATGCCCTGATCACGGGTTTCAGCTTATAACCACCGTTACCTGTTGTTACGATCGATTTGCCGGCATCAAAATCCAGCCATATATCATATACGCCATCGGCTACAAAGGTCTGGTGCAGGTTCAGCTTTACGCCGCTTTCCTGTGCCGATGGAGTGCTCAGGGCATAAGTATCACCGTTCACCACTACTGAGTTATTATTGCCCAGTATCAGCCTTATCTGTTGTATCGTTCCCGCAGGCAGTGTAGCCCTTACCAGTAAGGTATCAAGCCCGTTGCGGAACTGCATGATATCATATATACCTGCCCGCACAGGTGTAAGTGTCACGGCACTGCCGCTTTCCATAGTTACTGCTACCTGTTGTATATCCAGGTACACATGGTCATATGCTGATGGCCCGTCCGTAAGACGCATGTTCACGGTAGCTGAACCTGTGTTGTTGCTGGGATTATTATCTTTCTTACAGGCACTGGTTCCCAATATCGCCAGTAAGCATACCCACAACAGTCCTTGTTTCATATTCTTTTTCATAACACATTTTTCCTCAATCACTTATAAAAAGTATGCCACTTCCCATACCTTAAAATATAAAAAGCGGCGTTGCCGGATGCAACGCCGCTCAAAAACAAGACAATATATATTAATAACCAAATAGTTCTTCAAGCGAAACTTTCTGCAGTTTGCCATATTTTTTCATGTCCTCTTCTTTTACTTTCTTTTCAGAGGCCACTACACAATAGGTATAGGCCTTGTCCGACATGTTATCCGTATGGAATTTTTTGAGGTCATTGTAGCTGAGTTTGTCTGCACTTTCATATACATTCTTACGTATGTCATGATCAAGGCCTTTACGTTGTGCGCCTAGGTAATTATAAATGATCTCATCTTTGGTAACACGCTCGGTCTCTATATCTTTTTTCAGTTGGGCACGCGCCACCGCAAAATTATTATCGAGCTTAGGCAACTTGTTCAGCAGTTCGTTCATAGCGCCTATCGCTTCATTGAATTTATCGGCCTGGCAGCCTACATATGCCGTTATATAATAAGGGTCTTCTTTCTTCTCCGGTTCTATATACCATGCGTAGGTCGAGTAGGCTAGCGCCTTGCTCTCACGTATGGTCTGGAACACTACAGCGCCCATGCCTCCGCCAAAGTAATTGTTGAACATATCTATGACGGCGCGCTTGCCCGGGTCATAGCCGGGTATATTGCGCACCCAGCGTATCTCGCTCTGCACCATATCATAATCGGTAAAGAGCACCTTGTTCTCATCCTGTTTTGTAAAGGTGAATACTTTGGCAGCATGCGGCTGGCGGAACGATTCAGGCATCTTATGCAGTTTACCAAGCGATGCGGTAAGTTCCTGCATGCCTGCCGGCCCATAGTAGATCACCTTATGCTCATAATCGTTCATGTGGTGTAGTATGCTCACCAGCTCCTTGCCGGTCAGTGCATTCAGCTTATCATTCGGCATCACGTTATTGTAGGGGTTATGCTCACCATACCGGGCATAGTTCACCATGGCCTGCATGATGGCCCCTTTATTGCTCTTGTTATCCGACCTTGATTTCATGATCCGCGCTTTCAGGGCGGTAAGCGCAGGCTCATCGGCTTTACAATGTGCCATAAGGTCTTCGAACAGGGCCACGGCCTGGTCAAAATTTTCCTGTAAGCCTTCTATCAATACAGTCGTGTATTCATTGCTGGTATATACATTAAAGCTGCAGGCCAGTTTGTAAAATTCACGGGTTATCTGCTCAGCGCTCTTATCGGCTGTGCCAAGGTATTGCAGGTATTGTGCCGCTACAGCAAGTTTTTTGCTGTTCCATGTGCCCATATCATAACGATAGGAGAGGCGGAACAGGCCATTCTCCTTATTCTGCACATACAGCACCTGGGCATTGCCCAGCTTTCCTTTTTGTATATCCTTATCATAGTCCAGCCATACCGGTTTAAGTGCTTTTACCGGCATCGCCGCTACCTGCTTCACAAATGGTGAGCGCGCTGTCGGGTTGGTTTGGATCGGGGTAATAGGCGGTTTGTCTACCTTTATCACGTCCTTATCCTCGCCTTTGTGCTTGTAGATCACCACATAGTTCTCATCCCCAAAGTATTTGTTCGCAAAGTCTACTACATCTTTCTTCGTAACACTTGATAGGCGGTCTATATAGTCCACATCATCGCGCCAGTCCTCTTCACCGGTGAAACCGGCCATCAGCAGGTAAGCACGGTAGCCGTAACTTTCTGTCTGCATCATTTTATATTTCTTCTGGTTATTCACTATCGATACCAGCAGGTCGTTATCAAAATCACCCGCCTTCAGTTTATCTATCTCATCCAGCATCAGGTTCTTTACATTGCCCAGTTTCTGGCCCATGGTAGGCCAGCCCTGCAACTCCATGTAGCCATGGTCCACCAGTATATTGGTGTAGGCATAAGCGCGCAGCAATTTCTGTTTCTTCACCAGGTCCAGGTCTATAAGGCCTGCTTTACCATTGGTCAGCATCTGCCCCACCAGGTCGGCCAGCAGTTGGTCTTTTTCATGCACACCGGGCATGCGGAAGCCCAGGGTAACAAATTCGGCATTCGGCCCGTACACGTCTTTCTTTACATGCTTGGTTATAGGCACCTCTTGTTCAAATGTGTACTTAGGCACATCTTTGGCCTTCAGGCCGGCAAAGCTCTTATCTATCTTTTTGATCATTACATCCGGGTCAAAGTCACCGGCTACGATAACGCCCATATTATTGGGCACATAATAAGTGTGGAAATATTTCTTTATCTCCATCAGCGATGGGTTTTTCAGGTGCTCTATAGTACCTATGGTCGTTTGCTTTCCGTAGTTATGGTTCAGGAACAGGCCCGACATCAGGGCCTCATCTACCTTCCAGTCATCATTGTCCAGCCCGCGGTTCTTCTCTTCATACACAGCCTCCAGTTCGGTATGGAAGATGCGGAAAACAGGATCGCTAAAGCGGTCCGACTGTACCTTTAAGAATTTGTCCACCGCATTGGCAGGTATATCCTCGGTATATACGGTCTGCTCATAAGAGGTAAAGGCATTCGTGCCCTGGGCCCCCATATTGGTCATCATTTTATCATACTCATTGGCAATGGCATACTTCGATGCCACGCCTGATACAGAATCTATACGGTGGTATATCTCTTTTCTCTTTACTTCATCTGTAGTGTGGTTATACTCTTCGTACAGGCCGTCTATTATATTCAGTAGCGGCTTTTCTTTGGCCCAGTTCATAGAGCCATAGTGTTGCGTGCCTTTGAACATCATATGCTCCAGGTAGTGCGCCAGCCCGGTATGGTCGGCAGGGTCGGTCTTGCTCCCTGCCTTTACTGCTATATACACCTGCATCCTGGGTTCCTTTTTACTGGGGCTCAGGATTACCGTAAGTCCATTCTTTAAGGTATAGTAGCGTGCCTGCATCGGGTCGTTCGATACATATTTGTACGTGTAGCCTGCAGCGCTCGCCGTTTTCCACTCATAATTGTCTTTTGCATTTGCGGTGCAGACAATAAAGGTCAACAGTGGCAGTAATGCCATTACAAAACGTTTCATATTTTAAATTTAGGAAACGAAATATAATCAAATGTTTTGGAAAATCACATTCGTAACAAGCGTAGGAATAAAAAAGTATACTTTAGGACAGGGGGCAACAGCTTAGCTCCTGTAAGTAGGCTTTGATCTGCTGGTACTGGTGGGATGCCTGTTTTTGCACACTTGCAACTTGCTGTTGCTGATCACGGGGAGATTTTTGCCCGCCAATTTGCTGCGGCCTTACCGCAACTTTCTCTCTTTTATTGTCATTCATGTTGATAATGTTTGGTAGGCACAAAATAGTGCGGCGGAACAATCTGCGCAACCGTGTTTTCACGGTATTTTTGCTTTTTTTTAAAATTCAGGTAATGAGTACAAGCTATAATGCTCTTATATAAAAGTCCTGCATTGCTGCAGGACTTTTATGTGATTATATTTTCAGCCTGTTTACTGCTTGCTTATTCTTATCACTTCATTGTGGCTGTCATCACTATACTTTAGCAAGTATATGCCAGTAGCCAGGCTGCTCATGTCTATCACTGTTTCATAAGTGTTCACTGCCTTATGTAATAATATCCTGCCACTCAGGTCACTTATACTTACCGTAGCATTTGTCGCTTCATCTCCGGAACGGTATAAGTTCACTGAGTTGAGTACGGGATTAGGATATGCCACTACACTGAAAGTATTCCCGCCTTTTACAAAGGCCGAAACCACTTTTGTATAGCTTATGCTGCCAGATGCATCCTTGGTGCGCAGCCTGTAATAGTTCATCCCGCTCGCAGGTGTCTCATCCCAATAGGTGTAGTCCGATGCGGAACCCTTGCCGTTCTCACTACCTATCGCTGCGAAGTTCATACCATCTGTGCTGCGTTCAATAATGAAGGCGCTGCCCGCTTCTTCTGTAGCTGTGCGCCAGTCTATGCGGTTACGCGTACCTGAATTGGTAGCTGTGATAGCTGCCGTTTTTATGGCAAGGGCCCAATTGCTCAGCTGGGCATCATACAGTACCACGTTATTGAGTATCAGCGGGGCCGCCCAGGTCATTACAGGGGTATTACGCGTCGGGTCTATGCCCACTATAGGGTTAGGTATGGTCAGCACCAGTGAATCATCGGCGCAGTTGTTCGTAATGATACCCCATGTGGGTACTAAAAGATTAAAACTGTTCCTGATCACGGCAATGCGTTTATTGCTGCTGTCAAAATAGGTGAGGTAAAAGTTGCTGTTCACAGGCTCAAAACAAACATTCGGGGCCTGGTCTATATCCGCATCAATATCTATGTTCAGTTTATTCCAGTAGTTGGTAAAATGGGCACGTTTATTATATGCGGCTATCACATCAATATTGCTGCCATCGCCATTTATGTCTCTTTCGAAGGCCACAATAGCCGTGCAGGAGCCGCTGTCATTATTCGTGTTGTTGGCCGATACCGATATGCAAGGCCTCCGTGCCAGTCCGCCGGCTAGCGCTCCTACTGTATCCAGGCGGTAGCGGCTTGTCGGGGCATCCAGTATATTCGTATTGGTATACGCTTCAAAGATGCGGCCATCTTCATCGCTATTGTTGCTGAATTCATCCCATGCAAGGAAATAACGCCCGTTGGCAGCGGTGAAGCTTCGGCCATAGGCTATCGATACGTTCCGGTAATGGTTCACAGACGAAACATCGAAAGTGAATTGGTTACCATAGGTCTCCCCTCCATCTGTTGACACTACGTAGATAACTGAGTCGTCATCGGTCACCTGGTCTACTGTATAAGCCGCAGCTATACTGTATGGGCTCGATGCTACCGATGGGTATTTATAATCGCAGGCAATGTCTATATTCTGGTAGGCATTATCCGGCAGCCACCGGTAGAAGTTCTGCGCAATAAAGCTATCGGCATAGCCGTCATAACTATTGATGTATATCTGCCCCACAAGGTCTACCGTATCATTTTCCAGTACCATTAAAAAAACACGTATGCTCGTAGTATCCGTACCCACGCTCGCCACAGCCAGCTTCACATGCTGTATATGGGCATCATCGCCACTATATTCATCTATAGTGCTCCACGTCTGTCCGCTGTCTCTCGATACGCGCAATACAAATCCCGTATCTATAGCATAGGCATCATATGCCCAGCCATTGAACGCCACATCCACATCAGGGTTGTGCTCATTGGTGATCGGCAGGTCGTACACTTTCACATCTGTGCCAAACAACTGGGCACGGGCATCATTAAAAAAAAGCAAAGGAATAACACTAAAAAGGAGAAGGCGGATCTTTTTCATGGATGTTTATTTTGAGGAATTAAATTTAATAAAAAAAACTAATGTATTAATCAGTCAAAAGCATTTTTTTATTAATACACTATAACACACTTATTTGCACACTACTATTTAGACGATAGGCATAACCCTACCCTTCTATTTGTGGCATAAATAAAGCTTCATCTCAGGTTTTCCTATCTTAACAGCCCGAAATGCTGAGTACTATGCGGATGCACGAAGTAAAGACCGAGGCCGACAAAAAATTATTCATCGATGTAGCAATAAACCTGTACAGTGATGATCCTAAATGGATACGCCCGCTCGATAAAGACATTGAGGAGGTCTTTGACCCTGCAAAGAATAAATTCTTTAAACAGGGCGAATGCGTACGCTGGATATTGTACGATAATAATAAGCCCATAGGCCGCATAGCAGCTTTTACCAACAAGAAGTATAAACAGGAACAGCCAACCGGTGGTATAGGCTTTTTCGAATGCATTAACGACCAGGCAGCTGCAAATTTCATGTTCGATCATTGCAAGAACTGGTTGCAGCAGCGCGGTATGGAAGCCATGGACGGGCCCATCAACTTCGGTGAGCGCGATAAATGGTGGGGCCTTGTTGTCGAAGGTTTTTATGAGCCTCTTTTTGGCATGAACTATAACCCACCCTATTATAAAGAGCTCTTTGAAAGCTATGGCTTTCAAACGTACTTCAACCAGGTATGCTTTGCGCTGAAGGTGGAGAACCGCCTGCAGGATAAGTTTTACCAGCGCCATGCCGAGCTTTCGGCTGATCCGGCTTACAGCTCAAAATACCTGGACAAAAAGAACCTGCAGCAGTTCGCAAAAGATTTCACTTATGTGTATAATAAGGCATGGGCTGGTCATGGCGGCGGCAAAACGCTCGAAGAGCGTACCGTACAGAAAATGTTCAAGGCCATGAAGCCTGTCATTGATGAAAGCATCAGCTGGTTCGTTTATTATAAAGACGAACCCATAGCCATGTGGATAAATCTCCCTGATCTTAACCAGTACTTCAAACACCTTAACGGAAAATTCGGTCTATTGCAAAAACTGTATTTCCTCTGGCTCAAAAAGTTTGGTAAATGCGACCGTTTTGTGGGTCTTGTTTTCGGTATCATACCCGAGTTCCAGGGCAAAGGCGTGGATGGCTACCTGATCATGGAAGGTGCTAAGGTGATACAGGCAGAGGCTAAATACAAAGATTACGAGATGCAGTGGATCGGCGATTTTAACCCCAAGATGATCAATATAGCCGAAAACCTCGGCACATACCGCAGCAGGATACTCAGCACATACCGCTATCTCTTCGACAGGGAGAAGGAATTCCATCGCCATCCTATATTGTAAGCATCACATCCCGTAATCACGCTCTACCTTGCAGATACGCGTCTTGAAACTGCTGTACCATTTTTCCCGGCCCAGTTTCTGTGCGGCCCGGTGCTTCATGTTTTCCTTCCAGTTCTTTATAGCCTCAAGCGATTCCCAGTAGGAGACCGTAATGCCCAGTCCGTCCCTGGCGCTTTCTATACCCAGGTAGCCCGGCTGTTCTATAGCCAGTTCGGCCATGGCATCTGCCATAGCGCTATAGCCCTCATCGCCTTCTGTGCGCAGTGAGGTAAAGATGACCGCATAATAAGGCGGTTCCGGTGTTTTTGCTATCATTTTAATGCAGATTAGAATTGTTCATATAGCGCGATCACTTCCATTGCTTCTTTTACATCATGTGCCCTTAATATACTGGCCCCCTGTTGCAATGCTGCCATATGCAGGGCCGTTGTCCCGTTCAGCGCATGCTCCGGCTTCACATGCAATGGCTTGCATATCATCGATTTCCGCGATAAACCCGCCAGCACAGGCCGTCCTAATATCCTGAAGCTGTGCATAGCGTTCAGCAATTGAAAATTATGCTGCACTGTCTTCCCGAAACCAAAGCCCGGGTCTATGATAATATCAGTTATCCCCGCATCACTGCATTTATGACACACATTTTTTAAATAATGAAACACTTCAGTAACTACATTATCATACTGCGGATCCTGCTGCATCGTTTCCGGCCTTCCCTGCATATGCATAGCTATATAGGGCACTTTTAGTTCAGCCACGGTGCTTATCATATCCGCATCATAGCTGCCGCCACTTACATCGTTTATGATATCGGCCCCGGCTCCTACTGCAGCCCTTGCTGTTGCTGCATTATAGGTATCCACCGACAGCCATACCTGCGGCAAGCTTTTCCTTATCGCTTCAATAACGGGTATCACCCGCTCCATTTCCGCACCGGCATCTATCATAGCCGCACCCGGTTTGGTACTGGCCCCACCTATATCCAGCAGTGCCGCACCATCATTTAACATTTTTTCAGCATTTCGCAGCAAACTGTCCTTATCACTGTCCTGTCCTTTATTATAAAAGCTGTCAGAAGTGGCATTGAGTATACCCATTACAACAGGTTGCGATATATCCAGCAGCCTGCCTTTACTTTGCAGCGTGCTTTCTATAGGTAAAAGTGTATTTTTGAAATTCATTGCTTAAATTAAAATGCAGGATACGATCAGCAGCAATACATCAGCCCTCATGAGCCACACGCTACAGCAATACCGCTCCGTCGTCAACAGGTGCAAAGACCTGTTCATAAAAAAAGCGAAAGACTATGGTACTTCATGGCGTGTATTGCGCCCTATATCCATTGTTGACCAAATATACATCAAAGCATGCCGTATCCGCCAGGTACAGGAGACCGGTATGCAAAAAATCGAGGACAGTATAGAAAGCGAATTTATTGGCATTGTCAATTACGGTATCATAGCCCTCGTACAGTCCTCGCTGGGCAAAGATGCCAGTACCGAGCTAAGTGCTGAAGAGGCGCAAGCCTTATACGAACAAAAAGCCCGGGAAGTTGAAGACCTCATGCAGCAGAAAAACCACGACTACGGGGAGGCCTGGCGTGATATGTCACAGGAATCTTTCGTAGACCTGGTTCTGGTAAAACTACTGCGCATCAAGCAGATACTGGCCAACGACGGGCAAACCATCGTATCGGAAGGCATGGACGCCAATTTCAGCGACATCATTAACTATGGCATATTCGCCTTGATAAAAATACAGGAACAATAAAACGCAAACAGCTCTTATGAAATACATCCTTTGGTTATTGAGAATAATAGTAGGGGTTTTATTTATTTTTTCGGGCCTGGTAAAAGCCAACGACCCGCTGGGCCTCGTCTATAAAATGCAGGAGTTCTTCGAAGCCCTCAATATGGCTTTTATGATACCCTATGCATTTATATTCTCCATTGTGATGATCGCATTCGAGCTTATAGCCGGTGTGGCCGTATTGCTGGGCTATGCTTTCAGGGTGTTCTCCGTATTGCTGCTCCTGCTCAATATGCTCTTTACCTTCATAACCGCTTTTGCATTATTTACCGGCAAGGTGAAGGAATGCGGCTGCTTCGGGGCCTGTATCAAAATATCCAACGAGGCTACTTTCTGGAAAGATGTCGTTTTGCTGTTGTTCTCTGTTATACTGTTCGCCTACCGCAAACGCGTGATGCCGCTCTTTGGCAAATACCTGGGCACTTCTATAATGGTGATCGCCCTGTTCCTTGCATTTGGCATACAGGTATGGGCGCTGGAGCACCTCCCTTTCTATGATTGTCTTGCATACCAGGTAGGCAATAACATACCCGAAAAAATGAAAGTGCCGCCGGGATCTGTTCCCGATAGCTTTGCCTCCGTCTTCATTTACGAGAAGGACGGTGTGAAGAAAGAATTTGATGAAAGTAACTATCCATGGCAGGATACCACCTGGAAATTCGTGGACCGAAAAGATAAACTGGTACGCGAGGGTAATGCTGAACCACCCATCAAAGATTTCATCATTACCGACTACGATGGCAATGACCAGACACAGAGCATCATCAACTATCCCGGCTATGTGTTCCTCTTCTTTGTGAAAGATGCCAAAGAGGCCCGCACAGATAATATGGACAGGATACGGGCCCTTATACCAGCAGCCGAGAAATACGATATACCCACTTATGTGCTCTGCTCCTCACCAAAAGAAAATGCGCTGGCCTTCCAGCAGAAACAGGGTCTGGGTATGGTGCCCTTCTACCAGTTCGATGGCACAGTGAGTAAGACCGCCATGCGCAGCAACCCCGGTCTTATGCTCATAAAAGATGGTACGATCATGGGTAAGTGGAGCTTCCGCGACTACCCCAGGAGCATCTCTATGGACAATGGCAAACTAAACTGGAAATAAGTGCTGCGCTTCCTGGCACGGCGTATACGCTATAGCCTGCTGGTGCTTTGGGGCCTGGTCACACTGGTTTTCTTTTTGTTCAATGTGCTGCCCGGCGACCCGGCGCGCCTTACCATTGGCCAGCGCAGCGATATCACTACGCTGAAGAATGTGCGCCACGAGCTCAACCTCGATAAGCCGCTCTTTACCCGCTACCTCCTCTATCTCAACGATCTCTCGCCCCTAAGTATAAATGGGCGCGATAGCGCTGCACGCAGCAAATACAATTATGTTCCCTTATTTCCTGTAAGTGCCCGTAAGTGCCTGGCGCTGAAATGGCCTTATATGGGCCGCTCCTACAATACCCGCCGCCGGGTGAATACCGTGCTGGCCGAGGCCCTGCCCGGCACCGTGGTCCTGGCCCTCGCAGCTATGACACTGGCCACCATCCTCGGCATTTTACTGGGCATCGTGGCCGCACTGAAAAAAGATACCTGGCTCGATACATCGGCCATTGCCGCAAGCGTGGCAGGCATATCCATGCCCTCTTTCTTTGCCGGCCTGCTCATTGCTTACCTTTTCGGCTACCTGCTGCACAGTGTCACCTGGCTCAATATGACCGGCAGCCTGTGGGAATACGACCCCTTCACCGGCAGGCACCTGGCCATTAAGAACCTTATACTACCCGCCCTCGCTTTGGGCATCCGCCCGCTGGCCATTATCACGCAGCTTAGCCGCAGCGCCCTGCTTGATGTGCTCTCGCAGGATTATATCCGCACAGCCTATGCCAAGGGGCTGTCAACCCGCAAAGTTATTTTTCGCCATGCACTGCCCAATGCGCTCAATCCCGTGGTCACCGCTATATCGGGCTGGCTCGCCGAGCTGCTGGCCGGCTCCTTTTTCGTGGAGTATATCTTTGGCTGGAAGGGGGTTGGCCGCCTCACCGTCGAGGCCCTCGACAAGTTCGATTTTCCCCTCGTTATGGGTGCCGTGCTGCTCACGGCTTTCATATTCATTATTGTTAACCTGCTTACCGATATGCTCTATGGCTGGCTCGATCCCCGGGTGCGCCTGGGCTAGAACCTGAATTGCAGCCTGAAGGTGAACATATCATCAGGCACGTCCGCGGTATATCCTGCCAGTGCCGTATGCTCATTCATCACATGCTCGAACCAGAACACGGCTTTAACATATGGGTTGATATAATAAATGTATCCTGCACCCAGTGTCTGGTATTTAATATCAGCAGGGCCAAAACCATGTGCACTGGTTATTTCAGCCCCTTTTACATCTGTATTCGGGTCATACCAGTCATACTTTACAATGAGCTGGTGCTTTACGCTGGCCAGGTTTTGCAGGAAGTAAAAGTAGGCCCCGTCAAAATTTCTCGTGTACAGCGCTTGCGGTGTAGCTCCGCTCATGGGGTAGCTGCCGGGGCTTTCGCTGCTGTTCGCAGTAGCAGTTTGGCGGCCCCTTATATACTCGGCACGCAGCTCAGTAATGCCTTTGCGGTTGGGTATCTTTAACTGCACATCGGCTCCATAATATTGTCGCGGGGCCACATACCCTATATTACTTTGGGCGGAGTCGCCTGTAAAATAGGCTTGGCCACCATTACCCTTCACCCTGTAAACCCATGGCGATTCGCTATTGATACCGCCATAATAGCAGGATATACCCCCCGATATTTTCCAGTTCAGCGGCCTTATGCTCACCGGTTTTATACTCAGCCTGCTGATGATATCTTTATGGCTGTCATAATCTGAAGGGCCGGAAAGACCGGGTCCGTTAAAGACACCTATATCATATTTTAGCCATCTCATCTTACTGCTCCTGCCACGGGGTTCCAGCGACAGCATAAAACCCATGTCCCGTTCGGTCTTCATCAATATCTGCGACATACGCCCGCGCTCCGGCGATTCCCGGTCCGACGAGGAGAGATTGACCTCGTAGCCAAAGGGCCTGGCGAAGATGCCCCCGGTCAGCGAGAACAGGTGCCACTTATTTTCGAATATCCGGCCAAAGAGGTCGCGCACAAATACGCCCCTTTCTGTCGCATCGAATTGGTACACAATTTGTGCAACGGGGTACTGCTCACCGTTCAGGCGCAGGTATTCGGCACGGAACCTGCCCCGCCTCAGCATCAGCCTGCTGTTCGAGTTAGGCAAAAAATCACCGCCGTCGTATGACTGGGTCCCTTTGTGGTCGGCCACCTGGAACTGGGGTTGCACATATACACTAAAGCGAAGCGCATTATACTGCTGGTACATGGCAAACAGTCCCTTACCCATCTGTGTAGTCGTATCCATCAGGTCGGTCAGTAATTGCTGCGCCCTTAGCTCTGTGCTGTACAAAACTGTGCAACACAGCGTTATAAAGAATATCTTCTTTATCATTATTATCTTATAGTTATAGAATTCCTGTCTGGGCCGAAAAATAGGCAAAACATTTGGCAAGGTTAATAAATCATTAATTTTTTGTTACCAATCGTTTCACCGAGTATAGAAGGATATTTTTGCGGAACTCTTTTTAAAATATCCTCTTTATGGCTTTTGGCTCTTTTGTTAAGTTGTTTCTGCCCAAAGACAAGGTTTTTTATACCTTATTTGAAGAAGTAACTGCCACGCTTATAAAAATGGGCGACCTCCTGGTACAGGCCCTTAATGAAAAAGATCCCAACATCCGTATGCAGATGCTCAAGTCGCTTGAAGACCTGGAGCATAAAAACGACGAAGTAACACACAGGCTTTTCATAGAGCTCGGCAGCAATTTCATTACGCCATTCGACCGCGAGGACATACATGCCCTGGCCACTTCGCTCGATGATATTGCCGATTATATATGGGGTTCTGCCAAGCGTGTGACCAATTATTATATTGATGATGTGGATGAGACCGTACTGGCCCTTGCCGGTATCATTCAGCGCTGCGTGGTAGCACTCAACAAAGGGGTTACCGAATTGCGCGATATGAAAAATATACGCACCATAACCGATACCTGCGTGCTCATCAACAGCCTGGAGAACGAGGCGGATGATGTTTTTGACGAGGCCATGTCCAGGCTCTTTGCCTATACTACCAATGCTATAGAGCTGATCAAGAAAAAAGACCTTTACCAGGAACTGGAGATCGTGACCGACAAATGCGAAGATGCCGCCAACGTTATCGAGTCTATAATTATTAAATACGCCTAAAACACCGCCATTTACCACATGACGATGCTCATAGTCATTATAGTACTGGCGTTGATATTTGATTATATTAACGGCTTTCATGATGCTGCCAATTCTATAGCAACCATCGTATCTACCAAGGTGCTTACACCCCTGCAGGCAGTACTTTGGGCAGCCTTGTTCAATTTCCTGGCCTTCTTCATCTTCAAAGACCATGGCGTGGCCAATACCATTGCCAAAACCGTGAAGGCCGAGGTGATCACCCTGCCCGTTATCATTTGCGGCCTGCTGGCTGCCATCGGATGGAACCTCCTTACCTGGTGGTTCGGCATACCCTCCAGTTCTTCGCATACCCTCATCGGCGGCTTTGCCGGTGCGGCCATAGCCCATGCCGGTTTCGATTCCGTTAGCCCCGAGCCGGTCATTAAAACAGTTAGCTTTATCGTGCTGGCCCCATTTGTGGGCATGATCATAGCCTTCGTCGTCTCGCTCTGGTTCATCAACTCTTTCCGAAAGGGCATACTGCCCCGCCTGGTATCGCTGGGCATCATCGTGGGCATCATAGCGGTCATGTTCATCGTCATCAATACCTCCACCTCCCGCATCATCGGCATCAAGGCCGAAAATGCCCCTACTGAGCAGGGCGTGCTGGTCAAGGACGTGATCTACAACTCGCCGGCCCAGCATATGGGGCTGAAGAAGAACGACCGGGTGCTGGAAGTGGACAAAACACCTGTGCATACCGTTAACGATCTCGACGCCATACTCATAAAGCACAGCCGCCGCGATAATATATCGTTCCTGCTGGCGCGCGATGATAAACCGGAAAATATTTTTACCACCTACCAGTCCAAATACGATTCGCGCATGGTGGAGATGTTCGTTTACGGCGAGAATTTCAAATGGTTGCTGCTGGCCTTTATCGTTATCATTATGGCCGTGTTCACCCTCTTCCTCAGCAGCCTCAATATGGCCCGCTCCACCAAGTGGTTCAAGCGCCTGCAGCTGGTGTCTTCGGCAGCCTTCAGTATAGGCCATGGCGGCAACGATGCGCAGAAGGTAATGGGCATCATTACCGTGGCCCTGATAGCCGGCGGGCAAATAGCCAATTTTGAGCAGATGCCCGTATGGGTGCCGCTGGCCTGCTATACCTCTATGGGCCTGGGCACCATGAGCGGCGGCTGGAAGATCATCAAGACCATGGGCACGCGCATCACCAAGGTGACCCCCTTTGAAGGTGTGGCTGCGGAGACCGCAGGCGCCATCACCCTCTTCATTACCGAGCAGTTGAAGATACCCGTGAGCACCACGCACACCATCACCGGCTCCATCATAGGCGTGGGTGCCATCAAACGCCTCTCGGCTGTGCGCTGGGGTGTAACGGTGAACCTGCTCTGGGCCTGGATACTGACCATACCCGTAAGCGGCGTAATGGCAGCCATCATCTATGCCATCTTCAGCCTGTTCGTATAATTCTACGACCATCATTTATTCATTAAGCAGCTAGAAGTAGCGGCTGACCTTGCGGTCTTTAATGGGCTCACCGCTCATAGTATATAGCCGCTCGCGCAGGCATAATGGTATCTCATAATATTCTTTGCTTTTGTATGGGGGGATGAGTTTTAGTGTGCCATCGGGGAGGCGGTAGGTGATGCCGGGGATGTGAACCCTTGCCCTAAAAGGGAATTCAAATCTGCTTTGCCGGTTTGGTTGTTTACCTGTTGATTTCCGGCTTTTGTGGTGGGGTTCCGGTAATGATATACTTCAATATACAAAGTGATTAGTGTTGAAAGAGACGCACGATTAAAACTAAAACGCTAAACGATAGAAGAATCCAACCCCAATATGATATAGGAATAAAAAAAAGAGCATGCTCTTTTTTTACTTGTTGCAGCTTTGTCCCCTTAACGGTTAGCCTAATATTTAAATAAAAAGCAAATAGGGCAGAAATCAGTAGTGCTATCGAAAGTGGATAAGGACTTCTACCATAATAGGTATCGTCATTGGTTATAGCACTTGTGAGTATCTCGCTTATAAGGGAACAAAGGAACGTGACAACTATTATTAACCAGCCTTTCCCTTTCCATATAATAACAACCATAGATAAGATATTATAAAAAGTTTTAAATAAGCAAAGTAATCAACGCTCCTTATCAACCTTCGCAGGCGCGTTTGGTACGAGCTTAGATAGCATCTTTTCAATTAGTCCACACAGGTTGTACCCCTGCTTCGTACTTCTCGATTAGCACTTGACCGGTAAGCCCTTTCTTTTTTTCGTGCCGTGTCTTTTCTGTTTTAGGCAAATTGTAAAGTTGCTTATTTTGTTTGACCTTGCGCCATCTTTAGTTCTCTTTGCCTTTCATGAAATTTTTTTGCAAAATCCTTAATTCTTTTGTCACCCTGTGCTATTTCCTTAAATATGGATGACCTTTCCGCTTCCAAACAATGTAGTACAGTATCTTCTAAAATAATTATATTACCCATTATCCCAGAATAAACCTGCTGCCCATTATCTGTTGTATCTGTCTTATAGCCCAAGGCTAATCCCTCTAAATAAAACAATCGAAGCCTAATAATGTCTGTTAAGCAGTCGCTATATAGCTCTGCCATGCCTTTATTGGGTATAAGGTCTGCTAAATTACCAAGCTTTTGTAGGTGTTCCTGTATTGATTCTAATGCCTTAACACGCTCTCCAATGTCTTTATTTCTCATTGCAATGCGCCCCTCTTTCTGCAATCTATGATAAGTTAATATCGGAGCCATCTCTGAAAATTGATAAATTATATTGTTATAGGCATTCATTGTTTCTGTAAGCTCTTTTTGGTTTTCCAGGTTTGAGTGAAAAGCGGTTATATTGTATTGATCCGTTACAACATCTGCAACAGTTGCTGTTTTCCCAGTTAACTTGACTAATGAATCTATTTGCCCACGGGATAATTCAACAAGTTGCGAGTCTTTAGATAGAATTATTGCCGTTTTATCTAACAGAGTATTAAAGTGAATTAGGTCTAATGATGTTGAATCTTGCTTTTCTGAAATGTTAAGCATTCGCTCATTCATCTTATTGGCTTGGCAACCCAAATACAGCCCCACAATGCCAATAAATATACCAATCACCGTATTAGAAATTTCGAAAATAATCTTTCGGCTAACTTTTGGTCTTTTCGTTATGGATTTGCTGCGCTTCCAATTAAATATTCTCTTAGTGTTCTTCTTCATATGTAAGGCTATAAACAATCGCATATATCCCAACCACTAAACAAATTCCATAACCTATGTACAATAGTATTATTTACAGTATATAAAAGTTACATAACTTTTCAATTACTGCTCTACGGTTATAAATTATTGGCTAAAAGATATTGAACAGTCAGCTATTCGTAATAGCTGACTGTTTGCCTTATAAAGATATGAATTATTTAGCTATCAATTTTTTTATACTCTAGCCTTACCACACCTCTCTCCATCTGGTCTAAGCGTCCCGCTTAGACCCATGATAACGCAAGCGTCCCGCTTGCGAACTCAGGTCGCCCCTACGGGGCTTAAAATAGGATTAGGTCAAATATTACTACAAACAGCCCGCCCCGAAGGGGCTAAAAAATAGCACGGTTCCCGCAAGTCCGCCCAAACAAAAAAG
>MKUN01000023.1:0-34893 GCA_001897835.1 Bacteroidetes bacterium 46-16
AGCGGTATTTGTGCAGGGGGCATACTATATGCCCGCGTGCATCCAGCCAGCCTTCGCAAAGGGGAGCACTGGTGTGGGGGCAGAGTGCGGCAAAAGCATAGACCAATCCTTCCCGTTTCAGCAAGCCTATTTTCTTATCGGCAATGCCTGTTTCAGTGGGCTTGTTCTCTTCCAGTTCCGCAATATCCATTGCTTTATGCCAGGTGTACATATTATCTTCTTTCAGCAAAAAAGTCGCGCATCAGTTGAGCGCATTCATCAGCCAGTATGCCTTGTATTAAAGTAGCTTTAGGATGAAAGGGCCAGTTCTCGCCCGTGGTCTTTTTATAGCCATTCTTTACATCGGCAGTGCCGAAGACTATGCGGCTGAGCTTGGACCAGTACATGGCCCCGCAGCACATGAGGCAGGGCTCGACGGTGACATATACGGTGGCTTCCGGCAGGTACTTGCTGCCCAGTTGATTAAATGCTGCAGTGAGTGCTATCATTTCGGCATGTGCGGTGCTGTCATTCAGTTGCTCCACCTGGTTGTAGCCACGGGCAATTATTTTATTATCCCATACCACAATGGCCCCTACGGGTATTTCGCCGGCTTCGTAGGCGGTCCGGGCCAGTTTAAGAGCCTCGCGCATGAAGTATGTGTCATCGAACATAAAAACAACCCTCAAAAGGGTGCTTAAAACTACATAAAATTTACTCCTTGTTCTGCGTATCCATTATAATGGTTACCGGCCCGTCATTTACGAGGGCTACCTGCATATCTGCACCGAAAGTGCCGCTTTTCACTTCTTTATCCATGAGCAGGCTTAGCTGTGCGATACAATATTCATATAAGGGTATGGCCTGTTCAGGCCGGGCTGCACGGATAAAGGAGGGACGGTTGCCTTTTTTATAGGCCGCGTGCAGGGTAAACTGGCTGATGAGGAGTATATCACCGCCTGTTTCTTTTATGTCTTTATTCATAAGCCCGGCTTCATCACTGAATACACGTAAGGCCACTATTTTTTTACAAAGCCAGTCAACATCTTCCCGGGTATCGGCGGCCTCTATACCTAACAGGACCAGGAACCCCGCAGCTATTTCGGACTTCAGCCTGCCGCCGATAGTGACACTTGCTGATGATACCCTTTGTAATACTATGCGCATAAGGTGAAAATAGGAAAATGTACCAATTGAACATCATTTTAGGGCTTTTGGCTTTTTACTTTTTACTTTTGGCTTCGTAATGTATTCGATAAACGAAACGATAGTGGCTCTGGCGACACCACCCGGGGAGGGCGCAATAGGTGTGATACGCCTGAGCGGGAAGGATGCTATCGTGATAGCCGATAAAATATTCAAAGGGAAGGACCTGCGGCAGCAGGCAACACATACCCTGCATTTCGGAAAGATAGCGGACAAGGATACGATCATAGACGAGGTGGTGGTGAGCCTTTATAAAGGGCCTAAAAGCTATACCGGCGAAGACGTGGTGGAGATAAGCTGCCACGGTTCGCAATATGTATTGGAGCAGGTGATCGGCCTGTGCATGCAACAGGGCGCTGTGCCCGCAAAACCGGGCGAGTTCACGCAGCGTGCTTTCCTGAACGGGAAGCTGGACCTTACACAGGCTGAAGCGGTTGCCGACCTGATCGCCAGCCATAGCGGTGCGGCACATCATGCGGCTATGCACAACCTGAGGGGCGGCTTCAGCGAAGAGCTGAAAACGATGCGCGATGAGCTGATCAAATTCAGCGCATTGATAGAACTGGAGCTGGACTTTAGCCAGGAGGACGTGGAGTTTGCAGACAGGACACAACTATATGAACTCATCAACAGGCTCACGAGCAGGACGATGATGCTTGTGGACTCTTTTCAACTGGGCAATGTGATCAAAAAGGGTGTGCATGTGGCCATAATAGGGAAACCTAATGCCGGGAAAAGCACCCTGCTGAATGCCCTGCTGAATGAAGAACGGGCCATTGTGAGCGAGATAGCCGGTACCACGCGCGACACTATTGAAGAGGCCCTGAATATAAACGGTATCCTGTTCCGTATAGTAGATACGGCAGGGATACGCGAGCATACTGCAGATGTGATAGAACAGATAGGTGTGCAGCGCAGCATGGATGCCATGAGCAGGGCGGATATAGTGGTGTACCTGTTCGATGTGAACGGAAATGAACAGGCAAAAGTGAACATTCAAAAAGGGGAATTTGAAGAGGCGGGGGTGAAATACCTGTTAGTGGGTAATAAGGTGGATGCTATGGGTATAGCCGCCGCGCAGCAGGAATTTGGTGAAGAGCCTTTATATATATCTGCTAAGAACAGGGAGAACATACAGGCACTGAAACAAAAATTGTACGATATAGTAGTACAGGGGCAGGTGAAGCAGGAAGGCACTATCGTGACCAATGCGCGGCATTTTGCCGGCCTGAAAGAGGTGCTGAAATCGCTACAGGATGTAAAGACGGGGATGGACCATAATATAGCCAGCGACCTTATAGCACTGGATATCCGCCGCTGCCTTTATTACTTAGGGGAGATAACCGGGGAGATCACTACTGAGGATAAGCTGGATTATATTTTTTCAAAGTTCTGTATCGGAAAGTAATTCTATAAGAACAGTTGCCATAGCTTGTGAGATCTAAACCTCTGTAACATGGGTGCCGTCTTCGGTCCAATTTAATTGAGGGTGAAATAGAACTGTGCAAGTTTCATTAGCAACAGAGCCATCCATGAAATCTTCATAAAACAAAGGGGCTGCGTTGTTGTTTAACCTTTTAATTGCATTTTCAACACTTGTTTGGCTCAATCTTGATGGTTCGCCATTTCTGTTGATTAAAAGATATGTTTCTGCAACATGCCTAATTTGGTAAGGGACTTGATTTCTTCGACTATGAAAAACCACATTAAGTTTTTCTGCCTTTTGAGCGTTATTCCTTATAAAGTTCCATGCAGTGTTAATTTCTATCATGATCTATGCATAATTTTAAGGGTAAAATAAGTACAATATTTCCGACAAAATAATCAAACATATTTATTGAAATATTTGTATCGAAAAAATGCACGTGGTTCATGGCAGAGAAAATTCTATACTATATAGGGGCTGGTGCAAGTGCAAATGCACTTCCATTAGCAAGAAATGTAACAAAATATGATGCTACAGGATTTCCAGTGGGAGAAAAGTCGGGTTTAATTCGAGAGTTAAGACAATATTTAGAAGATGACAAGATCGTAAATATTGAAGAGGACGAATCTGTTAGGATAATAGAGAAATTAAAAGAGGAAAGTAAAAACTTAGCAATAGCAGCTGAAAAATTTGGAGATGTGGATACTTATGCTAAGTTGTTACACCTAACTGACAAAAGCGGTAAAATGCTTCAGGGCTTGAAGCAAACAATTTCTCGCTTTTTTGCAATAAAGCAGTTGTTTTTAAACGCGCACGATGATCGCTATTTGTCATGGTTGGTGAACATAATGTATAGGAATACATTTCCGGAAAACGTTAAGGTCTTAAGTTGGAATTATGATTTTCAAATCGAATTAGCGCATAGATACTTTGGACAAGGTGAAGATATTAAGAGAAGCAAAAGTGGCTTTATATATTCGCCGTCGTTATTAAATTATTACCCGAATCTGGATCCTACATTTCGAGACTTCGATACTCTTTCATTAATTCACTTAAATGGAGTAGCAGGATTTGCAAAAAATGACGACCAATATTTAAATAGTATTTTTCAGCCAGAGAATGTTGTTACCAGAGAGGCGGCGATTTCTTTTTTGGCGAATAGTAACCTATATGAATTGCTTCATTTCGCATGGGAAAATAGTGGATATCACAATCAATTGATGCAATATGCAAAAAAAATGATTGTGGGTACTACAATTATTGTTGTAGTTGGTTACTCATTCCCATTTTTTAATAGAGAAGTCGATAAAGAAATATTTAAGGCTTTGCTGGATGGTAGTCAGCTACGGAAAATATATTATCAGGATCCAGTTTTAGATGGTCAGCAGCTTAGGGCGCAGTTTGGCTTTGACAAGGGCATAGAGATTGTGCATGTTAAGCAGACTGATAGTTTTCATGTGCCATTTGAATATTAGTGTGATGTTGAGCTTTTCGCCTCAATATCATGATTGGCTGCACGTTGATAATGAGCTTGTCTTAGCCTCCTATGCTCCCAATGCCGGGCTATTGAACCTTTTGGAAAATAACATTGATTTTGAAGCGGAATAGGGACAGCCTGGGCTTTGACAAATTGCCGGACTTTGGTAACTTCATAGCTTCATAGTGATAGGGTTTATAGGGGCTGTCCTGTTCTCAGGACGGCTTTTTTAATGATGGAATATTACCTTAGAGGAAAATTTATTATGCCAGAAAGCCCGTTAATTGATACGAAAATTGTTGCCTTTCTTGACGTGTTAGGGTATAGGAATATTGCAGATAAATTTGAACGTGGCGATTATGTTGACTTTTATTTATTACGAGACGCGATAGGAGAGGCAATGGGGGAATTTCATGGCGTGTTTGCGAAACTAATTAAGTTTGAACCCGATGAAACTGCACAGTGGCGTAAGACAAATATCCAGTTTCGGACATTTTCAGATTGCATTTGTATTACGGCTCCTCTGGAAAGCAATGAGATTGGCTTCTTAAAACATTTAAGGAATTTTCTGAAGACCCTTGCCTTTTTTCAAACCATAATGCTCAGATTTGGAGGTTATCTTATTAGAGGTGGCGTTAGTATTGGAAAATTCTATTCTGATAGCAATATGATATTTTCAAAGGGATTAGTAGAAGCTTATGAGTTAGAATCAAAAACAGCGATATACCCAAGGATATTAATAGGGAAAAGTGTGCAAGATCGAGTAAGTGAGGAGCTAAGTAAGACAGACGAATTGCTAAGTTCATTCCCTCTATTTACCTCATTTGAAGACGATTTAGTGTTTATAAATTTTTTGAACGTTGAGTTAGTTGATTTTCCAGCGTATGAGAAATTGAACGATGTCCAAAGGGGTTTAGTTGATGACATCGAAATTGGCTGGAGGGAAAAAACAATTATGGCTCCGGTAATTGAGGATTTAGTCACTAAGCGTTCTCAGGCAGGGTTGGACAGCCGCGTTGTTGAAAAATATGATTGGATGTTACGGTTTATTTACAACGAAATGCAAAGGAAAGAACGACAAATTGGGTTTTAATCAAAAACCGACACAAAGGACAGATTTGTTCCTTATTTGTACCCTAATCCTCTGAAAGTCGCGCCAGTATTGAAAAGTTACTTTCTGTATCGGGAAGTAACCGTCCAAACGTATTACTTACCTACTACCAATACCTCGAAAGTGCCCGGCCGGATAATGTGCTTGCTGCCTGCCCCGTTGTCTGAAAATTCAGCAGTTGACAGGTAGACAAGGTGTGTCTTTTCATCAACAGCAAGCGTTTTAGCCCCCTTCTTCGTCGGCACATTTTCCAATACCTCGATAGAATTGGCCGACTTCTCTTTAATGATCGTTAACGTGCCTTCCCCGTTAGAACTGTACACCTGCTTCAGTTCTCTGTCAAAACCCACCCCGTCGCATTTGTCACCAATCGGCAATTCCGTAACTACTTTGCCGGTTCCTGCATCCATCACCACGAGGGTCTTGTTACCGCAGCCTATAAAGAGCCTTTTTGTTTTCCTGTCGATGGCCAGGCCCGATGGCTCCTCGCCTTTGCCTACGGGATGGCGGGCTATAAGCTCCAGGCTCTTTGTATCAAGGACTTCCAGTTCATTCTTGTCTTCTATATTAATATACAGGTGCCCTGACTCGTCCGAAACAGCGGTTTCGGGTTTGCCACCCAGCGCTACGGTTTTGATGACCTTATCGGTAGCCGGGTCAACGACGGACAGGTCTTTACTAATGCCATTGCACACGAATATCTTTCGGGAGAAAGGATCGAACATGATGGCATCCGGCTTTTGGCCTACGGTTATTTGTCCTTTCACTTTGTTGGTTTTGATATCGAATACGGTGAGCGTATTTATTTTGCCGTTGCTGGTAAAGCCCTTGCCATAAGCCGGGGCGAATGCGATGCCGTGCACACCTGTGGTATTCTCAATTATGCCCACGGGTTTGCCGCTTGTTTTATCTATTATATCTACTTCTGTAGCATGAGAAACATACAGGTTATTGCTGGCAGGGGATACAGCTAAGTAATCCCATTTACCCTCGCCTTTGATGGGGAAGGTTTTGATAATATGATAATTCGCCTTTTGTGCCAAGCTGTTAGTAGCCACAAAGGCAGCGACCAATAAAAGTAATGTTGAAGATGCGGCTTTCATTGTATGATTTATTTGTGTTTGTACCTGGGCTTTTATGTTTTGAATGGGGAACGAATATTAATCTGTATCGTGCAAAATTGAGGGACGAACGTAGAACTCAAAACTGAATTATTTATGAATGCTGGTTGCCGGGCAGATGTTAAGGTAGTATGTTCTCTGCCGAGAAACTTCGGAGTAGTGTTAAGAAAATATTATTTAGATGTAAAAAGGTATACGAGTGTCTTATGGGCCGGAAATAAAAAAAGCGGCCAACAGCCGCTTTTTTTCGAGATAATTTCATTTTATTCTTTCACTATTTTATACACGTAGGCCCCGTTTATCCTGATGATATAGATACCTGTGGCAAGTGTTTGTATGTTTAGCTTTAAGTTGTTCTTGTTGCCGCTTTGCGTCAGCACTTCTCTGCCTGTCATATCGGTCACTACTACATGTTCAATTGGCATGGGCGCGCTGATGTTAACAATATTGTTTGCAGGATTGGGTGCAATGTGTATCAACTGCTGTGTGATATTTTTGACACCTGCAGTACAGTCATATACCACTATTGCTTTTTTGGCCGTATCTGCGCCGCATGGGGCGCTTACTATGTACAGTATAGTGTCCATGCCTGCGGTCACGCCCGTAACCATACCGGCTGTTACCGTAGTGTTGCCTGCCTGCGAAGACCATGCGCCGCCTGCCACGGTATCGGTAAGTGTTATGGTATCGCCGATACATACGCTGTCAAGCCCGCTGATCGGTCCCGCAACCGGTGTTTCGCAAAAGCTGAACTTGGCCAGTAAAGCGTCTGCGTCACCGGTAATGGTGTCCTGCCAGGCGCCTGCGGTTGCGATGCCGGAGGTACTGTATGTGTAACCGGTTACATATACATTGCCGTAGACATCGGCTGCGGGGGTGTTATAGTAATTATCGTCGCTGCTGCCTCCATAGTAGCTGCCCCATTGCAAGATGCCTGCGGTATCGAATTGCGCCAGGAACAGGTCGTAGGTACCACCCCCGTAAACGGGCTGGTAGGATCCCGGTGTGGTGATGCCGGAAGTGCTGGATGTATAGCCTGTGATATATGCATTGCCTAAAGGGCCTGTTGCTGCATATCCCTCCTCTTCATTGGCGCCTCCGTAATAAGTGGCCCATTGCAGTGCGCCCGAACTGTCGAACCGGGCCAGGAAGGCATCATAATCGCCTCCAAGCGTGTCCTGCCATGCCCCGGCAGTAGCGATACCTGAACTGCTGTAAGTGGTGCCTGCAAGATAAATATGCCCTGAAGTATCGGATGATACGGAATTGCCATAATCGTCGGCGCTGCCGCCATAGTACGTGGCCCACTGTAATGCACCGGAGCTGTCGAATTTTGCCAGGAAGCCATCTTCGCCGCCCGCGAGAGCAATTTGCCATGCGCCTGCGGTTGCTATACCCGAAGTGCTGTAGGTATAGCCTGATATATATATGTCCTCCGAAGGGCCGGTGCATACGCCATATATTTGATCGCCACTAGTGCCGCCAAAATAAGTGGCCCAGGAAAGGTTGCCCGTGCTATCAAATTTAGCAAGAAAGCCATCATTACCTCCCCCTATGGCCGCCTGGTAAGCGCCAACCGTAGCAATGCCTGTGCTGCTTGAGGTATAGCCGCTGAGCAGCAGATCGCCACTGTCATCGGTGGCCAGGCTAAAGTTGCTCTCGGAACCATTACCGCCAAAATACGTAGCCCATTTTATCGCGCCGCTGCCATCGAATTTTGCGAGGAAGGCATCGGTATTACCACCGTGAGTCGTTTGATAAGCCCCTGCCGTAGCGATACCGGCATTGCTGTATGTGTATCCCGAAATGAATACATTACCCTCCAGGTCGGTGGTCACCGAATGGCACTCATCCGTATTACCACCGCCATAGTACGTAGCCCAAAGCAAGATGCCGGAACTATCGAACTTGGCCAGGAAACCATCGATGTTACTTGCGAGGGATGTTTGATAGGCCCCTGCAGTTGCAATGTCTGTAGCGCTGAATGTTGAGCCTGCGATGAATACATTCCCGGCAGGATCTGTTTGAACCGCCGCGCTATTGTCACCGGCAGTGCCTCCGTAATAGGTGCCCCATACAAGAGTAGGGTCTATTACAAATGTGTTGTTGCAGGCGGCAATGCCGTAGCTTAATGTATTACCGTTCAGTATGAATTGGCTGCTTACCGCCTTCCCTTGCAGGTCATAAGTTTCAGGAGCTTGTTCTGTAATAGTTCCCTGTGGCGTTGCAGCTGTAAGACTGCCATCTGCGTTCAGGCTTAAGGTTGTGGCGCCGCCGTATTTTAATTTTATGTCGCCTGCATTGCCGCCCGGCCTTACAACAAACTCATGTTTCAGTTGGCCATTGCTTATCCTGAATACCCAGTCGATATTGGGATACACATTTTTATAGGTGACCTTACTGAAACTATGCGCAGTGAGCTCTTTACCCCCTGTCCAGTCGGTGAAATAATTTTGATAATAGGCTTGTTCGCCTTCCGTTACTACCCCGGCATTTTTGTTGGCGCCGATGAGTGCTACGTCCATGCGGTACATGCTGTATTGTCGTGGGGCAGGGTTGTCCTCTTGGTGTTTCCTGTTCCCTTTCAGGGGTTGGAGCGGCAGGTTTTCCGCCTTGCTGAACTGGTAGTGCAGTTCCCCGTTCCCGATGAATATATTGAGGCCCCCGGTAGCGGCCACGCTGAACTGGATGTCATTGCGCGGGTTGCGGTACTGGTCGCGAACCTGTCCTATATTCCGGGTAAAGGATAAAGGACCCTGGCTGTTAAAGGCAGTGTTACTCCCCGTATTGTTATCACGGGCATACACAGCAGAGGTTATTGCCAGCATAGCAAGCAGGCTTACGCACATTTTTTTCATGGGTGTAAAAATTTATTTTATCAAAAATAGTTTTTAAGTTTAAAACATTCAAAAAATATATTATTTATTGATTGTTTGATATGTATGTATTAAAAAATAAAATCATAAATTAACAGAAGCGTAAATACAGGCGTAAATATTATTTCCGTTAATTTTGAATAAAGAAACAATGGACAGGCAAAGCGCGGCGATACTGGATAGCAGGTGTACTTATGATGACTGCCTGATCATGTCGTGCCTGAAGAGCCTTTTCCGGCGGGCAGATAAAGCAGCACCTGCATTTGTCATTAGCGACCATATTGCGGATATAAAAAAAGAACTGGAACAGCTTAATGTACAGGGTGCGGCAGAACTAACATACCCTTACCTGGCTGCTATGGAGACATCTATGCCCAATGTGGCTTTCCGCTACGCGGTGATCTATAAAAATGACAGACCGGTATTGTTTGCTTACTTCCAGTTATTTAGCCTTAGCGCACAGAATTTCGATCTTGATAAAAACAAAAGCTTTGTAAAAGGTCTCTTCAGTTTTTTCCTTAAGCTGAAAAAGATAAAAGTACTGGTATCAGGAAATGCATTGCGGAATGAGACGCTTTGCTATTGCTTTAAAACGACCGACCTGGATAATGAAACTGCTTGCGAAGCCATTGCATCTGTTGCGGAAAAGATAGCTGCCGATGAGCATGCAACTGCCATCATATTAAAGGATGTGCCCCAGGCTGCAGGCATAGCCGGGTGGCTCACAGGCATAGGCTATCAGCAGCCATGGAAGGACCATGTGATGGTGATGGATATAGACCCGGAATGGAAGACAATGGCAGATTATGTTTCGGCGCTGAGCCGCAAGTACAAAACGCGGGCAAACAAAATACTTGCTGCGGGCAGCAGCATAGCAATAAAGGAACTGGAGGAAGCGGATATATTAAAGCATGGGAAAGCTATAAACAAGTTGTTCAGGAAGGTGACGGATAATCAGCCCTTTGTGCTTACCCGGCCCGGAGACAATCATTTTGCCCTATTGAAAAATGTGTATAATGAGCGCTTTGAATTTTTAGGGTTTTTTCGCGGAAATGAATTAGTGGCATTTTACAGTGCTTTTGTAACCGCTGAGGTGTACGAGCTCTATTATGCTGGCTTCGATTACGATCATAACAACGACTACCAGCTATACTTCAATATCCTTTTCTCCGGGCTGGAGCGGGCCATCCTGCTAAATAAGAAACAATTGAAACTGGGCAGAACGTCCTTTGATGCAAAGGCAAGCCTGGGCGCCAAAGCGGTGGAAATGAATTATTATATCAAGACGGCCAATATCCCTGCTGCGGTGATCAATTGGTTCACCCACTATTTCTCCACTATGGAGGATGGAAGGTGGAAACAGCGGAACCCTTTGAAATAGCACGGCCGGTCTATTTCTGGCCCACAAACCGTATCACGTTCGATAAGCCATCGTGGTATATTCCTTCTTTGATATTGAGCTCAAGGCTTTGGAGCAGTTGTGTTTCCAGGTCTTTGAAATCTTCCTTTAAAATAGCCTCCGTATATAACATAGACCTGTCTTTAGGGCCGCCGGTATCATTCTTCAGTTGCAGTGGGTTATATGCTTCGAGAATAAGGGTGCCGCCGGGTTTTAGCCAGGTGATGATATTTTTGTTCAGGCGTTTTCGCACATCCGGGGGCAGGTGCGCAAAGATGATGGCCACGGCATCGGCACTGTTTTCGGGAAACGTTACTTCTGCTGCGTCCGATATGTTGTAATTAATATGCACTCCTTTTTTGCCTGCCAGGTCAAGGGCTTTCCGCTGCCCTTCGGTACTCTGGTCAAAAGCGTCTACGGTCCAGCCCTGCACTGCCGCATATACGCCATTCCTTCCTTCGCCATCGCAGGGCAGGATAATGTGCCCGGGCATTAACTTACCTAATTGCTCCGCAAAAAACAGGTTTGGTTCCTCGCCGTATATGTACTCTTTAACGCTATAGCGCTCGTTCCAGAAGCTGCTCATTGTTCATTTAGTATCCGCACAAGTTACGGTATCCTTTATTATTACAAAATTTGGATGTCCCGGTCTGTTTTAATGATATTAATCAGGTCATATGTATGACCGGCCTCATTAAAGATGAAACTAAATAGCCCCAGTTTTGAAGTTTAAAATGCGCTATGCAGGGCAAAGAAGTAAAATGGAAAACATTCTTTAGTGAGACCGGGGCTATATCCCAGTTTACCGGCTGGTTCTTCCATGAGTTCCTGCGGCCGCGTTATGAGTTCAGGGAGTTTTTGCGACAGTGTTTTGTAATAGGGTATAAGTCATTGCCCCTGATCGCCTTAACGGGCTTCATCATGGGCCTTGTGCTGACCATGCAGCTAAGGCCTACCCTAGTGAGCTATGGTGTTGAGGCAAGACTGCCCGATATGGTTAGCCTGTCCATTATACGCGAGATAGGGCCTGTGATAACCGCGCTCATTTTTGCAGGCAAGATCGGGTCGAGCATAGGTGCTGAACTAGGCTCAATGCGGGTAACGGAGCAAATAGATGCAATGGAAGTGTCGGGGACTAATCCTTATAAATTCCTGGTAGTTACCCGTGTATGGGCTACTACATTAATGCTGCCTGTATTGACCATCCTGTCGGACGCCGTTGGTTTGTATGGCGGCTACCTGGGTATCAATATCCGGGGTGTCATGAGTCTTGACCTGTACATTAACGAGGTGCTCAATACCGTTGTTTTCAGTGATGTGATACCGGCTACGATCAAAACTTTCTTTTTTGGCTTTGCAGTGGGTATCATCGGTTGCTATAAAGGCTATAATTCAAAAAAAGGCACCGAAGGTGTGGGCCGCTCTGCAAATTCTGCAGTAGTCCTTTCTTCATTGCTCATATTCATTATCGATCTTATAGTAGTGCAGATCACCGACCTGATGGGCCTAAACTAAAAACTATGGATACAGCAGATCGCATTGCAGAAAAGCCAGTGAGCGAGCCACAAAGGACAGCGGTCCTCGAGATAAAGCAGTTAAAAAAGGCCTTTGGCAGCAATGTGGTCTTAGATGATTTTAACCTGGCCGTATACAGGGATGAGAATGTTGTGGTATTAGGACGGTCGGGCTCAGGTAAATCGGTGCTTATCAAATGTATCATAGGGCTCTTGAAACCGGATCTCGGCTCCATAAATGTTTTGGGAGAAGACGTGCTGGCTTTGGACCATGATGGACTGGACCATATCAGGATGCGCATAGGCTTTTTATTCCAGAGCAATGCCCTGTATGATTCGATGACCGTAAGGGAAAATCTTGAATTCCCGATGAGGCGGCATTTGAAAAATATGAACACTGATGAGGTGAATGAACGGGTAAATGAGATGCTGAGCAATGTAGGCTTGCTGCATACCATCGATATGATGCCCTCAGAGCTGTCGGGCGGTATGCAAAAACGTATCGCACTGGCCCGTACATTGATACTGAAGCCGGAGATCATCCTGTATGATGAACCTACCACCGGCCTTGACCCGGTAACGGGCAGGGAAATAAGTACGCTGATGGTAGAAATGCAGGAGAAATACAAAACCTCATCCATCATCATCTCGCACGATATGAAATGTGTAAAGGCTACCGCCGACAGGGTGGTGGTGCTGGTGGACGGCAAAGCACATGCAATAGGCAGCTATGCCGACATCAGGCAGTCGGCAGATGAACGGGTAAAGCAATTTTTTGAATAAACAGCTTATGGCAAAACAAGCGATAAATAATATTAAACTGGGCGCATTTGTAATAGCCGGGCTTGCTATCCTGGTAGCTACCCTGTACCTGATAGGGCGCAACCAGAGCCTTTTTGGCAATAATATAAGCATCAGGGCAAGGTTCAGGAATGTGGCAGGACTTACTAAAGGCAATAATGTACGGTTTTCGGGCATACAGGCAGGGAATGTCAGTTCACTGCAAATACTGGACGATACCACTATCGAGGTAACTATGCTTATTGACAAAAAATTCCAGCCTTATATACATAAAAATGCACTGGTGGCCATTGGGAATGAGGGCCTGATGGGCAATAAGGTGATCAATATTTCAACCAACCCCCTGCCGGCAGCCCCGGTAGAGGGGCATGACCTGCTGCGATCAAAAACAGAAGCCGGGACAAATGAAATGTTGTCCACTTTATCCGTAACGAATGACAATGTTGCTGTAATATCTGAAGACCTGAAGCAGACCATAAAAAGGCTGAATAACAGTGCAGCACTATGGAACCTGCTGAACGATACATCGATAGCATATAACCTGAAAATATCCTTGTTGAATATACGGCAGGCTGCAGTGAAGGTGAACGAGATAGCGGATGGGCTGAATACTATTGTGGTGGATGCACAGGATGGTAAGGGTACTGTCGGTGCACTGCTGTCAGATACATCTGTAGCAGGCAACCTGAAAAAAGCCGTGCTCCATATCAATGATGCCTCTGCAGAGGCAGGCATATTGATAAACAGGCTGGATAGCCTGGTGCAGGATATACACTCGGGTGTAAACAACAGCGATGGCACGGTTTATACATTGCTGAAAGACAGCGCTACGGCCACCAAACTCAGCAATAGCCTCGATAATATTGAAAAAGGCACTGCAGCATTTAGCGAAGATATGGAGGCCCTGAAGCACAATTTCCTTACCCGGCCTTATTTCAGGAAACAGGAAAAGGCAAAGAAGAAAGTAAAAGACAAAAGCAAGTAACTTTAGGGATGGATTCGCTGACCCATATAGTGATAGGAGCAAGCATCGGTGAAATATTCGCCGGTAAAAAATTGGGCCGAAAGGCCCTTTGGTGGGGCATGGCCGCACAAAGCCTGCCCGATATCGACTTTCTTGCTTCCTTCTGGGCAAGCCCTACCCAGGACCTCTTGGCGCATAGAGGCTTTACCCATTCCATCCTGTTTGCAGCTATGGCCACATTTTTTTGTGCCCTGGCTACAGAACGATGGCATAAGAAACATAACATATCACTGCAATACTGGATGCTTTTTTGGGGGCTGCAGATCATTATCCACCTTTTTCTCGACTCTCTGAATGCATATGGTATCGGCTGGTTCGAGCCCTTCAGTCATGCCCGCATCAGCTTCAACGTCATTTTTGTGGCCGATCCGCTTTTCAGTATATGGACCGCTCTTGCACTTATTTTCGTTTTTATATTTCATAAGCACAGGCGCAAAAAGCAATGGGCGATCATGGCACTATCAGTAAGCGTGGTGTACCTGCTGTATTGTGTTTCGAATAAAATGCGGGTGGAGCATGAGGTGAAAAAGATATTGCAGCAAAAACAAATAGCATACGGACGTCATTTTACCACACCTACTATGTTCAATGACTGGTTATGGTACATAGTAGCCGAAAATGATTCAGGTTATTATGTAGGCTATTATTCCGTATTCAGTAAAAAGGAAGATATAAGCTTTAGCTATCATCCCCGTAATAGCTATTTACTTGCAGGCAAGCATGCGAGTGAAGATGTGCAAAACCTTTTGCGGTTTTCGCAGGGCTACTACACAGCGCAGCAGTGGGGCGATACCCTTGTGTTCAACGATCTGCGCTTCGGGCAGATAGCAGGCTGGCGCGATAGCAATGCCCATTTCGTGTTTCATTATTTCCTGTCGGGGACAAACGATAATGATATGGTATTGCAGCGTGGCCGCCTGGCTGCCGGGAACAAAGAGGATATTGCTTCGCTTATAAATAAAATAAAGGGTAATTAAGCCGCATGCTTTCTTCGCCGCCTGAAGTAAAAAGTGAACACAAAAAAGATAATGTTCAGTAAGATAAATGCAGCCTGCTGAAACAACTGCTCAAAAAAATTATATTCCTTTCCGTAAATAGCACTGGTGACCAATGCACAATCGGTGTTTATGATATCCGAAAGCTGCTTGTGTGTAGTGGCTGCGAAGGCCTCGTTCATGATATCCAGGTTCAGTTCCACACTGGCCCTTGCGCTGATATTATTCACGTTATAGGAGCCTATTGTGACCCACTTTTTATCGCACACGGCTATTTTGCCATGCAGCACGTTTTTGTTGTATTCATATATCTCAATATTTTTTTTGAACAGCCAGCGGTACATGTAGCGCTCGGCATATTTTGCCAGTTTTACGTCAGATATTGATGCGAGTACCAGTTTTACATGTACACCCCTGTTCGCTGCATCAGCCATTTTGCTTACCAGTTTTTTGCCGGGCCAGAAATAGCTGCTCATTACGATCATTTCTTCCTGTGCGGTAGCAAACATCTGCATATAGGCCTGCAGCACTTCCGTTTTCCTGTTTACCCAGTCATTCACCCTTATACGTATATGACATTCATCTTCCACCTTATATACAGGCATAGCTGTTGCAGTGATCCGTTCCGCTTTCCCGCAATGGTTATTCCACCGCTTAATGCATACGTCCTGAATGCCTGTCGCCACCTCGCCTTCGGTATAAACGGCCCAGTCGAGCCAGGCTGGGGTACCCGGCATGTCGTTGTACCGGTTGCTGATATTTCGTCCTCCTACAAGGCAGCATGCAGCATCGGCCACCACAACCTTGTAGTGCAGGCGCCTCCCGAAATAGTAGTTCTTACTGCGCAATAAGGGCTCAAAAAAAGAAAAATGGATGCCTGCATCTTTGAGCATATTGATGAATACCGACGACAAATGCTGGGATGCATACCCGTCCAGTAGCATGTAAACCCCGACCCCTCTTTTTGCGGCAGCCATTAATGCCTCCGCTATTTTATTGCCTGTTTCATCATCATCATAGATATAGGTTTGCAGGTGAATAGTTTGTTTTGCGGTATTTATCAACTGCTCCAACCGGTCAAAATATCCTTTGCCACCGCTTATCAGCGATGCTTTATTGTGGATGGTGTAGAGCGTTTTTTTTGACTTACCCCCAGGCATGGTATAATAAAGCTACATTATAGTGCCAATAAATTCTTTTAAAAAATATTTCAGTTATTTGTTTAATTATTATGGGCTCACGATGAATTTGTATATTTTGCTGCTTGGCATATGAGTACTCCATGCCGGCGTTATGCATACCCGGTTCATGTATTTAAATTTCACTCACCGCAACAGAATGCCTTTGTTATTTTCGCGGATGTATAAAGCCCGGGAATTGTTTTATTTTTATAGGCACATTAGGTCTATATTAATTCAATAATGTTTATATATTTTAAAAGAGAATTACTGTGATAAACGTTTCAAAACCCTCTATCAGCATAACAGAACGAAAAATGCTTGATGAGGTCCTTGAGTCAGGATGGATAGGCCAGGGACAAAAAGTGTTCACCTTTGAAGAAGAATGTAAAAAGGAATTGCAGGCAAAGCATTTTATTGCTTTGTCAAGCTGTACAAAATCCATCGAGATAGCACTTATCGTAGCAGGCTGCATGCCCGGCGATGAAGTGATCCTGCCTTCGCTTACCTATGCTTCTGTCATCCAGGTGATCATTAAGCTTGGCCTGGTGCCGGTGTTTGCTACCATTGAGAAAGAAGACCTTAACATATCTGTTAACGGCATCGAACGGCTTATTACGCCTAAGACGCGGGTAATATTACCGCTGCATTTCAGGGGGCATTCCTGCCGCATAGATGATGTGCTGGCCATTGCAGAGCGCCATAACCTGATGGTTATCGAGGATGCTGCCCATGCCTTCGGGAGTTATTATAAGGGTAGCCCTGTAGGTTCATCCAGCCACATGGCTTGTTTTAGTTTCGGGCCGCTCAAGAACATCTGCTGTATAGAAGGCGGAGGTATCGCAACAAATAGCGATGAGATAGCTGAAAAGATATTGACCTACCGCAATATGGGTATGGCGCGTTCCACATGGCATCGATACAATAACAGCTCGGGGCAGGACAAGCCCTGGCATTATGAAGTGGTGGCCAGGGGCGATAAATGTACCCAAAACGATGTTGGGGCAGCCGTTGGCCTCATGCAATTAAGGAGAATAGAGGAAATACGGCAAAAGAAAAGGAAGATAATTGAGCGCTACCTCGCTGAACTTCCCGAAGAGAAAGGCCTGGAAATACCGGCTACTGACCCGCAAAACGACTTTGCCTATATCTTTACCGTGCTCGCCGGGGCTTCCTGGCGCGAGCCGCTGATGGCATATCTTTGGGAGAAGGGTATAAGCACAGCCGTACACTACTACCCCAACCATTTACAGCCGTTTTTTGCCAAATATAACAGGGGGCCCTTGCCGGTTACCGAGGATGCAGGTAAAAGGATCATCACTTTGCCGTCTTATACCGACCTGGCGGAAAGCGAGCAGGCATATATTATTGAAGAGATAAAAAAATTCATGAAGCAGGTTTAAAACCTGTATATTACTTTTGACTTATGGCCAAAAGTAGATCTTCGTCCCCAAACAAAAAGGTTAAGGCTGCTTCACCAGCCACCACCAGGCATGTTGATAGCCAGGCACCTGCATCAGCCGTTGCCGTGAAGCCTAAAAAAGATCGTACTATCCTTTACCAGAAGGTAGCACTCTTTGCCATAGCGTTTTTATTATACGCCAATAGTATTCCCAACAGGTATAATCTTGATGATGAGTTATATACCACCAATGCACAGAAAGCCGCCAGGCACGGCTTTAAAGCTATCCCTAAAATATTTTCACACAATACCTTTTCGGATAATGAGAACTCCTTTGAATACCGGCCGGTAACCATGCTCTCATTCGTATTGCAGTTCAGGTACTTAAGTCCCACACCTGCCATTAGCCATCTGGTCAATGTGCTCCTTTATGCCATCACTATCGTAATGATATTCACACTCATGCTCAAGTGGTTTAAAAAAGCCCATGCCTGGTATGCCTTTGCCGCCTGCCTGCTCTTTGCCGTCCACCCCTTGCATACCGAAGTGGTGGATAGTGTAAAAAGCAGGGACGAATTGCTGGCCCTGTTTTTCGCTATACTGAGTTTTATGGTCTCCTGGCGTTATTATGGCACTAAAAAGTGGATCTATTTATTTCTCTATCCTGTCATTTTCATTATCGGCACCATGTGCAAAAGGACCATTTCGCCATTGCTGATCATCCCCCCTATAGCTTTTTACTTTTTTACAGATATGCCCATAAAGAGGATATTGCTGACGCTTATCCCGATCTTTATCGTTTTCCGACTCACGTCTATGGCTGCGGGCACAGTTTTGCAGCCCGATGAGCGCCTGTTCTTTTCTTTGGAGAATCCCTTTTATGTGTCCTCCTTCAGCTTTGCTTTGAAGTCGGCAACTGCAGTATATATATCCGGCTGGTACATGTACTTGCATTTTATCCCATACCCGCTGGTGTTCTATTACGGGTATAAGTATGTGCCCATAGTGGGGTGGGATAATATTATCGTGTGGATATCACTGCTCACCTACCTTGCTTTGATAGGGTATATTGTCTGGAATTTCCGTAAAAAATCGATCCCTGTATTTGCGGCCATATGGTTCGTGCTCAATATTTTCATCTTCTCAAATCTCTTTCGGCCTTCACCGGGCATGATGGCCGAAAGGTTCATGTATGCAGCATCGCTGGGATTTTGCTTAATGTTTTGCTGGTTTTTGTTCAAGTTGTTCAAGGTTGACCCGGCTGCATTTACGCTGAACAAAGCAGGCAAACGGCTTGCGGCAACCCTGCTCATTATTTGTCTCGGCTTCGGAGCCAGAAGCGTGGACCGGAACTTTGACTGGAAAAACAAGTTCACGCTTTACACGCACGATATTCAATACCTGGAAAAATCGACCAAAGCAAACATGCTTAACGGTGAGTTGATGATGGGTGTCTCAAATGGATACATGCAAAAAGCGATGATGCTGAAGAAGAATAACGAGATGAGCGAAGCAAAGATCAGTTACGACAGCTCCAGGTACTTTTTGCAGGTAGCCAAAGCCAATTTTAAGCAGGCACTGGAAATAACCCCTAATATGGGCAGCGCCATCAATAACCTGGCTGTTATCTACTTCAACGAGGATAGTGCTGCTGAGGCAAAACGGTATATCAATATGGCTCTTAAGGGCACGGCCGATCTGTCGGTAGGCGATGTGGCCCTGAATGCAAATGACCGGGCTAAGCTGAACCATAATCTCGGTGTGCTGTACTATAAGGAACATAAAATTGACTCGGCGCTTATACAGTTTGAGCTCTCTATCTATTACGATTCTACTTTCGGCGAGCCGTATATCGATATGAGCGAGGTATTACTGATGAGCCACGATACTGCACATGCTATTAAAGTATTGTTGAGGGGTGCAAGGAATTTATCAGGGCAGGGGCAAGGCATGGCCCTTACCGACCTCGCCAATATATCCCTCTATCGTAACGATACAGCTTCGGCCATTATGTATTGCGAGCAGGCATCGCAGATGCATGTGGTAAACCCACAGGTACTTGTTTTTCTGCGTAATTATTACCAGGAGAAAAATGACCCGGAGAAAGCTGCATATTATGACAAAAGGTTACAGAAGGTGCTGAATGAGCCTAAGTACATGCCACGTACCAATATGTAGTCGGCTGCTTGCCTGAGCTGTGTTATTATTAATTGTTCGTACATTTGTTATATTGATCAAATGATTGAAGGTTTCTTTAACCTTTCAGAGGCTAATACACAATAATTTGGACAGGAATATTCACATATCCGCAATTAGTTATTATCTGCCGGCGTATGTGGAACGCAATATTGATCTGCAGGCTGAGTATCCGCACAAGGTCAATGCAGATATCATAGAGAAGCTTGGTGTGAAGGAAAGGCACATCATCCCCAAAGATCTTAAAGCATCCCACATTGCCCTGCTTGCTGCACAGCAATTGCTGGAGGAGACCGGCTTTGATAAGAGCAAGATAGATGCAATTATATATTGCTCGGAGCACCATGATTATGTGACACCACCTACCAGTTGTGTGCTGCATGGCGAGCTGGGCCTTAGCAAGCACGCAGGCACTTTTGACCTCACACACGGTTGCAGCGGCTATTTATATGGCCTGGCATTGGCAAAGAGCCTGGTAAGCAGCATGGGTATGGAAAATGTATTGTTCCTTACCGCCTCTGCCACTACTAAGTATATCGACCCAGCCAACCTGTCGCTCAGGTTATTGTTTGGTGATGCCGGCTCGGCATCATTGATATCTGCATCGGGCGAAAATACGTTTGGTACCATAGGCAATTTTGTTGTGGGTACCGATGGTGCTTCCTTCCGTAAGATCATTATTCGCGACGGGCGTGAGGCATACCCCCTTACAGAGACCTCTTTTGAAGAAAAGACCGACCAGTTTAAGAATGTATATACCGAAAGAGGCCTGTACATGGACGGGCAGGGTATCTTGCTGTTCATACTAAAGAGGGTACCCCAGCTCATTGAGGAGACATTGGCTAAAAACAACCTGGCATTGGAGGATATAGACCTCTTTGTACTGCACCAGGCCAATTATTTTGCACTCGAGTATGTGCGCAAGAAGCTCAAGCTGGATGAAGGCAAGTTCTTTTACGATATGGAAAAGCTGGGCAATACCGTACAGGCTACGGTACCTATTGGTTTGAAGGACGCCATGGCTAAGGGCCTGATCAGGCCGGGGAGCAAGGTATTAATAGCCGGTTTTGGTACAGGTTTAAGCTGGGGTGCTACGGTATTAACTTTTTAAATTACATTTGTCGCCACATTTATAGCGACGCACACAAATAAATATTATGGATACCATAAAGGAATTTATAGACAAAATAGTTGAAGCCCTTGAAATAACTGATTTTGACCTGCTCCCTGAAACCTCTTTTCGTGATTTTCCTAACTGGAGCTCTATGAATGCCCTTATCCTCATCGCCATGTTCGAGACCGAGTATGATGTGACGCTTACCGGAGAAACGTTACGTAATTGCAATACAGTGCAGGACCTCTACGATCTTTTGCCTAAAGAATAAACCGGTTCATTGGCTTGGTACGCTTTTACCCTTAAGCTTTATTTTAAATTGTACTAACGTTTAGTTGGTTAGTCCCGTCTTGTATAATAATAGAATTTCTTGCCCGCTAATATCTAATTAACGTATTTTGTATGTATAGTTGATATTTTTTCAAATAAAATTGTTTATATTTGAATAGTGTAAACAATTAGTTATCAGCAGTTAATTATGCAACCCAAAACCCTTCAGCAATGGCAAGCAAATTCGGTATATCTGCACTTTCCTATTATCTGCCCGATGTTGTAGAATGTAATATGGCGCTGGCAAAATAATTTCCGGGTAAAATTGATGATAAGCTGCTCGCGAATATTGGTATCAGGTCAAGGCATATAGCTCCCGGGGGGATGCGCGCCTCTGATATGGCCGTATTGGCAGGCAATAAGTTCTTTGAAGAAACTGCTTTCCCCAAAGAGGAGATACAGGCGCTTGTATATACTTCCCTTAATCATGATTATATAACGCCGGCCACAAGTTGCCTGGTGCAGCACCAGCTGGGCTTAAAGACAAGTATAGCCTCCTTTGATCTCAACCATGGTTGCAGCGGCTATGTCTATGCACTGGCTATGGCCAAAGCCATTATGTACACACACGGCATTGATAATGTATTGCTTATCACATCTACCATACCCACAAGATATGTACACCCAAAAAATCTTTCTATCAGGCTGTTATTTGGCGATGCCGCAGCAGTGAGTTTGGTACAAAGAAACAATAATGGCAGCAGTGCTGATATCGGCGATTTTGTACTGGGCACAGATGGCAAGGGCTATAATAAGATCATAATAAGGGATGGATGGGACCGGAACCCGCTCTCCGATACTTCGTTGCTGGAGCATATTGATGAATTTGGCAATGTCTATACCGATAGCAGCATAGATATGGACGGCCCGGGAACTTTTTTCTTTATTTTAAAAAACGTTCCCCGCATAATTGACGAGACCCTGCAAAAAAATAAATTATGCCTCGATGATATAGATCTCTTTGTGCTGCACCAGGCCAATTATTATGCACTGGAACAGGTACGCAATAAGCTAAAGCTTGCACCGGAGCGCTTTTATTATTTTATGGAAACCACCGGCAATACCATACAATCTACTATTCCCATAGCCTTGAAGGAAGCTATGAACGAGGGGCGGATAAAGCCTGGCAGCAGGGTATTGATAGCTGGGTTTGGTACAGGTATAAGCTGGGCCGCAACTGTCCTCACCTTCTGATCACCTTTATTTTGCGCTAAAACCATTAACTTCATAGGTCGTAAACGTATAATTGCTGCTCAAAAAAGGATAGCAAGGCAAATAAACCAAGTAAAGAAAAGAATGGCTGTTTTTTCAATAAATAATGTTCGGATCAAAGGGATTGCTGCCTGTGTGCCCAAGACCATAGAAAGCAATCAGGATTACGACTGGATAACGGAAGAAGAAAGAGCCCTGTTCATAAAGACAGTCGGGGTACTTACCCGCCACATTTCAGACAGTACTTCGCTGGCTTCCGACATGTGTGCCGCTTCAGCGGAGCGCCTTTTTGAGGCCACTGATTGCGATCCTTCGGAGATAGGGCTTATCCTGTTCGTCTCCCAGTCTAAGGACTATATATTACCATCATCGGCCATCATTTTGCAGAGCAGGCTTGGCCTGCCCCGCACATGCCTGGCATTCGATGTGCCCCTGGGCTGCTCGGGCTACGTGTATGGGCTGAGCATTGCTGCCAGCCTGATGAACAGCACAGGTATAAAAAAGGCCCTGCTGCTGGCCGGCGACACCTCAAGCTTGTCCCTCATACGTACCGATAAAAGTGCATACCCGCTTTTTGGCGATGCAGGCTCGGCCACCCTATTGGAATATGATGAAAATGCAGGGCCTATGGATTTCAGCCTCCAGTCCGATGGCAGTAACTACGAGGCCATCATTATACCGCATGGTGGCTCGCGTCAGCCAATAGTGGAAGAGAGTGATGTGGCTGTAGAGATAGAAAAAGGTGTGGTAAGAAAAAAAAAGAACCTGGCCCTCAACGGCCTTGATATCTTCAATTTTTCGGTAAAAGAAGTACCGCCGAATGTGAACCAGCTCATGAGCAATTTTGGTTATACCACTGAGGATATCGATTACTTTATCATGCACCAGGCCAATAAGCTGATGAACGAAACGATACGTAAAAAACTTAAATTTCCGCCTGAAAAGGTGCCATATTCCCTCCGGGACTATGGTAATACAAGTTCTGCCTCCATCCCCATTACCATACTTGCCTGCCTGAAGAAGGAACTGAGCGCGGGAAAAAATAAATTATTACTTTCAGGTTTTGGTGTCGGCCTGTCATGGGGCTCTGTGATACTCGACACTGAAAATTTGATATTGCCTGGTATTTTTGAGTTATAATGCAGACACCTTTCCATTTAAATGGCAAGACGGTATTAATAACCGGCGCATCTTCCGGTATAGGGCGCAGGGCAGCCATAGATTGTGCAGCCTTTGGCGCTATCGTGGTGCTTACCGCACGTAATACAGATCGTCTTAACGAAACGCTTGGCCAGTTGCAGGGCGAAGGGCATAATATCATGCCATGCGACCTGCTCGATGAAAAGGCTATATCGGCGCTGGCTAAAGCCATGCCCCCGCTTGATGGCATTGTGCATTGTGCCGGCCTGGTAAAACCTTTCCCGGTGGCCTTCCTGAATGCGGCGAAGCTCAACGAGATAATGTATACCAACTTTTATGCCCCGGCATTGCTGACGGCAGCCCTGTTCAAAGCCAAAAAGATAAAGGATGAGGCTTCATTAGTATTCCTTTCATCCATATCAGGACAGTTCCCCGGCAAAGGCAATGCCATGTATGCTTCATCCAAAGCAGCGCTTGAGACCTTTGCCAAAACAGTGGCTTCCGAATATATTTCGCGCCGTATACGCTCCAATTGTATCAGCCCGGCAATGGTGAAAACGCCTATGTATGATTATTCATCGGAGGGTATGTTTGAAGAAGCGATGGCCGAGCACGTGAGCAAATATCCGCTGGGGGTGGGCTACCCTGAGGATGTATCGAATGCGATTATTTATTTCCTTTCGCCGGCCTCAAAGTGGGTGACTGGAGCCAACTTATATATGGATGGTGGTTTTTTACTGTCTAACGGATGAGTAAAGAAATAACATATAGCATAGTTATACCTGTTTATAACAGCAGCGGGTCTTTACAGGAACTGGCCGACAGGACCGTTGCGGCCCTGCATGGCCTGTCCTGCGAAATAGTTTTTATCGACGATGGCAGCAGGGATGGCAGCTGGCAGGTGATCAGCCGGCTGAAAATGCAATACCCTGATGTGATAAAAGCTATAAAGCTGCAGAAAAACTACGGCCAGCATGCAGCATTGCTCTGCGCATTCAGTTATGCACGGGGCAATTATATCATTACTATAGATGATGATCTGCAGTATGCGCCTGAAGATATCATGACGCTTATCAATAAGCAGGCCGAGACCGCTGCCCAGGTGGTTTATGCCATACTCATCGACAGGCAACATCCTAAGATACGTGCAGTAGGTACCCGCCTGGTGCAAACGAACAATAAGATTATAACCAGTACCGATATCAAAGGCAGTTCATTCCGGCTTATATCCCGGGAGATCATCGATAAGATCGTGACCAACCACCGGAACAATTTTCTTTTTCTCGATGAGGTGCTGCTTTGGTACACCACTACCTTTGCCTATGTCGATGTAAAACATTATCCGCGGAAACATGGCAAAACAGGATATACCCTCGGCAAGCTTGTGAAGATGTACTTTAGTATGATCACCAATTATTCAGCCTTCCCGCTACGGGCAATGGTCAATCTGGGTTTTATTTTCTCCTTGTTATTCTTTATTATAGGCCTTCGCTTTATATACATCAAGATGGCCCGGGGCATACCTATCATCGGCTGGACATCCATTATCGTAACCATACTTTTTTCAACAAGTGTTATCATGCTATGCCTCGGGGTACTGGGTATATATCTTTTTAAGATGTTCCAGGCCCAGCAAAACAAACCCTTATATACTATTAAGCAGGTACTGTAAATGATACTAGAACGAGGTAATGTAAAGCTCCTGAGGCTTACCGAAGCGTATATAGAACTGGTCCGTAACTGGAGGAACTCCCCCTCTATACGCAATACCATGGAATACAGGGAGGAGATAACCCCCGAGATGCAAAAGGCCTGGTTCAGGAAGATCGATAATGTAAACAACAACTATTTTTTGATAGAGGTATCCGGTAAATTCATTGGCCTCATTTATGGTTCTGATATCGATTGGGAAAATGGTATAACCCATAATGGGGGTATCTTCATCTGGGATACAGCATATCTTGAGTCTGTAGAAATAATGGAAGCTGCACTGATGCTGACCGATATTGGTTTTATGATGGGCATGAAGGTGAACTATATCAAGATACTGCGCGACAACCTGCGTTCTATTGCCTTTAACAGGTCTATGGGCTATAAACTGCTGCCGGAACAGGAGGATGCTTATAACCAAAAATACCAGTTGCTTGAAGACGATTATTTCAAAGCCACCGAAAGGATCAGGCAACACTTTGGCTTCAGTAAAGAGCTGAAGGTCTATATCACAAAGGCGGAGCATGCCACACGCGAAACACTTGCCGATAAGTTGCGCAGGGCCAATAAGGAAGGCAAAAATGTATCTTTGGAGGTCATTGAGTTATGAACATTTGGTATTCATATAAGCGCAGTAAGTATAACGGGGGTACCCCCTACTATGAACTTGCCGGCAAACAATGGTATGATACTTTGCATGCGCAACTACCGGAGATAAAGGAAAAGGCAAATACTTTCCTGCAAAATAAAGGCCTGGACATAAGGGAATATTTTGACCCCAAAATGGTAGAGGGAACCAAATGGGAATCCATTACCTTTATGTTCTGGGGCAGGCGCAATGAAAGAGTGATAGAACAGGGCGCCGACCTGTATGGGTATTTCAGGGACATTCCCGGATTTGTATCCCTGTCTATAAGTGTCTTGCAGCCCCGCACGCATATTAAGCCCCATCATGGCGATACCGATGCTATATACCGCATACATATACCCGTATATATACCTGCTGCTTTGCCCGATTGTGGCCTGAAGGTAGCAGGTATAGACAAATCATGGATAGAAAATGAAATGATCGTTTTTAACGATGCCTGCCTGCATGAAGCCTGGAATATGACCGGGAGCCCGCGTATAGTATTGATAATGGATGTGATAAGGGACGAGTTTTTACCTGTTCAGAACAGGATATGCCAAAACGTACTGTCATCTTTTAAGTATCAGTATTTTACGCTTAAATTTAAGTTTATAAAAAAGTGGCCCGGCTGGATGAAGGACATAGTGCGTAATTCTTTAAAACCATTTAAAAATGATATTTTTCAATAGTATTGAACGATATCGGCAGCGCAGATCATGAAAGTTTGGTATTCATTCCGCAACAATGGGGTATACAATGGATCAGCCCCCGCATTCTTCGACCTTAAGGGCAAGAAATGGTTCGATGACCTGGTAGCCAATTTACCGGCCATACAGCAGGGCGTCATTGATTTTGTACAAAGCAGGGGTAAGACCCAGGGCGAATATTTTAATAAAGAGCTGGTGGAAGGGCAGACCTGGGAAGGCTTTGGTTTCCTGCTCTGGGGCAAAAGGAACGAAGCGAATATCAAGGATGGTGACGCTTTCCTGAAATACTTTTTCCCCATACCGGGCCTTGTTTCTTTTTCTATCAGTGTGCTCTCTCCGCGTACGCATATTATAGAACATTTTGGCGATACCGATGCCAACTACCGCCTGCACGTTCCGATACTCATACCGGCATCATTGCCCGATTGCGGTTTTAAAGTTTCGGGTACCGATGTGGCCTGGGATAATATATTTGCCTTTTCGGATGCACACCTGCACGAGGCATGGAACAATACCGATAAGCCGAGGATCATCCTCATGGTAGATGTGCTGCGCGAAGAACTGCTGCCCGAAAGCAAAAATATATGCAGTAACGTACTCTCCCTGCTGGAGCTGCAAAAGCTTTATTTAAGCAACAAGCTGGTACGCAATGCCCCCTGGTATGTAAAAGGCATACTGCGCCATCTCCTGCTCTGGAGGATACAACTCACGGGCAAGTCAACTATGACAGGGGCTTAAATTTATGGCCTAGGAAATATTGATGATATCGAAATTGACCAGTTCAACGAATTCATTGATACGCTGGTCTATTTCTTCTTTAGTTAATTCCTGCAACCTTGTGGGACCGAATTTCTCAACGCAGAACGATGCCAGCGCAGAGCCTACGATGATCGCGGTTTTCATATTCTCGAACGATATGTCTTTGGTGCGTGCTATATGGCCCACAAAACCACCTGCGAAGGTATCGCCTGCGCCCGTGGGGTCAAATACATCTTCAAGCGGTAAGGCCGGGGCAAAGAATACGTTCTTGCCATGGAACAGCAGCGCGCCATGCTCGCCTTTTTTGATCACGAGGTAGCGGGGGCCCATCTCCTGTATTTTAGCAGCAGCCTTTACCAGCGAGTATTCGCCGCTTAGCTCACGGGCTTCGCTATCATTTACCATCAGCACATCCACCATGCCCAGCACTTTTTTCAGGTCGTCCATAGCAGTCTCCATCCAGAAGTTCATGGTGTCCATTACTACCAGCTTAGGACGTTTGCGCATTTGGGTCAGCACGCTTATCTGCACACCCGGCACCAGGTTGCCCAGCATCACGATATCACAATCCCGGTAGCTGTCGGGCAACTGTGGGTTGAACTGGGCAAGCACATTCAGGTCGGTTACCAGGCTATCGCGCGTATTCATGTCCATATGATAGCGCCCGCTCCAGAAGAAGCTTTTGCCATCCTTCACTACTTCAACACCCGCAAAATCCACACCGCGCTCAGCCAGCGCATCGATCTCCTGTTGCGGAAAATCGCCGCCAATGATGGAAACCTGCTTGATATCGTTATGGAAATTACTGGCCGACCATGCCACATAGGTAGCCGATCCGCCAATTATCTTATCCACTTTTCCAAAAGGTGTTTCCAGTGCATCAAAGGCCATAGTGCCCACAACCAGTAAAGACATAATGTTTAAAATTTGCGGCAAAGGTAATGCGCTAATTCCACAATTGAACTATGAAATAAGGCCGGATAATGCTCAACTCCGTTCTTTTCGCTACTAATGGTTGAATTGCATAATTTCACGGCATGAAAGCAATGCTCTTCGCAGCAGGTCTGGGCACACGCCTCAAACCGTTCACCGACCAACATCCCAAGGCCCTTGCCCAAGTGAATGGCAGGACCTTGCTGGAGCATAATATAAAATACTTGCAGCGTTATGGTATAGAGGATGTGATCATTAACGTTCATCATTTTGCAGAGCAGGTAGAGCAGGTCTTAAAAGATAACGATGGCTTTGGTTCATGGATCACTATATCCGATGAGCGCGACAGGGTGCTGGAAACAGGCGGTGGCCTGTTGAAGGCAGCCCCCTATTTTGAAGAGGAGGAAAGCTTTGTGGTCATGAATGTGGATGTGCTTACCAACCTCGACCTGGGTAAAATGATCGGATTTCATAAAGAGAGCGAGGCTTTTGCGACCCTCGCCGTGATGCAGCGCGATTCAAGCCGGCAGTTGCTGTTTGACGAGCATATGCTGCTCTGCGGCTGGGCCAATAATAAAACCGGGGAGCAAAAAATATCGCGCGAGGTAGTCGCTATGCGGCCTTTTGCCTTCAGCGGGGTACAGGTGCTTACCCATAAGGTACTGGATATGCCTTTTACCGGTAAATTCTCATTGATAGACCTGTACCTGCATTTTGCCAAAACAGAATTGGTCAAAGGCTATGATCACAGCGGTAATGTTTTTATTGATGTGGGTAAGCCGGAGAGCCTGGAGCAGGCAGCTTATTTGTTTGAGTAGGTCTATACTTTTGCCGTAGCTTCTTTACTTGCCTGTGCCAGGTCCCTGATCAGGTAGGGGTCTTTTTCAATAGCATTACCCACTACTACGATATTGGCGCCCGCCTTACAATTGGCATATACTTTTTCGGCTGTGCGGATCCCTCCACCGATTATCAGGGGTATGTCAATATGTGAGCTTACTTTATGTATCATTTCCTCGCTTACCGGCATACGGGCTCCGCTGCCGGCATCCATATAGATGACATGTTTGCCCTGCATCTCCCCTGCCCATGCGGTGCAGAGCGCTATATCCGGCTTATTGGCAGGTATGGGGGCAGCATGGCTCATATACGATACGGTGGTGGGCACACCACCATCTATCAGCATATAGCCGGTCGATATTATCTCAAGGTTACTGGCTTTCACCATAGGGGCCGATACCACATGCTGGCCAATGAGCAGTTCGGCATTGCGGCCAGATATCAGCGATAGGTAAAGAAGTGCATCGGCATATGGCGTTACCTGTGCCGGGCTGCCGGGGAATAATACTACGGGGATATCGCTGTCGGCTTTAAAGCGCTGTATACAGGCATCTATCTGGTGGGCCACCACAAGGCTGCCACCCATAAAGAGGTAGTCAACCCCGGCATCATTACACAGTGAGGCCAGGTGCGGCATATCCGATGGGGCGATCTTGTCCGGGTCCACCAGTACGGCAAACCCGCTTTTACCGGCTTTTTTCAGCCCGCAAAGTTCCGCGTATATTTTCCCCATAGCCATAGATAGCTTTACAGGTACAAAAATGCGTAAATAATCCCTTAAAAAGGAATATGCCCTTACGAATTAAGATTTCTTTTTCAATTCGTCCCTTATCTCGGTAAGCAGCGTTTCCGTAGCTGTTGGGGCCGGGGGAGCTGCAGGGGCGGCTTCTTCTTTCTTTTTCATGCTGTTAAATAGCTTAACGAACATAAATATGCAAAATGCTATAATGAGAAAGTCAACAACTGTCTGTATGAAGTCGCCATAGGCGAATACGTTGGCACCGGCAGCTTTGGCATCTATAAGAGTGGCAAAATGGTCTGCCCCATCCTTGCCGGGCTTTAGCACAATGAATTTATCGGTGAATTTCTTACCATCACCTATCAGTCCTACAAAAGGCATGATCACATCGTTCACCAATGAGGTTACGATCTTGCCGAAGGCTGCACCGATGATCACACCAACCGCCAGGTCCACTACATTACCTTTCAGTGCAAAGGCTTTGAATTCTTTCATAAATCCCATAATAGCTGCTTTTGTTAGCTTAAACTTATAAAATTATACCCAATAATTTAAGTACTTCATTGCTTTGCCATGGCTGTTTTTTGGGTAATTATATCTTTTTCTGATGGGGCCAATAGAAATAAAATATACTACGGAAACTTTTTTTGTAAAAAACGTTTCCATAGTTTTGCCCCCGAAATGGATATATTGAATAAAATACTCGGTGCCTCCGTCGAGCTCTTTGGGCAGTATGGTTTTAAGACCATAACGATGGATGATATTGCGCGCAGGGCGGGTATTTCCAAAAAGACCTTATACCAGCATTTTGCCAATAAGGACGAGGTAGTGAAGGAGAGCGTGCTGTGGCACAAAAGTCAAATGTTCGGGCAATGCCAGCTATTGATGGATGAGGCCGAAACCGCAGTTGAGGCGATGGTGAAGATAATGACCATTATCGATGAGAATCTCTGCCGCATAAATCCCATAGCCCTGCTTGAACTACAGCGCTATTACCCTGAAGGCTATGCCGAGTTTCGCGATGGCCTGCTGAAGCAGGATGTGGAATCAGTGAAAGAGAACCTCCTGAAGGGTATTGCAGAGGGTTATTACCGCGAAGAGATGGATGTGGATATCCTTGCCAAGTTCCATATCGAAAAATCGCTGATATTGTTGCAGCCCAATATGATGGTGAACGACCGTAACGATATCAGGCAAGTGAACCGGGAGATAATGGAGTTATTCTTATACGGTATCATGACGCCCAAAGGAGAAAAACTATACCAGAAATACAAAGAGAAATATTTAAAGCAAGTATCATAAACGTTATGACACGATATATATTAAGACTGGCTCTTGTTACCATGCTTCCTTTACTGGCGCTGAATGCCGCGGCACAGGAACCGATGCCGCTCAGCCTGCAGCAGGCTATGGACTACGCGGTAAAGAACAATGCCTCGGCAAAGAATGCGAGACTGGATGTGGAAATACAGCGGGCACAGGTGAACCAGCAGGTATCTGTAGCATACCCGCAGGTCAACGGTAAATACGACTTGAATGCGTATGCGGTGAAACCCGCGCAGTTTTTTCCCGGTGCATTTGCTGCTTTCTTTCCCGGTGGTAACCCGGCAGATACCTCCGATTTCCAGGGTTTCCCTTTAAGTCCCCGCTATACTTCAGCGGGCTCTATAACCGCTTCGCAAATATTGTTTGACGGAGGCGTAATGATCGCACTGAAAGCCCGCAATACGGTCATCGAACTGGCGAGGCAAAACGGGCAGCTCACGGAAGAAAATGTTCGTTACAATGTACAGAAGGCATATAATGCCCTCGTAATAGCACACAGGCAGTTCAATATCATTAAAAATTCTTTGTCAAGTGCAAGGAGCATAGCTCATGATATAGCAGTATTAAGGCAGAGCGGTTTTGCAGAAAAGATTGATGAGGACCGTACTAATGTGCAGGTGAACAACCTGGCTACAGATAGTCTTAAGATCGCTAACCTGCTTATGGTGAGCGAGCAACTCTTGAAATTCCAGATGGGGATGGATATCCATCAGCCTGTTATGCTTACAGATACCATGATCGAGAACAGTATCTCCGATGTTGTTGCTGTATCAGAACAACCGGTTGACTATACGCGCAGAACGGAATTTAGCCTGCTGAATACACAACAGCGCCTGAACGAATTTAACCTGCAACGCTACAAATTGACCATATTGCCATCCTTATCCTTATTCGCAACAGGGGGCTATAATACAGCTTCTGATAAATTTGAACGTGTCTTTAACGGTAAATACTATCCCAGCCTGATCGTTGGTGCGCAGTTGAACGTGCCGATATTTGGTGGGGGTATGCGCCTTAACCTGATAAGAGAGGCTAAGCTGAATATTGAGAAAACACAAAATAACATTGACAATATCAAGCTGACGATCGACTTCCAGGCAGAGCAGGCGAAAACTACACTTAAGAATGATGTACTGCAGCTTGAAAGCCAGAAACGTAACCTTGCATTGGCAAACAGCGTACTGGACCTCGCACAAAAGAAATATAAAGCAGGTGTAGGCAGTAATCTTGAAGTGAACCAGGCACAGACAGATCTGTTACAGGCACAGAATAATTATTTCAGCTCATTGCTCGATGTGGTCAATGCACAGGCCGACCTCAAAAAAGCTCTGGGATTATTAAAATAAGGAAACACACACACCATTAATATTTTAGTATGAAACGTATACCATACATCATAATAGCAGCCATGATACTTGCTTCATGCGGAGGCGACAAAACCGAAAAGCAGGATACGGCGCAAAAGACCGACAGCACTAAGAAAAAGGCTACGCCTGTAACTGTAACAGAGATACAGCCGCAGGACTTCATAGCCTATGTAGAGGTGCAGTCGCAGATCACCAGTGATGAGAATGTGAATGCCACACCACAGGCACCGGGGGTGATCAGGGAAGTATTGGTGCATGCCGGGCAGCATGTAGGCAGGGGCCAGGTGCTGGCCACTATGGATGCCGCTGCAATAGAGCAGCAGATAAAAGCGCAGGAGGTTCAGCTCAATCTCTTCAAGCAGCTTTATGACAAGCAGCAGGCACTATGGGCGCAGCAAATAGGCACCGAAGTGCAGCTGATGCAGGCCAAAGCCCAGTATGAAGGAGCATTAAAAGGTAAAGATGCTTTGATCGCGCAGCGTAATATGTACCGAATCATTTCTCCTATCTCTGGCACTGTTGACCAGGTGAATATCAAGGTGGGCGATGTGGCCAGTCCGGGCGCACCCAATGGCATAAGGGTCGTGGATATGAGCAAAATGAAGGCAGAAGCTAACCTGGGTGAGAATTACCTTGGAAAAGTACATTCAGGCGACAAAGTAACGCTTGTTCTGCCGGATATAAACGATTCTATACAAACGCGCCTTACTTATGTGGCGCAGGCTGTTGATCCCGTATCCCGTGCTTTCCTGGTGCAGGTAAAGCTGGGTGCTAATAAAAAACTGCATCCCAACATGTCCTGCAAAATGAAAATAGCCAACTATGAGAATAAAGACGCTATTGTTGTACCGGTACAGGTTATCCAGAAAACAAGCCAGGGCGATATGCTCTATATAGCAAACGGAAAGGTAGCCAAATCGGTACAGGTAACAGCAGGCCGTAACTCAAATGGTATGGTGGAGATCGTTTCGGGTATCAGTGCAGGTGATAAGGTGATCACACAGGGATATAATGAGTTGGACAATGGTCAGCCAATAGTAATTCAGTAAGGAAAAAAATTAAGATCACGTCACCAAAATATTAAAATGAAAGACGTATTCAAAGAGTTCAAACCGTCCAGTTGGGCCATTAATAACCGCACAGCTGTATATATAGTTACCGTCATCATTACCCTGGCGGGCCTGGTGACCTATAACAGCCTGCCCAAAGAGCAGTTCCCCGAGATCAAATTTCCACAGATCATCGTGCAGACCGTTTATCCCGGTACATCGCCGGAGAATATGGAGAACCTGGTGACCAAGCCGATAGAAAAGCAGGTGAAGAACCTTACCGGCGTTAAGAAGGTGACCAGTAATTCATTCCAGGATTATTCGGTGGTGATAGTGGAGTTCAATACGGATGTAAAAGTGGATAAGGCCAAAGTGGATGTAAAGGATGCCGTAGATAAAGCCAAGCAGGATCTGCCGAACAACCTGCCTAACCAGCCTGAGGTAAAGGATATAGACCTTACCGAGTTCCCTATATTATATGTGAATATATCGGGCAACTACGACCTGAACAGGTTGAAGAAATATGCCGACAGGGTAAAGGATAATATAGAAGAGCTGAAAGAGATAAAGCGTGTGGATATGGTAGGGGCCCTGGATCGCGAGATACAGATAAATGTAGACCTGTACCGTATGCAGGCAGCGGGGCTTACATTTGATGATATTGACCGTGCCATTGCTTCGGAGAACTTGTCGCTAACGGCTGGTGAAGTGGCTATGAATGGCCAGAAACGCATTCTTAGTATACGTAACGAGTTTAAAACAGCAGCACAAATAGGTGATATCATTGTGCGTAACCAGCAAGGCAAGGCCATATATATAAAAGACATAGCCGATGTAAAGGATGATTTCGAAGAGCAAAAAAGCTATGCCCGCCTGAATGGGGAAAATGTAATAACGCTGAATATCATTAAGGCTAAAGGCCAGAACCTTATCGATGCCTCGGATAAGATACAATCCCTTATAGAGGAAATGAAGGCCAGCGAGCTGCCCAAAGACCTCAGCATAGTAATTACTGGCGATCAGTCACAGACCACGAGGAATACACTGCATGACCTGGTGAATACCATCATCATCGGTTTTATACTGGTTACGATCATCCTCATGTTCTTTATGGGGGTTACCAATGCCCTGTTCGTGGCCATGTCCGTGCCACTGTCTTGTGCACTGGCATTTTTGGTCATGCCTTCACTTGGCTTCACGCTCAATATGATCGTGCTCTTCTCCTTCCTGCTGGCATTGGGTATCGTGGTGGATGATGCGATAGTGGTGATAGAGAACACGCACCGTATTTTTGATAACGGCAAAATGCCGATAGCGAAAGCAGCCAAATATGC
>MKUN01000023.1:34900-90716 GCA_001897835.1 Bacteroidetes bacterium 46-16
GAAGTATTCCTGCCGGTACTGTCAGGCACCGCCACTACATTGATGCCTTTTATTCCCCTTGCCTTCTGGAAAGGAGTTATCGGCTCGTTCATGTTCTTCCTCCCCATAACGCTTATCATTACACTCGTGGCCTCGCTTGTGGTCGCATACCTCATCAACCCTGTATTCGCGGTTAGCTTCATGAAGCCGGAAAAACCTTATGATAGCAAAGCCAAAAAACGTTTCACGAAACGCGACCGCGTATTACTGGTGATCTTCCTTGCGCTGGCCCTGCTTTGCGATATAGCCGGCTCATGGGCAATGGGCAACTTCATCATATTCATTTACCTCTTCATCCTGCTCGAGAAGTATGTGTTCGAAAAGTGGATACATAAGTTCCAGAACAAAACATGGCCTGCATTCCGCGAATGGTATACCAGGTGGCTGAAGCGCGCACTGGCAAGGCCGGGATTGGTGATGATCGTAACGGTTGTGTTGTTTGTGGTAGCTTTTGTTGGTTATGGATTGCGTAACCCGCCTTTCGTGTTCTTCCCGTCGGCCGACCCTAACTTTACTTATGTGTACCTTAATATGCCTGTAGGTACCGACCAGGCGCGCACCAATGAGGTGTTGAAAGATATAGAAGCGAAGGTGAATAAGGCATTGGGTAATGACATAAAGCACAACAAGCTCAACCCGATCGTGAAATCGGTGATATCGAATGTAACGGTTGGGGCAGTGGATCCTACGTCAAACGAGATAGGTGATTTTCCGAACAAGGGTAAGATAACTGTGGCCTATGTGGAATATGCCGAGCGCAACGGTGAATCGACAGCGGACTACATGGAGAAGATACGCAAGGCTGTGAAGGGTGTACCCGGTGCCGTAGTTACTGTGGATAAGGAACAAGGCGGCCCGCCATTGCCTAAACCCATAGTAGTGGAGATAACCGGTGACGACCTGGATACACTTGTGGCTACTTCCGAAAATTTGAAACGTTTCCTTGATAAGAAACAGGTACCCGGTGTGGAAGAACTCCGCAGCGATTTCCAGGCCGATAAACCTGAAATAGTTTTTGACCTCGACCGGGCAAGAATGAATTCTGAAGGTATATCTACCTATACCATTGCAGCCAACCTGCGTACTGCGGTCTTCGGTAAGGAGATATCCCGCTTCCGCGATGCGAACGATGATTATCCTATTATGCTGCGCCTGGAGCAGCAGCAGCGCGGCGATATCGATGCGGTGCGCAACATGCCTATCGTGTATCGCGATATGGGCCTGGGAGGCATTATCAGGCAGGTGCCGGTGAGCTCCTTTGCCGATGTGCAATATGGTACTACCTATGGTGGTATCAAGCGCAAGGATGAGAAACGCATTATCTCACTTTCCTCGAACGTAATTACGGGATTTAACGATAATGATGTGGTGGCCGCTGTGCAGAAGGCGGTAGACGAGTTCCATGCTCCATCGGGCATCAGCATCAAGATGAGCGGCCAGCAGGAAGACCAGAAAGAGACAGGCTCTTTCCTCTTAGGCGCCTTTGGCATCTCGATAGGCCTGATATTTATGATACTTGTATTGCAGTTCAATTCCCTGAGCCGCACGGTCATCATTATGACAGAGGTGGTGTTCAGTCTCGTTGGTGTGTTCCTTGGCTATGCCATAGTAGGCAATACCTTCTCGATGGTAATGAGCGGTATCGGTATCGTGGCCCTTTGCGGTATAGTAGTGCGTAACGGTATACTGCTGGTGGAATTCATGGACCTGATGCTGAAAGAAGGTATGAGCGGGTACGATGCCATCGTGGAAGCAGGCCGCACCCGTATGACGCCCGTGCTGCTTACGGCCACAGCCGCTATCCTCGGCCTGATACCTTTGGGCATCGGCCTGAACATAGATTTCTATGAACTGCTGCGCCACTTTAACCCCCATATATTCTTTGGCGGCGACAGTGTGGCCTTCTGGGGGCCGCTGGCATGGACCATGATATATGGCCTTAGCTTCGCCACATTCCTTACGCTTATCGTAGTGCCGGTTATGTGCCTGCTGAGCTTCAGGTTCAAAGACTGGGTGGCGAAGAAAAGGAATAAAATTAATGAGTCACTTAAAGAAGATGATCCCATAGTAGAATAGTTTTTAGATAGTGAGAAAGGTGTAAGACTAACAGAAGACAAACGTCGCTTCATTTATGAAGCGGCGTTTTGGCTTTTTGCAGGCCGTACATCAAGTACTTTTATCTGCAGCCTTGTATTGCCGTTGAACTCGTTCTCATCGACAGTATAAACAATATCGAATGGCCCCCGCGTGATGAGGGGATATTTATGAGCGAGGTTAAAACCTATGCCGTCTATCACATCGCCATTTACCTGCGCTACCATGAATTTGAGGTGTACATCTTTCACTACTTTCGACATACCGCGGAAGTCGGTCACATTGCGGGTCATAAATACGGGACGCAGGTTATTGGGCCCAAAGGGCTCGAACTGCATCACTATGTTATAGAATGCCTGCTTTATATCAGCGAAGTTGATCTCGGCATCTATCTCTATCTCCGGTATCAGCAATTCGGGACTGATGGTGCGGGCTACCACCTCCTCGAAACGGCTTGAAAATGCCGCTACATCTTCGGGCTTCAGGGTCATACCCGCGGCGTAGAAGTGGCCCCCATAATTCTCCAGCAGGTCGCGGCATTCATGTATGGCCTCGTAAATGTTGAAGCCGCTCACGGAGCGGGCAGAGCCGGTGGCTTTGCCATTGGCCTGCGTGAGTATGATGGTGGGCCGGTAATAATGATCGATCAGGCGGCTGGCCACTATGCCCACAACGCCCTTGTGCCAGTCTTCTTTGAACAGCACGGTCGATTTACGGGCTATCATCAGGTCGTCGCCCTGGATGAGCGAGAGGGCTTCTTCGGTAGTATTCTTATCTACTTCTTTGCGGTCGCTGTTATCAGACTGCAGCACGGCGGCCAAGGCCATTATCTTGTCCGGGTCGCGCTCTATGAACAGATCAACTGCTTTACGGGCATCGTCCATGCGGCCAGCCGCGTTCACGCGCGGACCTATCACGAATACGAGGTCGGATATGGTCATCTTCTTTTGTATGCCCGATATCTCCTTCAGCGTGGCGATGGATAAGGATGGATCGGTGTTGGCTTTCTGCAAGCCATAATAAGCCAGTATCCTGTTCTCGCCATCCAGCGGCACAATATCTGCTGCTATGCTGGTGGCCACGAGGTCGAGGTATTCATAGGCCTCTTCTTCCGGCAGGCCCCATTGCTTAGCCAGCGCCTGCACCAGCTTGAAGCCGATACCGCAGCCGCTCAGTTCTTTATAAGGGTAATTACATCCTTCCTGTTTCGGGTTCAGTATGGCATAGGCCGGGGGCACATTGGCATCGGGCAGGTGATGATCGCACACGATCACATCTATACCCAGCGACTGGGCATAAGCGATCAGCTCGGCCGATTTGATACCGCAATCGAGCGTGATGAGTACGGTATAACCATTGTCATGTGCATAATCTATGCCCTGTTTGGATACACCATAGCCTTCTTTATAACGGTGCGGTATATAGTAGCTTAATTCGCCATCATAATGCTTACGGAGGAAAGAATATACTACTGCCACCGAGGTAGTGCCATCCACATCATAATCGCCATATACCATAATGCGCTCGTGCCACTCTATCGCTTCTGTAATGCGCTGTACGGCTCTATCCATTCCTTTCATCAGGAAGGGGTCATGCAGTTGTTTTAATTCGGGGCGGAAAAAATCTTTAGCGGTATCAAAGCCGGTAATGCCGCGCACGGTAAGTAACCTGCATATGGCGGGGTGCACTTTGAGCGCTTCGTAAAGAGCTTCTGTTATATTATCGTCGGCCGGCTTTAAGGTCCAGCGTTTATCAGGCCTCATTTTCAAATTCCAATTGTTGTACCGCCTTATGGTACTCATTCATCCACTGATCGAGCTTGCCGGTATAGCCTGCATCATCCGCATTTGCGAAAAAGTCGCCATCAGTCATGATCTGCCCAAGCAAACGGTCCTGCGCCTCGATGCAGCGCAGTGCAGTATTATAGGGTATATGGCTGAAGGAGACCATTTCATATACCGAAATGAACTGCTCCGGGTAACGCCTTCCTAATTCCTTCTCTATCTTCTTACGTTGCAGGAAGGCCGGGTCGGCTACCTTATCGCGCATCTCTACAAAGTTAAGCAATGCAAGCCGGGCTACCGCATCGCCATTGGGTTTCCTGCTTTCGTCATATTTCTCGAGTATCGTGGCCCAGTCATCGCCGTATGTATCCATAAGGCCTGCGAGTATGCTGCAATCCTCGAAGCCCGCATTCATACCCTGGCCGTAGAAAGGCACTATGGCATGGGCAGCATCGCCAATGAGGGCACTCTTGTCCTGGTAATGCCAGGGCTGTATATAGGTGGTGATCAGCGATGAAGTGGGGTTCTCAAAGAAATCTTCAAGCAATGTGGGCATCAGCGGCATGGCATCGGGGAACTGTTCCCTGAAAAATGCGGTTACCTCTTCTTTAGTTCCCAGCTTATCGAATGAGGGTGTGCCGTGGAAAGGGAGGAATAGGGTGCAGGTAAAAGTGCCGTCGGTATTGGGCAGTGCGATAAGCATGAAGTTCTTACGGGGCCATATGTGCAGTGCATTCTTCTCCATCTGCATCGTGCCATCGGCCAGTGGTGGTATGCTCAGCTCTTTGTAACCATGCTCCAGGTAATTCTGTGCTGCATTCACCCTATCCATATGCACATAGCTGTTGCGGAGGGCCGAGAAAGCGCCATCGGCACCAAAGAGGAGATCGGCCTGCACGCTTGTTTCCGTTCCATCGGGCTGCTGCAGGAAGAGGGTATTCGTGCTCACGTCGACGCGGCTGCAGCGCTGGTCGAAGTGTATGGTCACGCCATTTTGCTCGGCCAGGGTCATGAGCTTTTTGTTCAGCTCGCCGCGGCTTACGGAGTATATTGCTTCATTGTTCCTGCCATATTGCTGGAAGGCGGCTGTACCGTCGGGCTGGTGCAGGTAGCGGCCATACATGGGTATGGCAAGGGCTTCCATATCCTGCCGGAGGCCTGCGAGGTCGAGGGCACGCCAGCCGCGGGCACTCATGGCCAGGTTGATGGAGCGGCCTGCGCCTATGGCGGCCCTGCGCATATCGGGGCGGCGCTCATATACCGTGACCTCGTGACCACGCTTGCGCAAGATGATCGCCAGCAGGGAACCTACCAACCCTGCACCTAATATAGTAACCGAACGAGCCATATGTTTTTTCTATTTTTGGCAAAATAATAAAGTTTGCACCGAGATTTTCATGATCGCAGTCAGATGATATGGATTTTTATATAGGTCATTTATTAGTGCCTGAGCGGGTTATTTCCGGTTTGGGGGCCCCGGCATTATTTCCTGTTTTTTTGATGCGACCAGGCGAAAGCCTTGCGGGAAGCGTCACAGAGAAAAAATAGTTATTTCCGGTCATGACTTGTTTGTCTTTTCAATTGTGACCGGGAAAAGGTTCCGGTCATGACTTGTTTGTCTTTTCAATTGTGACCGGGAAAAGGTTCCGGTCGTGACTTGTTTGTCTTTTCAATTGTGACCGGGAAAAAGTTCCGGTCATTGCTGCTTTGCAGGAAATAATGCACGTTGTGGCGGGAGCTGGTGTGCTATGGTTTGAAGCTATTGTCATTATGATACAAGGTTTTAGTTATGCTCAAGAATACGAAACGGAGGGGGCGGATATCCACATTTGGGGGCTGATGGAGTGGCAGGTCTATCCCATTTTCACAAAAAATATTTTATCACACATTTTTATTGGTTATCAATCGTTTAGGTTCTAAAATATATCACAAAAATATCACAGTTCTTACCCATTTTCGCCGCTTTTGTACCATCGCGTTCACTAAAGTTTCGGTGGACAAGGCAAGATACGAAATGGAGGGAGGGGGTTCCAAATAAGGATATCCACATTTTTTGGGGTTGACCGGTGCGAGAAGAGGCACAAGAAGGCTGGGGCTGCAAAGGGCTTGGCGGCATTCTTGCGCCAACGGGGGTGAGTTGGGATATGGCAGTTGCAAACTGCCATTATTTATAACCACAAGTCACAGACTTGCGGGAGCGTGGGGAGAAAATATGATTCTCAATCTTTTTTCACCGTGGTGGTGTTTCTGACTAACAACGGCGCAAATTGGGTTGGGGGGAGTAAGTAATATCTCAAACTGATCAAGAAGGCTCCTCGCTTTCACCTTTGACATTCATTGACCTTATTTCTTCAATAATTTCAGCAAGTCGTTTGGGCTTTGTTTCAACGTAAATAAACTCCTCTTCAAAAACCTCCTTAAACGCATTCTTAAACTCAGTACTTTGCCTAAACTTTTTAAAGAGTGGCCACTGTCTATACGCATCCTTAGTAACATGTGAATGATTTGCACCAATCATTTTCATTAGGTTTGAAGCCAAATCATAATCAGAATTTAATACTGAAATTGCTAATTTAAATTTATCACTTGCTGCTGACCAGTCCTTATTTGAGATAACTTTTTCACAATCTTCTTTTTTGTCTTTAAGATGAAATGCTAAAGCTTTATTAATAGTAAATATGTATTCCGTCTCTTGGTCGCAATGCTTCTTCAAGATATCAGTTGCAAATGTGAGTAAATTTAATGCTAAATTATATTTCCCCTTAGATAATAGCATAAAACAAACATTATTTAAGTGTTCATCTGCATCTTCAATTTGTTCCGGCAAGAGTTTTCGCCATAGGACATGTCCCAATTTCACTCCAATTTCAAATAAAATAGAGTAACAACCAAAAAGATAGGAGGCTTTAACGTGCAATCTATCACCAACCTTAATCTTTTCTATACCATTAATTTCATGTTCCGTACATGTGTCAATATATTGCCTAGAAACAATTCCATTACAATGAACAAACAAATTTCTTCTTTCCGTAATTTCAATGAATTTCTTAAAACTAGGTAAGTTCTCCCTAAGTTTTATGCCGACCTTGTTTTCAATCCATCTAAATTGTTTGAAATGACTATCTCGGAGCACTGCCTCAACCTCTTTGTCAATAATAAATTCTTTAGCTTCGTTAATATCTTTAAATTCTAGGAGTTCTGAAAAAAGAATATTACGTTCTGACGAATTCAGAATTTGAGGTTTAGCAAGAAAAATCGTCCTTATTAATCTCCCTAAATAGGCATCATATTGGCTCACAAAAGAAACAGCAAAATTTATTGGTAAAAAATGGTTCGCAATTTTAGTTGCTTCGACATTTTCATTCAATTCAATAAAATCTTTAAATGCATCCTCTGGTATCAATAAATTTTTTCTATCCTCTACAATTTCTTCCTTCACATTATTGTCTTTTATGAATTTTTCGATATCTTTTTTCTCTTGTTGAATTTTACTTAAAATAAGTTCCATAATTAATGGAACCATACCATTTAATGAATCAAGATGTTTGATATAACGGGTGATTTCAGCACCAAATGAGGGGTTATCTTTTTTTTCCCTTACAGAATTTGTAGCCTCGTTCATACAACAATTTTATTTAGTCACTTTTTTAACACCATAAAAAATACGATTTCGCCATAGGTGAACGGCTTCATATGTAATAGCATTTGGTAGCTGCAAAATACGGCATGCGGGAGGTGTGGAAAAGGGCGAAAACACCCAATTTTTACCCTTAACGAGCCTGACCGCTTGAAGCGGTAATGATGCTATGAGGTATTTTAACTTTGCAGGATGGATGGGGTGTTTGCCCAGCGCGAGCCATTGAGTCCTTTTGCAAAGAGACTCAATGGGTAAAACAAAAAAATGTGGATAAATGTATATGGCGCTGAGATGGTACATAGGAGCCGGGAAGGAGAAAAGGGATATTTTTATACCGTAAAAAAAAGCAAGCATCCTATGTCGTACTGCAGGGCAATAGCAAGCATGGAGGGGGAACGGAAGGCCCTGCACAAGGCCTATCACGATAAGCTATACGGTTTCCCGATAGGGGATGATAATGAATTGTTCTGCCGGCTGGTGCTGGAGATCAACCAGGCAGGGCTTAGCTGGGAGACCATACTGAAAAAAGAAAGCACATTCCGGAAGGCTTACCACAACTTCAACATCAAAAAGGTGGCTTCCTATACGGATAGGGACCGGGAGCGGCTGATGAATGATGCGGGCATTATACGCAACAGGCTGAAGATAAATGCAGCTATAGAGAACGCGAAGACCATAGCCCAGTTGCAAAAAGAACATGGGTCTTTCGCTGAATGGCTGGCAATGCAGCATCCCAAAAGCAAGGAGGAATGGACAAAGCTGTTCAAGAAGACCTTTCGTTTTACGGGTGGTGAGATCGTGAACGAGTTCCTGATGAGTGCGGGCTACCTGCCGGGGGCGCATAGCGAGGACTGCCCGGTATATAAAAAGGTGCTTAAGGCTAAGCCTATGTGGCGGGAATGAACTATGCAAGCGAACATCCCCCTGGGGCCCCCTTCGGCCAGCGCACCGTAGGCGCCCGCACAAGGGGGAAATGGCATAGGGCGTGAGATTGCTTCGTACCTCGCAATGACGTGTGCAGGTCAGCGTCTTATAATGACCTCTACTCTCCTGTTCTTAGCCCAGTTCTCTTCACTGTCGTTGGGTGCTACGGGGTTGGCCTCACCCCAGCCTTTGGACTGTATATTGACCGGGTCGTAGCCGAGGTCGGTGAGGGCCTGTGTTACGAGGTTGGCACGATTGAAGGACAATTGTTCGTTGATCATGGGATTGCCGGTGTTATCGGTATAGCCATTCACGTATATGACAATGCTTTTCTCGAAGGTCCATGGGTCCATGGCTTTCCGGATATTGGCGACATCGGAGTCGGAGAGTTTGGCACTGTTGAGCGGGAAGTGTATGGTAAGTACAAGACTATCGTTTATAGGCGCCTGGTAGTCGCCGGGCAGCATAGCGATATCATGAATGACCGTTGACCTGTCGCGCAGGGTAAAGCTATCATCGAGCGAGGTATAGCCCACACGATCGATATGCCAGTGGTAATTGATGCCTGCGGGCAGTGTGATCATATAGCTGGCATCGCCGCGATTGCTCATGAAATGAAAGAGGTTCTCCCCATTGGGCTTATTGATGTGTATGCTGGCATGATTGAGCAGTTCTTTGGACAGGCTGTCGTAAACGACACCCTTTACGATACCTACGGGTACAGGTTGCAGGGCCGGGGGCAGCTTCATTTCATAAATATCAAAGTTGCCGGTAGTGCTGTCGCGGTCGGATGCGAAATAGCATTTCTGCCCGTCGGGCGTAATGCAAATACTGTTCTCGTCGGAAGAGGTGTTGAGGGGATAGCCCATATTCTTAGGCGTGGTCCACATGGTATCGTTCACGCGGCGGCAGTAAAAGAGATCGCTGCCGCCCATGCCTGCAATGCCTGTACTGGCAAAATAAAGGGTATTGTTATCGGGGTGCAGGAAGGGGGCCGTTTCATTGCCTGCTGTATTGATGCGTGGCCCCATATTGCGGGGCACCTGCCAGTAGCCATTCTCAAAACGGCTGACCCAAATATCGAAGCCGCCATAGCCACCGGGACGATCGCTTACGAAGAATAACTCGCGGTTGTCGGCAGAGAGGCAGGGCATGCCCTCGTAACCCGGTGAATTTATAGTGGCGCCAAATGTCTGCGGTACGGTCCATGGTGAATCTACAGCTACGCGGTAGGCCATAAAGAGGTCGCAGCCCCCCTTCTCCCAGCCATTATCGCTACGGTTCTCGCAACGGGTGAAGAACAGGTAGTGCCTGTCGACAGAGATATTCTGTGCCGACTCCTGGTCGGGCGTATTGGGCGGGCTGCCCATATTGCGTCCTGTGAACCAGCCCCCGCAACTGTCGGGTGTGGCGGAGAAAAAGTCTTCATCTTCGCCATGCATGCGGCGGGTGTAATAGAGGGTCTGGGTATCGGCGGCTATGCTGGGGTACATCTCGGGATCGGGGGTGTTGATACGGCAGCCTATGTTTTTCGGGGTATCGGGCAGGGGTTGTGCAAGGGCCTGCGATACGAACAGGGCCTGTGCCTTAAGCCGTTCCCAATCAGCATTGTTATAACGAGGGGCATAGCGGTTGGCGAGTTGCGTGGCTTCGGCGGGCTGGTAATTGCAGATAAGGCTGCGTACCAGGGGTTTTGCAAAGTTCTCATTGCCTTTGGGGCAGTTTTGCGATGCGCGCCTGAAGACATCGACCGCTTTACCGAATTGATGCATGGTGAAGTACCACTGGCCAAGCACGCTGTAGGCCTCGGCAAATGCGGGATATGCCTTTATCGCATCCTCCATCGTGCTGCATGCCTTGTCCTGCTCTTTCTGTGCCATATAGTTCATGGCCTCCTCAAACTGGTTGACAGCTTTGGCGGGTGGCTGCGCCAGAGCAGCCACAGACAGCAAAAGAGGAAATAAGAGTGCGAATAGCCGGCGCATAATGTGGAAAAGTACAAAAATAATCAGCCTTAACTTATTGGCATAAAGCCGAACTTTGTATTTTCCGAATGTAAGACAGCAAGCGCGTATGAGCACAACGATAATATGTCCGCAATGTAACCATGAATTTGAGCCGAGTGATGCAATAGCACAATCGATAGAGAAGGAGATGCGCGGCAAACTGGAGGTAGAGTGGCGGAAGCGCCTGGAGGGCCTTAATGCGGATAAACAGGCCATAGAACAGCGGCAAAAGGAACTGGAGCAGCGGGCGCAGCAGCAGGATGAGGAACTGAAACGCAGGCTTGAGGCAGAAAAGAAGGGTATAGAGGAATTGCTGGCCAAACAGATAGGCGAAAAAGTGCAGGGCGACTTTGCCGTGAAGCTGCGCATGCTGGAAGATGCCAATAAGGAACAGGATGCAAAACTGGCCGAGGCCAGGCAAAAGGAACTGGATTTCCTGAAAAAGATGCAGGAACTGAAAACAAGGGAGCATGAACTGGAGGTGGAAATGCAGCGGAGGATGCTGGAAGAGCGTAACAAGCTGGGTGAACAGATAAAGAAGGAAGAAGAGGAGAAGAACAGGCTGAAAGAGACCGCACACCAGATGAAGGTGAAGGAACTGGAGAAACAACTGGAAGACCAGCGCAAACTGGCGGAGGAGATGAGGCGTAAAGCCGAGCAGGGCTCGATGCAGCTACAGGGCGAGGTGCAGGAACTGGCACTGGAAGAACTGCTGCGCAGTTCATTCCCCTTTGACCTGGTGAGCGAGGTAGGTAAAGGTGTGCGCGGGGCGGACTGTATACAGACCGTGCGCAATAACCTGGGGCAGGAGTGCGGCAAGATCATATACGAGAGCAAAAGGACCAAGGAATTCAGTGTGGAATGGATAGAAAAACTGAAAGCCGATATGCGCAGCCAGGGGGCGGATGTAGCGGTGATCGTAACACAGGCCAAGCCTAAAGACCTGGACGGCTTTGGGGAAAAAGACGGAGTATGGATATGCGGCTTCAATGATGTGAAGGCGCTGGCCATAGTGCTGCGCGACCTGATCATTAAAGTATATACCGCCACCAAGAACCATGAGAACAAGGGCGATAAAATGACCCTGCTGTATAACTACCTGACGGGAACAGAATTCTCGGAACAATGGAAAGCGATCAGGGAGGCTTTTATGAGTATGCGCACCACGATACAAAGGGAGCGGGATATGATGGAGAAGCTATGGAAGGCCCGCGAGAAGCAACTGGAAAAGGTGCTGCTGAACGCGGCTCATGTAAAAGGCTCGATAGAAGGGATAGCCGGTATGGATAATGTGGACCTGAACCTTATAGAGGACGGGGACAGTTACCTGCTGGAATAACCCGCTAAGCTAAAGACATATGCGTATCAAAGAAATGCCCCAATAATGGGGCATTTCAATTATAGTAAAACCAATGCAGGACTTTAGTACGTGTTCGCAGCCGAACAAAAGTTACATACTTATTCCAATATTATTTTTCGCACATAATGCTGTCCTGTAGCGGTTTCGATGTTGAGCTGGTAAATACCACGGGGATATTCTGTGAGGTTGAGCGTGGTATTGAGGTTGCCATTGCTTAAAGCCACATTCCTGCGGGTAATGAGGGCGCCGGTCATGTTGTAGCAGGTTATGGTTACTTCTTTGGCAGCAAGACCATTAGCAGTTATCGCGAATATGCCCCCGGTTGGATTGGGATATACCTGTACCGTATTGTCGTTCCCGATAGCATTGATACCCACAGGGTGGGGATATATCTTTATGTTCACATTATCGATATAGAGGGTATTGCCATAGTGTCCGATATTCTCAAAAGAGAGTTGCACACTATTGCCCAGCCATGCATTGAGCGAGATAGTGTCCTTGCGCCATTCGGCAGCCGCGGGGACGAAATAACTGCCATTGGCAGGTGCAGTGGCCAGGGTGTCGCCCCATTTTACATATACCGGTGTATAAGTATGGCCGCAATCGGTAGATAGGCCTACCATAAGGCTATCGGGGTAGGCTGCGCTGTATGGTGCATACGCTACATCAAAAGTGACATAGGCAGAGTCGGCATCGCTGAGGTCTGCTTTTGGCGCGATAAGGGCATCGTGCCTGCCGCCTGCATCGTAGTTGTAATTGTCGAAAAAAGCGGAGTGTGTGCTCAGTCCAAAGCCGCCCACCGTATCTACATGCTGCCATGTGCCGCCCTGCGAAGCCAACTGCCATTGCAGCGGCGGAAATGGGTTGCCTTCAAAACCTTCCTGCAAGGATACAGGGGTGCCTAATGATGCATCTATATAGTTCTGTTTGGTGATGGTATCGGAACTGGCCACACCGTTAACCACAAGTTTGGCATCGTAAAGGCCGGGTGTATTATATACCACTACAGGGCTATTGGCTACAGAACTGGATGGCGTGCCGCCGGGAAACAACCAGAGGAATGAAACTACATTACCGAACAGGTTTTTGCTGAAGTGTACGGTGTCGCCTGCGCAGATGTATTGCTTGTCGGCAACAAAATCACCTGTCGGCGGCAGGTTGTTCTGAATATTGCACTCCCATACGCCACGACCATAGGTGGACACGCGTAAAGTACTTGCTGCGGTGCCATCGTTGTATATCATAAAGTCGGTGATCTGCGGTATGGTAGGCAGGCCATTGGTGACAGACCAGTTTGCCATAGCATTGTCTTTATAATACACATAATTGCCCAGGCAGACGAAAAGCCTTTCGGTGTTGGAGTAGTCATCAGACAAGACACGGTTGATGTTGAGTGCCGGGAGGTTAAGGGTAATGTTTGTCCAGTTAATACCCTTGTTGGCAGAGCGATAAATGCTTTGCCCGCATGTGAGGTACACTATGTTTTTATCCTGCTTGTCGGTAGCTATACTTGCTGTAGCTGCCGTGCCTGAGGGTGTAGCGATCACCGTAAAAAGCGGGCTGGCCGCCAATGCATTGTCGCAACGGTATAGATGATCGTTGTTGGTGACCACATAGAGGATATTGCTATCGGCATGGCAGGATTCTATGTCTTTTACCGTTTCACCCGTAATATATAGTTGTGTCCATGCAGGTGCAGCGTTGTCAATATTCGTACTGCGCCATATGGTATCGCTGCCGGCAAAGGCTACGTTGTGCATATTGGGCAGGAACTCCATATCCGAATTGTTGGTGGGGTCGAATGGACTGTTGAAAGGCTGATCGCCGGCAAGGGGTTGGAGTGTCCTCCTGTCGCCTGTGCCAAAATAATATACCGTAGCGCCGGGCAGGTAATCGAAGCCGCATTTAGTGCCCCAGTCACCGCCACGGTTGCACTTCCATGTATTGTCGAAATACAATTCTCCATTATCCTGCGTGCCTATACTTACCATTTGCCTGATGATGGGGCTTTGTGCGGCACGGTATATCTCGGTAGCGGCAATGCCGTCACTGCGTGGCGACCATTGTGTCGCCAGCGTATCGGTCGACATCCATACGCCGCCATCATTGGCATTGAAGCGCTGGGTATTGTTGTAAGGGTTCCACTGAATTTGGTGCATATCGGTATGGCATTCATTCCACCAACTGGTGCGCTTGCTCCAGGTTACACCCCCATCGGTAGAGCGCCATACATTATGCGCCACCAAAAGCAGTTCATTTGCGTTTTGCGGATTGGCAGCCAGGCCAAAATTGTAGTTGCCCTGTGAACCGGATGCAGGATTATCGTCGTAACATACCAGGCACTGGGTATTGCTGTTGTAAACCGTGGTGAAATTAGTCCCGTGGTCATCGGACCTGTTGATGACACCATTGCCGCCTGTAGTGCCTACGTATACCACATTGGTGTCGGCAGCGCTTACTGCAAGGCGCAGCCCGCCATTGCCCCCCGGTATGGTAAGGCCCGTGGTTATTTGGGTCCATGTATCGCCAAAATCGATGCTGCGGTAGAACTGCGTGGCAGTAACCGCATAAAGTGTCTTATTACTGCCGGGTACCAGTTTCATATCGCGAAATGAACCACCGGTATGCGTTTGTGTCCAGCTGCTGCCGCCATTGGTTGTTTTCCAGATGCCGTTGTTGGTAGCAGCCACTACTGTATTATTATTGGTGGGGTCCAAGATCATTTCCAGTGCCATACGGAACCCAATATTTGTTGTTACCGGGCTCCATGTGGCGCCGCCATTGGTAGTTTTGTAAATGCCATAGGTGGCATAATAATAATTAGGATCGCCGGTAGAGAGATAAATGACCTGGTCATTGGTATGATCGACACATACGGAAGCACAGGCCGTAGTAGGAAAAGTTTCGGTACCGGTACTTACCGACCATGTTTGCCCGTTATCGTTGCTGATATATAAACCGCCCGATGCACTGACCGCGTATATCTTCTGAGCATTGGTGGGATGAAATTTCACCTGGCATACGCGGCCGATACCATCTACCTGCCCGCTCACGTTGACCGGGAACTGTATGGGGCCGGTATTGGTCCATGTGCCCATTGCGGGCTGTGCCATACTGCTGAAAGACGTGATAGCAGCTAATACTGAACAAAACAGCCGGCGTAATTTCATTTGAATGTATTGAGGTGTTATTTATTGTTTTCTTTCTGTGCTTCAAATATGGCCAGGCGTTGTGCCGGGCCCAATATCCTGCCATCCTGCTGCACATAAGGCAGCACACGCTGGCGCCAGCGCTCGTACTTTTTTACCGCCATGCGCATGTCATCATCCTGCCTTATTTTCTTTTGCCTGTGCTTTGAAGGTATTTTTTCTCTTTCGGCATGCTCGCCGATAATGTCGTGCTCTCCGCCGGGTTTCTCGTGGTGTTGCCAGTATATTTTATATGCTTTCTCCGCTTCGAAATAATTGGTTGTGGTATCGTCCATCATATCGATCCATACCGGTGTGCGCGCATAATCTTTGTCCGTATATTGTTTTTGCTGCGCATGTACAGTGGCTGTGCAGCACAGTAGCAGGCAGAGGAGCATGAATTTATTCATACTGCAAGTTATTAATAATGGGTTAAATAAAGGGGATAAGTGGCGAAGCGTATTTTTTTAGTGGCTGAAAGGATTTTGCGCCGTTTGCAGGAACTCGTTCCACACCTCGACAACTATTTCTGCGGCGGGTTTGATCTCTTTGATAATGCTGCTTACCTGGCCTATTTCCAGTTCGCCCTCGTTCATATCCCCATCGAACATGCCTTTTTTAGCACGTGCCCTGCCTAACAGGTCGGTAAGGCCCGCTATATCCATGCAGCGGTCTTCGGCCTGCTGTACCTGGCGGTAAAATTCGTTTTTGATAACCCGGACCGGCGTCAGTTTTTTCAGGGTAAGTATGGTATCGCCTTCGCCGGCCGATACTATTGCCTGCTTAAAAGCTGCGTTGCTGGATGCTTCGGGGCTGCACACAAAACGGCTGCCCATCTGTACCCCTTCGGCACCGAGGGCCATCATGGCATACATGGCGCGGCCTGTGGCTATTCCTCCGGCGGCTATCAAAGGAATAGAAATAGCTTCGCGCACAGCGGGGATAAGGCATAGTGTAGTGGTCTCTTCGCGACCATTATGGCCTCCTGCCTCAAAGCCCTCAGCCACTACCGCATCCACACCGGCGTCCTCGCTTTTCTTTGCAAATTTGGCGCTGGATACTACGTGTACCACCTTAATGCCCTGTTCTTTGAATTTGCCGGTCCATGTTTTAGGGTTGCCGGCCGATGTAAACACTATGGGTACCTGCTCTTCGATAATTACAGCAACATGTTTATCGATATCGGGGTATAGCAAAGGAAGATTGACCGCAAAGGGCTTTTCGGTGGCCTTTTTACATTTCCGGATATGCTCACGCAAAATATCCGGGTACATGCTGCCGGCGCCTATGATACCAAGGCCCCCGGCATTGCTCACTGCAGCAGCGAGGCGCCAGCCCGAGGCCCATATCATACCGGCCTGTATAATGGGATACTGTATGCCGAAAAGCTGTGTAATGCGGTTATCGAAAGCTGAATGGCCTGCAGTGAATTTACCTTCAAAAAGCATGTGGCGTAATTAGTTGGCGGCTGTTTTTTTCCTGTAAAATAATGTATTGCTGTTCCCGCTGCGCAAAACTTTGGCGGCTGTTTCCTGCAGGGAGGCGGGGGTAACGGCCTGGTAGCGGCCCAGTTCATCATTTATGAGATTTGCATCGCCCAGCAGTTCATAAAAGGCGAGGTTATTGGCGCGCGATAGCAGGGCCATATCCTCAAATTCAATCATGGCCTCTATTTTATTTTTTGCCTTCTGCAACTCCTCGGTTGTAACACCTTCGTCTATCAGTAATTGCATCTCGCGCTCTACGGCTGCATTGGCATCTTCAATATTTTTGCCTTCCACTATTTTGCCTTCCACCACCAGCAGGCCGGGGTCGAGGCTGCCGGTCTGGTAACAACTTATATTGCTGAATAGTTGCTCTTCCTTTACCAGTTTCTGGTACAGGCGCGATGCAAAGCCATTGCCCATTATTTCGGTGATGAGGTCGGCGGCATAATAGCCGGGAGAGAGACGCTCATTGATATGCCATGCTTTGTACAGGGCATCGAGGGGCACGTCGGCATATACCGTTTCAATTCGTGCAGCCTGCTGGGCAGGTTCTGCAGGCACGCGGCGTATATACTTATCGCCGGCAGGTATAGGACCAAACCATTTTTCGGCCAGTTGTTTTACTTCTTCGGTAGTGATATTGCCTGCTACACAGAGTATGGCGTTAACGGGGCGGTAATGCTTGAAGAAAAAATTCTTCACGTCACTTAGCTGTGCATCTTCTATATGCTTCAGCTCTTTGCCTATGGTCATCCAGCGATATGGATGCGTAGTGTAAGCGAGGGCGCGCATATGCTCCCATGCATTACCATATGGCTTGTTGAGGTAATGTTCTTTAAACTCCTCGCTTACCACTTTGCGCTGTACATCAAGACTTTTTTCGCTAAAGCCAAGCGAGAGCATACGGTCGCTCTCGAGCCAGAAAGCAGTTTCCATGTTTTTCAGCGGCAGCTGCACATAATAATTGGTTATATCGTTGGTGGTATAGGCATTGTTCTCTCCACCCGCCATTTGCAGGGGCTCATCATATTCGGGGATATTCACAGAGCCACCGAACATGAGGTGCTCGAAGAGATGGGCGAAACCTGTTTGCCCCGGGTCTTCATCGCGTGCGCCAACATCGTATAGTATATTGACGGCAACCATAGGGGTCGTTTCATCGCGATGTACTATAACTCTTAATCCGTTCTCAAGTGTAAACCGGTCGAAATGTAACATGCCTCAAAGGTAGGGGATAGGATGATAAAATGGTTAAGTAAAGGACTTTGTTCTTATTTGCATATAATTTTTATTAGTTTAAAGCCTGCGGCGTAAAAAGATCAACATGAAAGCAAGAATTTTTTATTTACTGGCCTTGGCCTTCTTTCCAGCCATTGTCTACGCACAGCTACAAGGGCAGCAAAAAATCGACTCATTGCTGAAGGAGTTACCCCGGCAGAAAGATGATGCGGCCAAAGCGGAGATAGATCTATCTCTCTCCCGCGCCTACCAGTTTGTTGACCCGGCAAAGGGGATCGAATATGGGAGCAAGGCCTTGTCGATAGCTGAACAATTAAAGTCGGATAGTTTGCGGGCGCGCGCTGACGGTATACTTGGCCTCAGTTACTTTAATATGAGCGAATACGCCAAAGCGACCGAATATATGCAGGCGGCCCTGAAGATCAATAAGGCCCATGGGAACAAAAAAGGACAGGCAGGTAACCTTAATGACCTGGGCATGGTCTATGGTGAACAGAACAATTACCCCAAATCGCTGGAGTATTTTTTCGAGGCATTAAATATCAACGAACAGATAGGTAATAAAGACTGGGCGGGAAGAAATATGGTGAATATCGGCAACATATATCTTGATGAAGGCAACATGGACAAAGCGCTGGAATACCATCAGAAAGGGCTAAAGGTCTTCGAAGAGCTGAATAATAAGAATCTCATTGCGATGATCACATTGAACATAGGTGATATCTATGTGAACATGAAAAACTATCCTATGGCGCTCGATAACCTGAACAAGGCATTGCAGATGCTGGAATCGCTTGGAGCAAAGGCTGTGGAAAGCAGCTGTTACCTGAGCATGGGTAAGGTCTATACAGGACAGGGAAAAATGGAGCAGGCAATGGAATGCTATTTGAAAGGCAGGGATATAGCTAAGGAGTTCGAGGACAAAAGCCGGCTTGCGGCGGCTTATGGCTATTTAGGCGAGATATATTTTGACCTTTCAAAAGGATCGGGTAATAGGGCTCAATTATATAAGGCAAAGGCATATGCCGACAGTGCGATAGTCATTGGTAATGAAATTGGCGACCTGGAAACATTATGGCAGAACAACCTCATATTATCCGGCGTTGTTTCCCTGCTGGGTGACTACAAAGGCGCATTTATTGCTCACCAGCAATATACTTTGTATAAAGATTCCATCTTTTCAAAAGATAATGCCATGAAGATAGGCAGGCTGGAAGCTAAAAGTGAGTATGATAAAAAACATTTTGCCGACAGCCTGAAGAACGAGGAGGTAAAACATACGGCCTCGCTGAAGTTGAGGAACCAGCGAAGGCTCATATACCTTGGCGGCGCCGCTGTATTGGTATTGCTGGTGTTCATATATTTTATTGTAAAAGAACGCAGGAAATCGGAACGCCTGCTGCTGAACATCTTACCCTCTGAGGTAGCAGAGGAATTGAAAAGGAAAGGGGAGGCAGAGGCAATGATGTTCGATCATGTGACGGTATTGTTCACGGATTTCGTGAATTTTACGGCATTTTCGGAACACCTGAGCCCTAAGCAACTGGTAGATGAACTGCATTCCTGTTTCAAAGCATTCGATGAAATAATATCCAAGTATAATATCGAGAAGATAAAGACCGTGGGTGATGCATACCTGGCCGTAGCCGGCTTGCCTGTGCTGGATAATATCCACGCAGCACATGTGGTAAGCGCCGCACAGGAGATCAGGGACTTTATGCTGCTGCGGAAAGAGCAGCGGGGCGATAAAACATTCGAGGTGAGAATAGGCATACACAGTGGTAGCGTAGTAGCAGGGATAGTGGGTGTAAAGAAATTTGCGTACGATATATGGGGCGACACTGTGAACATAGCAGCGCGCATGGAGCAGAATGGTGAGCCCGGAAAAATAAATATCTCACAAACCACTTACGAACTGGTAAAAGACAAATTCAAATGTACCTATCGTGGTGAGGTAGATGCCAAAAACAAAGGAAAGTTAAGTATGTATTTTGTAGAAAGCTAAGCCTCCACTTTCTCACCTTCACCTTCTTTTTCCTTTTCTATTTTACCGCGGCGTAAAGGGTTGGCTGTAGCAGCGGCATATTCCGAGCGACGCTTCAGCAAGTCAACACATTCAAAGATGGCCTGGAAAAATGAAGTGGTATCCGCAATATTCTTACCTGCGATATCGAAGGCTGTACCATGATCGGGCGAGGTGCGCACTATGGGCAGACCTGCCGTATAGTTCACGCCTTCGCCGGCAGCAATGGTCTTGAAGGGAACAAGACCCTGGTCGTGGTACATGGCCAGGGTGGCATCAAAATGCTTATAGCTGCCGTGTGCAAAAAAGGCATCTGCGCCATAGGGGCCGTAAACAAGATGCCCTTGCTGTTGCATGGCGTCTATCACGGGTTTTATGATGCTTTGCTCTTCATTACCTATGTGGCCATCGTCGCCGGCATGTGGGTTAAGGCCCAGTACGGCAATTTTGGGTTTGTCGATACTGAAATCTTTGATCAATGATTCGCGGAGGATATTGAGTTTGGTTTGCAATACTTCTTTGGTGATGGCCGTGGCCACTTTGGCCAGGGGTATGTGTTCGGTAACCAGGGCAACACGTAGCATCTCGCTATAGAGCAGCATGACCACATCTTTAGCGCCGAATTTTTCTTTCAGGAAGGGTGTATGGCCGGTATAGGGGAAGTCGGGTATTTGTGTATTGGCTTTATGTATGGGTGCAGTCACCAGGCCATCGAGCTGGCCGTCTTTAAGACACTGTGCCGCTACCATCAGCGAGCGTACGGCATATTTGCCACCAACATCAGTAAGTACGCCGGGCTGAATAGGCACTTCTTCTTCCCAGCAGGTAAATATATTTACCTGTTTAGGATTGAGCTTGGTCAGGTCTTTGGTGCTTGAAAAGTTGAATTGATTATCGGGCACCTGGCGACGGTAGTAGTTGATCACCTTGTTGGATGTGAACACAACGGGTGTGCACAGGTCGAGTATGCGGTTGTCAGACAGGGTTTTGATAATGAGTTCCGGGCCTATACCATTCAGGTCGCCGGTGGTTATGCCTATTATTGGTTTTTCGTTCATGTGCTTTGTGTACAGATTTTAGACTCAGGTGCAATTACTTACAGACAGGGGATACAATTTTAGTTAAACCTTGCCATAATGCAAAAGGAAATCGAGCAACATGCGCAGGCCATAGCCGGTGCCGCCGTATGTTTGATAGCCTTTTTTCGAATTGGCGAAAGATACGCCTGCGATATCAAAGTGCATCCATGGGTAGCCGGTAAAGTATTCCAGGAATTTGCCGGCAGTAATCGCACCGCCACCGGGGCCACCGATATTTTTTATGTCGGCCACCTCCGATTTGATCATATCGCCGTATTCATCCCACAAAGGGTATTCCACCAGCCTTTCATACTGGCGGAAACCGCTGTCGCGGAAAGCCTGTTTGGTATTGTCGGCGGCGGTACCCATACACACAATGCCATGCTCGCCAACAGCTACTGCGGCAGCGCCGGTAAGCGTGGCAAAGTCAACAACCAGTTCGGGTTTGTAGCGTTTTGCCCAGTGCAGTGCATCGGCCAGTATCATACGACCTTCGGCATCAGTGTTCAGTACTTCTACAAAGGCGCCGCTATACATGGTTATTACATCGCCCGGTACATAGGCTGTTTCGCCGGGTCGGTTATCTGTGGCGGGCACAAGGGCTATGATATGCAGTGGTAGTTTTAGTTTGGCAATTGCAAACATGGCCCCGCTCACCAAGGCGGCCCCGCTCATATCGCTCTTCATCCGGTCCATAGAATTGGGGGTGGGTTTCAGCGACAGCCCACCGGTATCATAAACTACCCCTTTGCCCACCAGTACAATAGGTTTTTTATTGATGGATTTTGAGGGCTTATATTCCATTACGGTGAAGGTAGGTGGCTCTTTACTGCCCCTGTTCACGGCCAGCAGGCCGCCCATTTTTTCTTTTTCTATCTGCGCTTTATTCAGCGTGGTCACTTTAAAGCCAGCTTCCTTGCCCAGGGCTGCGATCTCTTTCGCCAACTGCACCGCCGACAAATAGTTGAGGGGCTCATTTACCAGTGTGCGTACCCTGTATGCCGCATCTGTAATGATGGATAGCTGTTCCATTTCTTTAACTGAAATAGATTTTGGTGCAAAGCTGATCGTTTTCAGGCTGTATTCCTGCTTCTTAGCGTCGGTCTTATATTTAAGGAACTGGTATGTAGCCAGTGCGAGACCTTCGGCCACCAGGTAAGCAGCGCCGGGCATGCCGGAAAGGTTATTTATCGTTATCTCTTCAATTTTTTGTTTGTTGAGCGCCCCCTGCAGTTCTGCCCCTGCTTTCCGGAGCATTTCGCTGGTTTGCCAGTCGGTGTCTTTGCTTTTTACCAGGTATATGTAAATGGTACGGTTGTACTGGTTCACAGGTACCAGGACGCTGTTGTTGCTGAAGGCTGCCCGGGTAAAGGCCACTTCGTTCTTGGCCAGTTCCGTTACCTGTTTCAGCGAATTCTCATTGTCGATTAAGTATAATTGATGCTTTTTGGATGCTTTATTGAGTAGTTTGAATTCCATGCTGCAAAGGTAGCAGTTATGTTGATAGATTAATAGGTTGAGCAGTTGAGAGCCTGATTTTATACTTTTGCATTTTACACCATGCAATATACGCTAAAGAAAAGCCTGGGGCAGCATTTCCTGCACGACGAAAATATATGCCGCAAGATCGTATCGCAACTGGCCAATAAGCCAGGTATGCAACTGCTGGAAATAGGCCCGGGCGGCGGTGCCATAAGCAAATACCTTATCGAATTGCCGGGCATTGATTACAAGGCAATAGAAGTGGATGCGGAAAAGGTAGCTTATCTGTCCAAAACATACCCTGTATTGCAGGGCAAGCTGATACAGGAGGATATCCTGAAAGCCAATGCGCCCTTTGAAGGGCATTTCAGTGTGATCGGTAATTTCCCCTACAATATCTCATCGCCTATATTATTTAAAATACTGGAATGGGAACCGGAGGTGGATGAAGTGATCGGTATGTTCCAGAAAGAAGTGGCTTTAAGAGTGGCTTCCGGGCCGGGCTCAAAGGTATATGGCATCCTTAGTGTGCTGGTGCAGGCCTTTTTCAGGGTTGATTATCTCTTTGATGTACATGAGCAATGTTTTACACCGCCGCCTAAGGTAAAGAGCGGAGTAATAAGATTAAGCAACCTTGGTAATCCTTATGGCATAACAGATAAAAGGAAATTCATCAACCTGGTGAAGGCTGCATTCAATCAAAGGCGCAAGACCCTGAGGAATGCGCTTAAGGGCACATTGCCTCCGGAAGCGCTTAACGATGAGGTGATGGGGAAAAGGGCCGAGCAGCTGTCTGTGGCCGATTTTGTAGCACTGCATAAGGAATACCAGCTATGAGCAAAGGAAAAGTATTGATCGCTGCACCTGTGCATGCAGTATTGACAGATGGCCTGATGGCAGCAGGTTATGAGCTGGTGACCGCAGAAAAAATAACGCAGGCAGCAGCTTATGAATTGCTGGGCGATTGTCTTGGCGTTATTACCTCAACAAGGTTGCAACTTGATAAAGACCTGATCGATGCAGCCCCTATGCTGCAATGGATAGGCCGTATGGGATCGGGTATGGAAGTAATAGACCTGGAATATGCGACCATAAAAGGTATACAATGCTATGCGAGCCCCGAAGGCAACTGTAATGCCGTGGCCGAACATGCGCTGGGTATGTTGCTAAGCCTGACCAAAAATATATTGGTAAGCAACGAACAAATAAAAAAAGGCCTTTGGCTGCGGGATGAGAACAGGGGCATAGAGCTTGAGGGCAAAACGATTGGGATCATAGGCTTTGGGCATACCGGCAGGGCCTTTGCAAAAAAACTACAAGTATTTGACATGCAAATACTTGCATATGATAAGTATTATAATTTGGATATGCCGGCTTATGTGCAGCACTGTAATGACCTGGGGCCTCTTTATGCTCAAGCGGACATTGTAAGTTTTCATGTTCCATTGCAAAAAGATACCATATACTACCTAAATGACAATTTTATTACAAACATGGCCAAAGATTTTGTGGTGCTAAACACGTCAAGAGGTAAGGTAATAGATACAAAGACACTGTATAAAGGATTAATGACAGGAAAAATAAAAGGAGCTTGCTTAGATGTATGGGAAGAAGAACCGATAGAAAAGATGAGTGCAACGCTGAGAACATTGCTTGATGAAATAGTGAATTTGCCTCAAGTGATCATTACCCCGCACATTGCAGGATATAGTCATGAAGCGTTATTTAAGATGAGCAAATGTTTGTTGGAAAAAATTGTCATGCGTTAGTAATATATTCATTATAAGCAAGTTTTTGGGAAAATATTTGTGTTAAGACACGCATTTTTAACAGGAATTTTTATCTTTACCGCCTTCTTTGGTTAAAAAATATTTAATGCAGGATATGGCACGTACATTACGTTATCTATTTGTGTTGCTGTTTGTGAGTGTTGCAGGCAAAGCCCTGGCACAATCCGGTGAAATAACCGGTACTGTACTGGATGAAAAGAAAATGCCTGTAATAGGCGCTATAGTACAAGTGTCGTCGGCAGGTATCCAGCGTGGCGGTGCTGCCACGGATATTGATGGCAATTATGTTATTACCCCCCTGCCCGCAGGTAGTAATTACGAGGTAAAAGTTTCCTATACAGGTTATGTTACCAAAATAGTTAAAGACGTTGTGGTGCGTGATGGTAGCAGTACCAAAGTTAATCTTGGCCTGGAACTGAATGTGCACCAGCTTAAAGAGGCTACTGTAATTTCGTATAAAACTCCTCTTATCGAGATAGGCCACCCGCATGGTGTTCTGGATGCCAAAGACATCAAAAATACGGGTATCACCAATACCAGCGACCTCGTTGCTGTTGCAAGTCCCGGTATACATGTGAATAAGGCCGGCGGTGAGTTGAACGCGTTCGGCGGTCGTGGTAATGCTACACAGTTCATCATAGATGGTGTTGTGGTGAACGGCGCCAACGTAAACCTGCCACAGGGCATGATAGACCAGATAGATGTATTGTCATCCGGCCTGCCTGCTAAATATGGTGATGCCACAGGCGCTGTGGTAAATGTTACCACCAGGGGCCCTTCAAGAGATATACAAGGTGGTGTGCGTATGGAACATTCTATTGATGGATTTAACCACAATATGGCTTCTGTAAATGTATCGGGGCCTGTATATAGCCGCAAAGACAGTGCCGGCAATAAGAAACCGATAGTTGGTTTCCTGTTCGGTGCTGAAGGATGGTATGATAAAGACAGGAATCCATTTTATACCGGTACATGGGTAGTAAACGATGATGTGCGCCAGGGTATTGAACAAACCCCGCTCACCAGGTCGCTAAACCAAAATGGTACTATAGTATATAAGAATAGTGCTGAGTATGTGACCAAGAGCCAGATGCACAATGAAAAGGTGCGTCCTAATGCTGCTATATTTGAAGGCAGGGCAAATGGCAAGCTGGATTTCCAGGTAGCAGATAATCTTAATATTACTGCCGGCGGTACCTTTAACTACAGCAAGGGCAGTAGTTTTGCTGAGAACAGCGGGTACAGGTCGTATGCAGCCCTGGCCGCAGATGCGATCCCGCAGGATGTTAATACTGTAGGTCGCGGATTCCTTCGCTTCACACAGAGGTTTGGTAAAGGTGGTACGGATAAACAAAGCGTGATCCAAAATGCCTATTATTCTATACAGGCCGACTACCAGGTAGAGCATTATAACAGGGAAGATCCAAACTTTGGGAAGAACATTTTTGATTATGCTTACGTAGGTAAGTTCGACCGCCAATATTCGCCCGGATATATCTATTCTTATGACGACAGTACGAAACATTATATGTACAGGCTCGCCGGTTACAGGTTCCCTGTAGCAGTAGACTACGAGCGCTCTGACAAAAATCCTTTGCTGGCCAACTATACCAGCGAATATTATAACCTGAATGGTACCACACCTTCTGATATCGTTGATATCAGGGCAAATGGTGCGATGATGAACGGTGACATGCCACAATATGTATATGGCATATGGGCAAATACCGGTACTGCTTTGAATGGCTATTCATATAGCCATACTAACCAGTTTGGTATAACTGCAGATGCCTCTTTCGATCTGATGCTTGGTAAGACCCGTCACTCCATCCAGTTCGGTTTATATTACCAGCAACGTGCCACAAGGGCATACTCAGCTTCAGCTAATCCGTCTGCACAGGGTACCAACTCTCTGTGGGAGGTAATGCGCTTACTACAGAATAATCACATTACCGACCTGGACCTGGAGCATCCGATGTACCGTGTTAACGGGAATGTATACACATGGGACCAGGTACAAGCCGGTACCGTGATCCCCGGTATATATGATACGGTATTTTATGAAAGAAAGGCCCAGCTTAGCGCTCAATCTACTTTTGACCGTAGCTTAAGGCAAAAACTTGGTCTTGATCCGAATGGTGTGGATTATCTGAATGTGGACGGTGTAGATCCGAACATGCTTTCTCTTGACATGTTCTCTGCTGATGAGCTGCTGAACAGTGGCCGCCCTATGGTTAGCTATTATGGTTATGACTATACCGGTAAGAAAGAATCAGGGAACATTAACTTCAACGATTACTTTACTGAAAAGGATGCGAATGGCAACTTTACCCGCAGGATAGCAGGCAACAGGCCAAGCTATACAGCGGCTTATTTGCAGGACCATTTCAGGTATAAGGACATCGATTTTAATATAGGTGTGCGCATTGACCGTTTTGATGCCAATACCAAAGTGCTGAAAGACCCATATTCATTATACCAGGTAAATACTGTTAGCGATGTTCAGAGTGGTTCTGTAGGTGGGGATCCTCAAAATCCAAAAACACCCAGAGGCACAATACCTTCTAATATGGGTAGCAACTATGTGGTATATGTAGACAACAATGCTTCGCAAAACCCGAACATCATCGGTTTCCGTAATGGCGATGATTGGTATGATGCACAGGGCAATGTATTGCAGGATCCTTCTGTGCTCACCGTTGCCAGTGGGGGCTTACCTCCTCAGCCATTCCTGAAAGATGCCAATACCAAGATAAACGACTCATCGGGCTTTGATGCCAGCACTTCTTTCACCGATTACAAACCACAGGTAAATGTAGCGCCCCGTATCTCCTTCTCTTTCCCTATATCTACAGTTGCCAACTTCTATGCACACTACGATGTGATCGTGCAAAGGCCAAGGGGTGGCAGGAACTTTGCTACACCATATGATTATTATTATTTACCGCAAAGCTCAGGTAATATAATTGACAATAACGACCTGAAGCCCGAAAAAATGTTTGACTATGAAGTAGGTTTCCAGCAGGTGCTTACCAAACAATCGGCAATAACCATATCAGGCTTTTACAGGGAGCGTAAAGATATGATACAGGTGCGCCCATACCTCTATGCATGGCCCACCACATATTATACTTATGGTAATAGGGACTTCTCTACTACCAAGGGTATGACCGTGAGCTATGACCTTCGTCGTTTTGGCAATCTGCGTATGAAAGTGAACTATACGCTACAATTCGCGGAAGGTACGGGTTCGGGTGATGCATCCGGCAATGGCGGCAACGCCAATGCCGTGGCTACTAACGGCCTGCTGCAAAACTTCATTAATGCGGGTGTGCCTAATCTTCGTTATGTTAGTTCACTCGATTACGATTCACGCCATATCATTACTGCAAACATAGATTATCGTTATGATGAAGGTGCCGGCCCTGTAGTAGGTGGCAAACACATACTGCAAAACGCAGGCGTTAACTTCAACTTTAGTGCAAGAAGCGGTGAGCCATATACGAAACGCCTGGATGCTAATCCTACCAACAGGACCGTGCAAGGTGAAATAAACGGGTCGCGCCTGCCATGGCACTATATGCTTGATCTGCGCCTGGATAAAGACTTCTCGCTCAGGTCGTCAAAACAACCTGCTCCCGGAGAAGTTGCAAAACGCAAAAAACCATTGTACATAAACGGTTTTGTGTACATACAGAATGTATTTAACATTAAAGATGTGCTGAGTGTATATGGTTATACCGGCAGGGCTGATGACGATGGTTATCTCACATCAGCACAGGGTATAGTAGCTACAAGCACACAAACCAACCCGGAATCATACCAGGATATATATTCTATAAATATAAACAATCCTAATAGCTATAACCTGCCCAGGAGAATAACCCTCGGTTTGAATTTCAATTTCTAAAAATAATTGTTAATAACTTTAAATAAGTTATGATGCGTAAGAATAATAAAAGTTTGATAATGCTTGCAGCCCTTGCAGGAATGGTAGGGATGTCGATGCATGCTTCAGCACTCCCAGATATTAATTTTAAAAAAGGGGGCAGGCCTTTGCTTAAAAGCGCTGCAGGATGTAAAGAAGCGCAGGCCAATATAGACCTTGATATCAACAATGTACGCGCCAGGATAATGACCGGTGGTGATATGTGGTATGACCGTGGTACCGGATCTGCAGCATACGAGATACCTAAAGGCTCTAACAAGAACTCACTTTTTGCGGGCTCTTCATGGATCGGTGGTTATGATGCGCAGGGTCAATTGAAGGTAGCTGCACAAACCTATCGCCAGAATGGTAATGACTATTGGCCCGGTCCGCTGGATCCCCTTACCAAAAGTATTGATGCTGCGAGCTGTTCCGAATGGGACCGTTTTTGGAAAGTGAACAAATCGGATATCAATTCGTTCAAAGAATTGATAAGGCAGGGAGCTGATGTAAGCGACCCTAAATTCGATGTGATAAAAGAATGGCCAGCGAAAGGAAATATATACGCCAAAGGCGCTAATGGCAATACACTTAATATACTATCTGCTGCCAGCACTTTTGAATACGCTCCCTTTGTGGATGTGAATGCGGATGGTGTGTATGATTATCATGATGGGGACTACCCCGATATAACCGGTGACCAGTATATATGGTGGGTATTTAATGACAAGGGTAATATCAAAGGTGAAACAAAAACAGATGCTATTGGCCTTGAAGTGCAGACCAGTGCCTTTGGTTATAGCACCAAAGATGCCCTCAATGATGCCACTTTCTTTATATACCGAATCATCAACAGGGGCCCGCTTACCATGGATAGCACGTATATGGCTACATGGACCGATGCGGATCTTGGTTATGCATTTGATGACTATATAGGTTGCGATACGGTAAGAGGTCTTGGTATAGAATATAATGGTAACAGTATTGATGGATCGGGTGGCCCCGGTACCTATGGCAATCACGTACCAATGGTGGGTGTCGACTTCTTTAAAGGTCCTCATAAGTATATACACCAGCCTGATGGAACAATTAAGGACTCGTTGCTTTCAATGCAGGCTTTTACTTACTTTAATAATGACAATGGTAATTACGGTAACCCCACAAATGGTATAGAAATATACAATTACATGACTGGCTCTGACCGTAAAGGTGAAATATTCAACAACGATTTTAAAGGCCCCGGTATCATATCTACGGCCACTACTGCCGGCCCTAAAACCAGGTTTGTATTCTTTGGTGATCCAGATCAGTCTACATGGTCGGAATGTACTTGTGGTAATCCCGTTGGCGACCGTCGTTTCATACACTCGGCAGGCGCCTTCCAACTCATACCCGGTGCAGTAAATGATCTTATTATCGGGTCTTGCTGGGTGGCCGATGTGGGTGGCTGTCCGAACACTTCTTTCAAAAAGATACGTGCTGCTGATGATGTCATCCAGAGCCTGTTTGATGCTGGTTTCCGCACAACGGAAGGTCCAGAGGCACCCCGCGTAGTAATAAGGGAAATGGACAGGAAGCTATTATTCTATCTTTTCAATGATCCGCAAAGCAATAACTATAAAGAACAATATGGTTATGTTGACTCAGCGAAATACAGGGTGCCTTCAACCAAAGCTAAGAACTATGTTCATGCTGCAGACTCATTATATAAATTTGAAGGTTACCGGGTATTCCAGTTGAAAACATCTGAAGTTGGCCCGGGCCAGATATACAATTCGGACGGCTCCCTGAATACGGATGTTGCTGCTCAAGTGTTCCAGTGCGATATTAAAAATGGCGTAACACGCATCGTTAATTACAACAAAGAACCTGATATCAGCGATACTACCTGGACAGCCGTCGTAAGAGTAGAAGGTAAAGACAGCGGTATCGTACACAGTTTTGAAATAACTACCGATGCCTTTGCAACAACCGATGATAAGAGGCTGGTTAACTACAAGAATTATTATTACGTAATAGTAGCCTACGCATACAACAACTTTGCACCTTTTGATGCAAGTCCAACCAGGGCCGATTCTACGCAGGATATTGCTTACCTGGAGAGTTTGCACGCTGCTAACGGTACCAGTATCGTTGTTTATACGCCCATGCCTAACCCTGCTAATGGCGCAATGGGTACTACCCTCAACTCTGATTATGGCAGTGGTGTCGTAATACACAAACTGGAAGGTATAGGTAACGGTGGTAATATTGTTGATCTCGACGAGGCTACTGAAGAAGGCGCGTTTAGCAATGCTAATATTATTCCTTCACGGGATATTGTGTACAAAGCCGGTGCAGGACCTGTGGATATTAAAGTTGCCGATCCGCAAAAGGTAAAAGCAGCTAATTGGGAACTGTTCCTCACTGCCGGTAAGATAGATACTGCAAAAGATAAGAGGATCATAGCTGATAGTAATTCGGGCTGGAGACTGGTGAATACAGATTTGAATGAGACCATCTACAGCGAGCGCTCGCTCAAAAAACTTAACGAGCAGCTGATTGAGAATTATGGTTTGTCTGTGAATATATCCCAGGTTGTTGCTGCTGGTGAAGATGAGCCCGGAGGTAACGCTTACCTCACATCGCTGGTAATATATGACGACCAGACCAAACCATGGCTCGGCGGTGTGATCAGCAATAAGGAAACAAATAGCTTCCTTGCAGTGGAAAACTGGATCAGGACGGGTAATACACCCGCTGGTAGCATTACCAATCCTTTCAAAAACTGTAATTTCGGTTCTTTTGGTTATGATACGGTAGGTGCATATGCTAATATGTTTGCCAATACCACCCTTACCAAATCAACATGGGCGCCTTACGCACTGGCATCTATACAGTCGCTCCCCGTTTGCCAGTTTGGTGTTGCGTACCCGGGTTCTGTGAACTTTACTGTAATGAACGGCCTCCATAGTGTTGACCTGGTATTTACAGCTGATAAGAACAAATGGACCCGTTGCGCCGTTATTGAAGAGCAGGCTGATCCAAGCTTATCAGAAGGTGGTGTGAAACAGTTCTTCCTGAGGAACCACAAGTCGTGGACCGGTGATGTAGATGGTAATGGACTACCTATATATAGCGAAACAGAAAATGGTATGTCTTATTTCCCCGGTTATGCGATTGACCAGGAAACAGGTCAGCGCCTCAATATCATCTTTGGCGAAGATTCTTATCTGAAGACAGAGAATGGTGGCGATATGATATGGAACCCTACGGATAATATACTTAACGACTTCTCGGGCGATCCGATATTCGGCGGTAAGCATTACGTTTATATCTCTTCTACAGAGTATGACGGGGACGCAAGTTTTGCAAACACACTGAAAACAGGATCTACACTCGTTATTGCAGGTACATACGCAAAAATGATGTGGGTAGGTATACCTACTATCAATCCTACGCAGAAATTACTACCCCTCAAAGACAACCTGATACCAACAACTACCAGGTTGAAATTCAGGGTAGCACGCCCATATGCACAGACAGCGGATTCGCTGAATAATACCAATGTTAATGGTGGTTTACCTCATTACCAGTTCAGCACTACAGATCTTGCACCGTCAACACTTAGTGATAATAAAGACGATAAGAGCGCTGTATTGAAGCGCATCAATGTTACACCAAATCCATATTATGGCTATACCGGTTATGAGACCAGCCGTTTGGATACACGCGTACGCATTGTTAACCTGCCGCATAAAGCTACTGTTGATATATATTCACTCGATGGTACACTGGTGCGCAGGCTCAGTAAAGATGATGCTAATACCTCTTATATCGACTGGGATGTTCGCAATGCTAAAGGTTTACCGATAGCCAGTGGTATGTACATGATGCATGTGAATGCAGAGGGCATAGGTGAAACGGTATTGCGCTGGTTTGGTGCTATGCGCCCGCTGGATATTACATCTTATTAATACAAAAAATGGATTTTCATGGGGCCGGTCATGGCCGGCCCCAAAATAAAAAGGTTCAGTATTTATGAAAAAATTTTCTCCCAAAGCAGTTCTGATGATCGGTGCATTAGGTATGTCCTTTGCAGCCATCGCGGGAAATAAGGATCGTACCGGCCAGGCTGGTGCTACTGAGTTGCTTGTTAATCCCTGGGGACAAAGCACCGGTTTGTTTGGTATGAATGTATCCGGTGTAAAAGGTCTTGAGGCAATGAAATGTAATATTGCAGGTATGGCCTTTACCGATAATATGGAGATAGGGGTTTCCCATACCATATACCTGAGCGGTTCACAAGTGAGTGTGAATAATATCGGGATCTCGAAAAAGATGGGAAATTTTGGTGCTATCGGTGCCAATATCATGGCCATGAGTTTTGGCAGTATTGATATTACTGATTATGACCATCCCGAGGGTGGTATAGGTACGTATAGCCCTTCTTTTTACAATATAGAGCTGGGTTATTCCAAAACATTCTCAAACAGTATTCATGCAGGTGTAGGCGTAACCCTGGTTTCTGAACAGATCACTAATGCTCATGCATCGGGTGCTGCATTCGAAGCGGGTGTGCAGTATGTTACGGGTAAGCGGGATAATTTCCATTTTGGCATTACGCTGAGGAACATTGGTACCAATATGCGCTTTAGCGGCTCGGGTTTCTCTATTAACAGTGATGCTCCTGAAAATGCTAATTATCAATTGAACAGGACGGTACCTTCAGAGAAATTTGAAATGCCTACCTACCTGAGTATGGGCGCTTCATATGACTTTTTCCTTGACGAAAACCACCTGAAAAGCGAAAACGACAAACCTAAGCACAGGCTTTCAGTGCTGATCAACTTTACCTCGAACTCCTTTATTAACGATTATATTGGCGGCGGCCTGGAATATTCTTTCCACGATATGCTGATGCTGCGTGGCGGTTATCGTTATGAAAAAGGTATTGGCAGTGATAATAGTGTGACTATGTACACCGGTGTGTGTGCAGGTGCTACTATACAGCATGGTATAGGCGAAAATGGCCCCATATTGGCGCTGGATTACTCTTACCGTCCTACTGCGCGCCCTGCTAATGGTGTTCATACCATATCATTGCGCCTGATGACCCGTAATAAAAGGGCAAAAACAGACGACGAGGACTAAAAAAGAGAAAAAATTCCTTAATTTTACATAGATGCAACGCTTCTGAGCTAACAGAGGCGTTGTATTTTTTTCTATTGTTTTAATAAATTTTTGATTATGTCAGGTTTAAATTATGTATCGAAGGAAACTTTAGAACAAATGAAAGAAGAACTCACCCAACTGAAAACAGCCGGGCGGGCCGAAATAGCACACCAGATAGCTGAGGCGAGGGAAAAGGGTGACCTGAAAGAAAATGCAGAATATGATGCTGCAAAAGAAGCACAGGGACATCATGAGGCTAAAATAGCACAGCTTGAAGCAGCCATCATTACCGCACGCGTAATAGATGTGAAAGATATTGATACCAGTAAAGTGTCAATACTCAGCAAAGTAAAACTCACTAACCTCGGCAATAAAAAGATCGTAGAATACCAGATAGTATCAGAAAAAGAGGCCGATCTGAAATCGGGGAAAATATCCGTTACTTCGCCTATCGGCAAGGGTCTGCTGGGCAAGGTTGTTGGGGATGTGGCTGAGGTCACAGCACCCGGCGGTATACTCAAGTTTAAGATAGAGGCCATATCTATATAGTTATGAGTACTATATTTTCAAAGATAATAGCTGGTGAAATCCCTTCGTACAAAATAGCGGAAGATGAATATTTCTATGCCTTTCTCGATATTTTCCCGATGCGCGAGGGGCATACGCTTGTAGTACCCAAGACCGAAACCGACAAAGTGTTTGATGTGGATGATGAAATACTGGCCCGATGGCTGGTATTTGCCAAGCCGATCGCGAAGGCGATAGAAAAAACATTTGATTGTGACCGTTGCGGTATCAGTGTGCTGGGCCTTGAAGTACCTCATGCGCATATGCACCTGGTACCCATCGATTCATCGGACGACCTGAATTTTACCCGGCCAAAGTTGAAGCTGGATGCTGAGCGCATGAAAGAAATACAATCGCAGATCATTGCTAATTTGTTGTAGGGCAACAAGCGCTTATTCATTTTCCTGCCCCCCGTCCACTACCATTTGCGGCAAAACGCTCCATGCTGCGGCTTTATCGGCAAACAATGCTTTGGTCCTTGTCCAGGTATCTTTGAACAATTCTGAAAAACGATAGTGATCCAGATGAGCCTCGCTTTGCCATTTGCTGTAGGTAAAGAAAACACCAGGATGTTGCGCTTCCTGCCATAGTTCCAGGTGGCTGCAACCATTAAAATCGCGTATCAGCTGTTTCCGTTCGTTGAACAAGGCGAGGAATTCCGCTACGGCATCTTCGCGAAAGGTCATTTTCACTATTCTTACGATCATTCAAAGAATATTTTGATGGTATTGTAGATCAGGTGTTGCTCTTTGTTCAGCTTTAAGCCAAATAAACTGGCTGCCTTTCCACGATTGATGGCTATCTCGAGGTAGCCGGTGCCATTGAAGCGGCACAACTCTTCACCCTCACGCACATTATTGTAATGCTCGCTTATTGCAGTTATCTCTTCATCTCTCATGAACGCTATCCTGAAAGTCCTGCCGTTACGCGTCTTTTCAAATTCATCCCGGGTAATATTGACAACAACATTTTCAAACCGGTCGATATGGATAACATGACATTCCGCCATATTGGCCTCTATGCGTGGACGCCAATGCTGGGGGGCATTTTTAAGTGTACATTTTGTAAGACCAAGTGCTTCGGGTTTTTTTGCCTGCAATTCATTGGCAATCCTGCCAGTCTCCTGTAGCCAGTCTTTTAAGCCGGTGCCTGCGGGCAATTCCAGGCATTTCCAAACATTTTCGGGCACTATATTCAATGCCAATGGCAGCAAGCCATTGTCGGGGCTGAGGAAATAGTGGTCGTTATATGCGCATAGTACTAATGTGGGCGATCTTTCTGAAAATATATCAAACAGCAGTATGTGACATGTGCCTGCAGGGAAATTATAGTAGGATGCTGAGCTGAGATATGCTGCTTGCTGCAGATGATAAGGTTCCACAAGGTGAGAGATATCCACCACCTGAATACCCGGAGCCTGCTGCATAATGATACCCTTTGCAGTTGCTACTGATGCATCCTGCAGGCCAAAATCGGATAACAAAGTGATACAAGCCATGTATACAACAAAAGTAAACCGCATTGAGCGCAATGCAAAGCCTTAAGGGTAGGTGAAAAATATTTTGCCCGGTTTAAGCGTTATTCATTCACTTACTTAACTTTACAGCTCAAGGCTATAAAATATAATGCACTACCGTTTTTCATATTTTCTTTTAATAACCCTCATTATTACTGCTGCAATTAGCTCATCCTGTAAAAAGACGAAGCTGCTTACAACAGGTGGCGAATTGAAATTCTCTACAGATACACTTACGTTTGACACGGTATTTACGGCACAGGGCAGCTTCACTAATAGCTTTGTCATATACAATCCGCAAAACGAGAAAATAAAAATATCGTCCATCAGAATGGCAAGCGGCGATGGGTCATATTTTCACCTGAATGTGGACGGTTACCCTGGCAAAACTATTACAGACATAGAGATAGCGCCGCATGACAGTGCATTTGTTTTTGCCACTGTTAAAATAGACCCTACCAATGAGAATACTCCATTTGTTGTAGAGGATAAAATGATCGCTACGCTTAATGGCAATAATTACGAATTGCCATTCACTGCTTATGGGCAAAATGCACATTACATAGTCGCCGATACGATACCTACGCAAACATGGCTGACGGATAAGCCCTACGTTATCATTCACAGTGCATTGGTCTTACCCAATGCTACGCTTACCATCCCGGCCGGTTGCCAGGTGTATATGCATGCCGATTCAAGACTGTATGTAGCCGGTACCTTGAAGGTCAATGGTACTAAGGCAGATAGCGTTATTTTCCAGGGCGACAGGATCGACCGCAATTATTTCGGGTATGAAGGATATCCCGGTGAGTGGGCAGGACTTTACTTCTTTGCATCCAGCAAAAATAATGTGCTGCAGTACACGATAATACAGAATTGCGGTAATTCAAACCGCGATGGTGGCTACCCCGCAGCTTTATATGCCGAAAAAGATTCAACAGGCAGTGCTGCAGAAGTGTTTCTCGACCATGTTACCATACAAAACTCAATAGGTTACGGCATATTGTCCATAGGTGGGCATATAACCGCAGAGAACTGCCTGGTACATACCTGTGGCGCTGAAGCGCTGGCCCTGATACAGGGGGGTACCTACGATTTTAAGAATTGCGATTTCGTAGTGTTTGGCAACGATAAAGTGAGCCATGTGCAAGAGCCGACAGCCGCAATACTCAATTACCTGCAGATAGATGACACGCACTATATAGGAGGAGATATGAATGCCACCCTGACTAACTGTGTTATCTGGGGCTCATTGGAAAATGAGTTGGTATGCAATAAAAGAGATGGTTACGCTTATAATGTTACGCTCAACCATTGCCTGGTGAAGGACGGCCCTGATGCGATAGATAATAGTGTAGTGAAGAACGGGTGTATGTTTAACACAGATGCCGGCAGCCCTGACCCAAGGTTTGCCGATTACAATAAATTCGATTTTCATGCCACGCCGGGTTCAGCTATGATAGATAATGGCAGCAATGTTACCTTTTTAGGCCTTCCCAATGACCTTGATGATAAGCCAAGGGTCAATAATATCATTGATATTGGCTGTTATGAATACCAGGATTAGGCAGTAAACGGTTCCCGGCTTGCTTTAAGGTATGCAATGAATTTTGGCAATGCCAGGTGTAGCCAGGCTGTAAATTGCCCGGGTTCATCTTTCATTTGTTTTTCCAGTTCATCAAGGGCAATAAACCGGTAGTCGCGCACTTCCGCTGGTTCTGGTTTTATAATGCCGCAATAATTGCCGTGATATATGTGATCATATTCATTTTCCACCAGTCCATTATCCATTAAGGCATGGTAGCGGAGTGTAAATGCCGGCTCAAGGGCGCAGTCAAAACCCAGCTCCTCTTCGAGCCTCCTGTGGGCAGCGGCCATACTGCTTTCGCCATTTGCAGGATGAGAACAGCATGTATTGCTCCACAGGCCTCCGGAATGATATTTCTCTTCGGCCCTTTGTTGTATAAGCAATTCATTATTATCATTCATCACGAATACGGATAATGCCCTATGCAGGCGGCCCTCTTTATGGGCAGCAATTTTATCCATTGTGCCCAGCCACTCATTATGCTCATTGACCAGTATTACTTTATCCTTTTCCAAAGCCATGCTTCAAAGTTAAAGATGTTATGCCAATAATATTTAACGCTCCAGTTTGGCCATCAACAGCTTGCGGGCAAAATGGATGCGGCTTTTCACCGTGCCCAAAGGCTCTTTAAGCAAGTCGGCAATTTCCTGGTATTTGTAACCGGTATAATGCAGCTCGAAAGCAATACGAAATACATGTGGGAGATCGTTGATAGCTGCTTCTATTTCAGCAACCTGCAGCCTGCTGATACCATTGTTCTGTAATGCATTGCCCTTGCCATATAAATGGGCTTCGGCCGCAGGTAAATTATCCGAGTAGTTATATTTCTTATTGCGCCTGTAGCCATTTATAAATATGTTGCGCATTATGGTATGCAGCCATGCCTTCAGGTTGGTACCAAAGTGATATTTCTCCCTGTTGAGCAGTGCTTTGAATATAGTTTCCTGGAAAAGGTCTTTAGCATTTTCGCTGTCCCGGGTGAGTGATATTGCATAGGGTTTTAAAAAATCACTATGTAGTACTACGAGTTCGTTAAAATCGGTTGCCGTCATTTTGTTTAATTTTTACTACATCAAACTTATACAAAATAGTTCAAGACATGCATTGATTTTGTTTATACTTTGTATAGAATAAACTTAACAAAATGATTAGCTTGTACTTTGTTATAGCGCTATAATAGCATTGCGGGCTTCGGTGAGATTGTAGAAAAAGCGCATATTGGAGGAAGCTTTATATTTTCGGGAGGTGAGCATGGCGCCTGATACGAAGATAGTAGTGTCCGGAAACATCCCGGACAGTTGCTGCAGGTATTTATTACCGTCAAACTCCTCCACGATAGAGGTAAGGTGCAGGTAGATATATTTAGGATGTTTAGCGTCGTATACAAATTGGATCTCGCTGAGGGGAGCATTCGGCCCCAGGTATATTGTTTGCTTTCCTTTTTTGAGCAGGAGGTAGTTTACATATTGTAGACCTATGTCATGTATTTCGCCTTCAGGGAGAAAAAGTAATATTTCGGGAGTTTGTGCGGGTTGCAAAGGCAATTGCTCTATTGCCAGGGCCAGTTTGCGGTATATGATATTGCTTACAAGGTGTTCCTGTGCCGGGAAGAGGCGATCAGTCATCCACATGAGCCCTATCTTCTCCAGGAAGTTGAAGACCAGGGATTCCATAGTATGTTCCATACCATGTTTTTTCAGGTACATATTGAGCAACAGCTCAAAATGGCCGGTGTCCATAGCTAAAGTAGCCTCGAGCAACTCGTTTACAATTAGTTGGAGCTTGAAATCCTTATCGGTTATTTTTTGAATGAGCGAGTTCATCTCCTGCTCATTCATACTGCTGATGCGCGATATCTTGTAACCGTAATTATTGAGCAGTGCAATACGCAGGGCCAGTTTAAGATCTGCTGCATCGTAATAGCGTATGTTGGTAACGGTACGCCTTGCCTGCATAATACCATAGCGCTGTTCCCAGATACGTATCGTGTGAGCTTTAATGCCGGTTAGGTTCTCTATATCGCGGATACTGAACCTATTCATTTCATCTGCAATGGCCACGCTTTTTTTGATATAACAATTGTTTTGAGCTAAAGGTTTAAAATTACTTAAAGATATTTTTTACCTGGCGCAGCCTGTAATCAAAGATATTACCTAATTGCCTTTTTACGAAAAGTGAATGGGCTATTTTGCCCAATAGGCCATAAGCCAATGCATAGTGAACAATATCCGTCATAATACATTTATCGCCTACTTGCTCAAAATGATGCTCATGATGCCATATCTTATATGGTCCTTTTCTTTGTTCGTCAACAAAGAGTTTGCCGGGTATTACATGAGTGATCTCTGTGACCCAGTTAACAGGCAGGCCCAATACGGGGCTTAAGCGGTAAGTAATGATCTGCCCCGGGTATATCTCTGTAGGTAACTGCCCGGAGGTGACCCGCATTTTCATATATGGGGGTGTGAGCAGGGACAGGTTGCCTGGATCGCTAAAAAAGTCCCACACCTCTTTGGCAGGTGCATGTATGCTTTGTTGCCGGAATATTTTATGGACACGCATGCCTACTATAACGGTATTAGTGGAAAATAGTTTTTAGCTTATCTTTAATATTCGCTATTTACGGGGTATAAAGTTTGCTGATGCTAAAAAAAAAGGGGAATTTTACGCATACCTAATCAACAGGATATAAATAAATGTTATTTATTTTAATAAAGAGGCTTCGGCTCGTTTTACTGCTACCTATACTTTTTATACTGAACTCCTGTGCAGAGCGTACATACAGCAGCATAAGCTATGGCGATAAAATACCCGATGAAATGCTCAAAACCGGCGATTATATAATAAAAGCCGGTGATAAGCTGAAGGTACAGAGTTTTAATAATCTGTCATCGGTATTGTATGAAAGCGGGCTGAATGGCATACAGGGCAATGTGACCGTACCCGAGTATGAGGCCTATGTAGATAATGAAGGGTATATATCGCTACCCCGTGCAGGAAGGATAAAAGTTGCAGGGCGTACGCAAAAATCAGCATCCGAAGAAGTGAATAAGGCCTATGTGGGCACTATAAATAATCCCCTGTTCAATGTAAAAGTAATGAACATGAGGGTAAAAGTATTGGGGGCGGTAAATAAGCAGGGCGCCTATTTCCTTGAAAAGGAAAATGAGACCCTGTCGGAGGTATTGGCCCTGGCCGAAGGGGTGAAGTATGAGAATATGGGTAAGCGGCTGACCATTATACGGCAGGGGGCTGATAGCAGCGAGGCCCTGGCTTTTGAGCTGAACACAGCCAGCCTTGGGAACCCAAGGCTGAATAATATAGTAATGCACGATAATGATATTGTGTATGTAGAACCTTCGAAGGCGAGTGTGAAGGCTGCCAAGGGGCAGCAATTTGCCAATTTTATAGCGCCATTGTCTTTACTGTTAAATGCGGCAGTACTGTTGGTCACTTTAACCAAATAGAAAGCCTGTGAGTTTGTTAGGGAATATATTCGGCGGCAAGAAAGACACCGGGCCTGCGGGTACTGAGGCCTATAAGCCTGTATATGCCTGGCTGGCTACGGATATGCATAACCACATATTGCCGGGTATAGACGATGGCTCACCCGATGTGGAAACAAGCCTGGAGTTCCTGAGGCGATACCAGGCTTTGGGCTTCAGGCAGGTAGTTGCCAGCCCGCACATACGTTATCCGCAGTTCGAGAACAATAATGAAAAAATAAAAGAAGCATTCGACAGGCTCGAGAATGCCCCGGGGCGGAGCGAGATACCTGTGCAGCTCGTTTACAGTGCCGAGTATTACCTTGACGAACGTTTTCTTGAGTTGCTCAATAATGACCGGTTAATGCCTTTTGGTAATAATTATGTGCTTACCGAACTATCGCTGGGACACAGATCTTTCCTGGATATGGACCAACTGGCAACAAAGATGTTTGAAAAAGGCCTGAGGCCCATCCTGGCACATCCTGAGCGTTATCTTTATTGGAGCAAGTCGCCCGATGTGTTTCATAAATTGAAGAGCAAGGGATGGTTGCTGCAGGTGAACCTGATGTCGCTATTAGGATATTATGGAAAGCCTGAGCAGAAAACCGCCAACTATCTTTTTGATGAAGACCTTGTGGATTTTATAGGTACGGATGCACACAGGCTTAAACATTTTGATGTGATTGCTGCTATAGACGATAAAATATTGCAAAAGCTCAAGAGTAAATATTTGATAAACAATCTCATTAATATTTAATGAAAAATAACCCTGCAAATAATAATGGCGCCTATGTGCCTCCTGCACAACGGCAGGGTATAAGCCTTACCCGCCTGTTCAGGATATTGCTCAGCAGGTGGTATTGGATAGCCATATCCTTCCTTGTGACCATTGCATTGGGTTACTTATACCTGGGTATCACCAAGCCTAAATTTGAAGCAGAAGCCTACCTGAAATATAACCAGGATAATAAAAGCTCGCGGATCACGATGAGCACCGATAAGCTGCTCAGCGGAGGAGGGAATGGATCGGATTACCTGGCAGAGATATACATCATGAGGTCGGTATCGGTCATCTATAAAGCATTGGATACGCTGCATACCAATTTCTATTTTTATACTCATAGCGGGTTGAAGCCGGTGAATATATACCCCGAAGAGCCCATGTCGGCTATCGTTTCGGGATATGATATCGATAGCTACAGGGGTGGTAAGTTCACCCTTAAAAAGAAGGACGGTGACTATACTCTTCAATTTGACAATAGTAAAGCATCGCCATCGGTCCACTTTGAAATGCAGCATGTAAAGCCCGGCGATACGGTGCGTGTGCCGGGCCTAAGTTTCGTATTAACCCATATCAACAGTGCATACAGTTCTGTCCAGTTTACTTATATCGATTACTGGACCATTACGAATATTGCCACGCAGCTGGTGATCAGGGAAGCTGAGCGCGACCTGCCTATATTGAAAGCGAATTTCACGGCTGATAATGCCGTTTTTACACGCGATTTTCTCAGGGCCCTGATCAATGCATACATGGCTTATGACCTGGAAGAAAAAAGGCTGTCGTCTGAACAGACACTCGATTTCATTAACGAACAGGTAGATGCTTTTGAAACCTTACTGAAAAAATCGTCTTCAAGACTGGAGGATTTTAAAAAGCAAAACAGCCTTGTAGATGTGCAAATATCATCGCGCGAGTATATGCAGGACCTGTCGGAGCTGCGCACCCGAAAGTATATGCTGGATATACAGGCGAGGAATATTGAGAACGTAGCAGAAGATGTAAAGAACAATAAAGATGTGGTGACCAATATAGTTACCACCGATGGCGCCCCCGACCAGGTGCTGAATGGTATGGTGTCAAGGCTCAATGACCTGAGGTTCCAGCGTAAGCAGCAACTGATAAATCTATCTGCTTCATCACCTATGATCAGGAACATCGATGAAGAAATAGAAAGCCTTAAGAACCGCATTATTGAGAATATCAATAACCAGAAGCAGAAGAACCAGAATGCAGCACAGGTAATTGATAACCAGCTGGCGCAGATAAACCGTAAGATAGGAGGCATCCCCTCTGCCGAGCGTGACCTTGTTTACCTGACAAGCGATGTGGATGTGAACAAGAATATTTACAGCCTGTTGCTCAACAAAAAGCTTGAAACATCTATCGCGAAGGCTGGCGTATTACCCTCCTTTTCTGTAATAGATTACCCAAGGATAGCAGTAAAGATATTTCCCCGTACAATGCTGCTTGGTGCGGTCTTCGCTTTTGCGGGTATTGCTATCGGCATCATACTCATCTTCCTGAAACGCTCACTGAATGACAAATTCGCTGATGTGGATGCACTGAATGCCAACCCGAATATACCTGTGCTCGGTATCATCAACCATCATGAATTCGATGGCCAGGTCTCAGACGAATCACTTTCGCATATATACGCAAGCCGCAGTGTATTTACCGAAACCGTAAATGCTATACGTACAAATGTAGCCTACCTGTCGCAGGGTGGTACAAAAAAGGTGATAGCTATAACTTCGGAAGTGTCTGGCGAAGGGAAATCATTTGTATCGCTTAACCTGGCCATTTCGCTTACCAAGATAAATAAGAAGGTAGTGCTGATAGCTGCAGATCTAAGGAGATCAAAACTGCACCGTTATTTTAACAATGATAACAGGACGGGACTTAGTACCTATCTTTCCGACAATAAGCTACAGGCTGCGGATATAGTGATGCACTCTACCATACCAGGACTTGATTATGTGACTTCGGGTCCTGTACCCATCAACCCTTCAGAGCTTATCTATCTCGAGCGCTTCTGGTCATTGGTCGATACGTTCAAAGAGGCGTACGATTTCATCATACTGGATACTGCACCTGTGGGCCTCGTAAGCGATAGCATACCCATCCTGCGCCGGGTCGATATCAATATATTTGTATTGCGCTGGCTCTATTCCGGGGCGCAGGCAAGTATCTTGCCGGTCTCCACGGCGGAGGAGTTCGATCTGCATAATGTCAATATAGTGATCAACGACTATAAAAAAGATGACCTTTACGGTGGACTGAGCAATAACAACGTTTCAGGCTATTCCAGGTATTATGCCAAATACAGCAGTTACTATGGCGATGAGCCGGGGGATGAGCCCAAAGGCCTGAAAAAGCTATTCAGGAAAAAATGACCATGCTTAACTGTTTTGTTTCATGAGGCTTGACCGGTTAAATCCAGTATGGGCGCTTATCGTGCTGAGTAGCTTCTTCATTTTTGTATTGGGATACAAAGGTCAGACGGCTACGCAGGCTTATATTGTTTATACTTACTTTCTCAACATTACCGTATCATCTTACTTTATCTTTTCCGATCCGAGGCCCTATTCCCTGAACAAGATATTCTGGCTATTCAACTTTTCATTTTTTGCTTTTATACCGGTATGTCAATATGAACTGAAGGTGATACCCTGGGGCAATAATATAAATGATGGTACCTATCTTACCGCCAATATCATTATTTTTCTTTCTTTCATCGTTTACAAGGGGGTAAATTATTTCTTTTCGGCAAAGACCGCCGGCATAGCAGCACCTGCCGACAGTTATTCACAGAATTACCAGCTTAAGTTCAATAACCTGGGCCGCATCATTTTTATACTATCCTGCGTGGGGATGGTGATCATACTCGGGCAAAATATCTGGATCAGGGGTAGTGATGTATCTTCGGCAGGAGATACCAACAGTACTGTTGCGCTGCTGGTGGAGCAAATGCTGAGGGGCTGTATTTTATATTATACCCTGGTAGCCATTATATTATTTCGCCGCAGGCAGCTAAAGACATTCTGGTTCGCCATGACCATGCTTGCTTCATTTTTGGTCAATTTTCCTTTATCAACTGCACGGTTTTACATAGCATCATATTATATAAGCCTGTGGGTGGCCTACGATCCGCGCCTGTTGCGCAAGCGGCATGGTTTCTCATACGTTTTCCTTAGCCTGCTGATGCTCCTGTTCCCTTTTATTGGGTTGGCACGCTATGGATTTACCAAAATGAATTACTTGCTGGAAGATCCACTGGCAGTATTCCGTAATTCATTCCTTGCCGGCGATTTTGACACTTATACCTCCTTTTGCCGTACTATACAGTATGTTGGCGATTATGGTACAACTGCGGGCAAGCAATTGCTTACTGTGTTCCTGTTTTTTGTTCCGCGCAGTGTATGGCCCGGTAAGGCAGTGGGAAGTGGTGCATTTATCTATGGGCAAATGCGTTATGAATTCACCAATATATCCTGTCCATTTATTGCGGAGGGATACATCAACTTCGGTTTTGCCGGCAGTATGATATTTATTGCCTTTCTCGCATGGCTGGTAGCCGTTTACGATAATTTTTACTGGAGGGCCAAGACCATATCGGCAATATTGCCCATCAACTACAATGCTATTTATTATTGCGTATTTTTAGGTTTGTTGTTTTTTATGCTGAGAGGCGATCTGCTCTTCTCTTTTTCTGTAATAACAGGCCTGTATACAGCCGGGTACCTGTTTCATAAGTACCTGTCTGTTAAAATAAGTCTTAAATAACAGCGGCCGGTGCCTGCTGATGGAGCATATGTAACATGAGCCTGACGAGACAAAATACCGTTAAAACTTTATTCTGGTCAAGCCTGAATACGATCCAGTTTTTTCTGAAAAACATATTTTTCATTTCCCTGTTCCTTAAGTACCGCAGCCAGCAGGACTATGGTTTCTGGATCATATTGATGTCCTTTTATGGTATGACGGTGTATGTGGTTGATGGCTATGTGCGGTACTGCCTTAATAGATATAACCTGGAATTCTATAAAGACAATAATGCTGCAGGGCGGTATTTCAGGGATGGCCTTACTTTTCTTACCGTGATAAGTGCGGCTATACTCCTGCTTTTATTGGCTATCATTCAGTACCTGCCTCTCTCAGCAGCTATTTTCAATGCGCCCGGTACTGTGGTGCATGACCATAGCCTTCATTATTGCCTGTTCATAATCATTGCACTCAGCCTGGTGCACTGTATAGTAAAGTACATAGGGGGCGGCATAGAACCCGAAGGGAAAATACACATCAACAACAGGTACACTACCATATACAGCATCTTTGAGACCTTGTCTTATTTTGCTTTTATCATTATCGATGCATCCTTTATATCCCTGTTCGCTGTCATGCTGGTCATACTATTTTCCATAAATGGTATATACCTGTTCTCATTGCTGAAAAAACACAGCGTGTACAGGCAGGGTATATGGGGTAATGTAAAGGGAGGTCTGTTACTATTCGGAAGGTCTTTATTATTCCTGGCCAATAACTTCTTTGAAAAATTCACCCTGGATGGTATCAATTTCATGATCGCCATTTTTTACCCGGTGGCTTATTTGCTGCCGGTATATGCATCTACCCGCACCATGGCCAATGTAATGGTGACTACCGGTAATGTATTTGTCGGTACCTTTGTGATAGAGTACCAGCGTTTGAGCGTACAGGAGGCTGCGGCAAAGCTTATGAAAGTATTGCATGCTATCTGGGTGTTGCTTGGCGTATGTGTCAATTTCGGCCTGGTTTGCCTTTACCCATTCCTTATCCGCATATATATGGTCTGGACACATGGCAAGCTGCCTGTTGATCCCCTGTTCTTCCATTTGATATTCTCTGTGGTTCTGCTGAATGTGTATGGCATAGTCATTATCCTGTATTTTAAGTCACTTAATGCTATAAGGCGGCTACTCCCGGTATCCCTGTTCAGGGCATTGTCCATTTTTTTTATGGTGCTCCTGTTTCCCCGGCAGCCATTATACCTTGCCTTAGCTTTGTTAATATCCGAGTTCCTGGTGAATGTAGTTTTACTGAACGTACTTTTATACAAGGAGTTGGTGAAGATGAAGGGTGCGCATATCCTGCGTGCACTGTTACTTAACGTACTTCCTTTCTTACTTACAGCCATCTTCCTGCCCGTGAATAAGCTTGCTCACCTTGGTGATATATCAGGGCCCCTGTGCATGATCGGTTTACTTATTGTCGTTTATGCCCTCCAATTGAGCTACCTGGGCAATGACCTGTTGATTACAAACCTGCAGTTCTTTTTGAGCAAATTAAAATGGAAAAAGAGGGACAGTTGAACCCCTTATGCAGATGCGGCTGAGAGAAGCTTGTTGATAACCTGCCCATCCGTTTGTATATCAAATTTACGCCCAAAGAATTTGCCTGATCTGGTACATTTTTCGTAATCTTCCATTGTCAGCATTTTGGGATATTCCGGACCGCTCGACCAATCGATATAACGCATTGAGTCATTAACTATATTGTCCTTGCCTTTGTAGTCGAATGCAGACAGTATCGTGTGAAAAAATATTTCATCGGCACAGCGCGTGAATTTAAAATGCCTGTTATACCAGCTATTCTTGTCCGTAAAGGAAAGTATATATGCTACAGCCTCCCGGGTGAGGTTCATCCATACCTCACCACCCCATAATGGGAAGGGGACGCTCCGTCTTAAGCCTGTAATACGTTGCATGTACCTGAACAGGCCGAATGCAGCCTTCACCGGAAACATGAGCAGTTGCATTATCCCTTTTTTGTTCGATTCATATTTGGTTTCCCAAAAGAGTGCCACCCGGTCCAGGCCACCCCGCAGGGGCCAAATTTCTTTGGGTAATAAGTGGTGGTCCAGTCGGTCTTCATAGTGCGTTTTGATGAAATCCAGGATATCACTGTTTTTCATCAAAGGCATATCCTGCCCGCTGATCAGCAGGTAATAGTCGCAACCCTTGTTATATGCTGCACGATAAAGGTCAAGTGTGGCCAGCAGCGCGGTATAGGCCCCCCAGTAGGTGGAATGCCTGTTTTTTAACACATGCAAGTTTGGCTGTTCAGGTATGGTCCAGCGGCTTTGCCGGTCGATATGTACATATACGTCAAAATCCGCTCTTAAGTGATCGGTAAGCATTAATAATTGCTCCCGGTTTTTATGTGCAAGTATCAGTATGGCTACTTTCATTTAAAGCGATCCTTTGCCTTGCAATAATAACTAATTAATAGCGCTATGGAAACAAATGATAATGCGGAATGCCTGGCTTTCGTAATTTTAGGTAGATTATGAAGGGCTTTGTTTTTAGTAAATATACTCCGCAGAAAGGGAAAACACCTTTTGATAAGCTGTTTGAACTCTTTATGGAATTGCTGCACTACACCAGTGGTGATGCGGCTGAGGCGCTCAACTGGCTTACCGAGTTGGACCGTGAGCACAGGCTTACGGATAGTGAGTATGGTATCGGCGATTTTATTGATGACCTGAAAAACAAAGGCTTTATACAGGAAAACGAACAGGATGGCGCTTACCAGGTAACCGCGAAGACCGAGCAGACCATACGTAAACGCTCACTTGATGAAATATTCGGTAAGCTTAAAAAAGCAAAGCAGGGCTCGCATCGTACTTTCCGTACCGGTAAAGGCGATGAGCTGAACCCGGAAACAAGACCTTATGAATTTGGCGATGCACTGGATGCAATAGACTATACAGGTAGTCTCAAAAATGCATTTATTAACAGTGGTATCGACCAGCTTTCCCTGCGGCAGGACGATCTTGAGATCCATGAAATGGATTTTAAGACCCAAACTTCCACGGTGCTGATGATAGATATATCACACTCCATGATCCTGTATGGCGAAGACCGCATCACACCAGCTAAAAAGGTGGCGATGGCATTGAGTGAGCTCATCACCACACGATATCCCAAGGATACGCTGGATATAGTCGTGTTTGGCAATGATGCCTGGCAAATAGAGATGAAAGACCTGCCCTACCTGCAGGTGGGCCCTTACCATACCAATACAGTCGCAGGGCTGGAACTGGCTATGGATATACTACGCAGGCGCAAAAATCCCAACAAGCAGATATTTATGATAACCGATGGCAAACCTACCTGCCTGAAGATCGGTAACAAATATTATAAGAACAGTTTTGGGATAGATAGTAAGATATTGAACCGTACCCTCAACCTGGCAGGGCAGTTAAGGCGGCTTAAGATACCGGTGATCACATTTATGATCGCCCGCGATCCGTACCTGCAGTCTTTTGTACGCAATTTTACCGAAGTAAATAATGGCAAAGCATTCTATTCCTCGCTGGATGGCCTGGGCCAGTTCATTTTTGAGGATTATGAGCGCAATAAAAGAAAGCGTGTTAAGTAAACAAGGGTAGCGCGTAAATGTATATATTTACGTCTGCAATATCCATTACATGCTTCAGTACAAGAGATCCTATTTGGCAGGTTTGGTTGTTTACCTGGTATTATTGTTTTTTTCAGCCGCATTTTACAAGGAGCGTTGTGTATTTTCAGACAGCGCTTATTACTTGTTTTTTATGGTGAAAGATGGTTCTCTGTCTATTCAGCACTACCGTTTTGGCGCCATAGTTACCCAAATATTACCGCTGCTAGCGCGCAAGCTGTTCTTGTCATTAAATTCTATTATACTGCTTGCCTCTTTGAACCGTGAGCTTTTCTGTTTTGCCTGCTATTTGCTTTGCGGCGCAGTATTAAGAAATTACAAGATGGCCCTTGTATTATTACTGTTCAATACGCTGCTTGTATCAGAAACATTTTATTTTCAGTCTGAACTTACACAAGGTATAGTGCTGCTCATTACTTTGTTTGCCTTTTTAGATTCAGAATATGCAAATAAAGCGAGGCTGCTAAAATATTTGGTAAGCTTTGCGCTCATCATTGTGATCGTTTTCCTGCATCCCCTGGTGGTTATGCCATTTGTATTTATGTGTGCATATTTTTACTTACGGGAGCAAAGAATTAAGAACATACCTCTTTATTTTTTATTCTTTATAGCCGTTATCGTTTTCAAAAAACTATTCTATGTGGATGCTTATGATGCCAATGGAATGAAATACATAGAAGAAGTACCCCGGTCATTAGAACATTTTTTTGATCTTGACTCCAATAAACGGTTCCTGTTAGATTGTTTGCAAAAGTATCAGTGGCTTATTGTGCTTCTTGTGGGCAATACTGTTGGGCTTATTATGCTAAAAAAATGGTGGAAACTAGTCTTGTTCCTTATATTCACTATTGGTTACATATTGCTTATAAACCTGTCTTTCCCGGGTTTTATGATCAGTTTCTATCTTGAGAATTTATATACTCCACTGGCTTTATTTTTAGCTATACCCTTTATAAATGATATTTTTCCGCTCTTGCATCTGAGAAGATTGGCCCTTGCATCTGTACTCATCGTAACATGTACAGGGCTTTTGAGGATCTATTTGCATCATACTCCATTTACGCGAAGGTTAATATGGGAAAGGAAGTATTTGTCGGAGAACCTGGATAAGAAACAGATAGTTAATACAACCAAAGTGCCTGAAGATACCTTATTGATGCGATGGGGGGCACCTTACGAATTTTGGATGTTATCTACTACGGAATATGGCAGAACCGCATCTATCGTTTTTGCCGAAGATCCAGCTAACTATATGGATGCTACCAGCCAAAATAAAACGTTTGTGACACTATGGGGCGGGCGCTACAACTATGACGACATGCCTGCCCGGTATTTTAAATTCAAGGATACTGTAACCGCATACCAGGTAATACAGTAGTTATTCAAATTATTAATTACCGGACTATTGTACCCACTTTCTTGCCCGTTACTACACCCAGCAGGTTGCCTGTGTTATTCATGTCAAAAACGATGATCGGCAAATTATTTTCCTGGCAGAGCGTAAAGGCAGTCATATCCATGACCTTAAGACCTTTGCTAATAACATCGTTGAAGGTGAGCTTATCGAACCGTGTGGCATTGCTGTCCTTTTCAGGGTCAGCACTATAAATGCCGTCAACACGAGTGCCTTTTAATATCACATCGGCATTTATCTCTATTGCGCGCAGCGAGCCTGCGGTATCGGTAGTAAAATAGGGATTGCCGGTACCTGCGCCAAATATCACCACCCTTCCTTTCTCCAGGTGCCTGATAGCCCGGCGGCGTATGTAAGGTTCTGCTACTTGTTCCATTTTTATAGCGCTTTGCAGGCGGGTTTTTACTCCCGTTTTTTCCAGCGCGGCCTGTAGTGCCATGCCGTTTATCACGGTAGCCAGCATGCCCATATAGTCGCCCTGGGCACGTTCTATTCCCGTCTCGGCCTCGTTCATGCCGCGGTATATGTTACCTCCGCCTATCACTATGGCTACCTGCACACCTATATCCGTTATCGTCTTAATGTCCAGGGCATATTGCTCCAGCATTTTGGGGTCTATACCGAAGTTACGGTCGCCCATGAGCGATTCACCGGAAAGTTTAAGTAATACGCGGTTATATTTTGGTAACATATCGGGGAGTGTTTATTAATTGAACGTGAGCAAAGAAAAATCTTTTTAGATAAACTGCGTTATATTACGCAAATGGCATTTTTACCACCTGTGCCTTTACTGCTTTATCGCGTATCATGATGAATACTTCGCTGCCTTCGGCTGCAAGCTCCTTGCGTACATAACCCATGCCTATAGCTTTACCCAGGCTCGGTGATTGTGTGCCCGAGGTAACGTAGCCTATCTCTTCACCTTCGGCATTTTGTATCTTGTAATTGTGGCGGGGTATGCCTTTGTCTACCATTTCGAAGCCAACCAGTTTACGTTTGATTCCTTCAGCTTTTTGCTGCTCCAGTATATTCCTTGCCGTGAAGTCTTTTGTGAATTTGGTGATCCAGCCAAGCCCTGCTTCCAGTGGAGATGTGCTGTCGTCTATATCATTCCCATACAGGCAGTAGCCCATTTCAAGGCGTAAGGTATCGCGTGCAGCAAGTCCAATGGCTTTCATGCCGGAGGGGCTGCCGATGCGGAATATCTCATTCCATATTTTTTCGGCATCGCCGTCCTTATCCTCAAAATATATTTCCACGCCGCCTGCACCTGTGTAACCGGTAGCACTTACCAGCACATTCTCTACGCCGGCAAAGGTACCCTTCACAAAGGTGTAGTATTTCAGGTGCGTGATATCCATATCGGTAAGCTGCTGCATGTACTGCAATGCTTTGGGGCCTTGTACCGCAAGCAGGGCTGTTTTATCCGATATATTATGCATCTCCACCCCTTCAGTATTATGTTTGCTGATCCAGTTCCAGTCCTTTTCTATGTTCGATGCATTCACTACCAGCATGTAGGTCTTATGCTCTTCAATACAATAAACGATCAGGTCATCCACTATCCCGCCATTATCGTTGGGCAGGCAGGAATATTGCGCTTTGCCTGCGGTCAGTTTGCTGGCATCATTGCTCGTCACCCTTTGTATCAGGTCCAGCGCTTTGTCGCCTTTCAGGATGAACTCACCCATATGGCTAACGTCAAAAACACCGGCATTACTACGCACAGTATGATGCTCTTCATTAATGCTGCTGTATACTATCGGCATATTGTATCCTGCAAATTCTGCCATTTTTGCCCCCAGGGCTATATGCATCTGCGTAAAAGGAGTATTTTTCATATCTGTGCGCTGTATATTTTGAGTGGCAAAGATAAGTTTAATGCTTACTCCCCGAAATAGGCATATACTATTTATTAAAACAAATATTTGAATTACTTTTAACCGACATATTATTTAATAAATGGGACGTATTATATTCATTCCACGTATTTTCCTGGTAACTATGCTTACTTGTTTGGCTTTCTCTTCAGTTACGTATATGGCCTGTAAAGAAGATAAGTGTAAAGATGTTAACTGCCAGAACGGAGCTACCTGTAGTGCCGGTATATGCAACTGCCCCACTAACTATAGTGGTGTACATTGCGAAACGGCGGGTCCCTGCGCGGGGATAAATTGCCTGAATGGCGGCACCTGCAATAATGGTAATTGTACTTGCCCTACCGGGTATGAAGGCACTTATTGCGAGACCGAAATACGCACTAAATTCGAGAAAATATGGGCGGCATCAGATACGAACGTATTCAATAATAACCCGGTTACGACTTACCAGGCCGTGATAACAGGCGGCACCGATATCAGCCAGGTAGCCATAAATGGTATATTCAACGGCTTTTTTGCACATAATGTTACGGGCATCGTAAAGGGAGATACGATCATCGTGAATATACAGCAGCCCGATGCAGGCAATAATAACTATTCCATTAGCGGGAGTGCTTTTTTACTGAATGATACTTTGTACTGGCATTATACCATCGTCACTACGGGCACCGTCAACTATAAAGGTATTTGGCGATAATATTTTTTTATATATTTTTGACCTTGTAACTTTTAAACCAATATTCATGCGCTTATTTACTCGAATCTTATTTACGGCGATAGTAACACTTACCGCCTTTAGCCTAATTACTTATACAGCCTGCAAGCAGGATAAATGCAAGGACGTGGCCTGTATTAATGGTGGTGCTTGCCAGGACGGCAGCTGTATTTGCCCGTCCGGTTATACAGGTTCTCATTGTGAAACTGCTCCTATCCCGGATCCTTGTGCAAATGTTACTTGCCAAAATGGAGGCACTTGCCACAATGGTACATGTGCCTGTCCATCTGGATATGAAGGAACTTATTGTGAGACTTTGGTGATAGGAAAATTTATTGGAACTTATAATGTCTCAGAAAACTGTACTGTAAGTGGCGCGATAGGACCATATGCCGCGACAATTATTCAATCTGCAGTAAATAACGTTACAATAACAATGAACAACTTTGGAGACTTTGGTTCTTCATTTGCTATCAATGGAATAGTGAATGGTAATGATCTAACTATACCAAGTCAAACCATAAGCGGTTATACCATTTCAGGGACAGGAGTATATAGTAGTGGCATTATTAACATAAATTACTCTGTAGCATCGACTTCTTTGAATGAAAGTTGTGCGGCCATATGGACCAAGCAGTGATATATTGGGTACGTGAGAATTACAGGAAGCTAAACCCTACATGCGCTTGTATTACCCTTTGCTGCCAGGCATCAGATACGGCAGTATTGTTCATGCTCGATAGTCCGAGCACATAGCGTGCACCTATTACCAAGTGAAAGGGGAGCTTGGCCTCCAGGCCTACTACGCCGGATATATCCCCGCTTTTGAACAGGCTGCCAGCATCCTGCAGCATATCATCAGGGTCGCTTACATGAATAATGCCGCTATACTGGGGGCCTATTTGTGCCCAGAGCATAGGCAATAACTTCACCTCGAAAAGTACGGGTATATTGAAATAACTGACCTTGAGTGAGCCTTTTTTCAAGGAGTCACTCGCATTGTTATAAAAACCTTTGTAAAGTGAGTAGAAACCATAGCCATCGACTGTATATTTTGTCTGGCTATAAAAACCTTCGATTTGTACCCCTACCTTACTGAATCGCATACCGGCAAAGGCGCCCCCAAGGAAGTTGGCTTTATACCCATTGTCCCAGCTTTTACCATCCAGTTTGGCAAAATTGGCACCCAGTTTCAGCCCCAGGTCTATGTTGGGAACAACGCCGCCTTTTTTAGCCTGTACTATAAAAGCGCTACTAATCAACAGTATGACAACAATTAACTTTTTCATTTGGCTTATTTTATTTCTGTATGGTGTAACCAGGGGCTACATTATTTATCTTTTATCACTAAAAATTGTGCCATTAGGGGCTGCATGGCTTCTTTCAACAGATCAAAATACATATGTCCGTATTGCAGGAAGTAAGGCATGAAGTTCCCAATCCTTTCCTGTAATGTGCCATTGGGAAAAAGTTGTTGCTTTAGTTTCCCGATCCTTTGTGCCTGCACCTGCATTTTTCTCTTTTCGGCACGCAGCATTTTCTTTTCCAGCACCAGCAACTGGTACTTTATTTTGGTCAGCACTGCATCGGATGAGCGGCTGAGGCTGGGATCGAGCAAGCTGGCTTTTTGTTTTAATAGTGCAAGTATTTTTTCTATCTCCGCAGTTTCATCACCTGTATGCCAGTCATCTTCACTGTTATCTTTTATATATTGTTTAACCAGTTCTTCTACAGGTTTAAAAATATCTTTTACTGTAAGATCCAGTTGCTGCATCAGTTTATTTTGAGCGGCATCGATCCATAGCACCGATTGTCTTAAGTGCAGGCTGGGGAAAAATACTTTATAATGTGCGAAGACAGATTTTAGCTGTAGCCAATAAGCTATCTCAGCTCCCCCGCCAATAAAGGCGATATTCGGTAAGATACTTTCCTGCAATACACCCCTTAGTATCACATTGGGGCTAAAGCGCTCAGGATGTGTTTCGAGTTCTGCATCCAGTTCTGTTTTATCCCATGTTATATCTGTATCTACTACATGCCATTTACCATCTTTTATTTCTATACGGGCTCTTAACTGGTCTTTTAAATAGAACAGGTTTATTGGGCGTGGCATTGCCTGTACCTTATAATGCTCGTTCAGCCTCGCTGCTGCTGTATTAACGAGTGAGTAAGCTGTTTGATGGAGCAGATCGTCTTGCAGTATAGGTAATATGGCCTGTTTAAAGACTGCCTCATCGGGATCGAGTGCAATAAGCCCATAGCGGCCAAACAATTCATTTACCAGGTATTGGGTAGCCCTGGCTATGCTGCTGTGTTCCAGGTAGGCATTGCTAAGTAGTTCTTTTAGTGTATCGCAGTTTTCACCCGGGGGGCCCAGCAAATTAAACAGTTCATTCAGAAGTGGCTCCAGGCTAGCTGTATTCATCCTGCCCACTGCGCCTTCCTGTCCTCCACCGTCCCAAACGAACTTTTTATCAGCATAGCGGAATGTGCCCAGTTCGTCAAGGTCATTGTCTTCGCTGCCTATATAATATACAGGTACAAAATTTTTACCCGGGTATAGTTGCTTTAATTCTTCAGCCAGTTTTATGGCATGTACTATTTTGTAGATAAAATAAAGATAGCCCGTCATCAGGTTGGGCTGGTGGGCGGTGCAGATAGTATAAGTGTTATGTTCCCGTAGCAGTGCAATATTATGGTTCACTGCCTCATGCCTGGGCATATCTTTATATTGCCGGCTCAGGATAGCCGCCAGCACTTCCCTGTTTACGAGGAAGTTGTCACGTTCTTTAATAGCTGCGGCTAGGCCTTCCTTGTCCGGGTAATGATCATAGAATTCCCTTGTCTTCGGGTCTTTTGCCAAATAATCGGTAACAAGGCGGGAGAAATATCCCGTATCGCTGTAAGGCAAATACGTAATTCCGTCGGGCACTGCAAATGTTTTATTTCATGCGAAGTTAACAGTACATGCCCAAAAAAGCATTATACGCCAATAATATAAAGCAATACACAAAGCCTTCTTACCTCAGTAAAGAGATACTTCCGCTGACCTGTTTGGTAGTTCCGTCATTGAAAGTAGCCTCGAGGGTGTAAGCATAAGTTTCCTCAGCCTGGGGCTGCCCTTTGTAAGTGCCATCCCATCCTTTGGCCTTGTTATCGGTCTCAAAGACCAGGTTGCCCCATCGGTTGTAG
>MKUN01000024.1 GCA_001897835.1 Bacteroidetes bacterium 46-16
TGGGATATTCCATACAATATGATCCTTAACGCGTATGACCGCTTGCGGTACTGACGCTATGTGGGTGCAGGACGCTCCGAAGGAGCTCCGCATTTCCCTGATGTCATTCTGCTATAAACAGGATGCCCCAAGGGGCTGTGCTCCATGTTAATCAGAAGCGAACCTTCATGCTGCCGAAGATGCCGAAATAACTGGCCTGGTTCTCACCCGGCTGAGGTTTTGGGGTAACACGCCAAACAAAATCGACCCGGAAAATACGCAGGATGTTTTCGATACCCGTACCTAATTCCAGGTAGGGTTCTCCGCCCAGGGTACGGAATGGGAATCCCTTATTTAGATTGAGGGCCTTGTTCTCATCGCTGAGGGAACCTATGATGCCCTTGGCTGTCCAGAACTGGCGGAGCTTTAACCTTTTTACTCCGGGTATATAATTGAATATGCCACCGCCAATAGAATGATCGAGCATGATACCGGCATACTGATCGCTGATGAACTCGTAGCGGTTCATCATTTCAAAAGCATAAGGGTTGTAGTAATAATATTCGTTACCGGGGTGTACTTCCAAAAGGGGATAAGGCAATGTGCCAAAATATTTACCGGCAAAAGCGGTGATGGTCAGCAGCCCAAGTGGAGGTATCTTAAGATCGCCCGATATGGTCAGCTTCAGTTTATCGTAATCATAATTGCTGTTCCAGATATTTTTAAGGCCTTTGCTGTACTCAAAGTTCACAATAGGATATTTGCTGCCTATGCTGACGCGGTAATAATTGCCTTCCAGGAATTTCTCCTTATATGCATAGCGCAGCTTAATACCTACCTCCGCACTGGTAACATGATCTGTAGCCTCGCCTTTCTCATCTTTAAAAATGCCGGCAGAGGGGAGCGGTGCGTACGGTGTGAATTCACGATGTACAAAATTGAGCTCGTGGCTGAAGCCGCTGAAGTATTGCTTGTAAAACTCGAAACGGCCCTCTTTGCGGTATGCAAGCTTCCAGGGCACACCGGGCTTGCGCGATAAGCTGCTGAATGCATTATCGCCGCTGACCTGGTTGTTATCGACGTAGTAATTGCTGGCGAGATCGAGATCGCTGGTGTATGAACCGTAAAGATACATGCGCGGTTTCCTGTTGAGCAACCAGAGCCCGGATGCACTATATTTGAAACGCTTATCGAGCGTGCCATATGCCAGGTAACCATTGAGGTAAATGTCTTTAAACAGTTTTGGTGTGGTGCCCATCGTGAAACGGAACCGCTGGCCCTCGATGGCATTACTACTGTAGAGATAATAATAAGGGCCGAGCTCCACAGGCCCAAGCTTATAAGTGCCTGTTACAACAAAATACATGAGGTGCTTAAAATGCCTGAAAGACTTCATACTGTCGAGCGTATCAACCATATGATATATGGCCCGCTCATTTTTATTGAGGGTATCGTGGCGGTTTGCAGCCCAGTATACATCGCTGCGGGTACGGGCTGAATCGCTGACAATAACATCCTCCCTGTACCGGGGATCGTTCAGCACCTGCGTAGTAAGTTCATCGTCGGCTACGACATTTTTATAGGAGGTGGCCTTACGGCCTATAGCCAGGGGCAGCTTGAGGTTGTATGGCGGAGCAAACTCCGTAGTGTACTGGTCTTTGGTCCAAAACCACAACTGGTCGTTGACCGGTGCAAACTCCTGGTAAATATTCATTTGCTTTACCCAGTTTACATTGGCCACTTTGGGCATATCCATGCTTATGGCCTGCAGTGCATAAACAGAATCGACTATCCATATATCGCCGCTAAAACAGTTCTCGCCGGGGCGTAAAGGCCGGTATGACATATGTATGATATCGTGGTCGTAGCGGTGCTGGGTATCTATGATCGTGTACTTGTAATAGAAAAGCCCCTCGTCGTTGACAGGGCTTACAAAGCGCCTGTCGAATACAGGGATGAAATTATGGTACGGATTGATGCTTTGGTAAGCTGTACCCAGATACTTAGTGATGCTCTGGTTCTCAACGCCTTTTACCTGGCTGGCCTTAATGAACTCGCGTTGCTTTTTAGGCTTGCGCTGGAAATAATAATCGGATAAGGTCTCGACGAGGTAGAGTGGTAAAAATGGCTTATCGCCAGATGTGGAATCGACATTGTTGTATATAAAACTGAACTTTCGGATCATGGGTATGGGCAGGCGGCGGAACTGTTTTTTGGAGAAATCCTCGATGTCCACCTCGAGCTTATTATATGCCTCGTAACGATAATTAGCCGTATGATCGGGATTGTTGTAAGGTTTGGCCCTCACCACCTTTTTAAAAAGGGCCACGGCAGGGTCTTCGCCTGCATGCACCACTACCTCGCTAAGGGAAGCGGCCGATAATGAAAGATCGATCAGCAGCTCGTATTTGTGCTGTTTTGGGTCGAGGCGTTTGTTGAATTTGGTATAACCCATTGACTCTACGCGAAGCGTATCGCTTTCGGGCATTTTATCAAACTCCAGGACAAAATTGCCATCTTCATCGGCGGCAGTACCTACTGGTGTGCCGGGGAAAAAGACGGTAGCGAAGGCAATGCCCTCACCCGTGCTTTTATCCTGTACAATACCTTTGACGGTATATAGTTTATGCCCTGTTCCTTCAGCAGGTTTTAAAAAATGCCGGACAGTAGTATCATTTTGAGGGAGTGCCGCAGTGGAGTCGTTGCCTTGCTGCAAGGTATCTGCCGACTGGGCATGGGCAGAGCAGGCCCAAGCCATGGAGACAAGCAAAATGAATATATACACTATCCTTTTACGACACATAAACCAGTATAAAGACCGCTGATAAAATAGCGGCCTGTTTGGGAAAATCAAAAACCTTGCCTGTTTTAAATTACGAACATTTATTTATTCATCTCATGATAAAAAATATTGGTTATACTTTTGTTAAAGCATTTATATTTACGACATGAACTTGAAAAAATTCAGGGAAAGAGCCGCCAAGAAAAAAAAATCACTTACCGCCTTTTTAAAGAAACTTGATGATATAGTGCCCCATGATATGCCCAAAGTGGTGGCCGAAACGGATGCAAGCGTATGGCGTGATATAGACTGTATGCAATGTGCCAACTGCTGCAAGACGATGACACCGACCTTCACCCCGAAAGACATCAAGCGAATATCGGCGCACCTGGATATGAGCCCGCAGGCATTTAAAGATAAGTGGCTGGTGAAAGAAGAGGATACGGGCGACTGGGTAAATAAAAAACAGCCCTGCCAGTTCCTGAAAGATAATATGTGCAGCATTTATGAAGTGCGGCCCAGCGACTGCGCAGAGTTTCCACACCACAACAAAAAACCTTTTGACCTGTATAACGATACCTTCACGAATAACCTGGAGCATTGCCCTGCCACACTTACGCTGGTGGAACGCCTGAAAAAGCGCGTGGAAGAAGAATATGTGTGGTAGATAAAACCAAGACACTAGAGATCGATACGGACCTGTTTCATAAAAGGTTTGCCATTGGCATCTTTGCCTTCTATTTTCCACATTACACTACGCAGGTAAACAGATAAAGGGTGCTGCCTGACACTGCGCACATTGCGGAGGCTGTTCTGCCACTCGCGCTGCATTTTGCGGCTCAGGCGGGCCTGGCGTGTGGCGCGTATCACCGAACTGCGTATCTGCGAAGGGCCTGCCTTATCGGTAACAAGGTGGCGATCGTCGAGGCCGGATATTTCATAAACACCATTACTGCCTTTAAGCGAGTGCCAGGAAGTAAGGGTACCGAGATCGAGCTTTAAAATACCCAACTGGTTTTTGGCATGTACGCCTGTCATGTAGCGCATGGACACATCAGTGATATTGCCCGAAGTTATTTTTACGGTATTACCATTAAGTTCGCCGTTCAATAACTGGTAGGTGGCCCCGGTGGCATGCTGCAGGTTGCGGCTGTTGGCAGCAGGGCGTGCTTCAATGCCCGGGAAGAAAAGAGCCACTTCGCTGAAGGCTACTTTCAGGCCTTTGCCATCAGCGGCAGCAACAGCGGGCGCGGCCGGTGCCTGTGCAGCAAGGGCCTGCGTACTATCTTTTTGTGCCGTATCTGCATGGGCTGTATCGGCAACAGGCTGCGGCTCGAGCGGCGTAATATCGGCAACAAAATCGTGGAGATATTGTGAATCGGCTTCCGTAATAATAGTATTGCTATCGCCCATGATGATGGGGCCGCGGCTTTTCGTATCCATATCATTGCATGAATACAAGAAGCCGCAAAGGACAATAAATGGTATTACATAAAAAGCTTTCATCTCGCGCACATTTCCTTACGAAAGTAATAAACTGGATGAATGTATAAAATACCTTTTTACATATTAGCGGTAAAGCTCCTGAAAGGTCATAAAGTGCCTGTGCAACCTGAACGATGCCGCTGCCCCGTTAAAAACGCATTAGTTTCGTTATGCAATCGTGGAGGCGGCTTTTGGCCAGGAAATTCTGTTCCAGTTCTATGGCAAAGGGAACAGGCGTATCGAGGCTGGCGCAACGCACAATGGGCGCATCGAGGTATTCAAAGCAGTTCTCGCTGATCCATGCCGCCAGTTCGCCGCCAATGCCACCAATGAGCGTATCCTCATGCAGAAGCAATACCTTACCTGTGCGCTGCACTGCGGCACGGATGGCATCGTAATCGAGTGGCAGGAGTGTGCGGAGATCGAGTATGTCGATGGAAAGGGCGGGGTGCTGCGCAGCGTATTCCAAAGCCCAGTGTACGCCACTGCCATATGTAATGACGCTGATATCGCTGCCTTCCTGCACATGACGGGCCTTCCCTATCTCTATAGTATAATAGTCATCTGGCACCTCGCCACTTATGCCCCTGTATAGCGCCTTATGCTCAAAGTACATTACCGGGTTAGGATCGGCAATGGCTGCATTGAGCAGGCCTTTTGCGTCTTCGGGAGTTGAAGGGTAGACCACTTTAAGGCCGGGAGTATGTACGAACCATGCTTCATTGCTCTGCGAATGGAATGGCCCTGCACCTACGCCGCCGCCCGTGGGCATGCGTATCACTACATCGGCATTTTGCCCCCAGCGATAATGGATCTTTGCGAGGTTATTAATTATTTGATTAAAACCTACGGTAACAAAATCGGCGAACTGCATTTCCATCATGGCCTTATAGCCTTTGACAGAGAGGCCCAGCGCCGTACCGACAATTGCACTTTCGCAGAGGGGGGTATTGCGTACCCGATCTTTACCGAATTGCTGTACAAAGCCCTCGGTAACTTTAAAAGCCCCGCCATATTCTGCAATGTCCTGGCCCATCAATACGAGATCGGGATAGCGCTCCATACTTTCACGCAGGGCATCACTTATGGCGTTAATGAATTTTTTTTCTGTTTTGCTGCGGGCCGTGGAATGTATGACGGCAGGTGCAGGTGCATACACATCGGCAAGCTCTTCCTGTGTATCGGCCTTTACCGGGGGTGCAGCAAAACCTGCCGCAAGGCCATCCTCTATTTCTTTTTGTATGCCTGCCTTTATTTCATCAATGACTGGCTGTTCGAGGACCTTGAGGTTGAGGAGGTATTGCTCAAAATTGGCGAGGGGATCTTTTTTGCCCCACTCTTCAAAGAGCTCTTTTGGTACATATTTTACGCCGCTGGCCTCTTCGTGGCCGCGCATGCGGAAGGTCATACATTCGATAAGTACCGGCTTCTGCTCGCGGATGCAATATTGACGCGCCTCGATGATGGCCCGGTGCACTTCGAGTATATTATTACCATCGATGGTGATGCCGAGCATGCCATATCCTGCTGCACGGTCGGCGAGCTGCTTGCATACGAACTGCTCATTGACGGGTGTGCTGAGGCCATAGCCGTTGTTCTCAATAAGGAATATAACGGGCAGGCCCCAAACGGCTGCTACATTGAGCGCCTCGTGAAAATCGCCCTCGCTGGTACCACCATCGCCACTGAATGCGAGGGATATTTTATGCTCTTTCCTCAGCTTGTGTGCCAACGCCACGCCATCGGCTATGGCGAGCTGGGGGCCGAGGTGCGATATCATGCCACAAATATGGTATTCATTGGCACCAAAATGGAAGGAGCGCTCACGCCCTTTACTATAGCCCTCTTTGCGGCCCTGCCATTGCATGAAGAGCTTATCGAAGGGCATCTTGCGGGCGGTAAATACACCGAGGTTGCGATGCAGGGGCATGATATACTCATCGCTATCGAGGGCAAGGGTAGCCCCCACAGCTATTGCCTCCTGCCCTATACCGCTGAACCATTTGCTGATGCGGCCCTGGCGAAGCAGTACCAGCATCTTCTCTTCTATCATGCGGGGGCGCAGCAGTTCGGTATATAATGTTACCAGCTTCTCGTTGGAAAAACCACTCCTGTCAAATTGCATAAAGGGAATTTATGAGGCAAAAGTATATTAAGTGAACGAATAGTCTGTACCGCTTTATGGCAAATGTGATGTGATCATAAAAAAAGTCCCGCGCATGAGGCACGGGACCAATGATATATATTGAAGTGAAAGGTTATTAAATCTTCCAGTCGTCTACGTTGCCTTCGTCAGCGTTGTTCACCGTTTCAGCAGCTGTGGCAGGCACAGATTCTTCGTTCTCGTTGTCGTGGTTGTAGGCATCGAAATCGAAGTCGGGCATAAGATCGGTCTTCACATAATTAACAGTCTCCGTAAGTGCATTCACAAACTTGTTGAAGTCTTCTTTGTAAAGAAACATCTTGTGCCTGTCGTAACCATTGTCATCAAAGCGCTTTTTACTTTCTGTGATCGTAATGAAGTAATCATTGCCACGGGTAGCACGCACATCAAAGAAATAAGTCCTTCTTTTACCTGCTTTAATTCGTTTACTGTAAAGGCTCTCGTTGTTGCGATTGTCACTAAAGTTTTTGTTATCGTACGCCACAGTTCTTATTTTATGTGTGATTAATTTGATTGACAAAATTAATTAAGAAAGTGAAGTATCCAAATTATATGATTATAAAGTATGTGGTAAACATAAGAATAGGGATAATAAGCATAATGTGTATGAAATAGTTTATATGTTTACGGGTTTTAAGGTGCCTGGGCGCTAAAAGCACGTTTTGCCCTGCCTGTAAGCCCGTGAACAACCAATGTGCTGTGCCACAAAACTATGTGCCACAAAACTAATAGACCGCATAATCGCGCCGGGCCATGTTAAGGCGAAGGCCACCATAGAAATAGGTGCTCGTATTGGCGGGGTACAGATCGCCCTCGTAGCTGAAATTGCGGTTCACAGCACCCAGGTCGATAAAGAGATTCTCACGCAGGCGGTAAGACAAGTTGAGGCTGAGAAGGGTGCAGGTGGTCTTTGGGCCATTTATCATATGCACCCCAAAATCCTGGCTGCGGGTGTCATAATCCTTAAAAATATCGCTGCCATAGTTGGCAGAGCCGGTATCAACGCCCTGCTGGTAGTACATGGCCTTAAGATCGATAAATAAGTTATTAGCGGGCTGGTAATGCAGCCGGGCGATCAGTTCACGAAAACCTGCCCCGAGGGGATGGGCCAGCGGCTGGTTGTAATGGGTAAAATTGGCTGTGCTGTCGTAATGGGTAAAGGTGTAGGGGCGCACCATATTGAGCTCGGCCTGGATGTCGAGGTTCTTAAGCGTGAAGGCATCAAAATATTTGGCACCCAACTGCAGGCCCCATTTATTGGCCCAGTAGCCATTGTGCGAGAAAAACTGACTGGCGGTAAACTCATTGAGCAGGAACTGGCCGTAGAACTGCAGGTGTCCTGCTGCAATAGCTTTGAAATCGATACCCAGGTTCACCTTATCGGGGCTGCCAAGTGCGCGTTCCGTTTGCCTGTACAGTATAATGGGATTCATATAGCCGATCTCGAAATGGCCCGACCTGTCGAAAACCACCGCCTCAAAGAGGCCAAAATTGAGCCAGCGTGTAAGATTGACACTCAGGTGATGCATGGTGGCGTATTTATGTGTGTGCTGCATGCCCATAGCCGGGATGAACTGCGGTGTAAGCTGCATATAGAGGTTCTGGTACCTGAGCTTCCAGATGCGGGTGGAGAGCTGCAGGTAGGCTGCGGGCGCTGCATAATCGCTTAAAAAGAGGCTGCGGATACCATCGCCAATAAAGTGCCTGCCATAGCCTGCGGTGGCGTTCACATGGTCTTTGATGAGCGCTACATCAAGCGTGCCTTCACCTTGTATATATTGGTATTTGCCCGTGGCAATGACGTTCTCGCCCCGCACCCCCTGCAAAGCATGCGCCTGCACTGCGCGGTTGGTAACAAAAGAGACCGGCTCTTCGTAATTATTGGTGAGGGTAACCGATATGCCCACCCTATCGGCTATGCAGGAACGCAGCGCAAGGCCCTCGGTATGGCTGAGCAATGACTGCGATGCGGAATTGACCGTTTCGTATGTGCCCTGTATGCCCAATACCGGGTTAAGGCTTAAGAAAAAACCGGGTGTATTAACATAAACGAGATCGGGCTGCCGGCGATAAAAGGTATTAAAAACCGGGTGTTTTGAGGGAATAGCCCCATCATGCTCAAGGTCCCACTCGCCGCTCACCGATCTTGCATGATACATATTGTAGAGATCTACCTTGCTGAGCTCAATATAACGTGCATCGGGACGGGTATTGAGCAAAAACTCGACTGCGGCCCTGCGCGAGACGGGCTTATCTACCAAAAAGAGGCTATCGGACAAATTGCCGGAACGTGTCTCGATCCTATCGAGCAGGTGATACCCGGGATCCCCTAAGGGCAGGTAAGTGACCTGGGCATTTGCTACAGCGATGGTAACAAAGAACAGCAAAAAACAGAAGGCTCTTTTTGTATACATGGATTAAGACCACGTAAAAATACCGCATAGAAAGTATAAAACAACCCTGCTTAAGCGAGAGGTGCAGGAGTACCCAATACCGGGTCGGGATTCTTTAATGCCTGGTATGCAGATAAAGAACTCGCAAACCATGTCCACGCAAATAAGGGCAGGTATGCGAGTGCCAGTTTTTTATCGGCACGGAGGGCCGTGCTGATACTTGCGGTGGCCAGGGCGGCATCGGCCTGTGTCCAAACCTCAGCCAGTACCGGGCTACCCTTACGGAAATATACATAGCCAAAAGAGAGGAATATAGCCCAGATACCGCCCTGCAAACCCAGCAAAGTGCTGCGGCCCTTTAAGCCTTTATCGTTGAGTATCTTAAGCAATCCCCATAAAAGGAATATGTTATTTACGGTCCATGCAGGACCAAAGAGCCATGCCGGCGGGGCCCAGGGTGCCTGCTTATTATCTTTTTGATAAAATTTACGTGTCCTCTTCCGGCTGCCGCTTTGCAAGGCCCCTACCAGGGTAAGCACTACCAGGGCTGCCGCCGCGTGCCACCATTTATATTTACCGGCTACGGGTTCTTTAACCGCCTTCTCCACCATTTGCCTCACCTTCAGCAGGCCACTTTTTTCCACTACCATATTCATATCATCCAGCTTTTTAAAAATCGTTCTTAAAAATAATGCCATAAAAATTTGCAATTTCAGTTATTTAACGTAACATTACGTTATGAAACGGAATAAGACATTAGCGACCCTTACCAAAGCTGAAGAAGAAATAATGCAGATAATCTGGGAAATGGACCGGTGCCTGGTGCGCGACATCATAGACAAGCTGGGCGACCCGGACATACCCCACAGTACGGTTTCATCGGTAGTGCGGATACTGGAAAAGAAAGGATTTGTGGACCATAAGGCTTATGGCAAAACGTATGAATACTTCCCGGTAGTGAGCAAGGAAGCCTATGCACAGAATGGCGTAAAAAGCCTGGTGGAAAAATACTTTGGCGGCTCACCGAAAAAGCTGGTGAGCTTCCTGGTGCAAAGCGAAGATATGAACCTGAAAGAGCTGGGCGAGCTGATGAAAACACTGGATAAAGCCAACAAAGCGAAATAAAATGATACGGTGATGAAAAACTTATTTCTTGTTCTTGTATTAGCAATATGCTGCGATGCCTGTGCGCAGGATAAGCATAAGGCTGCCGCAAGCTTTGACCCTGTGCTGGCAGCACAGCTCGACAGTATATTCACCGACGATCAACAAGGGCGGATGCTTGTGGAACCTGTAGAACGGCAAAAGGGATTTGACTCGAAAGAAGTAAAGGAAATGTGGGCAGAGATCAACAGGAAGGATTCCATCAACGTAATCAAGGTCTGTAATATACTGGACACACGCGGCTGGCCGGGGCCTGATGTTGTAAGCCTGACAGGCGCCCAGGCCTTGTTCCTCGTGATACAACATGCCAATATAAGGATACAGGAAAAGTACCTGCCGATGATGCGCGATGCTGTGAAAGACCACAGGGCACAGCCCAGCGCGCTGGCCCTGCTCGAGGACAGGGTGGCACTGCGGGAGGGCCGTAAACAAATATATGGCAGCCAGGTAGGTATGGACAATGGTAAATACTACTTGTCGCCACTGGAGGACCCGGACCATGTGGATGAGCGCAGGGCCTCAGTGGGCCTGCAACCCCTTGCCAACTACCTGGCCCACTGGAACCTTGTATGGGACGTGGAAGTATATAAAAAGCAATTGCCCCAAATAGAAAAGCTGGAAAAAGAACAGCGTATCAAATAAACCATAAAACAAAATTCTATGCTGCAATATCTTATTAATGCCACGGCAATATGGCTGCTGAGCCTGCTGCTCTTCGACTTGCTGCTTCGCAGGGAGCGCTTCCATGCTTACAACCGGTTTTACCTGTTGTTCACACTGCTGCTGGGCGCAATATTCCCCCTGGTAGAATGGGGTGACCGGGAACCATTTTACAGCGATACCAACAGTGTGCAAAGTGTTATTAAAGCAAAAAAAGGTATCGTGACCGCCGCTACAGCGGGTAGCAATATCAACAGCCTGGAAAACTGGCTTTGGGACATTTACCTGGCCGGGGTAGCCATAAGCTGCCTGCTGCTTATCACCGAGATCGTAAAACTTGTAAAACTGTACCGGAATGGCCGGGTGAGCAGAGCGGGTGTATTCAAAGTGATAGAAACCGGCAGTGCGCATGCGCCCTTCTCATTACTGAACCTGCTCTTTGTTAACAGCAAAGCACAATACAGCAGCGAAGAGTGGCAGATAGTGGTAGCACACGAACAGAGGCATAAGGAACTGTATCATTTTGCCGACCTGCTGCTGCTGCAATGCATACGGATTGTTGCCTGGTTCCACCCGCTCAGTTATTTATACAACAAAAACCTGCTGATGGTACACGAGTACCAGGCCGACAGTATAGCAACACAAGCGCCGCATGAATACGGTCAGTTCCTGCTGGAGCAGTCCGCACTCGCGTCAGCCCCTGCCCTGTCTCATTCATTCAATCGTTCACCTATAAAAAAGAGAATTATTATGCTCACAAAAAAATCATCGCGTGCAGCACGCATCAAAACATTTGTTTTTATCCCGCTGATGGCGGCCTGTGTTATCTGCTTTGCCCAAAACGGCTTATCTCATAAGAAAGAGCGGAAGGGTGATATGGTAACCTTCATGGGCAACAAATTTGAGCTGAGCAAGGCCATGCCGCAAGACACCGTGATCACGGAGAATCCTATAACCGGTGAAGCTGAAATGAAAGTGACCCGTATAGAGCAATACCCGGTGAAAATGAACGGCGAGCAGATCTACTATATCGAAGAAGTGAATGTGCAGCCCGGGCTATTGGTGAAAGAGAGCACATTGATCGCCTACCTGAAAAACCAATTGCAGGATGAGCTGTCACAACTGCCCGACGGGAACTACAGCCTGATCATTAGCAATATAGTGACCAGCGCTTCGGGGCATATAGTATATTATGACTTTGATGGCATAAGACCCCAGTATAATGGCACTGCATCACGGATAATGCCGATAGATAAGGAACTGGAAAGAACAATAAATGAAAAAACAGAGCGGCTGCTGGATAAGATCAGTATAAGCCCGGCAAAATATAAAGTGAAAAAGGTACACTGCCTGACAAATGGCGGTAAAGTATTTAACTCCTATAGTGCTATTGAAGTAAAAGACCATAAAGTAAGCGGGGGAGATAAATAATTGATTAAAATAATGCTTTTGCAGTACCTGCATAGCGCAGTTTTTTTAAAAAAAAGGTGGCCTGATACCCACCTTTTTTTACTGTTTTTGCTGTCTTTATTGTTGCTGTTAAATATTTGCCTTATTTTTATGAGACAAATAAGCAAAAAATCAATATTGAATAGCTAAACTTATTCATCATTAAAAAAATAATTTATCATGTTTGCAAAAGGTAAAATAACAATTGTGCTGTCGGTAATGCTGTTATTTATAGGCTTTACAAGTAAAGTGATGGCACAAAATCCCCCTGCCGTAACTATAGGTAATATTGATCCCGCTAACCACAGTACTATTGCTGCAATAACTGCCCAAACCGGCTTACAGACCGCTACAGCAGGATATTTTGTTTCGGAATATACCCTTTCCCTGGTATCTGACGATCAAAATGCAACTGTACTGATCAGCCCGGTAACTGTAAATGGCGCTGATCTGACTCAACAGATCATCAATGACCTGAACAGCCATGCCAACCAACATACCAAGCTGCTGCTGACAGGCCTCAGGGTAATGGGCGGTGGTATGGTGATGGACGGCACTGCGGTAACTTATACACTGGACCAGTAAAAAGTACTTAAGTCATAATAAAAAGAGTCCCGCGATCGCGGGACTCTTTTTATTATCGCTATATTATTTCAAACTGTAGCAGCTACCAGCGGTTGCGCCTGTTATTGTTAAAACGTCTTTTGTTGCCCCCAGAAGAAGCATTAACTGCGTTGGGCCGCTTGACCACTTCTTTATTTTTAGGCAGGTTGATCTTTACCTGGCCCGGTGCAAGCATGTGATAAGGATGCGATTCAATAACGGGTATTTGGATGCCTATGAGTTTTTGTATGGCTTTGAGGTTATCCATTTCCTCAGCATCGCAAAAGGAATAGGCAATACCACTGGCACCTGCCCGGCCCGTGCGGCCAATACGGTGCACATAAGTTTCGGGCACCTCGGGCAACTCAAAATTAATTACATGCGACAGCTCATCGATATCGATGCCCCGTGCCGCAATATCGGTAGCTACGAGCACCCTTGTAGCCGCAGACTTGAAATTAGACAAGGCCCGCTGACGCGCACCCTGCGATTTATTGCCGTGTATGGCTTCGGCAGGTATGCCAATACGCGAAAGGTCTTTAGCCACCTTATCAGCGCCATGCTTGGTGCGTGTGAACACCAGTACCCTATCAATACTTTTATCGCCAAGCATGTGTGCCAGTAACTGCTTCTTGTTTTTCTTCTCCACGTACAAAATAGCCTGCTGTATGGTCTCTGCAGTGCTGGCAACAGGCGTAACCTCTACCTTTTCGGGATCGGTGAGTATGGTATTGGCCAGTTTTTGTATCTCCGGCGGCATAGTAGCCGAGAAGAAGAGCGACTGCCGCTTTTGCGGCAACAGGGTCACTACTTTCTTCACATCGTGTATAAAGCCCATGTCGAGCATACGATCGGCCTCATCGAGTACAAAGAGCTCCACATTGCGGAGGTTAATAAACTTCTGTCCTATAAGATCGAGCAGGCGCCCGGGCGTAGCGATGAGTATATCGACCCCATGCTTCAGTGCCTGCACCTGCGCACCCTGCGATACACCACCAAATATGACCGTGTGCTTAATGCGCAGGTGGCGGCCATAGGCGGCAAAGCTTTCACCTATCTGTATCGCCAGCTCGCGGGTAGGTGTAAGTATGAGGCATTTGATGGCTTTATGGCCATTGTCTTTGGGTGCGCTATCCAATAATTGCAATATGGGTATGGCAAAGGCTGCTGTTTTACCGGTGCCTGTCTGGGCACAGCCAAGGAGGTCTTTCCTTTTCATTACGATGGGTATGGCCTGCTCCTGTATGGGGGTAGGTTGCGTATACCCTTCGGTCTCGAGCGCCCGTAGTACGGGAGCTATCAAATTCAATTCTTTAAATGTCATTATTATTTTAAATAGGCTGGCTAATACTAAAAGGTAGGAACTCAGCAGTAAATAAGGTTACAAAGATACGACTAATATATTTAACCCATTTAAAGCGAGCGGAATAGTGAGGGCACCCACACATTTACCCGGCAGTATCACGGCCTGTTCACCAACCATTGAGCGGAGCTTATGCGAATGGTAACAATTACTTGACCAAACAAGGCCTTTACTTGGCGAAAGAATATAGAATCACGATGGCTTTGTTGTAATTTGTAGTACCGTAACTATGGCTATAGACTACACGAAATGGCTGTTCAAATACAAGCTGCTGCATGTGCTGATGTGGCTGATGGTAGCGCTCTTCAGCATGCTGTCTTACTATGATTATGAAACAAGCGTGCGTGACCAGTTCCTTTGGGCTTTATTGTTCGTAGTGATCTGTATGCCGGCATTTTACCTTGCCGCATACCGCTTAATACCACGGCTGCTTTATAAAAAGAAGTTCGGGGCTTACATCTTTTCCCTCATTGCATTGGTACTGCTTTCTACCGCTGCAGGTTTTTTTATCCTGCGTGGCCTTAATCACCTGCTGACAGGAGAGCCTGTGTTCATGGGCAGGGAAACAGACTACCCGCTTACCAGTGTACTGATCTGGGACAACCTGCTGGCGATAGCCTGTTCTTCAACACTCAAGATCATCTCGGACCGGTTTCGTATTGAAAAAAGACTGCACGAAGTAGAGAAGGAGAAGATACGCACCGAGCTTGATTTTCTGCGCTCACAGATCAATCCCCATTTCCTGTTCAACGTAATGAACACGATATACTTCCAGATAAATAAGGATAACGCGCAGGCAAGAGGATCGATAGAAAGATTGTCGGAGCTGCTGCGCTACCAGCTGTATGAATGCACCACCGATAAGATAGCCATAAATAAAGAGCTGGCCTACCTGAAAAACTATGTGGCCATACAGGCCATGCGTATGGAGACGGGTTCGGACGTAAAGCTGCAGATAAGCGATAACTTCCCTGCATTCAAAATAGCCCCCCTGCTGATACAGCCCCTGGTAGAGAATGCCTTCAAGCATGTATCGCACTTCAAAGAATCGCGGCAAAACAAAGTGCATATATTTTTGGGGGTGGACAGCAGCACCGAGCTGACCGTATATGTAGCCAACACCTACGATAAGAGCAACCATACCAAACACCTCATCAACAGCGGGGGCCTTGGCATACAGAATTTAAAAAGGCGACTGGAACTACTGTATCCCGAAAAACATTCGCTGGATATAGCACAGAAAGAGGATGTATTTGAAACGACGCTAAAAATACGTTATGATTATTAACTGCCTGGTGGTAGATGATGAACCTGTGGCAAGGCAGGGCCTGCTGGAGCATATAAAGGAGATAGACTTTTTGAACCCCGTGGGCGAGTGCAAGGATGCGCTCGAAGCATCGGCACTGTTGCAGAAAGAAAAAGTGGACCTTGTGTTCCTGGACATACAAATGCCTAAGCTTACGGGTATAGACTTTTTAAAAAGCCTGCCCGTACAGCCTCTTGTAATATTCACTACTGCCTACCCGCAATATGCCATCGAAGGCTACGAACTGGATATAGTGGATTACCTGCTGAAGCCCATAAGCTTTAACCGCTTCCTGAAAGCTGCCCTGAAAGCACAGGACAAATTTTACCTGCAGCACAAGCAATTGCAACCTGCCGCGGATGATTTCTTTTTTGTGAAAAGCGGGCAAAAGATAGAAAAGATAAACTTTGCCGACATCCTGTACCTGGAGGGTATGTCGAACTATATCATCATACACACCCAGCAAAAAAAGCATGTGAGCTACCTGACCTTCAAAGGCATACAGGAGCAGCTTCCCAAAGACCAGTTCATACGCACACACAAATCATTCCTGGTTTCCGTAAGTGCGATACAGGCAATAGACGGCAACGAGGTAATACTGGAAACAGGCAAGATACCCATCAGTAAAAACTACAAGGAAGGGCTGATGAACAGGATAGAGAAAAACCTGTTCAAAAGATAAGCCGGGGGATCATACGTAAGCAATAGGCGACTCGACCTGGGATATAAGGTAACGCGTGGTTATTTCCTTCATCCGCCAGATGTCTTCATCACCAACCTTTATCGTTGCATTTTTCGCATTATCATCCCAATAGGATAATTGTATATAGCGCGACAGTAAAGGCTGTTTGCAGAATACAATGGCCTCATCCCAGTTCATAGGCCCGCCATAATTCTTCAAAGACAGTTTGCCGGTATCGGGCAGGTTGTTGTAATAAGCAGGATTCGTGAAGGTAAGAAACCGCTTTACGGCAATATGCCCGGAAACAAGCTCGGCGATGCGACAAGGAAAACCAAGTTCCTGCAAGTACCTCGCCCCCAGTTCATCGTGATCTATATCCTTATGAGCGCTCTTTTTGGTAAGCTCCAAAAAATGCCCCACATCGTGGAGGAAGGCAGCTACTATCATTTCATCATCATAGCCATCTTCCTCGGCCAGGCGGGCACATTTCATCATGTGCGCCAGCATTGTGGCCTCTTCATTATAGGCCTCCTGGCCGTACTCCTCATACAATGCAAATATTTTATCCACCATGTAGTGTACCTGTTCGTATTGCATATGCGTGGTTTTACTGCAAGGAACGGGGTTAATATTAACTTTGGTTTAAATAATAGATAAGCTATTCTTAATATTAATGCATAAAAAAAGATGTCCTGCGAACGCAGGACATCTTTAAATATTGATGGTCAATCCATTAATTCATTACCGGCAAGTAGCTGTATTTCTTTGCGTACTCCATCATCTGGTCGAAGAAATTATCCGGGTATTCCACTTTCACGTCGATAATACTGTCGTCTTGCATTTGGGGCACGAGGCGTGGCTGTATAAAGCCCTTGTATGGTTTTATGTTCAGCTTAGCATAGCGCTCCAGCACTTCTTTATGTAATGCAGGATCCACCTTTACGCCATAGGTTTCCACAAGGCTTTTACCTGCCTTAAAATCACCTTCGGACTTGATGCGCTGTATCTCGCGCAGCAACTGGCCAAAGAGTACACGGAGCTTGTCGTAATCGTTCACACGCACATAGGTCTTACCGTCTTTCTTTACAAACTCAACCACATTGTCTTTTTTACCGTGCTCATAAGCCCAGCGGGCTATCAACTGGCGGTTGCGCATATGGGCCTCTTCAAGCTGCTCACCGGGTTTGAGGCGGGTAAGCTGGGTCATCAGGCCATTCATTATATAGTTGTCGTAGCCTGCCTTACCTACTTCGAGCGATGGCATAACGCCCATATCCACCAGTTTCTGATCGTAAATATAGTAGAGCCCTACGAGGTCGGCACGGGCCTCTTCGAGACAAGAGGCGTAGGTCTTTAGCGTTTTATCGGTTGTTTCCACACCTTTGTTTATCTTACCCGATGCATGGCCTATACATTCGTGCATATCGGTATGCAGGTCGGATGCCAGGTTGCCGTATTGCTTCATGCGCTGCAATACCGTATCGTTTACAGCAAATTCATCGGCCATGCCGCTCTTTGCATTTGAAACATTGTAAGCGTGAACGATGTTGCTGAGTGATACTGACTTAGAACCATGATCGGCACGTATCCAGTCGGCATTGGGCAGGTTAATACCAATAGGGGTGCTGGGAGCTGCATCGCCGCTTTCCACAATTACGGTAATAGCCTTCGCAGTGATGCCTTTTACAGTATCTTTCTTGTGCTCGTCCATAATAGGCGAATGATCTTCGAACCACTGTGCCTGCGCAGCTATGGTTTTGATACGCTTGGTCTCTTCCAGGTCTTTCATCGATACGGTGCTCTCAAAACTACCCTTCTTACCAATGGCATCCAGGTACACTTCGATAAAGCCATTCACCACATCGATACGCGCAGCCGTATCCGCCACCCATGCAATGCTGTAATCATCAAAGGTCTTCAGGTCGCCTGTTTTGTAAAACTGCACCAGCAGTTCCAGCGATCTTTTCTGTGCGCTGTCTTCAGCCACAGCAGCAGCTTTCTCCAGCCATCCCACGATCTTTTCTATTGCCGGGCCATACATGCCGCCTACCTTCCAGGTCTTTTCCACTATCGTGCCGCTGGCATCTTTCATCAGCTTGCTGTTCAGGCCCCATGAAGGCGCATTGCCCTTGGTGTCAAATTTGGCATAGTATGCTTCTACCTCTTTTTCTGACACACCTTCATAGAAATTGTTGGAAGAGTTCTTCACATTATCCACATTGGGGCGCAGGTCCACTACCTTGGGCTCAAACTTCAGGTCGTAAACCATTGGCTTGATGCGTGCGAGGAAGGCCGTTACGCTTTCATCGCTGTTCTTCGGCAGCATTGCCGTATCACTGTTCTTCAATATTTCAGCAAAGTAATCGTAAGAACATTCAGGAATGAACTTCTCATTGCTGTAGTGATGATGGTTGCCATTGCTGAACCAGAAACGCCCGCAATAAACCTCAAACTTTTTCCAGTCATCGCTGTTCTTATCCCCTTTATAAGTACCGTAAATAGTCTCTATCGTCTTGCGCAGCAACAGGCCGTATTTGCTCTTCTGGTCATAAATGATATCGCGACCGCTAAGGGCGGCTTCGTACAGGTAATAAGCAAGCTTCTTTTGTTGCAGGCTCAGGGTGTTAAAGCCGGGTACTTCATAACGCAGCAACTGAAGATCGGCAAATGACTGTGCCTGCACTTTGAAAGTACTATCGTAACCCACATTCACTTCATTGGCGGTGAGGGTATCGCTCTTGGGGCTATCGCCGCTGCCGTTATTACATGCTGCCAGCATTTGTGTGCCTATTAAAAGCATAACAGGAATTTTCCACTTATTCATTGTTAATAAAGGTTTGAAAACGCTTTAAAAGTAGGGTATTCGCGTCACAGATTAAAATATATTGTTTCGCTAACAAGCTACAGTATGCTATTTGCTTATTTTTGCGCCCTGATGAACCGCATACTGCTTGCTATAATCATATTGGTTTTAGGCTCCTGCAATAATAATGAAGCGCGAAACAACCGTGGGCCCCGGCTGCTGGCCATAAACGATGCAGACCAGTATGATCCACCGCCGCCTGGCACTATTGTGGCTGCGGATAGTATGGAGGTAACGGATGACCCGCTCAATCATTTCAGCTTCAGCGTAAAGATAAAGACCAACGAATACAGCAGTAAAGGTACTTATGCCATTGAGGCCGCTTATGGGCCTAACAATGCCGACGGCATGTTCACCATGCCAAGGGGGGGTAATCATTTAAAGCCTGTATTGCGGAAGAGCAAGGAGCCCTATACTTATATAATAGGATTTGAATACCAGCATAAAGTCTATGATTATTATGTGGTCAAGGGATCAAAGAACGCTATCGAAATAAAAAATATCAAGGCTTATACTTTTCAATAACATTCATTTTTTGCGATTTACAAAAAATATAAAATAATAATAACTTTCAAAGCCCCTGGGGCTATTGCATAGCAGTAGCTTTGTTGCGTAGATTTGTAATAAGACATAACCTTAGTATATGAATATCCCTGTAGTAAATCTTGCAGACTTCGGCAGCGGCGATCCGCAGCTCAAACAGAAATTCGTTAACGACCTGGGTAAAGCCTATGAAGAAGTGGGTTTTGTAGCAGTGAAGAATCATGGCATACCCGATGAGCTGATCGCACACCTGTACCAGTACGTGCAGGATTTTTTCGCGCTGCCAACGGAAACAAAAGCGGAGTACGAAATACCTGAACTGGCGGGACAAAGGGGATATACCTCATTTGGCCGCGAACATGCCAAGGGCTCGGATGCGCCGGACCTGAAAGAGTTTTTCCAGTACGGGCAGGATGTGGAAGATAATGACCCGGTAAAAAGTGAATACCCGGATAACGTGACCGTAAAAGAGATACCCCCGTTCACACCCACACTGCATGATGCTTATAAAGCATTTGAAAGGTCGGGCATGGCCCTGCTGCAGGCCATAGCCATATACCTGGGATTGGACGAGCACTATTTTGATCCCCATGTACATAATGGCAATTCCATACTGAGGGCCATACATTACCCGCCTATTACACAGGAACCTAAATCGGCCATACGTGCCGAGCAGCACGAGGACATCAACCTCATCACACTGCTGGTAGGTGCATCGGCCGACGGGCTTGAGATACTCAGCAAAGAAGATAAGTGGGTGCCGGTGACCTCACTGCCCGAACAGATAGTAGTGAATGTGGGTGACATGCTGCAGCGCCTGACCAACAACAAACTGAAATCGACCACGCACAGGGTGGTAAACCCTCCAAAAGAAAAATGGGGCACATCACGCTTCTCCATACCTTTCTTCCTGCATCCGAAAAGCGAAATGAGCCTTGCCTGCCTCGACAGCTGCATAAATGAAACACATCCTAAAGCTTACGAGGACTATACAGCCGGCGAATACCTGGATGAGCGACTGAGGGAGATAGGGCTGAAGAAGTAGAATAGCTTCGTTACAATATCCAAGCGGATACAAATTTCTTTGCGTAACTTTATATTGAAACAAGATAAGGTTATATGGCAGGTTATTATTTTCTGCGTATCAAAAAAGATTACGCATCGGCTATAATTGAGGATCTTCGAAAGCTTGATGCGGTTGAGCTGGTTGAACCGGAAGATAGCGACATCCCCGACTGGCAAAAGAAACAAGTAAAAGCCAGACTAAAAGAACTTAAGAAAAATCCGGAGAAGGCCATAAACTGGTCGGGGGCAACAAAAAAGCTAAAAGCCCTTGCTAAATGAAACGATACAGTATCCTGTTTTCACCCCACGCTATTAAGGATATCGAGTCAGCCTGTACCTATTACGAACAACAGCAGAGGAATTTAAGTAAACGCTTTGCCCGACAAGTTGAAAAAACGCTCCAATCCATTAAAACTAACCCTCTTTACTATGGCGTAAGATATGATAGCATTCGCTGTGCCAGAGTAGATAAATTTCCTTTTCTCATTCATTATACTATTGAAGAAGAAAGCAAAGCGGTAATGGTACTTGCTGTATATAGCACACACCAGGAGCCCTTATGGGATAATTAACCCATCGGCCGCTTTTTGAACTTATAGCTGCTGCACTCAAAGCCCGTGTTGAGATAGAATTGGTGTGCGCCCTTACGACGCATATTTGACGCTACTTCGAGCAGTTGATACTCTTCTTTGCTTACCAGGGCCTCAAGCGCCTGCAACAACATTCTGCCAATACCCCTGCTACGGTATCCTCTGTCTACGAATATCTCTTGTATCTCGTAAACAAGGCCAAGATGATGCAGAAGCGTTTGCCCGTGGCAGCTTATATAACCCGCTGCTTTATCGCCCTCTACCGCAAGCAGGTAATGATAATGCGGGGTGTTTATGTTTTGCAGGAACAGAGGCCTGAATAGTTCAAGATCGAATTGTTCATCTTCCAGTTCGCAGACAAAGCGGTGAATGGTCTGAAGGTCGTCTTTATTTACTGCTCTTATTTCCACCTGTACTTTTTATTGAGTAAGCCAATATAACCGCTATAATAATAGTAGGAACGGCACCAAAAACAGTGACCATAGCCAGGGGCTTAAGTATATAACTGTCCGCTCCATCAGCCAGGCCAAGAGGGCTGTATATGCCTTCGCGAAAAAAACCGATCAATGATGCCAGGAAAGTACCCAGCCAAAGTATATAGAAACTATTGCGGATGCTGATCCAGTAGCTGTTACGTTTGCGGATAAGGATGCTGAGGCCCGTGTTTCGCCCAATGAATATGCCCGCTGCAAGGACAAATACAAGCCCGGCAAGTATATTGGGCATGATACCGGGCTCTGAAAACAGCCAGAGATCATCACCTGTTATCAATACCATCAACAGGTAGGCGATGGCCAGTGCAATGATAACTGCATAAAGCGTTCTGCGGCAACCTGTTCTTTTTGCGCTTGCTATATCCATGTTATGATAAAAGTAAAAAAAGTTCCGCCCCGCAAGATGCGGGGCGGAACCATTTATTATTAAATTCCAGGCTTTTATTAGTTCTTAAACTGGGGTATGATATCGTTGGCCAGTTTTATCATCTTGTTGATACCATCTTCAGGCAGGTTACCTTTTTTGAACTCAGCAAGTACGTTAGGCAACTTCATTTCCATCTGTGAAAGGAAAGCCTCTTCAAACGCCCTGATGTTCTTAACCGGTACTTCGCGCATCAGGTTGTTGGTACCCAGGTAGATGATCGCTACCTGTTTTTCCACCGTATAAGGAGAGAACTGGGGTTGTTTCAGTACTTCCACATTACGGCTACCTTTATCAAGTACGATCTTGGTAGCAGCATCAAGGTCACCACCGAATTTTGAGAAGGCTTCCATCTCGCGGTAGAGGGCCTGGTCAAGTTTCAGGGTACCAGCTACTTTTTTCATTGATTTGATCTGAGCGTTACCACCCACACGGCTCACCGAGATACCCACGTTGATCGCAGGGCGTATACCGGCATTGAACAGGTTAGACTCAAGGAATATCTGCCCGTCGGTAATCGAGATAACGTTGGTAGGGATATAAGCCGATACGTCACCGGCCTGTGTTTCGATGATGGGCAGGGCGGTCAGTGAACCACCACCTTTCACCAGGTGCTTAATGCTATCGGGAAGATCATTCATCTGCTTAGCTATACCATCGTTGGCAATAACTTTCGCAGCACGTTCCAGCAAGCGGCTATGCAGGTAGAATACGTCACCGGGATAAGCCTCGCGGCCCGGGGGGCGACGCAGCAGCAGCGACACCTCGCGGTATGCCACGGCCTGCTTGGAAAGGTCATCAAATACAACCAGTGCCGGACGACCAGTATCGCGATAGAATTCACCTATCGCAGCACCTGCGAAGGGCGCAAAGAACTGCAGCGGTGCAGGATCGGCGGCCGGGGCAGCAACGATGGTAGTATAAGCCATCGCACCATTATCTTCCAGTGTTTTCATCACACCGGCAATAGTAGATGCCTTCTGGCCTATGGCAACATATATGCAATATACAGGCTTGCCAGCCTCGTAAAATTCTTTTTGATTGATGATGGTATCGATACAGATAGCCGATTTACCCGTCTGGCGGTCGCCGATAACGAGCTCACGCTGTCCGCGGCCTACTGGGATCATGGCATCTATCGCCTTGATACCTGTCTGCAGTGGTTCTTTTACCGGCTCGCGGAAGATAACGCCCGGGGCTTTACGCTCCAGCGGCATTTCATACAGCTCGCCCTGCAGGGGACCCTTACCGTCTATCGGCTGGCCCAGTGTGTTCACTACGCGGCCCGCCATACCTTCGCCCACTTTAATAGAGGCTATCTGGCCGGTACGGCGCACCTTGGCACCTTCTTTAATGCCTTCGCTATCACCCATCAGTACCACACCCACATTGTCTTCTTCAAGGTTAAGCGCGATAGCTTTAACGCCATTCTCAAACTCAACGAGTTCGCCCTGGCGCACACCATTAAGGCCATATACACGGGCAATACCATCGCCCACCATTAGTACGGTACCTACTTCTTCAAGACTTGTAGCCGTATCAACGCTGCTTAATTGCTGGCGGAGTATCGCCGATATTTCATCCGGTTTTATCTGAACCATATATTAAAAATTCAAAAGTTAAAAGTCAAAATCAAAAAATATTCACTTACATCTTGCTGATGTAGCTATTGTCCAGCAGCGTGGTCCTGATATCATTCAGGTCGCGGCGCACACTGGCATCAAATAATTTATCTTCCACTTCAAGCACAAAGCCACCGATCAGTTCGGGTTTCACTGCCGTTCTCAGGTCTATGGTGTTGCCTTCGAGCGCATGTGCCACTTTACCCAATATAGCATTTTTCACTTTATCATTCACCGGCGCAGCAGTTGTGAGTTTCACTACCTTTATGTGCTTCATTTCGTTGTACTGGGCAATGAAAGCCTGCACGATCTCCTGCAGGTATTCTTCACGGCCTTTTTGTGTCATCAGCTTTACGAAGGCCATGGTTAGGTTGCTGATGTGTCCGCTGAATACGGCGTTGAATACCGCCAGTTTCTTGTCGGCTTTGACAACGGGACTGCGCAGCATCACGGCAAAGTCGCGGTTCTTCTGGCATACGTCATCAAGTGTCTTCAGGTCGTTCAACACAGCTTCCACACTGTTTTGTCCAACAGCGATGTCCATCAATGATTTCGCATAGCGCGATGCAAGACGTGGATTTGGCATATATTAATTCAAAGGTCAGAAGTCAGCAGGTTAAAAAAAATCACCTCATCGTCCCGGTAAAAAATTAGTTCAGTTTAATGTCTTGTGCCAGCATTTCGGCAAAGTGGTTCTGGGCATCTGCGGCTGACAGCTGTGTGTGGAGTATCTTCTCAGCCACTTCCACGGCCAGGTTGCCTATTTCGTTCTTCACTTCAGCGAGGGCAGCCATTTTTTGCTGCTGTATCTGCTGCTGCGCATCCACCAGTATTTTGTTTGCTTCTGTTTTAGCCTGGTCTTTAGCTTCATTCACAATGCGGTCCCTTGTTTCGCGGGCTTCCTTCATCAGGCGCGAGCTTTCTTCACGGGCCTCAGCCATTATCTTTTCGTTCTCGGCCTGTAACTGGCTCATTTCAGCTTTAACGCGTTCGGCAGCAGATACTGCATCGGCAATACCTTTCTCACGTTCGCCCAGTGTTTCCAGTATGGGTTTCCATGCAAACTTGCGCAGGATGAAGAACACTGCAAGAAATGCTATGAGTGTCCAAAAAAATAAGCCGAGTTCCGGGGTCAGCAAATCCATTGTGCTTGTGTTTATTTATTAATAAAAAAGGTCAATATTCAATTTTAAAAACGATAGTGGTTTAAATAACTGCATCCTCGGCCCTGTGCGTTGGATGCAGTTAATACCCTGGTACTCCTTAGAGTACGATAGCAAGCAGACCTGCGATAACGCCGAACAGGGCAACACCTTCTACGAAGGCAGCTGTAAGGATCATATTCGCACGGATATCGCTCATAGCTTCGGGCTGGCGTGCAATAGCCTCTACTGCGCCTTTACCGATCTGGCCGATACCGATACCTGCACCAACAGCAGCAACACCGGCACCTATGGCACCACCTGCTTTGGCTAAGTCTCCTGCTAACATAATTGTGTTTAACAACGACATGTGTATATGGATTTTGATTAAAAAACTAAGCTATAATTTCATTTTCATGACCATGTCCTTCCTCGATAGCCTGCCCCAGGAACACCGCCGTGAGGTTGGCAAAGATGAATGCCTGTATGGCAGCCACCAGCAGCTCGAGCATAAACATGAATACGGAGAAGGCCAGCGAAACCGGCACAAAACCAATACCAACAAATTTGTTCAGCGCACCAAAGATGAAGATCATGGATATAACGCTGAGGATCACGATATGGCCCGCCAGCATGTTGGCAAAAAGACGTATCATGAGGGCTATGGGCTTGATGAGCAGGGAGAGCAGCTCGATGATCACCAGCAGTATATTAATGGGGAAGGGCACATTAGGCGGGTTCAGCAGGTGGCTCCAGAAATGCTTATTGCTATTGAAGAGCATTACGATGAACGATACGATTGCCAGGCAGCAGGTAACGGCTATGTTACCGGTAAAGTTAGCGCCACCAGGCAGCAGGCCCAGTAAGTTATTGATCCAGATAAAGAAAAATATCGTGAGTATCAGGGGCATGAATTTATTGGCCTTATGCCCCAGGTTAGGACGGGCCACCTCATCGCGCATGAAAATGATCACCGCTTCGAGGCCATTTTGCATGCCCGAAGGTGCGGTCATGCTACCCTTCGCTTTATATTTTTTAGCTGCTGAGGTCATCACCCACAGGAGCAGGATAACACCTATGATCATGGATACCACGTTCTTGGTAAGCGAAAGGTCGTATATACTGCTGCCATCATCTGCAACCAGTTTTTCTTTCATGCCTTTTTCAAGGTGCATACCATTATATGAATTGCTGATCTGCAGTTTGCCGTCTTCGCTCTCGTGCCACTCTTCGAAATGACCGGCCGAAAATACCTGCAGGCCATTGGCGCCGTAAACCACAACAGGCAGAGGGAAGGCTACCGGGCTGCCATTCAGATCGAATAAATGCCACTCATGTGAATCTGCAATGTGGCCAAAAATTACTTCGGTTGCATTGAAACCTTTCTTTTCTTCACCTGCCTGCGCCGCCTCTTCTGCTGCATGGGCTTTTGGAGCAAGTCCCAAGGCCATGATTACCAGTGAAAAAACAACGATTAATTTATTAAAATTCATTACTCGACCCTGAAATTTTGCGCAAAGATACGGGTTTGGAATTCAAAAAAAAGAAAGGTTTACTTTTTTTCGTGCTTATCCTATTTATAGGGCTGTGTGCTACTTTTTTTTAGGGATGATAAAAAAAACGATAAGAGCGATGGCCAGCGATATTTCAGCCACTTTTTCCAGCCCTCCGGCCCATGCTTTGTGCTGCATGCCCCACATGATACTCAATACATATAATAATGCACTTGCAAATATCAACAGCATATATGGTAATTTATTCCTTTCCATTGATCGATATTAATAAGCTTATACCAGCAGACAGCCATCTTTTATATATTATTAATTTACCATTAATTCTGCTGACACCTATTTGGCCTTTGCACAAAATTCTGTATTCAATTGTGAAATTAACGTTGCAGATGGCATTTTAGTAGTATTTTTGCCTCCTAAAATTTTAGACAAAATTATTCTTCTATGCAGGAATCTGGTAAGAAAAACCCCTCGGCTAATCTTGCTGACCTGGGGCTTAACGTAGCAACCGCACACTGGAATTTATCTCCCCAAGACCTTGTAAATAAGACAGTTGAGCTGGGACAAGGCGTTCTTAACGACACCGGCGCACTTTGCGTTAGCACCGGCAAATTCACCGGCCGCTCCCCAAAAGACAAATTTACCGTAAAGGATGCAAAAACAGAACACAGCGTGGACTGGGGCGATATTAACATCCCCATAGCTCCTGAAGCCTTCGATAAACTGTATGACAAGGTTTGCGCTTACATGACCGGCAAAGAAGTATGGGTACGCGACGCATATGCCTGCGCCGACCCTAAGTACCGCCTGAACATCCGCGTGATAAATGAGACCCCATGGGCCAATTTATTCTGCAACGACCTGTTCCTGCGCCCCACCGAACAGGAAATAACAACACAAAACCCTGACTGGCTGATCCTGCAGGCCCCCGGCTTCGAGGCCGACCCGGCTGTGGACGGTACCCGCCAGGGCAATTTTACCATAGTGAACTTTACCCGCAAGATCATCCTGATCGGCGGATCGGCATACACCGGCGAAATGAAGAAGGGCATCTTTGGTGTGCTCAACTATGTACTGCCGCATGAACATGGTGTACTGAGCATGCACTGCTCGGCCAATGAAGGTAAAGATGGCGACGTAGCCCTTTTCTTCGGCCTCAGCGGCACGGGCAAAACCACCCTCAGCGCCGACCCACAACGCGCACTGATAGGCGACGATGAGCATGGCTGGTCGGACAATACGGTATTCAACTTCGAAGGTGGCTGTTATGCCAAATGCATAGACCTGAGCGAAGAGAAAGAACCGCAGATATATAAAGCCATCAAACCCGGCGCATTGCTGGAGAACATCAAATTCATCGAAGGCACTAATAAAGTGGACTATGCCGACGGAAGCATTACGGAGAACACCCGTGCTGCATACCCCATCGACCATATCGACAATGCAAAAGAGCCCTCTTACGGCGGCGCTCCTAAAAATATATTCTTCCTCACCTGCGATGCCTTCGGCATACTGCCCCCCATCAGCAAGCTGACCAAGGCGCAGGCCATGTACCACTTCATCAGCGGCTATACGGCTAAAGTTGCTGGTACCGAGGTGGGTGTTACCGAACCGCAGACCACCTTCTCGGCCTGCTTTGGCCGCGTGTTCCTGCCACTGCACCCTACCAGGTATGCAGAACTGCTGGGCAAGAAGCTGGAAGAAGACCATAATGTGAATGTATGGCTGATCAATACCGGCTGGAGTGGCGGCGCATATGGCACCGGCAGCCGCATGAAGCTGAGTTATACACGCGCTATGATAACTGCAGCCATGAACGGTGAACTGAACAGCGTGGAATATGAAGCGCATCCAACCTTTGGCGTGCTGATGCCTAAGAGCTGCCCCAATGTACCGGTGGAAATACTGAACCCACGCAATACATGGGCCGATAAAGAAGCTTACGACAAGAAGGCCAATGACCTGGCACAGCTTTTCGTTAAGAACTTTGATAAATATGCGTCTGAGGCCAGCGAAGAGATCCTCTCTGCCGCTCCTGTAGCGATGGCGAATGTATAATTATGAATAAGAACTGATCTTTAAAGAATGCCCTGCATTGCAGGGCATTCTTATTTATAATTTAACCGGGGATAGCCTATAGCATCCCATGATTTTCACCTTACACTTATCAACTTGCCAACCTGTCATTTTTCCTTAACTTCACAACCTCATAATAAAATACCACAGATGAAATACTTACCGATACCGTCGAAGCTTTATGTACAGAACCGCCAGCGCTTTATCAAAAAGATGAAGCCTAACTCGGTGGCCATATTCCCGGGCAACCAGGTACTGCCCACCAATGGCGACCAGACCTATGTATATGTGCCCAATTCGGATGTGGTATGGCTTTCGGGTGTGGTACAGGAAAAAAGTATGGTGATCCTGTATCCCGACAACCCCGATCAAAGCGCAAGGGAGGTATTGGTATTGCTGCGGCCCAACGAAGACCTGGAAAAATGGGAAGGGCATAAGTTGCGTAAAGATGAAGCAACTGCCATATCTGGCATAAAGAACATACAGTGGATGGACAGCATAGATGCCATGCTGCAGGTGATGATGCACCATGCCGACCATGTGTACCTCAACAGCGACGAGAACGACAGGCTGGATACTACGCTCTTCCGCCCCGACCTGCTGTATGTGCATGACTTCATGAAGCGCTATCCCTTGCACCACTACGAACGCTCGGCCCGCATTATGAAGGAGCTGCGCGCTATAAAGACAAAAGAAGAAATAGCCGTAACACAGAAAGCCGTCGATATTACCGAAAAAGCATTCCGCCGCGTGATGCAGTTCATCAGGCCCGGTGTAATGGAGTACGAGATAGAGGCCGAAATAACCCATGAGTTCCTGCGGAACAGGGCCACACGCCACGCCTATGGCTGCATTGTAGCCTCTGGCGACAGGGCACGCACGCTGCACTACGTAGAGAACAATGGTGAATGCAAGGACGGCGAGCTGATACTGATGGACTTTGGCTCGGAATATGGCAATTATGCATCAGACCTTACGCGTACCATACCGGTGAACGGCAAATTCACCAAACGCCAGAAGGAAGTGTATAATGCCGTGCTGGCCGTGCACAACTATGGCAAGAAGATACTGAAGCCCGGCATCAAATTCCCCGACTATGTGAACAAGATCAATGTGGAGATGGAAAAGCAACTGCTAAGCATAGGGCTGATCAGCAAAAGCGATATCAAGAACCAGGACCCGGCCAACCCGGCTTACCGCAAATACTTCTATCATGGTGTTACCCACCACCTAGGCATAGATGTGCATGACCTGGGCACACGTACCGATGCAGTGAAGGAAGGTATGCTCTTCACCGTAGAGCCCGGTATCTACATAGAAGAAGAGCAAATGGGTATACGCATAGAGAACAACATCTGGATCACGAAGAACGGCAACCAGGACCTCTTTAAGAACATACCCATAACGGCAGAAGAGATTGAAGCCTGCATGAAACGTAAATAACTCTTAAACAACATACTGACAATGAGAAAGCTCCTTATCCTTATCGTTGCGGCCGTAACGGCGCTGCCTGCGTATGCAAAAAAGAAAAAAGAACCTCTGTTCGATCCCTCCTTTACCCTGCGCGCAGGCTTTGGTTATGCCCTGCCCATCGCCGGTGGCGAGTCGATGGTGTATGACACATACCTGCAGCCCATCAGCGGCAAGCGCACTTATGACGGCACTTACGACAGTTACGATCTGAAAAAGGCTTCCTTTGCAGCCGGTTTTGGCACAGTGATCGCCCCGGGCCTCATGTTCAATGAGCATTTCGGGGTAGAGGTAGCAGCCATGTTTGGGCTGGCCATGAAAAAATATACACTCAATTATACATCTACAGCACCGGGGAATCCTGCTACGGTCAATTTCACTTCGTACGCAGAGTTGCCGGTAGTGCTGGTACCATCGCTTGTAGTGTCAACAGGTAATACCCGTATTTCGGGTTATGCAAGGGCCGGGCTGGCGATGCCGGTATCGGGCAAGCTGATCGTTGAAGAACAATATTCCGACCAGTTGAATGGTACTGAGTCCGCAACCTTTGAGATCAAGAACAGGTTTTCCATTGGTTTGGCCGGCGCTGCGGGTATATGCTATAAAATGAACCGGGTGATGGGCCTATGGGCAGAGCTGAATGGCATGGCCCTGTCGCTGCGCCCTAAAACAGGCCAGTACACCAGCATTATCCAGAACGGGCAGCAAATAGCGGGGCTTATCAACACCAGCGATACGCATTTTGAGTATACTTACAATTATGCAGAACGGGACAATAACAGCAGTAGTCAGCCAACCAAAACACTGGCATTCTCTGCTCCCTTCAGCAACATTGGTTTCAGCGTAGGTATATCGATGAACCTGTGACCGTAAAACCTATCGCAACCGGTCTTGCGAACGCACCAGCTTTTCATCTTTGCGGATGCCCCGGATAGCCATGATAAGAAATATGATCGCGAGTACAGGCAGTACGGAAGCTATCCAGTAAGAACCTGAGGTACCGGCCGGGTAAGAGCTTCTTACCTCCATGAGCATGGTGGAAATAAAGCTAAGCGAAGCAATTATAGATACAGCCGTCATGCGCACCTGCTTTTTGCGGTCCCTGAACATAAATATGGTAACTAAGGGCAGTACTATGGTTACCAGTGCTATAAGCACAAAGAAATAATTATCGATCACGTTGAGGGGCTTAAGCGTGCCGCTTGCATCAGCAGGGCGGTACAGGTCAAAAACAAAAAGCCCTGCATTGACCAATGCTGCCAGGAAGAGCCACAAAGTTTGTATGCGTTGTATCATGTTAATTCAAAAGTAAAAAGCCAAAAATCAAAAAGCAATTAATTTATAAGCGCCTTGCCAAAATAGGGTTGCAGGGCTTCTGGTATATTTATCCCCTCCGGGGTTTGATGGTTCTCGAGGATGCAGGCCAGTATACGGGGTAATGCCAGTGAGCTACCATTGAGCGAGTGTACCAACTGGGTCTTACCGTTGCTATCCTTGTAGCGTATCTTCATCCTGTTGCTCTGGAATACCTCGAAATTGGATACGGAACTTACCTCGAGCCAGCGCTCCTGGGCTGCACTGTACACCTCAAAATCATACGTGAGTGCAGAGGCAAAACTCATGTCGCCCCCGCAAAGGCGTAAGATGCGGTATTGCAGGCCCAGCGACTGAACCAGCTTTTCCACATGGGCCACCATTTCTTCCAGCGCCTCGTAGCTTTTATCGGGGTGGGCCAGTTGCACGATCTCTACTTTATCGAACTGGTGCACGCGGTTGAGGCCCCGTACATCCTTGCCATAAGAACCGGCCTCGCGGCGGAAGCATGGTGTGTACGCGGTCATTTTTACGGGCAATTGCTGCCCGGCCAGTATGGTATCACGATGTATATTGGTCACCGGTACCTCGGCGGTGGGTATTAGGAAAAAACCATCTTCGGTCACATGATACATCTGCCCCTCCTTATCCGGTAGCTGGCCTGTGCCATATGCACTGGCCTCATTTACCATGTAAGGGGGATAGTATTCCGTATATCCCGCATCAATATTGTAGTTGAGGAAATACGTGATCAAGGCACGCTGCAGCCTTGCGCCCTGCCCTGTGTACACCGGGAAACCGCTGCCGGTGATCTTATTGCCCAGCTCAAAATCTATCAGCTTATACTTATCGGCCAGTTCCCAATGGGGCATTTTTTGTGCAGAAAGATCGGGGGTATCACCTCCGCTACGCAACACTTCATTCTCCTCGGGTGTTTTACCAGCTGGTACACTACCGTGGGGCAGGTTAGGTAAAAGCACCAGCGTATCGTGCAGCTCTTTCTCCAGCTCACCCAGTTTCTGCCCCAGTTCCTTTGCCTGCTCCTTGTTTTGCGCCACCTCTGCCTTCAATTGTTCAGCCTGCTCTTTTTCGCCTTTGGCCATCAACTGGCCGATATTCTTAGATGCTGAATTGACCGCTGCTGCAATGGTATCGTTCTCGGCCTGCACCTGGCGGCGCTGCTCATCAAGCGATATTATCTTATCGATGAGGCTGAGCTCTTTAAAGTTCTTTTTCTTTAATCCTTCCAGTACCAGGTCCTTGTTTTGACGGAATAAATGTATCGGCAGCATATCTTATCAATTGACAGGCAAATATAGCTGCAATTATGCTATTTTATGCAGCGCAGTACATATGTAAAAGCCCTTAAGTTGGCGGGAATAAGTACATTTGCATCCATTAATACAGGCGCTTATCATGGAATTACCCGAACATCTCTCTATTGAATTTTTACAAAATAATAATGATGACAGCCTGCAGCTTTCAGGAGCTGCACACAAACGGGTAGCGGATAACCGGGCATACCTCGATAATATACTCAAAGGGAATAATACCTATTATGGCATCAATACCGGCTTCGGCTCACTATGTAATGTAAAAATAGCTACAGGCGAACTGGCGCAGCTGCAGGAAAACCTTGTTTGCTCGCATGCCTGTGGCATGGGCGATGAAGTGCCTGAAGAGATCGTCAGGCTAATGCTGCTGCTCAAGATACATGGCCTTAGCCAGGGATACAGCGGTGTGCGGCCAGCGATAGTGCAAAGGCTTGCCGAGTTTTACAACAATGGAGTGCATCCCATAGTTTATGAACAAGGTTCGCTGGGCGCATCGGGCGACCTGGCACCGCTGGCACACCTGAGCATGCCCCTGTTCGGCAAAGGCAAAGTGAATTATAAAGGCCAAAAGAGGGCTGCTGCCGAAGTATTGCAAGAACTGGGACTGGAGCCAATGCCCCTTGCCGCTAAAGAGGGCCTGGCCCTGCTGAACGGCACCCAGTTCATGAGCAGCTATGCCACATGGGCCCTTATGGCCGCACAAAGGTTGCTGGAGTGGGCCGATCTTACGGGAGCGATGAGCGCCGATGCTTTCATGGCTAAAGATGAGCCATTCCAACATCCCATACACCGGGTAAGGCCGCATAAAGGACAGGTAAATACCGCAGCAAGAATATTGGGGCTATTGCAAGGCAGCGAGATACAAAAAGAACATAAAGAGCAGGTACAGGACCCCTACTCCTTCCGCTGCATGCCCCAGGTGCACGGGGCCAGTAAAGATGCTGTGGACAGTATCCGGAATGTGGTTGAAACTGAGATCAACTCGGTAACGGATAATCCCATCGTGTTCCATGATGAGGATGCGATCATGAGTGGCGGTAACTTCCACGGGCAGCCATTAGCATTAAACCTTGATTTCCTGGCCATCGCCATGGCAGAGATCGCGAATATATCAGAACGCCGCACATACCTGCTGGTAAGCGGGCAGCGCGGCCTGCCAGCATTCCTCGCTCCCGATGCAGGCCTGAACAGCGGTTTTATGATCGCACAGTACACTGCGGCATCGATAGTGAGCCAGAACAAACAGTTGTGCACACCTGCCAGCGTGGACAGCATCATCAGCAGCAACGGGCAGGAAGACCACGTAAGTATGGGTGCCAATGCTGCTACCAAACTATACCGTGTGATACAGAATGTGCAAAGAGTACTGGCCATTGAGCTGCTAACTGCGGCACAGGCCCTGGACCTGAGGCGTCCTTTGAAAAGCTCGGCAGCCATAGAACAAGTTCATGCCGCCTTGCGTAAAGAGGTCAGTATGATGGAGCATGACCGGGTATTGCATGACGATATGGTAATAGCTGAACGATTTTTAAATACCCGAATGCCCTACTAGTCAAGCCCTGTCCTTTCCCGGGATAATGCTTCCATGGGTATCTTTGACTTTATACAACAACACCAGGAAAGTTGGAAGCACTACCAGCAATAAGACAAGTGCGGTCAGGAAGCCTCCTATCACGGCAATTGCCAATGGCTGGTGCAACTGTGCACCGGTGCCAATGCCGAGGGCTAATGGCATCAATGCTATGATGGCTCCCAACGCTGTCATTAATTTAGGTCTCAAACGGGTGGATATCGAAAAGATCACCGCATCCTTCACCGATTGGGTCTGCAATGCATCCCTGAACTGAAGAAAAGTGAAAATGGCATTCTCGCCTATGATCCCAACGATCATTATGAGGCCAGTATAGCTACCAACGTTCAAAGGTGTGCCGGTTAAAAATAGCCCAAGGTAACTACCAGTAATGCCCAGCACGGCAAGTACAACGATCAATGCAGCAACGGCGACACTACGAAATAAGAACAGGATCACAGAAAAGACCAGCAATGCCGAAGCAATGAGGATCAGTAGCAACTCATGGAAAGATTGTTGTTGCTCGGCATATGAGCCTCCATACACAATATGATAACCTTTGGGTAATCGTATATCTGCATTCACTTTCTTCCTAATGGCATTAATGGCGCTGCCAAGGTCCCGGTTATCCAGCCGGGCCGTAACTGCGCCCATTGACTGGAGGTTCTCCCGCTGGATCTCTGCTTCACCGGTCTCGATTTTCACGGTAGCCAATTCGCCGATAGGTTTTAGCTGGCCATTCGGTAAAAATATCGGGAGTTGCCTGGTCGCATTTACATCAAGCTGCCTTGCACCCGGATATATCAGGCGGATGTTGGTGAGCTGTTCATTTTCCAACACATTGCCCGCCACTGTGCCCTGGAGCGCTGTCTGCACCTGTGTCTGAAAGTTGGCCGGTGTTATTCCATATTGAGCGAGTAATGCATAATGCGGAACAATGCTGACAGAAGGCCCTGCAATAACCACGCCGTTAAATACGTCGGCTACGCCACTGATACCTGAAGCTATATCCGCTATTTTAGTAGAAAGTTCATGGAGCTTCTGCTGGTTATCTCCAAATATCTTGATCTCGATAGGTTGCACCGAGGTCATCAGGTCACCCAACATATCGCCAATTACCTGCCCAAAGTCAACCCGCAATGCGGGCTGGGTACTTTCAATTCGCTTCCTGACATCAGCAATTACGTCTTCCGTGCTGCGTTTCCGGGATTTCTTCAACTGTATGAGGTAATCGCCCCTGTTTGGCTCTGTAATGAAAAAGCCCATTTGGGTGCCGGTGCGTCTTGAATAGCTTTCTACTTCAGGTATTTTTACGATGATCTTCTCTACTTCGCGAAGCATCCTGTCCGTTTCCTCTAAAGATGTGCCGGGTGGAGAGCTATAATCCAAAACAATGCTGCCCTCATCCATCTCGGGTAAAAATCCTGTTTGCAGATGCGGCAGCACGAGCGCGATACAAAGAATGAAGGCGGCCACAATAGCAAAACTAATAAACGGCCTGTTGATGAAAAATGATACCCAGCGCTGCTTCTTTACCGAATGGGCCTGTTCCTGCTTGTATTTGCCGGGCTTCCTGCTGATGAGTAAATAAATGACCGGCAGCCCTATCCATGTAACGAAAAAGGAGCAAACCAGCGTGATGAGCATGGTATTGGTAAGCACATTGAAGTAAGCGCCCGCAACCCCTGTCATCATTACAAAGGGTATGAAAATGACTATGGTACTGATAGAGGAGCCTATCATGGCAGGCAATAAATATTTTATTGCTTTCTGCACGAGGCTGGTAGAAGGCTCATCCGGGTGCTCCTCGTGGGTACGGTGTATCTGCTCCATTACCACAATGGCATCATCTATTATCAAGCCGATGGCAGCAGCTATAGCACCAAGGGTCATAATATTAAGCGAGTAACCAACAAGGTACAGGACAATAAGCGTCAGGCAGAGTGTGATGGGAATAGTAACCAGGATGGTAAGGCTTGCCTTTACAGATCTCAGGAAGATAATGGCGACCACTATTGCCAATGCCAGTCCTACCCACAGGCTATCCGTCACACTTTTAACCGAGTCTTTTACAAATGCAGACTGATCATAGTAAGGCCGGATATGAACACCGGCAGGTAACAAATCTGAAAGTTGAACCACTTTTGATCTTACGCTATCTGCTACCGTTAGCAGGTTGGCGTTGGGTTGTTTGATAACTGCGACAAGCACAGCATCTCTCCCATTAGCATTTATCCGCGTGTATTCTGTAGCTTCATGAACAGCGACCCGACCAATATCACTGAGCAGGATGGGACGCTTTCCGTCGTTGCGCACCACCATACTTTTTATTTCGTCAATATCGTGCACAGTGGCATCTGTAACGCTCAGGTACAAATAACGGTAGTCCGATAAATAGCCATTCGCTTTTATGAGCCCGGTCTGGCTCAATGTAGCATTGAGCATCTCCGGGGTTATCCCCAAGGCCGACATCTTTTGCCGGTCCAGCATTACCCAGTATTCCTTTTGCCTGCCGCCAATAATCCTTATTTCCGCCACTCCTTCCACCTGCGATAAAAATGGCTTAATGGTATAAGTGGCGAGTAACTTTAACTGGATAGGCGACAAGGTATTGCTCTCGAGCGTATAGCCCATCACCGGGAGGATAGATGGGTTCATTTTTTCAATAGTGACCTGGGTCCCAGGAGGCAGTGAACCCTTGATCTCATTGATGCGGGATTCTATTCTTTGCTGGCTGAGGTCAATGTCCGCATTCCAGTTCATAAAGGCCGATATCTCGCAACTGCCCCTGCTGGTGGTACTCCGAACAGTTTGCAGTTCCGGCACTCTTTTTATCGCATCCTCGATCGGTTTTGTTACCGTCACCATCATCCTGTCCGCAGGTTGCAGGCCTGCATCTGCTATTACCTTGATCTTGGGGAAAGTGATCTCAGGGAATAAGGAAGTCTGGAACCTGGTATATACCAATGCACCTGCCATGAGCACAAATGCAAGCAGAACTGTTACCGGACTTTTGTACCTGACAAAAAAGTTCTTCATAATTTACTTGTTAGTTACTTTGACCAAAGCCGTATCCGGCAAGCCAAAATTTCCGCCGATCAATACAACGTCTGCAGGTTGTACTGCCCCTGATAATATCTCAATCCGTCCGGATGTTTCCAGCCCTTTGTTTATAAGCACCTTCACTGCTATAGTGTCATTTATCATTTTCATTACCCAAAAATCGGTTTGCGTATCATCAGCCAGGACTGCGCTCTTAGGAACGGAAACAACGTCCTGTTTCTCCTTCCTGATAACCTGCACCCGGGCGATGAGATTTTCGGGTATGTCGGCAGGAACGTCGGTTTTTATTACATAGGTCTGTGCCTGTGACAGCGAATCGACTGTGGGCAACTCAGATGCTATATGGCCGTTTATAATGGCTCCGTCAGGCAGCATGACCCGCACAGAATTACCTGTTTTTACATAACTGTGTAATTCATAAGGAACGTTCAATAAAAATGTAAAGCTGCTTTTATCGGTGATAACGGCCAGTTGTTCTGCATCCTGTACATAATCACCCAACTGGTGGTCTATTTGCGCTATGTAACCACTTCTTGTTGCCTTTATGTCGCTGAGCCCGCTAAAGCCGAAAGAAGGGTCCAGTTTATTAATTGCATTGCCGATGCTTTGTGCTTCCTTGGTCTTAACACGGAACAACACGGTTCCCTGTGTTACATATTGCCCTATATGAACATTCACAGCCTGTATGTACCCGGCAGTATTGGCCTTGACGATATTCTTTTGCAGAAAGGCGGCAGTGGCACTGAGGTCTGCATATTCCACCATATCCGATCGTTTGACAGTATCGACCGTAACCGGGGTTTCTATCGCCCTTACCTGTTCATCCGATTCGCTCGTACTACCGGTACACGAGGTCATCGTTGTGGTGGCCAATGACAATGCAGCCAAGCACGTGAAAAAATATCTCATAATACTTATTGTCTGTTCCAATAATTGATCTGGTTAATTATCTGCATGCAAGTGATATTGTTTTGCGTTAATAAATTATTTGCGGCCAGGTAGTTATTAATGGCAATTACAAGGTCTGATATCTTCACGTCCCCGGTCGTTAAAAATTTCTTATTCACGTTTATCAGCGTTTCGGCATATTTTACCTGTTCATTGATATCATTGATCAGCGACCTCGTGTCCGCAAGCTGCTTTTTCAGCATCCCGATCTGCTCATCGTATTGCGTTTTGAAAAAATCGCGGTAATTGCCGAGGGTGGTTTGCTGTAATGCAATTTTTTGGGCTTGCAGCTTACGCTGGTGGCCATCATATATCGGCAGGCTCAGGTTCAGACCAATACCGGTGCCGAAATTCTTTTCCGCCTGGTAAGCCAGGGAGGAGTTGTAACCGGCATTTACATAGCCTGTAAGCTTAGGCCTGTAATTGTAATTGAGCAACAATAAATTATTGTTTAGCGTAAGACTGTCCAGTACATATTTTCTATAGAATACAGACCCATCGGCCTCGCCGGGCAGGGACAATTGAATAGACGGGTAGGAAAGTGAACAGGAAGCCGTATCAAATATCCCGCACAAATAATTAAGTGTTGCCAGGTTAGCCTGGTATTGTACCTGTAATTGCTTTGCCTGGAGATCCTGCTGCTTAAAGGTCACCATAAAGGCCAGGTAATCGCTTTGGCGGTAGATATTCGATCGTGTAAGCCGCATTAAAATACTATCCTCATCCACCAGCAGGCGGCGTACGCGATCATAGAATTCCAGTTGCTTTTGGTCGCCGTAGGCTACTATGTATTGCGCTGTTATGGTCCGCCTGAGATCCTGTTCGGATATTTTCCTTTCATTCCTAAAGGAATCTTGTACGAGGTGTAAACCTGAGAGCCGTGCCTGTAAATGTTTTTTCCCAATAAAGGCCTGGTTGACATTTACGAGGGCGCTGTACGTGCCGCCGTTGGTGACAGCAGCATCATAACCATAACCATTGATCACCGGCGGATAGAAGTTGTCGCTGGTCAAGGACACCTGTGGCTTATAATTTGCTTTCAGCAGGCTGCTATCCACTTGTGCCGCAGATGCCTGGTTATCCAGATCTTTAAGTAAGGGACTGTTTGCCAGTCCTCGTGCTAAAAAATACCCGAGGTCGTGCTCTTGTGCAGCTATCCTCGTGGAAAGCAGGGCGACAAGACATATAAAAAGAAATAGTGCGCATCGCATACCGGATGCAAATCAAGGCCCCAAATCTGTAGAAATTCAGAATTTAGAATACTATGCAGAAAGAATGCCTGCCACCCGCATATGAATAAGTTATGGAATACCCGGCGGCCTCGCAAATACGCTTAACGATGGCCAGCCCAAGCCCGTTGCCCTCCTCCTTTGCTTCTGCAGAGCGGAAAAAGCGCTGAAAGACACGCTCCTGTTCCATAGCAGGCAGGTATGAAGTATTACTGATCACAAGCTCATTTCCGGTAAGCCTGACAGAGATCATTCCACCATCAAAATTGTAGCGAACAGCATTATTCAGGATATTGCCTGCGAGTATATCCGCCAGGTAAGCATGAAATGTAAGGGATGCCGGGGCAATGTTTGTATCAATGGAAATTCCCTTCGTATTGATAAGGTCATCCAGCTCACCCAGTTTGTTCTGCAAAACTTCGTCCATCCTGACCTGCTCAGTGAATGTGAACTGCCCGTTCTCAATTTTTGTAAGCAAGAGCAGGGATTGGTAAAGCTTAGACAATTTACGTACTGCCTGCTCTATAGCCACCATATGGCCTGCATATTGCCTGAAAACGCTTTCATCCTGCTGTATCAGCTCCAATTTTGCCCGAATTACCGCCAGGGGTGTTTGCATTTCATGCGCCGCATAAGAAGTAAATTCATTCAACGACTCAAAATCGGCCTGCACTCTGCGCAGCACGTCACTAATGCCTTTATTAAGCTGATCAAACTCATCGATACCTGATGGCTTAAGTGCGAAGTCGCCTTTTTGATCTACTTTAAATCTTTTCAGGAAATCGATCGCCTCATAGAAGGGGTGCCAAAGCTTATTCAAAACTGCCCGGTTGATCAATTGGGAGGAAATCAGCACCAGGGCTATAAGGAGTATGGTCACAACAATGATGACACTCAATAAGCCTTCGGTCTCCTCCAAAGGTTTACTTACGGTAACCCGGTAAGCAATACCGTTCACCTCCGCAGGAAAATCTATCTGCCGGGACCATTCACGCCCCTTTACATACCGTACGTAGCCATTGTAAAAATGTTCCCTGACCGGGGTGCTTGCCTGTTGATAGAACGTATACTGATCCGGGGTGTTCAATACTTCAGGCAGTTTTCCATGCTTTTGGCTGAAGGCCAGTATCTCTGTCCGTTCAGTCTCGAGCGCCTCATCAAGCTGGTGTAACAATATGTAATGAACAAGGAAATAAAACAGGCAGCTACCCAACAGGAATATGGCGATGGTGGCCGCAACATTTATACGGTTATACCTGGTAAATAATTTCATGAGATACCGAATTTGTAGCCCATGCCGTAGACACTATGGATGTAATCGCCGCTACCTGCATTGATCAGCTTTTTGCGGAGATTTTTTATGTGGGCGTACATAAAATCGAAACTCTGTACAGCCTCCATATCATCACCCCATAAATGTTCTGCGATCAGGTTTTTAGACAGCAACCTGTTTTTATTAACTATGAAGTAAACAAGAAATTTATACTCCGTCTTGGTGAGCTGCAGCGCGATCTCATTGACCGTAACTTTTTTCTCTACCAGGTCAATAGATATCTCTTCAAACTCAAGTTTGTCGGTCAACAGGTGATTTTTACGACGCACTATCGCCGCGATCCTGAGACTCAGTTCTGCAAGATGAAATGGCTTGGTCAAATAGTCATCCGCACCCAGTGAAAGCCCTTTTAGCTTATCGTCTAACTGGTTTCTTGCTGATACAATTATTACACCATCTGCTTTATTTTGCGCTCTTATCTCCTGGAGCAGTTTTAATCCATTTCCGTCGGGCAGCATTATATCGAGAATCACGCAGTCATAATCATACAAATCTATCTTTTGTAAAGCATCCCTGTAATTGGTGACAGACTCGCAGGTATAGTCGAGTGATCTGAGATACTCAACAATGCTGCTATTTAATGCCTCCTCATCTTCTATGATCAATACTTTCATTGTATTGTTACAAAATTGCTTTATTTTTTGTCAACCACCAATACTGCCGGAGCCACTCTTACAGTTAATCTTTAACGGCTTTGATAAATGTTCCTTTTGAACTAAAAAGCAGGTCCATACCATTTACTTCAGCTTCATAATTCATTTCTCCTGAGGCCTGGACTATCTCGGCGGCCTCTTTTATTTTAGCGTTCTTATAATTGGCGCTCACATATTCCCGAACTTTGGCGGGTAATGAAGCTGTACCGATAGCCGTTTCTACTTCCATGATCTTTCCTGAAGGCGCTACAAGCACGGACCTGTTTTTAAGGCCATCTTTAAAGTTTGCCTCGAAGTTGTCGTTCTCCCGCTCCCATTTCAGCGCCTGAGCATCCGGAAATTTTTGATCTACCGCTTTACTGACCACTGCTGGTACCTTATTCGCTGAAATCTTTTGTGCTGAGGCAGTTGTAACAGATAATATCAGAACTGCCAGGATCATCTTTTTCATGTGTATCGCTTTGTTTACAGCAAACTAAAGACATGTTTCTGAACATATTCTGAATGCATCGCGGGATTAAAATCCTTTCAATGCATTTTTACTGCTTTAAGCAAGACGGGTATCAGCGGAGTAGTTTGTAATTTTTGTAACCGAACTCCAGGCCAAGCCATTTAGAGGCCAGTCTTTTGAGCCTATCTTTTAAGGAAAGCTTATTGTAGGATATATCGTAATCGAACTGCCAGTTGCGCCGGGCGATGCGTTGCTGCATCACCCCGGGATGTGTATCCCTAAACTTTTCAAGGGCATCAATACGTTCCAGGTAATCGAATTCTTCCGCTTTAATAATGTTTTGCGCCACCCAGGCATCATCGTGCCAGAGTTTATTAAAGTCTTCCTGCTTTTGCTGCATGGCACGGGGGTCTTTTACCCAGCCATAGTGATATATATAGGCATCCACAGGTTTTACCTGCAGCTTTTCATTATTGCCCTTCCTGAATCCCTGCGCATCGCGGTATGAATAGATACGCTTATCGTTGCGGATGATGCGTATCTCGTGATCGTACCAGGTACCGGAAATACCTGTATAGTCGTAAGAACCATAAAAGTGCAGGTATTTAAAGAGCAGGCCGTCCACTTCTTTATTGTCCTTCCATTGCAGCATTGCCCTGCGCACAGTATCATGGTATTTTTCGTGCAGCACCTCATCGCCCTGTATATAGAAACACCAGTCGGTATCGGCCCCGATAGCTGCAAAGGCTTTATTCGTCTCTTCAGCCAATACTCTTCCGCCTTCTCGTATCGAATCGTCCCATACTGTTTCCACTATTTTTATTTTTTCAGGGTCGATATTTTTGACCAATTGGAGGGTATCATCTTCAGAACGCCCTACGGCTATCACAAAGTCATCGCAGAGGGGCAATACGGAACGTATAGCCTCTGCAACCGGGTAGTCGTATTTTATTGCGTTCCTTATAAATGTAAATCCCGTTACCTTCATGCCCTGTGCCATTAGTTGATCACTTTATCCTCAAACTGTTTTATGACCGTAGTGATATCAAATTCTTTCAATACCTGCTGCGCATGTTCCCTATACCCGGCCTGCATTGCCTCATTGTCTTTTAATTCCCATATCGCTTCGCACATTTCGGCTACATCGCCCACGGGTAACAGCTTACCCGCTTTGCCATACATCAATATCTCCTTCACCCCGGTAGGGCATGCCGTTGCCACAACCGGCTTAGCTAAGGCCAGTGCCTCTATAAGCACAGTGGGCAGCCCTTCGTTCTTAGAAGAAAAAAGAAAGAGCTTTGCGTGCTTTATCCACGGGTAGGGATTGTGGCTGAAGCCAGTGAAGAACACCTGTGCTGCCACTCCTTCTTCATTGACCAGTGTTTCGAGCGATGCCCTGTCCGGCCCATCGCCCACTATTACCAGCGGTTCGGTTATGTCATACTTCCGTACAGATGCCGCATACGCTTTTATTAAGGTCGATACATCTTTCTGGCTCTCATTAAGCCTGCCCAATGAAAGGAAATAGTTATCCTTGTTTACGCCCCCAGGCAAGGCCAAAGGAGCTTCGGCTGCAGCCTTTATTTTCTCCTGGTCGAAGGCATTGTATAACCTGACCGCTTTATCCTTTAACTGCGGGTACAACTTTATCGCCTCCTCCTTCATCTCATCGCATATCATGATCACCTTATCATAGTGCGATAAACGAGCGGCCAGTTTATCGCGGCGGCCGGCGTTGCCATGCTCCTGCCAGTAATGGGCGAGGCTGAAGTGCGAGTAAGCAATCTTCTTTTTACCCGCCAGGAGCTTATAATAAGGCGCCAGCGTAGTATCAAAATCAATCACTACATCTGCATCTTTCGTTACTTCTGCGAGGCGGCGCTTCCACAGCAGCCTTTGCAGCGGTGACAAAACAAGCTCATTATACAGCTTGCCCGGTATCGACAAGTTCCCTGCGATTCTCTTCTTCTTTGCAAAAGTGAGCGAAGGCTTATCTACCAGGTAAATTATCTCCACATAAGAAGGGATGCTGCCTTTCAATACCTCCAGCTCCTGCAGGTGGTAGCCTACCGATAATTTCATTCGGTATTTGGCAGGATCGAGCGCCCGGAGCAGGTCGATCAGGACCTTCTCTATGCCACCGGCAAGGAGTACATTGATATGAAAAACGATCGTGGTCATTGGCCGTTAAGGGCCTGTAAAAGTAATATCATTTCAGCAGGCTTTGTAACGTATCGAATGCAGCCTGGTTGCGCGGGTAATAAATAGAGCGGTATATATCCATTTTCTCCTTTTGTGTGAGGTGAAAATTGAGCGCGGCTGAGCGGTCTTTTTCCTCGGGTACATATTCAAGGGTCACAAAACGGAGCTTGCCGTTTAGGAAATAGGGTGCAAAATCTTTCAGGTAGCCATGATAATAGGACTGGAATACTTCCCATTTGTTCTGTATCACAAAGAGCGGATCGGATATCATACTGCTCAGCGAGTGCTGCTCTGCCGGGGGGAACATCTCACCCTCACGTGTGTCGCGTATCTCCAGGAAAATAACATTGCCTGCATTCTCTTCTATCCAGCGCCGCATGACAAAAAGATAGCGGCTGGCTATCTCGGTGCCAAAATTATCGCGCATACCCGCATCCATTATATTCATCACAGGCTTTGATGGCAGCTTCACCACCGGCAACACAAAAGGGAAAGTGGCATTCATGCGTATGGCTGAGGTGATGCGCAGGTTATAAGGGTTTTGCCGCTCAAAAAAAGCAGCGAAATCAATAGCATCTATCGGCGGATCCACGGTATCCCTTAATGAATACCCGGGCCGACCAAGATAAGATATGGGCTGGGCCGCCATCATCAGCTTACGGCCATCATTAATGATGGTACCGTTGAATATCATTTGCGGTATATCTGCATCTGCCTCTTTTTGCTTGAAATCGCCTATGGTCTTATCTATCATGGGGCCCATATTGTTCACCATTTCATGCTCCATGGCATAGCCGCGGTCTTTGGTATAGCTATGCCCCTCGATGGATATTTTGTTGAACGGATTGATAAGATCTACACTGGCAAAAGAGAAAATGATGGCATTGAGCAGGTCTTTGCCAATGTTGGCGAGGTATTGCTCATCATATGGATCTTTAATGATACCATCGTTATAGGCACTGTGCACACTGCGCCAATAGGCTGCGCCCATCATGCCACCGGAGGCACCGCTGATCAATACCGTATTACTGAACAGTTTTTGGCCGGTGATGCTATCGGCATACTGCATGGAGCGGAAAGCCCAGTATGCAGCACGCGAACCACCACCGCTGATGGTAATGACCACTAATGGCGGTTTTGACACTCCTGCCAGGTCCCTTTTGGTCTTCCATTTATCCAAACGGGCCTCTTCCGTTTTTTTATCCCTTTCGTAACGTTGCGTGTTGAACAGGTCTTTCAGGTGTTCATAATCATATACCGGCTCCCCGGCCGCAGATGTATGGTAATTGAGCCCATAAGCAATGCTGCGCAGATCGAACACATGACGGCTAACCAGCGCTGAAAGCACGAGGCCGATGACCACCCAACCTAAGACCTCCCAACTGCGCAGGAAATATTTTACAGCACCCACTACGCCCATCATTATAGCAAAGAGAATGAGAAAACCCGCTGCGGCAGGGATACGCAGCAGGGGCTGATCCATAAATATACCGAGCAGGAAAAGCAAGACCACCGCAAAAACGGTGGCAGCAATGGCATTACGGTGATGGCGGCGGAGCACGGCATTGAGCATGCGCGGGTGATACCGCTCCAGCTCATCACAATGTGCGACCCTGAATGTTTCGGTAATGTAATTATCCACCCTGATGATATCCACTTCGTAATCGAGCGCATCATAAGGAATGATGTCGCGTATACGCGCAGGGTTGGTTATCGTGGTGAGCACGGTCTTGAGCAGATCGCGGCCTACGCGGAAAAAATATGCAAAAGACAAAAGCACCACCAGCAACAGGCCCAGGTAGAAGCCAGCCTGCGTGACGAGTATGAATTTGACATCGGCATGCTCATAGTACCATTGAAAATGAATGCTGACAACGGAGTAAAAGATAAGGAAGGCAAGGGGGATAATAGAATTATTGATCACATACACCAAAAAAGTTTGGCGGGCCGCACCCATATAAGGTATGCGGTGTGCATTGATGATAAACGTGGTGATATGCCAGGACATAATGAATACGCCCATGGCGCCCCCCAGCAAAAGCATACTGTAAAAACTTACATTACCAAAATACTCGGGAGCAAGAAAGAGTGTGGCAGCACCAAAATGAGCAGCAAAGTGGCCAGTAAGTGTCGCAACAAGCATTAGCCAAAACAAAAGCAGCAGCTGGTACTTACGAAAGTGAAGGATCACTAACTGAACAGGCAGGAAGTAGTAAACATGCCTTACCTTATTTCTCAGGGCGCCTTTTGTCATTACTACAGTAAACTACAAAAAATGTTCCGCTTTTTTAGGGGAAATTCATTGAAACGGAAATATTTAATATTGAAGTGTCTTACCGCAGCTATAAAGGAAAGCATCGGGGGCCGTTTTAATTTTCACCTGCTTTTGTATCTTGTATGCATTCCTAAAACACGTATGTTATGGGCTTTTTTACCAGGTTCAAAGAATGGCAGTTTGCCAAGGGGCGTTTGGAAGCTTTCAGCGATGCAGTGTTTGCTATTGTTATTACGCTGCTGGTACTGGAGCTGAAGATACCGGAGATAGAAGATGCCACCAATATGCAGGAAGTATGGCATGCCGTGGTAAAAGAGCTGCCTGCATTTTACAGCTGGGTCATCAGCTTTTTCTTTATTGCCATTATGTGGCTGCATCATCACCAGATCATGCATATGGCCACCCGGAGCGACTATGGCGCTATCTGGATCAATACCCTGTTGCTATTTTTTGTTTGCCTGCTGCCATTTCCCACATCTTTAATGGGCCATTACCACCTGCCGGTATTCATTATGCTGTGGGGCATAACCGTATCGCTCACCAGCGGCATGCTCTCCTGGCTGTATTATTACAATGCCAAAAACTACCTGAAAGAAAGCTATGATAAACGGTCTGTGATGAAGAATGTGCGGCTTACCTTTTTTGTTGCACCGCTTATGTACCTCATTGCCGGCTTCCTGGCATGGGTGTCGGTCTATCTCGCCTTCGCCATATATGGGCTTGTTCCTTTCCTGTACCTGCTGCCGCTGGACAAGGAAAAGAAACACAACCTGAAGAATGACGTAAAGGATTAAAGTGGCTATCTCCTCTTTACTACATATAGGTTCACCATTACCGACATAAGCAGGAACATAGCCACCATCTGGTGCAGTTCTGCAAGCAACTCAAATGTGCCGAATTTATTCAGCTGCTGCTGAGGCGCGCTCAGTACGGTAACTATACCCAATATGACCTGCAGCCAGACGAGGATAAAAGGCCACCAGCGTGTTTTGCCCAGCAATGTGCCTGCATTTTTCTTAGCATTACGACCGGCAATGCCGAACCATATCATAATAAGTGTGAACACCAGGTAGGCTATTTCGCGGTGCATGAAATGTACGTTGACCGGGTTGCTGACCAGGCTTTGTGTTTGCAATGTGCCGGGCAGGTAGCTGCCATTTATATCGGGCCATGTGGGAGCTACCATTGCAGCCTTCAGCCCGGCCATGAATGCCCCAAAGGTCAACTGTACAAATAAGACAAGGAGTACCAGTAAGGTGAAATTGCGTAATTTATTATTGGCGAGCCTCTGCTCTTCGGGCACTAAAAGCTGCAGGGCGAACCACAGGGTATAACAGGCCAGTATCATAGCCGAGATGAAGTGCATGGCCAGCCTGATATGATCTACATACAGATGAGCATCGTTCAGGCCGCTGGCCACCATGATCCAGCCGATGGCCCCCTGCATAGCCCCAAGGAGAAAAAGGACCACGAAAGGAACGATCATCTTCTTATCGAAATAGCGCCTGATCAGAAAATAAATAAAGCCAACCATGAACACAACACCCAGCATACGCGCCCAAAAACGATGCAGCCATTCCCAGAAAAAGATAGATTTGAAATCGCCGAGGGTAAAATCGCTGTTCATGTACTTGAACTGGCCTATTTGTTTATAGCCATTAAAAGCGTCTTCCCACTGTTTATGATTGAGGGGGGGCAGTATGCCAAAAAGGGGGTCCCATTTGGTAATGGAAAGGCCCGAACCGGTTAACCTGGTGACACCACCCAAAAGGGTCTGGATAATGATCATTAAAACACCGGTTATCAGCCAGTAAGCTACAGCCTTTCTTTTGCGCATATCCCCTTCCATTGCTAGATCTTTGGCTCAAAAATAGGTTGAAAGCACTAAAATTCTGTTCAACATTTAAGAAGATAACATAAAACAAAAATAAGCTTACCGCCTGATCCAGTAGCAGTTGCGCTAAAAAATGTGTGTAATTGTGTGTAAAAAATTCCACACAATTCCACATATAAATCATAATATTTAAAATCAATATTACCAATGATTTATTATCTTTGAAAAAATAGCTGTATAATAAAACAGGCGCTATGCCTCTACAGGCTTGGCTTTCGGACGAAAGCGCGACCTTCCTTGTAAATAAAGCGGTTATAAGAGATAAAAAAAAGCGGAGTGTTGGCCTTTTGGTTTGATTATTGCGGAAAGGAATGATATTCCTGCACAATTTTTATTACGCAGGCATTGAAAACACCGCCTTTTTTATTTACACACAAAAATAAATTTGATATGAGAAAAGCCGACGTAGTTAGCAGCATTTCAGAGAAAACAGGTATACCTAAAGTAGATATACTGGTAGCCCTGGAAGCCTTCTTTAAAGAAGTTAAAACATCCCTGGTTGAGGGTGAACCCGTATATGTACGTGGTTTTGGCAGTTTTATACTGAAAAAGCGCGCTGCAAAAATAGGCCGTAACATCAAAAAGAACATAGCAGTAGAGATACCCGAGCATTTCATCCCGGCATTCAAACCTGCAAAAGAGTTCGTACAGGCAGTGAAGGAATCTACCCATGAGCTGGTAGAACACAATGAAGTTGACCTGGTAGACTAATCAAACGTATTGGCGGCTTTTGCAAGCCATGTTTCATTACCTTTGCGCAGAAATTAATACATTTTGCGACCGGTACATTATCTCACGCTTGCAGCGGCAATCATAATAATCGCCATTTTATACTGGGGTGGGAACACCATTCCCCCGGCCAAGAAGGCAGGTAACACACCGCCTATGGCTGGAATGTCCCCGGGGCCTAACACCATGAAACCGGCCTCCTTCGACTCAATGCTGTCTGCAGCAAAGGGCCAGTTGGCAACGATAACGGCCGATAGCGTTAAAACCATCGAAAATGAACTGACAGCCATACATGACTCGAGTCGTATGGCTGTAGTTTTTTACCGGCTGGCGCACTTCTGGAACGATCATAAGCAACTACGTATAGCCGGTTATTATACCTCGTTGAGCGCAAAATTGGAGAATTCAGAAAAAAAGCTCAATTTTGCAGGCCAATTCTTCCTCGAACGGTTAGCGGAAGACAGCACGGAAGATGTGCAGGTTTGGGATGGGATGCAGGCCGTGGACTGTTTTCAGCGTGCATTAAGTCTGAACCCGGACAACGACACAGCTAAGATAGGACTTGCTAAAGGATATGTACTGACGGGAGAACCAATGAAGGGCGTAGGCTTGCTGCGGGAGATAGTTCAGAAAAAACCTGATGACATACCAGCCAATATGATCCTGGGCGAAATGTCCATACAATCAGGTCAGCTGGATAAGGCAATACCCAGGTTTGAAACGGTATTGAAAACAGAACCCTCGAACGTAGATGCTATGGTATACCTGGCACAGGTATATGAAGCAAAAGGACAAAAGGATAAAGCAATTGAAATGCTGGAACGGGCCAAAACAACAGTGAATAACCCCCAATTCAGCAGGAATGTTGACGAACACATAAATTCATTAAAATAATTTTTTTAAAACTTATTGTATGCCTTGCGGTAAAAAAAGGAAAAGACATAAGATTGCCACTCACAAGCGTAAAAAACGCCTCAGAAAGAACCGTCATAAGAAGAAGAACAAGTAGGCAAGGCCGGTTAGGTTAACATACCCAACCTCTTGCTAAGGGCACTTCATGCCCGGTAATCCCCGGTATCTGTATATATTATATGGTACTTCTTGTATTGAACATACAGGACCATGCTGTATATGCAGAGGGGATAACCGTATTACAGGTAGTTTATTGACCATGCATGAACGCATGCCTGCAGGAGAGGATCGGTTAAAGACGGAAGAATGAATAAGGAACTTATTATTAATGCATCCGGCGAAGGGGTAGAGATTGCCCTGCTGGAGGATAAAAAGCTCGTAGAGCTGCACTACGAGCACGGGCAGGACAAGTTTGCCGTGGGCGACCTGTACCTGGGCAAAGTGAAAAAACTGATGCCCGGCCTGAATGCTGCTTTTGTGGATGTGGGTTATGAGAAGGATGCCTTTTTGCATTACACCGATCTAAGCCCTTATTTCCGCTCGCTGGTGAAATTCAGCCGCCAGTCTATAGAAGGCAATACGCCCTGGGGCAATGACTTCGGAAAATTCAAGAACGAAGGAGATATACTGAAATCGGGCAAGATAACTGAAGTGATGCAGGGTAAGCCCGAGATACTGGTGCAGATATTGAAAGAACCGATATCTGCAAAAGGGCCCCGGCTCAGTTGCGAGATATCACTGCCCGGGCGCTTCGTAGTACTTACGCCGTTCAACGACATTGTAGCCATATCCCGAAAAATACATTCGGCTGACGAACGCAAACGCCTGCAGCGTATCATTGAAAGCATCAAGCCCAAAAATTTCGGCGTCATCGTGCGCACTGCTGCGGAGGGCAAGAACACCGCCGAGCTGCATGGCGATATGCTGGAACTGGCGCAGATGTGGCAATCGATACAGAACAACCTGAAGGGAGCCAAAGCCCCCCTCATCATTCACAGCGAGCAGGACAAGACCACCTCTATACTGCGCGATATGCTGAACGACAGCTTCCAGAAGATCGTGGTGAACGATAAAAAGCTGCTGGGAGAAACCAAAGACTATATAGCACGCATAGCACCCGAGAAAGAAGAGATCGTAAGCTACCACAATGGTGGCCAGGCTATCTTCGACACCTTCGGGGTATCGAAGCAAATGAAAGCGTCATTCGGCAAAACAGTGAACCTGCATAGCGGCGCTTACCTTATCATAGAACATACGGAAGCGCTGCATGTAATAGACGTGAACAGCGGCACCCGCAGTGCAGAAGCCGGGCAGGAACAAAATGCCCTTGCCACCAACCTGGAAGCGGTAAACGAGATAGCCCGCCAAATGCGCCTGCGCGATCTTGGGGGCATCATTATCATTGACTTCATAGACATGAAACTGGCGGAGCACAAAAAGCAAGTGCTCGATGCTATGGAACAGGCTATGGCCAACGACAGGGCAAGGCATACCGTATTATCCATATCAAAATTCGGCCTGATGCAGATAACCCGCCAAAGGCTGCGCCCCGAACTGAATATATCTACTGCCGAAGTATGCCCTACCTGTAAAGGGACAGGCAAGATAGGCCCATCTATATTACTGGCCGATGATATAGAAAAAGACCTGAGTTATCTTATCAACCAGGGTCACCGCAAACTGAAACTGCATGTGCACCCGATATTAGCAGCTTACCTCAATAAGGGACTATTCTTTAGCTCTATAAGGCATAAATGGCAAAGAAAATATAAGGTAACAATCGATTTGGTGGCCGATAATGATTCGCCACTCACACAATATCATTTCTACGACATGAAGACAGATGACTTAATAAAGTTATGACCTTCAACAACTTATTTTAAAAGAAGCTCCCGTATACGGAGCTTCTTTTTTTTATGCAGGTTTTCCGTCCAACGGCAGGCTGTATTTATGCGTCAATATATGTAAATTTAATAGACAAAAATTTCGCACCATGCATATAAAAACACTTGTAAGCGCCCTTGCCATTTTTTTATTTCCATTAAGTACCGGGGCAAAAAATGTAGCACCCCGCCTTAGCTTACCTAAACAGGATGCTGGCTTCATAGAAAATAAGGGCCAGGTAAAAGACCAATACGGTAAACCGAGAAATGATGTGCAGTTCATTTTGCGTGCCGAAGGGCTTAATATATTCATCGGGAACGGTTCGCTGCATTACCAGTTTGCCCGAAACCAAAGCCAGGGACAGGCAAGCGATGTTTACCGCCTGGATGTGGCACTCGTAAATGCAAACATGAATGCAGTAGCTACCCGGGAAAATATATTGCCGGGCCATTACAATTACCTGTTGCAGGGGCTTGGTGGCGCAACAGCACAGGCATATAGTAAGATACGGTATCACGATGTTTATCCAGGTATAGACTGGATATTGTACCTGAAAGATGGCCTGCTGGAATATGATTTTGATGTAAAAGAAGGCGGGGACCCTGCATCCATCCAGTTACAATATACGGGAGCAGATGCTATAGCACAGGCAGCAGACGGCAGTGTGACCATCAGCACCCCATTTGGTAATGTAACAGAACATGCACCCTATGCCTATGCACAAAACGGCAGGGCGATCCAGTCATCCTTCAAGCTGTTTGAAGGGAATAAGCTGGGCTTTGATCTTGCAGCACACAGCGGCCCGTGCACCATCGATCCTATATTGACATGGGGTACTTATTATGGTGGCACGAATGAGGATCATAGCAAAAGTGTGACCACTGATGCAAGCGGAAATGTGTACATGTGCGGCTACACTGCCAGTACCGGTAATATAGCGACCATAGGCGCCCAGCAAAGCAATCTTGCGGGCGGCCTGGATGGATTCATTGCAAAATTCGATAACAATGGTGTACTGCAATGGTGTACCTACTATGGTGGCAGCGATGACGATTACCTATACTCGGTAGCATGCGACGGTGTTGGAAATGTATATGCCAGTGGCCGTACCCTGAGCAGCAGTGGCATAGCTACGCCGCTTGCCCACCAGACCACAATGTTCGGCCTCAGTGATGCCTTCCTGGTAAAGCTGAACAGCAGCGGGCAATTGAAATGGTGCACCTATTACGGAGGCTTTTCGAATGAGTACAGATACGGTGTTGCCTGCGACGGCAGTTATAATGTTTATCTCTGCGGAGCTACCAACAGCGGTAATAATATAGCAACCGCCGGCACACACCAGGCTTTCCAGTTTGGTGGATACCAGGCTTTCCTGGTAAAATTTGACAGTACCGGTGTAAGGCAATGGGGTACTTATTTCGGCGGCTCAAGCGACGACTATGGCTACTCCGTATGCACAGACGTAGCAAACTATATATACTTATGCGGCAGGGCCACAAGCACAGATTATATAGCAAGTGCCACAGCATACCAGTTAAACCATGCCGGTGGTGGTAACGACGGCTTCCTTGCTAAATTCAATACCATTGATGGTACTACTTCGTGGAGCACTTATTACGGCGATGCAGGTGATGACCAGTTACTGGGTGTGACCTGCGATGGCGGCGACATGCTCTATATTTGCGGGCGTACCGATGGCACCAGCACCATTGCCACCAATCTTGCCAATCAAAGCAGCTACGGAGGTGGCGCGTCCGATGGCTTCCTCGCACAGTTCGACAGTACGGGGGTTAGGCAGTGGGCTACTTATTATGGCGGCAGCGGCGACGATTCCGCAACCAGCGTAAACTGTGATGCAGGCGGGAATATCTATATAACCGGTGTTACCAGCAGTACTAACAACATTGCGAGCCCCACAACTTATCAAAATACGATCGGTGGCGGGCGCGATGCCTTCCTGGCAAAATTCACCTATAGCGGCAGCATGGACTGGGGCACCTATTATGGCGGCAGCGGCGATGATGAGGGTAGTGGCGTAGGCGCCAACGTGGACGACATATATATCTGCGGCAGTACAGGCAGCAGCGCAGCAATTGCTACTAATAATGCCCATCAAACTGCATTCAGCAGCAACCCCGATGGCTTCCTCGCCAAATTCGGAGACTGTGCAACAGCTCCCGGACAACCCGGTATTATTACCGGCAACAATACCGTTTGCGGAGGTACAAGCCAGAACTATTTTATATCACCAGTCATTGGCGCCACTTATTATACATGGACCCTGCCGGGTGGCTGGACCGGAAGCAGCAATACTACCAGCATATTAACAACTGCCGGCAGTACGGGAGGCACGATAACAGTTACTGCTAATAATGCTTGCGGCAGCAGTACTGCCCAAAGCTTCAATGTAACGGTCAATACAGTGCCGATAGCGCTTATAACCCCCGCAGGCCCTACCACTTTCTGCGAAGGAGACAGTGTAATACTCAATGCCAATACAGGGAATGGTATTACATACAAATGGCGACTCAATGGCAATATCATACCCGGTGCTACCAACGCTTCACACACAGTAACACAGGCCGGCAACTACACCGTAGTTGAAAATAATAATTGCGGCGGTGATACATCAGCCACCACTGTTGTTACCGTTAACCCTTTGCCCAGCGCAAGCATAATGCAAAACAACAACCAGCTAAGTACCGGCAGCTTCACTACTTACCAGTGGTATTATAATGGGCAAGTCATAAACGGTGCAACAAACCAAAACTATACAGCCCAGCAAAACGGCGACTACTATGTGCACGTAACAGATGGTAATGGCTGTGGTGCAAACTCAGATACTGTTACGGTTACAGGGGCATACATAGCTGATGCAAATAAGCCGGGCTATAACTTTTCCATTAGTCCCAACCCGGGGAATGGCACGTTTACCCTATCCGGCAATACCAGTGACAGCCAGCTCGATATTGATATCAGGGATATGACCGGCAGGCTGATAATGAGCACAGCGCTTAAAACAAACGCCAATAAATGCAGGCAGGTGATACAACTCGGCAGCAATGTACCCTCCGGTCTGTATTATATGAATATCTCCGGCAGCAGCAGCCGGGCAATATTAAAGTTCGTAAAAGAATAAAAACAGTTTAGCACAAAAGAAAAGCCCGGAATTCCGGGCTTTTCTTTTGTGCTCGCTAAATAGTAAATTTATATAAAGCAGCGTATGAAACTTTTACTGTGCGCCATACTTTGTTGTGCCAGCCAGTTTGCAGGGGCGCAAAACATGTACCCCCCAACTGACACGATCTATTCCGGCAGCAAAGCTATCCTGCTACTGAAACAAACACATGTACTGCCGCCGACCTACACTATAGAAACGTTTACAGGGGAAATGCTGGTAACGCTTTACCCCGGTAAAACAAATATAGGGGACAAGCCCTGTTATATCATAAGCTTTGTAAAAGATGGCAGGCAGGCCCTGGTGCCAGAGACAATACCACACAAACTGGTACAGCAATTACTAAGCGGCAATGTGTTGAATGGGGAAACTGTGAACGGGATAGCTGAGGAACGGTTCATAAAAAAACATCCTGTTCCCAAAGGATACCAGGATGTAGAACAAATTTATAACTACTGAGCCAGTGCCTACTGATCGTCTTTGGATACTTTTTCCCAGATCTCGGGTATGCGCTTGATCCAGTTGAGTTCTTTCATTTTTTCCCGGGCTTCCATTACCGGGCTTCCAAAATATATTTTACCGCCCTCAATGCTCGATGCTACACCGCTCTGCGCATAAACTATTGCGCCCTTGCCAATGGTAAGGTCTTTACTCACACCTACCTGGCCCCAAAGCATTACCTCATCTTCAATAATGGCTTTGCCGCCAATGCCCACCTGCGCCACAAATAAGCAATTCTTACCGATCACCGCACCATGACCCACATGTATGTGGTTATCGAGTTTGGTACCCTTGCCGATTATGGTATCGCCGCTTACCCCCCTGTCTATAGTGCAGCAAGCGCCTATCTCTACATTATCTTCAATAATTGCCCTGCCACAGCTTTCCAGTTTATCATGCCTTGCTTCGTTTTCGTTCCGGCGGGTTTTAAAATAAAATGCATCGCCACCTATTACCGTGTTAGCCTGAATAATTACGTTATCGCCGATGATGGTGTGATCATAAATGGTCACATTAGGATGAATAAGACAATTACGGCCGATCTTAACATGGTTGCCAATGAACACATTGGGCTGCAGGTGCGTGCCTTCGCCTATCTCAGCCGTATCGCTGATCATTTTATTAGCAGGCTCGAAAGGGAAAAAATGCTTCACCAGTTTTACGTACGCGGAGAAGGGGTCAGGGTGCATTAAAAGGGTTTTACCCGGAGGGCAATCAGCCTCTTTATTTATTAAAATGATAGTAGCTTCAGAATTGAGGCTAATGTTGTAATACTTATCAATATCCACAAAGGTAATGTCGCCCTTCCTGACCTTATGTATCTCATTAATGCCAGTGACCAGCTGCGTAGCATCACCCTTAATAGTTGCCCCCGTAAATTCAGCGATCCATTTGACAGGCAGAGGCTCTTTAAAATCCATTCGAAATTAAATTTGGGCAAAAGTACGTAAGTTAGCAGAGAGTAGGTAATAGATTGTACAGGATATATTTGTAAACATCATACATATAATTTACATTGTCATACGTAAATCTTAATGGCGAACTGACCAATTGGGATACAATGCAGAGGACCGGCGATGCGGCCCTGCGCTATGGCTATGGTTTATTTGAAACAATACTTGTAAAAAATAGTGTTATAATGCTCTGGGAGCAGCATTGCGTACGCCTGTTTAGGGGTATGGAGCAATTGGGCATTGCAAAACCCACACATTTCACCCCTGGATGGCTGGAAAAACAAGTTGTTGAAATAACAATAAAGAACAATATAAATAATGTATGCCGTGTACGCTTACAGGTATCGGCAGGTAACGGGAGCCTGTATGAGCGGGAGCAAAAATTGCCCCAGCTAATGATCGAATGCTGGCCTGTGGACCCCCTGGTCTTATCATTGAACACACAGGGCCTCCATACAGGTATTGCCACAGGCTTGGCAAAAAGCCCTGACAATATCGCTAATATAAAAAGCTGCAGCGCCCTTATATATGCACTTGCAGCAAGACAGGCTATGGTCAATGGCTGGGACGATATATTCGTAAAAAATACCCATGGCAGGATCATTGAAAGCAGCATTGCCAATATATTCCTTATTAAAGAAGCTAAGGTCTTTACGCCTCCCTTAAGCGAAGGTTGCATAGCCGGTGTGATGAGGGAATACATTATCGACTCACTGGCCGGGCACGGTATGGAGGTAACCGAAAAAGAGCTTACCGAACAAGACCTATATGACGCAGATGAGCTTTTCCTGAGCAATGCGATCAGGCAAGTAAAATGGGTAGGCAGCTTGAACAATAAAAGATATAACAACAGCACCGTTAAACATATTTACAATTTGCTGTTTGATAATATTCACTCCTATTGACTTTTACATAACTTTGGCCTACCACATAAAACTTAACTGAATGAAAAAATACCTATTAGCGATCGTATTGATGTTACCGCTCACACCCGGTTTTGCACAATTTCGCTACGGCCCGGAGCTTGCCGGAGCGTACAACAAGATGACCGACAATAAAAACGTATGGGGCGCTACATCCATTACGTCTTCCACCTTTGGCGGCAGGTTTGGGATCATCGGCGACTATGGCATCACAGAACATGTATATGTGCAACCCGGTGTATTTTATACGATAAGAAGCAATAAAGAGACCGCTAATACCAGCCTTACGATAAACGTACCTGTATCAACATTCAATGTGGCGGCGAACGGTAGTGTGAACATGGCTCAGAAAAGCAAGTTCAGCTATATAGAAGTGCCGGTATATCTTACTTATAAATGGGGACAGCCGGGAAGCGGGCGTTTCTTTATAGGCATTGCCCCATATGTGGCCTATGGAATAGGCGGAAAACAAACCGTGACACAGGATATAGGTTTAAGTGCGGCACTTGTTCTTAACTATGATTCATCTTTAAGGGATACAAAATCCAACACTTTTGCCAATGATAGCTTCGGCTATAAGAACATGGATTACGGCTTCAAAATATGTGAAGGTTATGAATTTTCCGGGGGCTTCTACTTCCGGGCCGAATTTGGGTTAGGATTGTCCAACCTGAGTAATTATCCCGGCGCAAAAAGCCACAATATGGGTGTGGACCTTGCCATAGGCTACTTGTTCGGCGATAGGAGAAAGCGTGTGCAAGCCATTGAATAACAGCGCTTAACCAGACTTTTAACTGGTCATCGTTTAACGCTGGCATGGTATTACCTGTTGGTAGCCGAACCAAAGGATAATAACATGAAAAAGATGATATTGTTAGCAGGCTTAGGAATAGCATCCGTATGCTCAGCCAGTGCACAGTGGGTAACTGTAGGTCCTGAAATCGGTATTAATTCTACGAGCTTTATGGAAAGGTATAACGGCGTAGATGTGAGCGATGGCATGAGGGCCGGCCTCAAAGTAGGGGGTATCGTGGATATAGCATTTACACGGCACTTCTCCCTGCAGCCGGGACTTTTCTATAACATGAAGGGTGCACAGGAAAAATATGTAAGCACTACCACTACCGATAATGGTACCATACGTACCGAAGAAATAAGGAATGACTTCAGGATCAACTATATCGAAATGCCCCTTAACCTTGAATTCAAACTTGGCCGTCCGGGACACGGACATTTCATTTTTGGCGCAGGTCCATATGTTGCCGTTGCGCTTAATGGCACTATCATAAATGCTAATGGCTCATCGATCATTCTGCCATCAGGCCGTGTGATCACCACCGAAAATGATCATAGCTCCACTGCTTATATTGGTAATTCAGTCGACGACGATATTACCCCGCTCGACGGAGGTCTTAACCTGAATATGGGTTACGAAAGCCCTATGGGTTTATTCGTTCGTGGCAATATGGGCTTTGGACTGGCCAATATATTACCCCAGGGCGATAGCTACAACTATATACGCAATTGGGGCATGGGTGTATCGGTAGGCTATTTATTTGGGCGTTAATTCCCATCAACTTCTACCACCTGAAAAAGGCTGCTGTTTCTGAGGAGATAGCAGCCTTTTGTACTTTTTCATAAGCCATGTATCTGCTACCTTTGCAGCCTTATGAGCAACAGGGTCAGGGTACGTTTTGCCCCCAGTCCTACAGGTGGCCTTCACCTGGGCGGGGTACGTACCATCTTATACAATTATCTTTTCGCACATCATCATGGCGGTCAATTTGTGCTTCGTATCGAGGATACCGATCAAAACAGGTATGTTGCAGATGCCGAGCAATATATATATGATTGCCTGGAATGGTGCGGGCTGCTGCCCGATGAGAGTCCTTTAAAAGGCGGCCCCTACACCCCATACCGCCAAAGCGAACGTAAACCGCTCTATTACCAGTATGCACAGCAACTGGTGGATGCCGGCTATGCTTATTACGCCTTCGATACGGTGGAAGAGCTGGAGAAAATGCGGCATGACCTGAAGAATGAACACAATCCCAATCCACAATACGATCATAAAACGCGTATGCAAATGCGCAACTCCCTATCGCTTGACCCCAAAGAGGTTGTGGAACTGCTCAATAAACAAACACCCCATGTGATCCGTATTAAAATGCCGCACAACAAAACAGTGAGCTTCACTGATATGATAAGGGGCGAGATACATTTTGATACCAGCCTGGTAGATGATAAGGTGCTGCTCAAAGCCGATGGCATGCCTACTTATCACCTGGCTGTAGTGGTGGATGATCACCTGATGCAAATAACACATGCCTTCAGGGGTGAGGAGTGGCTACCCAGTGCGCCTGTGCACTTACTGCTTTGGGAATACCTGGGCTGGAAAGAAAGTATGCCCCAGTGGGCACACCTGCCGTTGATACTAAAGCCTGATGGCAATGGTAAGCTCAGCAAACGCGATGGCGACAGGCTGGGTTTTCCCGTGTTCGCTATGGACTGGAAAGATCCTAAAACCAATGAGACCACTACCGGCTTTAAAGAGATAGGATTTTTACCGCAGGCATTTGTCAATATGCTGGCCTTGCTGGGCTGGAACGATGGCAGCGGGCAGGAAATATTTTCACTCGACGAACTGGTACAGAGGTTCTCAATAGACCGCGTACATAAGGGCGGTGCCAAATTTGATTACGAAAAGGCCAAATGGTTCAACCACCAATACATTCAGCATGCTGCCGATGAGCTGCTGCTACCGCTGGTAAAACCTTATTTTGAAAAGGCAGGCATCAGCGCAGACGATGCTTACATGCTGCAAGTGATCGGGCTGATAAAAGAACGCTGCACCTTACTACCCGATTTTGTGCAGCAAGGCTACTTTTTCTTCCACACGCCCAAAGAAATAGACCTGGCATCAATACAAGCAAAATGGGAGGACAGGAAAAAGCAATTCTTCGAAAGTTGGGTGGAAATACTGCAGAGCCTGGAACAATGGACGCATGATGAACTGGAGCAGAGCTTTAATAAAACAATGGAAGCACATGGATTGAAAAAGGGCGATGTGCTCCTGCCTTTGCGTATCATGCTGGTGGGAGGTAAGTATGGCCCCGGGGTATTCGTGATAGCTGAAATGATAGGGAAGGCCGAAACTTGCAACCGGGTAAAGGCAGCCTTAGCTCAGCTTGGTAACTAGTTGAATATCACAACAAAGACTGGTGGCGCAATATTTATAGCTTTAGGGCATCATATGCGCAATACTATAGTTATACTTACCCTCCTGTGGGCCACATGCGGATCTAATGCACATGCACAGGAGCTCAAAGAAGACCTAAAGACCATCATAAAAGCAGTTAAGGTAAAGTATGACAGCACATATATAAGTAAGCCCCGCCGCCTCACCCTTAAAGTATTCGGCACAAGGAATTACCTGGACTATAAACTGATCGACAAGCATGTAGACGAAACGATCACGTACAGGGCCAATACACCATTGAATATAGGCCTTGGTGCCAGCTATAGGGGCATTGGCTTAAGCTTCAGCATACGCACGGGGCTTGTAAAAAAATATGAACAATACGGGAAGACTAAAAGTTTCGACCTCTCCACACAGATCTTTCTGCCCAAAATAGCTATTGACATTTATGGTAAATATTACCGCGGCTATTACATAACCGATCCCTCATCTATCCTGAACAATACCCCGGAAGATGCATCTTATATACGTCCCGACCTGCGCAATGCCGTGATAGGCATTAGTGGCGAATATATCCTGAATGCAAAAAAATTCTCTTTCTCCAGCCCCTATTCGCAAACACAAATACAAAAGAAAAGTGCCGGTTCCTTTCTTTTCGGGGCAGGCGCATTTGCCCTGCTCATTAATGCAGATTCGTCCATAATACCTGCCGAGATCAATAACATCGAGTTCTTTAAAAGGGAGCGCTTCAACAAATCGAATATTTACAGCATTATCGTGAATGGCGGTTATGCCTACACCCTGGTGATACACAAAAAGTATTTTGTTTCAGGATCTCTAAATCTTGGCGGGGGCCTAAGCTATGCCACACTTTCTGATGCGGCAACAAAAAGCAGGGATGGCAAAATAGGTACCCAGCTCGATATGGCATTCAGGCTGGGCGCAGGTTATAATTACGACAGGTATTTTGCCGGGCTGCAGTACACGCGGCTGGTAACCAAAAACGTAACCCCTGTAAAAGCTACGCACGAGTACCTGGGGGCCGGCAGTGTGCGTATCGTCTTTGCACGGCGCTTTAAATTCCGGCAAAAGACGATAGACCATGCACTGAACAGTATCAGTAAATAAAGATAGCCTGCTGCTATATAATTAAAGAGCCGCTCGAATGAGCGGCTCTTTATATGTTTAGTGCGATTCTTCTCCGGGGCGCAAAGGCGTGGTTTGCGGTATGAAGTCGTTACCGTTACCGTCATCTTTGTAATCATAAGGCCAGCGATATACTTCGGGTATCTCACCTTCCCAGTTACCATGGCCGGGTTTGATCGGGGTGGTCCACTCAAGTGTTGGAGAACCCCATGGATTTTGTACAGTTACCTTGCGGCCGCGCCATATGCTTACAAAGAAATTGTACACAAAAAGCAACTGGGCAAAGAATACGATGATAGCCACAATACTGATGAAACCGTTCATGCTGATGAACTGCTTGTATGATTCCCATGCGCTGTAATCATAATAACGGCGTGGCATACCTGCTATACCTTCGTAGTGCATAGGCCAGAAAATGAGGTAGGCACCTGCAAAAGTTATGAAGAAGTGTATATAACCAAGCGTATTATTCATAAAGCGGCCAAACATTTTCGGGAACCAGTGGTAGATGCCCGCGAACATACCCATGAATGCCGATACACCCATTACTATATGGAAGTGGGCCACAACGAAATAAGTATCGTGCAGATGGATATCGAGTGCTGAGTTACCGAGGAAGATACCGGTGAGACCGCCGGATATGAACATCGAAACAAATCCTATGGCGAAAAGCATAGCTACTGTGAAGCGTATATTACCACGCCACATTGTTGTGAGCCAGTTGAACACCTTTACTGCCGATGGCACCGCGATAAGGAGTGTAAGCAGTACAAAGATGGAACCCAGGAAGGGGCTCATACCGGTTACGAACATATGGTGTGCCCAAACGAGGAAGGCAAGTACCGTGATACCAACCAGCGATATGATCATTGCAAAATAACCAAAGATGGGCTTGCGGCTGTGGTTGGAGAGTACTTCCGAAGCCATACCCATGCCCGGGAGCATGATGATATATACCTCGGGGTGACCAAGGAACCAAAATAAGTGCTGGTAAAGGATAGCAGAACCACCGATGTGCGGCAATGCTTTACCGCCAATGAATATTTCAGACAGGTAGAAGCTGGTACCGAAGTTACGATCGAATATCAGCAGTACGAAACCTGAGAACAGTACAGGGAAAGAAAGTATGCCCAACACTGCGGTAAAGAACAGGGCCCATATGGTAAGTGGCATACGGGTCATGGTCATACCCTTAGTACGCATATTCAATACGGTTGACACATAGTTAAGGCCACCCAGCAGCGAGGATACCACGAACAATGACATACTGATGAGCCAAAGATCCATACCCACACCCGAACCGAGAGACGCCTCTTTAAGCGCACTCAATGGTGGATAGGTCGTCCAGCCACCGGAAGCAGGGCCTGTTTGTACAAAAAGAGAAACGAACATGAAAATGCTGGCTGCAAAGAAGAACCAGTAAGAAAGCATGTTCATAAAAGGCGATGCCATATCACGGGCGCCTACCTGCAGGGGTATGAGTATATTGGCGAATGTACCGCTCAGCCCTGCTGTAAGTACAAAGAACACCAATATGGTACCGTGCATGGTAACGAGACCATAATAAAATTCCGGGGAGAGTTTACCACCCTTTGCCCAGTCGCCCAGGAACTTCTCCATTATAGGGAAGGTCTGGTCGGGGAAACCGAGTTGAAGGCGGAAGAACACTGAAAACAGTGCACCTATAATAGCCCATATGATACCCGTGACAAGAAATTGCCTGCCGATGACCTTATGGTCCTGGCTGAATATGTACTTCCAGATAAAGTGTTGCTCATGGTGCTCATGCCCATGATGTTCAGTTCCTGTTTGAATTCCCTGGGTTACGTTAGGCCCATCAATAATAACTGTACTCATTTTTTCACTTTTATGGCCGCCTTTAAGGCCGATTACTTCATCGTTACTGCTTTAACACTATCGGTTTTTTGTTCTTGTTGCTCTGCTCCGGCTGCGGGTGCAGCAGGGGCATTATTCATAGCATAGTAAGATTGCTGCTTGGCCATCCATGCGTCATATTCCGCCTGTGTTTCCACGATCACGGTGCCGCGCATTGAATAGTGGCCTTTACCGCACATCTGGTCGCATGATATTTCATACACGAAATCAGGGTTGTGCGTCATTTCTTTCATTTGTGTGGTGGTGAACCTTGGCGTGAACCACATGGTGGTAACGATACCCGGCACAGCATCCATTTTCATACGGAAGTGTGGCAGGCCCACATCATGTATCACATCGCGTGAGCCGATGATCAGTTTTACCGGCTTGTTCACTACAAGGTGCAGTTCACCGTTCTGGGCAATGATATCGTCCATATTGTCCTTATCATTCCAGTCCAGGCCCAGTATGTTGGTCGCGTCATTTATCTTACGGAAATCCCTTTTGCCCAACACACCGTCTTTGCCGGGGTAGCGGATCAGCCAGTTGAACTGCTTGCCTACCACTTCAACAATGTTTGCATCTTTAGGCGCATCAGAAGTTACGTTCAGCCAGTTACGAAGGCCTATGGCTACCAGTGCCGCCATGGCTATTGCAGGTACAGTGGTCCAGATGATCTCGAGCTTGTTATTGTGAGGATAATAAAAAGCAGTACGTTTTTCGGTAGACTGGTAGCGGAAGGCGAACCAGAAGAGAACAGCCTGTGTGGCAAAAAATACAATGCCGGTTACAATAAGGGTAACTGTGAACATGGAGTCATAATTCACACCCTGCTCCGAAGCAGATGGTGGCAGCATTTTGCCTTCGAATAGCTGGTTACACTTCCAGATACCATACATTCCTAAAATGAAGAAAGCGACAAGCAGCCAGGCGATAGTTCTGTTGGTAGCTGCTTTGGATTTAGCTTCTTCACGAAGCACGGCGGCATATTCACCTGCTTTACCGATCTGGTATATGATAATGAAAACCAGAAGTATCAATACTATTGTTATAAATCCCGACATGGTCAGTTCAGCTTGTATTTACTAGTGTTAACTTTAAATAAGGTCAAAATATTTCCCAATCCCAACGCTTCTATATTAGCTTCGGTGTATCACCGCTTCTTTCAATAATACATTGTTTACCGGCACCAGCGAGGACTTGGCCAGTGTTCTTGAAACACTGAATATCAAGACACCAACGAATCCGGCAAAAATTCCCATCTCATACCAGCCGATATGCCAGTGATCCTTCAGCGGGTTAGGCATTACCATTTGGTAGAAATCAAGCCAGTGACCGAATATGATTACCAGTGCCATGAACGTAACTGTAAAATAGTTGCGTTTGCTGGGCGCGGTCATCAGTATCAGTATAGGCATTATAAAGTTAATGATGATATCTGCGTAAAATATCAGGCTGTAAGGGCCTTGCTGGCGCAGCTTGAAGAAGATGGTCTCTTCCGGCTCGTTGCCATACCATATCAGCATGTACTGGTCAAACCATACATATGTCCAGAAGATACTGAATGCGAACATGAATTTACCAAGATCGTGTACGTGCTCTTTGTTCACTATTTCAAGGTTGCCCTGGTTCTTCAGGTACACTACCCACAGTAATATAAGGCCCATACCGGCAACAAAAGCACTGGCGAAAGTGTACCAGCTAAACATGGTAGAGAACCAGTGTGCCTGTATGCTCATCAGCCACAGCCATGGCGTAGTGCTCATTTGCGTGAGGGCGTAGATGAACAGGAATATACCGGAGAATTTAACCATGGTCCAGTATATCTTGGTATCGTTCTTTGGTGCAGTTTCCTGCGCCAGTGATAATGAACGGAATTTGCGGCCAAAGAATGCCCACAGGCCAAGTGTAACTATCGTAAAACCTACGAACATGCCCGGGTTTAAGAATGCATTTTTCTTTTGCTCTACCTCGTCGGGGTGCATCCATGTGTAGATAGGGTTGTGCACCGTATCGCCTGTAGTAACATTATAAGTGAACGCAACGGCCAGGAGCACTATAGCTGCTATGAGGCCGAACACCCATACATTGGCGCCAATAGCCTCAGGCACACGGCGGTAAGCCACTATCCATGCACCCTGTGCAAGTGAAGACGCAGCCTGTATGAATACACTTGCCGTAGTTATCATTACAAAGTATACACTGTCCTGCACAAGTGATGTCCAGAAACGTGATTTTTCAAAAACATCGCTACTGCCCAGCAATACCACGGCACCGGCAATGAGGGTGATGATACCAATAAGCATAAGTGCCATACTGGTATTGCGTAATCGTGCCGGTATCTCAAAACGTTCGTTCATTTGTAAACTTTTATTAGAAGTACGTTTATAATTTCTTTATTAACCTTTATTGTTTTTATCCCCTGTTGCTGTGCTGTCAGCTGCATTTGCCTGTGGCGCAGCAGCGGTAGCAGTGCCCAATGTAAATGCATCGCCGCCATTCTGGCTTTGCACCTGCTTGATATATGCGATGATCTGCCAGCGTTGTTTTTTATCCAGCTGGCTGGCATACGATCCCATAGCATTCTTGCCATATTTGGCCGCAGCATACATCTGGCCTACCGGCATGTGCAGGTATTTGCCGTCTTTGAAGTTGGCAGGCATAGCTGCAAACTTACCGTTCTTATACAATGGTCCCTGGCCATCCAGCTCGGCACCATGGCATATGGCACAATAAATATTGAACAGGCGCTGACCTTCTTTCAGTTCGTCTTCACTAAAACGCAATGAAGTAGTAAAGGTCTTATAAGCTGTAGTGTCCCCTTCCTTCAGGTGATCGGGCAGCTCATGGCCCATAGCTATTGTGCCCGGTACAGGCAAACGGCTGCTTTCGCTGTCCGCAAAGTTGGGATTGTATGTATAAGCATCGTAAGCACGTGAGTAGGTCATGTCAGGCGCATATACCCTGCCCGGATCGCGACGCATGTTACCACTGTTGCATGACGCAAGGCCCAGTCCTATCATGAGGCTCGCCACTACTATGCTTTGGGTCTTATTCATATAAAGTCAAAATTCAAATTCAAAATTCAATTTAATATTAAGCCAGTTCGTAGGCCTCTTTTTTATCCCAGCGGCCATACCACCAGCTATCTTCCGCTACCTGCACATTGGTCTCTACCGCACCTGTTGTCTTTAAAAAGTCTATAACTTCCTGTTCGCTGGTATACTCATTCAGTTCTATAGCCATTACAAACAGGTCATCGCTCTGGCGGGGATGAAACACGTGTTTCTTCACACCCGGCATCACCTGGTTGAGGTAGCACCATGTCATCACCATACCTACGGCCGCAAACAATACCGTCAATTCGAATGTTATCGGTATGAACGCTGGCAATGAAAAGTGTGGTTTACCGCCAAAGTTTATCGGCCAGTCTGAAGTAAATATCCACGACATGAAGCCTAAGGCAGTACTGGTACCGCAAAGGCCGAAGATAAAACCGGCAGTGTGCAGGTCTGTTTCTTTCAGGCCCATTGCCTGGTCGAGGCCGTGTACCGGGAAAGGCGTATATACATCATGCATTTTATAACCGCTATGACGCACTTTTTTTACTGCCGGGAACAGCACTTCCTCATCATCGTAAGCCGCTACAGCAAATTTTTTTATAGCCATTTTATTTCAAAATTCTAATAGTCAAAACTCTTAAGGCCTTCGCCTCTTTATTTAGTGTGCATGTGCAGCTTCCTGCTCATGTACGAATTCTTCAGTACTCTTTTCCTCGATCGCAGCCATTCTCTTCTTCTGCCCTTCACCCGATGTTTTCAATATATGCTTGATCTCCGCTACCGCCACTATCGGGAAGTATTTGGCAAAGAGGAAATAGCAGGTAAAGAACAGGCCGAATGTGCCCAGGTAGAAACCAACCTCCGTCCATGTAGGTGAGTAGTACGACCAGCTGCTGGGCAGGTAATCGCGGTACAGTGAGGTAGTGATGATCACAAAGCGTTCGAACCACATACCTATATTCACTACGATAGACATGATGAACGTGAACGGGATATTACGACGCAGTTTCTTGAACCAGAACAGCTGCGGCGATACCACGTTACAGGTCATCATCGCCCAGTAGCTCCACCAGTACGGGCCTGCGATACGCCATTTGAAGGCAGCACCTTCGTATTGGTTGGCGCTGTACCATGACATGAACAGCTCTGTAAGATATGCCGTACCCACTATGGAACCGGTAAGCACGATCACTTTATTCATCGCCTCAAGGTGGCCGATAGTGATGTAATCTTCGAGGTGTAATATTTTACGGGATAATACCAGCAGCGTATTCACCATCGCAAAGCCGGAGAAGATGGCACCCGCAACGAAGTATGGCGGGAAGATGGTGGTGTGCCAGCCGGGTATCACCGAAGTGGCAAAGTCAAAAGATACTATGGTATGCACCGAAAGTACCAGTGGTGTGGAAAGACCGGCAAGTACCAGGGCCAGTGCTTCGTGGCGTTGCCAGTTCTTTGCAGTACCTGTCCAGCCGAAAGAAGCCACACCATATAATAACTTGCGGAGTTTTGTTTTTGCCCTGTCGCGTATGGTCGCAAAATCGGGGATAAGACCGGAGTACCAGAACAGCAGGGATACGGTAAAGTATGTAGAGATCGCAAACACGTCCCACAAAAGTGCCGAGTTAAAGTTAGGCCACAGCGGACCGCGTGAGTTAGGATAAGGCAGTACGAAGAAGCCATCCCATACACGGCCCATGTGGAAGATCGGGAACTGGCCAGCGCACATTACCGCGAATATCGTCATGGCCTCAGCAGCACGGTTCACACCCGTACGCCAGCCCTGGCGGAACAGCAAAAGGATAGCGGAGATAAGCGTACCGGCGTGACCGATACCGATCCACCATACGAAGTTGGTGATGTCCCAACCCCAGCCAATGGTACGGTTAATACCCCATGTTCCTATACCCCAATAAACTTCCCATGTAACGCAAAACACACCATAAAGCAGCAAGGCCACCGAGAAAAAGAACCCTACATACCACATGCGTCCCGGTTTGCGCTCGATGGGGCTGATGATATCTTCCGTCACCTGGTGATAATCTTTATCACCATCTACCAGCGGTTCGCGTACAATCGATTCGTACTTTATATGCATAGCACCTAATTAGAAAAATTTCGTTTAATTATATTTTGCGTCATCCCTTCCCTCCCGGTCTTTCCGACGCTTTTTGTTTCTTATTTCTTTAAATATGCTTCTCAGCCAAAATATCGTCTTTGCCTTTCGCTACGATCTCTTCCGTATTACGCACCTTCGCCAGGTAGTTCACGTTAGGCAGGGTGTGTATGTCTTCAAGTACATAGAAGGTACGTTCTGCCTGCTCTTCGCGGCGTGTTTTGTACAATGCACTTGCTTTATCATTCATATTACCGAAAGTAATGGCATTGGTAGGGCATGACTGCTGGCATGCAGTGCGTGCTTCACCATCCATTACTGGGCGGTTCAGCTTCTTCGCTGCCAGTTTAGCATCCTGCAAACGCTGTACGCAGAAGCTGCACTTTTCCATCACACCACGGCTGCGCACGGTCACGTCCGGATTCAGCACCATACGCGTCAGGTCATCATTCATACCATCGCGGCGGTAGTCTTCATACAGGTTATCGTCAAAGCAATCCGCACCATTCCAGTCGAGCCAGTTAAAGCGGCGCACTTTGTAAGGACAGTTGTTTGCACAATATTTGGTACCGATACAACGGTTATAAACCATTTGGTTGATCCCTTCGCTGCTGTGGTTGGTAGCATCCACCGGGCAAACGTTTTCACAAGGCGCATTGTCGCAGTGCTGGCACAGCATCGGCTGGAACACGGTCTGTATGCTATCCGGGTCTGCAGGATTACCGCTGAAATAGCGGTCGATACGCAGCCAGTGCATTTCATGCACTTTCAATACGTGTGTCTTACCTACTACCGATACGTTATTCTCGGCCTGGCAGGCTATGGTACATGCTCCGCAGCCTACACATGAGTTCAGGTCTATTGACATGCCCCAGTGTATGCCAGGGTGCTCGTATTGCGGGTAAAGTGTGCCGTTGATGCGGAAGTTCTTTTCCAGCTCTTCTGCACTCATCTCTTCCACCTTTTCTTCTGCACCTTCCTGCCATGGCAGGGCAACAAATTCTTTAAGTTCTTCCTTACGCTCTTTCAGCAATACCTCGGGATCTTTACTGAATTCCTCAAGCGTATATTCACGCACTACGGGACGATGCTCGTAGCTATGGTGTGTTTGCGTAATGGCTACATCGTAGGTCTCATCGGTCTTTTCTATAGTAGCAGCATTGCTGTACTCAAAGGTCTGGCCGTTATATGTTGTATAAGGATAAGCATTCTTACCCCCTTTCTTGTTACCAGCCTCATCGCTGCTGGCGGCAGCCATACCTACTTTCTTATCGCGTCCGTAACCTACCGCTACTGCTACTACATTGTTGTGCATACCGGGCACCACAACTATAGGCAGCATCAGGTCGGGCTGGCCCGCAACTTTTATGCGCGCCACATGCTTGGCAGTCACTACTTCGTTCTGGCCGGTAAGGTCAGCACCCAGTTGTTTTGCCCTTTCAGGCGATACACATGCGTAGTTATCCCAGGTAGCTTTGGTTATGGGGTCGGGCATTTCCTGCAGCCATGGGTTATTGCTCCATGCGCCACCGTGGCCTATACCTACTTTCTGGTACACTACCAGTTCTATATCACTCGATTTCTTTGCCTGTATCTTAGCCATTGCATCGGCTACATTGCCTGCGAATGCAGCGCCGCCCATAGCCATCTCGCCCGAGGGCTCTACAATACCGATCTGCAATGCACGGTCAAAGTTTTCCTGGCTGCCCATTTTGGTCATCCAGTAGTTTTTCCAGTAGTCGCCATAGGTAGTAGTGGCGCCGGCCCACATCAGCAGGCTGTCCTGGAATGCGCGTGTTTTGAACAGGGGCGCTATACCAGGCTGCTGCAGGCTGAAGTAACCTGTTTTAGGTTCTGCATCGCCCCAGCTTTCCAGGTAGTTATGGTCAGGTGTTACAAATTTGCATTTCTGTGCCGTTTCATCCATGCGGTCGGCAAAGGAAACGGTCAGGGGCACTTTGGCCAGGCCTTCGGCAAATTTCTTGCTGTCGTGGTATTCATATACGGGGTTCACACCGTGTATCAGCACAGCGCCTACGCTGCCGGCATTCATAGCCTCTGTCAGCGCCACCATGTCTGCATCTATACCTTGCCTGTAATTGCTGCTTACCGCCCAGTTTATCGTACTGCCGTTAGCACCTATTTTATCATTGATGGCGTTCACAACGGTCTGTACGGCCACATCATTACTGCCGCTTACCACCATACCATTACCTTTCTTCAGGTCGGCAGCTGCTTTCATAATGAGGCTGTTCAGCTTCGGGCTCATTGCAGGCTGTGTGCCATTTACTACTGCATTGTATAGGGCTACAGCCACAGCGCCCATTTCAGAGGGCTTGCAGGTAGCACGTTCGTCTGAGCTGGCACCGGTGATGGTATGCATGGCTTCCACCTGGTAATGCTTCGACATTTTTGCATTCTTCGCGCTCACCCTGCGGCCTGCAGCATACTGCTTTGCAAACTCAGCGGGCGACAACCATGTACCCAGGAAGTCAGCACCTATACTTACTATTGTCTGTGCTTTATCGAAATGGTATGAAGGCAGTGCACGCTTACCGTAGCTTGCCTCGTTGGCCAGCAGCATGCCCGAATAAGAGATGGGGTCGTACACCACATGCTTTGCATTCGGATATTTGGCTGTGAACTGGCTGATGATATCTTTTGTAGTAGGGCTGAGGATGGAACCTGTAAGCAGGTAAACCGGTTTTGAAGCATTGCCGGCAAGCATTTCCTGCACCTGGCGGTCTATCGCTTCATAAGTAGCTTCCTTACCGTCGGCATGCGGGTGGCGCAGGCGGGCAGTATCATACAGGTTAAGCACCGAGCCCTGTACACGGGCCGATGTGGCACCGCGTGTTACTGAAGATAGCTCGTTACCCTCTATTTTTATCGGGCGGCCATCACGCGTTTTGATCACTACAGCACAATAGTCACCGCCATCATTGAATGTAGAAGCATAATAGTTGGGCACGCCGGGCACTATATCCTCAGGCTTTATAGCATAGGGTATAGCTTTGCGCACGGGCATCTCGCAGCTTGCAGCCAGTGTAGCTGCCAATGTGCTGAAGCCCAGGAACTTCAAAAAGTCGCGACGGGGGGTGGTTGCATTGAGCAGGCTTTCGCTCATATCAAACGCAAGCGGCTCATTGAATTCGTTTGCTAACTTTTCCTGGTTAGCAGCAGAGTCCTGCAGTTCCTCCAGCCCCTTCCAATATTGTTTCTGACCCATATTGTTCGATCCGGTATGTTTCCGAATAATTTTATTATAAAAATTAACTCAATTAGTTTTTGCTCGTCCCTTTCCGTTCTGCTTAGCTAATTCCTGCCTGTGTATTATTACGATTAATAGTGGCAACGCTGGCACTCAAGGCCGCCTATATCTTCTACGGTCACACCTGTGCGTTTACCTTCTTTGATCTCTTCGTGATATTTCTGGAATATGCTGTAATAGTCGTTGCTGGCAAACTGTACCTGTGTCTGTCGGTGGCAGTTTACGCACCAGCCCATCGACAGAGGCGCGAACTGGTAAACCTCGTCCATTTCCTGTATCGGGCCATGGCAGCGCTGGCACTGTATCTGGCCAACTTTTACGTGCTGTGAGTGGTTAAAGTAAACATGGTCGGGCAGGTTGTGGATCTTGGTCCACGCTATCGGCTTGGCCATGATATCGCCATTGGCATCACGTTTGTAATCTTTCTTTTCAGGATCCCAGCCGGCATACTCATACAGTTTGTGTATCTCGGCAGTACCGTCTATATGCTGGCCTTCTGCAGTATATAAGGGGTGTTCTTTCTCACCTGTATATTCATTGATCTGCTTGTGGCAGTTCATACAGATATTGGGAGAAGGGATCATTGCCTGGCGGCTCTTCTCTGCGCCTGCGTGGCAGTAAAGACAGTTCACTTCGTTGATACCTACGTGTACCGCATGCGAGTAGAAGATAGGCTGGCGTGGCTGGTAGTTCTGCTGGCGGCCCATATTGATCGCCCCGTTCACCATCCAGTAACCTGCCGCTATGAATAATACGATAGCTACTACGGCAATTATGGTCTTATTGCGGTACAGCGGAATTTCCTTTTCGTTTGCTACGCCTTCTTTCTCATTGGCTGCGCGGCGCAGGGTGCGGTTGGCGCGCCACAATATAAGCACCAGCAGCAGCAGGGCCAGTGTTATAATAGTATATAACCAGCCATTGCTTTCGGGCTGTGCTGTTTCACCACCTGCTACAGGAGTGGCAGCCGCCGGCGGCTCATAACTGTTCACATAAGATAAGATGGCGTCTATATCTTCTTTCGATAACTGCGGGAAAGCAGTCATCTGTGTCTTGTTCCACTTGTTGTAGAGATCGTTGGCGAATTTATCACCACTGGCTATTACGGCCGATGAGTTGTGCACCCAGCCGTAAACCCAATCTTTACTTGGGAACGTTTTATCCACATTTTTAAGCGCAGGGCCTGTGGCATCTTTTATCGGGTTGTGACAACTCGCACAATTGGATTGGAAAAGAGCTTTACCGTCTGGTGCAGCAAGAGCTGAAAAATTGCTTATGAGGAGAACTGCAAATATAATAAATGCATTCCGGGCAATTTTCCTGTACATCGGCTTATTAGATTCAGACACAGAAATAAAATTGAAAAATTAACTTACCTTTTTGACAAAGCAGGGCAAAACTACAACACAATGACGAAAGTTTATACACATTTTTGAAAAAATGTTCTTCAATACTGGCGCGGGTTTCAGGGTGTTTTTTCGTATGTTTTTTTTAATAATGTCATATTTTTGTCATCGAAATTTCTTCTTAAAAATCCTTGCGCTGTAACATTTTTTTCGCTAAAAAATTCCCAATATTGAAAATATATTATCCTCATATTGAACCCGTACGACCACCATCAACGGGTATGCTGGTGCCGTTTACATATGCAGCTGCCGGCGATGCGAGGAAGGCAACTACCGATGCGATCTCTTCAGGACGGCCAAATCTGCGGGCCGGTATCTCTTCCAGCATCTCTGCTTCTACAGCATCTTTTGCAGCCCCAGTTTTCGACACTTTATTATTTATTATGGCTTCAAGCCTGCCTGTTGCCGTAGCTCCGGGCAACACATTATTTACCGTGATGCCGAATTTCCCCAGCTCGTTGGCCATGGTTTTTGCCCACGATGCCACAGCTCCTCTTATGGTATTGGACACCCCCAGGTTCTTAAGCGGCACTTTTACCGATGTGGATATGATATTGATGATGCGCCCGTAGCCTGCGGTTTTCATACCCGGCATCACTGCTGTCGCCAGGATGTGGTTACAGATAAGGTGTTGCTGGAAGGCCTGCAGGAACTGTTTGGGCTTCGCGTCCGCCACAGGGCCTGCCGCCGGGCCTCCGCTGTTATTCACCAGTATATCTATCGTATTGTCTTTTAAATATGCATTTACCGCCTGCTCTACTTGCGCCGATTGTGTAAAATCTGCCACAAGGTAGGCATGCTGCTGGCCTCCGGTGGTGTCCAGTGTAGCTACGGCATCTTTCAGCTTTTGCTCATCACGCGCTATCAGTACACATTTTGCCCCCAGCGATGCAAGGGCCTGTGCCGACGCCAGGCCAATGCCTTGTGTACTGCCGGCTACCAGTGCGGTCTTACCTTTTAAACTAATGGAAAGCATAGTTTATATTTTAACCGCTAATGTACGCTAAGCACTCCGAACCTTTAAATTGCTGCTCCGAAAAAAAGCCCTTATAATAGAAAATGCGGGCACACTATGCCCGCATTGGTGTTATATATATTTATATGATGGTGTATAGCCTTGTTGCTAATAGCCTTATGCACTAAGCCTGTGTCGCACAGGGAAGTCCAGCGCACGGAGCGTATGCTCAATATCGCGCTTCACGATACGGTTGTGGCTCAGCTTCATGGTAGCCGCTAACAGTGTTTTAAGATCTGCTTCCATGGGGTGCTGCAGTATTTTCCTTGCTTTTTCTTCTTTGAAGTATTGAATGGTTCTGCTTTTCATGATCTTCAATTTTTTCTGTTCACCCTAACAAATACAAACACCGTGCCACTCCTTTTATTAAACTGTGAACCAGCCTTTTTTCTAAAATTTATCATTATGTTTAACAGGGTTTTATAAATTGTCTGCATGGGTATTCCCTCACATACTATTATCATATTGCTTAGCTGTGTAGTTATACTCAGCTACCTCTTCAACCTGATCAGCCGCAAAACGAATATACCTTCCGTATTGCTGCTTATTGCCACCGGCGTGGGCATACAATACAGCACGCGCTACTACGGGCTCGATCAGCTCGATGTAAGCAAACTGGTGAACATACTGGGTGCTGTGGGACTTATCATGATCATACTCGAGGCCGCCCTCGACCTTGATGTGCACAAAGGCAAATACAAGCTGATAGGCAATTCTTTCTTCTCCGCGCTGTTTGTATTCATTATATCTGCACTCACCATTGGTTTCCTCATCATGAAGTGGCTGGATGAACCTTTTTCTAAAGCATTCCTCTATGCCGTGCCGCTCAGTATCATCAGTAGCGCCATCGTAATACCCAGTACTGCCAGCCTGCCGGAATTCAAAAAAGAGTTCATCATTTATGAATCCTCTTTTTCCGATATCATCGGCATCCTGGTCTTCAATTACATGATCATGCAGAACCTGTTCAGCCTCAATACCGCTTTTGCCTTTGCGGGCAATGTGGTGCTCGCCGTGCTTATCTCGCTGGTCTCGTCGCTGCTCATGCTCTACATATTGTCCAAAACGGAGGTCAACATCAAGTTCTTCCTGGTATTTGCCATCCTTTCCGTGGTCTATGCTTCGGGCGAACTCATCCATTTACCATCGCTCCTCATTGTGCTTGTTTTCGGCCTCGTGCTCAATAACAGCCCCAGGGTAATAAAGGGCCGCATGCTGCGACTGATACCTACCGACAACCTCGAAGGCATCCTCGATGTAATGAAATCGATAACTGCCGAAACATCATTCCTGATACGCACCTTTTTCTTTATCCTCTTTGGCTATACCATACAATTGCCTGTGCTGATATTACCCAGCGTGTGGGAGATAGGCACCTGTATCGTGCTCATACTGTTGCTGGTAAGGTTCCTCTACCTGCGGATCATCCTGAGGGCCAATCTTTTCCCGGAGCTTTTCCTCATGCCCCGCGGCCTGGTTACCATACTGCTGTTCTACAGCATACCGGCCGAAAAAAGCATGAGTAGTTTCAGCGAAGGGATATTATTCTTTGTAGTGGTCATCACCAGCCTGCTCATGATCATAGGGCTGCTCTTCTTCAACAAGGAGAAATACAAATATTACGAGCGCGAGGATAAGTTCATTTAGCTTTTCTTTTTTACGGATATTGGTTTACGCGGCAGCTTTTCATCGCGCATGGCCGTGTTATACACAAAGGCCGCCATAATGATAGAGGCCTGCTCCAGGTCACTGCTGTTCGCACGGTCATAGCTGTCCATATTGGTATGGTGTGTGCGTGTGCCATACTCCAGCGGGTCTTGTATGAACTGGAAACCCGGTATGCCTATGGCATCGAACGAGAGGTGGTCCGTTCCACCCGTATTACGTATCGTTATAGTGCCCGCTCCCAGGTCTTTGAAGGGTGCGAACCACGACTCGAAGGTGGGCCTTACCATATCATTATCCTGCAGGTATATACCGCGTATCTTGCCTGCACCATTATCCAGGTTATAGTAGGCCGATACCTTTTCGTATTCAGGCTTGAAGTTCATACTGTCTTTCTCCCCAAAGTGGTTCTTCACATATCCGTGTGAGCCCAGCAAACCCTGCTCTTCACCGCTCCACAGCACTATGCGTATCGTTCTTCTTGGTTTTACATCCAGCGCTTTCAGTATGCGCACAGCCTCCATGGCCACGGCCACACCCGTACCATTATCGGTTGCCCCGGTAGCTGCATGCCATGAGTCCATATGGCCGCCCAGCATTACCAGTTCACTTTTCAGGTTCTTATCCGTGCCGGGTATCTCCGCCACCACGTTATTCTCTATAGAGTCGCTGAAATATTGCGTCTTCGTTTCCATTTCCACCGATACGGTTTTGCCTGCATCCAGCAGTCTTATCATTCGCGCTACATGTTCTCTCGCCATTTCCAGCTCGGGCAATACGGGTTTTGCATCCATGCTCCGTGGTGCCCCGTTGGTCGTGAACACTGTGCCCATTGAGCCGCCCCGGCCTGTCGTTATCACCGCCAGTGCATGCTCCGATAGTAGGAAGGAGTCACGCTTGTTGTAAAAGGCTATGACCGATGCCCGGTTACGCTTCGGGTCCGACTTTTGCTGGCTGATCACATCATCGCCCAGGTGCGGGTCCAGGTCCATTTGTTCCAGTTCCTCATCACTAAGGCGTTTGCCATCGGGCTTAAAGTTCACTTTCGTGTTATTATCCGCAGCAGGTTGCAGCAGCACTATCTTTCCGGACAGCTTGCCCATATATTGCGCCATATCCTCCTCGTCATCTATTTTCACGGCGGTAACATTCGCTTTCACCAGGCCATTTGTTCCCGGCGTCCATGCCTTGGGTATCGCTATCAGTTGCTGGTAATAGGGGGCCGTCATGGCCACATAACACTTCTCTACTTCCCAGCCCCTGCCAAAACTGCCCCAGGGTTCTATGGCTGCATTCACCAATCCCCAGTCACTAAGCTGCTGCTTTGCCCATTGTTCGGCATGCTTCATTCCCGGCGATCCGGTTAGCCTTGGCCCGTTCACATCCGTAAGCTGGAACAGTGTTTCCATTACCTGTGAGTTATTGAAGCCTTCATGCCTGATGCGGGACATCATTAACGGATCGGGCTCATCGTTATGGCCTTGCGCAACAGCCGCAATACAAAATGCGAACAAGGGCAGGCAGGCTGCCAATATTTTTTTCATCCTTTATGATTATATGCTAACAAGATAAAAAGTAAGGCCTTTGTTTGCAAATAATACATACTTAATGGTAATTTACAATCCTGCAAAGTATTTTTACATCATGACTGTCACAGTTTTATTCCATAAAGAAAATGGTGTGGGCTACATCACACTGAACCGACCCGAAAAATATAACAGCTTCAACCGCGATATGGCTATGTGCCTGCAGGAGCACCTTGATGATTGCGAGCGGGATGAAGAGATACGCTGTATCTATGTTACCGGTGCGGGCAAAGGCTTTTGCGCCGGGCAGGACCTCGCTGAGGCTTCAGACCCCTCGAATGTGGATTTTGAAAAAATTGTGCGCGAACATTACAACCCGGTCATCAGGCGCTTCAGGAACATTGAGAAACCCATTATTGCTGCGGTCAATGGTGTTGCTGCAGGCGCGGGGGCCAATCTTGCACTGGCCTGCGATATAGTTGTAGCCACCGAAAGCGCATCTTTCATACAGGCCTTCAGCAAAATAGGTTTGATACCCGACAGCGGGGGCACCTTCTTCCTGCCACGCCTTATAGGCATGCAGCGCGCTGCTGCCCTCATGATGACAGCCGATAAAGTAATGGCCGCTGAAGCTGCTGCCATGGGTATGATATACAAATGCTTCCCCGATGACAGCTTTGAGGCCGAGAGTAAAAAAATGGCTGCCTACCTGGCGCAAATGCCCACCAAAGGTATTGGCCTTACCAAGCGCCTGCTCAACCACACTTACGATCACACCCTGGAAGAGCAACTGGAAATGGAAAAGGATGTACAGGTAGAAGCCGGGCAGAGCGAAGACTTTAAAGAAGGGGTGCTGGCATTCCTGGAAAAAAGAAAACCAATTTTTAAAGGCAAATAAATAATTGAAGCTTGTCACACTTCCATGAACGCTCCGAAAAGATATGCCTTAATTGCGGTGCTGCGCTATATGGCCGCTACTGCCATGTATGCGGACAAGAGAACGTGGAACCCCGGGAAAGTACAGGCCATCTCTTCCGGCATTTCTTTGAAGATCTGACCCATTTCGACGGTAAATTTTTCAGTACGCTTAAACTGCTCATTACCAAACCGGGCTTCTTATCGGCCGAATATATCAAAGGCCGCAGGGCATCCTACCTCAACCCTATCCGGATGTACCTGTTCATATCTTTCATCTTCTTCTTTGCCCTGTTCGCTTTCCCAGGCAGCAACACTCATGTAGTAAAGCAGCCTGTGGCAAAAGACAAGCTGAATAAGATAAATTATAGTGTCAATATGGGTGATGAAAGTCCCGTGAAAATTATAACGGACACCATCAATACCTATGCAAAGAGTAAGAATACAGTAGAAACCCTGGCAGAATACAAAGCACAGCAGGATTCACTGCCACCCTCCAAACGTGATGGTGCCATAGAACACTTCTTCGCAGTCAAAGCATTCTCTCTTTCTGATGCCTTAGCAAGCGGCGATAAAGAATACCTGCACAGGGCAAAAGAAAAGTTCTTCCATTTGCTGCCCCAGATGTTCTATGTCATCCTGCCCTTCTTCGCATTTTTTTTATACCTGCTTTATATCAGGCGCAGGAAGGAATACAATTATGTAGCGCATGCCATTTTTACGGTCCACTTCTATTGCTTTGTATTCATAGCCTGGCTGGCCATGCGTTTGGTTGGATTGATACCCTTTGCAGGTCGCTTACTGGAGCTGGCTATACTCATCTATATATGGATATACCTGTTCCGGGCCATGCGCAATTTCTATAAACAAGGCGGCGGCAAAACCTTCCTGAAATTTATCCTGCTGGATATTTCTACAACTATATTATTGGCCGTACTATCGGTCATATACATTGCCACAGCAATGACCAGTGCCATTTAATTATGCTTACACAAATATGGCCCGGCAACACAATTGCCGGGCCATGTTCAATTAATATATTGCTTAGTGCCTGTCGCTGATAAAATTATTCAGTTCTTCTTTTGATGATGAGAAGCTAAGCGCATTGCCTACTTTGAAAAAATTAGCCGGGTCTACAGTTCTTGGATAAGCTGCCTTTGCAACTTCAAGTTTCGATTCGTCGTAGCTAAAGAGCCTGCACAGTTCCAGTACTTGCTCCGCTGTAAAATAATTACCGCTTATAATACTCCTTGCTGTCGAGACCATCGTAGCATCGAAGCTTCCGTTCTTAATGGTTTGCCTCGCCTGTGCAAAACCGGTTGCATCCATCGGCTTTTTATATCGTGGCCCCCTCCTGTCATCATTATACGCATTGTTATTGGCGCTTATCATATTATTCAGCTCTTCCTTGCTCGATGAGAAGGAGAACACATTGGCCACTTTGAAATAATTTTCAGGGTCCACGGTCCTGGCATACGCTGCTTTCGCAAAGGCCAGTTTTGGATCATCAAAATTAAACACCCTGCACAGCTCTATTACCTGTTCCGTCGAAAGGTAGTTATTGAGCAGGATGCTTTTGGCCGTTGACAGCATAGCATCGCTAAAGGTTGCATTGCGCACAGCCTCTTTTGCCTGTGCAAAATCGCGGCTGTCCATCGGGTAAGGGTCATCGTATCGGTCACGGTCATCATGGTGCCTGTAGCGGTCACGCCTGCCGCGGTCATGGTCTTCCTTTGAGTGCCTGCCATAATGCATCACGTACATGTTCGCAGGGGCCACATACTTTTTAGGCACAGGTGCCATGGAGAAATAGTTCAGGTCGATATGCCCGGCTTTGCGCTGTATCTTATATACCACGTCCATATAGTTACCGGTCATATCGGTCACCTGCAGGTTTTTCGTGATGTCGGGCAATCTTTTGTCGGCAAAGATGATCCTGGTGCTGTAATAAGGCTGGCCCAGGTCTTCTATCCTGATATTGGTTTGCGGCACATCATTCTGCTGCTCACCGTTGAGCACCAGGTAAAATTTATCTCCGCTCTCGGAAAATATGGTCAGGTTGCCAGACTGATCATATTGCCCGAAAGCCAACAGGGGGAAAAGAAAGAGCGCGATGAAAATGTATCTGTGCTTCATAAAAAAAATTGTGTGAGGCTTATCATCAAACCTCACACAAGATAATTCACAAAGCGTGCCAATTTTAATGGCTGCTTATATAATTGTTCAGCTCTTCCTTGCTCGATGCGAACGTAAATGCATTAACCACTTTGAAATAATTGTTCCGGTCGACGGTACGTGGATAAGCGCATTTGGCAAAATCCAGTTTTGATTCTTCGAAGCTAAAGAGGTTGCAGATCTGCACTACCTGCTCTGCGCTCAGGCAATTGCTGGCTATGATACCCTTGGCTGTTGACAACATGGTCTCTGCAAAACTTGCATTGGCTATAGCCTGCTTTGCCTGCTCAAAGTCGCTTTTATTCATCGGGTAGCAATCATCCCCACGGCGCTTGCCCTGGCGGTGATGCTCTTCTTCATAATAGGTATCATCGGCATAGCCTGTAGTAGTGGTCGTAGTGGTGGTGGTCTGTGTCACTGTGCCATTGGCATATGGGTCGGTAATGCTTACACCCACATTCATACCATTCACGTTCACATTGGCACCTACCGTATTACCCACTGTTGTGGTAGTGGTTTGCTGTGTTACCCTGGTAGCTGCCGGCGGTGGCGGCGCACCATAATGCATTACATATACATCGGCCGGCGCCACATAGTTCTGCTCGGGGGGTATAGCTGAGAAATAACGTATCTTCAGCTTCCCTTTGTTATCCCGCTTTATCTTATAGGTCACGTCCATCATCGCATTGGTCGACGGGTCGGCAATGGGGATATTCTTACTTATCTCGCCAAGGGTATTATCTGCAAAGATGATCTTAGCGCTGTAATATGGCTGGTTCAGGTCCTCTATCCTTACATTGGTCTGTGCCACATCATTCTGGCGCTGGCCATTCAGTACCAGGAAGAATTTATCGCCATCCTCCGAAAATATGGTCATATCGCCCAGCGGCTGCTGTGCCATTGCGCATAAAGGGAACAATAAAATACTTAACAGGATGTACTTACGTTTCATAAAATTTTATTTGTAGCTGCAAGATTAATACAATTTTACAAGAAATCATTTACCATAAAGCGTGCCAAAATAAATTAAAACATAAAAGTCCCGCGGACAAGCCGCGGGACAAAACAACCAAATCTACTATTTGCTCCTTTCTTATTAACTGCAACCTGTTGTAGTGCCACAGTTGGGACACATATAACAGGTGCCGTTCCTCAAGGTTATATTACCACAGTTGCGGCAGGCGGGTGCATCAGCACTGGTACCCATCAATTTCTTTACATCTGCGGTATTTGCTGTGGCCACTGCTTTAGGCGCAGGGGTCACATTCTTCTGCTTTTGGGTTTGCTGTGGTGCAGTGATCCTCACCTGCGACAGCTCCTGCTGTGCGGCAGTTTCCTCTGCATGCGGTATCTTATTCGGATCGGGTACATGCACCAGGTCGGTACGGTCCAGGTATTCGTAAGCCAGCAGGCGGAATACATAATCGAGTACCGAAGTGGCGGTCTTGATATTGGGGTGCTCCACCACGCCCGATGGCTCAAAGCGCGTAAAGGTGAATTTATCCACGAACTCCTCGAGCGGCACACCATATTGCAGACCTACTGATACTGCTATGGCAAAGCTGTTCATGAGGCTGCGCATGGTAGCGCCTTCCTTGGCCATATCCAGGAATATCTCACCCAGTGTGCCATCGCCATATTCACCGGTGCGCACAAACAGCGGCTGGCCGCCTACTTTGGCTTTTATGGTATAGCCACGGCGTTTGGCCGGTAATTGTTTACGCTCTACGATATGGCTGAGCCTGCGTTTCAGTTGCGTATCAGGGCTGGCCTGCACGCGTTTATTCACTTCGTCAAGCAGTTCGTCCACGGTCAGCTTGCCCATATCCACTATGTGCGAATCGTTTATGTTCACATTCTCTTCCGTAGTCTCTTCTTTCTTCTTTTTATCGCTTTTATTGCTCAGTGGCTGGCTCAGCTTAGAACCGTCGCGGTACAGTGCACAAGCTTTCAGGGCCAGTTGCCAGCTAAGCTGGTAGCAATCTTTTATTTCTTCTACCGTTGCTTCATTAGGCAGGTTGATGGTCTTGGATATGGCGCCGCTGATGAATGGCTGTACCGCGCCCATCATACGGATGTGGCCGTGCGCGTGTATATAACGCTGTCCTTTACGACCGCATTTGTTGGCGCAGTCGAACACAGCAAGGTGTTCGTCTTTCAGGTACGGGGCGCCTTCTATCATCATGGTGCCGCAAGCATAGTCGTTGGCAGCTTCTATCTCGTCATCGCTAAAGCCTAATTCTTCCAGCAAGTTAAATTCGGGATGGAAATATTGCTCGGCAGTAAAGCCCAGGCGTTTCATACACTCCTCGCCCAGGTTGTAGGCATTGAACACAAAGCCTATCTCGAATGCGCTTTCCACGGCAGCATCCAGCTTTTTCAGCTCTTCGGCAATAAATCCTTTTTCGCTCAGGCTTTCGTGATTGATGTAAGGTGCGCCTGCAAATGTGCCGTGACCTTTCGCATATTTCACAATAGCGTCCGTTTCGGCCGGTGTGTAGCCCAGGTTCTTCAGGGCTGCCGGTATCGACTGGTTGATGATCTTGAAATAGCCGCCACCGGAAAGTTTTTTGAATTTCACCAGCGCAAAATCAGGTTCTACACCCGTGGTATCGCAGTCCATTACGAGACCGATAGTGCCTGTAGGCGCAATAACGGTAGCCTGTGCATTGCGGTAGCCATACTGCTCACCCATCTGCACAGCGTCATCCCATGCTTTGGTAGCTGCTTTCAGCAGGTAGTCGGGGCAATACTTGGCGTTGATGCCCATAGGCTTCAGCTCTATACCTTCATAGGCATCGGCCGCATCGTAGGCCGCAGCACGGTGGTTGCGCATCACACGCATCATGTGGTGTTTATTGTCTTCGTAACGCGGGAAAGCACCCAGCGCACGGGCCATCTCTGCCGATGTTTTATACGAAACACCGTTCATGATAGCGGTGATGGCACCGGCAATGGCACGGGCCTCTTCGCTATCGTAAGGTATGCCGCTCACCATAAGCATAGAGCCGAGGTTGGCATAGCCCAAACCCAGTGTGCGGTAATCGTAGCTGAGCTGTGCCACTTCAGGTGAAGGGAACTGCGCCATAAGCACCGATATCTCCAGCACCACGGTCCAGAGACGGGTGATGTATTCAAAACCTGCTACATCGAAAGAATTGTCGGCTTCGTTAAAGAAGCGGCGCAGGTTCATCGATGCCAGGTTACATGCCGTATTGTCGAGGAACATGTATTCCGAGCAGGGATTGGAGGCCCTTATCCTGCCGCCTTCTGGGCAGGTGTGCCACTCATTGATGGTGGTATCATATTGTGTACCGGGATCAGCACAGCGCCATGCCGCATAGGATATCTTATCCCACAGTTGCTTGGCAGGCACGCTCTTCATCACTTTACCTGTGCTGCGTGCGGTCATTTCCCAATCTTCGTTATTCGTAAGCCTGCGGAAAAATTCGTTGGGTATGCGTACGGAGTTGTTCGAGTTTTGCCCGGAAACGGTGCGGTAGGCTTCGCCTTCATAATCAGAAGCATAGCCTGCAGCTATCAGCGCGGCCACCTTCTTTTCTTCTTCCACCTTCCAGTCTATGAAGTCCATCACCTCGGGATGATCGAGGTCGAGGCATACCATTTTGGCTGCCCTGCGGGTAGTGCCACCGCTTTTGATGGCACCTGCTGCCCTATCGCCTATTTTCAGGAAGCTCATGAGGCCACTGGATGTACCACCGCCGCTCAGCTTTTCGCCTTCGGCACGTATGTTTGAGTAGTTGGTACCTACGCCCGAACCGTATTTGAAGATACGCGCTTCGCGCACCCACAGGTCCATGATGCCGCCTTCATTCACCAGGTCGTCCTCCACGCTCAGTATAAAGCATGCGTGTGGCTGTGGGCGTTCATATGCATTTTTGGAGCGTTCGAGCTTACCGGTTGAAGGGTCTACATAATAATGGCCCTGTGCTTTGCCATCTATACCGTAGCTGTTAAATAAGCCTGTATTGAACCACTGCGGTGAGTTAGGCGCGCAGCTTTGCTGCAATATGCTATATACCAGCTCATCATAAAATACCTGTGCATCGGCCGATGATGCGAAATAGCCATACTTCTCTCCCCAGCTTCTCCAGCAGTCGGCCAGGCGATGTGCCACCTGCTTAATAGATGTTTCACGTCCCAGGCTGCCATCGGGCTGCGGAACACCTGCCTTGCGAAAATATTTCTGCGCCAATATATCGGTAGCTATCTGCGACCAATGCTGGGGTACTTCCACATCGGTCATCTCGAATACCTTTTCTCCATTAGGATTGCGGATAACTGATGTGCGGTAGTCGTACGCGAACATATCATACGGGCTCACACCTTCCTTTGTGTACTGGCGATGAAAAGAAAGGCCATTGTTTTTGGTAGTAGTGGCAGTCATGGGCAATAATATTTTTTCGTTAAAAATTTGGTCTAAAATGCTCTCCCCGGGGGCGGAAAACGAAAGTATCTAAAAGGATAATTTTTTCCAGATAAAGAAATCAACCGCCTGTGGATAAACCTCAAAAGTTCAAATTTCAGTATTTTATTTAAATAATTTAACATAGAATATTTTAATTATTTTATATAGTTGTTCACATTCAGAAAAGTATTTACGACAGACTATCAAAAGTTACAGAAATAAAGCCTACGGGAAAAGTATTTTTTTGTTAAAAAGCCTTTTAAATAAGGGCTTTTAGCAATTACCGTAAATTCTATTATTTTTACCGCAAATAATAGTGATTTATGAATTTTCCTGACACGCTCAGATATACCAAAGACCACGAATGGATAAAGCTGGAAGGCAATGTAGCCACTGTAGGCATTACAGATTTTGCCCAGCGCGAACTTGGTGATATCGTATTTGTTGACATCGACACAGTAGGCAAAAAACTCGGTTCCAACGAGATCTTCGGTACCGTAGAGGCTGTTAAAACAGTATCGGACCTGTACCTGCCTGTAGCCGGCACAGTAAAAGAGGTAAACGCCGACCTGGAAGGCAATCCTGAAAACGTGAACAACGATCCTTATGAGAAAGGCTGGATGATAAAAATGGAAGTGGACAGCACCGACGAAGTAAACGCGCTGATGGATGCTGCCGCATACCGCGCGCTGGTAGGCGAATAGTATGCTGAACCAGGTATTCTCACCGGATTCACCTTATAAAAGACGAGCAAGGTTCCTGGCAATGCTGTGGACCTTGCTCATTTTTATTCTCTGCTTCATACCAGCCAAAGAACTGCCCGAGGTGGATATACCTCTGGCCGATAAATGGGTACACTTCCTGCTCTTCGGCATCTTTTCCTTTTTATGGCTTTGCTCACGGCCCTCGCGCCAAGCCGGTTTCCTGTTGCTCATCTTCGCGGCAGGTATATTCACCGGCTGGGTGGTGGAAGAACTACAGGGCCTGCTGACCTTCCTGGGGCGCAGCAAAGACGTAATGGACATACTGGCCGACTCAATAGGCGCACTGCTGGGTGTATTGCTTTTTGCCCTGCTCTCTTATATGAGCGAGCGCCGGAAATAAGCGGCAGTGTGCAGTAGCAGCAGGCAGGTTTCGTTATGCGCTGAACGCAGTATTTATTTTATCACACACTTTTATTGAAGATCAACGACTTAGCGTGATAAAATATCCCAAAAATATCACAGTTTTATCCCACGACCTGTGTCATTAATGTGCAGGTTTAACCAATAAATAAAGAACTTCATTCCCTTTGGCAAAAATCTCCGGGGATATGCAAGTTACGCCAGCCAGGGGGCGGTATCCAAAACAACATATCCACATTTTTGAAGCTGAAGCTGCCCCTGTCATTTCTCAAATATCAATTATCTTCGCTACCATGATCTATCGCAGCAAAGCCCCCCTGAGAATAGGCCTGGCAGGCGGGGGTACCGACGTGAGCCCTTATTGTGATCTCTATGGCGGCGCTATACTCAATGCCACCATATCGCTCTACGCCTATGCCTCCATAGAGCCACTGAATACCAATATGGTAGTGATAGAGGCCATAGACCGGAAAGAGATAGCCAGCTATTCGCTCGATAGCTCATTGCCCATTGACGGCAACCTGGACCTGGCTACAGGCGTTTACAACCGTATTGTCCGCGACTATGGCGCCGTTCCCTCGGGCTTTAAGCTGACCACCTTCGTAGATGCACCCGCAGGATCGGGCCTCGGCACTTCATCTACCCTGATGGTAGCGATACTGGGTGCCTTTGCCGAATGGCTGCAACTGCCGCTGGGTGAGTATGATGTGGCCAACCTCTCTTACCAGATAGAGCGCATAGAGCTGGCCATGGCCGGGGGCAAGCAAGACCAGTATGCTGCCACATTCGGCGGGGTCAATTTCATGGAGTTCTACGAAAATGATAAAGTGATCGTTAATCCCCTGCGCATCAAGCCCAAATACCTGCATGAACTGAGCAATAACCTGTTGCTGTATTTCACAGCCACCAGCAGGCTGTCGTCCACCATCATAGAGGCGCAAAGCAAGAACGTAACAGATAAGAAACAGGAATCGATAGAGGCCATGCACCAGCTTAAAGAACAGGCGCGCATGATGAAAGAGGCATTGCTGAAAGGAAAGATAGATGATATAGGTGCGATACTGGACTATGGCTTCCGTTATAAAAAGCAAATGGCGCAGGGCATATCGAACAGCCGCATGGATGAGATATATGAAACCGCACTGGCAGCCGGAGCAACGGGCGGCAAGATAAGCGGTGCAGGTGGTGGCGGCTTCATGATGTTCTATTGCCCCGGCAATAAGCATTATGGCGTTAAAGATGCCTTAAGCCGGTTCGGTGGTGAGTTCCGCTCTTACCAGTTCACTGAAGATGGCCTTTTCACCTGGACCATCTGATCTTTATGAATTTTCACTTTTGACCTTTGAATGAATATGGAGTGTATCGTACTGGCAGGCGGCCTGGGCACAAGACTCAGGGGAACCATTGGCGAAAATGTGCCTAAGTGCATGGCCCCGGTGAACGGGCAGCCTTTTCTTCATTACATCTTTGAATACCTGGCCACACAGCCCTGCGGGCGCGTGATACTATCGCTGGGCCATAAACATGAAATGATACTGGACTGGCTGCAAACAGAGCAGCGGCCTTTTGCCATAGACTATGTGCTGGAGCATGAACCGCTGGGCACTGGCGGCGGCATACAGCTTGCGCTGAAACAGGCTAAGGGTGAACATGTTGCGGTGCTGAACGGCGATACCATGTTTCGCGTAGCGCTGCAGGAGCAACTGGACCTGCACCTTGTAAAAGATGCCGAAACCACTCTTGCCCTGAAGGAAATGCACAACTTTGACCGCTACGGCGTGGTAAACAGCGCCGCCAGCGGCTGCATCACGTCATTTGAAGAAAAACAACAAAGAGACAGGGGCCTTATCAACGGGGGCGTATATATTATAAGCAGGAATTCATTTTTACTGCGTGAGCTGCCGGAAAAATTCTCTTTCGAAAAAGATTACCTTGAAGCCTATGTGCCGGAGCAAAAATTCTATGCCTATACCAGCGACAGCTACTTTATAGATATTGGTATACCGCAGGATTATGAGCAGGCACAAGAGGACCTCAAAACGATGTTTTAAATGAAGATCGCTATCATAGGACCGGCACACCCTTTACGCGGCGGCCTTGCCACCTACAATGCAAGGCTGGCCGAGGTATTGCAGGAGCATGGCCACAATGTTACCATTTACTCTTTCTCACTGCAATACCCGGGCTTCCTGTTTCCCGGCACTTCACAATTCACCGATGAAGCCGCACCGGAAGGCATTACGATCAAAACGGTCATCAATTCCGTCAATCCCTTCAACTGGATCAAGGCAGGCAGGCAGATCAAAAGGGCAAGACCCGACCTTATCATCGTTCGGTACTGGCTGCCTTTTATGGGCCCCTGCCTGGGCACCATACTGCGCATTGTGCGCGGCAATAAGCACAGCCGCATAGTGTGTATTGCCGACAATGTGATACCTCATGAAAAACGTCCCGGCGACAAGGCATTCACCAAATATTTCCTGAAGCCGGTGGACGCTTTCATTACCATGAGCAAAGATGTGCTCAAAGACCTTAAAACACTAACAGGCAAACCTGCACGCTTTACAGTGCACCCGGTGTATGATAATTTCGAGCCACCGGTAAACAAGGCCGAAGCATGCAAAAAGCTGGGACTGGACCCCGGTGGCAAATACATATTGTTCTTCGGTTTTATCCGCCGTTACAAGGGCCTTGACATTGTATTAAAGACCATGGCCGATGAACGGATACAGGCAGCGGGCATCAAGCTGATCGTAGCAGGTGAGTTTTACGACGACCGTAATTTTTATGAGCAGGTGATCACGGAATATAAGGTGCAGGACCATATCCATTTATTCACCGAGTTCATACCCAACAGCGAGGTGCGTTATTATTTCAGCGCAGCCGATCTTGTGGTGCAGCCCTACCGCGATGCCACACAAAGCGGCATCACACAGGTAGCCTATCATTTTGAAAAGCCGATGGTGGTGACCAATGTTGGCGGCCTTGCCGAAGTGGTACCCGATGGCAAAGTGGGTTTTGTAGCAGCGCCTGAGCCCACCGCAATAGCAGATGCCGTATTACATTTTTTCGAGCCCAATTCCATTCCTGCATTGCAGGAAAATATTTTACACGAGAAGCGAAAATATAGCTGGGCTACCTTCGTAGAAGCGTTGATGGACATATCGGGGATTAAATCTTAACGTATGCCCAATACCTATTCACAGATATATATACAGGTAGTATTTGCAGTACAAGGCAGGCTGAACCTGGTACCGAAAGAACACAAAGAAGAGCTACATAAATATATTACCGGTATCGTCACAAAAAGAGATGCAAAACTAATAGCCATTAATTGCATGCCGGATCATACACATGTATTTATCGGGTTGAAACCATCAATTTTGTTATCAGACCTTGTCAGGGATATCAAAGCAGGCTCGTCAAAATTCATCAATGATAACAGGTGGATAAAAGGCAAATTCAGTTGGCAGGAAGGTTTTGGAGCCTTTTCATATAGCCACTCGCATATCGATAACGTGATCCATTATATCAATAACCAGGAAGAGCATCATAAACGCCAGACATTCAAAGAAGAGTACTTAGCATTTTTGAAAAGGTTCGAGATTGATTATAAGGATGAGTATTTGTTTAAATGGGATGAAGATTGGATTGAATAATCACCGAGGGATGACCTGTTAAACAATCTATGAAAATAATTGCAGGCTCCTTAGCTGCGGCCTATTCTTGCGAATATGCATCAACAA
>MKUN01000025.1 GCA_001897835.1 Bacteroidetes bacterium 46-16
CGGTAAAGTTCGGATGGGGGGCGGGGATGGGAAAATTGAGTTTTTATGATACCCTGATTTTTGGGGTATGATACCCTAATTTCAGGGGTATGATACCGTTATTTTTGAGCTTAAGTTTTTGATAATGAAGGGTTGATAAAATGAAAGGGGTTGGGCGGAAATGTGCGACACAAGAGTGCTCTCACGCAACTGCAACTAAATGAATATATTGCAGGTAAGGGAATTACATTAAATGGCTTACAGAATATTCATCATAGCAGCGCTTTCCTGCCTGGCCTTTATACAGGCAGGCGCACAGGTCACCTTTCCGCCGGGCACCAGCCTATGCGATACCGGCGCCTGGCAAATGATATGGCACGACGAGTTCGATGGCCCGGCGCTCGATACATCCAAATGGTACACATGGACCCCATCCTGGAACCCGGAGACCAACAGGCAGGATACCTTTGCCCGCACCGCCTACACCCGCAGTGGCGGCGGGGTGCTCTACCTCGATAGCAATGTACAGGTGAGTGAGGGCACCTGCAAACTTACAGCCCGCTACCAGCCCACGCAGTGGATAACCGAAAATGACAATGGTGGCCGCGACACAGTGCGCAAAGATCATATATCGGGCCTCATACATACCTGGAACCGCTCCTTCGGCCCCGGCCGCTTCGAGATACGCTGCCGCCTGCCCGAGGCCAAAAAAGATGTGCATGCCACCTTCTGGACCTGGGGCGATGCCAACCATAACGAGATCGACATCTTTGAATGGTATGGCAAAAAACATAAGAATACCAGCGTGGTGCATGCATGGCCCAAAGAGGGCGAGCGGCACGATGGCAGCATATACCGCTTCAATGCAGCAGGCTGGCACACCTATACCTGCGACTGGGACCAGAATTTCATACGCGTATATATCGACGGGGCGCTCAAATATACCGCACGACGCTACCGGGGCAAGTACCGCGACGATTGCAGGCCCAAAGAAGGCAAGACCTTTGAGCTGAATCCCGCCTGGCTCGATGACCGGGAGACCAGCCAGCTCATCGTAAGCCTCGATGCCGACCGTAAAAAGAAGATACCTCCCGGTGAAACAAGAGTCATGGAAATAGATTACATACGTGTATACCAAAGAATAAATAATAAATGAGCCTTGTAAAGGTTGGATTTTACTATTTTTTTTAATTACATTTATGCCCAAACATCGTATTATAAAACAAATTTTACTTCTATGAAGTTGAAATACTTCCTTTTAAGTGCATTGCTTTTCCCAACCTTAAGTCACGCGCAGTCGCCTGCTGCATTGATTGGGCTCACACACAGCAACTACAGCGGTAGCACATTCGTGCCGGTCGATTCTTCATGGCTCAGCTACTCCGGTGGCCGTGCCAGTGATGTGAAAACCACTAAGGAGTTTTATCCTTCGCTGCAGATGACCCCTACCGGTGATGCAGGTACTTTTAACTATGATGTATGGGCCATGGGCACTTACGACACTGCCCAGGCGTGGAACATGACCGCGCAGCATACGCAGGTCTTCGACAGTGCCAACAGCAATATGCTGCTGTCCAATACCTACAGCGCACCCGATAGCTCAGGCTGGATGGATGTATCGCGCGTTAATTACGAATACGACAGCATGGGCTCGCTTACCGCACAGGTAATGCAGTCATACATAGCCAGCAACTGGGAAAATGTAACACGCCTGGAATATACTTACGACCCGGCTCATAACATTACCTCCATCACCAACATGGTATGGAATGGCAGCACCTGGGACAATAACAGCCGTAATGTGTACTATTACAACTTCCTCAACAAAGTGACCAGCTCACTCGTTCAGGCATGGAATATAGGTACAATGCAGTGGGATAATACAGAACACTACATCTACTATTCGCACGACAACAATGTGACTGTTGACTCCGTATACTACCAGGAAATGGTAGCTATGAACTGGGTTACCATCACAAAAGATATGTATGCCAACGATGGCAACAACGATGCCATTGCACACTGGCACTACAGTGGCGGCATCCTTATGTGGGCCGATAGCACAGTTTATGACGGCATGCACAACATGACCTCGCAGACACACATGGTTTGGGATACCACATCGATGATGCTGGTGAACACCAAACAATATAACTGGGCCTACAATGCAGCAGGCCAGCCTGTTACTTACCTCTCAGCTTCATGGGATAACTCCGGCCTCTGGATATATAATAATACCGACATGATGACGGCTTATTACTACTCCGTAGATACCAACCTGCATGTAGCCGCTATAGCCAACAGCAATATCGCCGATATGCAGTTGTATCCCGTGCCTGCACAAAACGTACTTAACCTCAACATGACATGGAACCAGCCCGAAGCATTCACAGTTACTATACTGGATGTCCAGGGCCGTGTACTGCGCCAGTGGGCTGAGCCAGCCACTGCCAGCTATACCAAAACTATCCCTGTGATGGACCTTGCTTCAGGCAACTACTTCATATCTGTTAAGAACAGCACTACCAATGCAGCACGCCAGTTCAGCGTGGTTCATTAATAACAGTTCATATCATTTTAGCGAGGGCTTCCCAAAAGGAAGCCCTTGTTCTTTTATAGCGCAGTCAATGTTTTGTTAAATAACGGCCTGCCTTCCCGACAGGCATCATTTTTACATTAAACCCCCGGGTGCTTAATGCATCTAATTAAAGAACGAGAAAAACGAAGACTATGAAACAGCTAAGAAAAAATGCACTGATCTTACTCTTATTGCTGGGCACATCCGCAGGCAGCCTTTACGCACAGGTATATGTGCGGGTACGCCCGCCAAGGCCCCATGTTACGGTAAGCGTGCGGCCTGCCGCACCATCGCCCCGCCATGTATGGATAGAAGAAGACTGGAGCCCCGCCGGCCGCGAATACCGCTGGCACGGAGGGTATTGGGCAGAGCCGCCACGCCCCAGGGCCGTATGGGTGCCGGGGCACTGGCGCCATGCCCGCCGCGGCTGGGTTTGGAGACCCGGGCACTGGCGTTAAGCAATTAAAAAAAGGGGGCTCCGCCGGAGCCCCTTTTATATTTCTTTTAAAGTATCATCAGTCGGCAATGGTCCACTTCTCCGAGCGGCCTATAAGCGATATCATGACATAGCCATGCACATCAAGCACATTATCTTTCAGCTTCATCGTGCAGTCATATGTCTTGCCGTTCTTGGGATCATAAATAGTGCCGTCCTGATATGCACCCTCGCCGGTCTTCTTAAAACTTTTTAATACCAGCAGTCCCATTACGGGTTCATTACGTTTGCTCTTATTGGGGTTACTGATATCGAGCTTGGGTTTGCCATCGCGGTTAGGCTCTTTAAGCCATACGATCTTACCGTAAAATTTACCGTCGCGGGCCTTATATATCTGCACCTTACCCGTCTTGGCCTCGTTGTACCATGTATGCTCTATAGGATCGGCCTGGGCCCGGGCTAATATATTGACAGACAATGAAAAGAATAATAGAAAACAAAAACGGGCAAGCTGTTTTGAAAGCATAAGCAGGGAAGTTTTACTTACTAAATTTAGCAAGATTTTTTCAAAGATCAGTTACCATCTTCCACACCGCCTACCCCACTGGTTTGCGAGCTGATGACCGGGTGCCCCTTGTAGCGTATGCTGCCGGCACCGCTTACATTGGCCGTAAGCTTTTGCTCGGCATATACCTGCATATCGCCCGCACCCGATACGCTTGCCACGGTCTCCATACTGTGCAACCCATAGGCCTTAATATCACCAGCGCCCGATACAGTATAAGATGCCTGCTGTACATTGCCCTTGTTTATTTTTATGTCTCCAGCCCCTGATACAGTAGTTGTGAAGCTGGTGGTATTTACTTCAGCGATGGTCACATCGCTGGAGCCTGAAATAGTAAGTTTGAAATCATTGCCGGTAATGGCCCCCTGTACCTCTGCATCGGGCGCGCCTTCCATTACCAATTCGGTGAGTGCCGGTACGCTTATCTCGGCATTGAGGTATTCCTCGCCATCTATCTGCACACCGGGGTCGGTATAGATGCGCAGCTTATTATCTTTTACCTCGGTCTTTATGTAAGCCATCACATTTTTATAGCCCGATAACTTTATCCCCGGGCTGCCCGTCGCATTCACCTTAATGGCTGCTTTGAGCGGCACCGCTATCTCAATAGCATTAAAATTACCCGTGCTGCGCTCGTCGCTGCCTATACTGCCGTGGCCTGAAATGACATTCTCGCGGCATGAACAGAATAATATTGTTGCCGCTATGCATGATGAAAAAAGAAAAGAGGCGTTCTTCATACCGGTGCGTTTATTTACAATAAAGATAGCAAGGCCGGTGCTGGAATGCTAATTATTTTTGTTGTGCCGCCACCAGATGAAGCCAATGGTGCCCAGCAAGGTAAGCGGGATGGCTGCGAGGTACAATATGCCACCATTGAGCCCGCGGGCGCTTTTATCGCCCAGCCCCGCTGCTGTCTTGGTGCAGATTGCGCAGCCCTGCGCCCCTGCCCTGTATGCCAGCGGCATGAGCAACACAAAGAACAATATTACCAACAAGTTCTTTTTCATAATGCAAAAGTATGGAAATACAGATATAGTTAAACTATTTCCGATCAATTATACAATGGTACTATTAAATACAAGCATAACAACAAATTAATCAAGAAACACAAGTATTCGGTAAAATAGGCGTACCTTTGCGCCTCATTTATAAAAAGTTCTTAAATTTAATGACGTCTTTTTCAAGCTTCCCCATGAGGGAAGAATTAATGCGTGCCGTAGCTGATCTGGGTTTTGAAACCCCTACTCCAATACAACAAAAAGTAATTCCCACACTTTTATCCCAACCTGTAGATATCATTGGCCTGGCACAAACCGGTACCGGTAAAACCGCCGCCTTTGGCCTGCCGCTTTTACACCATACCGATGTGGCACTGAAACATGTGCAAGCCCTGGTGCTCAGCCCTACAAGGGAGCTGTGTATGCAGATCCAGGAAGAATTTAAAAAATACGGAGCCCACATGCGCGGCCTCCGCAGCACTGCCGTATACGGTGGTGTGCCTATTGGCGGCCAGATACGCGAACTGAAGAGCAACCCGCAGGTGGTGGTAGCCACACCCGGCCGCCTTATAGACCTGCTGGAACGCAAAGCCATCAGCCTTGAGCAGGTGCAATATGTAGTACTCGATGAGGCCGATGAAATGCTGAACATGGGTTTCCGCGAGGATATAGATTTCATCCTGAAGAATACCCCTGCACGCGAACATACCTGGCTCTTCAGCGCCACTATGAGCAATGAAGTACGTGGCATTGCCAAACGCTTTATGAAGAAGTGGGAAGAGTTCTCGGCAGGCCAGGCAAATGTGACCAACGAGAATATAGACCACCAATACTTTGTTACCAATCATCATAACCGCTTCGAGACCCTGCAGCGCTTGCTTGACTTTGCACCCGGTATATATGGCATCATATTCACCCGCACCAAGCAGGATTGCCAGGACGTGGCCGAAAAGCTGATGCGCCAGGGCTACCATGTGAGCCCGCTGCATGGTGATATGGACCAAAAGATGCGCAGCAAGGTAATGGAGCGCTTCAAAAACAAAAGCCTGCAGGCCATAGTAGCTACCGATGTGGCCGCCCGTGGTATAGATGTGAATGACATAACCCACGTAATAAACTACGAACTGCCCGATGACCCTGAAGTATATACTCACCGCAGCGGCCGTACGGCCCGCGCCGGAAAGAGCGGTATATGCATGAGCATCGTATCGCCCAAAGAGATATCCAACATCCGCCAGATAGAAAGACTGGTGAAACAACGCTTCAACCGCAGTGATATACCCGATGGCGCCGAGGTGGTACGTAAGCGCCTGTTCTACTACCTGGAGCAGATAGCCGAAGCCAATCCCCAGGCAGATTTTGCCCGAGTGTACCAGGAGACGATCCATGAGCGCTTTGAGGAAATGGAAAAGGATGAGCTGATACGCCGCCTGATATGGCTGCAGCTCAAAGACACCATAGCATCGTATGAAGATGCCGAGGACCTGAATGCCAGCTATGAGAACAGGGAACGTGGCCGTGGTGGCCGCAGCGTGCGCCTGTTCATCAATATAGGCCTGAAGGATGGTATCAACTCCGCAGAAAAACTGATCAGCTTCATAACCGAGAGCACGGATATAGAGCCTGGCATCATAGACCGTGTGACCGTGCGCGACCTGAGCAGCTTCTTCAATGTGCGCTCAGATGCCGCTGAATTCATCGTGCAGGCTATGAGCCAGAAAAAATTCAAGGGCCGCAAGGTACGTATGGAGGAGGCAGAACAACGTGACCGCGGCAGGAGCGGAGGCTATGAAAAGCCGCCACAGAAAAGGTTTTCGGGGCAATTTAAGCGCCGCGATGATAAAGGAGGTTCACAAAAGTTTAACAAGAAGTATTGATATTTATTTAATGCAATGTTGACTTTTTCGTAACAAGGCTCTATATTTGCATAAATTTTAAATGCGTATGAGGCTGCTGATATTTACTACACTCTTCTTATTTAGCGGGATAGGGCTAAAGGCCCAGCAAGCACAACAGCAAGGTGAACCTGCTGCTGACAAAAAAGGCGTTGCCAGCTACTACCACGATAAGTTTGAAGGCAGGCCGACCGCAACAGGTGAGATCTTTGACAACGATAAGTTCACTGCTGCCAGCAACCGGTTGAAACTGGGTACCTATGTAAAGGTTACCAACCTGACCAATGGACGGGTGATCTATGTGCGTATCAATGACCGCATGGCCCCCAACAACCCAAGGCTAATAGACCTGGCCAGTATTGCCGCCGAGAAACTGGACTTTAAAGAACAGGGCCTTGCGAATGTAAAACTGGAGATCGTACCATCATCAGAAGGCAAGACCAAGATACTTGCACAACGCGAAGATGTGGACCTTACGAATAAAAATGAGCTTTAAACTTAGTTGAAAAATATAAAAAACGCCCCGGAATCCCGGGGCGTTTTTATTTAACCAGTATACTATCACTTAAGCCAGGGTTACCTGTCCTTGGAAGCACAGAAGCAGGGCGTCATGCAAAATGACAGGCATAACAGTGCGTACAGGATACAACAACAGGCATAGAATGCGGTGAACAATAGTTTGCTTAAAAAGGTATTAATACATCAAATAGGCAAAAAGCAAAAGCGGCATCAATTATTTCGACATGAATTATTTGCCCGCGAATTAGCGGTATCTGGACTATTTTTGAAGCATGGTCATGGCACATCCGGGTTTATATATGAAAGAGGCAGCAGGGAAAGGCAGGGCTATGTTCACTAAAACGCATATCCCTGCGGGTACTATTATTGAAACCGCAGCGGTGATCGTGCTCAGTGCTGAAGACCGCAAATTGCTAGACCAAACCCTGCTGCACGATTACATATTTGAATGGACGCCGGGGGGCGAGGCCATGTGTTGCATGGCACTGGGCAATATCCCGATGTATAACCATTCCTACACATCTAACTGCGAACATTTTATGAATTATGAGGACGAGACAATGTATATAAAAACGATGCGCGATATAACTCCCGGCGAGGAATTGACGATCAACTACAATGGCGAGTGGAATGAACGCAAAGCAGTATGGTTTGACGTAAAATAAGGTTGATCCAATGTGCCCGGGTATGAAAACTGTATCAAGGAATACAGATAATACAGGTCGCTCCTATGGAGCTATAATAAGTAAATAAAACCGGCACTATATACAGGACGCCCCGCCCCGAAGGGGCTGCATCGTTTTCGGGACATTCCTAACGTGCCGGACCACGAAAAGCGCTACTGACGCTATCAAAAGTCGTAATGCTGCTGATGTAATGAGCATTATTCCAAACGGAAGACCGGGTAGCGCATATACTCGGGCTCCATATATTCTGAATGCCGGTAAATAAAATCGAGCTGGGCTTTGCCATTTTTTGCAAATGCTTTATCACTTTTCTTCTGCGCCTCAAAGAGCTTACGAAGTTTGGCATCCTTCTTCAGCATAGCTGCGGCCTGGTCTTCAAATATATAGTCGCTATAGTATTCTTTTTGCTGCAGGATGGCATCAAAAAAGTTCCAGGCAAATAATGCATCGGGAGCAAGGGGTTCCAGCACTTCAACGAGGTAGCGCTTCGCAACCTGGTCGAGCGGAATGATGTAATCGCCCTTATGCAATTGCACCTTTTGCGTTTCGGTATGCACGGCTACGTTATGATGCATATAGTGGCCTTCGTATGGATGCGGGAGGGTATCGTACTTTTCTATCCTGTAGACGGTCAGTTTCATCAGTGTATCTTCCCCGATCTCCTGCATTTTTACCCCATTCCATTTCAACCGATTGATCGCATGTGTCCAGCCACGCTGGATGACATATGCTTTAGGAACAGTAACTTTTTTAGTAGCTATGAAATGGTCGTACACCGGCACCTCTTTGGTAAATGGCTTATCGCGATCGTAATACAAACGCGGCAATCCCGATACTTCGCTGGGCTTGCGCACGGCGCGATAACCTTTGAAGGTCACATTCATGTGCCTGGAGGTATCAGCCTTCCAGTCGATAGCAAAAGTCTTTTTGACCTGTACCTGCTCTCTGTCCCGGGTGCGGGCGGCATGTATCTCCCCGGCATGTTCGGAAGCGATCTTTATAAAGCTCAGCATGAGTGCATAAGTGGACTCCACTCTTTGCTTATAGGGCTTCCACATGTGTGTTTCAGGTACAAAAGCAAAGGTTTGGAACAATGCTGCAAAACCACTGGAAAAGCGCGGATAATCACAAAACTCCTTCCAGCCTTTTTCGGGCGTATCGTCAAAATCATTCACATAGGGCACCAGGTCATAACCCCGGTCTTTCATATCTTTATAAACAAGCGGCACTATAGTGCCGTGCTGATACTTGCCCACTGCCCCTCCTAATTTACTGTGCTGTGTCTCAAGCAGGGTCATGATGTGCTGGTAATCGGCCCCGTTGCTAACATGATTGTCAATGAACATATCGGGGTCGAGATAATGAAACAGCTCCACTAGGCTGCGTGTTTCTTTTGCATCCATTTTAATAAAATCCCTGTTCAGGTCGAGATTCTGTGCGCTGCCCCTGAAACCATAAGCTTCAGGGCCATTCTGATTGGCCCTGCTGGGTCTGCCCCTGTTCAAAGCACCGCCTATGTTATATACCGGAATTACAGCAAGCACCACATTGCGCGGTATATCTATTGCCCCGGTAGCGGCATCGCGCAGCAGCATCATACAGGCGTCTATACCATCGGGCTCGCCGGGATGTATGCCATTATTGATGAGCAAAATGGTCTTTTGCTGCTTCTTCCATGTGTTTACATCAAATTTGCCATCCTTGCTGTAATAGACCACATGCAAAGGATATAAGGCATCGGCAGGGCCGGCCTCCTCCATTTTAATGGACTGAAAACGTTTGGCCAGCATTTTGCAATAACTGATTGCTTCGGCATATGTGGCCGACTCTTTGCCTGCGGTGCGTTCAAATACGGTAGTCATATCCTGTGCTTGTAAGAATGATGGAAGAAAGAGCAGCAATAGTATTTTTGCTTTCATAAGAATAACGAAAACATAAAGATACATGCTGGCAGCAAGTACTGAAAGCCCCGATTATGTTATCCGGTTTTTCACCCTTAATTTAACCCCATGCCTGACATACGCAAAGCAAAAACAGAAGACAGCATAACCATCGTGCAACTGGCACGGGAAATATGGGAACCTACCTACGACCCGATATTACCTAAAGGACAGGCAAAATATATGCTGGACATCATCTTTGAGCCCGGCAAAATAGAAGAACAAATAGCAAAAGGGGAACAGCAGTACCTATTGTGTTATGACGAAGGGAAGGCGATAGGATTTGCCGCTTATGCCCCCAGACCTGAAATGCCGGAGGTGTACAAACTGCATAAACTGTACTGCCTGCCTGCCGTACAAGGCAGAGGCTATGGCAAAATGCTAATAAAGGCAGTAGAACAGGAGGTATTGAATGCTGGGAAAAACATACTGGAACTGAATGTAAACCGGGATAATAAAGCTAAACTATTTTACGAAGGCATGGGTTACGAAGTAGCCTACGATGAAGATATACCCTTTGGCCCCTACTGGATGAATGACCATGTAATGCGGAAAGAACTACAAAATGAACAAACGTATATGTAGTTAAGGGACAAATATTTACTTATTTAAAATATTATTTTTTAAAAAAACTGGAGGGCTGTGTAAACTTATTGTTACCAAAACGGTCTACAATAGACAGAACTTCTATAATGAACGGTTACCCAAAGCTTATTACAGCAGCGTGTTTTTTTACAGCTGCAGCCCTGGCCTTTGCATCGTGCAAGAAAGATAATACGGGAACAGAGCAAGCTATCTATACCATAACGAACGTAAATAGCCCGGAACCGGGGACCATTTTAGTTTCGCCCTACAACACTTCATCGCAGGACAAAGGCAGCCTGATAATAATGGATAACGAGGGGAATATTATCAGTCAAAAGACCACAAATGGTGCTGCGTTTTGTTTCAAAAAATGGAACATCAACGGGCAGGTACGGTATTCATTCATTATCAACGATGTCAATCAATACCATATCCCATCGGTAAATCAACTAACAGGCTATGTAGTGGTAACAGACTCTGCACTGAACGAACTGCAAAGAATAGACCTTAAAGCTTACGGTGCAATAAATACGACAAGCGTGAACCTCGATGTGCATGATTTCATCCTGCTGGCCGACGATGATTATATCACCATGTCGTACTATCCCATGCAGGCAGACAACATACCCGATTCGCTACACCCATCTGCGGGGGTAACTATTATCTGCCCCGTAATACAGGAAGTGAAAAACGGCAGCGTGGTATGGCAATGGCTGGGTAGTGACCACCCCGAATTTTATGCAAACAGTGTGGAAGGGAATAACTTTTCGGACACGAGCGTGGCACAGGATTATATGCATATGAACTCCATGATAATAGACCCGCGCGATAATGACCTTATATGCTCCTTCCGCAACCAGGACCAGGTAATAAAAATAGACCGGGAAACAGGGAATATTGTATGGCGGCTTGGAGGTAAGAACAGTGATTTTGTACTAAATGATAATGAGCTGTTCCTGAGGCAGCACAATGCCACACTTGCCGACAACAACCAAACACTTATGCTCTTTGACAATGGCGATAAGACATTAAGGGCACAATCGCGGGTGATCGAATTTCAATTGGATGAAAATGCAAAAACCGTAAACAGTTTCAAAGCCTACAACATTCCCGAACCCTTCAGCCAATATATGGGCTCGGTACAAAAGATCAATGATAAATATTTCATAGGTGGCGGAACGGGCAACTATGTAGTAGAGATAAACCCTGCTACAGGAGCGAAATCGTTTGAAATGACCAGCAACGAAACCACTTACCGTGCTTATAAATACCCATAAACTTAAACGGCATAATCTTTAACTTCGCATATATGAACTGGGAAGAAAAAGATAACAAGCTGTACCGGAGTTTTACATTCAAAGATTTTTCAGAAGCTTTTGCATTTATGAGCCGCGTGGCCCTGCTGGCAGAAAAGCAAGACCACCACCCCACCTGGACCAATACATGGAATAAGGTGGAAATATGGCTATGCACACATGATGCCGGCAATACCGTAACCGACCGGGACAGGAAACTTGCCGGTGCTATAGATAAACTGCTTCCATAGGAGCTAGCAAATAATAGTTTCTCTTAATGTCGCCAATCCAAATTCCTACTGCAAATGCCTTAAATTTGCACACTATTTATGGCAGGCAAGAAAGCAGTTACAGCTAAAACAAAACATGTAGAAGGGATATCGGCACCGGAGGTGGAACATACAGGAAAGCATGAGCCAATGGCTGCCGGCGACCCCAATGTGATTTTCATAAAAGGGGCACGCATGCACAACCTCAAAAATGTGGATGTAGCCATACCACGGAATAAGCTGGTTGTAGTAACAGGCGTATCGGGCTCGGGCAAAAGCAGCCTGACTATGGATACCCTATTTGCCGAAGGCCAGCGCCGCTATGCGGAAAGCCTGAGCGCGTATGCACGACAATTCCTGATGCGCATGGACAAGCCCGATGTGGATTATATACACGGTATATGCCCGGCGATAGCCATAGAACAAAAAGTGACCACCCGGACGCCCCGGAGCACCGTGGGCAGCATGACGGAAATATATGATTACCTGCGCCTGTTTTTTGCAAGGCTGGGTAAGACCTATTCGCCCATCAGCGGCAAAGAGGTAAAAAAAGACACTGTAAGCGATGTGGTGGACTTTGTACAAACCCTGCCCAAAGGCACGAAAGTACAGTTCATCGTTCCGTTGGTAACCCGCTACGGGCGCAGCGTGGAAGAAGAACTGAACATACTGATGCAAAAAGGCTTCAGCCGTATATATGTCCCTGACGCGGGTGAAAAGCCCATCAGGATAGAAGATGCTATAGACATACCTGAAAAGCCGGAGCAGGCCCCTGTGCTGAAAATGAAGCTGCCTAAAAAACATGTGTACTTGCTGGTGGACCGCATAGTGGTGAAAGAGGCATTTGAAGAAGATGACCTGCACCGCATGGCGGACAGTATACAAACTGCATTTTATGAAAGTGAGGGGGAATGCTACGTGGAAACCGATGGCAAAGACCTGCATGTATTCAATAACCGCTTCGAAGCGGATGGCATGAGCTTCGAGGAGCCTGTGCCGAACCTGTTCTCATTCAATAACCCTTATGGCGCATGCCCCCAGTGTGAAGGTTTTGGACAAGTGCTGGGTATCGATGCCGACCTGGTGATACCTGACCGGTCGCTGAGCGTATATGAGGGGGCAGTAGCCTGCTGGAAGGGAGAAAAGATGGGTGAGTGGCTCGCATCGTTCATACGGAATGCCGCTAAATTCGGCTTCCCGATACATAAAGCCGTTGCCGACCTCAGCGAAGAGGAAGCTAAACTGCTGTGGCATGGCAACAGTAAAGTAGAAGGCATCTTTGACTTCTTTAAGATGGTGGAGCAAAACCTGTATAAAGTACAGTACAGGGTAATGCAGGCGCGCTACAGGGGCCGCACGATATGCCCAGGCTGCAATGGTGCAAGGCTTAGGCCTGAAGCCCTGTATGTGAAAATCAACGACACGACCATTGCCGACCTTATGTTCATGCCTTCAGCCGACCTGTATGAATGGTTTCAGCAAGTGGCCCTTGACGAACATGAACTGGCCATAGGCCGCCGTATATTGACGGAGATAAACCAGCGCCTGAAAACCTTGCTGGATGTGGGGCTGGGATACCTGACCCTTAACCGCCTGGCCAATACACTAAGCGGTGGTGAGAGCCAGCGTATACAGCTCACTAAGTTTTTGGGCAGTAACCTTACCGACTCATTATATATACTGGACGAACCGAGCATAGGTCTGCACAGCAGGGATACAGAAAGACTGATAAGTGTACTGAAATCGCTGCGCGACCTGGGCAATACAGTGGTAGTGGTGGAGCATGATGAACTCATGATGCGCGAGGCTGATTATATTATAGACATGGGGCCACTGGCCAGCCACCTGGGCGGCGAGGTAGTAGCGGCGGGACCATACGACACCATAATCAAGAACAAGATCAGCCTTACGGGGCAATACCTTAGCGGCAATATGCAGATAGCAGTGCCACCGATCAAACGCAAGCCACGCGGCAAAATACGCATAGAGGGCTGCAGGCAGCATAACCTGAAGAATGTAGATGCAGACCTGCCCCTGAATGTGCTTTGCGTGGTAACCGGTGTTAGCGGCAGCGGCAAGACCACACTGATCAAACAAACCCTGTACCCTGCCCTGCAAAAATATTATGGCGAGGGCGCTGACAGGCCGGGACAATATCGCAGCCTAAGCGGCGACCTGCATCATATAGGCCATGTGGAAATGGTGGACCAGAACCCGATCGGTAAATCATCGCGCAGTAACCCGGTGACCTATATAAAAGCTTACGATGAGATACGGAAACTGTACGCCAAACAGCCTTTGTCAAAAATGCGCGGCTTTGCCGAGAAACATTTTTCTTTCAATACGGACGGAGGGCGCTGCGACACCTGCAAAGGAGAAGGTGAAGTAATAGTGGAAATGCAGTTCCTGGCAGATGTGCACCTGCTATGCGAAACCTGCAAAGGCAAACGCTTTAAGGAAGAAGTGCTTGAAGTGACCTACCGGGGCAAGAACATTTACAATGTGCTGGAGATGAGCGTGGACGAGGCCATACTGTTCTTTGAAGATGAGCAGAAACTGGCAACGGCACTGCAACCCCTCAGCGATGTGGGCCTCGGCTATGTGAAGCTGGGACAAAGCAGCGATACCCTTAGCGGGGGCGAGGCGCAGCGTGTTAAGCTTGCATCGTTCCTGGGCAAAGGGAAGGTAAAAGAAAAGGTACTCTTTATTTTCGATGAGCCAACGACGGGGCTGCATATGCATGACATAAAAAAACTGTTGCAGTCCTTTGATGCCCTGATAGAACAGGGGCACTCAATAATAGTCATAGAACACAATACTGACGTGATCAAAAGCGCCGACTGGGTGATAGACCTGGGGCCGGAAGGCGGCGCAGGCGGCGGGTACCTGCTCTACGAGGGAACGCCGGAAGGGCTGAAAAAAGTAAAAGAAAGCTATACAGCGAAATACATTTAAACAAAGGCCTGAGCGATAAAATACAAATACATGGTAGCAGAAGGAATAGCCCGGATACAGGAAGGGAGCAAGACAGTAAGAGCAAGATTGATCGATCACCCGTTATACAGCAGACTACAAACGCTGGAAGACGTGCAGCAGTTCATGGAAACGCATGTATTTGCCGTTTGGGATTTTATGAGCCTGCTGAAGGTATTGCAAAGGGGGCTTACCTGCGTATCTGTACCATGGGTGCCTGCCGGTAATGCGACCACCCGCTACCTGATCAACGAGATCGTTACAGGAGAAGAAAGTGACCTGGACGAAGAGGGAAACAGGATGAGCCACTTTGAGCTATATCTTAAGGCCATGAAAGAAGCAGGCTGCAATACACATTCCATTACCAGCTTTATTGATCAAATAACAAAAGGTATAAGTGTACAGGAAGCATTATCGATAAAAGATATACCGGAGGGAGCACGCACCTTTGTGCAGCACACCTTCAGCGTTGTTGATCTCGGCGAGCTGCACGAACAGGCAGCAGTATTCACATTCGGCAGGGAAGACCTGATACCGGGCATGTTCCTGGAACTGGTGCGTGAACTGGAAGAAAGATTCCCCGGCAAACTGAGCACCTTCTTATATTACCTGGAGCGGCATATAGAGGTGGATGGCGACCATCATGCACATCTTGCCTACCAAATGACGGAAGAACTTTGCGGGAATGATGAACAAAAATGGGAAGAAGCCACCAAGGCTGTCAACGAAGCACTCAATGCCCGGATAGCACTTTGGGATAGCATCAGATCATAAGTTTTGCTTTGGGATCATAAGCCAAGCAGCTGGTTTATTTCCTCTTTCAAGATAGGGAGGTGATTGATAACAATGCTCCAAATCATCTCATCCGATATGTTATCATATCCATGAATGATCCTATTACTTGTCCCTATTATCTTTTTTGAGTTTGATATCAACAATGAACTGTCTTTCCTTAATACACGAGATACTGCTTCTCCAATTATTTCAAGATTGCGTTCTACTGCCCGTTTGGTTTTGATATCTTGCTTAAATGCCTCAAATACTCTTGGCCTGTCCGCAAAGAAACTGTCAATCTCATTTATAGCAGTTATGATATCCTGAAGCCATACCTTAAGCTCAATGTCCATATAAAAACTGCTTTTTTGCTGCAATTGCTTTGGCAAAATAAGGATTTCGTATCGCTTGCTCTTCAAGCAGATCCACATGCCTGTTCAGCAATTCTTCCAGTGAGAATTTCAAGTCGAAATAATTATCTGCATATTTTGCCACATCCATGTTATCAAATGAAACAATAAGATCCACATCACTTGCAGCATCAAATTTATTCGTAAGTGCAGAACCGAAAGCATAAAGGGATCTCACTCTGTGTTGTACACAAAGGTCCTTTATCTCATTCATATAGTTTTCAGGAAGAAACATAATACAAAGGTATTCTATAAAATGCTTATTTCATAGAATGCAGGGCCAGCCTATTGCCCTCGCTGTCGATGAAGATGGCCCAATACCCTGCTTCGGGTGATATTTGTGTTTTGGCCATGATGATGAGCCCGCCTGCTGCGGCAATTTTCTCCAGCGTTTCGTTGAGGTCTTCGGTAAGCTTCAAATAAACTATTGGCCCGTCCGTAGAAGGGTTGATGCCCGCCATCTGGAAAATGTGACCTATGTTCTTACCTGAATCATCTTTAAAATAGGCCATAGGGAATGGCACAGAAGGGTTCTTAACCAGTTTGCCACCGGTAATAGCAGTATAAAAGTCGAAAGCTCTTTGAAAATCCGTAACGGGGATCGCGATATAGGAGAAATAACCTGGCATAGATCAGTTTTGCCAAATATAATACATTCCTATTTGCCGGGTATCGCTGCGACCAACTTCTTGGTGTATTCATTAACGGGGTGTTTCAATACCTGCTCCGCATCGCCGCGCTCCACAATTTTACCGGCCTGCATCACCATTACCCTATCACTGATATAGTGCACCACATTGAGATCGTGTGAAATAAAAAGATAAGAAAGATCAAATTCCGTTTGCAGCTCTTTGAGCAGGTTTAGTATCTGCGCCTGCACGCTTACATCCAGCGCCGAGACACTCTCATCGCAAACTAATAACTGCGGACGCAGTGCCAGGGCCCTCGCTATGCCCAGGCGTTGCCGCTGGCCACCTGAAAACTGGTGCGGATACCGTTTCATGGAAGCAGCCGGTAAGTGTACGGTGTCGAGCAAGCGAAGGACCTCTTTTTGTAACTGGCCGGGCGGCACAATTTGATGCACCTGCATGGGTTCCTGCAACATATCGCCAACCGTCATACGGGGGTTCAATGATGCGAAAGGGTCCTGGAAGATCATTTGTATTTGCCTGCGTACCCTGCGCCATTCTTTATGCTGCAATACCGCAAGATCTTCCTTATTGAAAAGCACCTGTCCTTCATGTATGGGTAAGAGGCCTATAAGGCTTCGGCTAAGTGTGCTTTTACCGCAGCCACTCTCGCCAACCAGGCCCAGTATTTCCCCTTTTTTCAAAACAAAAGAAACATCATCGACTGCTTTGAAATAATTCAAGGGCCTGCCTAAAAGATCCCTGTTTTCTGTGAACCACACGCGCAGCTTATTCACTTCCAATAAGGTATCTCCACCTCCAGTGTGTAGTTTAGCCGCTACAGGCTTTGTCCCCTGCATATCATCAGCATTTAAAAAATCGCTGACAACAGGCAGGCGTTCACCTTTTTGCTGTGCTGAGGGGCGGCAGGCCAGTAATGCTTTGGTATATGCCTGCTGCGGTGTTTTCAGCACCTGTGCTGCAGGCCCATATTCTATCGTTTCCCCTTTATACATCACCAGCACATCATCGGCCATTTCCGCAGCAAGGGCCAGGTCGTGCGTAATGAAGATCATTGCCGTATGCTGCTCCTGCTGCAGGCTGCGCATGAGCAGCATTATCTCTTTCTGTACCGTAACGTCCAGTGCGGTAGTAGGCTCATCGGCGATCAGCAACAGGGGGCCATTGCACATGGCCATAGCGATCATTACCCTTTGCTTTTGCCCACCCGATAGCTGGTGGGGATAGCGCGTATATATTTGCTCCGCTCCTGGCAAGCGTACTTTTTTCAGCCATGCAAGGGCCTGCTTTTTAGCCTCTTGTTTTGTTATATTTTGATGAGTAAGGATGCACTCGGTCAATTGCCTGCCAATGCGCATCACGGGATTGAGCGAGCTCATGGGCTCCTGGAATACCATGCTTATGGCTTTACCCCGCAATTGCTGCGCTTTCGTATTATTCACATCCTGCAGCGGAAATGAAGTATTACTATCGCTGAGTAACATTGTCCCCGACAATGAGGCTGTTTTAGGTAAAAGGCCCATCAGGGCCAGTGCAGTAAGTGATTTGCCGGAGCCGCTCTCGCCAACAATGGCGAGGGTCCTGGCAGGCCCAAGGTGAAAAGACACATTTTTAACGGCGGTAAATGCTTCAGCTCCACCGAATGAAATATTCAACGCATCGACCTGTAATATGGTATTGGTTGCCTGCACTAAAACTTAAGGTGTTTTACCGTTTGCCCTTTATTGATAAGCTGCTTGAGCGAGTCGATCCCTATTTTAAGATGCAGGTTAACATAGTTTTTGGTCACCTTCTTGTCGCTGGTACTGGTCTTTACCCCATCGGGTATCATAGGCTGGTCGGATACCAGTAACAAGGCACCCGTAGGTATGGAGTTGTAAAAGCCTGTAGTGAAGATGGTCGCGGTTTCCATATCTATGGCCATAGCCCTTATCTTCCTCAGGTAGTCTTTAAAATCATCATCATGCTCCCATACCCTGCGGTTGGTTGTATATACCGTACCGGTCCAATAATCCCGCTTATTATCCCGGATCGTTGTGGATATGGCTTTTTGCAGGGCAAATGCGGGCAAGGCAGGCACTTCGGGCGGGAAGTAATCGTTACTGGTACCATCGCCCCTTATTGCCGCTATGGGGAGTATCAGGTCCCCTACTTTGTTTTTCTTTTTCAGGCCGCCACATTTACCCAGAAACAGGACTGCCTTTGGCGATATGGCCGAAAGCAGGTCCATCATTGTTGCGGCACCTGGGCTGCCCATCCCGAAATTAATGATGGTAATACCGTCGGAAGTAGCACATTGCATAGGCTTATCCTCCCCTACTACGGGCACATTGTGCATGTCTGCAAATAGCTGTACGTAATTACTGAAATTGCAAAGGAGGATATATTTACCGAACTCTTTGAGCTCCTGGCCGGTGTAGCGCGGCAGCCAGTTTTCTACTATGTCCTGTTTTGTTTTCATATACAAAGATAGCAAATCCAAATTTTATGCCTAGCGACGGAAGCTTCTGTATGTTATTTTCACTTTATTTTATGAACTTATTACTTTTGATACGGGCCTATGATACAGCTTGATCTCAGCAATATAACACTACCATTAAAACATGAAGGTGGCAAAGCCTATGTGTTCGATACGATACGCAAAGGCTGGTATGTACTGACACCTGAGGAACATGTACGGCAATACCTGCTTCACTATCTTATTAACTCACTGCAATATCCGCAGGGATTGATAGCTGTTGAAAAAAGGATACTGGTGGGCACAATGCCTAAGCGCTTTGATATCGTTGTATATGATGGAGATCATAAGCCCTGGCTGCTGGCCGAATGTAAAGCCCCGGATGTGACCATAACCGATAAAGCCCTGCAGCAATTGCTGAGTTACCAGCGGAGCATACAGAGCCGGTACTGGCTGCTGGGCAATGGCAGGCAATTATATTGTGCAGACAGTATGGACCCAATGAATATCCAATGGCTCAACCAACTACCTGCCTATAGCCTCTAAATAACTATTGCTATTATTCAATTCCTGCATTGCCCGCTGCACTACATTATCTTTCTGGCTATTGATATAATAATAACCATTGTCCCTAAAGAGTAAACGTGCCAGCTGCGCCCGTATTTGCAGCCTGAAGTAAGCATTCTGTGCCGGCTCCTTTAATATCATTTTCACCAATGGCCTGTAGTCCTCTTTCAAGGCGGCCAGGTAAGACTTTATAATATCGTTCTCCCCTTTGAAATTTTTATCATAATCCTTCACTGAACTAAAGCGCAAGGAGTCCCTGTGCCGGATAAAATAATCCCAGAGCGTATTCTTCAGTTCCTCGCTATATACCATGTTCAGGAATGCCGACGACAGCCTGGAGGTATCATACGGTACATATATATCAGGGTGTATGCCGCCCCCGCCAAATACCAGCCTGTGCCTGGAGGTATAATAATGTGACGTATCGGCAAGTGCAAACGAATCAGTGCCTGTAAGCTCACCATTCTGAAAGCGTTGGGCAAATGCCTGCTGGTAAGCCTCTTTGCCATTGGCGAATGAGCGCTGTATGCTGCGACCTGATGGTGTATAATAACGGGCGATGGTAAGCCGCAATGCAGCGCCATCTTCCATCTCGTACTGCTCCTGTACAAGGCCCTTGCCGTAGGTGCGCCGCCCCACGATAACACCCCGGTCCCAGTCCTGTATGGCCCCGGCCAATATCTCGCTGGCCGATGCAGAGCTTTCATCTACCAATATAGCCAGCTTGCCCGTTTCAAACATGCCATCCCTGCCCGCTTTGTAATCAACACGCTGCGAACGCCTGCCCTTAGTATATACGATGAGTTTCTTATCATCGAGAAACTCATCTGCTATCATGGTAGCATCATCAAGATAACCACCCGGGTTATCGCGCAGGTCGAGCAACAGTTGCTTCATACCCTGTGCCTTGAGCTTTTTCAGGGCTTTGCTGAACTCATCGTAGGTGGTAGCGCTGAAGCGGTTTATTTTGATAAAACCGGTTATACTATCGAGCATTACCCCGGCCTCTACACTGAATACCGGGACGATATCCCGTTCTATAGGCACTTGTTTGATGAGGCCCGATATCGGCTGTCTCAGAGTAACCGATACATGTGAATGTTGTTTGCCTTTCAGCAATTTCATGATATGCTCCGAGGTGATCTGTGTGCCCGCCACCATACTATCGTTCACTTTTATCAGCTGGTCTCCTGTCTCCACCCCGGCATGCTCTGCCGGGCCATTCTCTATTACCGATGTTACCTGTATGGTATCGCGTATGATGGAGAACTCGACACCTATACCGAAAAAGCCCCCTTCCAGGTCCTCATTCACTTCGGCAAGCTTATCGGCAGGTATATATACCGTATGCGGGTCAAGGTGGCTCAATATACCGGTAATAGCATCGTCGTAAAGTGCATTGCCATTTATACTGTCTACATATTTTTCGTTTATCAGGTCGATGATCTCTTCGAGGCGGTCATTACGCTGTATTATGGCCTGTATGTCGCGTTTATTGCGCAGGGTATCGCGCAGGTTGAAACCAAGTGTCATACCTGCAATTAGAATAAAAGAAAAAAGTAAAGGTGTCCAGACCCTGAACCTGCCTGCTCTGTGTTCGCCCATGACCTAAATTGGGTGCAATTTACTTGCAAATACGCAAGATAATAATAGACAAAAAACATAATGCCACAAAAACTCACCCTAATCGGGCACAAGATTAGGAAAATATGTATTAGCTGTGCAAATTTGTATCATCAAAGAAAGCTCATGTCATCCATACTCATTGCCGAAAGCGGCTCTACAAAAACAGACTGGTGCCTGCTGAAAAAGGGTGCAAAAAGCAAGAACCATAAGACCGCAGGTATCAACCCTTACCTCCAAAACGGGGGTGAAATGCTTTCTGTGCTGGAGGATGGCCTGGGCGGCTGGCTAAAAAAGGCACCGGATGCAGTGTTTTTTTATGGCGCCGGTTTAGGCAATACGATACGCCAGAAAGAAGTAAAGGGGGTATTAAAACAATACTTTGATATAAAGCAGGTAACAGCCGATAGCGATCTTATAGCCGCGGCAAGGGGCCTTTGCGGAAATGATAAGGGTATCGTGTGCATACTGGGCACGGGCAGCAACTCCTGCTACTACAATGGCAGGCAGGTAAAAGACAAGCAGGTATCGCTGGGCTATGTGGCCGGTGACGAAGGCAGCGGTAATCACCTGGGTAAGCGGGTGCTGCAATACTATGCTTACAATACATTTGATACAGAGCTTAAAATGGCTTTTGAACAACGCTTCGGCAATGATATTTCCCTTATACTGCACAAGCTATACAAAGAACCCTTCCCCAACCGGTATTTAGCGGGTTTCGTACAATTACTGAAAGAGAACAGGGGCCATTTCATGGTAGAGAATATACTGGAAGATTGCCTCAATGATTTCTTTCACCACCATATACTCAAATACAGGCAAAGCTGGAAGCTGCCGGTCAATTTTACCGGCTCGGTAGCATATGAGTTCCGGGATGTGATACTGGCCCTTTGCGAGCAATACGAATTACAGGCAGGCAAGATCGAGAAAAGTCCCCTCAAAGGGCTGATAAAATATCACAATCCCAACTAAGGCAAACGAGCAAGAGCACTTAAAAATATTCCCCGCCTAAGAAGCGGGGAATATTTTTGCAACCAGGTATAAAAAGTAGTCCCGCCAATTGGCGGGACTACCTATATTATTAATCTGTTACTTCTGAATTAGTCTCTCCTGAGGTTCGGGAAAGGAGGAGCTACGTTAGCAGGACCTTCTTCGCCGCTCATAGCTGAACGATACATAACAGAGTTAGCATCACCCGGCTGACCATATTGGAATATGAAGCGGTTACGATCGATACCATGTTTTTCGCTCATATACTCGATGATCGCATTTACGCGGTCCCAAGAGCGCTGCTGCTGCAGTTTGCTGCCATTACCAGAACCAGTGATAACCACTTTACAAGTTGGGTTAGCCTGCATTTGAGCGGCCAGTGTAGCCAGCTGTACCTGCATTGTCGGGCGTATCCTTGAAGAGTTGTTATCGAAGTTGATAGCACCTGAACCGATGTTACCGCAAGCAGGAGCTGCTGTACCGCAACCTTCCGGACATGGGCACTTGCCTACACCATCAGCGTCAACAGGTTGACATTCTGTAGGTGTGATGAGTTGTTTATCGCGGAAATCAGGAACACCGTCACCATCTGTATCCATCGGGCAACCATGGCTATCAACTGCAACACCTGCAGGAGTACCAGGGCACTTATCGAACTGGTCAGTGATACCGTCACCGTCTGCATCAGGCAGTACCGGATCAGGCAGCAGCATGTGGCGTGGTGAGTTAAGCTCGCTGTAAGCGTAGTCAAGCGGATTGAGCCAGTACAATGGTTCAACATTCTTCTTCTTGTTACCCAGGTTGAAGTTAAGACCCAGTGAGAAGTAGTTGATCATATCATTGTTCTGTGTCTGTACGGGTGAGCCATAAACCTGCTCAGCCCAGCGCTGACCATCAACCAGGTCATCATCCCAGGGGATAGAAAGACGGTCTTCAAGAGATATGTTCACACGTTTGCTAACGCGGAAGGCCATACCAACACCTAAGCTAGGTGTGAATTTCTTGGCATAAGAACCGATCTTACCGCCATAACGCCTGCCATTCTCTGTTTCAGCTTCTGTTTCGTAAGTGTTGTCCATAGCTGCTTTCAGCTTGTCGCGGATCGCTTTACGGTTCTCGTGTATCTGTGGTGTGTTACCTACGATATCAGAGAAGTTGTAAGGCTGGTCGCCAGGACCGGCAGCATTGATCATTGTATGATACATCAAAGCACCCAGGCCCAGGAAGCCGTATACGCTCATACCTGTACGTGCCTTATGGAAACGTATGTTGTTGGTAGTTGCTATCAGGTCCAGGTTTATCTGGTGAGATGTCATTTTATAGTTATAATATACCTGGTCAACCGGGGCACCGGTAGCATTACCAGCATAGTTGTAAGAAGCAACACCAGCGCCGTTCCATGCCGGGTTATACCTGTAGTTCTCAGATGACTGCCATGCCTGGCCTTTGCCAACACCGTAGTTATACTGCAAACGGGTAGATATAACATAACCCCATGCTTTACGCACGTGGAAGTGGAAACCGTAGCCACCACCCTGCCATAACATAAGGCTGGGCACGTCGCCAATAACGTTATAAAGACCGCCACCTAAACCGATCTCCCACATGTTGCGAGGTTTTGCGGGGAAGAAGTATTGGTGGTTCATAAACTTACGATGCTGGTCCATGCGGTACTTAGGTACGTAGTTTGAATCCATAACATCATAGTTCTGACCACGATATGTCATATCGCGACCAGCCCACTGGGCACTGCCGTCCATGGGTTGTGTCTGACTTTCCTGCGCGAACACCGGCTGCGATGCGAAGGCAAAACATAAACCGGCTAGCAATAGGTACTTTTTGTTGACCATAACAGATTTGTTTATTTAAAGATTTTGGTTAAACTCGATTTTGGTTAAAATGCAAATATGCAGCAAAGGTATAGTACACTTTTAAAAAAACAAAGAATAAAAAATAAAAATGTTTCATTAACAACAATTTTACAATTGTCAAGGATTATGCCAAAAAAATACTTCCACTAATCAAATACATACCCGACTTTTGCAATCTTTATGGCGGGTATCTCCTTTCGATGGAACTTGTAAAGCAAATAATAGGACCGGAATTAGCAACATTTGAGAAAAAATTCTCAGATAACGTAAAGGGCTCCAACCCCTTGCTGGACAAGATTATGCGCTTTATTATCCGGCGAAAAGGCAAGCAAATGCGGCCCATGTTCGTGCTCCTTTCGGCCAGGATAGCCGGGAACATCAATGAAAAGACTTACCGGGCCGCATCGCTCATAGAATTATTGCACACAGCCACTTTGGTACACGATGATGTGGTGGACAATGCCATGATTCGTAGAAATTTTTTCTCAATAAACGCACTGTGGAAGAACAAAATAGCCGTGCTGGTAGGCGATTACCTGCTGGCCAAAGGTTTGCTGCTGTCGGTAGAACATGGCGATTACCCTATCCTGAAGATCACATCGAGGGCGGTGAAAGAAATAAGCGAGGGTGAGCTGCTACAAATGGAAAAAGCCAGGAAGCTTGATATCAAAGAGGATATATATTTTGAAATAATAAAAGCAAAGACTGCCTCTCTACTATCAGCAGCATGTGCCGCAGGGGCCTTCTCTGCAAACGATAGTGAAGAGCAGGCGGATGCCTTCAGGCTCTTTGGGGAAAAAATAGGCATAGCCTTCCAGATCAAGGATGACCTCTTCGATTATGGCGAGGAGAAGATCGGCAAGCCCACAGGTATAGATATCAAGGAACGTAAAATGACCCTGCCCCTGATCTACACCCTTCAAAAAGTAGATAATGCAACCAAAAAGAGGATAATATATATAATAAAAAATCACAACACAGATAAACAAAAGGTAAACGAGGTGATCAGGATAGTGAATGAAACGGGGGGAATAGCCTATGCCCAGCAAAAAATGAAGGAATACCAACAGCAGGGGCTTGAACTGCTGCAACAATACCCGGACAGCCCCGAGCGCAGGGCCATGGAAGAGCTGGTGGCCTATGTGATAGACCGGAAACATTAAACAATAATATCCTATATCATATTATAATGGTATTGCGTAATAAGATACCAGCAAACAAACAGTTTCCCAATATTGATCGTTATTTTGCTTAAGAGAATTTATGGCTAAAAGGGAACAATTAATTGAAAGCAACCCATATATAGAGGTACAGGGTGCGCGGGTGCATAACCTGAAGAATATTGATGTAAACATACCCAAGAACAAACTGGTAGTCATCACAGGTATCAGCGGCAGCGGCAAGTCTTCGCTGGCCTTCGATACCATTTTTGCAGAGGGGCAGCGCAGGTATATGGAAAGCTTCGCCGCCTATGCCCGCCAGTTCATGGGCGATCTTGACCGGCCCGATGTGGATAAGATAAAGGGCCTGTCACCGGTAATATCTATAGAACAGAAGACCACTAACCGTAACCCACGCTCAACAGTGGGCACGGTTACCGAAGTATATGATTTTATGCGCCTGCTCTATGCCCGGGCTTCGGAGGCTTTTTCTTACAACACGGGCAAGAAGATGTCGAAATTCAGCGAAGACGAGATCGTGGCACATATACGCGGGCATTTCGAGGGCCACAAGATAGCCCTATTGGCCCCAATAGTACGCGGTCGCAAGGGGCACTACCGTGAGCTCTTTGAACAACTGCGCAAGCAGGGCTACCTGAAGGTGCGCATAGACGGTGAAATAACGGACCTGAAGGAGCGCATGCAGCTCGACCGCTATAAGATACATGATATAGAACTGGTGGTTGACCGGCTGCTGGTGCAGGACGATGCCCATGCACGCCTGAGCCAGAGCATACAAAAGGCCCTGCAAATGGGCAAAGACCTGCTCTTTGTACTGGATGTGGATAAGAATAGCACATCGCAATACAGCAAGCAACTGATGTGTGCCGATACGGGCATATCCTACGAAGAGCCATCACCCAACACCTTTTCTTTCAACTCGCCGTACGGCTATTGTCCCAAATGTAAAGGCCTGGGCAGCGTGTACCAGGTGAATATGAGCGAGGTGCTGCCCGATATGAGCAAAAGTATAAACGATGGCGGCATTGCCCCGCTGGGTGGCGAAAGAGATGCATGGACCTTTCAGCAGGCTACCATACTGGCTAAAAAGAATAAGATATCCCTTAATACCCCGATCAAAGACATCCCGCAAAAGCAGCTTAACATATTGCTGTACGGTAACGAAGAGGGTATCATAACATATGACAACGACGGGGCGGATTCCTACCACGAGCATGTGGCACAACATAGTTATGAAGGCATAGTGAACATGCTCCTGCGCTGGTTCAACGAAACAAGCTCGGAAGCCATAAGGGACTGGGCAGAACATTATATGGAACTGGCCACCTGCGATGAATGCAATGGCGCGAGGCTGAAAAAAGAAAGCCTGTGGTTCAAAGTGGATGGCCTGAACATCTCTGAGCTTTCAGAAAAATCATTACAGGAACTGATGACCTGGTTCACCGGTATTGAAAAAAGGCTGGGCAATAAACAAAACCTGATAGCCAAGGATATATTAAAGGAGATACGCGACCGCCTCCACTTCCTGCTCGATGTGGGGCTGCATTATCTTACGCTCAACCGCCCTACCCGCACTTTAAGCGGTGGCGAATCACAGCGCATCAGGCTGGCTACGCAGATAGGCTCGCAACTTACCGGCATCACGTATATACTTGACGAACCAAGCATAGGACTGCACCAACGCGATAACCACAGGCTCATCACAGCACTGAAGAACCTGCGCGACGGCGGCAACTCGGTACTGGTAGTGGAGCACGATAAAGATATTATGCTGGCAGCCGACCACCTGATAGATATAGGCCCCGCTGCGGGCGTGCATGGCGGCAAAATAGTAAGCCAGGGCAAGCCAGCCGATGTGATCAAAAGCAACACCACAACCGCGGGTTATCTTAACCATCATTTAAAAATAGAAGTACCTAAAGAACGGCGCAAAGGCATTGGCAAAAAACTGGTACTGAAAGGGGCCACAGGCCACAACCTGAAAAACGTAAGCATAGAATTGCCCCTCGGCACATTTGTATGCGTTACCGGCGTATCGGGCAGTGGCAAAAGCACGCTTATCAATGAAACGCTTTATCCCATACTGGGCAAGCACTGCTATCATAATTTCAAGCAGTCGCCCATGCCTTATAAAAATGTACAGGGGCTGGAGTATATAGATAAGGTGATCGAAATAGATCAAAGCCCCATAGGCCGCACGCCACGCAGCAACCCGGCCACCTATTGCGGCTTCTTTAACGAGATACGCCAGCTATTCGCACAGGTACCGGAAGCTAAGATAAGGGGCTACAATGCTGGCCGTTTTTCCTTCAATGTAAAAAGCGGCCGCTGCGAGGAATGCCAGGGAGGCGGCATGCGGGTGATAGAAATGAACTTCCTGCCTGATGTATATGTGCCCTGCGAAAAATGTAACGGCCGCCGCTATAACCGTGAAACACTGGAGATACGCTTCAAAGGCAAATCGATAGCAGACGTGCTGGATATGACGGTGGACGAAGCTGTGAGCTTTTTCAACAATGTGCATTACCTGCACCGCAAAATAAAGACCCTGCAGGACGTGGGCCTGGGCTATGTGACACTTGGCCAAAGTGCCGTAACCCTCAGCGGCGGCGAGGCCCAGCGGGTGAAGCTGGCTACAGAGCTATCGAAAAGGGACACAGGACAAACCATATATATACTCGACGAGCCCACCACCGGCCTGCATTTTGAAGATATAAAGCACTTGCTTGCCGTGCTCAACCGCCTGGCCGACCGTGGCAACACCGTATTGGTGATCGAACATAATATGGATGTGATAAAAGTGGCCGACTATATTATAGATATGGGGCCCGAGGGCGGCTCAGGGGGCGGTAAAGTAGTGGGTGAAGGCACACCCGAAAAAATAGCACAGATAAAAGACAGCCATACAGGACAATATCTAAAACCGGAACTGGAATAAAAAAAGGGCAGGAAAAGATCCTGCCCTTTTTTACGTAAAAGTCTTTTAGCTTGTTTAAGCTACAGCTTCTTTCTTAAGTACCTGTGCCATGGTAACACCAATGTTGGCCGGGCTTTCTACTACATGTATGCCGCATTCGCTCATGATCTTCATTTTGGCTGCAGCAGTATCATCGGCACCGCCTATTATGGCACCGGCATGGCCCATGCGGCGACCCGGAGGTGCCGTTTGACCAGCAATAAAGCCAACAACCGGTTTGCGCATATTATCCTTCAGCCAGCGGGCAGCTTCTGCTTCCATATTACCGCCTATCTCGCCTATCATGATGATACCATCAGTTTCACTGTCGTTCATCAGCAGTTCCACAGCCTCTTTGGTGGTAGTGCCAATAATGGGGTCGCCACCTATGCCTATAGCAGTAGAGATGCCTAAGCCGGCTTTCACCACCTGGTCGGCAGCCTCATAAGTAAGTGTGCCCGATTTGGACACCACACCAATACGGCCCGGTATAAATACAAAACCCGGCATGATGCCCACCTTGGCTTCGCCGGCAGTGATAACGCCGGGGCAATTAGGGCCTATCAGCCTGCAGTCTTTCCCTACCAGGAAATCGCGGGCCATGATCATATCCTGTACCGGTATACCTTCGGTGATGCATATGATCACTTTAATGCCCGCATCGGCAGCTTCCATGATCGCATCGGCAGCAAACGCCGGGGGTACGAAAATGATGGATACGTCGGCACCGGTACCATCTACCGCATCTTTTACGGTATTGAACACGGGACGGTCAAGGTGGCTGCTGCCGCCCTTACCGGGGGTAACGCCGCCTACTACCTGTGTGCCATATTCTATCATCTGCGTGGCATGAAAAGTGCCTTCGGTACCTGTAAAACCCTGTACGATAATTTTTGAATCCTTATTTACTAATACAGCCATGAGCCTTATATAATAACAATGAAAATTTTAATGACGCGGGCAAAATTAAGGGAATTGGCCTCAAATGCAAATTAGAATATCGCTTCAATGTTAAGAATACTAAAAACTATTTGCCCATTCCCAACCTTTTTTCATGCAGTACAGTCTACTTAATTGCTACAATGATAAACTCTTAGTCATAGATAAAAGATTAAATTTTGTAATGGGTAATCAATTCTAGATTTCGAAGGCCGGTCTCTACCGGCCTTTTTCATTTTTATATCCTTCTCCCCCTACTTACGAATATATAAATAATATATATGCTGTAATACTAACAATAGGTTATAATGTCTCGTCAATACGTAGGTAACTTATATTTTCGATCCAACTATTTTTTTATGAAAAAGAAGATTTACTACAGTTTGCTAGCACTTGGCAGCATGTTGTGTTGCAGTAATTTATCAACCGCACAAACCATTACCGGCCACTCGGTCGTGTATCCAAATCAGTGCGGCGGTGTTACTATGCATATTACGACCACCTATACTGCCAGTCAGCAGATCGAGACCTCATGGGGCGATATGGCCACAACAACAGTAAATGTTTACGACACACTGGGAAATGGAGATGCCTATGCTTACCATTCCTATGTCTATCCCGGTACCTATACCATAAAACATGTTTTGATACAAAATAGTCAACGTATCGATTCAGTAACTTATTCATATGATGACCCTCATTGCCAGACAGCAGGATTTTACAATTATTACGATGCTAATAATAATTGTGTGTATGACTCAGCCGTAGATACTTATAGCCCGGTAGCTTCCACGTTCGCTATCGACTCTGCCGGTGTTCCAATAGATACAATAACTGTCACCAGCGGCTTTTACTATTATATGTATGGCCCTACCGGTACGGTATATAAATTTACACCCATCAATGTACCTCCGGGCGCACTGGTCAGCTGCCCGGCAATTGGTTATACTACCGTCACAGTGCAGGCACCTCAGAATGTATATACTGAAGAATACTTTGGCTATACCTGTAGTGGTATCACCAGCTTCGATCTTGCTGCGAATGTAACTGTCAGCACCGGTCGTCATCATGCCAAGGCCAGCGTATTGGTAACAAACAATTACTGTAACGGACAAAATGCAACCCTTACCATGCATTTCAGCCCCAAATATGATTTTCAGTATGCCATGCCGGCACCCACAACCGTAAACGGCAATACACTTACATGGGATATAACCAACCTGTCTCTTTTAACACCAGGGTATATTACTGCTGATTTTGAAGTACCAAATTCGCAGAACCAGGCTAACTGGCTGCTTCCCGGCGACACTGTACATTCAAGTTACTATTTGACGCCTACAGCTAACGATACAGACACGGTGAACAACGTAGTGATACATGAGGATACTGTAATTTCTTCTTATGACCCCAACTACAAAGAAGTGAGCCCTGAAGGTGATATCGCCCCCGGGACCGAGCTTACCTACACACTGCATTTTGAAAATACAGGCAATGATACTGCAACAAACATTTACATCCTTGACACATTATCAGATAACCTGGTAGCAAGCACACTTGATATTGTAGCAAGTTCCGCCACCATGATATTCAGCATGAATAAAACTCTTTCAGGGCTCAATGTTGCGAAATTTGATTTTCCCAATATCAATCTTCCTGACAGCGCGAACAATAAACCTTGTACGGGTATGGTAGTGTTTAAGATCAAAACCAGGGCTAGCCTGCCTCCGGGTACTTATGTACCCAATAGCGCCGGCATCTATTTTGACGATAATGAAGCCGTCCAGACCAATACCGCAGTAAACATGATCGCAATACCGCAAAGTGTAAACATACTATCTAATAATGCAGACCTTATCGTTTACCCTAACCCCACCAATGATGTGCTGACTATTAAAATGAATGCACAAGCCTATAGCACACTGGAGATAAAAAATACCCATGGCCAGGTAATACTGCAACAGACCCTGAAACAAAATGACACCAAAGTGAACGTAAAGGCCCTGCCCTCAGGTATCTACTTTGCGACCTTAAAAGGCGATGCAGGCAGCAAAACCATCAAGTTCGAAAAACTATAATACTACTGGCACCTTCCATAAACCAAAAGTCCTGCTCCATGAGCAGGACTTTCTTTATAGGTTAATAATATTTCCTCACACTACTAACGTTTTAATATATAATTTCGTCTACAATATGGTAACAGCCTTTTAACCTTAAAAAATCGAGATCAATGAAAAAGTTTTACCTGTCTCTTATGACACTTATCCTGCTCACAATTTGCTTTGCAGAAACTAATGCTCAATACCTCATAAGCTCAACAAGTATCACAAATTCGCTCGACAGTTCTTGCCATGGCCCAACTGCTATAGTGCATACCAATATGTATAGTGTGGGCCAAACGGTAGAGAATTCATGGGGCGATGGCAGCCACGATACCGTCACCGTTAATAACCAAAGCGGGATGGGCCATATGGGCAAGCAGCATATCTATACATCTGCAGGTACTTATACCATAAAACATGTCTTGTTGTATAATAATCAACGTGTAGACTCGGCTATCCAAAGCTATTTCTATCAATTTTGCAAAACTGTATTTATCGGCACCTACAATGACGTAAATAATAATTGCATTTACGATACACTTACTGAAAAAACCAACCGGATAGCACTAACACTTGAAGTAGATTCAAATAACGTGGCTATAGATACAGTAGACATTCTTGACGGGCTCTATTATACCTTAAAAGGATTCCCTGGCACCATCTATAAATTCAAGGTGATCGATGCACCCCAGGGTGTACAAGTTACCTGTCCTGCAAACCAAACCATAAGCGATACAATCGCACAGTTTCTTGTAAACGATTATATGCCTAAATCATTTGGCATAAATTGCACGGCTGTGCCCGGTTTTGACCTGGCTGAGCATGTGAGCGGCCGTGCGGGACTCGACTTTCACAGGCCTAAAATAACAATTACCAACAGTAACTGTAATGTACAAAATCCGACTCTAACGATGCACTACAGTCCAAAGTATTCATTTGTTTCAAGTAGCCCGGCACCAGCAAGTAATACCGGGCAAACCTTAACATGGAACCTGAATAATATCTCGATGATCAACCAAGCCCAGGTCTATACATCTTTTGTGCTTTCAGGTCCGGCCACAGCAGGTGATACAATACATACTACCTATTACCTTACTCCAACAACAGGGGATATCGATACTACTAACAATATGGTAATAATAATAGACACTATACACCAATCCTGCGACCCCAACCACAAAGAAGTTTTACCCGAAGGTGATATCCTGGCAGGTACCACCCTAAGGTATGTGATCGAATTTGAGAACGTAGGCAATGCCCCCGCCCAGAACATCCACATACTGGATACACTTTCAAACAATGTGATCCTTGGTAGCCTGAAGATATTATCATCTACACACAAAGTGTATTATACAAAATTGGAAGATGGATTAGGCCATTCTATCGCAAAATTTGACTTCCCTGCCATTAACCTTCCGGACACCTCTCACCATGACTCATGTAGCGGGAATGTTATCTATACCATACAAACCAAACCAGGCCTGCCAGATGGAACTTATATCACCAACAGGGCAGGTATTTACTTTGACTTCAATGACGTCGTCATGACTAACGAAGCTACCAACGTGATCGGCATACCCCAAAGCGTAAATACCCTGAGCAACGTTACACATACAAACCTCTATCCAAACCCCGTTGCCGATATCCTCACCATTAATACCGATGCGACGGTTTACAACTCAGTGGAAATAAGCAACACCATCGGCCAGCTAATGCTGCAACAAAATATAAAGCAAAATGAGACCAAAGTGAATGTAAAGACTTTGCCTGCGGGCATTTACTTTGCTACGCTTAAAGGTGAGGGCGGCAGCAAAACCATCAAATTCGAGAAACTTTAGTCAATACGGTCATCCTAAATGCATAAGGGCTGCGCATGGCGCAGCCCTTATTATTATCATACAATACTTCTCTTAGTTGATACCATCCACAACTACATCCTTCGCTATCTTTTTTACCAGGCCCTGCAATACTGTTCCGGGGCCTACTTCGGTAAATTGTGTAACGCCATTACGGACCATGTGCTCCACACTCTGTGTCCAGCGCACGGGTGAGGTAAGCTGGTTGATGAGATTTTGCCTGATCATATGCGGATCTATATAAGGATTAGCATCTACGTTCTGGTACACAGGACAAGTGGGATTGCTGAAATGCGTAGCCTCTATAGCCGCGGCCAGTTCTTCTTTAGCAGGTTCCATCAATGGTGAATGGAAAGCGCCACCGACAGGCAGCACCAGGGCGCGCTTGGCACCTGCCGCCTTCAGCAGCTCACATGCTTTATTGATACCGGCAATACTGCCGCTGATCACCAACTGGCCAGGGCTGTTGTAATTGGCCGGCACTACAACTTCATCACTTATGCCGCTTAGTATCTCTTCTATTTTGGCATCTTTCATACCCAGCACCGCCGCCATAGTTGAGGGGTTTATCTCGCAGGCTTTCTGCATGGCCTGCGCACGTTTTGATACCAGCCGCAGCCCGTCCTCGAACGATAATACCTTGTTCGCCACCAGTGCCGAGAGCTCACCCAGTGAGTGACCTGCCACCACATCGGGAATAAGACCGGGCGTAGTATTGAAGAGGATGACCGAGTGCAGGAATACCGCAGGCTGGGTCACTTTGGTCTGTTTCAGGTCCTCATCACTGCCACCGAACATAATATCGGTAATGCGGAAACCCAATATCTCGTTGGCCTGTTCAAAATATTCCTTTGCCAGTGAGCTCTGTTCGTAAAGGTTCTTGCCCATTCCCGAAAACTGGGCGCCCTGCCCCGGGAATATATATGCATGCTTCATAAATGTATTTTTACGGGGCTAAAATAAAGCCTATTGCCTGATCGGCAAATATTTTCCTTATAGCCATATTGATATTAGGATATTTACCCTCGGCCGGGCTAGCTTATCTTTGCAGCATGAATTGGACAGAACTGACCGAAGAAGCCCAGTTAGACAAGATAAAACAGGAAAGCGCCCAACAAGCCGTAGTGATCTTTAAACACAGCACCCGCTGCTCCATAAGCAGCATGGCCAAAATGAGGCTGGAGCGTGAGCAGGCCCCGGCCGATATAAAATTCTATTACCTGGACCTTATAAAGTACAGGGCTATCTCCAATAAGATAGCCGAGCTGTTCTCGGTATGGCATGAATCGCCCCAGGTATTGCTGATAAAGAACGGCGAATGCATCTATGATGAGAGCCATAATGGCATCAGCATGCAGGACATACAGGAACAGGCGGCCTGATCAGATCACCTTCCCCTTCCAGCGGCCGCTCCTCAGGTATATGAATGAGGCAATGAACAGGCTGCTCCAATACACGAACTCAGACACCCAGGCCCATTGCAGCGAACTATGCCCCCGCTCTATTACCAGGTAGCAGTAGGTAAGGTAGGTGCATACACAGGCTATTTCCACAAACAGGTTAACCAATGTATTGCCTGTGCCCACCACACCGTTAAATGCCACAGTAGATATAGACATGATGAGCGTAGCCAGCACTATGATCCTGAGGCTGGGCACAGCAAAATTCACAAGCGCTTCATCGGTACTGTAAAGGCGCAGGAAGGGGTGTGCGAATACCAGCAACAGCAGGCACAATACCGCTGTAAAGCCCAGGCTAAGTTTAGCCACTTTGATGATGGTGCCGATGACACGGCTTTGTTTGCCCTGCCCGATCACATTACTCACAATAGTATTGCAGGTAGCGGCAAATGCCCAGGTGACCACACCCACGATACCGAATATGCTGCGCAGTATTTGCGATGCGGCAAGTTGCTGCCGCCCCAGGTGCTCCACAAAAATGAAAAATACCTGCCAGCCCCCTATGCTGAACAAGAACTGTATGATGAGCGGCGAGGCCACCTTCAGCGTGCGGCGTGACAATTTGAAATCGAAACGGGCATATTGCTGTATAGGATAACGTTCATAAAGCCGTTTGAAGTAGAATATGCCGTACATCGTGGCACATGCGGTGAACTCACCGATGATGGATGCTACAGCTGCACCCGCCAGGCCCCACTCGGGGAAACCGAAATGGCCGAATATCAGTGCATAATCGAAAAAGATATTCACAATAGCCCCCGCCACCGATCCATAGATAAGGTAGCGTGTCTGGTGTATGGAAATGAAAAAAGAATTGGCGATCTGGCTCAGCATCAGGAAAGGCAGTCCCCAGACCCTGAGGTATAGAAAATTGATGGTGAGCTCTATATTATCGCTATCGTGCAGGCTGAGCCCGAAAATGATGGGTGTAGCCCATAGCGATAGCATCATAAGGCCCAGCGCGAACATGCCTGAAAGCATGATACCGTTGATGAACACACGCGCAAGTCCCCTGTCATCATCCTCACCGGCCCTGCGGGCCATCTGCACCTGCATGCCGCTGCTGAGCCCGTAGCCTATCATGGAAATGATGAGGTAAAAAATGCCGCTCACACCATTGACCCCCAGTTCCCGTTCACCAAAGCGCCCCAGGAAGGCCGTATTGGTCAAGAAGCTTATCTGCGGCACCAATATGGCAAGGGATATAGGCGCCGCCAATTTTATAATATCTCTATTTGTAACCGCTACGCGCACACCTGTTTATTATCCGGGCTGCAAGTTATATCATTCAGGCGGTCTTATGCTGTTTTTAATAAAATGAACTTATCCACCGCATGCCCCGCAAAACTTGAAGAGCATATGCGTGTATTGTCGCAAAATTATTCTATAATTGTGTGCGTATCTATGACGGAGATAAGTAATACTAATCTGAGCCAGCAGGTCTATAATGTGCACGGTGGCGATTCCCTGTACAACCAGGTATCGCGGGTCTTGTGCGTGCTTATGCCCAGGGCCCTTACTATTGCAGGATTCAGCGAGCATGGCGACCTGCTGATGATACGTTACAGCGACTATCAAAAGAACCTCCCGGCCTGGATACTCGATTTTTTCGAGCACCAGTTCATCAATGAGCCCCTTCTTTCCGATCCGCATAAGGTCACTTCGGCCTTTATAGCGGGCGAGAAGGGCATGGTAGTACCCGATGTTTTATATAATGAGACTACGGCCGAGGAGTGGATGAAAAGTATATACTTTGTAGAAGGCAATGAGCTCATCAGCAAACATCACCTGCGCGAGGATAAGGCCAACTATCTGTATGCATGGCCCGGCACGATCAAAAGTCTTATGACCCGGTATTTTGCCAATGCGCGCATATTGCCTTTTGCCGCTTACCAGTTTTACAAACCCTATAAATCAGAATGCTCCCTGCAATGCTGCATTACAGGCGAGCATGTATATGGCACATTGTACAACAACCGCATGCTGCACTGGCACCAGGTGTTCCCTTACGACACACCTGAAGATATTGCCTACCACATAAGACTGCTCTGCCAGCAAAACGATATAGATCCCCAGCGTATGGGCTTGCAATGTACCATGACCAATAAAGGGCTGGCAGGGGTAGTCAATGAACTGGCACAATTTTTCCCCGACCTGAAGGACGGCACAGGTAATGTAGGCACCAACGACCGCAACTGGACGGGCACTATTTACTTGTTACAACAGCTTTACGCATGCGCATTGTAGGCGGCACATTCAGCGGGCGCAGGTTTAGCCCGCCAACCAACACCCCCGCAAGACCCACTACCGATATTGCAAAAGAGGGCCTCTTCAACATCCTGTACAATATGATGGATATCGAAGGGGCCAGGACATGCGACATCTTCGGCGGCACAGGCAGCATAAGTTATGAACTGGCATCGAGGGGCGCGGGAGAACTGGTACTGGTGGAGCGCGACCAGGGTAATATCAATTTCATAAAGAAAACAGCCAAAGAACTGGGCATCAGCGACAAGCTGCATATCATAAAAGGCGACGTGTTCAAATTCATGAAGCAGAACACCGAGCAATATGATTTTATCTTTGCCGGGCCGCCTTATGCCCTGCAAAATATCGACCACCTGCCCATGCTGGTCTTCGAAAAGAATATGTTGGCGCCAAATGGTATATTTGTACTGGAGCATACGCCCCGGAACGATTACCAGCACCATCCCCATTTTAAAAGGATGAAAAATTACGGCACTACTGTTTTTACATTCTTCACACAAGCAGCTGAGTAACACATGCAACGTATCTGTTTATTTCCCGGCACTTTCGATCCCATAACCCTTGGGCATATCGACATTATTGAGCGGGCCGTTTCCCTGTTCGACAAACTGGTGATTGGCGTGGGCATCAACTCTTCCAAGCAGCCCATGTTCAGCATAGAGCAGCGCACGGAATGGTTCAAAGACATCTTTCAAAATGAACCGCGTATAGAAGTGGCAGGCTACGAGGGCCTCACCGTCAATTTCTGCAAAACGATAGGGGCCAATTATATTCTGAGAGGTATTCGCTACGTCAGCGACTTTGAATACGAAAAGGCCATTGCTGATATGAACCGTATGCTGGAGCCGGGCATCGAAACCCTCTTCCTTACCTGTTCCCCGGATTATTCCACCATCTCATCCACATTGGTACGCGACGTTATCCGCAATGGTGGCGATGTGAGCAAGTTCGTGCCCAAAGAAGTAAAGTTTTAAGGTCAGCGCCTCCGCCCCATTGCTTTGTGCCTGTTGTACCGCTGTGTCTCAGCACCCAGGCGTTTAAGCAGCAGGTATAGCACAAGGCCATCATCTATCCAGCCCACAACAGGTATATAATCAGGCAGCAGATCGAAGGGGACCACAACATAAATAAGACAAAACACGATGCCCCCTGTGGTGACAAGGGACATCCTGTAACGCCCTTTGAAGACGTCGCTGAGCATTTGCCATAAAGTTCTGCGGCTTTGAAATAAATGTGCAAGATGTTTAACAAGCTTCACATGCCGCGCAGGTATAGATTTCGGCATATCCAATCAATTCTTTACTGCAAAAGTACCCCGCTTTATGTTGAGGTAATGTTAAACAAGGCTTGCCGATATTACTTTAACAGGTAGTTCTTAGGTATCGAAAACGGGAACTCAAGTACCCGGTCAAAATCCATGTTGGTGTAGTTCATGTCCAGGAAATATTGCATCCCTGCATTCGACATGTTGATGGCCCGGCTGAATGCGAACAGGCGGTTATCGGCCATTACATAATTACCATACTGTATCATGGCCTGCGGGCCACCGGCCTTTTTATCACGAAACTGCTCACTGCGTATCGTGCTGTCGGTCTTATTATAGGTCACCTGCTGTATGTAATCCGGGTTATCGGCCTGTATGGACCACGCACCGGGAAAGCTAATGGCGTCGGTCACATTGTTCGACTTACTGAGCACATTGCCCACGATGATATTTTGCAATACCGTATAGTCCATTGGTGTTGGCAACAGGCTCTCAGCCTGTCTCATGGTCATCATCGTCACCGATTTTTCCAGGTAATTCACCATCTTGAAACTATCCGGAGTTATATAGATGCGTGCCACCTGCACAATGCCTCCCAGTGCAGTTGCCGATACCCATATGACCTTGTCCTTCTGTATCCGGATATTGGCCGTAAAGTCCTGCTTCTGGTCGCCCGACTCGTAATGCATACGTGCTTTGCCTGCAAAGGTCTTATAATCGATCTCACGGTTCCATATCGGCAGCAGGCTGTCTATCAGTTGTTGCTTCTCCGCAGTTATCTGTCCCGGTTTTATTGCTTTTGCAACTGTGTCCAATGGATGGTTCACGATAGAGGTATCCACCTTCCTTTTCTTCTGTGTTGCTTTCTTACCCAGCCGGCAAGCCGGCAGGCAACATACTGATACCGCCAAAACAATTACCGCAAACACTTTATTCATACAGCTTCTTATCTTTAATTTTTTTATCCAGTTCAGGGGTATCATTACCTTTTTCCTTTGCCTTCTTCCATTGCTCAATAGCTTTATCTGCATCGTTCAGCTTATAGTATATGTCGCCTATATGCTCATACAAAGTAGCGTCAGCATTGCCTTTACTGTCGTTTATAGCTTTTTCTATATACTTTTTGGCCTCTTCATACCTCCCTTTCTTATACAGTATCCAGCCATAGGTATCCAGGTAGGTAGGCTCCTCAGGGCGCAGCTCCAGCGAGCGTTTCGACATCTTTTCAGCCTCATCGAGTCTTATGCCCCGCTCCGACAGGTAGTAACTGTAATTGTTCAGCATCGTGGCATCATCGGGCTGTAGCGCTATAGCTTTCGAATAGCTGCTGTCCGACTGTGTATATTGTTTATCCAGGTAATAAAGATCACCCAGTGTAGAATACATCTCGGCAAGCAGGCCCACATTATTTTCAGGTTGCAGGTCTATAGCACGGTTGATGGCATTCGCAGCTTTGCCGTATTCCTTTTTGTTCAGGTGGCCCAGGCCATTCATAAAGTGGGCCAGCGCCTGGTTGGGGAAAAGCCTGATCACTTTTTCGCTGTAATAGATCAGCGAATCAGCGTCCTTTTTTGCCGTATATGCAGACAACAGGCGTTGCCACACATCAAAGTGCGACTGGTCTATCGCCAGTGAGCGTCTGAATTGTGCTGCTGCGGCCTTCGGTTCGCCCTCCATTACCAGTACCTGGCCGTATATGTCCTGCACCTGTGCATTTTGTGGATGCAATTCAGCAAGCTTACCCGCTATCTGCAGCGCTTCCTTTTTCTTCAGGCTGTCATCACCCGCCTCCTGCATCAACTCTATCAGCATACCCATCTGCGATTCTGCATCCAGGTCTTTATTCGTCACCAGTTTTTTCAGGTATTCGGTATACTTTACCGTATCATTTGTGCGCCTGTAGTGTTCTGCAATACCCAGCTGTATATCCGGATCGTCAGGCAGTTCTTCCTGCGCCTTTTTGAATATCTCCATTGCCTTTGCCGGCTCCTTATTGTTCTCATACAGCTCTGCCAGCAATACATAATAGCGCCCATCGCCCGGGTTATTGTCTATCAGTTGCTGGGTTACTTTCGCCGCATTGTCCAGGTCATTCATCCGCAGGTATATCTGCTGCTTTTGCTGCAGGTAGGCATCATCGTCGCCTGCTTTCTCTGCCAGCTTATCCAGCATGGCCAGGGCCTCATTATGCTTGCCCGCCCGCTCATAGAGCAGGGCTGCCTTTAGCATATAGTCCTTATTCTCTTTTTCTTCTTTAGCCAGCTGGCTGTATATAACTGCGGCTTCTTCATACTGGTTATCTATCGCCAGTATATTGGCATATTGGTCTTTATACCACTTATTTTTATCATTAAGGGCTATTGCCTTTTTGATATACTCTTTGGCCTTGCCAATATTCTTATCCCGGGCATACAACTGGGCAAGATCGTAATACGGTGCTGCTTCACCGGGCTTTATAGCCACCACATCCTGCAACAATGTCATAGCCAGCTTATCATCATCCAGCATACGGGCCTTTATGGCATCGTAATAGATAGAATCGGCCCGCTCATCGTCGGTGATCATGGGCATCTTCAGGTCCTGCCCTTTCGATGAGAAAAAGGCACAGGCTGCAAGCAGTACTGATATTATATGATAAATGCCGCGCAGGCTCCTCAGGCTCATGATTGTGTAGAGAAATCACCAAGACTCAATTCTCCTGGCTTTTCAGTGTAAATTACGTTTTTACCTAATAAAGAGTTCTCGAAGCCTGCATTTTTAACAACCGTTTGCGCCTGTATAATGCTGTTCGATATCCGTGAATCGGCCACTTGTACACCGTCTTCAAGCGATACGTAAGGGCCGATCACCGAGTTGATCACCACTACATTCTCGCCGATAAAACAGGGCGCTATGATCACCGAATTGTCTATTTTGGCAGTTGTTGCCAGCATTTGCTCTTTATCTTTCTTTATATCCAGTATCCTTTGGTTGGTGTACACGGTCGCATCCTTATTACCACAGTCCAGCCACTCATCCACCTGGTCCATATAAAATTTCACACCGGTATTCAGCATATGCTCCATGGCATCTGTTATCTGGTACTCGCCCTTCAGCTTTATATCTTCATCTACCAGGCGCTGCAGTTCTTTTCTCAGCCCCTCACCATCACGGAAATAATATACACCTATGATCGCCAGGTCTGATACAAATTCTTTAGGCTTTTCCACAAAAGCCGCTATCTCATTATTTGCAGTAAGTTTTACCACACCGAAGGCCGATGGGTCATCCACGCGCTGTGTCCACACGATTGCATCCTTGCTGGTATCTATGCTAAAGGTTGCTTTGAATAACGTATCGGCGAAGGCGATGAACACGTTGCCCTTAAGGCTATCTGCCGCACAGAGTATGGCATGTGCCGTGCCCAGTGCCTGCTCCTGGTAACATATCCGGCCTTTTGCACCCAGCGCTTCAGCTACTTTGCAAAGGTGGGCTTCCACCTCTTTGCCAAAACCCGGCCCTATGATGAAGGCTATCTCATCCACCTTTTCATTGCAGGTGGCCACTATATCTTCCACAAGGCGCTGCACTATGGGTTTGCCTGCAATGGGTATCAATGGTTTGGGAGTGGTCAATGTATGCGGGCGCATTCTTTTGCCCATACCCGCCATCGGAATAATTATGTTCATGAATCTTTCTTATTTGTAATTATATTATACTGATAAGGCCATGCTTTCACTAATGCGTGCCCGAGTGCCCGAAACCTCCGGCACCCCGTTCTGTCGTTTCCAGTTCTTCTTTTAATATCCATTCCGCCCGCTCATGCCTGGCGATCACCATTTGCGCTATACGCTCGCCATCGCTAAGTTCCTGTACCTCCGTACTGAGGTTGATGACCGGAACCATTATTTCACCCCGGTAATCGCTGTCGATAGTGCCGGGTGTATTCACGAGGCTGATACCACGCTTAATGGCCAGCCCGCTGCGGGGCCTTATTTGCGCTTCATACCCTTCGGGCAGCGCTATAAACAAACCGGTAGGTATCAGCTTTCGCTCCATGGGTTGTAAACTTACAGGCTCCTGCAGCCATGCCCTCAGGTCCATACCTGCCGATCCTTTTGTCTGGTATTCAGGCAGTTGATGCGGCGATTTGTTAACAATAGATATATCTACACCCATAAATATGTGCGCAAAGGTAAGCAGCAATCTATAAAAAATACTACCCCTTTTCCTGCAATGGCAGCTATAAAAGTATACATAGCCAGTGGCAATGTTTTTATACTTATTGTTAAAGCTTGATTACATTATTATTAATACCCATCCAAATACTGAGGAAAAGCAGGCAGGAATAGTTAATTTTGTACACTGTTAAGATATAAAAAAATATTAAGGCGAAAGGGAAATGGCATTGTTAGGAAATCTTATTGCACGTTCATTGGAAGTGAGGAAGAAATTCCGCCTCCCCGTGGCATCACCTATTACTTACCAGCGGCACACACTCCGCCAGTTGCTCGAAAGAGGGCAATACACCACATTCGGAAAACATTACGGTTTTGAAAATATACTTGGGCAGGAAATAGATTTTGTAAAAGCCTTCCGCGAGCGCGTACCTGTTTATACCTACAACGAGATGTATAAACAATGGTGGTATCGCTGCCAGGAAGGAGAAGAAAATGTTACCTGGCCGGGTAAGGTAAAATATTTTGCCCTCAGCTCCGGCACATCCGAAGCCGCCAGCAAGCACATACCTGTTACGCAGGATATGATACGCTCCATCAAGAAGGTAGGCTTCAAACAGCTCTACAGCATGACCGATTTCAAGGTTCCCGCTTCGGCTTTTGGCAAGGGTATCCTGATGCTTGGGGGCACTACTTCCCTCTTTGAGCGGGGCGAATATTATGAGGGCGACATGAGTGGCATAAGCGCCAAGAACATGCCTCGCTGGATGTCGTCCCTGCTGTATAAGCCGGGTCAGCGCATATCGCGCCGTCCCAAATGGGAAGACCGCATCAAGCATATAGTACGCAATGCCCGCAAGTGGGACGTAGGCACTATATGCGGTGTGCCTGCATGGGTGCAGATCGTGCTCGAAGAGGTCATCAAATACCATAATGTAAAGAACATACACGAGGTATGGCCCAACCTTACCATTTATATACATGGCGGAGTGTCTTTTGAGCCTTACCGCGAAAGCTTTAAGAAACTGCTGGGCAAGCCCATCAGGTTCATAGAAACTTATATGGCCTCTGAGGGCTCCTTCGGTTTCCAGGCACGCCCGGGCGCTCCCGGTATCAAGCTCGTGCTCAATGCAGGCATTTTTTATGAGTTCGTGCCCTTTACACCAGAGAACTTTGATGAAGATGGCAACCCCAAGGCCAATCCCCTCACCTATACCATTGATGAGGTAAAAGAGAATACCAATTATGCAGTGATGATAAGCACCTGTTCGGGTGCATGGCGCTACGTGATCGGCGATGTAGTGCGTTTTGCCAATGCAAAAGAATACGAGATCATCATAGTAGGCCGTACCAAACAATTCCTCAGCCTCTGCGGTGAGCATATGTCTGTGGACAATATGAACAAGGCGATAGACACCGTAGCTAAAAAACTGAACATCACGATCCGCGAGTTCACTGTGGCAGGCTTTAAATATGATAACCTTTTTGCCCACCGCTGGTATATAGGCTGCGACGATCCCAATGTAGATGCGGGGGAAGTACGCCAGCTCCTCGACGATACGCTTTGCAAGATCAACGATGACTATGCCGTGGAGCGCACATCGGCCCTCAAAGAAGTATTTGTAGAGATCATACCCAACAAGGTATTTTACGATTACCTGCGCAATAAAGGCAAGGAAGGTGCTATGAATAAATTTCCCCGTGTACTCAAAGGCCAGCAATTACAGGACTGGGAAGCTTTTGTGAGCAAACAGGGACTGATGTTACACCACAGCTAATGCTGCGGGTGCATGAACTTGCAACAAATTAAGAATACGGTATCCATAGGCTAACTTATAATTTTGTTTATTTTTAGTCCGTATAATGCGGGGATACTTAAACAAAATTCCAGCATACACACAGAGGCCATATTATAGGCATGGGATAACAAACCAGTATATCCGGGGTGGAAAATCAAATACATAACCAGGAGTTCGAAGCACTGTTCAACAATGCTGCTATAGGTATTATCATTGTTGATGAAGCAGGCGAAATAGTACTGGCCAATAATTTTGCGCTGAAACAGTTTGGTTACAACGACGGAGAATTACTGCACCAGAAGATCGAAGTGCTCATACCACAGCGATATACCGGCAGGCACGAACAGCACAGGACCAATTATCACGGTGCAGGTGCACACAGCAGGCCTATGGGCACGGGCATGGACCTTTATGCCATAAAAAAGAGTGGCGAAGAGTTCCCCGTGGAGGTAAGCCTGAGTTCATACAATGCCAAAGACAAAAAGTATGCTATAGCCTTCATAAGCGATATCACCATACGGAAACGCTCCGAAGAAGCACTCATTAACCTCAATGCCGAACTGGAAGAAAAAGTGAAAGAGCGCACCCGATCGCTCAGCGAAACGGTAAAGCAACTCAACCAAAGAATTAAAGAAGCCGAGGAGAAGGACAACCAGTTAAGGGCCGCCCTTGAAAAAGAAAAGGAACTGAACGAATTGAAATCCAAATTCGTCTCTCTTGCTTCACACGAATTCCGTACTCCACTTAGTACGGTATTATCATCAGCATACCTCGTCTCGAAATATGAGACAGCAGAGGACCATCCCAAACGCGAAAAACACCTGCAGCGCATCGTATCCAGCGTCAACATGCTTACCGACATACTGAATGATTTCCTCTCCGTCGGCAAGATCGAAGAAGGCAGGATACAGGTGCGCATCAGCGAATTTAATATACAGGACCTGGTAAAGGGTCTTATAAACGAGTTGCAGCCCATACAAAAGAAGGGCCAAAAGATCGTATATACGCATACCGGCAACGAGCACATCATGCTCGATCCATCTTTGTTCAAGCACATCATTATGAACCTCCTCTCCAATGCCATAAAATTTTCACCGGAGCATAGCGAGATCGATCTTATTACAACACATAACAACAAACAATTAAAACTCTCAGTGGCTGATAAAGGCATGGGCATATCAAAGGAAGACCAGGAACACCTTTTCGAGCGCTTTTTCAGGGGCCATAATGTCACCAATATACAGGGTACGGGCCTTGGCCTGCATATAGTGGGCAAGTATGCCGAACTGCTCAATGGTGTAGTGACCTGCAACAGCGAGATAAACAAAGGGACAGAATTTATTATTACTTTTAATCTAAACCAGGAGCAATGAAAACGGTACTGCTCATAGAAGACAATAACGATATCCGCGAGAACATGGCGGAGATACTGGAACTGGCCGGCTATAAGGTATTCACTGCCGAGAATGGCAAGGTAGGTGTTGAAGTGGCACAGGAAGAGAAACCCGACCTGATCGTCTGCGACATCATGATGCCTGTACTCGACGGTTATGGCGTGATACACATGCTGCAGAAAAATCCCGATCTACAGCATACGCCTTTCATCTTCCTGACGGCAAAAGCCGAACGTGCCGAGATACGCAAGGGTATGGAACTGGGTGCCGATGATTATATTACCAAGCCTTTTGACGGCACCGAACTGCTCAATGCCATAGAAAGCAGGCTGCGCAAGGCTGAGGTTTTACGCAAAGACATACCTAAAGGGCTTGAAGGCATCAATTCGCTTTTAAGCACCATCAGCGGCACTGCAGCCATAGAGCAGTTCATCAAAGACAGGTCAACCACGAAATACAAGAAAAAACAGGCTATCTATACAGAAGGCAATCACGCTACCCGCCTTTATTATATAGAAAAAGGGAAAGTAAAAGTGTACAGGATGAATGATGATGGCAAAGAGCTTATCACCGACCTGTATGGCGAAGGCGAATTCCTCGGTTATAGCACCCTGCTGGAAGGCAGCGTGTATAAAGAAACCGCTGAGGCACTGGAAGAATGCGAGATAGCCGCTATACCCCGCTCAGAATTTGACGAACTGGTGAACAGCAACAAAGAAGTGCTGCAAAAATTCGTTCAGCTATTGGTGAACAATGTGCAGGAAAAAGAACAACAACTACTGAAACTGGCCTACAGCTCGCTGCGCAAAAAAGTAGCCGACACGCTCATCATGCTCAGCAAAAAATACAACCAGGCCAATAAAGAGCATTTTACTATTGATATCAGTCGCGAAAATCTTGCCCACATTGCTGGCACCGCTAAAGAATCCCTGATACGCACCTTAAGCGATTTTAAAGACGAAAAGCTGATTGATATACAACAGGGTGACATAGTGCTGCTCAACCAAAAGAAACTGGAGAATATGGTCAACTGATTGATAACAGGCTACTCTTCAGCATATCTCACATTTGCTTTAAAAAACATTTATTAAACCAGCTTACCACTTCGGGGCACCCTGTTTATAGCCTTGAGAAGTATTGGGTATATAGCTCCACAAGAGCGACATCTAACTAAAAAACATTCACTAAACCAGCTTAGCCCCTTCGGGGCAACCTGTTTATAGCCTTGGGAAGTATTGGATATTATAGCTCCATAGGAGCGACCTGTAACTATTAAGCGCAATATCTGCTTACAATATCTCGGAAAGATATTTGTTGAATTCAAACTTCAGCCGGCTGAACTCCTTTTCCATTTTGCTCATATCCACGCGTAATCGTTCATGCTTTGCCAGCCAGTCAAGATCAATATTATCATTGGTCCACTGGGTGTTGATACCCTGGCTTTCCGTAGCTATATCATGACGCAGCAAAGCGATCACAGCATCTTTATTTAAAAAATTATTTTGGAAATATTCCACCTGCTCCAGCAGGGTCTGTTCCAGCTTATCCCGTACTATCTCAGCGAGGCGATTTTTCAGGTACACGTTCTCCTGCTGCATGTAATCCAGCGTGCGGATCCATGTGCCGTTCTCATGCCTGTATTGCTTTATTTTGCTGTTATCGCCCATGTACATATACACCTTACCACTTTTTTAACGCTCCCCGTAAAATTATCCTTGCATAACATCCTTATTAATAACGAAGGTCAATCTAAAAACTGACGTATATCACTATACGGCCTTACTGAAGGCCTGTTCTTTCATGCACTGTTTCCGCTGCAGGTGCAGGTCGAATGCACTGCATATATTCCGCAAAAAACTATGCCCGATGTCCGTAACGCGAAGCCCTTCATGATCAAAATGCAATAAGCCGTCCGCCTCCATTTCCTCCAGCTGCGGAAAACTGTATTCCTCAAGGATATGCATGTCCTGGGCAGCAAATCCTGTTTTTCCCATACACATTACATCCAGTATATACCTGCGGAAGTGTTTATCTTCCTCATCAAGGAAATAGCCCCTGTGCACAGCAGGGAGGCCGCGTTCTACCTGCCTGTAATATTCATGCAATGTTTTCTCATTCTGGGCAAAAGCATTGCCGGTATCGCTTATCGCCGATACCCCCAGGCCCAATAGTATAGCACTTCGTTGCGTAGTATATCCCATAAAGTTCCGGTGCAGCCGCTGCTCCTGCTGGGCCTTATACAATTCATCACCCGGCAGGGCAAAGTGGTCCATCCCTATATCACGATAACCATGCTGCTCAAACAGTTCTTTGCCGGTACGGTACAGTTCCATCTTCAATTGCGCATCGGGCAGGTTGCGCTCATCAAAAAGCCGCTGGCCCCTGCTGGTCCAGGGCACATGAGCATAGCTGTAAAATGCCACCCGGTCGGGCCTCAGCGAGATGCTCTGCATTATGGTCCTTTCAATACTGTCTTTTGCCTGGAAGGGCAGGCCATATATCAGGTCAAAGTTTACGGAAGTAAAACCTGCATCCCGCGCATTTTCCATAGCTGCCTGCACCTGCTCAAAGGCTTGTATCCTGTTTATGGCCTGCTGCACTATAGGGTCATTATCCTGTACACCATAACTTATCCGCCTGAAGCCCAGCTTATACAGGGCTTCGAGTTGTTCAGCAGTTGTATTATTAGGGTGTCCTTCTATCCCAAATTCATATTCAGGGTGCAGCACACAATTGTCAATGATCCCCAACACCAGTTGCTCCAGGTGCTGCGGCGAAAAAAAGGTCGGTGTGCCGCCGCCAATATGCAGTTCACGCAGCAAAGGTTTTTCATGCATCATTTCGCGGTACAGCTCCCATTCTTTCAGTATGGCTGCTATATATGGCTGCTCTACATTGTGGTTGGTGGTTATCTTTTTGTTGCAGCCGCAATAAGTGCACAACGATTCGCAAAATGGCAGGTGTAAGTACAAGGAAATACCTTGCCCGTTGCCTTTCCTGAACTGCTCCTGGAAGTTCAGTTCCCAGCGATCTGCATCAATGGCCCCGTCCCAGTATGGTACCGTGGGGTAACTGGTGTAGCGGGGCACGGGCACATTATATTTATTCAATAATTCTTGCTGAAGCATAAAAAAAGCTCTTTTGAGATCGGTCAATGTTTATGGCAACATGATGCTTTCACACTATGCTGGTTCACTTCGATTGCAGGGCTCAGGTAAGGGATACCAAGGTTCATGCCCCTTAATACGAACAGGCTGCCGAATACGAACAGGAAAACCGGCACCAGTCGCCTGAAATGATTTACCCGTACAAAACTCATCTTGTTCCTTAATACGGTTATACCCACCATCATGGGCACCGTACCGAGTCCGAACACGTACATCAGTTCCATAGCCTGTATAGTGCCCCCTGTTGTAATAGCCGCAGATAGTGCCATATACACCAGTCCGCAGGGCAGCAGTCCATTCAGGAAGCCTGCCATGAAAAGCGACCCTAAGCCTGGCTTAGCTATGAAATGCCCCAAATATTTACGCACATACCCTGTCCAGGGCAATACCACTTTTACCGAATTGCCGGGGAGGAACGACAGCACCCCGGCAACCAGCAACAGCGCTCCCAGTCCTATGGAGATATACTGTTGCAGGTGTGGAGTAAACATATTGCTGAATGAATGCAGCACCATTGCCAGCAATGCATAGGTCGTAATGCGCCCAAAATGATACAATGCGATCCCCGCAATTTTTTTAAAGCCCTGCAGGAACCGGAATGGCATCACCCACACTATGGGGCCGCACATGCCTGCACAGTGCAGGCTGCCTGTAAAGCCCATCAACAACGCTATACTGAAACTGAAGGTGCTCATTTACTAAGATCTAAGCCCGATTCCTGGTAATATTTCTTCCCATCTGCTTCCAGTTCTATCTTAACTGTATAATGCGTCTTTTGCAAAACAGCACGGGATACTTCCACATCACCGTTTACGGTATTAAGGGGCATTTCTTTGTCCCATGCTGCATGTACCGGCGAGTAAAAATGGATAGTGCCGGCCAGTTGCTTACCCTGTAGCTCTGCAGGCAGTTCTATACTTACCGCCTGTGCATTGGCGTGTACGCCTATTGGCTGCGATAGTGTTGACTGGTTCTTACCGGCATTGATTACGTCCTGGTATTTTATCTCGTCCGAATAATAGGTATCCGATACCAGGTCGAAATGCTGGTGGGTACTGGCTACAACCATAGTGCCGATCAACAGCACAAAGCCCACATACAACATCGTTATTTTCACACCCCAACTGATCTTCATGATCGTAAATTTTATTGGTTAAGGAATTTAATTGCCTGTGAATGGCCCAAGGAAGGTGGTATTGACCGTTCTTATTTTTTCCTTGCCATCATACACGGCTATTTTCAGTTGTGTCTTTCTTTTGGTCACAAATTTGTTATCCAGGTATATGAACATGGTACCGGTGGTATAACTGTCCCGGGGCACCAACAATCTTGTTTCACCTACAAGACTAATGGTGCCATCAAAATTTTCGGGTTTAAAGCTCAGCTCCTTATTCTTGAAGGTTTTATTCAGCAGCTTGTAACTGTACAGGTTACTGATCTTATTATTGGCCTGCTCCTGGTACAGTTGTCCCGGTGTGCGCAATATGTTCACGCCTACATCGGTACGGCTTGCCAGCAGGAACACCTCAACACCCAGCAGCACGCACATCACCGCTGTATATGCCTTCATACGCCCGGTAAAGCGCATTTTCTTATTATTGGCTATGTTCTCTTCCGATGCATACCGGATCAGCCCCGTGGGCAGGCCTACGGCATTCATCATCTTATCGCAGGCATCTATGCAGGCCGTGCAGTTCACACATTCCAGTTGGGTGCCATTACGTATATCTATGCCTGTGGGGCATACTTTTACACATTGTGCACAGTCTATGCAGTCGCCTATTGTACGCTCTTCGTTCTTTTTGAATTTTCCTCTTTGCTCACCGCGTTTATAATCATAGGCGACCACGATCGAGTTGCGGTCGAGCAGTACGCCCTGCATACGGCCATATGGGCATATTACAGTACATACCTGTTCTCTGAGCCAGGAATAAACGAAAAAGAATACCGTGGTAAATGTGCATAGCGAAGTGAATGTACCCAGGTGCTGGCCCAGCGGTTCACTGATCATCTTCTCCAGTTCATCTATACCTATGATATAGGCCAGGAAAGTATTGGCGATGATAAAACTGATGAGCCAGAAGGCGGTCCACTTGGCCAGCTTTTTAGTTACTTTTTCGGTGTTCCATGGCCCATGCTTCAGCATCTTTTGTTTAGCCGCATCTCCCTCTATAAGGTATTCCACTTTACGGAACACCATCTCCATAAATATGGTCTGCGGGCAGGCCCACCCACAGAATATACGACCAAATACTACCGTGAACAGGGCTACGAATACGATGAAGATGATCATACCCAGCCCGAAGATGAAGAAGTCCTGCGGCCAGAATATTTGCCCGAAAAGGATGAACTTACGTTCCAGTATATTCAACAGGAACAATGGGTGCCCTTCGTACTTGATAAAGGGCAGGGCAAAGAACACGGCCAGGTAAAGTATGCTTACCCATGTGCGGGCATTATACAGTTTTCCATGCGGTTTCTGCGGGAACATCCATACGCGCTTACCCTGTTTGTCTACAGTAGCTACATTATCCCGGAATGTATTTACATCCTGTTTCTCTGAGGCCTGGCTATTCATATCTTTCCTAATTTACTGCCACACTTTTGGCTTTGCTGCTGTCAGCTTCCCCATTTGCCGGTGCGGCACTATCCTGTTCTATATATAGTTCCCCTTGTTTATCCTTCGGTGCAGCGGGTTTGGTACCGTGCAGCGATTTAACATAACTTGCCAGTTGGGCTATCTGCTTTGGCGAGTAATCGTCTTTCCAGCTCTTCATGCCCTTATCCTGCCAGCCGTATTTTATCGATTTAAAGATGTCTTTGATACCACCACCATGCAGCCAGTAATCATCGGTAAGATTAGGCCCTACACCTCCGCCACCGTCTTTGGCATGGCAGGCAAAACAAACGGTCTGGAATATCTGCTCACCTGCCGACAGGTCTGAAGCTGTTGTAAGTACCGTGACCGTATTCTCATCCACATTATTAGCCGATTTGGCCAGGTAGGCGGCCTTTTCCTCCTCTGCTTTTTGCATTTCTGCCACATACTCATCATGCGAGCTGGGCCCGGTACCGGATATATGAAAACGGTATAGGTAAATGCATGCAAATACTATGGTAACATAGAAACCATACTTCCACCACGGCGGCAGGCTGTTGTCCAGCTCGCGTATGCCATCGTAATTGTGGTCCAGCATGATATCCTGCTCTTTCTCTATAGGCACCACGTTATTGAAACGGTCCCAGAATGCAGCGCGTGCTTTTATTTTAGCTGCTTTGGTCGGTACCGGCCTGTTGCTGATGAGCCGGGCCATGCTCCTGATATAGAAGGCAAGACCTATCACAATGAGCAGCTCAAGCGCTATCACACTTACCAGCCAGTAAAAATCGGTATTGGCCACACCGCTTATATAAGGTGCCGTATACGTACTCACTGTACTGTCTGCATCAGCAGCAAATGCGTGGAACGATGGCAGGCTCAGCGCTATCAGCAGCAAAATGACCTTGGCTGCATTATTATTTTCCTTCTTTGCCTTTTCGGCACGCATCTTATCGCGGTACACAAGCGTGAGCTGGCTCAGCACATTGGCCAGCACACCTATTGCAAAAACCAGTATGAACATCAGGCTCACCAGGCTTATCAGCCCGGCGTTGAATGTATTACCGGCCTTGTCGCCTGCCGCAGCTTCCGCCGCCCCGGCCATCCCGGGCAATAACAGCAGTATCATAACAGGCAGGGAAATTTTATTGAGATTTTTACGCATAGTTATGCTGTTTTATTATGACCGTTGTTTTCGTTTTCGTTACCGTTAAATGGGATCTGTTTCATGGCATCTATATAAGTCTTGTCGGCCCTGAAGGCCCATATACTGAGTGCCGAGAAAAAAAGGAAGAATATCAGCAGCGATGTAAGCGGGTATATACCTACACCTGTTATTGTTTCTAGATAATGGATGAATTTCATATCCCTCGTTTTTTAAGAATTTTAATTATTGTTTGCCGTTTTCTGTTCCAGTTTAATATCTGTTCCCAGCCTTTGCAGGTAGGCGATCACAGCTATGATTTCACGGTCGCTCTTCGTTTTGATATTGTCTTTCGCAAGATTTGCTGCTATAGCATCTGCCTGCTTCAGCAGGTCACTGTTCGCCTGCCGGTCATAACCTTCAGGATAAGGCACGCCCAGCGTCTGCATCGCCCTGATCTTGGCCGGCGTTATCGCTGTGTCTATCTTATTGTCAAACAGCCACTGGTAATTGGGCATGATAGATCCCGGCGACATACTGGTAGGCTCATACATATGGTTAAAGTGCCAGCTATCGGGATATTTACCGCCTTCGCGTGCCAGGTCGGGGCCTGTGCGCTTACTGCCCCACTGGAAGGGATGATCATACACGAATTCACCGGCTTTGGAGTATTCGCCATAGCGTGCCACCTCGCTGCGGAAGGGCCTTATCATCTGGCTATGGCAGTTATAGCAGCCTTCGCGCACATATATGTCACGCCCCTGCAGTTCCAGTGGTGTATATGGCTTCACGCTGCTTATGGTCGGTATGTTCGATTTCACCATGAAGGTGGGTATCATTTCTACCAGGCCACCTATGCCCACTACGATAAGGCTCAGCACCAGCATCTGTACCGGGCGGCGTTCTATCCACCTGTGCCAGTGTGCTTTGCCATGTGGCACATATACTTTTGCAAGCGGTGCTGCTTCGGCAGCCTCTTCATCCACGGCCTTGCCGCTTCGTATGGTCTTCCACAAGTTATAGCCCATCATCAGGGCACCTATCAGGTACAGTGTGCCACCTATGCCGCGCATGGCATAGAAGGGGCGCATTTGCTGCACTGTCTCTATGAACTGGTATTTCAGTTGTCCTTCGGGAGTAAATTCTTTCCAGGCAAGGCTCTGCATGAAACCTGCCCAGTACATCGGCACCACATAGAAGATGATACCCAGCGTACCGATCCAGAAGTGCCAGTTGGCCAGCTTTTGCGAGTACAGGTCAGTGCGGAATATCCGCGGTATCAGCCAGTACAGCACGCCAAATGTCAGGAAGCCGTTCCAGCCCAGCGCGCCCACATGCACGTGCGCAATGGTCCAGTCGGTAAAGTGGCTGATGGCGTTCACACTCTTCAGGCTCAGCATTGGCCCTTCAAAAGTGGCCATACCATACGCCGTTACCGCCACTACCATAAATTTGAGCACCACATCCTCGCGTACCTTATCCCATGCACCGCGCAGGGTCAGCAGGCCGTTCAGCATACCACCCCACGATGGCGCTATCAGCATGATCGAGAACACCGTGCCCAGCGACTGGGCCCAGTCGGGCAGCGCAGTATATAGCAAGTGGTGCGGGCCCGCCCATATATACAGGAATATCAGCGCCCAGAAGTGTATGATCGAAAGCTTGTAAGAATATACCGGCCTGTTGGCTGCCTTCGGCAGGAAGTAATACATCAGGCCCAGGTAAGGTGTGGTCAGGAAGAAGGCTACCGCATTGTGCCCGTACCACCACTGCACCAGTGCGTCCTGCACACCGGCATACCATGAGTATGATTTCATCCAGGAGTAAGGCAGTTCCATCGAGTTCACGATATGCAGCATGGCCACCGTCACCCATGTGGCTATATAGAACCATATGGCCACGTAGAGATGCCTTTCGCGCCTTTTGATGATGGTACCGAACATATTGATACCGAATATTACCCATACCAGTGTAATGAGGATATCTATCGGCCATTCCAGCTCGGCATATTCTTTACCGGTGGTATAGCCTGCCAGCAGGGTCACCGCTGCACTTACAATGATCAGTTGCCAGCCCCAGAAATGCAGTTTGCTCAGCAGGTTGCTGAACATACGGGCCTTGGTAAGGCGTTGCAGCGAGTAATAGACACCCATAAAGATGCCATTACCCACAAAGGCAAAGATCACGGCATTGGTATGCACCGGCCTTACACGGCCGAAGGTAGTAGCGGCCATACCCATGTTCAGGTTGGGGAAGACCAGTTCGAATGCGGCGAACAAGCCGGCCAGCATACCCACGATCCCCCAAAACACCGTGGCATAGGCAAACATCTTTACGATCTTGTTATCGTAATAGAATTTTTCCATTTGCACTGCCGGCATTGAGGCATCCTGTTCAAATTGCTCGGAATGTGAGATAGTACTCATGTATTGAATCTTTAAGATTGTTGGTTTAATTCATTGTTATTATCGTCATATAGCATGCGCATGGCAGCACCTTCCCTGTCCTCGTACTGGTTGTTCTTTACACTCCAGATAAATGCAAGCAGGAATGATGCTGCCACCACTATACTTGCTATTACCAAAACGAAGAGTGCACTCATGCTTTAAAATTTCTGTAAAACTATCGTGGCGATCAGCGGCATATTATGACTATGCTCAGGGCAAATGATGATCTAAGTCATCGTTTTTATTTTCATGGGGAAAACGAATTACCGGCCAGGCCCATTTCCCGGAAATAAACGTATGCGCGGCCCCCGTTTACTTGACCAGCCCCTTATGGGCCACCTGTTTATAGCCCCTGCAACTGCCATCACATATAAGCTCCGCAGAAGGAACTTCGCACATCACCTCGCCTCACCTCTCTGCCACAATTTGACCAGCCCCTTAGGGGGCCACCTGTTCATAGCCCCCCAGCTACCATCACACATAAGCTCCGCAGAAGGGGCTTTCACACATCACCTCGTCCTAACCTCTCTGCCACGATCTGGTAGCCCCTTAGGAGCCACCTGTTTATAGCCTCCGCTATTACCATCACATATAAGCTCCGCAGAAGGAACTTCACACATCACCTCGCCCTCACCTCTGCCACGATCTGGTAGCTCCTTAGGAGCCACCTATTCATAGTCCCGTAGCTACCGTCACATATAAGTTCCGCAGAAGGGGCTTTCACACATCACCTCGTCCTAACCTCTATGCCACGATCTGGTAGCCCCTTAGGGGCCACCTGTTTATAGCCTCCGCAGCTGCCGTCACATATGAGCTCCGTAGGAGCGGCCTGTATTTACATTATGAGATATACCTCAATTACCGCTTTTCAATGACAGCCCCAGCCTGCGGGCCATCACGGTGCTGGCACCTGTAGTGATCAGCACGATGCTCACGGTACTTATGGGCATCAGTATAGCCGCGATCATCGGGGCCATATGCCCCTGCATAGAGATCGCAAGACCCACGATATTGTATAATATGGATATGCCAAAACTGAATGTAATAATATGCTTGCCGTTTGCTGCCAGCTTCAACAGCCTGGGCAACTTGCCGAATTTACGGGCATCGAGTATCGCATCGCAGGAAGGGGTAAAATTATTGATATCATCCGCCAGGCTTATTCCTACATTGCTTTGTTGCAGCGCCCCGGCATCATTCAGTCCATCACCCATCATCAGCACGCGGTGGCCTCTTTCCTGTAGTTTACCTATATAGTTCAGCTTGTCTTCCGGCTTTTGTTCAAACAAGAGCTCGCTCCCCGCCCCCAATAGTTCATGCAGCCTGTTCTTTTGCCTGCTGTTATCACCCGAAAGCAATGACAGCGAGTACCTCTTCTTCAATTCGGGCATTATCCCGGGTATGGCCTCCCGGAATGCCGGTAATATCTCAAAGGCGGTCACCTCGTCATTTATCCTGATGTACACATTGGCCTTTTCTCCTTTGGTCACCACGCCCGTAAAGCCTGCCGAGCCCACACGTATCCTGTTACCCCCGGCATAGGCTTCTATGCCTTTACCTTTTATTTCGGTCCATTGCTCCAGTTCACATAGCCCACGTATGCCCAGCCATGCACTTATCGCCTGGCTATAGGGGTGCCTGCTCGATACCACCATATTATACACCCAGTCTTTTTCGTCTTCACTGAGCTGGTGGCCTGTTGTCGCAAACTCTTCGCTGCCCTGTGTCAGGGTGCCGGTCTTGTCGAAGACGATATGGTCTATCTTTCCTATCTGCTCTATCACCGTAGCATCGCGCAGGTACAGGCCGTTATTGCTCAGTATGCGCAGCAGGTTACCATTGGTATAATTGGCCGATAGCAGCAAGGCACATGGGCAGGCAACGATCAGCATGGCCGATACGCTGGGTAATACCTTTGCAGGGTCATGCATAGCCCAGTATAGGGCAGTTATCCCAGCCAGTACCAAAAGTATATAAGTAAAATACCGGCTCAGCAGGTGTATGATGCTGTGCTCGCTGTTTTGCACTTCTTTGTTCCTCCCAAATGCATGGTGATTCCAGAGCGAGGTAAGGTAACTACCGGCTACAGGTTTTATTACCTGCATCCTTACCTGTTCACCGCGCAGTTTGCCACCTGCATATACCGTATTGCCCGGCAATATGCGTACAGGTTCGCTCTCCCCCGTCACAAAGCTATAATCCACCAGCGCGGTATTATCCAGCAGCACTGAGTCAGCCGGTATGATCTCGTCATTATATAACTGCACCACATCTTTCTCCTTCAGCTCCTGCAGGCTCCTGCTTTCCAGGCCCTTTAGGGTAACCACATTCACCGCTATCGGGAAGTAAGCTTTATAATCCCTGTGGAACGATATGGAACTATAAGTGCGGTCCTGTACAATGCGCCCCACCAGCATAAAGAATACGATGCCGCTCATACTGTCCAGGTAACCTGGTCCTGTACCGGTGCCTATCTCGTATATGCTCCGTGCGTAGGTAATAATGAGCGCCAGCGCTATGGGCGCATCTATATTCAGCGTCTTTTGCTTCAGCCCTTTCCATGCCGATACAAAGAATTCCGACGCGCTGTAAAAGAACACTGGCACCGACAAAACGAGGTTCAGCACGCGGAATAGCGTAGCATATTGCTCTTCTATCCCCGTTCCCGGTGCCAGGTATTCCGGGAAGCTCATCATCATGATATTACCGAAACAGAATCCTGCCACACCCAGCTTATATATCCTCGCTTTGTTCGTGTATTTGGGCCTGGTTTTGCCTGCATCTTCCAGGCTTATGTATGGCTCATAACCTACGGTAGCAAGTAGTTCCACCACCTGGCGCAGGCTTATCAGCTCCCTGTTATAGTGTACCCTAAGTTCTTTGGTGGTGAAGTTGAGCCTGCTTTCTGTTATACCCTTATTCAGTTTATGCATATGTTCCAGCAGCCACATGCAGGAGCTGCAGTGTACACCGGGAATGTAAAATGTGATGATCACATTCCGGCCATCTGTGAACTTGTAGAGCTTTTGAGCAATATCCTCATTGTCCAGGTAGGCAAACTTATCATTACGCACAGGCTTTATCTGCGATAGCCCGGGGTGCGATTGTATCTTGTAGTAATCGCAGAGCCCGTTCTCATTCAGTATTTCGTACACCAGCTTACAGCCCTCGCAGCAAAACGTCTTGTCCCCTATATGTATATGATCATTGGCACAGGACACCCCGCAATGGTAACATAATGTCTCCTCCTGAACAGGTTTCGATACAATGATGGTATTCTTACCCTTAGCTGTTTGCATGGATGTTCTTTTGGGCATTCTTTATTTTGGGCAGCAATACCTCTTGCTCCAGGTAGTAAAGCTCAGTGAGCATGCTCTCCAGCAGCGATAATTCATTTTGCAGCATTTTACGCTCATATTCATCCGGCACATCCTTTTCCTGCAGGCTCACCGCCTTTATCTCTTCCAGCGTATTATGTATGTGTGCGTGCGATACCGCCACATCCATCACGATACCCATATGTGCTGTCTTGCAGCCACCTTTGCAGGCACTGCAATCATGTCCTTCTTTATTCTTTCGTGACAATTCTCCCAGGTAGGGGAACAGGATATCTTTACGATATAGCAGGTATTCCTTTATTTCAGCCACCACTTTGGTATATGGCAGCAAATGCTCCATTATTGCCGCACCCTTTCCCCTTAGCTTGTTGGCTGCCACCCCGGCACTTTTGCATAAGCCCTCCATAGTAGTGTAGTATTCTTTATAGAAATGATCGGCAAGTTCCTGCAGTTTGTAATTACGGTATTGTGCAAAAAGCGTGTGGATCATAAACATCGTTTTTGCAAATGTACCCTCAGGGGAAAGGAAGATTAATGACCACCAATAAGTAAAAAGGTGATCTTCGTCACCTTTTACCTTTATTGCCTTGTCCGGGCAGCAAAAGGTGTCACAGACCGCCACATCCGGTACAATACCATTATGGGGAATATCAGCCATGCTGCATTGGCCAGCAGCACGCGTTGCAGGTGCGGTGTAGCATGTTCGCCGCACACCTCTTCAAAGAGAATTATGGTCACATTGGTTATCATTACCGCGGCCCATATAATGCTGCCAAAGCGTATCCAGTTCTTACCTTTTATATAGGCATATATCGCTACAAGGTAAAAGGGCCCGAAAAAGAGGGCATCTATCCATATTGTTGCACGCCACCATGCAGGCCTCGCCATCAGCACAGGGTCAAAATTCCGACCGTACCAGTGCACAAGGTCCACCATACTTTCAGGTGGCCATACCGGGTATTGAAAGTTATCCGGGTTCGCGATCACCAACTGCTCTATATCCACTATATAAGTGATAAAGCCCAGGTTGATGATAAAAAATATAACAATGGCAATATCAACCGGCCGTTTCGAAAGTGGCAATGATTGAGGCATATATATGTTTTATACTTTCCCTTCTTTTATATCTTCTACCACCTGTGGGTCCAGCAGCGTAGTCGTATCGCCAAGGTTCTGCATATCGCCTTCCGCTATTTTGCGCAGTATGCGCCGCATGATCTTGCCACTGCGTGTCTTGGGCAGCCCTTTTACAAATTGTATCTTATCGGGTTTGGCTATAGGACCTATTATACGGCTCACGGTCTGTAATATATCCTGCCGCGTTAGCTCATCATCTCCGTGGGTATTGCCATATACTACGTAGGCATATATCCCCTGCCCTTTCAGGTCATGCGGGTAGCCCACTACTGCGCTCTCCACCACCCCTTCATGCATATTTATAGCATTTTCCACCTCGGCGGTGCCTATCCTGTGACCACTCACATTCAGCACATCGTCCACGCGGCCCGTTATCCGATAGTTCCCCTCCGCATCCCTGTAGCAGCCGTCACCGGTAAAATAGGTCCCCGGGTAGGCAGTGAAATAGGTAGTCCTGCACCGTTCATGGTCGCCATACGTGGTGCGTATGATCGATGGCCAGGGAAATTTGATGCATAGGTTACCGCTCACATCATTACCTTCTATTTCTTCACCCTTTTCATCCACCAGCATCGGCTGTATACCCGGTAATGGCAGCGTGGCATACGATGGTTTTGCCGGTGTCACTCCTGCCAGGTTCGATATCATGATGCCGCCCGTCTCTGTTTGCCACCAGGTATCCACTATCGGGCATTTCCCTTTTCCTATGTTCTTGTCAAACCAGTGCCATGCCTCTTCGTTTATCGGTTCACCCACCGAGCCCAGCACCTTCAGGCTGCCCAGGTCGTGCCCTGCTATGGGCTCCGTACCGTAGGCCATCAGGCTGCGTATCGCTGTAGGGGCCGTGTATAGTATGTTCACCTTATACTTATCCACGATATCCCAAAAGCGGCCCGCATCCGGCCATGTCGGTATCCCTTCAAACATCAGCACCGTTGCCCCGGCACACAATGGCCCGTACACAATATAACTGTGCCCGGTGATCCAGCCCACATCCGCCGTGCAGAAAAACAGATCCCCAGGTTGATATTGAAATACATTCACAAAAGAATAGGTCGCATACACCATATACCCGCCACAGCTATGCACTACGCCCTTGGGTTTTCCTGTTGAGCCCGATGTATATAGTATGAAGAGCGGGTCCTCGGCATCCATAAGCTCGGCAACGCAGTCCACACCGGCTTTTTCCAGTTCATCCTGCCACCATACGTCCCTGCCTTTTATCATGCTCACCGGTGTTTTGGTATGCAGCAGTACGATCACCTTTTTCACAAACGGGCATTGCTCCAGCGCATCATCTATTACGCCTTTCAAAGGTATCTCTTTAGCTCCCCTGTAAGCCCCGTCCGCTGTTATGATAAATTGCGCCTGCGCATCCTGCAGGCGGTCGGCTATGCTTTTGGCGCTAAAGCCCCCGAAGATCACGGAATGTATCGCACCTACCCGGGCACAGGCCAGCAAAGCGATGGCCAGCTCCGGCACCATGCCCATATAGATACATACACGGTCTCCTTTGCGAACACCATTGTTTTTAAGCACATTGGCAAAGCGGCATACCTGCTCATACAGTTCTTTATAAGTAATGGTCCTGCTTTTACCTTTGGGATCATTGGGTTCCCATATTATGGCAGCCTTATCCCCGCCTGCTTCCAGGTGTCGGTCCAGGCAGTTCTCGCTTATGTTCAGCTTCCCGCCAACGAACCATTTTACATCCGGCGCTTCAAAATTCCACTCCAGCACCTTATCCCATTTCTGCTGCCATATAAAGTGAGCGGCTACCTCGGCCCAAAATGCTTCCGGGTCTGCTACACTCTGCTCCCATGCCTGCTTATATGCTTCTGCTGATTTTACCTGGTACGGATATGACATAATATTTTCAATTAATGTTGGCTATAGTAAATCTACGAATTGATAGAGAGAAAAAATAACTGGCACGTCCGGCTGCTAATTAACGCAAAGCCCCGCTAAACATAACCCGTGATTAAATATATTTGTGCCATACAACCACAACGATAAGGGTTGTTAAGTCATTCAAAAAGCAACCCGGTAAATGGATCCGATAAAACTCGACGGAAATATCTTTTTCAAGATACGCTTTAATACCATGCACGCCGATACCAACCTGTATTGGCGCATTATCATTAACGATGAAGAATACCTTGCAGCAACACTCAATTGCCGGGTCAATACTTTTTCCGATGAATCATTCGACAAAAATGCCAATACCACTAAATGGCATATTGCCGGTATTTGCAGGCATTTTCATCTCGACGAAGACGGCAATGCTTCCTTCAGCGATTAAGTGCAGGGCAAGCTCACCGGCCCTAAGCTGATGCGCCCTTATCGTATCAATATGATCGAACCCTTGTACTGGTAGCTTGTCAGCTGGTCTGTGGTGACGTGTGCATAATAGTAATAAACACCGGCATCCAGTTGCACGCCATTATAAGTACCGTCCCACTTATTGTTCAGGCTTTCCGTGCTGAAAACCCGGTTGCCCCAGCGGTCATACACCATCAGCTCATACTCCCTTACACCGCAGTTTATCCCCATCCCGAAATAGTCATTCTTTCCGTCATTATTGGGGCTAAAGGCATCTGGCAGTATCACGGCACAGGGGCATTCAGCGGTCTTCACATGTATTGTTGCCGTATCGCTGCATACGCCCTGGGTCACCACTACATAGTACGAGCCGTTCTTCGTGGCTACAAAGGTCCTGTCGGTACTGCCGTCCTGCCATAAGTATGCATTCCCGCTACCTGCATCCAGTATCGTGCTTTCGCCGTGGCAGGCTATCAGGCCATCTTTTGCATCCAGCACCACCACGCTTTGCCTTATCCTTATATCATCGGCAATGCTGCATGGCCCCACATGTACCCGCACGCTATAGTCACCGCCTTTGGTCACGGTATATGTCGCATTGCTCGAGCTATCCTGCCACTGGTAGGTAGCATCAGGATAAATGGAGGTCGCATCCAGCAACATGGTCTTGCCCTCGCAAATACTGGTATCGTTCCCCAGGTCTACGCCAAGATCGTTGATAAAATTCACATGGAAAGTGTCTATCCCTGTAGCGCACTCATTTTGCATGTACACATATTTCGATCCCGTAGTGCTGAATAAGGTCGATTGATTCGTACCGCCGTCACTCCATAAGTAACTCACATATCCGCCGGGGGCATATATGCTTACCTGGCTGCTGAAGCACACCGTAGTGTCATTACTCAGTATATTGGTATCGCGCACCTGCGCTGTTACGGTAAAGGTATCTATGATCAGGTCGCACAGTTTCTGTGCATATACCCATTTTATACCTGGACCGTTAAAGGCATTGCTTTGTTGTGTTGTCCCGTCGTTCCACAAGTAGTAGGTATAGCCCGGCGGGCCCGTCACATTCACCGTGGTCACATGATCAAAGCATACCGTCGTGTCTTTACCGAACATTGCAGTTGAATCCTGCGGGATATTCGTCGCTGTAAAATGTATAGTATCTATCAGCAGGCCGCACCCGTTCTGAGCCTGCACCCATTTGGTAGTGCTGCTGAAGAAGGTATCCGTTTGCAGCGTTATGCCATCGCTCCATAAGTAGCTGGTATAGCCGCCGGGCGCCGTTATCGGTATAGCGCTATACGCTACGCAGTGTATGGTATCCATGCTGGCTGTCGTAGTGTCCAGTTTGGCATGCACTTTAAAGGTATCCGTTAGCACACTGCATGCACTGGTATCGTTTACCAGCACCCACTTGCTGCCGGGGCTGCCTATGGTATCCTGCTGCACGGTAAAGCCGTCACTCCATATATACGAATCTCCCGCCGGTGCCGTTAGTATCGGTGCCGTTAGTACAAAACATGCGGAGGTATCCGTCACGATACTGTTTATTGCAGCCGGCGTTTCGGTCACATGAAAGGTATCTATACGTACCGTGCAGAACTGTGCCGAAGTAACCCATTTGGTACCGGCAGTTCCCGCTGTATCCGTTTGTCCTGTATTACCATCGCTCCATACATAGTCGGTATAGCCATTGGGCGCAGTAAGCGTCATCGGTTTAAAATACAGGCAGCCCGCAGTGTCCCTCGAGTGGTAGGTAGTAGTTTCCATCGAATTGGGTATCACGGCATTCCCCAAAAAATATTGCACACCGGTGCTGAATACATTGGTCTGTAAATTACAGGCCGGCCCGGCAAGGTTAGGATTATTGATCACCGATATGTTGCCGAAGTAGGCAATGTATATCTTGTTATCCGGCCCTATGCGCAGCCCGTTAAAGTGTTGGCTGGCTATTACGGTCTTCGAGTTTTTTACCGCCTGCACATCCGGCAGCAGCGACAGGTCATATTGATACAGGGCAGCAGCGACAGGTCATATTGATACAGGGCGGCAGGGTTACCCGAATAGGTAGGAACATACAACTTGCTCCCATCAGGCGAGTAGCTAACCCCGTATGCCCTGATAGTATCCAGGTCTATAGCATTGCTCACCACACCGGTGGTATTGTTGAACGAGTGCAGTTCCACCACCCAGGGGTTCTCATAATTCACAAGCGCTATATTACTGTCATTGGGCGATATCTTCATTTCGCCCCTCGTGTAGCCGTTAGTTATATTGCAAAAACCCGATGTTGAAACGATGGGGGTAACATCCAGCCCGCTGGCGTCTATTTTAAATGCGTGGAACTCAGGGTTGGTATAATGATGCACGATCAGCCAGGTATAACATCCTGCCCCGCGGGCCACCACCATTTTTTCTTCCACATCATCATCCAGCAGTATATTCTTCTGGCCCACCACCACATCACCCAGCCCCCCGTTCAGGGTCATGTCTATGATCGAATAATGCAGCGAGTTGGTATGTTGCGCAATATCCGTCATCGTGAACAGGTAATACTGGTTAGGGTTGCTGTTCGATTGCACAATAGCCGCCCCCATAGTACTGCTTGAGTTACCGATAAGGCCACTGCCGTTGGGCATCACATTATTATTACGGTCAAATACGGTAGAGGTACTGGTGTAAAAGATCAGGCTGCCGCTCGCATCGCATATCGAGGTACAGCCTTCAAAGGCGTCCATTGCCGAAGGATAGAGCACAGGAGGGCCTGCATTAAAATCAAGGCCCGTATTGGTGCCGAAACACCAGATATTATTTTCGCCTTGTCCGTAAGAAACTAGGGTACTGCAGAGGAGGAATAATAAGAGGATGGTGGTAGATGTCTTCATAATATAAATATATATTAATAAGACCAAATAAAAAAAACAATATGCTCATATCGCGCTTATAATTATCCGCATAGTGCTTAACGCACCAGCGTCATATTACCCTTATATAATAATACACCTTGTGCCCTATATCGGTGCAAGTATATAGCCGGGTCTTCTGTTTATCATTTTGTATCCTCCTCTATAAGGTAAAATGTGGATATCATCATTTGCCATTAACAAAACCCCGCCCGACCTTTGCACAATAATTGACATTTTATGAACCTTATCAAACTATACGATACGCCGACATAGCAACAAGGCACAATAAGCCACGATCAGGGCGCTGTGCCACGTCTTCAAGTCGTGGAGCACCCTTGCCCAATGAAGGCTTATAATCCAATCAAGGCGGTGTGCCACGTCTTCATGTCGTGGAACACCTGTTGCCCAATCAAGGCTTATAATCCAATCAGGGCGGTCTGCCACGTCTGCATGTCGTGGAACACCTGTTGCTCAATGAAGGCTTATAATCCAATCAGGGCGCTGTGTCACGTCTTCAAGCCGTGGAACACCTGTTGCTCAATGAAGGCTTATAATCCAATCAAGGCGCTGTGCCACGTCTGCATGTCGTGGAACACATGTTGCTCAATGAAGGCTTATAATCCAATCAAGGCGCTGTGCCACGTCTGCATGTCGTGGAACACATGTTGCCCAATCAAGACTTATAACCCCATCAGGGCCGTGTGCCACGTCTTCAAGTCGTGGAACATCTCTTGCCTCATCACGGCCGCATATCTAAATTTTCCGCTTAAATCTTATTACATGAAAAAATCAAACGAACAGCAAGCAGCCCGCGATCTCTTTTTCCAGACCGACCATTCCCAGGCCGAGATTGCCCGACAGGTCGGTGTCGACCCCAAAACGGTAAACCTATGGGTAAAACATGGTAAATGGAAGGAAATAAAACAGGTGGCGCGCCGCACACCCGCCACGCTGGTCGAGCAGTATTTCAACCAGTTGGCCGAGCTCAACAATGCCATCGAAGCACGCCCGGAGGGCGAACGCTTTGCATCCCTGAAAGAAGCTGAGACCATGCGCAAGCTCCTGGTATGTATTAATAATGTACAGAAACAAACCAGCCTCGGCGCTAGTATCGATATCATGCAAAACTTTATATCCCGTATCGATCGGCGCGATCATGAACTGGCATTGAAGTTGATACCCCACGGCGATGAATACCTCAAAAGCCGCGACTATAACGGTATAAGATCTTATGAGATCGCCTACGATACCGGCGAAGATTCAAATTCCACCCTTAAGGAGGAACGGTCTGTAGCGATGGATATTGATGCAGACCAGGGGGATGCCGAAGCTCCCGCCGAGCAAAGCCTCACAGAAGATCCACAGGCAGAGCATAGGCAATACATAGGCAATGAACAGGAATTGAACGGGCACGAAAACATGTCACCTGCTCCTTTGGAGAAGGACGGGATGAGGCAAACACAATACCCGCCCAAATGCACCCGCGACCCCGATGACCCCTATACCTTCTATTATAATAAGATAACCCGCCGCAAATTTGGCAGTCCCAAATATGGCCTTCCACCCGATGGTTTTCGCGAGGTACCCAAACAAGACCCTGTCGACAAAAGGGATATAAGAGGCGCAGGCCGCTACAACTGGCTATGATTTGGTAAGAGGGCTACCCGGGTCGGGCCTTGCTTACAGGTTTTAATACACAAACAATAGGCCGCTATTAGTTACCTTTGCATCACTTTTTCAACATAGGCATTATAAATGGCTGATATACGACCTTTCCTCAGGTTAAGCGGTTTGGAACCGCTAACCTTGAGGCCAGAGACCAATTTTGTGAACGTAGGGGAACGTACCAATGTTACGGGCTCCAAAAAATTTGCACGCCTCATCCGCGAGAATAAGTATGAGGAAGCCCTCTCAGTAGCCAAACAGCAGGTGGAAAATGGTGCCCAAATACTCGATGTCAATATGGACGATGCCCTGCTCGATGGTGTGCAGGCCATGACGACTTTCCTCAACCTGCTCCAGAGCGAGCCTGATATCGCTAAGATACCGGTGATGATCGATTCATCTAAGTTCGCCATAATCGAGGCCGGGCTTAAATGTGTGCAGGGCAAGTGCATTGTCAACTCCATCTCCCTGAAAGAGGGTGAAGAAAAATTCATAGAGCAGGCCATCACCTGCCGCGATTATGGTGCTGCCGTTATCGTCATGGCATTTGATGAGCAGGGCCAGGCCGATAGCCTGCAACGCCGTATCAATATATGCGAGCGTGCTTATAAGATACTCACGGAGGTGGTGGGTTTCCTTCCCGAAGATATCATCTTCGACCCCAACATATTTGCCATAGCTACGGGTATTGAAGAGCATAATAATTATGCGATCGATTTTATAGAGGCCACCCGCATCATCAAGCAAAAAATGCCCCTCACCAAAGTAAGCGGAGGGGTCAGCAATATATCCTTCTCCTTCCGCGGCAACGATACTGTACGCGAGGCCATGCACAGTGTATTCCTCTACCACGCCATCAAAGCAGGCATGGACATGGGCATAGTCAATGCAGGGCAGTTACAGGTCTACGATGAGATCGAGCCGGCCCTGCGCGAACTTTGCGAAGATGTGATACACAACAAGCGCCCCGATGCCACCGAAAGACTGGTCACATTTGCAGACACCGTGAAGGCAAAGGGCAAAGAAATAAAGAAAGATGACGCCTGGCGCAGCACCCCTGTGGAAGAGCGCCTCAAGCACGCACTCGTCAACGGCATCACTGATTACATAGATGCCGATACCGAGGAGGCAAGGCAAAAATACCCGCGCCCGCTCGAGGTTATCGAAGGGCCGCTCATGGATGGCATGAACGTGGTCGGCGACCTCTTTGGCAGCGGCAGGATGTTCCTGCCCCAGGTAGTGAAGAGCGCCCGCGTAATGAAGAAGAGCGTGGCCTGGCTCACGCCTTTTATAGAAGCAGAAAAAGAAGACCGCCGCAAAGCACACGAGGCCGCAGGAACAGTGAATGAGGAGCAGGCCGGTGCCGCAAAAATATTAATGGCCACCGTTAAAGGCGATGTGCACGATATAGGAAAGAATATTGTAGGTGTGGTGCTGGGCTGCAACGGTTACGATGTGATAGACATGGGTGTGATGGTGCCAGCCGATAAAATACTGGAAAGGGCCGAGCAGGAACAGGTCGATATCATCGGCCTGAGCGGCCTGATCACCCCTTCGCTCGATGAGATGGTACATGTGGCCCGCGAAATGAAGCGACGCAACATGCAACAGCCCTTGCTGATCGGCGGGGCCACGACATCACGCATGCACACAGCCGTAAAGATTGCACCCGAATATACCAATGGCGTGGTGCATGTGCTCGATGCCAGCCGCAGCGTTACCGTAGCGGGCAACCTGCTCAGCAGTGATAATAAACCCGCATTCTTAAACAACATTACTACCGAATACGATAAACTCCGGAGCGACTTTGCCAATAAAAAGAGCGCCAAAGAGTATATACCCTATACCGAGGCACAAGAGAAAGGGGTACAAATAGACTGGGATACCTATACCCCACCCGCACCGCAATTTACCGGCACAAAACTATTTACAGGTCACGACCTTAACGAGATAAGGCAATACATCGATTGGGGGCCCTTCTTCATAACATGGGAGATGAAGGGCAAATACCCGGCAATCCTTAGCGATCCCCATGCAGGAGCAGAGGCTACAAAGCTCTTCAATGATGCCAATGCCATGCTTGATAAAATAATTGCGGAACAATGGCTAAGCGCAAAAGGTGTGCTTGGCTTTTGGCAAACAAGCAGGCCGGCACCCGATACCATCATTGTGCGCGATGATAATGGCAACGAGATCGAAAGACTTGAATACCTGCGCCAGCAAATAAAGAAAGCCGAAGGCCAGCCCGAGTTCTCTCTTGCCGATTTCATCAGCCCGGTGCAAAGCGACTATATCGGTGCATTCGCCGTGAGCATTCATGGTATCGAGCCGCACTTGCAGCGCTTCATTGCCGCTCACGATGATTATAATAAGATCATGCTGCAGGCCCTCGCCGACAGGCTGGCCGAGGCATTTGCAGAATTACTGCACCTTAAAACGCGTAAAGAATACTGGGGTTACGCCAAAGATGAATCCCTCAGCACCGAAGAACTGGTAAAGGAAACCTATCGCGGTATACGTCCGGCACCAGGCTACCCGGCATGTCCCGATCATACCGAGAAGTATAAGCTCTTTAACCTGTTGCAGGCCACTGCGCATGCAGGCATACAGCTTACTGAGTCATTGGCCATGTACCCGGCAGCATCGGTTTGCGGATGGTACTTCAGCCACCCCGACAGCACTTACTTCGGCATAGGTCACATACTTGAAGACCAGTTACAGGACTATATAGAAAGAAAGGGCTTGCCTGAGAACGAAATAAGAAAATGGCTTTCACCCATATTAGATGCATAACATGAGCGATACACAAACAACCACCGACAACACAATTACAGTTAAGGAGCCCCAACCTGTCCAGTCAAAATTCCTCAGGGTAATGGCATACATAGCATCCTATGTGTTCCATCCTGTTTTCGTACCCACGGTAATGACACTGGTCTTATACAAACTGGCGCCCCGCGGTTTTGCAGGTGTCAATGTCCAGACCTTTAATAAATGGTTGCTCAGTATCGGCATTACCACATTATTTTTTCCGCTGCTCACTATCCTGTTGCTAAAAGGGCTCGGCTTTATCCAAAGCATACACCTGCGCACCAGCAAGGAACGTATCATACCCCTTATGGCCACTATGATATTTTATTTCTGGGCAGCGCATGTTTACAACACCCTCCCCAATATCCCGCTTGTGCTCCGTGTGCTATTAATGGGCAGCTACTGGTCAGTCATCCTCATCTTCCTCATCAATATCTTCTTTAAGATAAGCATGCACACCACAGCCGCCGGCGGCATGATCGGCATCCTCATCGTACTCATGATCGTTAGCCCGGTGAATATGGTCATTCCTCTTTTTATTGCACTGGCCACATCGGGCATTGTAGGCACTGCACGTTTATTGCTGGGCATGCACCGTATGTGGGAGATATGGCTGGGTTATATACTGGGTGTCCTGGTAATGCTGGCTGCCTACCTGTACCTGAAGTAAAAAAGAAGGCCCCCGAAGGGACCTTCTATATACTTTGTATATCTACAGTATATTAGTTCTTGATGAGCTTATCCCTGTAAAGTATTTGCCCTTTGCTGTCAGTTACCGTAAGCATGTAAACACCCGAACTGTAGCTGTTCAAAGGCAACTGCATTTCACTGGTATTTTCAGCAGTTGTTTTATTGTAGAGCACACGGCCATTTATATCCGAGAGGATCACATTGTAAGCTCCGGCATGGTCCTGCCCAAATGTAATATATACATATTTCGTAGCCGGGTTGGGATATAACTTGATGCTGTTACCAGTATGTACCGGGCTATTGATACTCAATGACACTTGTGGTACAAATAAAGTATCGTCAAAATTGCCATTAAGCCCGTTGTCGATATAAACAACCACCTGCGGGCCATTAGGGCCATTGTAATAGGGGTCGATAGTATGGGCGCTATTGCCGCTCAATGATATGCCTGTTGTAGAGAATTCATTCAGTACACCATTGTTGATTACATCTACGGTCAGGTCATAAGTATCATTCCCCACACCGGCGATGCGTGTTATTTTATACACATATTCCGATGGGTTTTCCGTGAGGAATGAATCGCCCGGCTGGGCTGTAATGTTACTTGCCAGTATATTGGTGCCTTGCGACATATCGCTGGCTAGCTGGCTAAGGTAACCGGCGAAATGCTTGGTCACATTATCGGGGTTGCCGTAGGATATGAACCGGCTCATCAGTGTGCCATTGTCATTTTCTGACGGCAGGCTGAGTCTCGTTATTCCCATCGACCTTAAGTTATTGACCTGGTTCCAGCGCATAACTGAGTCGGCGTAATTACTGGAGTTGAACGAAATGGAAAGGCTGGTATCCATAATGAATGTCCTCGGCACCAAAGCATTATTCGCGTCTTCCTCAACAGAGCTCAATACAAGCGAACTATTGCTGTAGCCTGAGCCGTTATATTGGGTCACATCATTTGCAGGGTCCTTTATGTTATAATAGGCATCTGCACCAATGCTAAAAGTCAGGTTGGCATAATATGTATTCGCATTAGTAGCTTTCAAATAGGCATGCGGCACGTTCTTTGTCTCATCCAAACTTGCCTTGTTGAAAGAAATATAGTGTATCGGGTCATAGGTCTGATCTTTATAATGCACAGAATCATGACTATAACTGTATCGTGTTGAGTTGACGGTGAAATACCTTGTCGAGTCCTGGGGAAAATTAGAATCGTAAACAAAAAGGGTATCATACTGTATCGTTCCCTGCGGATACTCAAACGGCAGCATTTGCGGGGTATGTATCTTATAAGGCATCAGGTTGTGCTTATAATCATTATCGTAATTTACCGCCACAGAGCGCGGGTTACATTTGTCCATGGGTTTCATAAAAGTGGTCTTCAGGTTATAAAGCCCTTCCCACATCTCCACATCTTCATAGAGCGTAGTATTATATTTCTGTATCGTTTCTATATCGGTCTGCTTGATATACATCCTGGATATAGCTCTTATTGCATTGCTATCTGAATTGGTTAGCTGATCAAGATCTGTGTTGACTGGTATATCAAACCAATCTGAAAAAAGCGCATCATCCAGGTGGTGCAGCAATGAAGTGTAAGAGAACCCATAACAATATCCATTAAAGCCATGTGCCTGCAATGGTATGTATTTACTCATAAACAAAGGCTTGGCTATAGCATAAGCAACAGGGAGTAAGACGGTGTGGTAACGATCCACCTCCTGTGCATAAGAGACCCAATCGGGACTAATGCCGTTAGGTACCTGTGCATGGAGGCCAAACTGTGTCCTGATATTCTGGTCTAAAAGCGGGGTACCATTGTTCGCATAAGGGTCCATAGTGTTATAATTATAATTACCATAATAGTTAGGCGTAAAAACACCATTTGCCGGGTTCTGGTCATTCATAAGCGACCATGTATCATGGGTAAAGTTAAAACCGGGTATCCTGTACTCAGTATTATTGGGACGATATATGAAACCCACCCATTTGCCGGTAACAGGGTGCAGGTAAGTGCCGACCATTTCGCCATTATCGTTTATGCCATTCACAACGGACTGTATCGTGTTGCTTTGGAATATTGTGTTTAGCGAGTTCAATGTAAGCTGGTTACCCGACACCGTACCCCAAAATCCCATGAAAGTACCATTGGCTTGCTGGTATTCACCAGCCACAACACCATTATTGTTCACAGCCCATATCTTGGTCTTACTGGGTGCATTGGTCAGCACGTTAAAAGATTGAGCAACTCCATCATATAAAAACGGGACAAAACTACCACCAGTAATGTAATACCCACCTACCATGCGGCTATTATTAATGCCCTGCCCATAGGTATTATAATAAGTATAACTGGGAAAGTTACCTGTATAATAACGTTTCGCATCCCAGCCACCGAGGCTGTCACGGTCGATCCACAGCCAGCGTTCCGACTGCCCCTGGTACCAGCCAACTATGTCGTTATTATCATTCATTTTGTAGGGTACGCCACTTGTCTGCTGCATGGTTGTTACAGCCACCGTGCTGGTAATCACATCACCAACCGTGTCGATATAAACGCGATAAGGCGTTATATTGCCGGCGCCATTACTTGCACTGATGAGGGCAACACCATTATTATTAATTGCCTGTGCTTTTGTGTCGGTAAAGCCCGGTATGGTTATTATTATCTCTTTACCATGAGCAGTAATTACAAATGCGTTGTTATTACCTAATGCGTTGACATAATAGCCCGAAACCATCCCCTGGTTATTGATATCTGTCAGGTATGTGCTGAAGAGATAATTGTAAAGACTCATATTCACCTCTTCCAATGTCTGTGCATGTAAGGGGATACTGCATATGGTGCATAGAAGAAGTACATTTAACTTACGTAATAGGTTTTTCATCTGGCTGTAGATTTAAAGCATGAACAATTTACTCATATAACATAAAAACTTCTTGAAAATAATATCATGTGCGTTGTAATGCTAACATATTACGCGAGCTGCCCCTGCTACTTGATAAAAGAGCAGTATCACCAGACATCGGCCCGGCAGGATAATAAAAAAGGGTACGCAATGCGTACCCTTTCTATATTATAAAGCGGATATTAATACCTGTAATGCTCCGGTTTGAAAGGACCATTCTTGGCAATACCCAGGTAGCTGGCCTGTGCATCGCTCAGTTCTTCCAGCTCCACACCTATTTTGGCAAGATGCAGGCGGGCTACTTTCTCATCAAGGTGCTTTGGTAATACATATACTTTGTTCTCGTAGTTGCTGTGGTTGCCCCAAAGCTCTATCTGTGCCAGTGTCTGGTTGCTGAATGAGTTACTCATCACGAAGCTGGGATGGCCGGTAGCGCAACCCAGGTTCACCAGGCGGCCTTCTGCCAGCACGATCACTTCTTTACCATCTATATTATAGAGGTCAACCTGTGGCTTGATGGTGTCTTTGGTGTTACCATAAGCACTGTAGAGCCATGCCATATCTATCTCGATATCGAAGTGGCCAATGTTACAAACAATAGCTTTGTCCTTCATCGATTTGAAGTGCTTCTCGGTGATGAGGTCGCGGCAGCCTGAAGCTGTAACAATGATATCTGCTTCCTTAACCGCATCGATCATTTTCTTCACTTCAAAACCATCCATTGCAGCCTGCAGTGCACATATCGGGTCAATCTCGGTAACGATAACACGGGCGCCTGCACCACGCAGTGACTCGGCAGAACCTTTACCCACATCGCCATAACCACCTACTACTGCAACTTTACCAGCCAGCATCACGTCAGTAGCACGGCGTATAGCATCTACCAGCGATTCGCGACAGCCATATTTATTGTCGAACTTAGATTTGGTAACCGAGTCGTTCACATTGATAGCCGGTATAGGCAATGTGCCTTTCTGCATCCTTTCATATAAACGGTGTACACCTGTAGTAGTTTCCTCACTCAGGCCTTTGATATGCTGTACCAGTTCTGTATAGTTATCAAATACCATATTGGTAAGGTCACCACCATCGTCGAGTATCATGTTCAGGGGGCGGTCTTCAGCACCAAAGAACAAGGTCTGCTCTATGCACCAGTCTGCTTCCTGCTGTGTCTGGCCTTTCCATGCAAAAACGCCTATACCTGCTGCAGCAATGGCCGCAGCAGCGTGGTCTTGTGTAGAGAAGATATTACATGAGCTCCAACGAACTTCTGCGCCAAGCTCTACCAGGGTTTCTATCAGTACAGCTGTCTGTATGGTCATGTGCAGGCAACCGGCTACGCGGGCGCCCTTAAGGGGTTTTTTAGGGCCATATTCTGCACGTATGGCCATCAGGCCCGGCATCTCAGCTTCAGCCAGTTTTATCTCTTTACGGCCCCATTCTGCCAAGCTAATGTCCTTCACCTTGTAGGGTAACTTAAAGTCAATGTTGGAACGAGTCATTGTGCTCATATTGTCGCTTTTATATTTAGAATTTCATTGAGAAGTGCAAAGATACTGAATCTCACGGATATAATAAGAATAAGAGATATAATGATACTTACAGGATAATAACAAAAAAGCCATACAAATAGTTGTACGGCCTTTTATATTTCTGCTTAACCTATGCTATCTCATTAAAATAAAATTGCCACCTTTTTCCATGACCTCGCCTTCACAAGTATATTTTACCTGGTAGTAATAAGTACCTATATCCTGTGCCACCCCCCCGAGCGAACCATCCCAGCCGCTTAAGGAATTGAGGGATTCATAAACGATCTTACCCCAACGGTCGTATATCCTGAAATAAGAAAGCTGATTGTGCCCTGCCGTGATTGGTCGGAATTTATCATTCTTACCATCACCATTGGGCGTAAAGGCAGACGGAAAGACCATACTACAGCAGGACCGTGCATTTATCAGTACACTATCCGTTGCGATACAACCATAAGGTGAAGTGACCTGCAACTTAACATAACCTGTCATATCAATAGCGCCCTGCAATACTGCCGTGCCATTGCCATAATCGAAATACTGCTCCGGATACCACCAGTATTTATTTAAAGGATCGTTGGTGGAGGCCGATAAAGTAACTGTATCACCAGGGCAGATATTATCCCTGCTCACTGCCATTATCTTCGCCCCGGGATCAGGATGCACGATAACACTATCGGTAGCGGGTTTGGAATCGCAACCGTTATAGTTAGCGATAAGGGTCACGGTATGTATACCGGGCGTGCTCCACTTTACAAAGTAAGGCCCTTCAACCTTCTGATGCTTTACCGGCAATACATGCCCGCCATCAAAATCCCAAACATATTCTTCAACCGGGCCGATCACATAGTTGGCACTGATATTAACCGTATCGCCGGGGCATGCGGCTGCAGGCGAACTAATGTGTACTTCCGGCGCCAGTTTCACATTGACGGTATCCATTACCAGGGGGCTCTGGCAACCATGGTTATCAACCATAAGGGATATCACTGATTCGCCAAAACCATTGAACAATACTTTTATTGACTGTGTTCCGATGCCATATACAACCTGCGCACCGGCGGGAACGGTCCAGTTGTAATCGCAATCGGCAGTACCATTGCCCTGGTAGGTGAATGTAAGTGTATCATATTGACAAGCGGTATCGGAAGACGCTATAATTGCCGCATCGGGGGTAAAGTATACCGTATAGCTTATTGCAGCCCTATCACTCTCACAACCGTTCAGCGACTGACTAACATACCATGTGACCGTACCTAAAACATTTGTTGCCGGCTGGGGTGCCGTAAGCTGGGGTGTACCACCAAGCGGTGCAGTGTACCATTGCAGGTTTTGGCCACCTGCTGTCAGCGGCCCGGCATTATCGCCTTCACAATATTTCATATCGGCCACTACCGGCGGCTGAGGTTTGGGATATATCGTAACCACTATTGGCAGCCTTTCGCTTTCGCAGCCGTTGAGCGTTTGTGTGGCGTACCATGTGAAGGTGCCTGCATTATTTGTATTCGGTACAGGCGCTGTTGCCGTACCTGTTCCCCCGGTCGCCTGGCTGTACCATAATATGTCAGTGCCCGCAGCCGTAAGTGCTGTAGCCCCGGCTTCAAACTGGCAATACGTATAGGCAGGTGTAGCGGTGACCGGGGCCGCAGGTTTGGGCTTTACCGTTACCATCAATGCTGCCCGATTGCTCTCGCAATTATTTATTTGCTGGCTCACATAATAGGTCACCGTGCCGGGCGTATTAATTGGCGGTATTAAAGATGGAACCCCGGTGCCTCCTGTCGGGGCCGTGTACCAAAGGAGGTTTTGCCCTACTGCTGTAAGCGGTGCAGCAAGCTCGCCCTGGCAATAAGTGATGTCCGTGGTTAAGGGGGGCGGTGGTGCAGGAGGTTCAGCCAATGTTAGCGGGCCAACAACATTTGAAGTGCAGGCCTGTTTCAGCACATATATATTGGTATATACCCCGGGAACAAGACCTATGATAATGACCTGGCCTGATGCATTGGCAGTCATGGTATATGGGCCCTGCGGTGCTGCATTATAATCATAATACAATGTATAGCTTTGGTTGGCTAAAAGACCCGATAATGTAATGGTGCCCAGCCCACCGCAAGTTGCGGGATCGGTATAAGTAATGCTGCTGATAAGCGGTGCTACCGGGTCAACAAGATCAACAGGGCCAACAACATTAGAAATACAGTTAGCAAGTGTAACTGTAATGTTACTGTATTGTGCCGCAGCAAGATTGGCAATGACAATATTGCCCGAAGCATTTGCCGTGATACTCAGCGGGCCCTGTGGTGCTGCATTCTTATCATAGTTGAGTAAATAAGCAGTTGCCGGTGTAAGGCCGGAAAGCGTAATGCTGCCATCGGCACCACCACAGGTAGTGGGGTTGACAAATGTAAGTCCCGATATAACAGGAGGTGCAGGGTCTGTTAATACATAAGGTCCTGCCATAACATTCGAAGGACAATTCACCTGCAAAACACTTATATCTGTATAAGATCCTGCCAGCAAAGCATTGATGACAATATTGCCGGAAGCATCGGAAACGGCAGCAAGCGTTTGCAATGCTGCATTAAAATAATAATTGACAGTGTAAGCAGTATTTGGCAGCAAACCGTATAAAGTGAGTGAACCCGTGCCACTACAAGTTGCGGGATCAGCGTGCGTAACATTTGTGATAACAGGAGGTACAGGGGCAGTGAGTGTTACCGGACCAACTACATTTGAAGTACAGGTGAGCCATGTTACATAAATATTGCTATAGGTCTCCGCAGGCAGATTAGTAAGTGTTAGCTCACCTGCAGCATTGGAAGTAAGGGTAACGGGCCCTGCAGGGCCTGCACCTGTAGTATAGTACACATTATAAACAGTGCTGGCCAGGAGGCCATGTAATGTTATCGTACCATTGTTAGCATTGCAGGTAGTGGGGTCGGTATAAGTAATATTGCTGATAAAGGGCGGGATGGGGCTAACGAGGGTTACCGGTCCAACAACATTAGATGAGCAAGCAAGCCGCGTTACAGTAATATTACTATAAGTACCTGCAAAAAGATTGGTCATGATAATATTACCGGATGCATTAGCGGTAAGCGATAATGGAGCCTGCGGTATGTTATTAATACTGTAATTGACCGTATAAGCCGTATTGGGCAGCAGACCATAGAGTGTTATCGTGCCATCGGTACCGTTACAGGTAGTGGGATCGGTATAAGTGATATTGCTGATAAAGGGAGCCGGCGGATCAACAAGTGTGATGGGGCCGGCTATCGTATTTGAGTTACAGCTATTGATAACTACATAGATATTGGTATAGGTACCCGCCGCAAGGCCGGAAATCGTAATGGCATTGGCCACGGCAACTGCGTTAAAAGATTGCGGTACTGCATTCTGCGTATAATATACCGTGTAGGTATTACCTGTCACCAATCCGTTTATCGTCAAAGTGCCATCGGTACCGTTGCAGGTAGTAGGATTAACCTGTGTAACCGTGACGGTGGGCGTGGGTGTAATGGTAACCGTAGCGCTACCCACAATATTTTGCGAACAGGCATTACCGAATGATGCACTAACCAGAGTATAAGTGGTAGTGGCCACCAAGAGGCCGGTATTCAAAGTAGCGGTGCCCGAACAATTCAAAGTAATGTTCTGGTTAGGGCCATTATTGACGGTATAGGTAACTGTGGCGTTAGGTGTACCGTTAAATGTGATCGTGGTGCTGCCACTATTACAAAAACTGGTACTGCCACTAATAGTGGCCACAGGCGGTGTACAGCCATTGGTAACCGAACCATTTATATACAGGTTCATTATCTGCGTAGTACCGCTATTATTGCTGGAATTAAAATAGAACAGCCTGAACTTTAAATAATCGGGGTTACCCACAGTAACACCACCCAGGCAAGGGAAGGTCCATGTAGCCGTACTCATGCTGCCACAACCTGCATTATTAGGGTGATCGTCGGTGCCCTTGTCAATCCAGGTAGTACCCCCATCGATACTATAAGCCAAACGACAACTTGCCGGGCCAGTACCACTGCGGCGAATACCCACGCTAACACTGGTAACGGTCATGGTATAACCATTTGCAGGCGTAAGGTCAACATTGATAGCGGGATCGGAAGTGCTGTAGGAAGTGTATGTGGTGGGCACTGTAAAACCACTAAAGCCTGAGGCACATGGCGTATTGGTGCCGCCACCTATCTTAGCCAGGTTGGTAGCAGACAGGCCGGTAGCTACATAAGCAGGAGCCCCATTGGTAGCAGAGGTGTACTGGTATATTGCCTGTGCCGTGGCCTGAAAGCCATAACCGCAACATACAGCAATAAGAAAAAGGTGTACAATTTTTTTCATGATCAACATTTTGTTTTATAAGTATTCCAGGTATCTATCTAACAAGTGTTACATCGCCATTTCGTTTTATGATGGCCCCATCCCTGCACTCAACTGATAAATAATAATAATATACCCCTACATCCGAATCCTGCCCTTTGTATTTACCATCCCAGCTTTGGTTATAATAATCGCTGCTGAAGACCAACTGGCCAAAACGATTGTAGATGTACATGTACTGCAACCTGTGGTTCGGCCCGTCGAGAACGTGGAATTTATCATTATGCCCATCGCCGTTAGGTGTAAATGCAGTCGGTACAAAAAGATTATCGTCGCAACATTTCTGCACGACCACTTTTATCGCACTTTTAGGACTTTCGCATTTATCAACCAGTTGCGAAACGTAATAGAGGAATACACCTTCCGCATCAGTATTAGGAACGGGGGGCACTATGGTGCCTTTAGCCGTGGTATCGGGATACCACAGGGGTAATTGCTCCGCAACAAATAATTCCTCTGCCTGCTCTGTGCGGCAATATGTTTGGGGCGAAAGGTCTGTAACATCCGGCGCAGCCGGGATGGGCTTAACGGCAACAATTACCGAGTCGAGCACCGGTATGCAGCCGGGATAAGTAACGGAAAGAATATACAAACCCTCATTCTCAGCAGTCGCATTACTTATCAGCGGACCAGGGATAGCGGATGCGAACGCAGATGGTCCTGTCCACTGGTAAATATAATTCTGCGAGCCAGGCGCAACTGAAGGATGAAATGAGAACGACTCACCTGTACATATAGCGGTATCGGGCCCGGCATCCAGTATTACCGGCGACATCATGCCGATATATAGCTGGTCGGAGACGGGAGCACAATTATTACCTGATACCATGACCGTGTACCAACCTGTGTCGGCTATGGTTATGTTTTGTATCGTAACATGGGCACTATCAGAACTAAAACCATTGGGGCCCGACCATTGATACATATAGCCGGTATCAACGGGTGTAGCAGTAGCATCCAGGTTCACTGTAACCCCGGTACATATAAATTGATCAGGGCCTGCATCAACGTTTATCGGCGGGATCATATGAAGTGTAAGGCTATCGCTTACCTGCGGGCAGCCGGGTATATTTACGCTGACCGTATAGATACCTGTATCCGCAGCTATAAAGTTCTGTATCAAGGGATCAGCAATATTCGCAGCATAAGAAGCCGGGCCATGCCAGTTGTAAACATATGATGCAGACGGTGGCGTGACGTTCGTATGCAATTGCACAGAAGCTCCTTCGCATAATGTAGTATCGGGGCCAGCAGTTACAGTGGGCAAAGGATTGATACTGATGGTTACGGAATCGGTTACCGGGGGGCAACCCACACCAGCCCAAGTGCCGGTAAGCGTATATGTAGTATTGCCAAGCGGTGTGGCAACAGGGTCTTTTACCGAAGCATTATCGAGACCGGTAGCAGGCAACCAGCTATAAGAAAGCGAATCACTTGCCTGAGCCTGTAAGTGTATGCTACCACCAACGCAAATAGCCGTATCAGGAGTAAGGATATGCAATGCCGGGGCATCTAATATTTTAAGATAAGCGCTGTCGATGATATCGATACCATTACAGCTATATGGTGATATAAGCAAGAGTTTAAGTATGGTAGTACCGGCAGGTATGGTTGGCAAACCGTTTATGGCAAGCTCAACCACAGAATCATTGGCCGGAATGACAACGCTGTCTGCAATATTTGCATAATCGGTACCATTCACTGCAGAGCCATCAATAAGAAACTTAAGTGTTTGCGGGGTATTCCTTTTCTGTGACCTTGTAAACGTAAAGTGCCCCGGATCGCAGCCTTTCACGATAAATGTATCGGGAACATTTGCTCCCGTGGCTGTGATGTGGAAATCACCTGTTTTCAGGCTCCCTGCCTCTATAAACACTCCGGAATCGTATAAATAATTACCAGCATCGGCTATGGTCATGATAAGATGATATGTGCTGCATGGAGTAACCGCATGTGCCGCAGAAAGCACCTTGGTAAAGCCGTAATAGGTAACGGTAGTACCTGCAGCGTTATCAATATAATATGCAGGGAACGGTGAACCCGGCCCCATAGCATAGCAGTTGGCAATGTTGCCCTGTATGCCCGCAACACCGCTATTGACACTATTCACCGCCACCGGAATATTCGTCCCCGGCACAAGGGCCATATTTTGTGTACCGACAATGTTGGGGCCTGATATGAAGAAACCAAAAGCATCGTTATAGATACCGCAGGCAGACTTCCAATATTCCTCCGAACCGAAAACGTAATTGAAACTTATCGAATCGCCCTTAGGCACTATATCGAATTCGAGGTGGCAGGCATCATGTGTTGTAGCATTGGCAAGGCCATTAAGCAACACATCCCCTGCCGCACCATTATTAACGCTGGCATTGGCATTATTGCCTGCCGTGACCTGGGGACCGTTGCACCCGTAGTTATTGCCAATAGTACCCGCCCTTCCGGTAGTCAGTATGATGCCACTATCGAGCCCCAGGTTACTGCTTGTCACCGTAAATATGCCATTAGCGATGGCAGGGCATGTAAGCGAAGCATTAGAAACCGTAATGCCCTGCCCTGCTAATTTTTGGGCCAGTACCGTTGCCGTTTGTGCCGACACTACATTTATTTGCGCATAGGAAACATGGGCAGAAAACATTGCAAACAGCAGTGTAAACAGTACAGAAACATAAGTATGATAAGGCTTTGCAAACACAAAAGCCTCCGCAAGGGATACCTGAATCTTTCGTTTAATTATGAAAAACATACGCATAGTGAAATTCAAACAGGCGAAATTAGCCCCGTGATGTTACGCAGAGGTTATTGTCACTATAAAAACGAGCACGAATCCCTTATCAAATTGTAAACAGAAAAGAACCAAAGCCAGGCAGGTAAGACAATGTAATCTTTAGGTTAAAAATGAAAAGGCAAATTGAAAGAGGAATGTCATTATTTAAACACTATAAGCAAATAAAAATGACCGTATGAATAACCAACTGCCTATTGCCAGGAACGGAGCAGGGTGATGTTCCCTTTCCGGGATACAGACTTCCCGTTCGCAAAGTTCACAATAAGATAATAGGCATACACAGCTTGTGCTGCCGGGACACCTTTGTAGTTACCATCCCAGCCCTTCTTATCGCCGGTAGCATAATCATAGACCTGGTTGCCCCAGCGGTTGAAGATGATAAACTTCTCAACAGTAAAGGGCTTAGTAGACACAGGAAATATGTAATCATTAAGACCATCGCCATTGGGCGTAAATGCATTGGGCATTAAAGAATACGGATCTTCACTGACACGAACCGTAATAGCGGCGGTATCCTTACAGCCTGCAGCCTGCGACTGCGCTATGACGGTATATTTACGCGTTTCATCGGCTACCAACTGCTGTGCATATACATGCTGCCGGGGAAAAATGTATTGGGGATACCAAAGCAGGACATCATAAGGGAAGTTGCCGGATGTTATCAATGTAAATACATCATCTGTCAGTACAAGGGTATCGGGTGATGCACTAAGTGTCAATACAAAGTCTTCAACTGTAACCGTTGCCGCAGCAGTATCGGTGCAGCCATTAAGGCTTGTGCCAACAATATAATACGTGGTAGTAGAACCGGGAGTGACCGTAAGGGAATCGGGTGCTGTGAAGCCCAACCAGGTAAGTTGCGGCGCCCCTGAAGCTTTTAATTTCACACTGTTACGCGGGCAAATAGCTGTATCTGCCGGTGTGATCGTTACCGTATCTGCCGGTAAAATAATTACGGCCAGATTCCTGTACACACTATCGCAGCCATGCACGCTGAATAGGGTATCGCTCGTAATTGTGGTGGTGTCATAAACATGATCGTTGATGACAAGGCCCCGACAACCAGTGACCGTATCGCTGATGTTTGCAGCCTGAACCGGGTAAACTATTATATATATACTTTGGAAGACACTATCGCAGCCAGCGACGGTCTGTAAGGTATCACCTATAAAGGTAGTTGTGGTATAATCGACACTGTTATAGGTAACATGACCACAGCCAGTGAGGGTATCGCTCACCATAACAGGATTTGCTCCGCCTATGACAATATGTACCGTGTTATAGATACTATCGCAGCCCTGATAACTATGCAGGGTATCGTGGATGTCGGTAGTGGAGCTGTATGGATTGCCCATATAAATAACCGTACTGCAAGAGGTTATAGTACTATCGTGACTGGCCGGGAAAGTTACATTAAGGTGCAGTGTGATAATGCTGTCGCAGCCTGCTACCGTAGCAAGCGTGTCTTTATAGAGCCCAGCAACAGTGAGGTTTTGATCGTTGAAAAAATAGCTGTGGCCATTAGTAACACAGTCATAAATATCTGTATTGACCGTACCGTTGACCGGTGCAAGCATAGCGTTTATCCAGGTAGCATTGGCAGGTGTGTTCGGCAACCCGGGGGTTTCTTCGGCAGGTGCGCTGCCCGCGACCCAGCTTGCCACATTATTATACTGATCATCGGCAAGGTAGTATACTTTAGCAGAGCCGGATGTAGCCAGGAATATATCGGCGGCGGCGAAGTTGGTAAGATTGCCATAACCGAATGAATGGTATGCCTGTGATAGATCGGAAGGGCTTGTGACGATAAAGGCATCGCCATTGTTGTTGAGACTTAGCGTACTCCAATCGCCCCCATTAATAAAGCCTGTTGCGGGGTAAACATAGTTAACCATTGAAGGAGACACAGGTGATGAGGTATGACGTTCGAAATATGCAGAGGAAGCGGGCAAAATATAAACATGGTCGTGATCGCTATCTGTGGGATCATCGGGCTGCGTAATGGCGGGATTGGGATCGCCGTCATTGTATATCAGTATTATGGAGCCATATGGCACACAAGACCAATTGGCATCAGATGCAAAACGGGAACAACCTGTGGCTATCCCCTGCCCCGAGCCTGCACCCAGCCAGCCATTATTATCATCTATTATCCAGCCCCTGAGGTCGGCACAGCTATCACTGCATGTACGCGTACCAACTACTACCAATTCCACATATTCTTTACTGCCGCTCGCGCCTTGTGATACCTCGTTGATCCTAAGCTGCGCATAGAGGGCGGCAGGTAAGAAAAGAGCAAAGGCAAGCAGGCTGAACCGTATGGCAAATGCCCATTTTTGCAGATATTTTTTGCCTGTTGTTCTGTGAAAAGAGTTCGTCATAATATGCATTATAATACGCGTATGCTTTTAGAACGCGAAACTATATATGCTATATTACCTGAACCTTAAACCCATTTTACCTATATAACCGACAGTTGAAAAAGGTGTTATCAAAATATTATTTTAAAAGACAACCGGCAGGAATATAAAAGCCGGTATGATACGAGCTAGCATAAAGAAAATACAAAAGGCCTCTTTAGGAAGCCTTTTGTATTAATTCGTGATCACAATATTTTATTAACTATTGAGAAATGCTTTGATCTTCTGCTTTAAGGCACTGCTTGCAGGCACCATAGGCATACGCAATACATTCTCGCATATACCCATCTCGGCCAGTACACATTTAACACCGGCAGGATTACCTTCCGCAAAAAGCAAGTCGATGCCGGTAAGGAGCTTATAATGTACCTTGCGGGCTTTATCAAGTTTGCCCACTATAGAGAGATTGATCAATTCGGTGAACTCACGGGTGAAACAATTAGCAGCTACGGAGATAACGCCATCCATGCCAATGGCCACATGTGCCATTGCAAGGTTGTCATCGCCTGACAGGACTATAAAATCATCTGGTTTGTGCTGTAATATCTCCATGCACTGCACCATATTGCCGCTTGCTTCTTTGATACCTATTATATTCTCAAAGTCGTTAGCCAGCTTTAACACTGTAGCAGGCAGCATGTTGCAACCTGTACGGCCGGGCACATTGTATAGTATCACCGGCTTATCAGTATTATCGGCCACTGCCTTAAAGTGTTTATACAGACCATCCTGTGAAGGCTTATTGTAATAAGGCGTAACGCTCAGAATGCCATCGACGTTTTGGAGGTCGAATGACTTCATTTGTTTCAGTAATTCAGTTGTATTATTGCCGCCGATACCGCAAACCACGGGCATCCTACCGGCACATTTTTCGACAACAAAAGCGAGTATATCCCGTTTCTCTTCATTACTTAATGTCGGTGTTTCTGCAGTGGTGCCTAAAGCGACCAGGAAATCAACATGATTAGTGATAACATGATCGATAAGCCTCTCCAGCGCTTTATAATCGACCTGCTCATTCTTTTGAAAAGGAGTAACTAATGCTACCCCCGTACCACGGAATTGGCTTTGCATCTTCTTTATGTTTTTTTAAACTGTATTTAAATCAATCATTATAAAAACCCATTTGGGAAAATTTCCCAATACGTTGTTCGATTCGGGTTTCGGGATCGATACGGGAGAGTTCGGTGAGTGAATTAAGGAGGTACTGTTTAAGGGTATTTGCCATGGCTTCGGGATTGGCATGGGCACCACCCAGTGGTTCGGGGATCACACCATCGACAAGTCCAAACCGGCTCATGTCTTCGGAGGTGAGTTTAAGTTGTTCGGCAGCTTTTTCTTTAAAGTTCCAGCTGCGCCATAATATTGATGAACAGGATTCTGGAGAGATAACGGTATACCAGGTATTTTCGAGCATGAAAACCTTATCGCCAATGCCAATGCCTAATGCCCCGCCGGATGCGCCCTCGCCTATGACCACACAAATAACAGGGACGGTAAGCTTTACCATTTCGAAAAGGTTTCGGGCTATGGCCTCGCCCTGCCCGCGCTCTTCGGCTTCAAGACCGGGATAGGCGCCGGGGGTATCAATAAGGGTAATGACCGGACGGTTAAACTTCTCAGCCATTTTCATTAAGCGAAGGGCCTTGCGGTAACCTTCGGGGTTGGCCATACCAAAATTGCGCATTTGCCTCATTTTGGTGTTAACCCCTTTTTGCTGACCTACGATCATCACCGGCATTCCGTCCAACTCAGCCATTCCACCAATCATTGCCTTATCATCCCGCACATGCCTGTCGCCATATAGCTCGGTAAAATTAGTAAATACTTTTTCGATATAATATAGTGTGTATGGACGTTCGGGATGACGGCTTAACTGGACCCTTTGCCATGGGGTCAGGTTGGCATAAACGTTGGTGCGGGTAATTTCCAGCAGATCTTCCAATTCCTTAAGAGAGCCGGAAATATCAACCTGGTTCTTGGCGGACATCTCCTTTAACTTATTAATCTGCCCGTATATATCCTCAATCGGTTTCTCAAAGTCCAGGAACTGCATACATAACGTTTAGGGCTACAAATGTAATAGTTTATACAGAGCAAGTAAACCATTTGGACAAAAAATATAGCTCATGGGTACAAAGTTAGCCCCGGCTGGCAGGCTATGCATGCTGTAAAAGCAAAAAAGCCTTACGTTGTAAGGCTTTTTGCGGACCGGA
>MKUN01000026.1 GCA_001897835.1 Bacteroidetes bacterium 46-16
TCCTGTGGCCGTTGCGGCATTACCACCTGTTGGCGCCCAGGCATAAGTATAGCCCGGCGTACCGCCGGAAACGTTGACCGTAGCGGTGCCGTCATTACCACCATTGCAGTTCACATTGGTTTGCGAGGTGGTAGCGGTAAGGACCGTTGGCTGAGTAATTACAATAGTATCAAGAACTGTATCGGGTGTAGCATCGATCACCCTGCAGGTATAAGAGCCTGCAGCAAGGCCGCTGATACTGGCAGTGGTCTGGTTGCCGGGCAGCCAGAGATAAGTATAAGGCGGAATACCACTAAATGCTGTTACAGAAGCAGTACCATCATTACCCCCGTTGCAGCTCACATTGGTATGTGCTTGTTGTGTAAAAAGATTCGGGTCAATGAATTCTACATCCACATAGTCGATATAGTAATAAGAATAGGCTGGACCAGTAGCATTAATATCTGCTACATCTTCGAAAGTGCCGATTATTAAATGGGTATAAGCAGAATCGGCCTGGAAGGTATCTGTTAATGTTACCCAGTTAGCAGCATCAGTGATGATGCCATAACTGTTATAATCTATTTGTGGATTTGCAGGAATGGTTGATTGTGCAGGGTTTGGTTGCGGATAGCCATCTTTATAGAAAAAGATCTGCAGGCCGTCGCTGGAGGAGGGAGCCAGGTCTCCTTTGCTAACATGTATTGTTACCCGGTAATAAGCATTTACCTGTAAAGGATCAATATTGCCTAAAACATATTCTTTGACATTTATGTTAGCACCATAGTATTGACTTAAGCCAACATAAGCATCGCCCTCATAGGCGTACTGGTTGCCATATCCATTATTGGGTACATCGGCTATTGGGCTAACACTGCAGGCATTATAGTAATCGGATGTAGCACCTGTAGGATCGATCCATTCGTCGCAATCGGCAGTAACCTGTGCTGCATTTGTAGGACAAATAGAATATTGTTCAAAGCCCGGATTATGTACCAGGTTTTGTGCCGGTGATGTAAAAGACATTATCATGCCTAAAATAAAGAGGTAGTGGTGCTTCATTGGGTGGGGACAGATATTATTCAATAATAAAAATAAGAATATTATTTTAATATTCTATCCGAAATAAACCTTGAAAGGAACTATATTTTTACTGCATGAGCATACATCTGCTCAATGATATGCACTACTTCGCGGCCTTCCCAGGCCGTGGTCATGATCGGTTTATCATGGTGCAATACATCTATCACGTTCTGTATCATTTTGTCATGATTGCTCATTGAGCCCTGGTACAGGCCGTAGTCGTTGGCCTTGGCGGTAATATTGATATGGGGCAGGACAGCACCCTGCAACTGCTGGTACTCAATGGTATTAAGGTACTGACCGCCTATTTTTACCGTGCCTCTTTCAGCAAATATGGTAATGGAGCCTTCCATGTTGTGGTCGTAGGCACAGGTAGTGAAGTTAAAATTGACAATGGCCCCATTTTCGGCTTTCATTACAAAACTGCCTGTATCCTCGATCTCGGTATTGTGCCGGTGCGCATAATTGTGCAGCCAGCCTTTGGTATCTGTTACCGTGCCATTGAGGTAATAGAGTATATCGATAAAATGGCTGAACTGTGTGAAGAGGCAGCCGCCGTCCTTATCTTTCTTGCCTCGCCAGTTGCTTTCGGCGTAATAGGCATTGCTCCTGTTCCAGAAGCAATTAACCTGTATCATGTATATATCGCCCAGTTCGTTGCTATCAAGCAGCTTCCTGACTGCCTGCACAGGAGGATTATAGCGGTTCTGCTTTACCGCAAAGATGGTTTTACCCGCTTTGCCTGCAGCCATTATCATATTGTCGCACTCCCCTACACTAAGAGCCATCGGTTTTTCCACCACTGCATGCAGCCCTGCTTCCAGGCCTTTTATGGTGTGCAGTTCGTGCAGGTAATTGGGGGTGCATACACAGATCACATCAGCCGTCTCTTTGTGCAGCATTTCATTGAGATTGGTATAAAAGTCCACACCAGCGGGCAACTTATGCTGCAGTGCAGGGTCTTCATCGCATATCGCAACGAGCCGTGCAGCGGGATTAGCCATGATATGGCCTGCATGCCTGCTGCCGATGTTGCCAAAACCTACTATGATAAAACGTACTGGGCTCATGTATTATTCCTATCAGGGTCTCAAAAGTAAAGTGTAGGAGGCAATATCCAAGAAATAAAATTTTTAGACATGTTCTGAATGCTCTTCCCCGGCGATGAGTTTTAGTTGTATCACGAACCAGCTTCTTGTTATTAATATAATAATGATCATGAGGATCGTAAATACGAGGAGCATCAGGTATTGAAGCGGTATATCCCCGGAAACAGATGTGAGCAGCATAATGGTGATGCTTGCGGTTAATAAAGTGCGTTGCAATAATTTTTTTGACCTGTCGTAGTCGGAAGGATAGATAAGCATTTTTGTAGTGCCTAACACACTTAATAAGAATACGCCTATGCCTGTAGCCCATATGTTCCTGACGAACTGAATATGTTCGTTTGCCTGTTGGGTAGCGGCAAAGAGTACCGAGAATGTAGCCCCCACCATACCCAGGGAGGCAAGTGTGGGTATGAAGAGAAAGATAAAAGTTTGCCCCATCAGGAAGCCGTGCCTGCACTCCCTGTCGGCTATAAGGGCAAAGAATATCCACCAAAGTGCAAAGACAATGAGTATTCCAAGGCCAAAGCATAGCCATGTGGCCGTATTAATATTGTTGAGTGCAGCAATGCCGTTTACAACACCCAGTATATTCTCGCCAAAAATGATGATGGTAAACAGGCCAAGGCGCTCCACCATGCTCATGGACAGGCTGAAATCGGAATTGCTGGCCTGCAGCCGCCTGTGGTTAAGAAAGGGTGGGAGATAGTTGACCAGTAATATAATCGTGAAAAGGACCGGCTTATAGCCGGCAGGTATATATAAGGAGGTTATGAGCATGATAAATGCTCCGAAATAGCATGTGACATAGGGTACACTGAGCCGCCTGTGGTTCTTATCATAAATGCCTACACTCCACCAGAGGTAGGTAATAAAACCCTGCAGGAAAGAAAAGCATATGGTAGTACGGGCTATAAAAAGTTCAGGCGGGCTATCCAGTGTGACAGCCAAGGCGGCCACGGCCATCATTTGCCACAGGGTCATAAAGCGTGTGCGTATGCCGGGGCTGCCATGCAGGTCGTGGTATTCGCTGCCATTGAACCAGCCCCAGTATATCATGGCGAAGAGATATACATAATTTATGATGCCACCAACATCGGGGTGGACAGCAAGGTGGTGTGTAATACGCGAGATGACAATAACATATACCAGGTCGTAAAACAGTTCGAGCCAACTGATCTTCCGTTCTTCATGTTCCGTAGTGAATTTTTTAGGCGGTCCCCACCAGATATTGTAATTGCTTTTCATCAGCCGGGTATTATCCAGCCTGAAAATAGTTTATTCGTACCTAATAAGCCAGCGCGACAAGATTATTTTCATCTATGATCAATACTCCTTCATCTGCCAGTTTGCGCAGTATGGCTATTGTCCCTTCTTTCTCGGGATATTGCCCGGTTAGTTGCAGGATACTTATACTGCCTGCCTCTTTTATTTTGCGAATGAGGTTATTGGCAAGGTCTGCATCGTTTTGTGGGCTATTGCCCTGCCTGCAGATATCACAATGACCACAATCGCCAGTGTCCTCTTCATCAAAATATTGCTTTAGCAGGCGCTCGCGGCATATGCTCCCGTTTTGCAGGTATGCGATCAAAGCATTTGTGCGGGCCTCGTGCTGTTTGCGTAAGATGGCTATACGCTTCATATCAATTATAAGGTGCCTGCTATCGACCCTATAATGATGAAAATACAATTGCGGGCCTTCAGCCGGCTGGTTGTATTCCAGCACTTCCATTTTATGCAACTGCCGGAGCGCCTGGTCTAAAACTTCCTTTTTGATCTTTAACTGTGCGGCCAGGCCCGAAAGGCGGACGGTGGTAGGGTAGTGAAATATGGTGCCATATAACCTCAGCAATCCAGTGACCAGGTAGCCCATATCCGGGTGGGTAGCGACTATATGGTCGAGATTATGCCTGTCGGTAGTGAACTGGATGCTTGCCGGGTGAAATACGGCCTCGCTTATGGTCCATAAACCTTCCCTGGCCAGTAGCTTTAAAGCATATGAGGCAGGGATGAGCTCAAAGCCGAATTTTTTGCAAAAATCGGCCAGGTCGAAAGAAAAGTATTTATCGGGCTGTGCACCAATGGGTACCTGCAGGTATTCAACTACGGCCTGGTAAACTCCACGAAGATAATTTTCGGGGGGGAATTGTATGGCTATGCTCTCCCTGAGGCGGTTGATATCTGTGGCATTGTATAAGAGCATAGCCTGCGCAGCCAGTCCATCCCTGCCAGCCCTGCCGGCCTCCTGGTAGTAGGCCTCCAAATGCTCCGGGGCATCAAAATGCAATACCATACGTACATCGGCTTTATCGATGCCCATACCAAATGCCGTAGTAGCCACCACGGTGATATCCTTGTCCTGCATCCAGGAAGTTTGGGTATCACGGCGTTTGTCTTTAGGCATCCCTGCATGATAAGGCATTGCTTTAATCTGGTGATCGAGCAGTTGTTTTGCCAGTACTTCGGTTTGTTTCCTGCTGCGGCAATATACAATGTTGGTACTGCCGGGCGGCAAGTGCTCCCGCAGATCTTTAGGCTTATTCTCGCTGTATTTAACCGAATAGAATATGTTTTTCCTGGAAATACTTTGCCTGAAGATGGCAGGTTCCTTTAATTGTAAGCGCTCTTCAATATCTTTTTGCACCTCAGCGGTTGCCGATGCGGTGAGTGCCAGTACCGGGACAGCCGGAAAAAGGGGCCTTAATTCTGCGATCTTCAGGTAGTCGGGCCTGAAGTCCTGTCCCCATTGGGATATACAATGGGCCTCATCGATGGCGATCAAATTGATATCGAAAGATGGCAGGTATTCTTTAAATAATTCGGTCTGCAGGCGCTCGGGTGATACATACAGGAGCTTATAGGGCCCGTAAAGCATATTGTCGAAGGCCGTTTTCACTTCATGGTAATTCATGCCTGCGTGTATGCATGAAGCCATGATATTCATTTGTTTAAGCCTATCTACCTGATCTAACATTAAGGCTATGAGCGGTGATATGACCAGTGTAAAGCCCTCCTTTGCCAATGCGGGAAGCTGGTAGCATAGAGATTTGCCCGCTCCTGTAGGTAATAAGGCCATGGTGTCCCTGCCTTGCAAGATGCTGGTAATGATATCCTCTTGTGGCGGACGGAAGGAGTTGTAGCCCCAATACTTTCTCAGCAGCTCAACAGGAAGCATGTTTTCTTTATAGGTCTCCAAATTTTTTATCCACAAATACGGGCTTTAACCCTTGTAGCCAAAGTTGCTTTTTGACTTCACTATTGGTTTCCAGTTCGCTAAGGGAGAGGGTAGGTATCCATATGCATTCATCATAGTTGTTTGGTTCATTAGGTTTAAAGAGGGCGGATATTCCCAGGCGGGACGGAATGATGCCTAATAAGATAACTACAGCCGGTTTGAGATGGTACTGCAGTTGATGCCATGCAATATCTTCGTTATCATTTAGTTGTATTATATTATATTGATCTTCGCTTAAGGTACAAGCCTGCATCATTTTTTGCAGTTGCACAGCCTCGGTCGAATCTTTAGCATATACTGTAGAAAGCAGGAGTATCTTCCTGGGGCCCAGGGGGCCTGTCGTTTCAGAAAGGCTGTCCCAAAAGGTATTCCATTCATCGCTAATGATATCGGTTTCAATAATTATAGGAATATCTTTCATGATGGTTTAGATATTGTTATTATATTCAAATTGCATATGTGAGGGCTTAAGCCAATTTTTTTTTGTTTCTTTGCGAAAGTAAATCATTCTTTAATAGTTTTTAGTTTTATGAGTATTCCCGTCTTAGATATTCCAGTAAAAAAAATAGAAAATAGTCGTATAAATGAATTGAACCCTGCGAATATCCAGTTTGGGAAGCATTATTCAGATCACATGCTTATAGCCAGGTATGAGGATGGTGAATGGAAGCAGCCCGAAATAGTACCTTTCTCCAATCTTAGCCTTAGCCCCGCTACTACCTTCATGCATTATGGCCAGGCCATTTTTGAAGGCGTAAAGGCATATAAGGACCCTAATGGGGACCCGGTTATATTCCGCCCATATGACAATTTAAAGCGTATGAATATATCTGCAGAGCGCATGGCCATGCCATCAGTGCCCGAAGAAATATTCATAGGCGGTATGAAGCAATTGGTGGACCTGGATCGCGACTGGGTGCCCTCAGGTGAAGGCACATCATTGTACATACGCCCCTTCATGGTGGCGGTTGATGAGTTCATCGGTGTGAAACCTGCTGAAAAGTTCCTGTTCATGATCATTACCAGCCCGGCCGGTCCTTATTACAGCAAGCCGGTTTCCATATATGTGCATGATAAATATGTACGTGCATTTCCCGGTGGCATTGGCTATACAAAGGCCGCGGGCAATTATGGCATGAGCATGTATCCCATGTTCCAGGTAAGGAAGATGGGATATGACCAGATATTATGGACGGATGGCTTTGAGCATAAATACGTCCAGGAAATAGGAACAATGAATGTGTTTTTCGTAATAGGCGATAAAATAATCACCCCGAACATTACGGAGACCATCCTCGCAGGTATCACCCGCGACAGTACGATCACTTTGCTCAGGGAGCAGGGCTGGACCGTAGAAGAGCGACCGCTGAGCATAGATGAGATAGAGGCTGCATATAAAGAGGGCCAGTTGCGCGAAGCTTTTGGTACCGGTACGGCGGCTTCAGTGGCTCCTATTGCACGGCTTACTTACCATGATGATGAGATGGTATTGCCGCCCTTAGAAGAGTGGAAAGTGGCCAACTGGCTGAAGGATGAGCTGGCGGCAATACGCTATGCACGTAAAGAAGATACCCATGGCTGGATATTCAGAGTATGACCTTTGTCCAGCAGTTATATTTAAAAAATGCCCGGTAAGACCGGGCATTTTTATTAATGACTTGTTAAGCACATCTAAAATAGCTGTTAATACGGGCTGCAGATTTTTTTGAAAGGCCATCCATCCTGATTTTTGTAAGGCTCAGTACATGCAAATGGATACAAAGGCAATATTATCTAAAAAGAACTTCAGGGTAGGCCTGGCTGTAATAGTGACACTCACTATTGCATTACTGCCCGTATATATTGCTGCTATACTGAAGCTGGTATTGTGGCTGATACACTAAAGGTTATTTCTTCGCCAGCTTTTTTATTATTTCCTTTTCCTGTTCGCTAAGGTTTTTGGGTACAGTGATCACCATCCTCGCATATGCGTCGCCATGCTGTTTAGGATCATCATAGAGCGGCATGCCCATTCCTTTTAGCCGGAATGTTTTTCCGCTGTCGGTGCCGGCAGGGATGTTTACCTGCAATGTTTTGTCGATGGCCTGTACAGGTATCTTACCGCCTAATATAGCGGTGTACGCATCAAGGGGCTGATCGAAATACAGATCGTTGTCCTTTCTTTCGAAACGGGGATGCTTTTGTACGTGTATATTGATGTAAAGATCTCCATTTGTCCCACCATTCATACCGGGTTCGCCTTTGCCTTTCATCCTGAGTACCTGGCCGTCTTTTATGCCCGGTTTCAGTTTTATTTTTAGCTTTTGCCCTCTTAGGTTCAACTGGCGCTCGGTACCATGAAATGCCTCTTCAAGCGTGAGGTCGGTATGCGATTCAAGGTCCTGCCCCCTGATGCCTGCATTCCTGCGGCTCCTGCGCCCCTGGCCGGAGCTGCTGAAGCCAGAACCGAAGAATGTATCGAAGAAATCGGAGAAACCATGCTCATCGCCCGTAAAGAACTCCGTATGGAAAGTGGAGCCACCTTGTTTACTCCTGCCGGCATTGGCCCATTGTGAATAGTCAAAACCTCCCGAAGGGCCACCCTGCTGCTGGTAGTGCTGCCAGTTCTCGCCCAATTCATCATACTTTTTTCTTTTTTCTGCATCACCCAGCACATCATAAGCCTCGTTGATCTCTTTGAATTTTTCTTCGGCCTGTTTATTTTCCGGGTTCTTATCCGGGTGATATTTTACAGCAAGTTTCCTGTATACTTTCTTTATTTCATCCTGGCTGGCTTTTTTGTCAACTCCCAGTACCTTATAGTAATCTTTGTATTCCATTGGGTGGTGTGCTATGAGCTATAAAGTTAGGCAAAAAAATACCGGGCCATCGGGCCCGGTGTATGATGAAAGAAAGTGGTCTGTATTAATTTCTCCATTTCCACTCGATGAAGCAATCGCTCGGAAAGCCATTGGGGCTGGGCGATACATGGTAAGGCCAATGATTGGTACAACGATAATATCCCCTGCGGAAGATGATATCTGTCATGGTGCCTTTAGTGTAGAGCCTTACGCGGCCTGAATACTCGAAACGAAGTTTTGCATATTCCCTGGAATCATCTACAAAGTAATAGTCATGTCCGCTTTTTTTCCTAACCAGTTCAGAGCTGAACTGATCGCTGGTAAAAAAGTACCTCCCATTTTTGTATTCAATAGTAAATTCCTTGACACTTGTTCCCTGGGGATCACTATACAAACGGTAGGTATTAACAGCACCGTTTTGTTCCAGGTTGTTTAATTGTTGTGCATTGGTAGTAATGCCTGTAAATAAGCAGAGTACAAAAATAGTAAGGTAGAGCGTTCTCATTTGTTGTGTCTTTAAAATCGCGATAAATTTATTGAATAAAATTTAGCTGCACGAATAACTGTTGCGAAAGATAATTATAAAAAAATTATTGCGGTAGTGTTTGGAGAAAAAATTTATAGTTATGGTTTTTCTTTCATAAAAGGTGCAAACTATATGGAGGCTAATATTTTAACTGATCCGGGCACTTTTTGTCCTTGCCGGGTGTTTTTATAAGATTCATTAATTGAGCCGGAATGTATAGTTTGAACTGTTTACCCGGCTTCAAAATATCACAGGCCAATATCACTGGCTATCCCGTATAATTGTGTTATAGTTTTGGTATTATTTTAATATGTCGGTCGCCAGGCATAGCTAAGTGATAGTATTTGCTGGCTATCTTAGGCGGGATTGCCCCGTTTTTCGTAATTTGGCAGGTCGAGAACATAATAATAATATGGCTTTGGAGAAAAAATTCCTGTGGTCGGACGAAATAGAGCCACACAAAAAACGCACAAAAGAGATCATCAATAAGCATCCTGAGATCAGGAAGCTGATAGGTCGTAATCCATATACCATATTGGTAATACTGCTTTGTGTGGCTGTGCAATTAGCCGGGGCCGTATTGCTCAAGGATGCACCCTGGTGGGCTATTTTTGTAGTGGCGTACTGTGTGGGTGCTTTTGCCTGCCATACACTGTTTGTCTGTATCCATGAATGTGCACATAACCTGTTATTCAAAAACCGGACACTTAATACTATATCAGGCATTATAGCTAATTTACCGCTGGTGTTTCCCAGTTCGGTTTCTTTCCAGAAATACCATTTAAAGCATCATTCTTTCCAGGGTGTGGAAGAACTTGATGCAGATATGCCCTTCCATTGGGAGGCGAAATTGGTGGGAAGCTCTGTGCTCGGGAAAGCGCTGTGGCTACTTTTTTATCCTGTTTTCCAATTGTTGCGTCCCTTACGACTAACCAAAGAGATAGATATTTTTGATGGCTGGACTTTAGTAAACTGGGTCGTTCAGTTCAGTTTTATGGGGCTTGTTGTCTATTTGCTTGGCCTTAAAGCAACGATATTCTTAGTTGCCAGTTTCTTTTTTTCTATCGGGCTTCATCCGCTGGGTGCCCGGTGGATACAGGAGCATTACCTTACACATGGTGAGCAGGAAACCAAGAGTTATTATGGGGTGCTGAACCCTGTGAACCTGAATGTGGGTTATCATAACGAGCATCACGATTTTCCGTCTGTGCCATGGAATAAACTGCCGAATATCAAAAAAATTGCCGGCCCGTATTATACTACATTGGGCTATCACACTTCTTATACGCGGCTGCTGTTCCGTTTCCTTTTCGATAAGAACCTTACCGTGTATAGCCGAACGGCCCGCGCTAACAGGGGCGGCAGATCGGTGGATAAAAAGAAAGCCGCTGAGCTGGCAGAGAATCCTGTGGACTAATTCATAACTGCCATCTCCTGTTTTCCTCCCCCGAATTGGGTGATGTTTTTCCTCTTTTCATTAGGAGCATTGGTTTATGACAATATTATTACAATGTTGTTGCTCTATGTCATGGCACCTATACGTCATTAGGTATAAGCCATAAAATGTTTTTCATGAAAAAATATCTATTCCTGCCTGTATTAGTATGTGCGGTAAGCAACCTATATGCACAACGCTGCTATACCGATGAGATGATGGAAAAAGTGCGGCGTGAACATCCTGAAGTAATACAAGTTGAAGCCGCTATAAATGAGCAGATGAAGCAAGGTCTTAAAGCTATCGACATGCGACAATATGCTGCAAAAGGAACTAATGCTACCTCTTTGCCTGTTGACAGCAGTACATTTGTTTACGACATACCTATAGTGGTGCATGTAATCCATGATTACCAGGCCTCAGACTACCTCACAGACGATGCAATAATCAATGCCGTGAAAGAGTGGAACCAGGTATATGCAGCGGAAAATTCAGATACCGCAGATGTGATCAAACCATTTAAACCTTATATAGGCAATGCACGGATCAAACTGCACCTGGCGACAAAAGACCCTAACGGTAATCCTACAAAAGGGATCACTCATCGCCAGTCTTACCTGGCCAGTATTGCCGGTAACCAGGCCAAATATGATCAGTGGCCTAATAATGCTTACCTGAATATATGGTTTGTCAACTCCTTTCTCGGGGCACCTGCCGGATTACAAGGATTACTGGCCTATGCAACTTTTCCCGCCACATCGCAGATACCCAGCCAGGCACCCTATGACGGGGTAATATCTAAAGCGTTAGCAATAGTATTCGACAGGACGATCAACCATGAGGTGGGGCACTTTTTCAACCTGCAACATACCTGGGGCAATACAGAAGTAGCAACTGCCTGTGGTGATGACGAGGTAGACGATACGCCTCCTACAAAAGGCCATACATCCTGTTCATTTGCTAATCTCTACGATACTAATTGTGCCACGGGCTATGTAAAACAATACCAGGTCGATTCCATTGGCCCCCCACCAAACTACGAAGTGTTCAGTGATGCAAAGGATACCCTTATTGACTATCCCGATACGGTAAATACGCAGAATATAATGGACTATTCAGGCTGTTCGCTCATGTTCACAAAAGGACAGGTTTACCGCATGCACCAAACCCTGAACCTTGATGTGGCCAACAGGAACCATTTGTGGGACCCGCTGAATCTTGCGGCAACAGGGGCCTTACTACCTATGCAGGATCTTGCCCCGATACCTGATTTTTCGGTTGAGAAGGGTAAAGTTACAGGAGTACCGCCATCGGAACGCACCTATTTTACCTGCGCCAACAACAGTGCTATGCAGTTCAGCTTCGTGAACAGGAGCTGGAACGATACGATAACGAGTGTGAAGATGACCTTTTCGAATGGTGCCTCTCAACCCAGTGTGACGCTGAGCGGTGCAGGGCTGAGCAGCACTGTAAATAATACCTTCAGCGAACCCGGCTGGGTAACCGTAGGCATGGAAGTGCTGGGCAATGGGGCCAATGCGACTACACCTGTTAGCAGCTCTACCCAGGCCGTGTATGTTGCCGATGGTGACCACCCGACCGTAGTGGACCCGCAGGTAGCACAGTACTTTATGGACTTCAGGGCTGATCAAACAGCAAACTGGCCGATATTCAATTATTATAACAATGAATTCAAGTGGGAGCTGGATGATGCGCATGGCTTCCTGGACCATAGCTGTATCCGTTACAGCGGTTTTGACAACCGTCCTTTCCCTGCGAATGCGGTAGGCACCCCCGGCGGTGATTATGATGATTTCTTCAGCCCGGCCTTTGACCTGACGGCTATGTCGAGCGGCGATTGCAACCTGAACTTTATGAGCACGGGTACCTTCCGCACGGGTAACCCCGCCGATATGAAGGATTCGCTGATCATCAGTTACTCAACGGACTGTGGCAGGAACTGGCAGACGCTTAAGGGTATAACCAAGCATGAGTTGGGTAATAATGGTACACTGACGATAGCTTATGCCCCTTTGACCTACGATGAGTGGGCACTGCACAGCATAGACCTTCCTGCAGCAGCACGTACGAACAAGACCTTTTTCCGTTTCCGTTACAAACCGGGCGTGGATGGTAACCAAACTGGTACAGGCAATAACTTCTACCTGGACCGGATCA
>MKUN01000027.1 GCA_001897835.1 Bacteroidetes bacterium 46-16
TTTCACCGACCCCAACCAACTCTCCCTCTTCCCCGAAAACGCAATTCCCCCTTTGAAGGGGAACAGCCCGGGATCGCCAACTTCTATTCCCCCCGCGTTCCCGCCCTGGGCGGGACGAGAAGCCAGCATAGCTTCTGTGCCCGGCGCGAAGAAGCAATCTCAAGACAACACAGACCTCCAGCCAAACCAAAGTAATGAGACCAACAACACCTCCTGCTGCGCACCTGTCCCGCACCCATGCGGGAGAGAGGGTCAGGGAGAGGTCGAACAGGTAACGACAGGAAATAACTCAAACCCACCATATGACGCGCCCACAGCCACTTCCAGCGAAAACACCGAACCCCAGGAGGAAATAACACAACCCGGAAATAACCCCGAACTTCCACCACTCGCCTCATTGCCAGGCACGGAGCAAGCTCAAGACAACACGGGCCACCCCAAACCCCGAAAAGAAAAAAAGCCCGCCGAAGGCGTCGCAATAGGCTACCTCGGCACCAAAGACACCGTAACACCCAAGGGCACTACCATTATAGACATCAAAAGAGAAGAACCCAACATCCAGAAGTTCTCCATCGGCGGGGCTATCTATTACATCAAAAAGAAAGAATGAGCCTGCGAAACTCCCCAACACTTTATTAATTTTGTATCATCTATGAAATACTTATTGACCTTTTTATCATTGATCTTCCTGGCCAACGCTCTTTCAGCCCGCGAAGACAAGCTTAAAATCACACCCTTGCACGAAATTTTAGGCATGAGCTACCCAGGCAATACCCCTTTGTATGGGCAGCATTTCGTTTTCCCATACGATGTTTATAAAGCTTTCTTCGATGCGGATAGGGAGGAGATGATCTTGTTATTGAAGATGCCGGAGAAAAGGACCACGTTTGTAGAAAGAGGTTATCTGCTGGTTATCGATCTTAAGACCAGTGCAATTAAGTGGAGCAGGAGCGCCGTTGCTTTCAATATGGCACAAAGCCGGAGCGACATCCTCCTCTGGGGACAGGGACCTGCAATATGCTATGATAAAAACACAGGCGATAAGCTTTGGAAAAGGCCGGCTACTAATATTGCCTATGTAGATAAGGTCAGGGATATGGCCTATTCTACTGATGTGGATGCAATTGACCTGAAAACCGGGAAACGAAAATGGCATTACGAGCATTATGGCAGGGGCTATTGGGAAAGTGTGAACTATCCTGATGATACCACCATGATAGTATCATGTACCGGAGGCATCATGGGCATTAATACGGGAACAGGCAAAGGTTGGCAATATGCTGTAAGTGATGCTAAAGCAGATGCCCTTCCGCTGGCTGCAGCTGCTGCAGGCATAGGCATAGGGCTGCTTACTGGTTTTATGTTCGTGCCTGTAGGTGGAGGCAACCCAAAACAGGGAATGAGGTCACAGCTACTGCTTGAGGATAAGGACTTATTCTTGGCCAATAGGAAAAAAATAGCTCGTATTGACTACACATCCGGCCTTAAATTATGGGAGACCGCACTGCCTAATACAACTAGTAAGTCTGCGTTATCCTCTTATAAGGCTAATATTATCATGGTCAACAAAGGAGTGGCTGATCGTGAAAGTGGGGCAGTAGTATTGTCCGGCACCCCTTACATTGCTTCATTCACCAGGGATAGTGGTAAGCAAAACTATTTTTTTAACATTACGGGACACGGCCCGGTCTTTCGTGAGTATTTGTCTAATGATACCTTATCGTTATTATTCGCAAGGCATATAATTAAGTACAATGCCGCTACAGGCAGGCAAATATTTTCTAAAACCATCGAGCTAAGCGATACCAATGTCTTTTACACGGATTATGTTGATGGCTCACAGCTTTATCTGCCCGATGATACAGGCAATTTTGCCAGCTTGGCCGGCTTGTACCCCGCTTCTGAATTCCTGAATACCAATGCCGATACGGTCATTATTTACAATCAGCGATCTGAAGAGCCTGGATATGTTCGAAAAAACGAGATCCTTTCTGAATACGATAGTGTCGCAGGAATCCACCTGCTAGTCGATCATCAGTCGATGGTTGTGATGAAGAACAACAAAAAACTGGCCTCCATAGCCTTAACGCCATATGCAAACTGTGATGGCAAGCGTATTTGCTTTATACACGACAATAGTTTGTATATAGTAGACCTCACCTCCCTGCTGCAAAAATAATATTCCATGTCACCCTTCGGCGGGGCTCAGGGTGACAATGCCCAATCATGGTTACACGCCCCCCTTGTGCATAGCGTTCTTGTGCCACTTGCATAAATAAAGCCTTATGGAAAATAAATCCATCCTGTGTCTTTATTATAAATCAACAACTATGGAACGCACAGCAATATTACAGGCCGACTATCTCGACATCCTTTACGATCATCGGAATAAAAATTATGGCGGCTACGAATTAAGGAAGCACTATTCTCACAGGGCCGTAAGAGCGACCTTATTTACACTTGTTGCACTCATACTGATCATTATTGTCAACACCATTTTAGGCAAAATGAAAAGGCAAACGGTTGTTTCAGCGCCAGCCCCGGTAGTGACCAACCTTACTGAGCTTAAGATACAACGGCCTCAACCCAAACTGGATATCCCCAAGCCTGTAGCACCGCCTGCCGTTAAGCCAACAGTAAAATTCACATCCCCGGTAATAGCCCCAGACAAAGATGTAGTAAAAGCCCCACCATCTTTGACTGACTTGAAAGACAAAACGCCCGGTATTGTTGATGCGAAAGGTGATCCCGATGCTCTCGACCCGGCAATAAAGAAGACAGATATCACCGGTACTGGCCCTGTATCATCCACACACAAAGCACAAATAATGACCTGGGTAGAACAAATGCCCCAATTCGATGGCGACCTCGCGGCTTACCTCGCAGGACATATCCGTTACCCTGAGCTGGCAAAGGAAAACAATATCGAAGGGCGCGTGGTGATAAAATTCGTGGTCAACGAAGATGGGTCCATAGCAGCAGCTAACGTGGAGCGTGGTATAGGTGGTGGCTGCGATGAAGAAGCGCTTCGGGTACTCAACACTATGCCCCACTGGAAACCCGGCAAGCAAAATGGCCACCCGGTGAAAGTATATTTTACCTTACCAATATTATTCAAACTGGGATAAACCAGGATCTTCAAAGCGCCTGCACCTTTCAAACAGGTCAGGTACTTTGAAGATTTTTTCACGATGCTGCAAGAAAAATGTATATCTGCGATACCGATATGCCTGGCATATTATTGCTTTGTCAGCTTTCTCAGCAACTTCCCTATACGCTTCTGTTGCGACTCCTTGGGTAGTGTTCCTATACGGGCATTAAGTATTTGTAAAAAGAGTTGCATATGCTTCGGGGCCATCACCAGGGCTATTTGCTCCGCATACATTGCAAACTGGTTATCGGCAGCGGCCTGCAGGCGCTCCAGCAACAATGCGATCATTTCCTCCCTGTAAGCTTTTTGCCCACATAAGGTCACTAATATTCCCATTGCATGGTCCTTGCTTATTACCGATCCCTTGTCCGCAACATCCAGTATCTCATGCAGGCTTTCATATATTCTTTCCGGCACCTCGCTGCTTATGCAATGCAGTGCGGTCAATGCACCCCAAACCATCCGGTTATCCTTACTCTTAAGCAGGTCGAGAAACAAGCCATCATAACTTTTGATCAGTCCCGGCTTTATTGCACCCAGCTCATACAGTGTTTTGATACAGTCACTTTTTATTTTTTTGTCTTTGCCCTGTAGCAGCTCAGCAAGATCTTTTACGGCATCTTCATCATTTGCTGCTGCGATACGCTGCGCCAATTCTATATTAGGTTCCTCATCCCTGCGTCCCAGCGTGGTGGCCAGCGCTTCATACACCTTTATCTGTTTTGCCATCTTTTCAGTTTAGGTACCCTTTAGTGAATAAGCCTGCTATAAAAACCGCGGACCCATGTTTTTCAGTTTATCTGCTACAATTACGTAACTAAATTATTAAACATTCTTTACTTGGTACCCTATTCTCAGCATATGGTGTGAGGGTATATTATATACCAGGTCAGTGCAACGTAGGTTTTTGTTCATATCATCAGCATCTTCAACACCAGCACAGGCATACATATTACTAAAAAAAATTGCCTTTAGGGGCTTAGAGGCTTTTTTCTTAGGTTTGCACCCTATTTAAAAACCATACATGCAGCAATCTGTATTCGACCATATGCAGCAGATGGGACATGAGCAGCTCGTTTTCTGCCATGATCCGCACTCAGGCCTCAATGCTATCATAGCTATTCATAACACTACACTCGGCCCTGCCCTTGGCGGTACCCGCTTGTGGAACTACAACACCCATGAGGAAGGTATCATAGATGCCCTGCGCCTCAGTCGTGGCATGACCTATAAAGCAGCCATCAGTGGTCTTAACCTCGGTGGGGGTAAAGCGGTTATCATTGGCGATGCTTCTAAAATAAAATCCGAGGCCCTGTGGCGCCGTTATGGCAAGTTCGTTAACAGCCTTAATGGCAAATACATCACGGCCGAAGATGTCAACACTTCAGCCCCCGACATGGAATACATTGCTATGGAAACAAGCCATGTAACCGGTGTGCCCGAATATATGGGCGGTAGTGGCGACCCTTCACCTTTTACCGCCCTGGGTGTATATATGGGTATGAAGGCCGCAGCAAAAAAAGCATGGGGCAATGACGGACTGGCAGGTAAGAAAGTGCTGGTGCAGGGTGTGGGCCATGTGGGCCAGTATCTTGTAGGTCACCTTGTGGCTGAAGGTGCGAAGGTTATGGTTACGGATATCAACAAAGACAAGATAAAGCAAACGAAAGACAAGTTCCATAATGTGGAAGTGGTAGATGGAGATACATTATTCGATCTCGAAATGGATATCTACGCACCCTGCGCGCTTGGCGCCACCGTCAATACCGAAAGTATTGCCAAAATGAAATGCCCCGTAATTGCAGGCGCTGCCAATAACCAGTTGGCAGACGAGAATGTACATGGCCCTATGCTCATCGAAAAAGGCATCATTTACGTGCCCGACTTCCTCATCAATGCCGGTGGCCTGATCAATGTGGCTGCCGAGCTGGAAGAGTATAACCGCGAGCGGGTTACAGGGAATGTAGAAAAAATATATGGCCGCACACTCGAGATACTCGAGCTTTCTGACCGTGAGAAGATACATGCACAGGCAGCAGCTATGAAGATAGCCCAAAAGCGCCTTAACGACATAGCTAATGTGAACGCACGTTTATAAGCAATATATATTCAAAAAGAAAAGGGCAGCTTCTAAGGCCGCCCTTTCTTTTTATTTACTATTCGCATAATGCACAATACCGCTTAATATGCTCCGGCAAAACTGCTCCTGTTTATTCTTATCTGTCAGCAGCGCCATTTCCTGCTCATTGTCAATATTACCGCATTCTATAAGTATGGCCGGCGATTGGGCATCGTTCAGCACAACCAGGTGTTTCTGGCTAAGCGTAGCATGTACACCTTCTTTTGCCATTGCCGCGATCATTGCTGAGGCCAATACCCGGCTCTCTTCTGCAACCCTGTTTTTCTCTGATATATATACCTGGTAATCGGGCGCCTTCGTTCCCGGTTCATTTTTATTCACATGCAGCGACAGGAATAATGCAGATCGGTCGCTGTTCGATTTCATTACCCTTTCGGCCAGCGTAGCATTTGCATCGCCGCTGCGGGTCATCGTTACCGATATGTTATATTGCCCGGCAAGCTCCTTTATTTTTTGGGCCAGTTGCAGGTTCAGGTCTTTTTCTTGCAGGCCATTTAAGCCTGTTCCTCCTATATCACTGCCGCCATGCCCCGCGTCCAGCACGATGTGTATAGGCCTCTTACTTTTTAACAGGCTCGTGTCCACTACCCTGAAAGAGATCAGCAAAAAGGATGCGAACAGCATCGGTACTATCATTAATTTCCTTACGGTATTGAACCTGGTACTACTGGTTTGGCGAAGCATAGATAACCTCCTTTTGATTGGTGAGTGAAAAAATGGTTGAATAACATTTATTAAGGCTTTGCTATAGCGCGATCTTAATATCATATAGGCAAGCGATTCTGTATCGCTATCTTTTATGGCATCTTCATCTGCGAGGAATTCATGTACATGCGACAGTTCATTGGCTATAATCCAGTAAAAGGGGTTGAGCCAAAACAGGCAGACTACGAGCTGCAGGAATAGTTTATCCAGCGTATGCCGCTGCCGTACATGGGCGATCTCATGCTGCCATATCATGACACCTTCCGGGCTGTCTATGTCGATATCCTCTTTCCAGAATACGATATTCATAAAAGAGAATGGTGCTTTTTCAGAGCGGGTATAGATGATCGCTGTTCCCTCATGCTGGCCCTTTATACCTTTTCTTCCCAGCCTGCGGATGCTATTTATCTTCAATAAAAGCAAGGTTAAAAGACAAATGCTAACGAGTGCATAAGCATTTGTAATAAAGACATTAAGGTCTAAATGTGAACTATGTTGCTGTACGGCCATTTCTTCTCCCGCTTCAGCGGTCATCACCTTTAGCAATGTGAACACGCTCTCGCTTTTCGGACGTGTTACCTGGTACCATTCTAAATGTATCAAGGGTATTGCCAGGCTTATGACCACACTGATGAGCAGGTAGAACCTGTTGAACCTGTTCATCCTTTTGCCCTTTAGGAAGAGCCAATAATAGCCGGAGAACGCTGCTGCTATTGCTGTAGATTTGAGTAAATAGATCAAGAATGCCTGCATAAAACTATTTTTTCTTTAATTGTTTTAATAAAAGCTCCAGGTCTTCCACCGATAGCTTTTGCTCATCTACCATAAAGGATACTACATTGCTGAATGAGCCCTCAAAATATCCCTTCACCACACTATTCAGCCTCATCTTTGAATAACTTTCTTTACTGACTGCGGGGTGATAACGGTGTATCCTGCCTAGCTGCTCTATGCTTACAAATTCTTTTTCTATGAGTATCTTAAGTATGGTGGCGACAGTATTCTTATGAGGCTGTGGTTGTGGCATGGCTTCCACTATTTCCATTAACAGCCCCTCGCCAAGCTGCCATAGCACCATCATTACCTGCTCCTCTGCTTTTGTCAATATTTTCATTTTAAACTAATTGTTTAGTTCAAATGTAAAACTATATTTTTAGTTTACAAACTGTTTTTTTAGTTTAACCTTAATGCCAGAGTTATACATTATTTTTCAACACTTTACTCATTATGCTATTTAATTCATCGACCTATTAGCCGCTTGCCCTATCTTTGCACTCCATTTAATATTTTACATATATGCAGTTACCAAACCAAACCGCGTTTTATAAAGGAAAAGTTCGTGATGTATACACGATTGCCGACAAATACATGGTCATGCTTGTTAGCGACCGTATCTCGGCATTCGATGTTGTTTTGCCAAAGCCTATACCCTACAAAGGCCAGGTATTGAACCAGATAGCAGCCCAGTTCCTGGATGCTACCAAAGACATTGTGCCCAACTGGATGATCAATGTTCCGCTACCGAATGTGACCATTGGTTACAAATGCGAGACCTACCCCGTTGAGATGGTAGTGCGCGGAAACCTTACCGGGCATGCATGGCGTACGTATAAAAGCGGCAAGCGCGAGCTTTGCGGCGTAGCTATGCCCGACGGCATGAAGGAAAACGACTATTTTGAAAAACCCATCATTACACCAACCACCAAAGCACTGGTGGGCCATGATGAAGATATCACCCGCGATGAGATCATCAGCACAGGGCTGGTATCTAAAGAAGAATACGAGCAACTGGAAAAATATACGATGGCCCTTTTTGAGCGTGGCCGTAAGATGGCCAAAGACCGGGGGCTCATCCTTGTAGATACCAAATATGAATTTGGCAAAATAGGTGATACCATTTACCTGATCGATGAGATCCATACACCCGATTCTTCCCGTTATTTTTACATGGAAGGCTATGAAGAGCGCCAGCAGAAAGGGGAACAGCAAAAGCAGCTATCTAAAGAGTTCGTGCGTGAATGGCTGATGGAAAATGGTTTCCAGGGTAAAGAAGGCCAGGAGATACCCGAGATGACAGAAGAAGTAGTTGCACGCATATCGGAACGCTATATAGAACTGTATGAAGTGGTGACCGGCAAGACCTTCGTAAAGCAGGAAACTTCGCAGGAGCAAAGCGAGCAGGTATTGAAAGCGGAGATAGAAAAGCTCCTCGCATAAGCATACATTTTTTTGACTTTTGACTTTTTAGCTTTTGAACACGGAAAAAATAATACGGGCACCACGCGGTAACCAGCTCAATTGCAAGAACTGGGTAACTGAGGCTGCATACCGCATGATACAGAACAACCTGGACCCTGAAGTGGCCGAGCGCCCGCAGGACCTGGTAGTATATGGTGGTATCGGCAAGGCTGCCCGCGACTGGAAGAGCTTTGATAAGATACTGGAATGCCTGAAGGAGCTTGAAGAAGACCAGACCCTGATGGTACAATCGGGGAAGCCTGTGGGCGTACTGCGTTCGCATAAAAACGCACCCCGTGTTTTGATCGCTAATTCCAACCTGGTAGGTAAGTGGGCCACATGGGAACACTTTCGCGAGCTGGAAGCCAAAGGACTAATGATGTATGGCCAGATGACCGCCGGTAGCTGGATATATATCGGCTCGCAGGGTATCGTGCAAGGCACATATGAAACGTACCTCTCACTGGCCAGCCAGCATTATAAGGGCACGCTAAAAGGCACCCTGAATGTTACGGCCGGCCTGGGCGGGATGGGCGGAGCTCAGCCACTGGCCATTACCATGAACGAAGGCGTATGCCTTGCTGCAGAGATGGAAGAATGGCGTATCAAAAAACGTATTGAAACCCGCTACCTTGATAAATGGACCGCTGATATCGATGAGGCCATCGACTGGTCGCTTGATGCAAAGAAGAATAACGAAGCTATATCCATAGGCGTATGCTGCAACGCAGTGGACCTGCTGCAGCGCCTTATAGACCGCAATATCACACCCGATACGCTCACCGACCAGACGTCGGCCCACGATGAACTGATCGGCTACTTTCCCGAAGGCCTGAGCGTAGCGGAAGCAAATATGCTCCGCAGCAAGAACCCGGATGAATACATAAGCCGCTCGCTCGATACTATGGCTAAGCATGTAAGGCAAATGCTGGAATTGCAAAAGCGCGGGGCGATCACCTTTGACTATGGCAACAACCTGCGCGGGCAGGCCCATGATAAACGCGGAGTGATAAATGCATTCGATTTTCCGGGCTTCGTGCCTGCTTATATACGCCCGCTCTTTTGCGAGGGCAAAGGCCCCTTCCGCTGGGTGGCACTGAGCGGCGATCCTGAAGATATTTATACTACCGATAAAGCACTCATGGAACTCTTCCCCGAGAACGGGGGGCTGCATCGCTGGCTGCATATGGCCCGCGAGCGCATTGCCTTCCAGGGCCTGCCTGCACGTATCTGCTGGCTGGGCATGGGTGAGCGTGAAAAAGCCGGGCTGCTCTTTAATGAACTGGTAAAGAGCGGGAAGGTCAAAGCCCCCATTGTTATCGGGCGCGATCACCTGGATACCGGCTCTGTAGCATCACCCAACCGTGAAACGGAAGCCATGAAAGACGGGAGTGATGCAGTGGCCGACTGGCCTATACTTAATGCGCTGATTAATACCGCAGGTGGCGCCAGCTGGGTATCATTCCACCATGGTGGTGGCGTGGGCATGGGCTACTCGCTGCATGCAGGTATGGTGATCGTGGCCGATGGCACCGATGATGCTGCGGCACGCCTCAGCCGTGTGCTGTATAATGATCCCGCAATGGGTGTTATTCGCCATGCCGACGCCGGTTATGAAGATGCCAAACAGACTGCCGACAAATTCGGCCTGAACATCTGGTAAACTAAATTTGACCATAAAGACGCGAAGGCAATAAGTACATAGTAATTGAATGTACTTTTAGCGTTTGACTTCTTACTTTTGATTTGCACATGAGCTACCGTATCGGACAAGGCATCGATTTCCATCAATTGGCTGAGGGCCGCGAGCTATGGCTAGGCGGCATATTGGTGCCTCACAGCAAAGGGGCTGTTGGCCACTCGGATGCCGATGTGTTGCTGCATGCCATATGTGATGCGATGCTGGGCGCCTTGTGCCTTGGCGATATCGGTAAGCATTTCCCGGATACCGATGCTTCCCTGGAAGGTATAGACAGTAAGATCATCCTGCACCGCTGCTATGAACTGGTGCAGCAGCAGGGTTATAAAATTGTGAATATCGACAGCACTCTTCTCCTGCAGGCGCCCAAAATATTACCTTTCGTGCCGCAAATGCAGGAAGCGATAGCAGGCGTATTGGGGATACCGGTAAGCGACATCTCTATCAAAGCTACGACAACAGAACGCCTGAGTTTCATAGGCAGGGAAGAAGGTGTGGTAGCTACTGCAAATGTTTTATTACAACAAGTATGATACGCACTTGTGTTATTATATTTATTAGCCTGTTATTGTTAAGTTTTCGTCCCAGCTATGAGACAACTGTCTATGGCCATCTCATTTCAAGGTCGCATAAAAAAAATATAAGTCGGAAGTACGTTTTTGTCCGATATTATGATCAAATATTAGCTTCCGCAACTACAAATGCAGATGGTAGATTTCGTATGAGCTTCAATATTGGCTCGGGGATTGATTCGCCCATCCGATTTTATTACTTGCATAATACCGATACTGTTTTTTTGCGTGCAGTATATACTTTTAAAAAAAGTGAATATAGACAAGGGGAGGATCAGGCATTTAATCTAAGCTTTTACATTCCCTAAATTATCCTATTATTGCAATAATAATCCCGTATGAAACCAATACGAATTACTATCATCTTTTTTTCCTTCTTCCTGCTCTGTAGCTTCTCTGCCGATCCCGATACTATTTCGTTAACGGGCCATTTGAAGACAAAAGCAAAGAAAGATGCCCCCACGCCGGATGGCATTTATATCTGCGCTAAAGAAGGTGAAAATCTTGCTGGTGAAACAGAAACAGATGAAGATGGCAACTTCTCCATTGATATAGAACGCCAGGATGGCGGCAAAACGCCCATCTCGATATACTATGTCAATGAAAAATCAGATACCATCTTGCTAAAAAAAGTTGCTCACTTCAGCAGTGATAGTCCTGAACTTACTTTTTATATAAAATAGCAATGCTACCCTGCCTTACAACAGGATAGCTTGCGTTTGGCTGCTCATTTTTCTTAGGCTATTCCGTTATTCACATGCCCCCGCACACTACGTGCTGCATCTACGCTCTCGTCCAGTATCGTTAATATCCTGTGTCTTACGTCTTCGCTTAGTCCGTCTATCTCTTGTTCCAATGTCTTGCGCAGATCAGCCAGTTCCTTGTTCGTCTTGCCGGCGATCTTGTATAGTTTCTTCTTCCACTTTTCTGCATTGTCTGCAATGTCATCGCGCAGTTCGGTACCCTTTTCGGGAGCTACGAGTAAGCCCACTAATAAACCTATGGCTGCACCGGTGAGAAATCCTGATTTGCTCATAATATTTGTTTTTATGTTGAGTTGTTTATTTTCCACCAAACATTTTGCCCAGCAGTACTACGGCCAGTACTATTATACCTACAACCATAAGCACACCTACCCACACCCCTGCTTTGAAAATATCGCCTACGAGCTTGCAACTGCTCAGCGATGCGATGATTAGAAGTAAACCTGCTATTGATATCTTTTTCATGTTACCGGCGTTTAAGGGCCTGCTTACTAAATATTAAAACCATGCCAAGGTTATATGAACTCATTATTAAGCTTATTGCGCTTTGTTATAAATACTTGTAAATTGTTTATCGTTACATCGCATTGTTCAATTTTATCTGTTCACTGTTAACTATTTTATATGGACCAGGACAAAAAATACACGGCATTAGTAACAGGAAGTACCGGTGGCCTTGGCACGGATATGTGTAAGCGCCTTGCCGATGATGGCTTTCATGTGGTGGCCAGCTACAACAATGCGGAAAAGGCAGCCCGCTGGAAGGAAGAAATGAAAAAGCAGGGCTACGATTTTGACATGTACCAGGCCGACGTGAGCGATTATGAATCGGTGCGCAAAATGGTAGCGCAGGCCGAAAGCGATATAGGGCCTATAGATGTGCTGGTGAACAATGCAGGCATCACGCGCGATGGCCAGTTTCGCAAAATGACCCCTGAACACTGGGATGACGTGTTAAAGACCAACCTGTATAGCGTATTCAACTGCTGTCGCAATGTGATCAACCAAATGATAGACCGGGGCTACGGCAGGATCATCAATATCTCCTCGGTCAATGGCCAACGCGGACAGTTCGGGCAGGCCAATTATTCGGCTGCCAAAGCCGGTATGCATGGCTTTACCAAGACACTGGCAATGGAAGTGGCCCGTAAAGGCATCACGGTCAATACTATTTCTCCCGGTTATATCGCTACCGACATGGTAATGGCCGTGCCTGAGGAAATACGCAACAAGATTGTAGCTGAGATACCGATTGGGCGGCTGGGCGGCACCGAGGAGATTGCACACCTTGTGTCGTTTCTAGCCTCAAAAGAGGCCAGCTTCATTACCGGGGCCAACTATGCCATCAATGGCGGGCAGCATGTGTATTGATAAAGATGGGGACCCAATCATAAGATCAGGGGCGCATTTCATGATTTAGAATATGCCGCAGTTTCAGCTAATTTAGTGTCATGATCTTTACGAAAAGTAAGCTCCTTATACTTTTCTTCGGTTTTGTATCTGTGTATATCATTTTCAATCTCGACAAGTGGGAACGAAAAAGAGTATTACAGTGGGATATAGCGGGGTACTACCTATACCTTCCCGCTACCTTCATCTATGGAGATACCAGGCAACTCTCCTGGTACCCTGCTATCGATAGCGCCTATAACCTGTCGGAGGATTATGGCATATACGCTGTGAATGAAGTGCCCGGAACGGGAAACAAGGTGGGTAAATATCCTATAGGTACGGCTATATTCGAACTGCCCTTTTTCCTGGGTGCACATACTTTCACTTGCTTATCGCATGGCTACCCTCCCGATGGCTATAGTCCACCTTATGCATTGGCAATATGTCTTGCTACAGTATTTTGGGTGCTCTGCGGTTTATTCATCCTGCGCAAGGTTCTTTTGACTTACTATAGTGAAGAGGTAGTATTTGTTACAATACTGTTGATTGCTTTCGGGACTAATTTGTATAACTATACGGCCTTCGACTGGGGCATGAGCCATTCCTTCTCTTTTTTTCTTTTTTCTGCCTTCCTGTACTGTACCCGGCGTTGGTATCTGTCCGGGCAAAAGAAATACCTGCTTTTACTGGGTGCGTTGCTGGGTTGGATCGTTATTACCCGCCCAACCAATATTATTATTGTTTTGCTTCCGCTTCTTTGGCCATACGGTGCTATAAAGGTGAAACTGGCTTTTATTAAACAGCATTTTGCAGCACTGATCCTATCCTTCGTCTTATTCCTTATGATCATTTCAATACAACTGGCCTATTGGAAATATGCAACTGGTCATTGGTACTATGATTCTTATCCTGGTGAGGGTTTTAATTTTCTGCAGCCCCGGATATGGAAGGGCTTATTCAGCTACCGTAAAGGCTGGTTCATATATACGCCGCTCGCATTACTTGTCATACCGGGCTTTATTCTCCTGTACAGGCGCAGGCCAACCCTTCTTTTACCATTGTTGAGTTTTTTTGTAATTAACCTTTACATAGTTTTCAGCTGGCACCAGTGGTATTACGGGGGCAGCTTTAGTGCCCGTGCTTTATTGGAAAGCATTGCGATATTTAGTATGCCGATTGCGGCCTGTTCCGAATGGTTAATGTTATTACATGCAAAAAAGGTACGTAAATGGATACTGGCCCTAATGCTCTTCCTAGTAGCGCTCAATATATTCCAAACGTACCAGTTCTCACATGGCGTAATAAAGGCTGATGGTATGACCCGGGAACATTACTGGCAGCATTTTTTCGATATTGAATAACCCATCATTCCCCTTACGTTATTCCACCTGGAAACGCTTCTTCATAAATTCCTGTGCATAGCGGTCCGCTTCCACGGTCACCATTTCGGTATGCTGGGGATTAATCGGATTGGCAAATCCCGGATCGGCATCAAAGCCATGCATTTCAAATTTATTCCCGGCATTTTCTACTTTCCTTCCAAATTCCTCCACGAAGAATTTTTGTATGTATTTATCGCGCGATGCCCATAAGTAGATCACATCGCATTTCAGGGGGCGTATATCTTTATCTTCTTTTTCCGGCGGGGCATAATACATCACACAGCCTATAGCTTGGTCTCCGGCCAGCGTGGCTGCTTTAAATGCCCATGCGCCGCCTACGCCCCAGCCCAGGGTAATAATACGTTTGTCCTGCCCTATTTTACTTAGCAGGCCTTTTGTGAGGTTACCTACATGCTTTTCATTCATTTCCTCCCGGTATTTTTGGGCCATAGTGCGGTCTGTGGTCCACTTGCCGTCATACATATCTATTGCATATACATCTACATTCCCCAATATGGCCTGCCATTTTTGAGCTTCCTTCTTTACTTCATTGATCAGGCCCCAGGAGTCGTGAAAGATAATGAGCACATTACCCGTGGCTGAGTCGGAGGGTACATAATAAGCATTGCCTTTGGTTCCTTCAAGGGTTTCATATTGTACCATAGTGCTATGGTCCGCAGGTGGCTTCTGCTGACCGTAACTATTATATATACAGGTGAGGCTTATCGTGAAGACCGTAAAAAGTAGTTTTTTCATAAAGCTTGTTCTTTAATTCAGTCAAATAATATTAAAAACTATTCCAACAGCTTTATTCTATCATCCCCGATCGAATATCTCCCAGCCTGTTAAGGGCATTTTTCTCCCTTTGTTAACAAGCGCTTTACCACCCGCTAACAAACGCTTTGTGAATCAGTAACAACTTCTTAACTAATTGAATAACAAGCAGTTAACTCTATTTTAGCTTCCCTTGATAGTAGCTTTGTATGGCAAAAGAAATTATAAAAATCGCCAAAAATAAAAGATCATGGGACACACAAATCGCCGTCAATTTTTTCAGCAGGTAACAGGAGGCAGTTCTGTAGCAGATACTAAAGCTTATAGCATAGCTGAGGACAAAATATTTCAGAAATATGCCAATAAAGAGCTTCCACACGGCTACGCCAAAGCAACTGCAAGCCTTAACCCATACTCGGGGCCATGGACCGAAACACAGGTAATGCACCTGCTGCGCCGCACTACTTTTGGTGTAAAAGCCCAGGATGTTGCCACACTCAAAGGCATGACCCTAGACCAGGCGGTTTACTATCTCATAAATAATACAAACCCCAACCCTGCCCCTCCGCTTAATTATTACCAGGATACATACGCCGATCCTACCGGCGTACCGATGGGCCAAACATGGGTAAATGCCCCTTATGGTGATGGCAGCGTTAACTCTTTAAGGCGTGCCTCGCTCAAAGCGTGGTGGATAGGCCTTATGTTAAATGAAGGCATCAGCATACAGGAAAAAATGAATTTTTTCTGGCATAACCATTTCGCTACACAAACCAACGTGATAGGCGATGCGCGCATGTGCTATAATTATCATGCTATGCTCCGTGCCAATAGCCTGGGCAACTTTAAAACAATGGTAAAGCTGGTTACCAAAGACCCGGCAATGCTGCAATACCTGAATGGCTACCTGAATAACAAGAACGCTCCCGATGAGAACTATGGCCGCGAATTGCAGGAACTGTTCACCGTGAGCAAATACAATAATCCCAACTATACCGAAGATGATATCAAAGCCGCTGCAAAAGTGCTTACCGGCTGGAAAATAAACACCAGCACCCTCACCAGCTATTTCGACCCCTCACTGCATGATACCAGCAACAAGCAATTCTCTTCTTTCTATGGCAATGCTGTTATCGCCGGGCAGAGTGGTATGGCGGGTGCCAATGAAACAGACCAGTTGATCGATATGCTGCTGGCTAAATTCGAGACCGCAAAATATATCTGTTCTAAGCTGTACCGCTTTTTCGTTTATTACAATATAGATGCTAATATCGACGCTACTGTGATCACCCCGCTGGCACAGATACTGGTAGATAATAACTTCGAGATCAAGCCCGTGCTTACTGCTTTATTTAAGAGCGCGCACTTCTATGATGTTAATAATATGGGCTGCTATGTACGCACACCCCTCGAATATATATTAGGCACTTTCCGCACGTTCGATATGCAGCTTCCTGCCAACTATACAGTAGCGGATACTTATAATGCATGGAACTACCTGCGCAATTACAGTCTTAACATAGGCCTTGACCTTGGCGACCCGCCAAATGTTGCCGGCTGGCCTGCTTTTTACCAGACCCCCCAGTATTACGAACTGTGGATCAACTCGGCAACACTGCCCAACCGTATGCTCTTTACTGATAAGGCTGTTAACTCAGGTGTAGGCAACGGCCCTAACATGAACATTAAAATAGATGTGTTAAATTTTACACAACAATGTACTAATGCTAGTGATCCTGATGCACTTATTGATTATGTTTGTTCATACCTTTTAGGTGTTGCCGCTTCGGCTACCGAGCATGCCAGCATAAAGAGCATCCTTTTATCTGCACAGCAAAACAATTCTTTCTGGACAGATGCATGGCATGACTATGTAAACAGCCCGAATGCAACCAATACTGCGATCGTAGAAACCAGGCTAAGGTCTATGTACACATACATTACGCGCCTTGCAGAACATCATTTATGCTGATCTAAATGCTATAAAGATGAAACGCAGAAATTTTTTGAAGATACCCGCCTTCGCTGGTTTGGCCTATATGGTCAGGGGTCTTCCGATAAGAGCTTATGCGCAATCTCCGCTTTTACAGGCTATCACAAGACAAACACAGGCTACCGGCCGTGTGCTGGTGCTCATCCAACTGAATGGGGGTAACGATGGGCTTAATACTATTGTCCCGCTCGATCAGTATAGTGCATTATCCGGCCTGCGCTCCAATGTAATGGTATCGGAGAGTAAGATATTGAGCCTTTCAGGCATACAAAATACAGGTATGCACCCGGCAATGGAGGATATCCGCAATATGTATAATGGCGGCCTCGTAAATATTGTACAGGGTGTAGGTTATGCCAATCCCAATTTTTCTCATTTTCGCTCCACCGATATCTGGACCACAGGTTCTGATGCCGACCAGAACCTCAGTACTGGCTGGCTGGGCCGTTACCTCGACCTCGAATACCCCGGTTATCCCACAGGCTATCCCAATAACGATATGCCCGACCCACCGGCCATCCAGATAGGTACTGGTATATCCAACGTATTGCAGGGATCGGCCATTAATATGGGCTATGCCATTGCCAATGTCAATAGCTTTTACGATCTCGTTAATAACTCCGTTGGTCCTGCACCTAATACGGCTGCCGGCCACGAGCTTACCTTTATTCGCAACATTGCACAGCAGACAGAGGGTTATACCTCCATCATACAACAAGCCACAAGCCTTAATACAAACCAGGGATCTTACCCGGTCAATAATCCCCTGGCCGACCAGTTAAAGATAGTAGCCCAGTTAATAGCCGGAGGTCTGCAGACATCAATATACGTGGTCAGCCTCGGAGGTTTTGATACCCATGCCAACCAAACGGAAGGAACATACAATGAAAGCGGGCCACATGCCGCCTTGCTCAGGCAGCTTTCCGAAGCGGTAAGCGCTTTCTTTACCGACCTGCAAGGTCATGGTATCGATCAGCGTGTTACGGCAATGACCTTCTCCGAGTTTGGTCGCCGCATCAAATCCAATCAAAGCGGCGGTACCGATCATGGTTCAGCGGCCCCTCTTATGGTCTTCGGGCCTAATGTCAACCCACGTATCATAGGGCACAACCCGGTCATATCACCCGACACAACGGTCAATGATAATATCCCCATGCAGTTCGATTACCGTTCTGTATATGCTTCGGTACTTACCGACTGGTTCGGTATTACTCCGCAGGCTGTAAACGGTGTCCTGATGCATGACTATCCCATACTGCCCATCTTCAGGGAAAACTCGGCAACAGCAGTTGAGGAGATCACAGGCAGCATTTCAGCAGCCGATATGCTGGGGCAAAATTATCCCAATCCTTTCTCGCGCACCGCTACCGTTAGTTTCACGAGCAAGGGTGGCACAGTTACACTGCAAATATTTGATATCAGCGGCAGGCTGGTAAGAACAGTATTGCAAAAAGACTATATCCCCGGCCGTCACGAGGTAGCTATCGACAGGTCAGGTCTTGCAGCAGGTAATTATCTGTACCGCCTCACCAATGGCAGCGACCAGGCCACTAAAAAGATGATAATAATAGATTAAAAGCACATTTCCCTTTTCCCCATTACTGTGCAATATTCACCTTGCGATTAATGTTGGGCAGTGTCCTTACGATATATATCGTCATTTTTTCTTACCTTTAACGCTATGGCCTTATTTAGAGTCATATATATTCTCCTTTTAGGCAGCTTAGGCGTTTTAAATCCCGATCCACTATTTGCCAATATAAGTCACCATGAAGAAATAACTGCCACTTGCTCTGAACAAACAGGCAAAGCCCCATTCGCTATTTTATATACTGATATTGTAAAGGACCGTTTGCTTGCTCCTCAAAACAGTATAAGCAGCAACTTTGCAAAAACATCAAATGGACAGGAAAACAACAGGGATATCTGCTATGACTTAGCCCGTTTCTGTTCTTATCAATGCGCACTATGTCTCGCTGACATCAATAAAAGATCAGCAGAAAAATATTTCACACCCATTCGTTTAAAGGACCTGTTCCCTAAACACTGGTTTTGGTGACAGGCAATGGTTTCCACGTATTTACTGATATCACGCTAGGCCTTTTGCCCTGGCTATTTTGTAATTATAAAACCATTTGAATGAATGATACCCATTGGTATGCTGTGATCATTGTCGCAGTTATCACGCTCATTATACTTTTATTTGTTTATAGCGCGAGAAAACAAACCAAAAAAGCCCGGATGAATATGCTTGATGTATTGTCAAAAATATCCATGGCATACGGGTTAGAGCCGGACCGGCAGGAAGTATACCATAATAAAATACTGGCCCTTGACAGCCAACGGAGATTTTTTGTTTTTGTGCATAGGGAGGAAGATGTATCCGGTGAAGCAATAGATCTGAGTAATGTCATCGAATGCAAGGTTGAGAAATTGACAACGCGCATTTCCCGCTTGCGAAAGGGTAATAAGCCTGAAATAGAAGAATCTGTCTGTAAGGTCCAATTATCCTTTTTACTTAAGGACAGAAGCGAAACATGTGTAACGATATATTCAGAGATAGGCGATGGGCTTTTTGAACAGCAGGAGCTTATAGCCGTAGCTGAGAAGTGGCAACACATAATAAGAGACGTCATACATGTACGTTTTGCGAGTTAAGCTTGCAATATAATATTAGGGAATGAGAGCGATATGCCGGTTAAGCAAAATTGTATTGTGCATGATTACATATCGTTCTCGCCCTATCTCCCCTATAACTATTTGGTGTGAATGAGATAATGAGCAATCATCTAGGGACCGATCACTGGGAACTGGCAATAATGCTTTAAAAAATGCAACATGAATATTGGGAACGCTATTAAGATCATCAGAACAAAAAAGAAGATGACACAAGCAGAACTATGCACGATGTGCGGCATATCGCAAACATCTATGTCACAAATTGAGAATGGTTATAAAAAGCCTAAAAATACTACGATCAAGAAAATATGCCATGGACTGGATGTGTCTGAATCTTTGGTATATATCCTGGCAATGCAAACAACAGACATACCTCCAAACAAGAAAGAGATAGGCGATATACTATGGCCTGCGATACAATCCTTAGCGTTACAATTGATCTCAGGTGAAATAGACGAGCCATTAAAAGACCTTACAGAAAACACAGCGGAAATATTACTCCTATAACGAGCCTATAAATAATGCTACTGCCTTAAAGCCTAAAGCTCTGCTTTTTAGAATTTATATGTGGCGGTGATTTTGATAAAAAACGGTGTGCCGGGTGTATAGCAAATATCAGTTTGCGGAGGAATGTCTTGCGTCACTTCGCTCCTTAGCCGCGTTTCGGTGGCAAACTGTGCCTCCCTCCATTCTGTGTTCAACAGGTTTTGCACTTGTACACCAAGCTCGTACCGAGGTCTTATATAATTGATCACCGCATCGCATACAGTATAGCCCTGCGCAACAAGCGAATTGTCTTCAATAGCGGGCCTGTCGGCCATATAACGATACCGCAATCCGGCATTCAGGTCCTTATGTATTTTAAACGTCAGCCCCCCAATAGAAGTGAAGGCAGCGGCCAGTGGCACATAGTTCTCTCCTTGTGGCTCATCCCGGTAGCGGACATGGGCATAATTGGCATCTGCATCAGCATACAGCCATTTCAGTATTTCATAACGTAGTGACAGGTCCATACCCCGTCTCCTCGTTCGTCCCGAAGGCTCTATAACGCCCCCGTCTCCACTATAAGTAAATTCCTGCTGCAGGTCCAGCTGCCATACGGCGAAAGATACCAGCAGTTTATCATAAGGCTTCATAATTAGTCCAAGGTCCATCGAGCTGGCAAGGGGTAATATATGGCCTATTACAGCGGCTTCTCCATGCTGCACTCCTGCCGACAAAGTTCTTGTATCATTCGAATGGAAACCTATACCGTAGCTATAGTATATCCTTGCATTATCCAGTATGTTGCAATGAATACCTGCCTTTGGGCTAAAAGCACTATTAGTATAATTATAATCCTTTCGCTCTGCAGCAGGCATCTTGTCGTGGTAGTCTTGTATGAAATAATCGAATCTTGTGCCTGCATTAAGTACAAGACCGGGCAGCAGGTCGATAGTTTCATTAAGGTATGCGTATAGGTTGCTTTCATTAATATCCCCATAGGCTATACGCTTAAGTAAAATATTTTCATTAACAGTATGGCTCAGCTCGCTGTTCTGTATGTTGTCATATCTCATGCCTATACCCACTTCTGTTTTTGTCCTCATTCGTCCTATGTTATAGCGGGTATTGTATGCTGCATTGTAGCCACCGAACACTCTTTGTTCTGCCTGGTGTATCTCATCGCCATTCACGGTATCTTCGAGGAAATAGGTGAAATCTGAATACAGGCTGAAATCATAATAACCGGCATAAATATTGGCTTTCAGATAGCTGTTGTTCGATATGGATTGAAAATATTGCACATTTACAGTGTACCTGCCAGTGCTGCCACCTTCGCCATCCAGCTCACCGAAACGATCTATGATACCTTCACTCACAGCCCGTTCCGGTATTTGCCCCGATGCATTCCAATAAGTATGAAAGCCCGACAGGGTAATACTTAACTTCTTCTTGTCCGAAATATAGCTAGTGTATTTGCCGCTAAGGTTGAAGCGGTTAAAGTCTTGCGACCGGTCAAAATAACTGCGGTTATAACCATATTCACCTGCCACATATGCGGTATGGCGACCTCCTGTTGTGTTCCGGTCGAAAAGGTCTATGCCTGCTGCAGCACGGAGGTACCCGTAACTGCCTCCGTCCAGTTTTACGAAACTTTTATCAAGGTGATCTTTTGTTTTGAACTCAACCCAGCCGGCAGTGGTAAGATTACCTTTGTCGATACGGTAAGGCCCTTTACCAAAATTCAATTCGCCGACCAGCTCAGGTATGATAAAATGTGAATCTGCAAATCCCTGCCCATGTGCATGCGATATCATGTTCACAGGCATACCATCCACACTTACATTCACATCGGTACCATGGTCGCAATCAAAGCCACGCAAAAATACCTGTTCAGCCTTGCCGCCTCCCTGGTGCTGAGATGTAAAAAGCCCCGGTACCAGCCGCATCAGGTCTTGTGTGTTGTTTACCGGTCTTTGTTTCAGGTCCAGTTCGCTTAGAGTTCCCAGGCCAATGTCTTTTTTCGAACTGATGGCCACTTCACTCATTTTTATTGAACTGGGTTGCAGATTAAAGATTAGGCCGGTAGTAACACCATCTTCTATCTCCACTTGCCGGATAATGGTTTCAAAACCTACCAGGCTCACAGTGATCCAGTATTTCCCTTTCTGCAGCCCCTTTACAAAAAAGTGCCCCAGTGCATCTGTAGCGGCTCCCTGTCCCGTGTTTTTAACGTAAATACTTGCACCCTCAACCGGTTTCCCGCCCGGGTTTTCATATACGATACCTTTTATACTGCCCGTATGTGCAAAGGTCTCTGCTGCAATACAGCACAGCAGGCAACATAGCAAGAGTTTGAAAGTAAAGCGATGTGTCATACCTGCCTGTTATTAACTAATGAAGAATATCCTTTCCAGGGTCCAGTATCCTGCCACCAGCGCTATAAGCAGGGAGGCAGGGATGACAACAAGCCTGCGATACCATAGCTTGCCAGCAAACTGGCGGGCCACAACCAGGTACATGAACAGGATGATGGTCAGTTGTCCCAACTCCACACCCACATTAAAACTTATTAGTGCAGTGGCAAATGCATATTGAGGCATACCCAGTTGCGATAGGGCCCCCGCAAAACCCATACCATGCACCATACCGAACAGGAATACCATCACCATCCGCCAGGGTTTTACCTTATTCGAATAAATATTTTCAACTGCAAGAAATACGATCGATAAAGCGATCAGGGGCTCTACGATATTAGTTGGCGGTTTGATGATCCCATACATGGCCAGACCCAGTGTTATAGAATGGGCTATCGTAAACATCGATGCCTGTAGTATGATCTTCTTAAGGCTGGTATTGAGAAAAAATACACAAAGGATAAAAAGTATATGATCAAAGCCCAATGGAATGATATGCTCATAGCCAAGCACCAGGTATTTCATAAATACCGATCCCCCGCTTTCTTTATCAAGCTGGTAATTTATGGTATGCGCCCATGCAGGAAAAGCAAAAGGCAGTAGCAATAACAGCAATAACAGGCTTTTTTTCATCGCTCTTCTATTTAGCGGCCAGTAAGGTCTTTTGGTCTATGCCGGGCAATATGCTCTTTGCCTCCTGCATCAATTGATCACCTTTTAGCTGGTCGCCTGCGGCTGCATATATCATACCATTGCGATACAGGCTGATAGCATTTTTGCTATTGGTTCGCATGCTTTTAGCAGCATACTTTTGTGCTTCGGCATACCTGCCACTCTTATAATAGGCCCATGCGGCCAGTTCATTGGCATCAATATTATCAGGGCGCATTGCAAGATCATTAAGCGCATATTTTATTGCTTTGTCTGCAGCCCCGGCATCTATATAGGCCATTGCCAGCTCCCTGTTCGTATTGTGTTTCACCACTTGGTCCGCCTGGTCTTTTTCACCTTCCAGCAGTAGTGTTATCACATCGTTACGTACCTCGTTGGCTTTTACTGTATCGTTTTTCAACTCATATAGGTCAGCAAGTTGTAAAACGAACATGGGCTGACTCATAAGTTTAATAGCATGTTTGGTCAGGGCAATTGCTGAGTCATAATTCTTTTCGCTTTGGGCTACTTTTGCCAATCCTGCCAATGCATAAGGATATTCGGGGCGATACATCAATGATGTACGGTAAGCGAATGAAGCGCTATCGTTATTGCCCGTATTCAGGTATAGGTTGCCCAGCATTACCCGGGCCCATTCTGTGCTTTCGTCACCGGGCCCGCCTGCTTCTACGGCCATTTTCATAGCGGCTATTGCTCCTTTGTTGTCGCCGTATATCTGCCTCAGGTATGATGCACGTGAGTAGGAGCGCAGGTCTGGCCTTAATCCCAGCATTTTATCGCAGTCTTTCACAGCATCATCATAATGCCCCATTTCTACGTTGGCATCCACCAGTGCACCATATATGCCCGAATTCATACTGTTAATAGCTACAGCTTCCTCAGCCACATCCAGTGCTTCTTTGAACTGGTGCATGTTAAGCAGAACAACAGATTTTAAATTGAGTGCTTCAAATTCCAGCTCTTTATTGGCTGCATGTTCATTGGTTACCCTGTTCAGTACTTTTATTGCTGCATTGCTGTAGTAGCCACTGTTGCCGGTTATACGCCCCTCGCTAATGTACACGCTGGCCAGTGATATAAATTGCCTGAGGTCGTCCGGGTTGTTTTTTAGCGAAGCAATAGCCTTATCATATGCTTTCTGTATCATATCCCTTTCTGCATCATTCCCTGCTTGTTTATCCCTGGCAAGCAGTGCAGGCACACTCAGTTCCTTGTTGATCTGCTCTTCATCTTTGCTGTTTGATGAATTACAGGCACTGTATAAGAAGGTGCTGAGCAGTAAAAAAAATCCGGATAGTAGTGTAATGTGGCTTTTCATGTGTCGTTGTTTTACAGTATATACGTAGTGCTGAAGCAAATGGTTTTAAAAAAGTAAAAGGGCGCATGTAGCGCCCCTTTATTAACATTCATCATTACTGTTAGTTGTTGGCTTTCACCAGTTTCACCGATTGTATGGTTCTGCCCCCGGCACTAAGTCGGGCAAAGTATATCCCGCTAGCCAGGTTGCTGCCGTTCCAGTGTGCGGTATATTCACCCGCTTCTTTTTGTTCATCAGCTATTACCTGTACCAGCCTGCCATTCAGGTCTGTAATTTGCAATACGATATGTGTTTTTGCTGCCAGCCTGTATTTCAGGGTCACATCGTTCACAAACGGGTTAGGATAGGCACTCATCGCTGCTATAGGGGCTGAAAGGCCTAACTCTTGTACACCTGTAGGTCCCGTATATTCATTGCCGGTAAAGCCGGGCCATGGTTGCTGCAGGTATGGGAAACATTGCTGGAAAGTTGTGTCATTATGGGTGATGCCTGCATTAAAATCCAACACATGCAACAGGTCGGGTGTTACCGGGTTGGTGGTAAAATCATCGTACCACAACCCTATAGCTGCCAGGGCCACGCCCGATACTGCCTGCAGTTCTATCGTAGTTACATCATCCTCGAGCCTGCGCCCGTTAGGGAAGCCATCCATATTGGGTATGAATTCGATATTAGTATTGTTATAGGCAGGGTCGGTCAGGCCGATCACTGCTGCCTTTACAATACCCAGCGAGCTGAAATTGGGATCATTGCGCGGGGTTACCGGCACTGCCATGTTCAGGCGCAGCAGGTCTGCGAACTCAGGTGTACCAATTATTGGTGAGTACAGCAGGAAGTTATTGATGAATGGCTTGCCATTGGCCAATACATTCCCGCCCTTTCCTGTTGCCAGTTGATACGGTGCCAGGTTGGGCACACCCATCAGGAAGATGGGCATGATATCTACTGAACGCGGGCTTGAGTTATCAGGCAGAAGGTAAGTACCATAGCCGCCTATATCTGCAAGCGCGGTGCCCGTCAATGCCAGCTGGTTCGCTTTCAGGGGGTAAAGCCCTTCGTGCGTGTTGCGGAAGTCATATGCGCCCAGCGAATTGGTCTGTATGCGCAGGCTGTCAAGGCCCGGTACTGCACTGCCAAACTGCGAGTCGTCCATATACAGGCCCAGTTCAGGGTTCTCAAAATATTGCAGGAAGTTGCCATCTGCAGTATATGGGTTCGACCTGTTCCAGAGGTCTTTCATACCGATCGGGATAACCACTTCGTTGGTCAATGGCATACCCAGGCGCGATACCTGTACCCAGTTGCCCGAATAAGTTGGTTCATCACCATTGGCACTAAGCGTGGTGATCTGTGGCCTGCTGGCCGATGCCCATACACCTATCACGAAGTTGCCATCCAGTATACTGCTGGCCTGTGATGTGCTTTGATTATTCTTTTGCAGCGTAGTGATCGGCACCTCGATTACGATCGAGTGGCAGTTGAATTTGGCCAGTCCGTCGCGTGCCTGTGCGCCGGTACGGAAGCCGCCCACATCAAAGGCGCCGCCAAGGTCCACGAAGAAGGGGTCATCCACTGGTCCGCAAAACAGCTGTTCGCCGGTGGTAGCGGTCATTACCGCTTGCTGCATCAGTGAGCCGTACGAAGCTGCACCCAGGCCTACCGTAGCGTTCTGTATCGAGCGTGGTCCTATATTGGGTGGGGGCACTATGCCGTTACTGGCAATAGTTGTGAAGGTAGCGCCGCCGTCCATACTACGTTCGCAAGTGTAGGTGGTTTTTATATTCTGCTGCCCCAGCCTTATGTTGAAGAAGGTTGATGGGTCTTCATTCATATGCTGAAAGGTAAAGCGGTATATTATATTATCGCCTGCTGTGCTCGCATTGTTCTTAATATGTATCTCGTACCTGATGTTCTCGCCGAAGGTATAATAATTCGGCCCGCCTGCGGGATGCTCAAAGGGTATGTAATTTGCGATGAGCACTATTTTATTTGTGTCGCAGGGGCTCCTGAATGCATACAGGTCCGTATTGTCCGCTATTGGGTCAAACGCTATGAGCGGTGCCTCGCGGTGGCTCGATGCCTTTGCTTTTATCTGTGGCAATAAAAATATGATCAATATCGCCACGGCTTTACTAAATATATTTTTCATGATCGTTTCTTTTGTCTTTAATAATGTAATTAGAATCTTGCCTGTGGTGTATAATCATATCCCCTCCATGGCTGCTGCTCATATGGGAACACCGCCTGGAAAGTGGTATCATTATGTGTTGGCCCTGCGGTAAACTGTAGCACAGCCTGCAGGTCGGCGGTTACAGGGCTGTTGGGCGCCATGTAATCATCATACCATAAACCTATAGCTGCCAGTGCCACGCCCGATACGGCCTGTAGTTCTATTGTGGTCACATCATCCTCAAGCCTGCGGCCATTGGGGAAGCCATCCATGTTAGGGATGAATTCGATATTCGTATTGGCATAGGTGGGGTCGGTAAGTCCCAGCACTGCTGCCTGTACGATACCCAGTGAACTGAATGCGGGATCGTTGCGTGGCGTAGGTGGCACGGCCATGTTCAGGCGCAGCATATCACCCAGCGTTGGCAGGAAGTTGTTGATGAATGGTTTGCCCTGCGCTAGCGGGTCTCCGTTTTTACCTGTAGCAAGTTGGTATGGGTCCAGGTTGGGTACACCGGTATAGAATATCGGCAATATATCTACAGCACGCGGGCTTACTGAGTCGGGTAGCAATATGGTACCAAACACAGCATCGTCAAGAGCTGTACCGGCTACTGCGGGCGAGCCCTTCAATGCCCATAAGCCTGCCTTGCCATTACGGAAGTCAAACGACCCAAGCGAATTGCTTTGTATGCGCAAAGCACTCAATGCAGGCACTGCAGCGCCATATTGCGAGTTATCCATGTACAGTGCCAGTTCGGGATTTTTAAAGTAATCGGCAAACTGTATGTCATTGGCAGGATTGCTTGCATTCCATTTGTCCTTCATACCCAACGGTATCACAGCTTCATTGGTCAGCGGCATACCCAGGCGTGATACCTGTACCCAGTTATTGGTATAAGTATCTGTACCATTGGCATTGAGCGTTTTTATTTGCCTGCGGCTTGCCGAGGCCCACACACCAATTACAAAATCACCATCCAGTATGTTAGCTGCCATGTCCGGGGTCTTGCCGTCTTTCTGTAGTGTACTGATGGGGATCTCGAGGGCTATGCTGTGTACATTGAAGCGGGCCAGCCCGTCTTTCGTTGGGTTAGTGGCATTGCCTTCCGGCCTGAAGTTGCCTACATCAAATACACCGCCAAGGTCCACGAAAAAAGGATCATCCACCGGTCCGCAGAATACTTTTTCACCGGTATTGGCAGTGCCTATGGCCTGTTGCATCAGGCTCATATAACTTGCTGCACCCAGTCCCACCGTGCCATCTTCTATCGAGCGGGGCCCTATATTGGGTGGCGGCACAATGCCATTACTGTATATTGTAGTAAAGGTATTGCCACCATCAGTGCTGCGCTCGCAGGTATATGTGGTTTTCAGGTTTTGCTGTCCCAGCCTGATGTTGAAAAAAGTACTTGCGTCCTGGTTGCTTTGCGCAAAGGTGAAACGATAAGTTATATCGTCCGCAGTGGTCGCCGTGCTGTTTTTGATGTGTATCTCGTAGCGCACATCCGGCGAGAAGTTGTAATAATTGGGCCCGCCCTCCGGCAATTCAAAAGGGATGTAATTAGCAATAATGATCACCTTCGTGGGGTCATCGGGGCTGCGGAAAGCATACAGGTCTGTATTATCCGCCAGCGGGTCTCGTGATATGAGTGGTGCCTCCCTGTGGCTCGATGCATAGCTCTGAAGCGTAGCGCCAAGCAAACCAAGTAGCACACCATACACCCGCAATCTTCTTAGTAAGGGATGTTTTTTCATGAATAAGATGTTTTTTGCGTTATCAATACAGGTATGTACGCATTAACATCCCTTTAGGTTTTTTCTACGAGCATATTTATTTTCAAACCTTCGTAATAGTGTGATTCTTATCCACCTTACGATGGTCTATGCCTATAAAAAAATAGCGACAAAGACTGTCGCTATTTTTAGGTCTTTCATATATCGGTTGTTCAACCTATTCAGTTTGATCAACCAATCAACTCATTCAACTTGTCAACCAAATTACTGCCATCCGTCGCCGTCCAGCAGGTTGCCCAATCCGCCAAGTATACTGCCTTCACCTTTGCGCTGCACAGTAGCATACCTTAATATACGTCCCGCCAGCCTGCTGATAGGCAGTGTTTGTACCCATACGGTGCCGGGGCCGCGCAGTGTGGCAAAGAAAACACCCTCACCGCCAAATAAAGTATTCTTTATACCACCTACGAACTGGATATCATAGTCCACACTTGCGGTGAATCCCACGATACAGCCAGTATCTATTTTGATCAGTTCGCCCGGCTGCAATTCTTTTTGTAATACATGCCCACCTGCATGGGCAAAAGCCATACCATCACCTTCCAGCTTCTCCATGATAAAGCCTTCGCCGCCAAACAGGCCCGTACCCAGTTTCTTCTGGAATTCAATTCCTATCGCTACGCCCTTAGCGGCACAAAGGAAGGCATCCTTCTGGCAGATCACCCTGCCGCCCAGCCGCATCAGGTCCAGCGCTATGATCTTGCCCGGGTATGGCGCAGCAAAGGACACCCGGCGCTTGCCTTCTGTAGCGATATTGGTGTAGGCTGTCATAAAAAGTCCTTCACCCACCAGCATACGTTTTCCGGCTGAGAATAATTTACCCAATATCCCGCCCTGTTGCTGGCTGCCATCGCCGAAGATTGTTTCCATTTGTATGCCATCATCCATCATCATAAAGCTGCCCGGCTCCGCTACTGCGGTTTCTTCAGGGTCCAGCTCTATCTCCACATACTGCATCTCTTCCCCAATTATCCTGTAATCGATCTCGTGGTTGCGCATTGTTTATTCGTTTTTTATTGTTCCAAAACTAGGAAATATCTTAATCAGCCCTGTAGTACGACCATTATTTAACACTGTATGGTACGGTCTTTTTGCCTTATACCCCAAAGACTTGATCATGAAACAGAAAGATAAAGATAAGAAGATACGCAAGCCACACGATTATGAAGAACAGCCTTCACAGGGCCGTGCTGATTTTAATCATAGTGATACTACACAGGGGGGATCAAATTATGGCCAGGGCAGCGGCGATCTTGGCCCCGAAGCTTACGACCAGGGGCAGGTAAAAAATGAGGGCAGCAACTATACTAATGAGCGCAAAAATATCCCAGGCAATAACAATCGGCAGGATATTGAATACAATGAATGAGAACAATGCAATGCACCTGATATAAGTGGTAGGCATATGTGATTGCCTTTGTCTTGATCTGCTATTGCCCGTTTGTATATCGGATCAAATTGATCACTTCGGTTACGTCTGCCTGTTGAGAGGGGGATGTATGATGTATTACCTATTTTTTTTATTTTTCTATACTTTTGTTTTATCCATATGTATAAATCAATAACAGTTAACTTTCAGTTAACATAACGATAATATTGCCGCAATACTTTCGCTCCAAATTATTTACGGATGAAAAAAATGTACTTATTGAGTTATACGCTATGGATAATTTTACTGCCATTAACGTATAGTTCTTCATTTGCTGCTATAACTAACCCAACAGGGTACAGCTTGGCTGCAAGCAATTATTCTATGACCAGTTGGGCGGCAACAAGCCCATCAGGCACCTACCCGGCCAATATGATATTTCATTGGTTCAATGCATCGCAAACCTCACCGGTCACTACCGATGCCTATGCCGATTTCTCATGTGCATATAACCTGCCATCTGCATCCCGTATACTAGGCCTCGATGCTAACGGTTTCGCTTTTCTTAATACAAGCGGTGCCCAGGGCAATGCCTGTGCTACACCGGCTGCCACATGGGGCGGTTTTGGTGGCGATGCCGTACTTGGCCTTAACACCTCGGGCAGAACAAATATTTCTGTCACCTGGACCTCTTCAACGGTCGTTCCGGCACCGGTAGGCGGCAGGGAGTGGCGCATCAGGCTGCAATACCGTGTAGGTGCAGCAGGCAACTATACTGATGTTCCCGGACCGGCAGAATATACTTCCGATGTCAACGCCAATATACCTGTTATTGTGAACGGTACTTTACCCGCCGCATGTGAAAATCAATCGCTGGTATTTGTGCGCTGGATTTATTACGAATCGGCTGCAAACGCAGGGGGTACAAGGCCCGAGATCAATGTGGATGAAATATCCGTTACCAGCCAGCCCGGTTATTTTACAATTAACAACCAGGTCAACCTGAACGCATTGAATACTGCCCAGCCCTTACCATCTCCGGCAGGCACGTTCCAGCTCAGCGGCACTGCATTGACTGCTGCGAATGCGACTGTGCAATTCAGCCCGGCAACAACTAATTTTGAGCTCTCTACGAATAATATCAGCTTCTCCTCTTCACTTACATTACCGATATCAGGTGGTGGCCTCACAGGCCAGCCCGTAACTATATATGTACGCCAGACCAACACTGCGCCATTAGGACTTAATAGTGCAACAGTACAAATTAGCGCCACAGGGGCTACTACATCAACGCTGGGTGTAAGCGGCACAGTGAGCCCACCTGTTCCTATCATTACGCCATCGGTAGCCTCGCTGACAGGGTTCTCTGCTAACGTAGGTAATCCTTCTCCATCGCAGAACTTTTTTGTGAATGGCAACAACCTCACTGCTAATGTTACAGCAACTGCGCCCGCAGGCTACGAGATATCGCTCAATAACATTACTTACGCCTCGTCCCTCGTGCTTCCGCAGAGTGGTGGTGTACTCGTTAACCAGCCGGTATATATTTATGTACGCATTTCAGCAGCTGCCCCTTTAGGTCCTGCGAATGGCACACTTACACTCACATCAACAGGCGCTACCACACAAAACATATCGCTGTCAGGCAATGTGATCGTTCCGCCGCCGGTTATTACTACCACTTCGCTTGTACCGGGAGGGCCGTTCAATACTATTATAGGTAACGCTTCTCCTGCACAAACCTTTACGGTTAGCGGCAATAACCTCGTGGCCAGTGTGCTGATCACGCCGCCGGCAGCCTATGAATTGTCGCTTGATAATATAACATACTCCCCAACGCTTAGCATCAACCAGGTGGGAGGCATACTGCCCGGACAGCCCCTTACGGTATATGCGCGTATTGCTGCTGCTGCAGCAGCAGGTCCGCAAAATGGTAACATCTCGCTGAGCTCTACAAATGCTGTAACACAAAATATTCCTGTTGTCGGCAATGTTATTGTTCCTACTGTTACAGCTACCGGCACGATCAACCTGTTCAGTACTATGTCGGGCAACGCTTCTGCTTCGCAAACACTCACCCTAAATGGCAGCAACCTGATAGGTGATGTGAATGTGAGCGCACCGGCAGGCTTCGAACTGTCTACCGATGATATTACCTATACCTCATCACTGCTTTTATTACAAGTGGCTGGCAATCTTGTTGGTCAGCCCCTGACTTTATATATACGCATAGCCGCCTCAGCTACAGGCTGGGTAAGCGGTGATGTGCAGCTCACTTCGCCAAGCGCACCGGCAGTCAATATCCACGTGCGTGGTAATGCGAACATCCCTTTCACCAATGGCAATATAGCCATTACAAGGGTAGGTGACAGCGTCACCCTCACCAATACGGGTAGCATTGTGTTTGTGGATGAATATACGCCTGCGGGCACATTGGTGCAGAGCATCATCATGCCCTACAACGATGTTGTGGGCAACAATTTCCTTTGCAGCGGCACAGCCACCAGCGAGGGTTTCGTTACCCGTTCGCTCGATGGTCGCTACCTGGCCATAGCAGGATACAATCGTGCAGTAGGTGGTGTAGGCACTATCAGCGGCACTACTTCTGCTACGGTCAACCGTTCTGTAGGCCTTATCAGGTATGACGGCCTTGTCGATGTATCCACTTCACTGCCTGATGCGGGCAATACAGGTAATGCCCGTGGCGCTATTACCACCAATGGCAGCGACCTTTGGATAGGCTGCAGCACCGATGGCATCCGTTACACCACCATCAGTTCGAACACTTCATTACAGATAGCCAGCTCACCAACCAATGTGCGCGATTTTAATATCGCGGAAACAGGCGGTGTAGCACAGCTCTTTATATCTTCAGGATCAGGTGCTACCCGTGTAGCTACTGTTGGCACCGGCCTGCCTACCACTACCGGCCAAACAATAACCAATATCCCCGGCCCGGTATTAAGCAGCCCTTACCAGTATTTCTTTGCCGACCTGAGCGAAACAGTGCCCGGTGTTGATGTGCTCTATGTGGCCGATGACGCTATTGGCCTTGTAAGGTTCTCACTTGTAGGCGGCTCATGGGTACAGGATGGTGTTATAGGTGCAGCTGCTGATAAATTCAGGAGCGTTGCGGGCTCTGTTGACCGCAGCACAGGCACTATGACCTTATATGCTGTAGGCGGCTTCGATGGCAACGCTACCGGTAATGGCGGTAACATTTATAGCTTCACCGATAATATGGGCTATGCCCCGCTTACCTTTACTGCTCCGGCGCTCACCACACTAGTGACTGCCGGTACTAATAATAAAATATCTTATCGCGGTGTCGCTATGGTGCCTTACAACCCGGGCTGCGGTACCAATAACCTTACATGGACGGGCAATGCAAGCAGCAATACCAAACTGGCAGAGAACTGGTGCGGCCTGGTAGCCCCCACAGCTGCCGATAATATTACCATCGACCCATTGGGCCCCATTAACCAGCCCGTTATCGATAGCCCGGGCAACGTAGCTAACAGCGTTATCGTGAGCAGCGGCGCCGTGCTGGATTTCAAAACGGGCGGTGTGCTTGACGTACATGGCGACATACAGAACAACGGCACTTTCCATAGCAATGAAGGCAGCCTTATTTTCAGCGGTATCGGTGGGCAGGCCGCCCCCGGGCTTACTGTGGCTAACCTCACTATGCAAGGTGTTCAGTTATACACTACCGGCAACATACAGGTAGATACTTCGCTTACAATGATCTCCGGCGATCTGTACCCCGATAACAATATGGTTATATTGGGTACATCACCCACATCACCCGGTACACTTTCGCATACTTCTGGTCACGTACTGGGTTATATGAAACGCTGGTTTGGTGCCAGTACCAATGCAGGCGACGCAACCGGCATGTTCCCCTTCGGACTTAATGGCAATGACCGTTTCATTACCGTTGAATATACCCAGGCACCCCTTAGCGGAGGTTCCCTCACCGGGCATTATTTTGCCAATACCAACAACCTGACCATCAATAATAACAATCCCATCTCTGTTACCAATGTTGCACCATGTGCGGGTTCGTTCACACCGATACATGTGGATACCAATATGTGGCAGATCGTACCGGCCGATGGCTTCCCAAATACAGGTAATAATGCAAATGATGGTCTTTATGATGTGACCCTTCAATTAGAGAATCTTTATGATTATACCGATATCTGCCAGCTCACAGCTTTAAAGAGCGATGATGATATCGATTTTAACCAGGATGGTACACACCAGGCCACTACTTTGTCGGGAAGCACGGTGACCGCTAAGCGCACAGGTGCCAGCGGCTGGAGCGACTGGACCATTGCAGGCAGCGATGCCAACCCACTGTTGATAAAGCTCTTCAGTTTCGATGGCCGCAGGCTCAGTAATACACAGGCACAGCTGCAATGGCGCGCCGCTGCCGATGGCAATGAGAACTTTACACTCCAGCACAGTACTGATGGACAAAAGTTCACGGCGCTCAATACGCAGGCAGCTAAAGCTGGGCTTAACGATTACAGCTATACCGATAATATGCCGGCCAGCGGTAAAAACTATTACCGCCTCGCTACCAAAGACATCAATGGCAAGACCACCTACAGCAATGTAGTGACCATAGCCATGAACGGCAGCGGCCTGCAACTGGTGAGCATAGCGCCTAATGTCATTAATGGCAATGCTACCGTGCATATCATGAATGATGAGACTGCAACTGCTACAATGCGTATCATCGATGCGATGGGCAGCGTAGTGCTTACGGAAGCCCTGCAGCTCAATGCAGGCAGCACCTACTTCACCTTCAATGCATCGGGCCTGCGTGCAGGTGCATACATGATGCAGGTAATGAGCGCCGATGGCAGCCTGGTACATGAGCGCTTTATTAAACAATAGTTTTTCATAGGGTAAATTTTAAGCGGCCTTCCTAATGGAAGGCCGCTTTTTTATAATGATCTGATTAATAACAACTCATTGCATCTGCCTGTTCTTTTATAAATTTGTTCCAGCGCTCCTGTTCTGTTTTTATCCTGCCATGCTGCGTCTCTTTATCGTAGCTGCCTTGCATTTGCTGCATTTCCTTGATGATCTTTTTGTGTAGATCTTCCAGTTCTTGCTGGTAATTGCTGGTTGAGAACCGGGTACTCTTTACTGAATTAGCAAGCTCGCAGGCTTTTATGCCGGTGATGTCAAAATGATGCTGCTCATGAATCATCATACCCGGCAGGTTATTCTTCGACCTCCACCACGACCTTGTTTTGTCGAACGATGCTGATATTGTCACCTTCAGGTTTACGATATTGCCAATCCTTTGGGCCGAATATTTCATAGCTATGTTGCTGTATGTTGCAGCAGCTCCCAGGCTCAGGTCATCAGGCTCCCCGGAAAAATCTTCACGTTGTAAAGGACGGTTCCGGTCATAGTTCACGAGATCGGTATCGCCGGCTGCACCCTGTTGCACAATTACCTCTGCTACCACTTCCGGAGCATTTGTCGGGCTTTGCCCGTTTTCATCCAACCATTTATCAAACTCTTCAAGGCTATGGTCTATGTTCTGCCTTATCATCTGTTCTACATATCCCGTAACATCTATGCCATGCTGTATGTAACCGCTGCCTGTGTATGCTACCAATTGCGAGTCGCCTTTATAATAGGAAAGCTCCAGTTCCAGTTCTGCCTGCTCCCTGGTGAATCCTATCTTTTCTCCTACATTCAGTTTGCTGATGTGGATATTTACCGGTACAGCTTTTTTGTCCTGCGTTACATTATGCTGTATGTACTCATCTAAGGCGGAAGCAGCTCCATTCTTCAGGTTTACATACACTTCCCTGTTGGCAAGGCCAATGTGTACCCTACCTATATTGCCGGTATCGGCCCGATCATCTTTTACCGATGTTATGTAATAATTCCGGGGACTATATGCTGCGTGTTGCTGCTTCAGTTTAATGGTCTTAAGGTCCTGGGCATGCAGGCTGTTGCTTAGCACCGACAGGATCAATAGTGTGCCAATATGTTTCATTGTATGTAATTCGGTAGCGTAAAATAATGAAAATCACGGTAGGCCGCGAATTCATTAGTCATCAAGCTTCAATACCGCCAGGAATGCCTCCTGCGGCACATCCACGTTGCCTATCTGGCGCATACGCTTCTTACCTGCTTTCTGCTTTTCCAGCAGCTTGCGCTTACGCGATATGTCACCGCCATAGCATTTGGCCGTTACGTCCTTTCTCATGGCCGATATCGTTTCTCTGGCCACTATCTTGGCGCCTATGGCAGCCTGTATGGCTATCATGAACTGCTGGCGGGGCAATAGCTCCTTCAGTTTCGAGCATAGTTTGCGGCCAAAGTCCTGCGCGCGGCTGCGGTGTATCAGTGCGCTCAGGGCATCCACCTTGTCGCCGTTCAGCAGTATATCCATCTTGGCTATATCGCTCTCGCGGTAGTCCAGGGGGTGGTAGTCGAAGGAGGCATAGCCCCTTGTAGATGATTTCAGTTTATCGTAGAAGTCGAATACTATTTCCGTGAGTGGCAGCTCAAATATCAGCTCCACGCGCGTAGGCGTCAGGTAGTGCTGGTTGATCAGCAGGCCGCGCTTACCAAGGCACAGGCTCATGATATTGCCTATATAGTCGGGTAATGTAATGATCTGGGCACGGATAAAAGGCTCCTCAATACGGTCCAGCCTGCTGGGGTCGGGCATCTCGCTCGGGTTATTCACCGTTACGGCCTTGTCCTTTTCACGGGTCAGGTAAGCCTTAAAGCTAACGTTGGGCACCGTAGTGATCACCGTTTGATTGAACTCGCGCTCCAGTCTTTCCTGTATGATCTCCATGTGCAGCATGCCCAGGAAGCCGCAACGGAAACCGAAGCCGAGGGCCTGCGATGTCTCTGGTTCAAAGGTCAGCGAAGCATCGTTAAGCTGCAACTTTTCCATGCACTCGCGCAGCTCTTCAAAATCATCGGTCTCCACGGGGAATATGCCTGCAAATACCATTGGCTTCACTTCCTCGAAGCCTTTCACTACTTCCTGTGTCGGGTTCGCCACCGTAGTGATGGTATCGCCCACTTTCACCTCTTTGGCATTCTTGATGCCGGTGATGATATAACCCACATCCCCTGCGCTCACGCTCTTTTTAGGTTGCAGGCCCAGTTTCAGTACGCCCACCTCGTCAGCATAGTACTCGCCGCCGGTATGGTAAAACTTTACTTTATCACCTTTATTGATCGTGCCGTTCTTCACGCGGAAATACGCAATGATACCGCGGAACGAGTTGAACACGCTATCGAAGATCAGGGCTTGCAGCGGCGCATCCGGGTTGCCCTTAGGGGAGGGTATACGCTCTACTACAGCTGTCATGATGTCCTCTATGCCTATGCCGCTCTTGCCGCTGGCCAGTATGATATCTTCCGGCTTGCAGCCTATCAGGTCCACTATCTGGTCGGTCACCTCGGGTATCATGGCGCCTTCCATATCTATCTTATTGATCACGGGTATGATCTCCAGGTCATTATCCAGTGCCAGGTACAGGTTGCTGATGGTCTGCGCCTGTATGCCCTGGCTGGCATCCACCAGCAGCAGTGCGCCCTCGCAGGCCGCCAGTGCACGGCTCACCTCGTAGCTGAAGTCCACATGACCGGGGGTATCTATCAGGTTCAGCACATATTTTTCGCCATTGTGCTCATAGTCCATCTGTATGGCGTGGCTCTTGATGGTAATGCCCTTCTCACGCTCCAGGTCCATATCATCCAGCACCTGCGCCTGCATATCGCGTTCGCTGATGGTTTTGGTATGTTCCAGTAGGCGGTCGGCCAGGGTACTTTTACCATGGTCGATATGAGCTATTATGCAAAAATTTCTAATGTTTCTCATCCTGTCTCAAAAGAGTGTGCAAAGGTAGGGTTTTAATAGGGGAATTGACGAATTAAATAATGTGAAACTTCGTAACACAAATGCGAAACATAAAAATAACTACACCAATATCATTATTCTATTACAATATCATAGCGGGCTAGCAGACCGCTGACACCTTCAAGTGAGAATTTGGCTTTTTTAATGCGGTTGATATTGGGATCGATGATGTAACTATACGCAGTACGCAAATCTGCCTTTTCGAGCACTGTATTTTCAAAGATAGCTCCCAGCAGGTCGCAACGCTCAAAGATCGCGGCACTAAGGTCGCATTCCGTGAAATCGGCTTCGCGTAGTTGCGTATCGTTAAACGTTATGCCCTTTAGCTTGCATTGATAAAAAGACGAGTGATCGAGCTGGCAATGCGCCAAACTAAAGGTAAGATTGAAGGGGTTACATTTGCCGAATTGCAGGCCCAGCATTTTGCAGCCAATGAACTGTACATTACGGAAAGCAGTATTCACTAATTTCAGCAGGCTAAGGTTGCAATCACTAAAAGTACATTCGGAAAAACTAAAGCCGGAGAGATCGGCATTTGAAAGGTCGCAATTGTTAAAAGTGCAGTGCTCATAATCTCCTTTCACCAAAGGCTGTTCCTTAAGATCGATCTTGTCAAAGGTCTTATCCAGTATATAATCTTCCATTTCCCTTGCCTGCTTTATACAAGCGTACAAGTTAGCATTTTCCCTATTAAAATATTATGTTTAAGCTACAAAGCTTATGTATGCGTACAGCCCTGGTTCTTATAATATTTTGCATGTATTGCAGCCTGTCTTTTGCACAGGTTACGCAGCGCGTGCGCGGTACGGTCACGGATAAAGAATCACATGTGCCGCTGCCGGGGGTGTCGGTATCCTTCCCTGGGCTTGAAAATAAACCCGGTGCTGTAACAGATGATAAAGGACAGTTCGTTATCGATAATGTGCCCGTGGGCAAGCATGCCATCCATGTAAGCTATGTGGGCTATAAAGATATAGACATCAGCGATGTACTGGTGACCTCGGGCAAAGAAGTGCTGCTGCCACTGGAACTGGAAGAATCGGCCACGAAAATGCAGGAGGTAGTGATCAGTGCTAAAAAGGAGCACATCAATGATATGGCCCTCGTAAGCACCAAAACCTTTGATGTGCAGGAGACAGAACGTTATGCAGGCAGCCGTTCAGACCCAGCCCGTATGGCCTCGAACTTTGCCGGGGTACAGGGGGGCGATGATTCAAGAAATGATATCGTAGTGCGGGGCAATTCGCCGCAGGGTGTATTGTGGCGGCTGGAGGATATAGATATACCCAACCCCAACCACTTTGCCGTACCGGGTACGAGCGGAGGCCCCGTAAGCATGCTGAACAGCAAAACACTTGGCAACAGCGATTTTTTCACCGGGGCATTCCCCGCAGAATATGGCAATTCCACCGCAGGCGTCTTTGACCTAAAGTTCCGTAACGGCAATAGCGAGCGCTACGAGACCACAGCACAACTTGGTTTCCTGGGTACAGAACTGGCTGCAGAAGGGCCGATATCCCGCAAAAGCGGCTCATCATTCCTCATCACCTACCGCTACTCTACCCTGAAGCTATTTGAAGGCCTGCATATAAAAATTGGTACCAGCTCCGTACCTACTTACCAGGATGCATCCTTCAAACTGAACTTTCCGCTGGGCAAGAAGGCCAATCTTGCTTTCTTCGGGCTTGGGGGGCTGAGCAGTGTTGATCTTATAGTGAGCGATAAGACCACACCACCCGACGAACTCTATGGCGAATCGGACCGCGACCAGTATTTCCACTCCAATACCGGGGTAGTGGGTGCAGCATTCAGTTATATCATCAACCAGGGTACCTATACTAAAATAGTGATAGGCGAAACAGGTAATGAAATAGGCGCGCACCATGACAAGGTATTCCGTAATGTCAATTATGCCGTGGATTCGCTTAAAAGTATTTTGGACTATACCTTCGGCACCACAGCTACGGTGGCCCACTGGTACATCAATAAAAAGATGGGTGCACAGCATACGCTGAAAGCCGGGCTGGTAAATGACCTTTATCACCTGGACCTGCTGGACAGCAGCCGCCAGTACCCGCCTACCCGGCAGGACTGGCAGCACAGGGAAGACTTCAAAGGCAATACCGACCTGCTGCAGGCATATGTGCAATATAAATTCCGGCCCAGTGACGCACTTACTTTTACCGCCGGGATACACGGCATGTATTTAACACATAATGGATCTAAGGCCCTCGAGCCAAGGGCGGGCATCAAATGGCAGCCGGGCAGATCCAACACCATAACATTGGGCTATGGCCTGCACAGCCAGGTACAGCCCTTATATCAATACTTTGCCCACCTGCCCGCAAATGCTGCCAGCTATATGCACAACTATAACGTTGATTTTACACGCAGCCATCATATTGTAGCCGGTTACGATCACCGTTTCTCGCGCACTGTGCACGTAAATACTGAAGTGTATTACCAATACCTGTTCAACATACCTGTTGAGACCCGGGCAGGTTCATCATTTTCCGCCATCAACCAGGGCTCAGGTTTCGACAGGTCATTCCCCGACGTATTGCAAAATACAGGGACAGGATATAATTACGGACTTGAACTCACAGTAGAGAAGAGTTTCAGTCATGGCTATTATATACTCTTCTCAGGAGCTGTGTATGATTCGAAAGCCAAAGGAAATGACGGTATATATCGCAATACCGACTTTAACAACCACTATGCACTGAACGTGCTTGGCGGCTATGAACTAAAGTTGGGTAAGAACAGTACTCTGATAACAGGAGCAAAAGTGACTTATACAGGTGGGCGCCTGTATTCCCCACCCGATACTGCAGCATCTAATGCCACTGGAGACTTTATCGTAGTCGACAGTTTAAGGAATACCCTGCAATTCCCCGCCTACTTCAGGACCGATGTAAAACTGGGCGTACGCATAAACGGCAAAAAAGTAAGCCACGAGATAGCACTCGACCTGGTGAATATAACAGGACAGAAAAATCTTTTATCACTTACTTATAGCTCAGATGCTGCAGCGCAGGGGCAAGATCCCTTCCTGAAACAATACCAACTGGGCTTCTTACCCCTGTTCTACTACAGGCTCGATTTTGGTTTTGGGAAAAAGAAATAGCCTCTGTATTGGCTATTTAAATACCGCTCTCTTGCCTAATCGACCCTGATCAGCTTGCTTGTATAATGCTGACCACCCATAGCGCAATGGACAAAATACACGCCCGCAACTGGTGGCTCAAATGAATAGACGTGCTTACCTGCCTGCTGTACTTCATTCTTTACAACTGTCTTAACTATCTGCCCGTATAAATTTGTCACAGATATACTTACCGGCGCTGTGCTGCTTAAAGCATAAGCAATATTGAAAACATCACTGGAAGGATTGGGATAGACCATGAGCATATTTCCCGTCTGTGTCGTTTCTTTTACTGAAGTAACACAACCGGGCTGCGGAAGCAATGTACCGCCAAAAGCATAAAAGTTGCTGTAAAAAGACTGGTAGTAAATATTGGCTACGGTATCGCTATGTATCACCACGGCATTCTCATCATTCTGGGTATTGGCTGATAAACTCCAATTATGTGAACCTGTTTCTACCATAGGGTCTGAACAGGCATCGGAAGGATCAATGATCACAAATTTGTTATGGTAAATACCAGTGCCGTTATAGGATATGAAATTGCTGCCCAGGCCGCTGGTAAAGGTGCCGTATGGTGAATACGAATCGCTGAATGAATCATCAATACCGGCTACATATACGCCTGCATTCTTACGGTTCATTATCGCAGTGGCATCGGCCTGGTAGGTGAAGCTATACATACCAAAATACAGGTCGGTATTGGCAGAGTTAATGGTGTTAATGATATGCGAATTAGTGTTATCGGATGGGCTGAAATACAATTCTACCTGGTGCCCGTCTATATAAAAGTTGTGTAAGCCGAGATCATTTTTATCAGGTCCGAATTTCGCATTTGCTGCATTCGGCGTAGCACCGGTGCTCCCCCACATCAGGTTGAATTCATTAGTATAAGCACGGGCAATAGCTGAATCCTGCAAAAAGACGACATTGTTGAAATCGGTATTGAACTGTTGTGCGCTCCAGTTCATAGAGCCTGTATAAACCACCGCATCGTCAGGATCGGCAGAGTAGGCGTCTATGATCACTACCTTATTATGCATGATACCGTATCCCTGACTGGTGGGACTGCCCAGTGTGGGTATTGCGGCGTTAAGATGTGAAAGGCCTGAATTGGATGAGCTGCCATCATATATCCAGCGCACCTGCACACCACGGGCAAGGGCATCATTTACCGCACCTGCTATATCCGCATAAGAAGTACTGTAGGAGAAATTATACATGGCTATATCAAGAGTATATTTTGCCCTGTTGATATAGGCTACTACCGTATCGGATATATGAGTGGAATAAACGGCGGGAACGGCTGTGGCGACAGAATTATCGACCGGGTGGTTAAAGTATATCTTTATCTTATCGCCTGCTTTTGACACCACTGCCATACTCAGCAAATAAAGACAGGCAGCTAAACGTATATATTTTCTCATTACACTTTTTATCAGCCTGTGAAATTACTGAAATAATGTGATAGCGCCCCTTGTATTGAAGATGAATAAAATGCTAACAATTCATTGCAGGCTTGTGGTATGGTCTTTTAGCATATAGTGTAAACAAAAAAGATCATCATGCGAAACAAAGAAGAAGAAAAACAAAACGCGAAAAACAGTAAAGTGGCTGAAAACCATAGTGAAGAAAAACAGAAAAAAGGCAAACATAACTCAGCGTTGTATGCTGCCAGCATGGGTCGCAGTGCCAGTGCACAGGTATCGCACCACAGCGACAGGGATCTTGCGAATACAGGCACGAATATATCTTACGAAGGGGCCACGGCACCCGGCGCAGGAGGCTCTGCAGGAACAGGTTATACATCAGGTAAAGAAGGTGTGGATGAACGCATCAATACTGACTCAGACTATGATAAGGCAAGGATAGAAAAACCTACAAAGAATAAAGATAAAGAGCCGGGTAAAAAGAAATAGAAAATAAAAATGGCTGCCTTTCGGCAGCCATTTTTGATATTTAAGTCTATAAACTTTCCTAGAGGTGTATCGCCTCGCCCAATGCTACTTCGATAGCATCTTTTACACTTTCGCTCATGGTAGGGTGCGGGTGAATGCTGTCGAGCACTTCCTGCCATGTGGTCTCCAGTTTGCGGGCCACAACGGTTTCGGTGATCATTTCGGTAACATTGGCACCAATCATATGTGTTCCCAGCCATTCGCCGTATTTGGCATCGAAGATCACTTTTACAAAACCTTCGGTAGCACCTGCAGCGCTGGCTTTGCCTGATGCGGAGAATGGGAAACGGCCTACTTTCACCTCATAACCCGCTTCTTTGGCCTGTTTTTCCGTAAGGCCTACAGAAGCTATTTCGGGCGAGCAATAAGTACAGCCCGGTATATTGCCCATGTCCATTGGCTCGGGCACATGGTGATACTTGCCTTCTTTATTAGCTATGGCTTCCACGCAAATGATACCTGCTTTCGATGCTACGTGCGCCAGCGCGGGACCGGGCACTATATCGCCTATGGCATAAATACCCTCTACATTTGTTTTATAATATTTATCGACGAGCACTTTGCCCTTGTCGGTTTTTACACCGGCGGCTTCCAGGCCAATGTTCTCGATATTTGCACTTATACCTACTGCACTTAATACGATATCGGCTTCCAGTGTTATCTCGCCGTCCTTAGTTTTCACCGTAGCTTTTACACCTTTGCCTGAAGTGTCCACTTTCTCAACAGAAGCATTGGTCATTATTTCCAGGCCTTTCTTTTTAAAGCTGCGTTCCAGTTCTTTCGAAACATCATCATCCTCAACAGGTACAATGCGCGGCATAAATTCCACAATGGTGACCTTGGTACCCAGGCTATTGTAGAAATAGGCGAACTCTACACCTATAGCGCCTGAGCCCACCACGATCATGCTTTTAGGCTGCTGGGGCAGCACCATGGCATCGCGGTAGCCGATCACCTTCTTGCCATCAATAGGCAGGTTGGGCAACTGGCGACTGCGGGCACCTGTGGCAAGTATCAGGTGCTTAGCCTGGTGTACAGTGGTCTTACCATCTGTGCCGGTAACTTCCAGTTCCTTTTTGGCATTGAGCTTGCCCATACCCATGATCACGTCTATCTTGTTCTTACGCATCAGGAACTGGACACCTTTACTCATTTTATCGGCAACCCCGCGGCTGCGCTTTACCACGGCCGGGAAATCAGGCGCAAAATCTTTGGCCTGTATACCATAATCGGCAGCATGGCTGAAATATTCATAAACGTTTGCTGTCTTCAGCAAAGCCTTAGTGGGTATGCAACCCCAGTTGAGACAGATGCCGCCAAGGCTTTCTTTTTCAACGATAGCGGTTTTAAAACCCAATTGTGATGCACGGATAGCAGCCACATAACCGCCGGGACCACTACCTACAACAATTACATCATATGCCATAAAATGGAAATAATTTAAATGGTTAAATGCGTGATAGAACCCGCAAATGTAGTAAAAAGGTGTTAATTGGTAATTGTGTAATGGTAATTGCTATACGGGTCTCGGCAAAGGGGGATTACGGCAAATAATATATGACGAAAAAAGACGGCAGAATGATCCGCCGCCTCTTCATCTAACCAAAAGCACCTGGCTAACTGAGCTGGCCGTTTGCAGCCGCCCTGTGGCCTTTATGCTTGTGGTTAAATAAATGTTTTACGACATGGGCATCTTCTTCTAGCCCTTCTGCAGCTTCTGCACCTTTCGCTTTAAGATATTGATACAAGCGAAGGGCAGGATAGTAGGCTACTGTTGCACCCAAAGCTACCAAACCGATAATTCTCCAATAATTTTTCATAGTTCTGATTTTTTACTTAACAAGTTTTAAAAAACCAGGCCACGAAGTTGGTTACAAACCTATTTTAACATTAGGAGCGGTAGTGGGCCACCATGTATTGCCAAAGGGATCTATGATGCCGCAACTGCGGCCATATCCCATATCGGCCGGTGGCATTATGAATGTGGCACCATTTGCCAATGCTTTAGTATACGTTTCATCAGCATTCGCTACATACACGAACATACCGGCAGTACATGGCCCGAACTGGTCCGTAGCATCGGCGTACATGATCATGCTATCGCCGATTTGCAGTTCTGCATGTGCAATGGTGTGTTCATTGCGCATGACTTTATATTTTTCCGTTGCACCAAAAACCTCTTTAATAAATGCCGTGAATGCTGTAGCATCTTTGATAATGATATAGGGCATCACTTGTTGGTAATCTTCAGGTATATTCATGATTTAAAAAATTAAAAAAGTCAAAAAAAGTTTAGGCCTTGTCAAGCGTTTTAAACAACGGCCTTCCTCAGCATCTTTGATCAATATTCCTAACCGCTTTTTTGTCCTGCCCCTCACAGGTGACAGCAGGCATGTAGTAAAGTTAAGAAAGCTCTGAGTTCACACATATTACTTGCCCAAATGTTTTGAATAGTTCAAAAATTGCTATATTAGTATGATGCTGCCGGGCAATTAACAGGTACCCGACATTTTCCGGATCTCATTTCTTAAAACAGGAACAGACATTGAAACCAACCGATATTCAAAACCCGGAGTACTTCCACAAGGTTGTTGATTGCCAGTATGCCTGCCCGGCGCATACGCCAGTGCCGGAATACATCAGGCTCATCGCAGAAGGCAAGTACACGGAAGCTTACATGATCAACTGGGACTCGAATGTGTTTCCCGGTGTGCTGGGCCGCACCTGCGACCGGCCATGCGAGCCTGCATGCCGCAGGGGCCGTATAGAAGAAGAACCCGTAGCCATATGCAGGCTAAAGCGGGTAGCTGCAGACAATAAAGGGAACGTAAAACAACATATGCCGCAGGGGCCCTTTGCGCCCAATGGTAAAAAAATAGCACTCATAGGTGCAGGGCCTGCATCCCTCACCGTAGCGCGTGACCTAGCACCACTCGGCTACGAGATACACCTCTACGATGAACAGAAAAAAGGCGGTGGCTTCATGCGCAGCCAGATACCATCGTTCCGCCTTCCCGAGCGCGTGCTGGACGAAGAAGTAAATTATATTACCGATATGGGCATACACACCCATTACAACCAGTATGTAAGCAGCCTGAAGGAAATACTGGCTATGAACTACGATGCCGTGTTCGTTGGCTCAGGTGCGCCGCAAGGCCGCGACCTTCCTAAATTGGAAGGACGGCAGGAGGGTGACGCGAACATACACATAGGTATCAACTGGCTGGCCAGTGTAGCCTTTGAACACACCAGTAAAATAGGCAAAAAAGTAATAGTGCTGGGCGGTGGCAATACCGCGATGGATTGCTGCCGCACCAGCCGCAGGCTGGGTGGCGATGATGTAAAAGTGATCGTACGCAGTCCCTTTGCAGACATGAAAGCATCGCCATGGGAAAAGGAAGACGCGATGCATGAAGATATACCCATCATCGATAACCATGTGCCTAAATCGTTCGTGATAAAGAATGGTAAGCTGGCAGGGATGATGTTTGAGAAAGTGGAGGCCGTGTATGACGACAATGGCAAAAGGAAACTGGTTCCTACCGGGGAGCCCGATGCTTTTTATGAAGCAGATGATGTACTTGTGGCCATAGGACAGGAGAATAGCTTTCCCTGGATAGAGCGCGACCTCGGCATTGAATTCGACAAATGGGATATGCCTGTCGTCGACCCGATCACTTACTGCTCCACCAATAAAAAAGTATTTTTCGGCGGTGATGCCGCCTTCGGCCCCAAGAACGTGATAACGGCCGTAGCACATGGACACCAGGCCGCCATATCCATACACTTAAGTTGTGAAGGGCTGAGCATGATGGACCGCCCGGCCCCGCACGTGAACCTGGTGAGCCAGAAGATGGGCATACACGAATGGAGCTACGACAGCATGGTGGCCGACGACGAACGCTACATAGTGCCACAGGCCGATAAAAAGATAACGCTCAGCAACCGCATGCAGGAAGTGGAGCTGGGCTTCGACCCGCTTACCGGCTTTAAAGAAGCACAGCGATGCCTGAACTGTGATGTGCAAACCGTCTTTACAGAAAATAAATGCATAGAATGCGATGCCTGTATGGATGTATGCCCCACATCCTGTATCACATTTACAGTAAATGAAGAAGAAGATGCATTAAGAGCGCATACTAAAGTGCCTGCACACAATATGGAGCAGGACCTTTATGTATCGGATATATTACCAACCAAACGCGTAATGGTGAAGGACGAGAATGTATGCCTGCACTGCGGCCTGTGTGCCGAACGCTGCCCGACCTCAGCATGGGACATGAAAAAATTCTTTTATAACGTAACTAAAGCAGTTAATGCATGCCAGCAGGAAACAGCACTGTAAATGATTTCGTAGTAAGGTTCGCAAACGTAAACGGGACAGGGTCGGCAAGTGCAAATTTTCTCTTCACAAAGTCCATTTTCCGGATGGGTATTCCCGTAACCCCGAAGAATATTTTTCCATCCAACATACAGGGCCTGCCCACATGGTACGAAGTGCGTGTGAGCGAGAAAGGCTACCTGGGCCGCAGGGAAGGCATAGACCTGATGGTATGCGTGAACCCGCAGAGTATGATGCAGGATGTGAACAATGTAAAAGAGGGTGGCTACTTCCTGTATGACAGCACCAAGAAACTGCATGATGAATTCATACGCAGCGACATCAATTACATCGGCATACCGCTGATGGAAATGTGCAACAGGGAATTTACCGACCCCAGGCAAAGACAACTCTTCAAGAATATTATTTATGTAGGTGCGCTATGTGCCCTGCTGGATATTGAAGTGGCTGTATTTGAAGACCTCTTCAAAGAGCAATTCAAGGGTAAGGAAAAACTGGTGGCGCCTAATATGAAGGCCCTGCAAATGGGCATTGATTATACCAAAGAACATTTTAAATGCCCCTTGCCTATACGCGTGGAACGCCGCAACCTGTTGAAAGATGCTATAATGACTGATGGCAATTCGGCTTGCGGACTGGGCGCCGTATATGGTGGTGCGACTGTGGTAGCTTGGTATCCCATCACGCCGTCCACATCGGTTGCCGAGGCTTTTAATGACTATGCCGAGGAATACCGTGTGGACCCGCAAACAGGAAAAAAGAATTTTGCCATAGTACAGGCCGAGGACGAACTGGCCGCTATGGGTATGGTAATAGGTGCAGGCTGGAACGGTGCACGGGCATTTACCGCTACCAGCGGCCCCGGGGTATCGCTGATGAACGAGTTTTTAGGCTTGGCCTATTTTGCTGAAGTACCCGCCGTGCTCATAGACGTGCAGCGCGCAGGGCCATCTACAGGGATGCCTACCCGGGTGCAGCAATCAGACATTATGGAAGCTGCCTACGCATCGCATGGTGACACCAAACATATACTGGTAATACCCTCAACCCCCAAAGAATGCTTCGACATGACGGCTGAGGCGCTCGACCTCGCAGAGCAATTACAAACACCGGTCATGGTAATGACCGACCTCGACCTGGGGATGAACGACCATGTGTCGCCACCATTCGAATGGGACGACAACCGTATATACCACAGGGGCAAAGTACTTACCGCAGATTATTTGGAGAACATGCCGCGGTTCGGCCGCTACCTTGATGTGGATGGAGACGGTATACCCTACCGCACTTATCCCGGCACACACCCTACCAAAGGGGCCTTCTTTACACGAGGCACCTCGCGCGATGAATATGCCGTATATACCGAAGACGCAGCTGCCTACAAACGTAATATGGACCGCCTGGTGCTGAAGTGGGAAACTGCCAAAAAGATGGTACCCGCACCTGAAGTATACCAGCACAAGAATCACCAGGGGAATGGTATGCTCTTCTATGGCACATCAAAATATGCGGCCGAGGAAGCCATGGAACTGCTGAAAGAAGACGGGATACATCTTGATGCCATACGCATCAAATCATTCCCCTTCAATCATACCGTAGAACAATTCATTGCTACGCACGATAAGATATTTGTGGTAGAACAAAACCGTGATGCACAAATGCGCAGCCTGCTGATGATAGAACTGGGCATAAGCCCCGAAAAACTGGTGCCTGTACTCAACTACGATGGCATGCCCATAACCGCCGATGCCATAATGAAAGGGATCAAAAACAATTTAGTAAATAAGGTAAAAGAAGGACAATTGTCATGACATACGTTCGCCCGAAATTCCGCCACCCGGAGCTAAAAAAGAATAAACTTGGCTATACCCTGAGCTACTATGAGGGGGCCCTTTCCACACTGTGCGCCGGTTGTGGTCACGATTCTATAAGTGCAGGTATCGTGCAGGCTTGTTACGATCTCGATATTGAGCCCCACAAAGTCGCTAAATTGTCGGGGATAGGCTGTTCATCCAAAACACCGGCCTACTTCCTGAGCAATTCGCATGGCTTCAATTCTGTGCACGGGCGCATGCCGTCCGTGGCTACGGGGGCCAATCTTGCCAACAGGGAACTGAAATATATAGGTATATCCGGCGATGGTGATACCGCATCTATCGGCATGGGCCAGTTCGTACACGTCATCAGGCGTAACCTGAACATGCTGTATATAGTAATGAACAACGGTTGCTATGGCCTCACCAAAGGCCAGGACTCGGCCACTGCCGACGAAGGCTCTAAGAACAAGACCGGGCATGTGAACCTGTTCCAGTCCATAGACCTCGCCAGCCTGGCCATAGAACTGGGTGCAACATTTGTAGCCCAGAGCTTCTCTGGTGATAAGAAACAACTGGTACCGCTTATAAAAGCAGCCATGAAGCACCAGGGCTTTGCTTTTATCAACGTGATATCGCCCTGCGTTACCTTTAATAACAATGTGGGCTCCACAAAATCCTACGATTATGTGCGCGAACATGTAGAAGCAACAGGTACGGTGGACTTTGTGCCCGCTATGAAAGAGATAACTGCCGATTATGCCGAAGGCAATACCGAACATGTAGTATTGCACGATGGCTCAATGATAGAGCTGCACAAACTGGCACAGGGCTGGGACCCGCATAACCGTATATCGGCCATGAACGCGGTACATCATGCCAAGAGCAAGGGAGAGATACTCACCGGTCTGCTCTATATGGAGCATGAATCCAAAGACCTCCACGATATGCTGGGTACTACAGGTAAAGCCCTCAATACCCTTGGCAAAGATGTTTTATGCCCCGGATCGGCAAAGCTTAAAGAACTTAATGCATCTTTGCGCTGATAAAACAAAAAAGAAAAGATGAAGAACAAAATCCTGCCGGGCCTTTGCGCCCTATTACTATCCCTATTGTTTATAGTACCAGCATACGCACAAAAAAGCGACTTACGGTCATTTCTTACTAAAGAAGGCTATATAGCTATAAAGCTGAACAAGCTGCTCATCGGGCACCTGTATCTTGAAGGTACATTGAACGGCGTAAAAGGAAAATTCATCCTCGATTCAGGCGCAGGCGCTACCGTGATCGATGAGACCGTAAAAGATAAATTCAAGCTCAATACCGATAAAGGCGGCGATATCCCTGCCGCGGGTGCAGGCAGCGCCAGCCTGACCGCTAAGATGGTAGCAGGTAATACACTGGTCTTAGGCAACTACAAGCGCGGCGATTTCTCACTGGCCGTTATGAACCTCGACCATGTGAACAATGCACTCAAAGCAGTAGGTATTTCTCCTTTCGATGGAGTTATTGGTGCCGACATACTTTCATCGGGTAAAGCGGTGATCGATTATGCCACACTCACCTTGTACCTGCAAAATATTGCCCATTAATAAACGGACAAAATCGGCTTATTCACCACATAGATATGGTCACCTTATAACTGCTTTGTATATTTAATTACACTAAAGCATTTGTTATGAGAAAGAAGTTTTTTTTATTGAGTGCCACCTCATGTCTGCTCATCATCAATGCCTGTAAAAAAGATAACGCCTTACTTACCACCCCCCAACAAACAAACACCGACGCCGGCAAATCCCACGACAAGGATCACGGTGGCGGGGGCAACCAAAACAACCCTATGCCCAGCCTATATGACTTTATCACACCCAGCTATGTCGAAGCCTTTTTAACGCCGAACAACAACCCTGCCACCAATGAGGGCGTAGCCCTGGGCCGAAAGCTCTTCTATGAAAAGATGCTCAGCAACAACAGCACCATCAGCTGCGCATCATGCCACAAACAGGAGAAGGCCTTTTCCGATCCGCGCAGGTTCAGCCTGGGTACGGCAGGCAACCCCGGCAATCGTAATGCAATGGCCATTATCAACCCGGGGTGGAACACCACGCTGTTCTGGGAAGGCCGGCGCAGCACACTTGAGGAACAGGCGCACGATCCTGTTACCAATCCTGTAGAAATGGCAAACACATGGCCCGTGGCCGTGCAGCGCCTGCAACAAGACCCCCATTATCCCGATATGTTCGAAAAAGCATTCGGCACCAGGACAATAGACAGTACTTTGGTAGTGCAGGCTATCTCTCAATTCGAACGTACGTTCATTTCCTTCAATTCGCGCTTCGACCAGCAGGAGTTCCTGGGGCAGAATGTGTTCACGGCGCAGGAGGCCCGGGGTAGGGAACTGTTCTTTGGTACAGCAAGATGCTCCGGCTGTCATAAGTCGCCCCTTATGACAGATTTCGGTTTCCGCAATATAGGCCTCGATGCCATACCCGCCGACTCGGGCCGTATAACGGTAACACATCTTAGTACAGACTATGGCAAGTTCAAAACGCCCACGCTACGCAATATCGCCCTTACCGCGCCCTATATGCACGATGGGCGGTTCAGCACCCTCAGGCAGGTAGTTGATTTTTATACCGGGGGCGTGCAGGCCAATAGTCCTAATGTAGCCCAGGGCCTGGTCACCACACCCATACAGCTCAGCGACCACGAGAAGGAGGATCTCATAGCCTTCCTGGAAACACTAACGGACAATTCATTTGTAACGAACCCGGAACTTTCGAGACCCAACCCTTAACGGGCCTCGCCCTGCCCAAAAAGGCATATGAACCTCAGGGCGCAGGTATGGTTGTATTCATCCACACCCCAGCCTACAATGGCCCGTTCCTTGTTCCTGATGATGGTGATGGAATGCTGGTAACGGAAATTGATAAAAAGGCCCTTATATAACTGGTATGTCAACCCGGCTATGCCGTTTACATCGTTCTTATTGAAATAATATTTTTCAGGATCGATATAAACGCCATAGTCGGTTACCAGGTCTTCTTTCGATTTGATCAACCTGCTATAAGAGGCACCGATACTGCAATGCAGTTTATGATCGGTGAAAAAATTGAACAGCAGCGGCACCTCTACATAATTAAGGTCGAGGTAATATTTCTGGAAGTACTGTCCTACATATTGCGAATACGATTCGCTCACCGCCCTTGCGCCCTTCTGCGAATACAGGAGCTCCAGGCTCATGCCTACCTTGGTTGAGAACTGGGCATATACGCATGCGCCAATGTTAAGCCCGGCTTTGTTGTAGCCACCATAGCCGTCGCCATCCACCTGGCACATATTCATACCGCCCACCAGGCCCCCATAAAAAACATGGGGATCATCCTTGAAAAAGTGACTTTGGGCTGCCAGCTTACCTGAAGCAATAAAACAAAGTGCAATAAGAACTATAGTGCCCTTTCGAAACATGATACTATCCAAAATTACCACAATTAGAACGGAAAACTTTCACAATAATTGCAATTCGCGTATTTTCATTCAATACCAAATCATTGCCCGTCTTTGCGCCTGCTCCTTCTTACCGGCTTTTCGCTCATTTGCCTTGCATTGCATGCACAGAGCATGAGCGATGCGCTAAAGCTCTTTGAACAGGGGCAGCTAGATAGTGCCATAGCCATTTCAAAAAGATACACCCAAACAGAGCCCGGCGCCTACCAGGTGATCGGGCAGTCGCTGGTAAAGCAGGGAAAATATACCGAAGCCATCCCCTACCTCGAAAAAGGGAAAAATACCGTGAATGCCCGGCTTCGGTGCGGGCATGGTGCATGCACGACCTGGGTATCGCCTACTTTATGCGCGGTGCCTACGACCGTTCTAAAGAAAATCTCGATGCCTGTATCAATATGAATGCTACTATGAACTCCATCAAATCGGCCAACGGGGCTGAACTACTTTTCGGCTCCAGCGACCTTTACGATACATGGGCCCGGGAAGAAAGTCCTCATTTCGTATTCCACTTCCAGCACATACCGGGCAATGCCGACCTCTACATAGCGGCTAATGAGGCTGCATACGATTCCATCAATCGCTTTTTCAGGGCTGTACTGCCCAAAAAGATCGACTATTTCGTATGGGAAGACCTCATGCAAGCACAACGGTTGTTCCATCAGCCCCTGGCCTTCACCAAAACCGCGTTTTGCCTCACGCACACCAGCCTGGGCCATACGCGCGGCCACGAGATCACGCATAGCATCAGTATGTATGCTGCGAAGATCCGGCAACCCGATAAGCTCATATTTGAAGGCGTAGCCAGCTATTTCGATTTCTCGGGCCGCGACTGGATGCAGGAGCTTAAGAAGATCATTCCCCGCCAGTACAGGAACATAAGTATAAAGGATGTATGGCAAAACAGCGAACATGCCAGCGAATCGCTGCTCTACCCTTTAGGGGCCGTGCTTACAGGTGCTTTGATACAACAGTTCGGCCGCGACAAGTTCATTCAACTGCTCGCCGACCAGTCTTATGAGCATGCCCGGAAACTGTATGGCGATGAGCTGGATAAGCTCCTGGCAAAGCTGGAGCAGGAGATAGCACGCCGTTGAACGGCTTAAAATACCTGTGTGAAGCCCGCAAACACGAGCAGGATACCAACGGTAGTAAGCCCGTACAGCACAATAGCGAAACTGCTATGCGATAAAGAGAATGTTATGGTGCAGATACAGCTTACCAGGCAAATGAGGGCCCCTGTAAGGATGAGTGAAAGGCCCAGCACCCGCTTCTTTGAGTTGCGCAGCTTAGTTACTTCCTGTAATATTTCCCGGATAAAATGCTCATCGTGGCCTTGTGCGGCCAGTTCTTCTGCTACCTGTTGCCTGTTGTAGCCCTTTGCGAAAAGTGCCAGTACATGCCCGCTGATATCTTTAGTGTCTTTTATGCTTTCCATAAATTACTATTGATAAAATGAGGCATAGTCAAAATAGTAAAATATTTTGAACAAGCAAACCTTCCGCTAATGTATTTAGTTATCGCTGGGCTTTTCTTCAACAACAGCTTCACTTTTCTTTCGTCCGAAGCCGGGTATTTTCATCGTCATCTTCGGTGCACTCATCATGTGGTGGTGCACCAGGTAGTGGATCACCTTCTCCTCCAGCCAGTGGTGCAGGGGCAGCAGTATGGCTATCAGCACTATCTTGAAGGCCATGAACTTCCAGGGCTCACCATGGGTAAAGTCATGTATCTGGTGATCGGCGATCATGATAATGAACTCGAAGAAGAAGATAAAGGAGAAAAAGCCCAGTATCCGGATATAGGTAGGGTGTACCTTGAACGTGCCCAATGTGGCAAGCAGTATGAAGATACCGATAATGGCAATGACCATGGCCGTATATTGCAGGTTATAGCGCCGTTCGGTGGCCTTGCGGTCCATCTCGGCCCGCAGTTCCTGTTGCCGGGCCTCGTTCTCTACCTCTAGCTGCAGCATCTCTTCTCCTTTATTTATAGCAGCCTGCTTATCCGAATACATTTTGTTCAATCCCGCATAATGGTAGGCATCTTTCATATTCCCTTCCATATAGCTGAGTGAATCGAGGTAATGTGTGCTCTCTACCAGGTAGGGGAAATAATTGGCCGCAAGTGCATACTTATAAGCACTGTCGAATTTCTGTAGGGCCATTTGTTCATTATTGTGCCTGAGCAGGAATTCGCCATAGCGTTTATAGAAATTAGAAAGAGGTATATTACCTCCATTCCTGGTTTGCAGCCTTTTCTCAGCCATAGCATAATACATAGCTGCGGAATCTTGTTTACCGTTGGCCTCTAAAATGTAACCATTTAGACGATAATATAACGTTGTGTCTTCTTGTGCTAGCTGCTTATATTCTTCTGGATATTGTTTCTCATATAAATCTCTTAAATCAGAGAACAAAGCATTGTCAACCAAATATGTCCTGTATAATCCAAATGCAGTATTTTTTAATTGCTCACAATTATTATCCTTAGCGTATTTAATAATGGTTTTCGTCACATTTTCTGCCTGTAGTATTTCACCTTTGTGATACAAGATATCAGCCAGATTAATATTTAGATCCATTAATTTATTAGAGTCTGGGTGCTTTTGAGCATTTAATATATTGAACTGTTGTTTCTTATAAAGTAATGACTTATCATATTTTTTTAAAAAATAATAGAAGCTTGATAGCTTCTGGTAACAATCAAATTTCAGATCATTGCTGAGGTTTTTCTCTGCTATTAGCAATGCATCTGTATAATTTCTAAAAGCTTCAATTTTCTTATTTTCTAATTCTTTGCATCCACCCATTAACAGCATACATTGAGCTTTCAGCACATCATTATTTATTTGGCTAACATGATAATATGCTCGATTGACATTCTCAACAGCCGAATCAATATTATTGTTTACAATATATGCTCTAGTCAAACAGGCATAACTGCGATATAGCAATGTATTATCATTATTATTTTTCGCTATTTGAATGGTGTTTTTTGCTAATTGCAGTGCTTTTCTGCCTGATAAATAATGATAGTCAACTGAAAAATATGATTCACAAACTTGAAATAACAAGGTATCGTCTAGTACTGAATTTTCTACCGCAATATCATATAAAGAATCCCTTACTGTTTGTTTGTCTAATAGTAAATATTGGTAACCCAACTTTAAAAGTACATTTACCCTTTTAGCATTTGACTTACTCTCCGCATATTTAGCCCATAAACCATTTATATTATTGAAAATATTATTATCTGCCTTAGTACTTACACCTAAGAAAACACATATAAATAATAAAATCTTAGCTTGTTTGCTCATTTACCTTTACAAAATATTAATTAATTATAGTAAAGTTTACCAAATCCCTTGACAAAATATTTTAAAAACGTAAATTTATGAATTATTACGCTCATTTACACACAAAAACTGAACATGCTTTTATGAACAAGAAAATCGTATTCATTGCATCTGCCCTTATGTTGTTTGCCGCTACCGATAATACATGGGCAGCACCGCCAACCGGCGGCAGTAATTATCAAACCATAGATGCCGCAACAGCCCAGGCATATATGAACAATTACAAGAACAATGTACAAAACAAATTCGCAGAGTACTACACACTCGACCTCACACCCATTACCAATTATGTGAATGCCGGTGCTGCGGCCGTGCGTATGTACAATGGCCTGATGGCCGATGGCAGCAAAGTGGCCGTGATGGTACCGGTGGACGTGAATTATAACAACATAACCAATGGCAGCCAGATGGCGGCGATGAGCACTGTATGGATATGCCCGCCAAATTGCGATGTAACCAAAAGCGGTGCCACAGCAACCATGATGAGCACATCGAATGCACAGGCCGCTACTAACAATTACAATAATAATGGCAATTACGATAGCTACAATGCCTTCCTGATCTACCCCGCTGTGCTCAATGCCCTACGCAACGTAGGCACCACTTACTATCATGTATGCAATGGCATTATTACGGGTACAGGCCAGCGCTGCATCATCTATAGGGGTGTGAATGCCAGCGGTGGTGCCACCTACTATATCGAGGACTCCGGCAGTATGAGCAGCAGGGCATCAATGTAATGCATAGCTCATCATCAAATAATAAAGGCCCCAAAACGGGGCCTTTATTATTTGATTTATCACTGTTGCTTATTTGCTCATCTCGGCAAAGTATTTATGAAAATAAGGGATGGTCTCTATGCCCTTAAAATAATTGAATACATCATACTTCTCATTGGGCGAATGTATATTATCGTTATCGAGGCCAAAGCCCAGCAGCACGGTCTTGAGGCCCAGCACGCTCTCGAAGAGGGCTACAATAGGTATGCTGCCCCCTCCGCGCGTTGGTATCGGTGCTTTGCCAAACGAGGTTTCTACGGCTTTTGCCGCAGCCTTATAGGCTACGGAGTCGGTTGGTGTTACCACCGGTTCGCCACCATGCAGCGCGGTCACTTTTACGCTTACATAGTCCGGGGCTATACTTTCAAAATGTTTGGTGAACAGTTCTGCTGTCTCGTCCGATCCCTGTCCCGGTACCAGGCGCATCGATATCTTGGCGCTCGCCTTCGAGGGCAGCACCGTTTTGGCCCCCTCGCCCGTATAGCCGCCCCATATGCCGTTCACATCCAGCGTAGGGCGTGTGCCCGTGCGCTCCAGCGTGGTATAGCCTTTCTCGCCCCATACTTCTTTAATGCCCAGTTCCTGCTTATACTCACCCAGGTCAAAGGGGGCCTCGTTGAGCGCTTTGCGTTCGTCAGCGCTCATATCCTGTACCTTATCGTAAAAACCGGGGATGCTGATATGGTTGTTCTCATCGTGCAGCGAGGCGATCATTTGGCACAGTATGTTGATGGGATTGGCCACCGCACCGCCATAAACGCCGCTGTGCAGGTCGCGGTTTGGCCCTGTTACCTCTACCTCCATATAGGTAAGGCCGCGCAGCCCTGTCTCTATCGACGGGTGCTCCATGCTGATCATCGATGTGTCGGATACCAGCACGATATCGGCCTTCAGCTTCTCTTTATTCTCTTCCAGGAATTTACCCAGGTTCGCCGAGCCTACTTCTTCTTCCCCCTCTATCATCAGCTTCACATTGCAGGCTTGTGTGTTCGTTTTCGTCATCAGTTCCAGCGCCTTTACATGCATGAACATCTGGCCCTTATCGTCGCAGGCGCCGCGTGCATATATCTTCTCGTCCTTGATCACCGGCTCAAAGGGGCCGCTGTGCCATAGTTCCAGCGGGTCGGGCGGTTGCACATCATAATGGCCATATACCAATACAGTGGGCAGTGACGGATCAATTATCTTTTCGCCATATACTATGGGGTGGCCGCCCGTAGGGCATATCTCGGCCTTGTCGCAGCCTGCTTTAAGCATGTTTTCCTTTACTGCTTCCGCACAGCGCTGCATATCGGGCTTATGCTTGCTGTCTGCACTCACCGATGGTATACGCAGCAATTCAAAAAGTTCATCGAGAAACCTTTGTTTGTTCTGGGATAGATAATCGTTCCAAACTTGCATGATAAGAATATTTTAGACGCCAAATGTAAAAAGCTAAATTGACAATAGGCAAAAAGGGCTTGTTAATTTAAGGCTTTGGAGCCCTTATTATGCCCCCTTATTTTCAAATTTCAGCTTATGCAGCCTGCCCCGCCTGCGGTGCAACATACTGATCGGTACGCTTGTAAATGCATAAATGATACCCGAGAAAAAAGGCTGGGCGGGGAAAACTATAGCAATGGAAACAGATACCATACCTATTGCCAGGAACATTATATGCTGGTACATTACAGTAGTGGTTTCAAATACTTCGCTTTCCGTAAGCTCCAGTTCCTCTTTATTTACAAGCGCGTGCCGGTACATCAATGCCAGCATCAGGAATACTACGATATAGCCTGAGCCGTACACGATCATTAGTTTTGACATGTCGGTCACCGGCAGTTCCATCTTTTGCAGGAAGAGCATATCCACAAGTGTGTGCGCCAGGAACTTCAGCGGGTATACAAAAAACAGGACAATGAAAATAAGCCCCGCATTCAGCACATTGGTATATGCATCGAAAAGCCCGTAGCGGCGAAAGAACTGGTGCTGCAGGCCCCATATCCAAAACAAGAACATAAAGCCAAGCCCGAAGGGGATAAAACCGAAAAGGTCGTGCGTCAGCTCTTCGAAAGACTTGGGCACCTCCAGCGAAACGATCAGCAGGGTAACGGCAAAGGCAAAAACAGCATCTGTAAAAGCCTCTATACGCCCCACCTCGTGGCTGCGCCACCTGATACGGTCATTCTGTTGTTTCTTGCCCATTTTTACGTGCTGGCGGATCATAAAGCCTATTGTTTCTTACAAAATATAAAAACCACCGTAATATCCACTCCCGCCGCCCGCAAAATTTATTGAAAAGTTTACAGGCTAAATGATTCCTGTAATGTAAACACTTATATTAATTCGTATCTTTACATGACGCAGTATACATTTTCATTCCTATAGCCATAAGTCATACTATACCCGGCTAATACGTTCAGGAAGTTTTTCACTTAATAATAGTATTGAACCATTCTTAACCAAATAAAAATAGAGGGCTATGAAAAGAAAACTTTTACTCGTTACAATTGCAGTGATTACCCCCTTGATGCTTTTTGCATGGGGCGAGGATGTTAACGTAAATAATGTTGCCTCACAGCATCAGCTTGCCGGCGATATAGATGTGGCCTTCAATGGCTGGACCTACGTTGCTTATACCTTCGATAGCGGCATTACTATACGCGAGACACGCGATCATGGTAATACCTGGACCACGGTAGATTCTTATTATTATGCGGGCAGCACCTATCCGCAGGTAAGGATAGCCGTAGCCGGTACCGATACCAATAACCTCAGGCTATATGTTGCCAGTGTCAACCAAAAACCTTCGGTACCTACGTATACTGTCTTCGTAGATCAGTATAATGCCACTACCCATGCATTCATACACGAATACCAGGAAGTATCCGCAACCAAAATATACAACATAGATGTGGCTACCGATTACAAATACCCGGCAGTGGCAGCCTCACCATATAGTGTGGATATTGTTTTCACCAAAACCACAGCATCGAAAGACTCATTGATATCACTCGTATCCCTCGATGGTGGCACCACATATACCAACCGGCAGGCTATCGCTAACTCCTCTGCCTATTATCGCAATGTATCCGTAGCCTATGGGCGAAGCGCCAGTGCATCCAACGGGCGCTATTTCGTAGCATGGGATGAATATGCTACTTCAACCGCTCCATATGGCCACATATACACTTCGCGCAATGTTAGTAATGTAAATGACCCATTCATCCCACAGGTCAATATCGACTCGCTCGATGTCGGTACCCTGGGCTATGTATCCAATCCCAGTATCGCTGTATCGGTAACCGCCGCCGATAACGACAGTAGCGGCCCCACGGCGGTCATTTTGCTGGAAAGGGCCTTTAACGGCAACACATCCGATCTTGACATCCTCGGTTTTCACAACAACCGGGCACATTACACATCATACTGGAGCAGGCTGGATGTGGACAATACCACAAACAACTGTAAACAACCATGCATCGCTTTCGACAGTGTTTACAATAATTTTCTTGTCACCTATTTCGATACCAATGCACATGTGCTTCCTTATGTAGTGAACAACTGGAACTTAGCTAACCCCAGTACATGGGGAGTGGTCCGGAATAATTATGCCGATGATTCCGCATCATTGGTCGCACCCTGGCCAAGGCTGGAGATAGACCCCACATTTACAATGGCATCATTCACATGGTCGCATCCCGTAGCGGGCAATAGCCTGCAGTTGTTCGATGGTGAATACCGTACCCCCAGGCCGGTCATTACATCACTCAGCCCCAACAATGCCTATGCCGGCGACCCCGGTTTCACACTCACGGTCAATGGCTATGATTTTGTCAATAATTCCACCATCATATGGGATGCCACAGCATTGACCACCACTTATGTAAGCAGCACACAGCTTACCGGCCCCGTTACTGCGGCCATGATTGCCAATTACGGCAATATACCCGTAACCGTAGTTAATCCAACTACCCTTGGCGGTGGTACATCAAATGCCGATACTTTCCACATACTCTTTAACCTGGCCGTCAATAGCCTTACAGGCACCTACAATACCGTCAGCCTCTTCCCCAACCCCGCCAGCGATCACATCGATATTTCCTACTCTTTTACAACAAAAGACATGCTGGAAATAGTACTATATGACATGACGGGCAAAGCAGTGAGCACATTGCTGCCTGCAAATACAGTATCGGGCAATAATACCATACGGGTAAATATCGCCGACCTGCCGCAGGGTATATATGACGCTGTCATCAGGAATGGCGCTAAAACCTCTGTCAGTAAAATAGTGGTGAACCATTAAGAATTTTAGGTATTTCATCTTTAAAAGGGCTGTTTTTAATAAAAACAGCCCTTTTTTCCACTTTTATATCGCCTCCCTATATTTCGCCCAGCCAACTAATTAATATATTTTTATGTAACTTTGCACACTTTTAAACAACAGTTCCAGCATATGAAGTTGTCGCAATTCAAGTTCGATCTACCGTTAAATCTAATAGCGCAACACCCCGCAAAATCTCGTGAAGAAAGCCGCCTGATGATCGTACACCGCGACACAGGGAAAATAGAGCACAAAACCTTCAAAGATATCCTGGGTTACTTCAACGACAAGGATGTGATGGTCGTGAACAATACAAAAGTGTTCCCGGCACGCCTCTATGGCCGTAAAGAAAAGACCGGCGCCAAGATCGAAGTGTTCCTGCTGCGTGAGCTGAACAAACCCAATCGTCTTTGGGACGTGATTGTTGACCCTGCCCGTAAGATACGCGTAGGCAACAAACTATACTTTGGTGAGAACGACGAACTGATCGCCGAAGTGATAGACAACACCACATCTCGCGGTCGCACCATCCGTTTCCTTTTCGATGGCGATGACGCACAGTTTCGCGCTATGCTCGAAACACTGGGCGAAACACCCTTGCCCAAATACATAAAACGCAAACCCGACGAAGAAGATAAAGAACGCTACCAGACCGTATATGCCAAACACGAAGGCGCAGTTGCAGCACCTACTGCAGGCCTGCACTTCAGCCGCGAGCTCATAAAGCGGCTCGAGATCGTTGGGGTCCGCTTTGCAGAAGTCACTTTACATACCGGCCTGGGCACCTTCCGCCCCATTGAGGTGGAAGACCTCTCCAAGCACAAAATGGATGCAGAATATTTCAAAGTAGATGATTATGCAGCCAAAGTAGTGAACAAGGCCAAGGCCGAAGGACATAACATATGCTCCATAGGCACCACAACCATGCGCGCCATAGAAAGCTCCGTTACCGCACAAGGCCTGCTGAAGCCCGAGGAAGGCTGGACCAACCTGTTCATTCATCCGCCTCACGAGTTCTCTATCGCCAACTCACTGGTAACAAATTTCCATTTGCCCAAAACGAGCCTGCTCATCATGGTTTGCGCGTTTGCAGGTTACGATCTTGCCATGCACGCATACCAGACAGCTATTAAAGAAAAATATCGCTTCTTTAGCTATGGTGACGCTATGCTGGTATTGTAATAAACAATACTTTAGCACACAATATCCACATAATAAAAAACGTTTTATACAGCGTACGTCTTTTTTACGTACGCTGTTGTATTTTTGATCACATACATATGCAACAGCAAATTCAAAACATACTCCGTGCATCCATCGATACCAAGCAAAAAGTTCTTAACGATGAGCAACTGCTAAATACCATTGAGGAGGTAACCAAAGCGATCGTCAACGCTTTCAAAAACGGCAATAAAGTGCTCTTTTGCGGTAATGGCGGCAGTGCGGCCGATGCCCAGCACCTGGCTGCCGAATTCAGCGGCCGTTTTTACTCCGACAGGAATCCCTTACCATCCGAAGCTTTGCATTGCAATACTTCGTATATAACTGCAGTGGCAAACGATTATGGCTATGAATACGTCTATAGTAGAATAATAAAAGGGGTTGGGAGAGCCGGTGATATATTAGTAGGGCTCAGCACATCGGGCAATTCTGTTAATATTATTAACGCGCAGGAAGAAGCAAAAAAAATTGGTATGATTAATGTATCTCTTACAGGAGAGACAGGAGGAAAGATGAAAGCGTTATCAGACTACCTGGTCAATGTACCAAGCACCGATACGCCAAGGATACAGGAATCGCATATTACGATAGGTCATATCATTTGCCAGTTAGTAGAAGAACAATTATTTTGATCACATTTAGAACTGAAGAAAGATGAACCCTTTTGATAAGATACAAGGACAGGCAGACAAGAGCTGGACATTATTCCTCGACAGGGACGGAGTAATAAACGTAGAAACAGTAGGCTCATACATCACATCCTGGGATGAATTCAAATTCACCGAAGGAGCACTTGAAGCGTTGCAGATACTTAACGATGTTTTCGGCACCATAGTAGTTGTGACCAACCAGCGTGGCGTAGGCAGGGGTATAATGACCCTCAACTCGCTCAAAGAGATCAGCACCAATATGACCGATACCATTACAGCAGGCGGGGGCCGTATCGATAAGATATATTCCTGCACCGCGGTATCAGATGACGATCACAATAGGAAGCCTAATACTGGCATGGCCATCCAGGCTAAAGAGGATTTTCCCAATATCGACTTTAAAAAGAGCGTAATAGTAGGTAATAGCCTGAGCGACATGGAATTTGGTAAAAGACTGGCCATGCACACCGTCTTCCTTACCACCAAGCACGAACCTTTCAGCCTGCCGCACGACCTGATCGACCAGCAGCACAGCTCGCTGCTGCAATGGGCCCAAGCCTTGGCTGGCGCTGCCGTACCGGGCTGATACTTGCAATACAAATGCAATACAAAACAGATGAAAATTTCACCACATCTGTCAGCAATATTAAACACATTAAAAACGAACGTTACATAACGTTCGTTTTTCACTAAAAAGCCCTCCGGATAAGTACAGTTTTTTTATTTTCTGAAAATTGCTCAGGAATAAATTTTTTTATTACCTTTGCAGTCCTTTTAAATATGGCTAAACAGTCTTTAATCAAACAAGACGGGACAATCGTTGAAGCTTTATCAAACGCCATGTTTCGTGTACGACTCGAAAACGGGCATGAGATACTGGCCACAATATCAGGAAAAATGCGGATGCACTACATACGTATATTACCTGGCGATAAAGTTGGTGTAGAGATGAGTCCCTATGATCTAAGTCGGGGCCGTATCATTTATAGATATAAATAAATTAATAAAGCATAAAGACTCATGAAGGTCAGAGCATCTATCAAGAAGCGCAGCGCAGATTGCAAGATAGTACGCCGCAAAGGCAGGTTGTACATCATCAACAAAAAGAACCCTCGGTTTAAACAACGCCAGGGCTAAACATTTTTTTTAAATTTAAAATCTTAAATACTCAATATTAATGGCTCGTATAGCTGGTATTGATCTTCCGAAGAACAAACGTGGTGAGATAGCACTTACCTATATTTATGGTATTGGCCCAAGCACAGCCCAATACATCCTTTCCAAATCCGGCATCGACTATAACAAGAAAGCTGCCGACTGGAATGATGATGAGTTGTCTGCCATCCGTAACATCATCACCAATGAGTTCAAAGTAGAAGGTCAGCTGCGTTCTGAAGTGCAGATGAACATCAAACGCCTTTTGGATATTGCCTGTTACCGTGGGCTCCGTCATCGTAAGGGTTTACCCGTACGCGGACAGCGCACCCGTACCAACAGCCGTACCCGTAAAGGTAAGCGCAAGACAGTAGCAGGTAAAAAGAAAGCACCTAAGAAATAATATCCGGGCCACCGCCGGATCCGTTGAGGTGCAGCGGGGAGGGGTGGCAAGGGGCCGTGTAACAGCGGCTTTAATGTTTTTTGAACACCTTTATTTAACAACAACATGGCTAAAGCACAATCATCTGCCAAAAACGCTGCTAAAAAGCGCGTAGTAAAAGTTGATCCGCACGGAGATGTGCATATCAACGCAAGCTTTAACAACATCATCATCAGCATCACCAACAAGAGCGGCCAGGTTATCTCTTGGTCTTCTGCCGGTAAAATGGGCTTCCGTGGTTCTAAAAAGAACACACCATATGCTGCACAGACTGCTTCGCAGGACTGTGGTAAAGTAGCTGCCGATGCAGGCGTTAAAAGGGTTGATGTGTTTGTAAAAGGCCCCGGCTCAGGCCGCGAAAGCGCCATACGCGCTTTGGGCAGTGTAGGTATAGAAGTTACTTCTATCAAAGATGTGACCCCTTTACCCCACAATGGTTGCCGTCCGCCTAAGAAGCGTAGGGTATAACCAACGGCTGCAGTTGCAGCCACTAGTATAAAGTAAATTATTTTTTTAATTATATACTGTTCCGGATCGGGTTTTACGATTTTTAAATGAGACGGGGCAGTTAAAACAAAAATCGTCATGGCACGTTATACAGGACCAAAAAACAGGATATGCCGCATATTCGGCGAACCGATCCTCGGCTCAGGTAAGAACCTGGGGAAAAACAGCAACCCTCCGGGACAACACGGCCCGTCGAAGAGGCGCAAAACACAGAGCGAATACGCTATACAGCTCAAAGAAAAGCAAAAAGCGAAATACACTTACTGTGTGCTGGAAAAGCAATTCCGTAATACATACGTTGAAGCATCACGCATGAAGGGTGCTACCGGCGAAAACCTGATCAAACTGCTCGAAGCACGTTTGGACAATACGGTTTACCGTATGGGCATCGCCCCTACCCGCCCGGCAGCACGCCAGCTGGTATCGCACAAGCATATCATGGTTAATGGCGAAGTGGTGAATATCCCCTCTTTCAGGCTGAAGGCAGGTGATCTTATAGAGCTGAAGCCCAAAAGCAAGGCCAACACTACCGTTACCGGCATGATTCGTGGCAAAGGCCAGAGGATTAACTGGGTAGAATGGAATGAAAAGGATATGAAAGGTACTTACCTTGCACATCCTGAGCGCGACAATGTTCCGGAAAACATTAAGGAACAGCTGATCGTCGAATTGTACTCTAAATAGTAAAAAGGCTTTAGTAGAAAGGATAAAGACATTTATTACAGCTTTCTACTTTCGACTATTGACTTACGACTAATAAATTAAAACAAAAAAATCTCAATATGGCCATATTGAATTTCCAAAAACCGGATAAAATTGTTCTTCAGAAAGCAACTGATTTTGAAGCTCAGTTCGAATTCCGCCCGCTGGAACCCGGTTACGGCGTTACCATTGGTAACGCACTGCGCCGTGTTCTGCTTTCATCACTTGAAGGCTACGCCATCACTGCTATCAAAATAGCCGGTGCCGACCACGAATTTGCTACCATCAAAGGCGTGCTCGAAGACGTAACCGAAATAATCCTGAACCTGAAACAGGTACGCCTGAAAAAATCTGTCGAAGGCGACCCTGCCTCCGATAGGGTTGAACTTAATATAAAAGGTAAAGAGACCTTTACTGCCGGTATGATAGGCGAAGCATTACCCAGCTTTGAAGTAATGAACCCCGAACTGGTTATCTGCAGCATGGAGCCTGGTACTACCTTCCAGATCGAACTGCACATAGGCAAAGGCCGTGGTTATGTTCCTGCCGAAGAGAACCGCCCCAAAGACGGCACTACAGGCATGATAGCCATCGACTCTATCTACACGCCCATCAAAAACGTAAAATACAGCATTGAAAATACCCGCGTTGAGCAGCGCACCGACTTCGAAAAGCTCATCATGGAAGTAGCTACCGATGGTACCATACATCCTGAAGAAGCTGTAAAAGAAGCATCACGCATACTCATCCAGCACCTGATGATCATCACCGATGAGAATATCTCCCTGGATACAAAACGCGAAGAAAAAGAAGCAGTAGTGGACGAAGAAACACTGCAACTGCGCAAAGTATTGAATACCCCGCTCGAAGACCTGGAACTTTCTGTACGTGCATTCAATTGCCTGAAAGCTGCCAAGATCAATTCACTGAGCGAACTGGTACAATATACACAGGAAGAACTGATGAAATTCCGCAATTTCGGCCAGAAATCACTCTCTGAGATCGAGCAGGTACTTGGCGAACGCGGCCTGCACTTCGGTATGGACATCAGCAAATACCACAGGAGCGAAGATTAATAAAACTAAAGTCAAAATTCAAAAGCTAAGACAGCGTTTGAATTTTGATTTTTTACTTTTTGAATTATATAACGTACCTCATAATTCCTGACACGGTATGAGGGAATAAAAAACAAACGTCATGCGTCACGGAGACAAGATCAAAAATTTAGGGCGTACTGCTTCACATCGTGCAGCCTTATTGTCCAACCTCACTTGCCAGCTTATAGAGCACAAGCGTATCACAACCACGCTTGCAAAAGCCAAATCGCTGCGTGTATATGCTGAGCCGCTTATTACCCGCGCTAAGAGCGATAGTATGCACAACCGTCGTATAGTATTCAGCTACCTGCAGGATAAAGAAGCGATCAAAGAACTGTTCGGTGTTATTGGTGATAAAGTTGCTAACCGCCCCGGTGGCTACACACGTATTATCAAGCTGCCCCGCCGAATGGGCGATGCTGCCGATATGGCGATGATAGAACTGGTTGATTTCAACGAGATCTACAGCAAAGACACTAAGGATAGCGCAGCTAAGAAAACACGCCGCAGTCGCCGCAGCACGCCTAAAAAGGCCGAAGCCGCTACTCCTGCAGCCAGCCCCGTTGCTGAAGCACCTGTAGCAGAAGAAACTGCTCCTGGAGCACCTGCTACTGAAGCAACTGAAAATACGGAAACACCTGCTGCCGAGGCTAATGAAGATCCAAATGCATAATTAACGATATAGAGTAAAATAAAAATGGCTGCCTAATGGCAGCCATTTTTATTTTACTCTGGCCGGAGTAACATTCAGTTAATAATGCGAGGCTAATTTCATCTTATGAAACGCACCGCACTTATTATGTTGTCCATAACAGCATTGGCAGCTTGTACACATAAACCCGGAGCCATCGTAGCCCCGGCGACCATTGATAGCAGCAATATTTGCGATACACTCAATACCAGCTATACAAAAGACATACGGCCTGTCTTCAATAATAATTGCTATTCCTGTCACGGTACTGCCGTAGTGGGTGATGAAGGGCTTGATCTTGAGGATTCCGCCTCTTTAAAGCAGTATCTCGAATATGATTTCCTGGGCGATGGTGTATACGGATCAAAATTGTACCACTGCCTCACCCATAGCCACTACGCACAGGCAATGCCGCCAGATTATACCCTCGACAGCTGCTCCCTCCAAAAAATAAAACATTGGTTGAGTATTGGCGCGCCAATGTAATTATATCAAAAATGCCCCGCTGGGGCATTTTTGATATAAACTAATTCGTTCGCTTATTAATATTTGGGTACGTAGAATTCTCCATTGGTGATCTGTCGCACATCTGTAAAGTCAAGTACAGGTATGGTCTTATAAAGGGTAGCAGAGAAGGTACCCCTGAAACGGCCGCTTTCTGTGCCTTTCAGGTTTACATAACCCTGACCGCTGCCGCCGGTTGTGATCTTCCCGTTATACAAGGTATATACTGAATGGTTATTGGTATCCATTACCCCGTAATAAATATCATTGGTCAGAGAATCGAAAATAAAGTAGTTACCTGTTACACCCGCATAGGGGGTAAGTGTAGCACCGATGAACTCCGCAGTATGGGCATTGTCATATTTTATACCCTGGAACATAGCCACCGAAGGAACAGAATCGGTCCAGCCGGCTACAGAATCAAATGTGCGCAGCGAGCCGTCTATTTCGGCCTGTATCCTGCCAAAAGGAATAGTAACACCTGTTTCCGGGTTTAGCGGGTTAAAATAATCCTGGTTTTTGTCAGGATTAGCATTATAATCACCATTATTACAGGCCATGAATGTAACACTCAGCCCCGCAACGAACACAGCTGCAAGAAAAACTTTTTTCATAATTACGTTTTACGCAGTATAAAGATAATAAGCGTAGCTATAATACAAAATATTATTTTCAAAAATCGGTTGACATTCAAGGCATTTTCATAGGCTTTTATTACTAAAAATTCATAAAATAGCACATTTTCGAGCGGTATCTATGAACTTTGCATCCCTTACACTAATTATGCTAAATATTCCCGGCTGTCCATGTACTACATGTCCTGTATATACCGAAGTCTGAAACCTGCCCTTACCCTCCTTGCCTTTATGCTGGCGGGCACTGCGCTTGCACAACAAGGCCTTAGCGGCCTGGTTATAGATGCTGCTACAAAGCAGGTACTGCCTTTTGCTACTGTTAAATTGGGCAATACCGGCCGGGGTACGGTCACAAACCTTGACGGAAAATTTGATATAAACAATACCGCAGGGGCCGATTATCTTGAAATATCCTATCTCGGCTACCAGCCAAAGAAGATCCCCCTGCCCCTGCATGAAAAGGAAACTACTATAGGCCTGAGCCCGGCCAGCGGTACACTTAATGAAGTGGTGATAAAACCTCCCTATGAGAAAATGCGCCGCATACTGAATAGTGCGATAGCGAACAGGGACAGGAATAACCCCGAAAAGTACGACTGGTATCAATGCCGGATGTACTATAAAATGATTGCTGATGTAACTGTGCCCGACTCTGTGCTGGAAAAAGATACCACTGCCGATGCCCGGGAATTCAAAGCCATGATGGACAGCCAGCACCTGCTCATGTCTGAGACTTACAGCACACGTACATGGAAGAAACCCCAGCATCTGCAGGAAGAGGTGACCGGTAGCAGGCTATCCGGATTTAAAAAATCCATGTTTACAAATATGGCTACGGATATGCTGCCCTTTCATGCCTATAGCGACTACATACGCCTGAACGGGAAGGATTATCACAACCCGGTAAGTAAGGGATTTTTCCAGCACTACGATTTCAACCTTGATGACGAGATCATGCAGGGTGCTGATACGCTATGGATCCTCAGCTTCCGTCCGCAGAAGGGATATGATGAATTGCGCGGCAGGGTCTATATCAATTCCGGTGGCTATGCTATTGCTTACCTGCTGGCCAGTGCGTACGACAAGCAATTAAATCGCTCCATACGCATAGAGCAGCAATACAAAAAAACAGCAGGCAAATGGTTTCCCGAAGAATTGAACTACATCCTGCGTTACCAGTTAAAAAGCGACAAAGATGTTTATGACATCCTGATGAAGGGCAATACCAGCATCGACTCGGTTAGCTATAATGAGGATAAACATTTCCGCTTCGATAAAGTGCATACTATAAAACTGGAACCGGATGCTGATGAGCTAAGCAATGCACAATGGGACGCATTAAGACCTGTAGCGCTCGACAGGAAAGAACAGCGCACCTATGTCTATATGGACAGTCTTATAACCGCTGCACACATCGATAAATACCTGCATTATATCAGCAAACTGCCTGAGGGCAAAGTGCCTGTAGGCCCGGTGGACCTGGACCTGGGACGTATCTACAGCTACAATAAATATGAAAAAAGCAGGCTGGGCCTTGGCCTTCAAACCAATGAAAAAGTACTGAAATGGGGCTCTGTGGGTGGCTGGTTTGGCTATGGCTTTGGCGATAAGGCATGGAAATACGGTGGCTTCGCCGAAGTTTATTTTGATCCTTATAAAGAATTTACATTCCGCTTCTTTTACAACAATGATCTGCGCGATCCCGGGCGCATAGACCTGAACCACGATCTCGACAGGAACTACCTGCGCATGTACCTCATGAGCCGCGTGGATAAAGTAGAGACCGATGGTGGGATACTGAAAAAACGTTTTGGTTACTGGACAGGTGAATTTGCAGCATACCGCGAAAAGATAACGCCTTTGTATCCCTATGCCTTTCACACCGATGGTACAGATTACAGCAACTTCACAGCGCGCGAAGGTTCCGTCAAGCTGCGCTATGCCTATGCCGAACGCAGTGCCCCTGCCTTCGGCCACTATTACCGCACAGGCACCAAATATCCAATCTGCTATCTGCGCTTCACTGCTGGCCTGCTCGACTATGGTGCACAACAGTCCAGGTACCTGCAGGCAATAGGCGCAGTAATGTACCATAAGCACATCAACCGCATTGGTTTTGAGCACATACTTGCAGAAGGTGGCATATCACGCAGTGACAAGCCCCTGCCCCTAAGCAAAATGTTCGCAGGCAATGGCTACAGGTATGGTAAAGACTTGTCGATATACGCCTTTGGCGGCCTCCTTACAATGTATCCCTACGATTATTACAGCGATGCCTTTGTGAGTTTGATATGGCGGCACGATTTCGATTGGAGGTTGTTCAAAGCAGATATCAATTCCGCCGGCATGGGCTTCGACCCTTATATAAGCCTTGGCTACAACATGCTCTACGGTACCATGCAGCACCCCGAAGTACACAAGTATGTGCCCTTTTCCGTACCCAATACCGTATACAATGAAACCGGGCTGATGCTTAATGACATATTGCGCTACAGGTACCTGAACCTGTATTACCTTACCTTCAACATAGGCTATTTCTATCACTGGACACCAGTATTTGATGCCGCTAAGAACGGACGCTTTGTGTTCGGCATTGGTGTTGAATTATAAAAAGCCTATAAAGTGCTTTTCAAATTCAGTTCATCCATCTGCTTGTCGTCAATGGCCGATGGCGCATCCAGCATCACATCGCGTCCTGCATTGTTCTTGGGGAAGGCCATGAAATCACGTATGGTTTCTTGTCCGCCCAGTAATGCACAAAGCCTGTCGAAGCCGAAGGCAATGCCCCCGTGTGGTGGCGCGCCATATTCGAAAGCGCCTAAAAGGAATCCGAATTTTTCCTGTGCTTCCTCCTTGTCCATACCCAGTGCAGCGAACATTTTCTCCTGCAGGTCTCTTTGGAAGATACGAATGGACCCCCCACCTATTTCCGTACCGTTCAGTACTATGTCATAGGCATTGGCCTTTATCTCGCCAAAGCGTTCAGGTATATTCATGAGCTCAGTTTGCTCGGGCTTGGGCGCTGTAAAAGGATGATGCCTCGCCACCCAGCGGTCTTCTTCCTCGTCGTGTTCAAAAAGCGGGAAATCTACGACCCAAAGAGGTTTGTAATTATCCGGATCACGCAGGCCCAGGCGGTTGCCCATCTCCAGGCGCAGCTCGCTCATGGCTTTACGCGTGCGTGTTTCAGCACCGGCCAGTATCAATATAAGATCCCCGCTGCCAGCACCGCAGAACGTAGCCAGGTCCTTAAGCTTATCTTCACTGAAGAATTTATCTACACTACTCTTATAACTGCCGTCAGCGTTGCACTTTACATTCACTACCCCGCTCATGCCTATCTGCGGGCGCTTTACCCATTCGGTCAGCTCGTCTATTTGCTTACGTGTATATTCACTGCTGTTCGGCACACAGATAGCCAAAATGGTCTCTGCCTCCTTGAACACTTTAAAGTCTGTATCATTAAGCACTTCCCAATGCACTGTGTCATTTGCCTTCAGGTTTTGCAGCTTCATTTCAAAACGCAGGTCAGGCTTATCATTACCATAATGCCACATAGCATCTTCCCAGGTCATACGGGGGAATGCTTCAGTCATCTCTACGCCCTTCACATCTTTGAACACAGCTTTGAAAAGGCCTTCAAAGGTCTGCAGGATATCCTCCTGTTCTACAAAGCTCATCTCGCAGTCCACCTGTGTGAACTCCGGCTGCCTGTCGGCACGAAGGTCTTCATCACGGAAGCATTTTACGATCTGGTAATAACGGTCATAACCGCTTACCATCAGCAATTGCTTAAAGGTTTGGGGGCTCTGGGGTAAAGCATAGAACTGCCCGGGGTTCATCCTCGAGGGCACCACGAAATCCCTTGCACCTTCCGGTGTAGACTTTATCAGGTAGGGCGTTTCTATATCCCAGAAGCCTTGTGTGTCCAGGTAATTACGTACCGAGCGGTTTACCTTGTAGCGCAATTCGAGATTACGTTTCAAAGTAGGTCGGCGCAGGTCCAGGTAGCGGAATTTCATGCGCAGGTCCTCACCCCCATCTGTATCTTCTTCTATAGTGAATGGTGGTGTACTGGCTACATTCATGATCGCGAAATCGCTCACCTCTATCTCTATATCCCCCGTTGGTATCTTATTATTCTTGCTGGTGCGTTCTATAACCTTGCCCCTTACCTGCAATACGTATTCACGGCCTATAGGCGTTTCGTCGAGGCGTGGATTAAGGGTCTCGTTAAAATATAACTGGGTAATGCCATAACGGTCGCGCAGGTCGGTGAAGGTAATGCTGCCGAATTTGCGCACGGTCTGCACCCAGCCGGCAAGAGTGACCTCTGTGCCTGCATCTGCTAAACGCAATTCGCCGCAGGTATGTGTACGATACATAAAAATGATTTGAAAACGGCTGCAAGATAAGCCGATTTATTGACTGGACAGGTTTTACCAGCAGCTGATTTTAATGTCTTATATTACGTATGGCCATTATAAAGCAGGGTACTACGTGGCACGGTTTTACAAATAAATAAATATGGCCCTTAAAAAAAAGCATAAAGTCCTGCGCATTGTGCTGGTAGCATTACTGGTGCTGCTATTGGCAGGCGCAGGTTTTGCCATATGGTTCTCACGCCATTATGTGGGTATCCTCAGGAAGAATATACCCGTATGGGTGTATAATGCTACTGATGGCGTGTACCGCACATCAGTACAGGATATATATATAAACCTGCTTACACACAGGGTAACGGTTACAGGCATCAGGTTGCAGGCCGATACTAACCGGATAAATGAGCTAAAGGCTTATGGCCAGGCGCCCGCCACCTTCTTTGATATCACCATACCAAGGGTGCAGGTATGGGGCCTGCTCTGGGAAGATATGGTGACCAATAAGCAACTTAGTTGCAAAACCATTAAGATATGGCAGCCGGATGTAAAGGTGACCTACAAACAGGCACTGGCAGACAGCAGTGCCAAACATGACCCGGCAACCGAAAATGACAGCACAAAGAGCAAAGCCGTTGAGGCGATGAGTGCAGGGCAAATAATAATAGCCCAGCCCCGGCTGACCTACGAACATAGCGACAGTACCGGTACCTTAAAACTGCACACCACCGGGGGAAATATCGTGTTGAACGACTGGAAATATGATACCGAAAAGCCTAAAGACAGCAGCCGCTTCTTTTATGCAAAGAGTGCCCTCATAGATATTGACAGTATACACTATGGCAAAGAGCATTTCCTTTACGATATTACCACTACCCTCCTCCACTTCAACAGCGACAGCAACAGGCTTTCGTTCCGGCACTTTGCGTTGAAGCCCAATGTCAGTAAGGCCGAGTTCTACAAGATCATGGGCATGCAGCACGATATGTTCATGCTTTCGCTGCCTGCTGTAACGATCGACAGCCTGGGCTGGAAGGGCTTTATCAATGATAAGGTGCTGGCCGCTACCTCTGTGCAACTCAATGACCCTGTGCTGGAAGATTACTTTACCAGACTGGCACCGCCTAACACGCAAAGCAAACTCGGCAAGTATCCAAATCAATTGCTTGAGAATATGAAGCTGAAGGTGGACATCAGGAGAATAGGGATAAAGAACGGACATGTGCAATATACCGAGGTGAATGAAAAAACCAAGCTGGCCGGCGTGCTGCACTTTGATGGTATAAATGGTAGTGTAAGCAATGCTACCAACCTGCCTGAACGCATAACGAAGAATGAACGCTGTATCATAAAGTTGAATGGACAGTTCATGAAGAGCAGCCCTATATCAGCCATCTTCAACTTCTCGCTTACCGACCCTGACGGGGCCTTTACGGTGGACGGGCAACTTAAAGACCTGGACGCTGCACAGATAAACCCTGTGGCCAAAGCCCTTGCCGTTACCGAGATAAAGTCGGTACACATAAGTAAGCTGGACCTGCATGTGAGCGGTAATGAAAGCCACGGCAATGGTACAGTGACCATGCTTTATCACAAGCTAAAGGTAGCACCGCAAAATGTGGATGATCCTAAAAAGCTCAGCGACAAACCCCTGCTCTCCTTCCTGACGAACAACCTGGTGATCTATACCGACAACCCGATGGAGGGTGAGCCGGTACGCACAGAAAGTGACTATGTGCCCCGCGACATTCACAAATCCTTCTTTAACCTGGTGTGGAAGTGCATCTTCAACCCTGTGCAGAAGACCGCGGTGCGCAGCGACAATATAGAACAGACGCTTGAAGACAAACAGAACAAGAAAAATGCTACCAAAGGTTTCTTCAGGCGCCTGTTCGGAGGAAAGAAAAAGTCAAAGAAATGAGCGCTGGCCCAAGGCATACGGGGACAGCATGCCTGCCTATTTCTTCACTGAATAATCCAATCCCATATTCCAGAGCATGAAGGCCCATTTATCGGCCTGCTCCTGGATGAGCATGGCTGTGGGCTTGCCTGCACCATGGCCCGCTTTATGCTCTATGCTTATCATTACCGGGTTGTTGCAAGCCTGTGCTGCCTGCAGCGATGCTGCGAACTTGAAAGAGTGTGCGGGCACTACCCGGTCATCATGATCGGCAGTGAAGACCATGGTAGCGGGATAACAGGTGCCTTTGCGCACATTGTGGTCCGGAGAATACTTGTAGAGGTAGTTGAACATTTCCTTACTGTCATCGGCGGTGCCATAATCGTATGCCCAGCCTGCACCTGCCGTGAACTTATGATAGCGTAGCATATCGAGCACACCCACTGCCGGGAAGCATACGCGGTAGAGGTCGGGGCGCTGGGTCATGCAGGCGCCTACCAGCAGGCCGCCATTGGAAGCACCTGAGATAGCGAGGTAATCCTTAGCGGTATAATTGTGTTTTATGAGGTACTCGGCAGCGGCTATGAAATCGTCGAATACGTTCTGCTTCTTCATCTTGATACCGGCATTGTGCCAGTCATCGCCATACTCGCCGCCGCCACGCAAATTGGGTACTGCATAAATACCCCCGTTTTCCATGAACACGAGATTGCTGATACTGAATGAAGGGGTGAGGCTGATGCTGAAGCCACCATAGCCATAAAGCATAAGCGGGTTCTTACCGTTCAACTCCGTACCCTTCTTCATGGTAATGATCATGGGTATCTTAGTGCCGTCCTTAGAAGTGTAGAACACTTGTTTGCTCTCATATTGCGCGGGGTCGAACTGTACATTGGGTTTCTTATACAAAGAAGACTTGCCTGTAGCTATATCGTAACGGAATATGGTAGGCGGATAGATATAAGAGGTGAAGGTATAATAAGTCTCCTTCTCGCTGCGTTTGCCATCGAAGCCGGAAGCGGTACCGAGGCCGGGCAGCTCTATCACAGCTTCCTTCTCCCCTTTAAGGTTGTACTGGTACACTTTAGATACGGCATCTTTCAGGTAGTGGGCAAAGAACTTGCGGCCGCAGGTGCTGATGGTGAGGGGATATTTCTTCTCGGGGATAAGATCTTCCCAGCTGGCAGGGCGCGGATCGGCGGCTTCGCAAACCACTAGCTTACGATTGGGGGCGTCCATATTGGTAACGATATAGAGCCTGCCTTTCTCCGCATATACCACATCCTGCTCGGTCTTAAAGCCTTTTACGATGGGCCTGATGGGGGCATCGGGGTTGGAGAGGTCTTTTATGTAGAGCTCATTGCCATAGGTGGCATTGGCGGCCGATATAATAAGGTATTGCTGATCTTCGGTAACGTAGCCGCCTATGTAACGGCGCGGTGTGCGCTCACCACCAAAGACCAATATATCCTCGCTCTGTTTGGTGCCCATCCTGTGGAAGTACAGCTTGTGATGATCGGTCATGCCGGCAAGCTGGCTGCCCTCTTTGGGCTTATCGTAGCTGGAGTAGTAAAAGCCTTTGTCGTGCAGCCATGATGCGCCGCTGAACTTGACATCGCGTATGGTATCGCCCACCAGCGCTTTGGTGGCGGTATTGAGCACGTATATCTTGCCCCAGTCGGAGCCGCCTTCGGATATTTGACAGGCCACCATAGAGCCATCTTTGGTGAAGCTGGCTCCGGTGAGCGAGGTAGTACCATCTTTGGAGAATTTATTGGGGTCGATGAATACTTCGGGCTTGCCGTCATCGCCCTTCTGCCTATAGAGCACACTTTGGTTCTGCAGGCCATCGTTCTTATAGAAATAGGTATAATCGCCCTCTTTGAAAGGGGCAGAATATTTCTCATAATTCCAGAGTTTGGAAAGCCTGCTCTTTATAGCATTGCGGAAAGGTATCCTGGCCAGGTACTTTTGGGTAACGGCGTTCTGGGCCTTTACCCATGCTTTGGTACCCGCAGCGTTATCATCCTCGAGCCAGCGGTAGGGATCGGCCACTTTGGTGCCGAAGAACTCATCTTCCTGCTTTACGGTTTTGGTAGCGGGGTATTTGCCTGTGAATGCAGCTTTATTTTGCGCAAATGTCATAGCCGACAATAATAGTAAAGTCCCGGTAAGGAGCAGTTTCATGTATATTAATTTTTTGAACGAGTAAAATTTGACAAACATAGGGAAAGAAAATTTTATTTCCCACATTTTTATTGATAATGAATGAGTTAGGTTGAAAAAATATCCCAAAAATATCACACTCTTTTCCCAGCCGGCGGATGGCGGCCTGAAAAGTAAATATTGAAAAGTATTTACTTTTCAAGGGGGTTAAAGCGGCGGAATGTATTGTATTCACTGGCTTATAGGGAATTTACAGATGTTACCAAAGGTGTACATGCCGGTTCTGAGTTCATAAAGCCCCTTAGGGCCAATTACCTATGCAAGATACGATGCGGGAAGAGGTCTGCCCAAATATTGGGGATAAGTAGTGACCCTATTGAAATTATTAATGTGTGCCAGACGGGCGGCGGAGACCATTAACTTGACGGAGGTGGCTTGCGGGAGCGGGGGATATCATTATACATATCGGCAAGGGGAAAGATGCCGTGCGAGATGCAAAAATGCATCAGCTCGGCCACACACTGCAGGGGTATCTTCTGCATTATCCTCTGCCGCTCTTTACGGGCCATGCGAACAGAAATGCCTATAGCCCCGCCTGCCTCTTCATTGGACAAACCGTGGCAAAAGAGGGGCATGAGCCTGTACTCTGTGGCCGAGAAGGAAGGATAGGGCAATGGACGGATATGGGATACGGTGCGCAAGACGGCCGGTGAAAAATCTTTACTGAAATGATAGCCGGAGGCCGATATATCATCGAGGGCCTTTAAGATCTGACGGGTAGTACAGCTTTTGGGCAGGAAGCCCCTGCCCCCCTCGCGTATGAGCCAAAACATGTGGGCCTCGGAAAGACCGGCATAGAGGAAGAGTATTTTAATACCGGGGTATTCCTTTTTCAACCGGGCAATAAGGTCAAAGCCCGGGAGACTGAGGGCTGTATCGAGGATGAGGATACCGGGCTTGTGTGCAGCCCGGGCCAATGCATCGAGCAGGGCCGTAGCCGAGGCGACGTGAAAAAGTGGCTTGTAGGGCTCTTGCGATAGTGTTGCAGCAAGCATTTCTGCGACAATAGCCATGCTATCGGCGATGGCTATTGTGATAGCTTTGTTCATATAGTGGCATTTACCCTGTGATAAAATAATAAGTGCAGCACCAAGATTGCAAAAAAATATCTAAATAAGAAATTAAACTATGATGAACTAGATATTATGAATTTATTATGACAAAAAATACAGCGTGATTTCACGGGGCTGGCCGGCCACGAAAAACGGGGGTTAAAAAACCCGGAAACAAGGGGGCCGGATGTAGCCCGGCGTGGAAAAATAATATTATAGGTTTACTGTGAAATGCAAGACCTCATAACCATCGCCATGACTATCAAAAAATATTTTAAACCAAAATCAAATATTATGAAAAAACAACTGAAAAATGGAAGCGGGTTAATAGCCCTATGCTTGATGATGTTATTTGGACTACGTACAGATATACTTCTTGCGCAGTCTACTATATGGCCTGTGAATTATGCCGATAATAATGTTGCGACAACGTTCTTTGCTGCACCAGACTGGTTGAATGTTTCTGAATTCACAAATAGCAACGGCACTTTGTATACAGAGGTTTGGGACGAAGGGCCAGGAAATGGATGTTATATGGAAGTTCATGATAACATTGTTGGTAGTACACCAACTACTATACAGTTAGGAGCAGCTTTGCCGAACCTTAAACGACATCCTGATGTAATACTAGGTGGCGACGCTAATAATAATTATGTAGCAGCTGTATATACGTATTATAATACATTAACAGTCACGAATATTCGACTTGAGGTATATACAGTAACGGGAATGGGTGGAGTAATTACGTTAAACGCATGTGGGACATATATATTTCCTATTACCAATCTCAATGTAAATGCTCATGCGAGAGATGCCCACATAGACATTGCTAATATTTTCAATGCAGGTGGAGTAAAGGCAGATATTATTACTATCGCATGGGAAGAACTTTCAGTTTGCGGAGCAAATGGTGGATATGGAGCCCGAGCATGTGCAGCATCCTTATCAGCATTAGCGGGAACAGGTTGCAACAACCCGAGCTTCACTTTTTCCGGATGTTTAAATAATGTAGTAGCCCCTGATGCAGGTGAACAAGTTGACGTTGCCGTACGTTATAATCCTTCAATTCCAGGATATGAGGCAGGATTTACATTTATGGATTTAAATGGCAATGTTGATGCAGGAAAATGGGACATTACAAATAATATTATCACCTTAGGCACAGCCATAGATGCGCCAGGAGTTGGAAATGGAGAATATCCAAGAATAGATGTAAATGATGAGGTAGTACCGTTTAGTCCTGCAATGGATGCAGAAATCGTGTACAGATACCTTGATGGCAATGGCTTCTGGAATGTCATGTCCCTAAACAACATATTAACTCCAGGTAACGAGGAGATATCATCTTACGATGCTACAGGTACCTTTGTTAGCAACAACACAAAACCTGTTGTAACATGTGGCAATAACAATAATATCAATGCAGCATTAAATAATTTTTTCTCTGTGGCGTATGCAAATCCCACTACAGGTATAGATGCGGTATATGTACAGGATATAGACTGGACCAATGGGCTATGTACCCAGGTTGTGCCCGGGTATTATGATTACTATCCTACAAATTTTAATGCGACCATAGATGGACCAGTAGCTATAGCATCAGACTGGATATATGATGTAAGCACCACTGCAACCATAAAAAGTAATGAAATATATACTTGTTGGATAAACAAAGCTGGGACACCCAGAATTGATTGTAAAACTACACTAGCGATCCCACCACAATTCCGACCGACAGGTATCAACAATAGTCATACCATAAATTCTGTGCAAATAAGTCCTAATCCAGCTACTAATAAGCTCTATCTGGTACAAGGATCTAAAGGTATCCGAAGCTATAGTATCAATAATCTTTTAGGTCAGACAGTATTGAAAGGTGAAAATATCGCCAAAGGGAAAGAAGTGGTAGATATAACTAAACTCTCTCCAGGCACTTATGTTATCAAGGTACTTTGTGATGATAAAACAATAGAGAATTCAATCTTTACAAAATACTAATATTAAAACAATGATGTTGGCGGGAAGATTCTTCCTGCCAACATGCATTAAGTGAATCTACATTGTACGCAATTTGAAATTATTTAGTATTTTTATATAAGCTAAGACTTTCATTATGATACAACAATCTACTCTGAAATACTTCATATTTTTCATCTTATTTTATAACATTTCCTTTTCTAATTACACGTTTGCTAAACATAGCAATACACGTAATAAAAGCAATATTGTTTATCGAAATCACTATCAAAGAATCAGTGCTGGAGCATATATGTCATATGAAATACGAAATGGGAAGATATACGATTGGGGATATAATGCTTCAGGGCAGTTAGGTATAGGCAATACCATTCAACAAAATAGTCCTATACAAATGGGTAATGATAGTAACTGGTTATCTATTTCTGCTGATTGGTCATTTGCATTAGCAATTAAATCCGATGGGACTTTATGGGGATGGGGAGATAATTCGCATGGGCAACTTGGCATCGGAAATACTATTCAGCAAAACAGCCCAGTACAAATAGGCATTGACCATAACTGGGCAAAAATAGTTTGCGGAGAACATTTTTCTTTAGCGTTGAAAACAGATGGAAGCCTTTGGGCTTGGGGTAGAAACCTTCATGGTCAATTAGGAACTGGTGACACTATTGAACAACATCTTCCTACGCTTATCAGCAATAATAAGTGGGTCGCGATTAGCAGTGATGCCGGTTCATTTAGTTCAGCTGCAATTAAATATGATGGTAGTTTGTGGGCTTGGGGATCTAACCTGTACGGAACTTTAGGTCTGGGAGATACACTGGACCGTTTTTCACCTACGCAAATAGGTAGTGACCATGATTGGGTATTGATATCATGTAATGAAAGTTTTCTGGCAGTCAAAGCTAACGGTTCTTTATGGGGATGGGGACAAAACAATACAGGACAATTAGGCTTGGGTGATACTATTATTCGAAAGCTCCCAATACAAGTGGGAACAGAACACACCTGGATTAAAGTATTGGCTTCGCCACATGCTTTTGGTTTAAAAGATAATGGCACTATCTGGGCTTGGGGTTTTAATGGAGAAGGGCAGATGGCTTTAGGTTTTATAGGTGGTACGTATTTAAGTCCAATTCAGCCCAATAATGAAAGCTATTGGGTTGACTTTTCACTGGGAGTACAAGGAAATACAATACTTGAGCAATCAAATAGCAGTCTTTGGAATTGTGGATTAAACCAATTTGGTCAACTAGGGTTAGGTTATGTTAACTTATGGGAGGATACGCTCCACGCAGTAAGCACCCCTGCTACCGAATGGGTGAGCGGCAGTGTAGGCAGCAGCCATACGGCTGCCATCTACAGTGATGGCAGCCTCTGGACATGGGGCTACAATAACCATGGGCAACTGGGCCTGGGAACGACCACCGAACAACATAGCCCCGTGCAACTGGGCGCCGGTACCACATGGACCGCAGCTGCCTGCGGTACCGACCACACACTGGCCCTGCAGGCCAATGGCAGCCTGTGGGCATGGGGTAAAAATACAGACGGGCAACTGGGCACCGGCAATAATACCGAACAGCACAGCCCCGTACAGGTAAGCGGCACATGGACAGCCATGGCCGCAGGCGATGCGCACAGCATGGCCCTGAAGGCCGACGGTAGCCTCTGGACATGGGGCAATAACAATACCGGCCAGCTGGGACTGGGCAACTATACCAACCAGAATAGCCCACAGCAGGTAGGACAGGACAGTACATGGATCGCCATAGCAGCGGGTGAAGGGCATAGCCTGGGCCTGAAGGCCGATGGCACGCTCTGGGCATGGGGACTGAACCTCTACGGGCAGCTGGGCACCGGCAACAATACCATACAGGATGCCCCCGTGCAGGTAGGTAACGACCACGACTGGACAGCCATAAGCGCAGGAGCCAACCACAGCATGGCCCTGAAGGCCGATGGTAGCCTATGGGCATGGGGACAGAATAGTGCCGGCCAACTGGGCAATGGCAATAACAGCAACCAAAGCAGCCCCGTGCAGGTGAGCGGCAGCAACTGGATCGCCCTCAACGCAGGGGCAGAGCACAGCATTGCTTATAAGGCTGATGGCAGCATATGGGACTGGGGGAACAATGGCTATGGCCAACTGGGACTGGGCAATAACACCAATTACAACACGCCACAACAGGTGAGCCAGCCCGCCATTGTGCATATGTTCGCAGGGCCGGAGGCCTACCATACGGGCATCATCAAGGATACGCGCAGCCTCATTTGCCTGGCCGGTCATAACGACCACGGGCAACTGGGTGATGGCAGCATACTGGACAAGAACACCTTTAACTGCATCAATGACTGCGTGATACCGGGCATCACCATCACGGTAAGCCCCGATGACAGTGTATGCAGCAATGAAACGGTCTATTTTACAGCGACCATCACCAATGGCGGGCCTACACCGAGTTACCAGTGGTTCAAAAACAATGTGCCGGTAGGCTTTAACAGCAGCAGCTATTATCCCAATACGCTGAGCAATGGCGACCAGGTAAAATGCGTGCTCACGGGCAGCGCTGCCTGTAACGTGTACCCCACCGATACCAGCAATGTCATCACCATGACGGTGACCGATACGGTGACCCCAACCATAAGCATAGCATCGGACCTGGGCGATACCATATGCCAGGAACTGGTGGCCACCTATACAGCTACCATCACCAATGGCGGGCCCAACCCGGTGTACCACTGGTATGAGAACAACCTGCCGGTGGGCAGCAACAGCCCCACTTATGTGCCCCAGCAGGTGAGCGGCCACACCATAAAATGCGTGCTGATCAG
>MKUN01000028.1 GCA_001897835.1 Bacteroidetes bacterium 46-16
GATAAACGTGGTTTTTAGCCCCTTCGGGGCGGGCTGTTTGTAGTAAATGTGATCTAATTCTATTGTTAGCCCTGGGGGGGCGACCTGAGTTCGCAAGCGGGACGCTTGCGTTATCATGGGTCTAAGCGGGACGCTTAGACCAGACGAGGCAAGTACTGGGCAGTTACAAACTGCAATTATTTATAACCACAAGTCACAGACTTGCGGTAGCGGGGAGAGGGTCGGGGGTGAGACAACTCCCGGCTAACACATCCCCGGCATCACCTACCGCCTCCCCGATGGCACCCTGAAGCTCATCCCGCCCTACAAAAGCAAGGAATACTATGAGATACCCCTATACCTGCGCGAGCGGCTATATACTATGGCTGGCGAGCCCATTAAAGACCGCAAGGTCAGTCGCTACTTTTAACAACACTTATACCCGTATTGACGAATATTACCCCTTCCTCCCGTCCAAAATAATTACCTTTGCGGCACTCAAAAAGCAGCTCAGTTAAATATTAGTGATTTTTGAGTTTTGCCCCGCCTGTGGCGGGATCATAGAAATTTGAATTTTGAATGAGTATGATACCTACAAAGGTTGTAGAAGACGTAGTGATAAAGTTCGCCGGCGATAGCGGTGATGGTATGCAGCTTACGGGCAGCCAGTTCACCAATAATACGGCGCTGATAGGGAACGACCTTTCCACATTCCCCGATTTCCCGGCCGAGATACGCGCCCCACAGGGTACTGTGCCGGGGGTGAGCGGTTACCAGTTGCACTTTTCCAGCAATCATATATACACGCCCGGCGATAGCTGCGATGTGCTGGTGGCCATGAATGCCGCCGCACTGAAGGTGAACCTGCCCGGCCTGAAGCCGGGGGGCATCATCATAGCCAATACCGATGGCTTCGACAGCAAGAACCTGAGGCTGGCCAATTATCCCGATGGCATCAACCCGCTGGAGGATGGCAGTCTTACCGGTTATGAGCTGCACAAGATAGACGTGACCAAACTGACCCGCGAGGCACTGAAGGATATAACCATGGGCACTAAGGAGAAGGACCGGGCGAAGAACATGTTCGTGCTGGGCTTCCTCTACTGGCTCTACAACCGCGACCTGCAAAGCACCACGAACTTCCTGCAGGAGAAATTCGGCAAGCGGGCCGAGATACTGGAGAGCAATGTAAAGGCCCTGCAGGCCGGCTACAATTATGGCGATACGGTGGAGGCTTTCACCAGTCGCTATAAGGTGGAGAAGGCCAAACTGCCCGCGGGCACTTACCGGGGCATCACGGGCAATACGGCACTGGCCTATGGCCTGGTGGCGGCGGGGCAAAAGTCGGGCCTGCCCATATTCCTGGGCACTTACCCCATCACCCCGGCATCCGACATACTGCACGAACTGGCACGATATAAGAACTTCAACATACGCACCTTCCAGGCCGAGGACGAGATAGCGGGCATAAGCGCAGCTATAGGCGCGGCCTATGGCGGCAGCCTGGGCGTGACCACCACATCGGGCCCCGGCATGGCCCTGAAGACCGAGGCCATGGGCCTGGCGGTGATGCTGGAGATACCCCTGCTGATCATAGACATACAGCGTGGCGGCCCCTCAACGGGCCTGCCCACAAAGACCGAGCAAAGCGATCTGCTGCAGGCCTATTATGGCCGCAATGGCGAGTGCCCTATGCCGGTCATCAGCGCATCGGGCCCGGCCGACTGTTTCGATGCCGCGTATGAAGCGGTGCGTATAGCGGTGCAGCACATGACCCCGGTAATCCTGCTGAGCGATGGCTATATAGCCAATGGCGCGGAGCCCTGGCGTTTTCCGCAGAGTGCCGACCTGGAGCCGATAGCAGTGACCTTCAAAAAAGGGCTGGATGATAACGAAGCCACCTTCCTGCCCTACAAGCGCGATGAAAAGCTGGTGCGGCCATGGGCTGTGCCCGGCACTGCGGGGCTGGAGCACCGTATAGGCGGCCTGGAAAAAGAAGATATAACCGGCAATGTGAGCTATGATGCGGAGAACCACCAGCATATGGTGAAGACCCGCGAGGCCAAGGTGGACAAGATAGCCGACCATATACCCCTGCAAACGCTGGACAGCGGCCCTGAAACGGGCGATGTGCTGGTGCTGGGCTGGGGCAGTACTTATGGTGCCATAAAGAGCGCAGCGCTGGAGCTGCAGGCGGCCGGCAAGAGCGTGGCCCATGCCCACCTGCGGTACCTGAGGCCCTTCCCCCGCAACCTGGGCGATATGCTGAAGAACTATAAGCACATACTGGTGCCGGAAATAAATAATGGCCAGCTCATCAAGATCATCCGCGACAAATACTTTGTGGATGCCAAAGGCTATAACAAGATAAAGGGTGTGCCGATTACCAGGTCCGAACTGGTAACAGCTATTAGCGATTTGTTAAAGTGATAAGCGCAGATAGCAAATAAATTATATAGGCAACATTTTTTATAGTGAATTTCGCTAACTTTACAATATGGTATTGATCATTGCATTTGCTGTAGGCGTGCTGGTGTATTTCATTATACAACAGATGAACCGTAGGAAAGGGCAGCAACTGGACAAGGTGGAATTGAAGCGCAGGGCCTCTCTCGACGACATCCTTAAAAACAATAAAGACAGGTACGCAGGCTAAGAGGCTGCGTATGTGTGCATCCCTGTACCACTGTCTTTTTTCTCAAAAACGAACATAAGGGCATCCCGCTTGTTACTGCAATATGCAGGAGACCATTTCTATATGCTGGCTGCGCCGCGACCTGCGGCTGGATGATAATGCGGCGCTGTACTATGCGCTGCGTACGGGTGTGCCTGTGCTGCCCCTCTTCATCTTCGATACCGATATACTCGATGGGCTGGAAAATAAGCAGGATAAAAGGCTGGCCTTCATATACGACAGGATAGCGGAGATGGCCGCACAGCTAAAAAAGATGGGCAGCGGGCTTAAGGTAATGCACGGGCGCCCCATAGACTGTTTAAAAGAACTGTGCGGTGCATATGATGTAGCGGCAGTGTATACCAACCACGATTATGAGCCCTATGCCCGGCAGCGCGATAAAGAGGTGGCCGATATGCTGCGGGAAAAGAACATCATGCTGCACAGCTATAAAGACCAGGTGATCTTTGAGAAAGATGAAGTGCTGAAAGACAATGGTGAGCCCTATACCGTGTACACGCCATACAGTAAAAAGTGGAAGCAAAAGCTGGATGATTTTTACCTGCGGTCTTACCCCACCGAAAAATATTACGGCAACTTTTTGAAGCAGGAGGCCGCTCACCTGCCGGCGCTCGAGACATTGGGTTTTGAAAGAGTGGCCTATGATGTGCCACCGGCAAAGCTGAATGAAGCTATTGCCAAAGATTACGAAGCCACCCGAAATTACCCCGCAGTAGATGGTACTACCAAACTCAGCGTGCACCTGCGCTTCGGGACGATAAGCCCCCGGATGCTGGCAGCGGAAGTGAAGGAACTGAATGCGCAACTGCTGAACGAGCTGATCTGGCGGGAGTTTTACCAGGCCATATTGTGGCACTACCCCCAGGTGGTGACGGAGTCGTTCAGGAAGGAGTATGATCACATAGCATGGCGAAACAATGAGCAGGAATTCGCGCTATGGTGCAAGGGGCAGACGGGCTACCCGGTAGTGGACGCGGGTATGCGTGAGCTGAACGAAACGGGCTATATGCACAACAGGGTAAGGATGATCGCAGCCAGCTTTCTTACCAAAGACCTGCTGACAGACTGGCGCCGGGGCGAGGCCTACTTTGCGGAAAAACTGATGGACTATGACCTTGCGGCCAACAATGGTAACTGGCAGTGGGCGGCAGGTACGGGTTGCGATGCGGCCCCCTACTTCAGGGTGTTCAACCCCCAATTGCAGGCAGAGAAATTTGATCCCCGTGGCGAATACATTAAGCGGTGGGTGCCGGAATATGGATCGCTGGACTATGTGCAGCCTATAGTGGACCATAAGGCAGCAAAGGACAGGTGCATAGCTGCATATAAAAAAGCGCTGGCGATGAAAAGATAAACTACACGGTCCGCAACGTGCCTGAGTATATAGAGTGGCGTTGACGCTATTTACGAAAGACTGAAATGTTCCGTAGCCATTTTCTGTACCTCATTGCCGATGGCGAGTGAGGCCGTTGCTGCGGGGGATGGGGCATTGAGGATGTGCAGGGCATTGCCACTGTGCTCAATTTTAAAGTCGTCTATCATCTCGCCCTCTGAGGCCAGGAGCATGGCGCGTACGCCGGCGCGGCCGGGCACGAGGTCGTCCATCTCCAGGCTGGGAATGAGCGCGCGCAGGCGCTGCAGGAAGAGCCGTTTAGAGAAGGCACGCCTGTATTCATCGAGGCCGAACTTCCAGTGTTTGGCAAAGAACTTCCAGGTGCCGCCGAATGAGAATGCCTCCATAGTATCGCGCCAGGAAAAGTCGGTCTTGCCATAGCCCTCGCGCTTGAAGACGAATACGGCATTAGGGCCGCACTCTGTACCACCCTGTATCATGCGGGTGAAATGCACGCCGAGGAAGGGGAACTTTGGATTGGGTACGGGGTAGATGAGGTTCTTCACTTTGTGCATCCCTTTTTCACTAAGATCAAAATAATCGCCACGAAAGCCTACAATGGTGGTATCGCTTTTTGCACCGTCTTTGCGGGCTATGCGGTCGGACTGGAGGCCCGCGCAGGTGATGATGTATGTGCCGCGAAAGGTACCCTTAGGGGTGATCACATCGGTACAGTCGCTGTGCTTTTCGAAGGCGGTGACCTCGTGGCCGGTAAGCACTTTGCTGCCCGGGAATTTTGCATGGATGAGCTCCACGTATTTACGCGCCACCGCCGCATAGTCTATGATGCCGGTGCAGGGCACCCATATGCCTGATATGCCTGTGCAATAAGGCTCTATCTCTTTTATCCTGTTGGCATCGATCAGTTCTATACCCTCAACGCCGTTTGCCAGGCCATTGTTGAAGACCTTGTTCATATGCGCCAGTTCCGATTCTTTGGTGGCCACGATCACTTTGCCGCATATATCGTGTTTTATGTTGTGCTCTTTGGCAAAGGTCACCAGTTCGCGGCGGCCATCCACGCAGTTCTTTGCTTTATAAGAGCCGGGCTTGTAATAGATACCGGAGTGAATGACCCCTGAGTTGTGCCCGGTCTGGTGGGCGGCCACTTCATTTTCTTTTTCGAGGACGAGTATTTTTTTGCCGGGGTATTTGAGATTGATCTTGTAGGCCGATGCGAGGCCTACAATGCCACCGCCGACAATGATTATATCGTAATTATTAGTATCTGCCAAGGTGCAAGCGTTTTGCCGGGCGCAAAGATACCCTGAAAAACGGAAGGAAGGAAACAGGCTGTATCCGAAGCAACAAGCATGGTATCCTATGATAAGAAATGTCAATGATGCAGGAACATAAATCCGTTTACATTTGCAGCATTATGACAAATACGGCATTTGAGCAAATAGCAGCGATCATTAAGGGCAGGAGGACCACAAAACCTGCATCGCTGAACGGGGAAAAAGTACCTGATGAACAAATAAACCAGTTGCTGGAGCTGGCTAACTGGGCCCCCACACATGGACGTACAGAGCCATGGTATTTTTACGTGTATACCGGCGAGGGCCTCAAAAACTTTGGTAAAACGCATGGCGACCTGTATTGGGAGCATACACCTGAAGACCGCAGGAAGGAAGAAACACGCGAGAAACTGACACACAATGTAGATAACGCATCGCACATTATAGTGGCGGTGATGAAGCGTGGAGAGAACCCTAAAATACCTGCATTGGAAGAAATTGCTGCAGCATCGGCGGCAATAGAGAACATATTATTGGGCGCAGAAGCACTGGGTATTGCTGTAATGTGGAATACCGGTGGTATGACACATCACCACGCGCTAAAGGAATACCTGGGCCTGGGACATGATGACCTGGTGATGGGCATCTTTTACATCGGCTATACGGATGAGGAAAAGCGCGAGGGAAAAAGGCATACGGAGATAGGGGAAAAGGTGCGGTGGTATCGGTAGACCACAATTCACACATGATTTTTTTAGATTGCTGTGATGCGTGGTATTTATCAGCGTATGAAACAGCACAGGTCGCTCCTATGGAGTTTGTATTTTTTATTGACGTGTTGCTATAACAGGCTGTCCCGATGGGACTTCTCCTTGTTCAGGAGATGCGCTCTTTGGCAAAGCTACTTAAGCTCATCATGCATATGACCGCTTTGAAGCGGTGCTGACATTGCCTGTTTAGTGTGAACCATTTATTTTCTTTTGGCCCGTTCGTATTGGACGGGCCATTTTATATCATAACCCAATTCGCGGGCAGCGCGTAGCGGGAAGTAAGGATCGCGGAGCATTTCGCGGGCCATGAATATCATATCTGCTTTGCCGCTGGATATGATGGATTCAGCCTGGTCGGACTTAACAATGATGCCTACCGCGCCGGTGAACATGCCTGAGCTACGGCGTAGCTCTTCGGAGAAGGGCACCTGGTAGCTGAGGCCTGCGGGTATCTTTATGCCGGGTATCACGCCGCCGGAAGAGCAATCGATCAGATCAACCCCTTTGTGCTTCACTACATCGGCCAGTCGCACAGAGTCTTCAATGGTCCAGCCCTCATCGGTCCAGTCGGTAGCGGAGATGCGGAGGAAGAGGGGGTATTCGCCGGGCAGCACCGAGCATATCGCTTCGATGATCTCCAATAAAAACCGTATCCTGTGCTCAAAGCTTCCACCATATTCATCGGTCCTTTTATTACTTAGTGGAGAGAGGAACTCGTTAATGAGATAACCGTGTGCGCCATGTATCTCTATTACTTTGAAGCCGGCTCGTATGGCACGTTCTGTTGCAGTTTTGAAGTCGGCTACTATTTTTTGAATCTCCTGTGTAGAAAGTTCGTGCGGTGTATCGCTGTCGCCGGAAAACGGTACAGGGCTGGGTGCAACTGTTTTCCAGCCGCCTTTATCTATAGGTACCGGTTCATCATTGTTCCATGGTTCGGTCTTGCTGGCTTTGCGGCCTGCATGTGCCAGTTGAATACCCGCGACAGCACCATTATCGTGAATAAAGCCAACGATCTTTTGCAGCATGGGTATGTGCTCGTCTTTCCAGATGCCGAGATCGTGCGGTGATATGCGGCCTTCGGGTGATACAGCGGTTGCCTCTGTAAATACAAGCGCCGCACCACCAATGGCCCGGCTACCCAGGTGAACCAGGTGCCAGTCGTTGGCAAAGCCATCGGCAGATGAGTACTGGCACATGGGCGATACCACGAGGCGGTTCTTAAATTCGATACCGCGTATTTTGAGGGGTGTAAAGAGTTGCGGCATACTGTAGTGTTTTTACGAAGGTAGAAACTGAATAAACAGTATTCAAAAAACTAATAGAAATATTATATGATTAATAGTAATGACAGTGATCACCAGTATGTTGCAACAGGTAGCAAGTGTATCTATTGATTCCTGGCATTTTTTGTTGCATCGCGCCACTGGAACAGTTCAGGATATTTCGCGGCCATTTTATCAGGGTGCGTGTCGAGTAACTGATTAGCTGCCATTTCAAAAGATGTTTTCATTCCACCGACAGGCGTAGCGGCAATACTCTTTCCTAATGCAGATACCACGCTAATGGGCTGTGAGGGTGGTAGCGGTGGCGCTGCTGTATGCTCAGTTGTAAATGCTTCGGACAAGCTGTGAATGCCAGCATTTTTCCTGTTGTTTACAGATGCTGAATACGGCTTGCCGGGGGTAAATACATCGGCAAGGAACTGGAGCACGGATGTATGATCGAATATGTTATGACATATGCTCCCATTACCTGTAAAAGGAGATATAATAATACCGGGTATTCTTGGTCCGAGGCTATCAAAATGATGCACCGGGTTTCCGGTGGTAGTGTACGGAATAGAAGGTGGCGAGACGTGATCATAAAATCCGCCATGCTCATCATAATAAACGATCATTGCAGTATTACCCCATCGTTCAGGGTTAGCAATTACGGCTTCGTAGGTGCGGCGTAAGAATTCTTCGCCCCAGCCGATAGCCAGCGGGGCGTGATTATCATTTGGCCTGTCGGAGCCGATATGAGGTGCATCTTCATAAGTCGGCTCAACAATTATCACCTGTGGGTCGTTGGGGCCGACAGGGGCTTTCATATCGAGGTATAAATTCTCATAATCCCTGAAGTTATTGCCCAACACGTACTTCCATAAATTGCTGTAGAGGGCAAAAAAGGAGAACCCATCGTGATAATTTCGCCAACGGATATTATGTGCATTCATCCAGTCGAATATGCTGGATGGTGTTGTAATGATACGGGTCTTTGTATCGTATATGGGGGTATCGCCACAAAAGGCCATTGTCCTGTTGGGTTGTGTACTTGTAGGCAGCGCTGAGAACCAGCGATCGCAAGTACAAAAATTTTGTGCAAGAAAACTTGATATAGGAACCAGATGAGATGGGAAATATCCTATTGGGTCAGCCATAGGATTGGGCTCATCTTTTATGAAATCGGCATAGGCTTCAATAAAGCCACGCATGGTATAACGTTGTGTAACCGGAGATTTGGCTAATTGGGTATCTACATACTGCCATTCATGCGGTACATCACTTTGCAAAAAGCTATCGGCTTCTACCCGGAATAGCGGATAAGAACTGCCGTTGTAGAGATTGTCGTAAGCGCTCATCGGTTGTTTCAGACCATCGACTGCAGTATTGATATTTTCGAGGCTCAGGTGCCCGAGCATATGGTCGAACGAACGGTTTTCGAACATGAGCAAGACTACCGTTTTTATTTTTTCTGATACATCTATCATAGCTTATTGAGTTTCATATTTTACAGTAACGATAAGAGATAATTTTTCGGCAGCGGTGGACATATCCGCTTTTTCCGCAGCCGTAAGCAGGCTGCTCATACGCCAGGCACCATTTAAAGCGGTGCCTTCAAAAGCGTGAGAGGGTGTGCCTGCTGCATCCAGTAAGGTTGTTGTGCCAGCATGAGATACATTTAGCGGCCTGCGGGAACCTGAGCTTACGGTAACAACGCGGTAATTATTCCCCCACCTTATACTATCTTTTGTACAGGAAGCTATGAGTGTATCGCCATGCAGGCCTGTAGCACAAACTACACTATCGGTGCTGTTTACCGGCTGCGTCACTACCTGGATCATTTTTTTTGCCTCTTTACCATTCTTTTGTGCAACAAGCGTGAATTCGAGATACCTTACTACAGCGCTATCGGGAGTGCCGGGTCCAGTAATATTTCTTTGGTGGTAAAGTAAAGTTGGATGTCCCGTTACATCCCAGTTGAACTGCAAAGTATCGTTTGCGCTTATCGTCCGTTTATTAACAGTAAAGGAATTGATCTTAGGAGTACAGGAGTAAAGAAAAATAAAAAAGAAAGTTAATAACCAGGTACCGATCCGGAATTTTAATTTTTTTATCATAGTAGCAGGCTTGTAATGTATTTTATAAATGTACATGCTATTTGTAATAGTTGCAATAGGCCAGGATGCCAGTCCTCATCTGACACCAGTTATTACGGGCTTATATTTTCGTAAATTGGCTGCCTGAACAGACGGAAATAATCAATGACCGATACCATCTTTACCGACCAGCGGCTGCTTGATGAACTGGATAAATATGCACGCCACAAGAGCGTGGAAAAAGACACCGTGCTGATGACGCCAGGCTCGGATATTGTTTTTGTGCCGATAGTGACGAAGGGTGTGCTGCGCATAGTGCGGGAGAATGATGAGGGCAGGGAGGTATTCCTGTATCACCTGTACCCGGGGCAGACCTGCGCTATGGCCATTAACTGCTGCCAGGCCGGGAAGAAGAGTATGGTAAAGGCCATAGCAGAAGATGATACCGAGGTAATGCAGATACCGGTGAAGCTGGTGGAAGAATGGTTCAAATATCCCGAATGGAAGACCTATGTGAACAGCACATACAGCAACCGTTTCGCAGAACTGATCGAGGTGATAGACCTGATCGCCTTCAGCAATATGGATGAACAGGTGCTGCATTACCTGCAGGAGCGTGCAAGAGCAGTAAATACCAAAGCGCTGTACATTACCCACCAGCAGATAGCCGATGAACTGCATACCCGCAGGGAAGTAATCAGCAGGCTGCTGCGCACAATGGAAGAAAAAGAGCTGGTGCGGCTGGGGCGGAACACTATCGAGCTGCTGTAATTTGTCATTTGCATATATGCCTGCGCAAAGGTGTACCACACTGTTCGAAGTGTGGCACACCTGCTTTGCCGTAGTGTAGCTATCAATAAATCCAATAGCCTTATTTTATCGCTAAAGCCGTTTATGTGACTATTGTCACCAAAAGGGCGTGCGGGTGTTTCTATGTTTGCATTATAAAACCAAAACAAAGTTTTATGAAAAAGAACGTAAGCACAACAGACCGCATCATCCGCATACTGGCGGCTGTACTGATCATTGCCCTCTATGCAACGGGCAGCATCAGCGGAACTCTTGCCATCATACTGCTGGTAGTTGCGGGCATATTCATCGTGACCGGCTTTATTAGCTTCTGTCCCCTGTATGCAATATTTGGCCTGAGCACCAGGAAAAAGGGGCAATAAGCCTAAATGGTGACGAAGATCATTGACGAGAAAACAAGTATCAAAACATTATAAAAATGAAAGTAGAACAAATTTATACAGGCTGCCTGGCACAGGGCGCTTATTACATCACATCGGAAGGGGAGGCTGCCATAGTGGACCCCCTGAGAGAAATACAGCCTTACCTGGATAAGGCTGCTAAAGACGGGGTGAAGATCAAATACATTTTCGAAACACATTTCCATGCCGATTTCGTATCGGGGCACCTGGACCTGGCCCGGGCCACGGGTGCAACGATCGTATATGGACCAACGGCAAAGCCATCGTTTGAAGCTCATGTGGCCAAAGACAATGAGACCTTTAAGCTGGGCGCGGTAAATATAAAACTGCTGCATACGCCCGGGCATACGCTTGAATCATCGTGCTACCTGCTGCAGGATGAGCAGGGGAAGGACAATGCGGTGTTCACAGGTGATACCCTGTTCATAGGTGATGTAGGCAGGCCCGACCTGGCACAGAAAGCGGCCAATATGACGCAGGAAGAACTTGCAGCTTTGCTGTTCGATTCGTTACGAAATAAAGTGATGCCCCTTGCCGATGATGTGACCGTGTACCCGGCACATGGGGAGGGCTCGGCCTGCGGTAAGAATATGAGTAAAGAAACGGTATCGACAATAGGTATGCAAAAGCGATCGAACTATGCATTGCGTGCCGATATGAGCAAGGATGAATTCATCAAAGAAGTGACCGATGGCTTATTGCCCCCTCCTGTTTATTTCCCGATGAATGTGCAGATGAACAAAGAAGGATATGACAGTATAAACGATGTGCTGAAAAGGGGCACGATGCCCCTGTCGGTCGATGCATTTGAGGCGGCTGCCAATGAGACCGGAGCCTTGATACTGGACACCCGTAACCCGGAGCATTTTGTGCAGGCCTTCATCCCCAATAGCATCAATATAGGTATTGACGGCACCTTTGCCCCATGGGTAGGCGCTTTGATACCCGATATTAAGCAAACTGTGCTGCTGGTAACTGAACCGGGCAGGGAGGAAGAAACGGTGATACGTATGGCACGCGTGGGTTACGACCATGTGATCGGTTACCTGGAGGGTGGCTTTGAGGCATGGCGCTCAGCAGGTAAGGAAACAGATCGTATCGAGTCGATATCGGCCTTCGAATTTGCCCATCGCTATAATACACAGCCGGGGATAGAAGTGATAGACGTGCGCAGGCCGGGTGAATATAATGCCGGTCATCTAAGCAGTGCAAAAAACCTGCCCCTGGATTATATCAACGAGCATATGGCATCGTTCCCCAAAGACAAGACCTTTTACCTGCACTGTGCCGGGGGGTACCGCTCGGTGATCGCAGCATCGATATTGAAATCGAGGGGCTATGAGCATATGGTGAATATAGCCAGTGGTTTCAGCGCTATAAAAGAATCGGGCATAGCTGCCGCACAATATGTAAGCGGCGAAACAATACAATAGTAATGAAGGCCCTGGTACAGAAATATAAATTAGAATTGACTGGTTTAGTAATAGGAGCGGTAGCCGGATGGTGTTACTGGTATTTTGTGGGTTGTGCGTCCGGCACCTGCCCTATTACCTCAAAACCGCTGAACAGCAGCCTGTATGGTGCGATGATGGGTGCCGTGCTGTTCAGCATGTTCAGAAAAGAAAAAAAAGCAACAAAATAAAAAAACAGAAAATGACAAGTATCGCAGAAATGTTGCGTACAGGAAACGCTACAATAATAGATGTGCGGACCCCCGGGGAATATGCCGGTGGCCATGTGGCAGGCAGTATAAATATTCCGCTCAACGAGCTGCCGGGGCGCATAGCAGAGTTGAAGGACAAGAAGAATATAGTACTGTGCTGTGCCTCGGGTGCAAGGAGCGGCAGTGCTACCATGCTGCTACAGCAACAAGGCATTGCATGTGCCAACGGCGGATCGTGGCTGGATGTAAACTACTATTGCAACAACTAAAACAGGACACACAATGGAACAAATAACAGAACAAACAACAATACCAATGCCGCGTATAGGCGATAAGGCCCCGGAATTCAAAGCCGTGACCACGCAGGGTGATATCAACTTCCCCTCCGACTATTCAGGCAAGTGGGTGATACTCTTCAGCCACCCGGCAGATTTTACGCCGGTGTGCACCTCGGAGTTCATGACCTTTGCCACACTGGAAAAGGATTTTGAAGCGCTGAACTGCAAGCTGGTAGGCTTATCGGTGGACGGCCTTTACAGCCACATAGCCTGGCTGCGCACGATAAAGGACAAGATAGAATACAAGGGCATGAAGAACGTGGAAGTGAACTTTCCGCTGATAGAAGATATAACCATGAACGTGGCCCAAAAGTATGGTATGATACAGCCGGGTGAAAGCAGCACTAAAGCCGTAAGGGCGGTGTTCTTCATAGATCCGAAGGGCATCATCAGGGCTATCATTTATTACCCGCTATCGCTGGGCAGGAACTTTGATGAGATAAAGCGCGCGTTGGTAGCCATGCAGGCCGCTGATAAATATAACATAGCGACACCGGCCGACTGGAGGCCAGGCGATGATGTGATCGTGCCAACGGCAGGATCGTGCGGAACAGCGAAGGAACGTATGGAAGACCATAGCGGCGATATAAAATGCTATGACTGGTTCTTCTGCACCAAAGCAATGCCTAAAGAATAAATTAACCTTAAATAACAAAAGGACATGTTACAGTTTATAAAAAAAATGCTTGGCGGTGGCCCTAAGGCAGATATCGGGGAACTGCTTGCGAATGGCGCAATAATACTGGATGTACGCAGCCCGGGAGAGTATGCATCGGGACATATAAAAGGCTCTTTGAACATACCCCTGAACGCGCTGCCTATGCAGATGGCGAAACTGAAAAAAGATAAGGCCATTATCACCTGCTGTGCCTCGGGTATGCGAAGCGGCTCGGCAAAATCGATGCTGAAGGCGAACGGATTTGCAGAGGTGCATAACGGGGGTAGTTGGTTTAACCTGAAAAAATACGAAAGATGAACAGGCTGAAGGCAATGCTGATGAGTGAGTGGGACCTGATGAGGATAGTGCGGCTGGCGATAGGCATATGGCTGGGGATAGAGGCGGTGATGCAGATGGAAGTGTTTGCGGGCCTGGCCAGTGCCTTTTTCCTATACCAGGCCATAACCGGTACGGGCTGCTGCGGAGCACAGGGCTGTTATGCCCCGCTCCGCAGCAAGGCAGGCAGCCAAAGCATACAAGACATAGAATATGAGGAAGTAAAATAAACGTATATGGAAACAAAAACATTTTCGGAAATAATAAAAGACAGCAAGCCTGTGCTGGTGGACTTCTCGGCAGAGTGGTGCGGACCATGTAAAATGATGGCGCCCATACTTGCCGAGCTGAAAAAGAGCATAGGTGATAAAGCCACCATCATAAAAGTGGATGTGGACAAGAACCCGCTGGCTGCCGGTGCATACCATATATCGGGTGTGCCTACGCTTATCCTGTTCAAAGAAGGTAATGTATTATGGCGGCAATCGGGGGTGGTGCCTGCCAACCATTTGAAACAAGTGATAGAACAATATACAAGTACGGTAAATACGAATTAAGATGAGCGTAACACATGATTATGAAGTATCGCTGCATTGGGAAGCAGGCCGTAAAGGGGTATTGAATGCACCGGGATTGGATACAAGTATAGAAGTGGTGACGCCCCCGGAATTCCCAAATGGTATACCCGGCAAATGGTCGCCCGAACACCTGCTGGTGGCCTCGGTGAACAGCTGCCTGATGACCACCTTCCTGGCCATAGCGGATAACTCTAAGCTGGAGTATGTGCATTTTGATTCACATGCATCGGGCAAGCTGGAAATGGTGGAGGGTAAATACATGATCAGCGAGGTGACGCTGAGTCCCGTGGTAACCATTGCGAATGAAGAACAGAAGGAACGTGCCGAGCGCGTGTTGCAAAAAACGGAGCCGAATTGCTTAATTTCCAATTCGGTAAAGTCAAAGATCATTTTTAAACCACAAATAAAAGTTTTAAACGCAAGCACAGTATGAGGGCCATATATTCCGCATTGATATTTTCATCGTTCCTGTACCTGGCCAGTTGCCAGGATGCCACTACTGCCGATGCGCAGCACAATATTAATAAAGAACTGCAGGTGGATGATTATGAGCAGAAACTGAATGCAACAGCCGGTGCACAACTGGTGGATGTAAGAACGCCGGGCGAATATGCAGAAGGGCATTTGAAGAACTCGGTGAATATAGATTACAATTCGGATGCCTTTGCGGATAAAATAGCCAGGCTGGATAAACAAAAACCGGTTTTCGTTTATTGCCTGTCGGGCGGGCGCAGCAGTATGGCTGCAGAGCAGATGCACAATATGGGTTTCAGCGAGGTGTATAATATGAAGGGTGGTATCATGAAATGGAACCGGGCAGGAAAGCCAACCGTAAATGGTGGTGAAAGTAAAAAGGCGACCGGCATGAGCATGGACGACTTCAACAAACAAGTATCGAAGAACGGCTACGTAATGGTGGACTATAATGCGCAATGGTGCGCGCCCTGCAAGAAGATAGCGCCGATGCTGGACAAAGTGGTATCGGAAAAGAAAGGCAAGCTGGACCTCCTGAAAATAGATGCCGATGAGAACAAGGAGCTGCTGAATGAAAAAGGCATTGAAGGCATACCTTACCTGGAGCTATACCGGGATGGTAAACTGGTATGGACACACAGCGGGCTGATAGATGAAGCAACATTATTGAAAGAAACGAAACTGTAATGGGTGTAAATACGATACTTATACTGATCATGATAGGCCTTGTGGCCGGGATACTGGGAGGCATGATAGGGCTTGGCGGGGGCATTATACTGATACCGGCCATGGTGATGTTCCTGGCTATGGACCAACGCATGGCACAGGGTACGACTGTTGCGGTGATGCTGCCGCCTATAGGGCTATTTGCCGTCATCAATTATTACAAGGCCGGGTATGTGAACCTGAAATATGCACTTATTATCGCTGCGGCCTTTATGATAGGTGGCTACCTGGGCTCAAAGGTGGCATTGAGCATCCCTCAGGTAATGATGAGAAAGATATTCGCAGGGTTACTCGTAATTATAGCTGCAAAAATGTTTTTCCAGAAGTGATCTGGGTAAGATTGCCGGATAAAAGATGAGCCGGGACGATCAAGTCCCGGCTCATCTTTTATAGTGGTGAATGATCGCTTAATTGATATACATGACCTCCACATCGAACATAAGTATTGAATTAGGCGGGATGGATGGCCTGCCGGCGGAGCCATAGGCTAATGCTGAGGGCAGGAACAGGGTGGCCCTGCAACCTTTGTTCAGCAGTGCTATGCCTTCGTCCCAGCCGGTGATCACCTGGCCGGTACCGAGTGTAAAATTAAGTATTGACCTGCCTGCCACCGGTTGGTAGTTTTCGTCGATATTGCCATCGAAGCGTTTGCCATCGAGGAAACGCCCCAGGTAATTCATACCTACCTGTTGACCGGCCTTAGCAGTAGGGCCTTCCCCTTTTTTGTTGATAACGTAGTAGAGGCCTGAAGCCGTTCTTTTGGCCTTAATGTGATTCTTGGCAAAATATTCTTTCAGGATGGCTTCGTCCTTAGCTGGCTGGTCTTGTGCGACCGCTGTAGTGAAAATGGCGGTAAGCAAGAGCAGGGTGCCGAGTATGTTTTTGAGCATTGGCGTATTGTTTTTGTGAAAATAGGGAAATATTCCATTCCCCAGTTAAAGCTTGTGCAGGGAAGATTTTTTTCAGGAATAGAATAGATTACATTTTTTTAGTATTTTCACTATCCCTGTACCGAAAAAATACTCCATGTTACGCACATTATCGATAATTCGTCTTGTTGTGGCCGTTTGCATTACAGGCCTTCTTTCATTTAGCGAATCGTTTGCCCAATTGCCCGATTGTTCCAGTGGCATTGTTTACTACATAGACGGGAGCCATATTTACAACTATGATCCGCTACAGCCTTTAGGGCCGGGAAACCCGGTGCAAAACACTATAGCGCTACCGCCGGCTGGTGCTGCAGCATTGGCTATAAACGATAATATTAACGGCCCTGGCCCCTCGCCAACATTTTACGTTGTAAGCCAAAACAACTATTATTATTATGATGGCACAGGTTGGGTGAATACGGGGCATACGGCGGGTGCCATAAATCCCGGTGGTGCAGGACCATTTATCTTCAGTATTGAAGGTGGATCGGGGCAGGTGTATAAATATGACGGTACGGGAAATGCTACCCTGCTGATGACCATTACCGGATTTAATGGCGGCGGTCCCTATGATCTTGTGGGCGGTTGTAACGGCCATTTCTTTGCGCTGAAGACGACCATGCCGGACCAGTATATGCGTGAATATGACGAGAACGGTAACCTGGTCAACAGCTGGACGCTCACCAATGCGCCGGATATGGGTGCCGGGGGTGGCTTTTCTATAATAGGTGACAAGATATATTATACCAACAATGGCCCCATCAATATTGGTACGATAACGGGTAATAATATTGATGTGGTGCCGACGGCAGATTTACTTAACCCTTCTCCATCTGATTTTGGCACCTGCCCCTCCTATGTTGGCGGTATATATGCCAGTGTAGACACAGGATATTATTGTGACAGTGCTGTGAACGTGCCTGTGAGCGTTGATGGCAATGGCCCCTTTACCTGGACGGTCATCAATGGGCCGGCAGTGATCACGGGCAGTGGTCCATCGATAACCGTAAGCACCACTGATTTTGCCCAGATCGAAGTAGTGGGTACGGGTGGCGGATGCGGAGCAGGCACCGACACGATCACTTTTATCATTCCTAAAGCCACCGTTGACGCAGGCTTGCCGGATACAATTTATGCCGGATGCGAAGATACCCTCCACGGTTTCCTTACAGATACTACTGCGGGTCTTAATTATAGTATCAGCTGGTCGCCGGCGGCGACTATCGTATCGGGCATCAACACACTGAACCCCGTGATAGACCCCACTGTACCGACAACCTATACTATGACGGTAAGTACAGATGCCAATCATGGCGGATGCAGCTGGAGCGATACGGTACATGAGCATGTATTGCAGACCTCAAGCATACAGGCCGATAAAGATACTGCCTACTATTGCGGCAGCGGTCCGGGCATTACGATCACAGCTACCGGTACAGCACCATATACATGGAGCGTACTAAGCGGCCCCGCAGTGATCAGCGGTTCGGGCGCTACGGTTACCGTAACAGCCACTGCCACATCGCGCATAAGGGTGAGCAATCCGAACCTGTGCGGCAACAACAGCGATACGATTGCCCTGGTGGTGCCAACGGGTACACTTGATGCAGGGCTGACGGATACCATCTTCACCGGTTGCGGTACTACTACCGATACCCTAAATGCCACATTTACAAATACCCTGGCGTGGCTGCCATATAATATAAGCTGGACACCTGCGAACTGGGTGGTAAGTGGTATGACCACATTGCAGCCTGTTGTGAATCCCCCATCGAACACTACTTTTTATATCAATGTATCTACCGATCCGAATCATGGTAACTGTAGCTGGAAGGACTCTGTTGATATAGGTGTAATGCATGTGCCGGTCCATGCGGACTTCAGCAGCGAGGTGCACCCGGGCTGCGCCGGTGATACCGTAGTGCTCACCAACCTGTCGACAGGTTACATCACCAATACCTGGAACTTTGGTGATACTACAGCCATATCGAACGCGGTGAACACGATGCACGTCTTTGCACACCAGGGCACACATACCGTAAAGCTCAGGATAACGAACGGGCATTGCAGCGACTCGCTTACGCAAACTTTCGTGATCAACCATTCTGTTACGGCAGATTTTGAGTATAGTATAGACCTGGACAGTGTGTGCCAGGGTGCCCCTATAGTATTGGTCAATCATTCAAGTGCGGTGAATGACAGCAATGCAGCCCCTACCTATACATGGATATTCGGCGACGGGGAAACATCGAACGAAAGCGACCCGGTACACCTGTATGCCAACTCGGGCCTGTACCATATAGCCCTGGTAGCACAGGACCTCATCCCCTGCTATGATACTGCATATAAGACCATCGAGATCGACTCGCTGGTATACAACAGCAGGATGTATGTAACCGATACCAATATATGCCTGGGACAAACACTGGACTTTAGTGCAGATTACGAATACTATACCCTGAAAGCGGTGCACTGGGACCTGGGCGATGGCAAGCTTACCGAGAATGTGAACATACTGCGCCATACCTATGAAGCGCCCGGTACCTACCAGGTGACCATGATAGCCGACTACCGTGTGTGCCCTGACGATACGGTGACGAAGACCATACATGTATACCCATATCCCATAGTATACCTGGGGCCAGATACTGCCATGTGCTCTAACGCTCAACCATTGGTGCTGGCCGATCATATAAATGAAGGTGATGCAGGTGCGAGCTGGCTGTGGAACACGGGGGCAAAGACCTCGCATATCACTGCGGGCCAGCCTGGCACTTATGTAACTACGGTGACCAAAGACGGTTGCAGCGCATCGGACACGATAGAGGTGCGCAAGGACTGTTATATAGACATACCCAATAGCTTTACGCCTAACGGTGACGGGATAAATGATTACTTCTTTCCGCGCAACTTGTTGTCGAGCGGGCTGGTGTCGTTCAAGATGAACATCTTCAACCGCTGGGGCCAGCTTATTTATGAGGCCAATAGCCTTGACGGACGTGGCTGGGACGGAAAATTCAATGATGTGCCACAGCCGCAGGGGGTGTTCGTATATACTATAGAGGCCAGCTTTTCGGATGGCAGGATGGAAAAATACCAGGGCAACCTGACCTTGCTGCGATAGCTATTGTTTAAACAGCAGGGTGAAGAATTTTAATGAGGTTATCTGTTGCAGGCTATATCATGCATACCATAATAGTGTAGGTCTAAAGAGCATAACAGTTAAACTTTCTCTTCCACGAAATACATATCTATCTCGCCCTTGTGTTTGGCATTTATCTTGCCGCGGTGGGTACAGGCGAATTTGTCTTTTACCAACTCGTAAGTGGCGCCGCTGATATTGATCTTTCCTTCTTCACCGCTAGACTCCATGCGGGATGCGATGTTTACTGTATCGCCCCAAATATCGTAGGCAAACTTTTTGATGCCCACCACACCGGCTACAACCGGCCCTGTGTGGATACCGATGCGTATATCGAGATAGGTATCCCGGCCTTCATTGCTTATAGCACGCTCCTGTTTTATAAAATCCCTTATCTCGATAGCGGCACGTACGGCATCTTCGGCATTGCTGGTGTTGGGTGTAGGAATACCCCCGGCGCACATATAGGAGTCGCCGATGGTCTTTATTTTTTCGAGGCCATACTTTGAGATTATTTTATCGAACTCACTATAGCGAAAATGGATCACGTCCACGAGTACCTGTGGCGGCAGTTGCTCGGCCACCTGCGAAAAATTCTTGAAATCGGTGAACATAACAGTAGCCATCTCGTAGCTTACTGCTTTGGTGCTGCCATATGTTTTCAGTTCTTCGGCGGTGCTGTGTGGCAGGATGTTGAGCAGCAACGTTTCGGACATATCGTGCTGCTGTTTGAGCTTTCGCTCCGTTCGGCGCATACCTATATCGAAATAGGCGCCCCATATGCTGAGGAAGAGGAAAGAGAATGATATATTGGTAATGCCAAAGAAACGGATGATGCCACCGGGGAGATGGTATATGGGCGTCATATCGCGCATGAAATACTCGGCATAGAGAAACCCGAAGAGTACGCCGGACAGCAATATTACTTTCAGCAACACATTACCGGTAGGCATCACAAACGGCAGCATGGAGATAATGAAAATGTAGTAATGAAAGCCTGAATCGATACCGATATAATAGACACAGAGCAACTGGTGCGCGATAACCTCTATCATGCCAAGGGTGGTGATAAGCATGAAGTAGCCCCGGGAATTGAGGTAAATAGTAAACGAGAAGAGGCAGACGCTAAAAATATTGAACTCCCACATTTCTTTAACACCATAGGTGTAAAAGAGTATGAGCCAGAATGTGTGGCAGCAGAGTGCAAAGGGGTGCACCAGCTTATTGAGCAGGTAATAGCGGTAGTGGCCCAGAGAAATATTATCGGGCCTGCGTGTAAATCTTTCCTGTAGTTTCGATAATCGCATAAACTATGTTGGCTGTTTCGCCCGATTCCAGCCTGTTGCCCTCATCATCCATTCTATCAAGCCGGGGAACAACCTGTGTGTGAAGACCGTAAGTCCTATAGGTAAAGGTAAATATGAATCGCCACGGCCACGCATTGCGACCTGTACGATCCGCCGGGCCACATCTTCGGGTGTGAGGGTACGGAATATATTGCTAATGGCGGGGATGCGTTCCTCGCTCCCGGGGTTGTGCCCGAAATAAGTACTGCTCACCTTGCCGGGCACCACCAGGCTGACACGAATGCCTGTGCCCCGCAGATCGGCCTTGAGGAATTTTGAAAAACCTGCCATAGCCCAGCGGGCAGTGCCATAGGCCAATGCGCCGGGGATGGGTATAAAACCAACGGGCGAGGTAATATTGATAATATGCCCGCTGCCGCGCGCAATCATTTCGCTGATGAAATTGCGCGTGGTATAGAATGCGGCAAAGTAGGGAAGGCTCATCATTTCAACGGCTTCAGCTTCACTCGTTTCATCGATGGCCAGCCAGCGGCCAAGCCCTGCATTGTTGACAATGATATCGGGTATTCCAACACTTGCTTTTATTTTTTCAGCAGCTTGCTGTACTTCGGCAGGCTTGCTGAGGTCGGCAAGGTAATAAAATGCTTTGCCACCCTGCTTTTCGATGCTTTCTTTGACTGCTTCCAGTTCAATGCCCCGGCGTGCCAGCAAGACCACGGTTGCACCTTTTTGTGCAAAAGCTTTTGCGGTAGCGGCACCTATGCCGCCGGAAGCGCCTGTAATAACAGCTATTTTGTTTTGCATGAGCAGATGGCAACAGGCTGTATAAACCTTTACCTGTGCTAAAGCTAATAAAAGGGGGTGTATTTTCAATCGGGGGCTACAGAGGGGGCTGTTAAAGGCTAACAATCAAATTGTTAGCACTACATACCGGGTATTTACAGGCTCTTGTCCATCACAGTACTTATCTTTTGTGCCAGTACGGGAAGCACATCAGTAGTGAACCACTTGTTTTTGGCCTGCCAGATATTATTGCGTGGCGAGGGGTGTGGTAAGGGAAGATATCGTGGCAGGTAGTTTTCGAAATTACGCACTGTATCGGTAAGTGTGGGCATTGCCTTATCCTGCAGGTAATAGTTTTGTGCATACTGGCCGATGAGCAGGATGAGTTTTACATTTTCCAACTGTGCCAATATCTTAGCATGCCAGGCAGGGGCACATTCGGCACGGGGAGGCAGATCGCCGGAGCGGCCCTTGCCGGGGTAGCAGAAACCCATGGGCACCAGGGCGAAAATGCCCGTATCATAGAACTGTTCTTTGTTTACGCCCATCCAGTTGCGGAGCGTATCGCCGCTTTTATCGTTCCAGGGGATGCCGGTTTTGTGTACGATACTGCCGGGCGCCTGGCCTATGATGACAATACTGCTGGCGGCACTTGCTGCTATGACGGGATTGACGCCATGTTCAAGGTGCTGCTCGCATAGCCTGCAATTGTGTATCTCCTGTAAGAGTTGTTTCATGGTGGTGCAGATCATTTTGCATGGTATCGGTCGATAAACAGGACCATAACCGGCATACTGTACTAATATCAACTTAAATAGTGCTATTTTGAATTGTTTTCAAAATTTGAATATGGGCAGGTTTTTAAAATTAATAAGTGTTCCCGGTATTCTTATCTCCTTGATAACAAATGTAGCTGCCCAAACAGGGAAAAGTGGGCAACAAACATTTCTCTTTTCAAGGATCGACTCTGCGAACAGGAGTTATATCAATACTGCCTATCCTCCATTTGAGCTGACATTACTGGATGGAAAGAGCATTAACAATTCCATCTTCGAGGGGAAAGTTACTGTATTGAATTTTTGGTTCGAAGACTGTATGCCCTGCCGTGAAGAATTTCCCAACCTGGATGCAGCATACCATGATAACATGGGGAACCCGAAATTTCAATTGATCGGGATAACTTTTGACCCGAAAGAAGATGCCGCTAGGGTAGTGAAACAATTTGACCTGGCATTCCCCATTGGACTGACAGGGAGTATCGAAAAATCGCAGGAAATGAATTTTCGCAACGGGTTTCCCACTACGATAATCATTGGCGCAGATGGAAGGGTGGTGTATGTAAAGTTGGGTAAGATCAATTATAGCAGAGACACAAATATTCCCAATAATATATACCCGATCCTGAAAAAATATTTAAACTGAAAAATGCCCATTTAATCACAAGCTTGTAGATAATAACGTTCTATACTGGAGCATATAGCTTGCTTAATCTTTAAACCGGATGATCACCCATAATCTTCCCGTAAGTTTATTGAGTAATGTTTGCCAGGTCTCTCCATGGTAAGAGCCGCTGGTGTAATATATATCTGAGTAATCCTGCAGTTCGCCGAACCGGATATCATTGACTAAAAGCTCGTCCAAACGGATACTGTTGCTGAATTGCTTAAAATGGTTTCCTCTTATATACCTGTCCATGTCGACCTGATCTTTGTTGATATCAAAGTGGGCTAATTTTGTATTTAGTTCTTTGCTGTACACACAACTGTAAGTGCTAATTTCAGGGATGTCCACCCTGGTATGTAATTCGATATTGTCGATATTGAATGCTTCACAGTCCCTGCGGTCGTATATGTAGCGGATAAATGACCTAAGCCCCCATAGCGCTGCTCCGCCAAAGGCAAGTACACCGGCCAGTACAATGATGACAATTTTTATGGTTTTGGTCATTGCTGTTTTTTCAAGAACGTGCGTGGCTGTAAAATAGTATTACCCACCCCAACCCTCTCTGTCCAAACTCCTGTATTGTATGGCTTCTGCCAAATGCTCGGGGCGTATATCTTCACTGGCTGCGAGGTCGGCAATGGTGCGGCTCACTTTCAGGATGCGATCATAGGCACGGGCGCTGAGGTTCAGTTTATCCATGGCGGTCTTCAGCAGGTTCTGGCCCACGTTGTTGATCACACATATCTCTTTCAGCAGTTTGCTGCTCATCTGTGCATTGCTGTATATACCCTCATGGCCTTCGAAACGCAGGCTCTGTATCTCGCGGGCCTTTATCACGCGGTCGCGTATATTGGTGCTGGGCTCCGATGTTTTCTCTGCCGATAGCTCGCTGAAGGCCACGGGTGTTACTTCCACATGCAGGTCGATACGGTCGAGCAGGGGGCCACTTATCTTATTGAGGTAGCGCTGCACCATCACCGGGGAGCAGGTACATTCCTTATCCGGGTGGTTGAAGTATCCGCATGGGCAGGGGTTCATGGATGCTATGAGCATAAAGCTGGCGGGAAAGTCGATACTCACCCTGGCGCGTGATATGGTCACGCGCCTTTCTTCCATAGGCTGGCGCATCACTTCAAGCACTGTGCGCTTGAACTCGGGCAATTCATCGAGGAAGAGTACGCCATTGTGCGCCAGCGATATCTCGCCGGGCTGCGGTATGCCGCCGCCGCCTACCAGGGCTGCATCAGCGATTGTAGTTTTGTTTCAGTGCATCATTAGGGCTATTTTCCTCATCCCGTAGTTAAATCACAAAGCTATGTTAAATAAAAAAACATTCAAACTATTCAGCAGAAACAGTAGTCTCTAACAGCACAAACAGAATTGATTATGTCAAGAAAAAACCGCAGTGTCAAAGCAAACAAAATCCTACCAAATGTACTAGGCACATACATTAGGGTATCAACTCCCAATCAAGAAAGTAAGGGATATTCTTTAGGTATTCAAAGGGAACTGGGCCAGCAAAAGGCTAAAGAATTAGGCTGGACTTATAAAGAGTATAATGATGGGAGCATATCAGGCGACATTGAGCCTATTAATAGACCAATGGTGAAGTCTTTATTAGAAGATATAGCTGATGATAAGATTGGTGGATTGTTCGTTATAAAACTGGATAGATTAAGTAGAGATGGTGACTATATAGATGGTCAGGTGATGATAACGATGTTAAAGAAAGCTGGGATAAAAGTGTTCGCTAATGATATGGAGAGGGAATTACAGAACCCAGCAGCAGAAATGGCGGTCAGAATTGAGAGTGTAATATCCAGTTATGAAAGATACCTGATTAGAGAGCGCACCAGTTCAGGTATTAGAAAGTCAATAAAATCGGGCAATTCGGCTAATGGTGGGGCTATTATGGCTTATGGGTTTGATAGAAAAGATAAGAAGATGGTGATAAATGCTAAAGAAGCTAAAGTAGTTAAACAGATATTTGAGTTGTATAAAAAGGGTTTTGGCACACAAAGAATAGCGGGTATATTAAATGACAAGGGAATACCGACTAAGCGAAATACTATTGCTGCGGGCAATATGCTGGTGAAAAAGACAATTACAAACAAATCAGGCGAGAAAGAAACAATTAAGATAGTTAAACATGGTAAAGATTTCGTTTGGCGTGATAGTGTTGTATATAGTATGTTGACTAATACACTATACAAAGGTGAGAAACAATGGAACGAGTTAATTATACCTGTACCACAAATTGTAGATGCTGATACATTTGATTTGGTACAATCACTACTTAAAGAAAGAACAAGATTTAAGAAGCCTATTAAAAATCAGTTTCTTTTGAAAGGCTTAATAAGATGTGGTGAATGTGGTAAATCATTCTACGGACATAAAAGGGCAGATTTGAGAGATAAAGCCTATAAATGTCTATCTAATAGATACAAAGCTGAATGGTGTGGTAACAGAGGGATAGGTATTGATTACATAGAGGATTTGGTATGGAGCGAGTTATTAAACTTTGAGAAGAAAGTAATAGATACTTATAAGTGGATGGAGACAGATAAAGCGGTGAAAGTATATGAGGCTACTATTAAAAAGAGTGATGCTATAATTAAAGATAATCTTGAAATGATGGATAGTCTTACTGAAAAGTATATAGCTAATAAGATAGGAGATAAAGACTATAATAAATTCAAAAGTAGATATGAAGCAGCGATAGAAAAAGCTAATGCTGCTAAATCAGATGTGGAGAACGATAACTTTCTTTTGGTGAATAAGAAGCAGATACTGGATGTAGTAAAAGAGTTTACAAAGGGAATGAAGCAAACAACAACGTTTGAAGGTATGCAAAGCTATGTCAGGGCATTTGTTGATAAGATTGTTATTCAGTCAGGTAGCCCAGCAGAAGGGGACTATTATCAAAATGTAGCTATATACTATAAGATGGACCAGTTTACACAGTTCTATTTAAAAGGTGAGGTAGATGTGATGTATAAAAGGAACTGGCACCGTTTAAGGTCAGAAAGCAAAGCACTCACTGTAATGATACATCAGGACGTTAAGAATAGGGCTGAAAGCTTTGGTGAGGCTCTACATGTAACAGGCTTTTAGCTTGCTAACTCTTTTTTCAAGCGTTCAGCAGTTAGTTTGTCAACAGCGTATTTATCAATAAGGAAATCAGAGGGCTCTTTGGCGCCCTCTTTTCTTTGCTTCTTAAACTCGTCTAGTAGTATTTGTGTATAGATTTGGTTTTCTATCAGCGTTATTTCTTCAATGGTCATAGGGCAAAGTAAAGAATTTCAGGCTCACTAACTTTTGGTTATTGTAAAAAAATATCAACATTTTTTTGGTCACGTTTTTTTGATAATGTATATTCGCATTAACACCGTATATAGTTTGTATATGTTTCAAAACGGTGTCGGGTAAAGTGGCTTGATTGTTTGCTTTCCCGCTATGAGATACAAATTCCATCAGGCTTTAACGCCTACCGACAAAGCTGCCTTAAAGGAGCTAAAATCACAACTATCTAACAGTCAAGTTGACCGCCAAGCGGTAGAAAGCCTAATAGGCTCTATGTCTGACCGACTACGTCCAGCTAACATAATTTGGCGTTCTGACGGTATGCTAAATACTGTTTACCTAACCGAAGAATTGAAACCAATTGCCAGGGCGGCAACATTAGCGAAGCTTAAAAAGCAAGTACCCGCAGCCAACAAGCGTATGATCAAATCAATCGGTAGTAAGCTGGCAAGGCTGGACACAAAGACTTTACAAGAAATGAATAAGCTATTAGCACCCCTAAATCGTTCGGTATAATCCTGAACATTCGGGGTAGTGACTTTAATTGGTTACTACCTCGCTAACCAAATTTGACTATAATGCATAACAATCAAACAACAACACATCAGATTATTATTACCGGGCCAGTATTAGACCGTTTTATAAAAATGGACAAGCTTCATAATGAAAATCCTGATTGGTCTATGGAGCAAATAAATGAAGAGGTACAGAACATGGCGAATGGTGTACACAGGCGCAAAACAACAAAGGAAAAACTGTTTATTCATCTATTGAAAAAACACAAACTAGACACCTATGAGTTACCGTTTGAGGAAGTAATGGACATCATCGGCATAGATATTCAGAAGTATAAGAAGTATGAACCGCTTAGGAAAGACTTTTATGAATATGCCGATAGGCAGTTTAATCAAATACTGAATGATATGAGAGCTGCTAAGAAGTAGTAAGGTATGCAGCGACTGACTGAAAAAGTCAGACCCTGCATTAGTCTAATAATTTACAGGGTCTTAAACACATTAGAAGGAAATGAGTTTAAGACCCTGTAAAACGCATTTTGGGACGTTTTGGGACACTTTTAGTGCTTGCTGATATATTTTGCTAGCAGTATTAAGTCAACAGTCAGGACAGCGACCAAAATCGCAAGGATGACTATAATAGCTATATCGTATTTGTCAAGACGTTTCATAGTAAAAAGCGGAAAGGACACTAATCAGTGTCCTTTCTCTTATTATGATGGGTTAGTAAATCACTTTATTTGACCCCAGTTAGTGCAAGCATCGTATTGAGCATCAGGGCGCACAATCTGACTAGTCTGATTATCGTACTTGCCCATATTATCACAAGCAACCGATGCTTTTGTATTGTTACGTGCCTTAACTGTTATGTTAGTCGTTTGCTTGTTCAGTGAACAAGTGCATTGATATTCTTTGTTGCAAGCAATCAGACATGTTGCAAGCGTTAATAGTGTTAGTGTTCTTTTCATAATTCATTATTTGTTTTGTCAGGGTGTAAAGTAGCCCTTTACCTTCATATTACCAAAAATGACCATAAGATTTTTAAGAGGTTTTTTCTAAGCGTAAATCTTCTATGGTATCAGGGTCTATCCCTAAATCTTTACAATGTGAGCGGTAAAACTCTCTATCATATTCCCATTTCTTTTGCAAGCCATTGATTACCTTTTCAAGTTCTAGTACTGGAGAACCAGTTACATCAGCTATATCTAAGTGACTTCCTATTATTCTATTGTGTAGAGTATCTACTATTTCTTGTGCTACTAAGATTAATGCATTGGCTTGTGGTCTTGTAGCGGTATAAGCTACTGTATCAAAATTTTCATCTAAGTGGGCATAGACACCATTTCTTTGTTCAAGCAAATTATCTATCGCCTTATTAAGTGCTTTGATTTTCAATTGCCAGCCTCTTAACTGGTCGGTAGTAAAGCCTAATTCAGGATGTTCACTTTCTAATTTCCACAGCAATGTTTTAAGATTAAATGTTTCAGTGTGGTTATATAGTTTGCAAAGCTCCATTACAACGGTACGCCAATGTATCTTAGCATCAAATGAAAAGTAACCATTTCGTTTTATAAATCTCCTATCCCTATCAGTTTCAGTCTTCATTAAGCTATCTACAATCTTCATACATTCTTGAGCTGTAAAGACTATTAGCTTTGTGCTCTCTAAGTGTTTTTTCAAATCTTCCATATGAATATTTTAGACTGCAAATTTACCACTATACTATGATAGTATTTGATTAATTCTTTCAGCTCTAACCTGTATCAACCTTTGGCGTTGTTCATTCTCATTTAGTGGATAACTCCAATAGTCTATACCTAATTCTTTCAGGTACTTTTTAAACAGGAAAAATAGCGGTGCCATCTTTCGCCACTTATTCATATCGGCATACTCACATAGTTGACTTCTATTTTGGCAACTCTTAATTAGTTCTATGTCGGCTATCATTTTCTTTTTCATTCTACACGTAATAATTCATTTCATCATCTAGCAGGGCTATTATATCATCAGTGCTATCAAATTGGTATGGGCGGTATTCAGCAATCATAAAATCACACTTAGAGCTGTCTATATAAAGTAGGTCGGGATAAAGTAAGAACTGGAAATGTTCATCATCATTTTGCCAGCTTAGTAAATAGTAGTTATCTATTATTTGGTTATCTTCTATTAGAGGTTCTAATGTTATACCCCATTTAGTAATCAGATATATTCTTATGTCATCAATGGTTTCTTTGTTAAACTGTTTCATAGTGTATATATTCCCGCATAAAAAGAAGTTTAAAAAGACTGGATTGTTTAAGGGTAGGTATAGAACCTTTATTCCCCAGCAAGTAAGAATTTCAGACATTAAAAACAGATTGCTCTGTTACTTGATTTGACATTCTTACCTACTAGAGCGTATAATCTTTACTGGCTTATTAATTATACTGTGCATCAAAAGCTATGTATCCCCTATTCCTGCGGGCAATGAGTAGTTTATTAAACTTGCTGGTCGGGCGTTGTTAGGTTTAGAACATTGCGCCCACTGGTTACTCATCCATCTATTTCCTTGGGCAAGTTATTAATCAATCCCAAGGCTCTAAGCTACGATACCGGTCATTTCATTCACATCATCTAAGTATGATGTAGGGGTGAACCCGATTAAGACCCTACATCTTATATATCGGGTTGCTAAATAGTTTTTAGAAAGACTGGATTGTTTATGTTGAAAAACCATTTCCTGTATTTATGCGGTTCTTCGTGAAGTAGGTAAGATTTTTTGATTGCTCGGAGATGCAGTGTTTACGTTTGGTTCAGCAGGATCTGCAAGACCTATGATATATACTATACACTATATATACATTCTTATACTCCCATAGACCTTTCAACCAATCTTAATAGCGACTTGCGTAGCCCCCAGCGTAGCAACAAAGCAGTAAGAGTATTGAACCGCATTACATCATATCCTTTACCGTTTTAGGCTTTACAATACGAGTGTAAACACTTCTGTAAAACCACGTACTCATTTTTCTTTTTACTACTATTCTGAATTGTGTTATCGCCAAAGCACTAGACTCATTAAACAATTTATGTGCGTTATTATATCTTTCACGGTTCAAATTTCCCACTTCCATTTGCATTGCCTCTAAAGCAATGGACATGGCGGAGACAGATTCAATTAGGTCTTGTTGCTCTTTTTTCTTGGGATTAAGTAATAGTTCTACGGCAGCTCTATGTTTTAAGTAGGTGTAAGTATCTTTTGGATTACTTGTAGCAGCCATAAATCCAGCCACTTCATTCCTTAATATGGTAATCCATTCATTCTTTCTAGTCCTTATTGATAAGTATGTGGTAATACTGGCTGCCAATACTGCGGCAAATACGGCTACACAAATTTGTAACAGGTCTTTATTAAGCATAGATGACTGATTTACCGATACAAGATAAAAAGATATTCACATTTTGTATGACAAAGCATCACCACATTCAACCGCCTACTAATTTTAGGTTATGAACCCGCATTTAATACCCGACATATTCCAAGCACACCTACACAATCATAACAAGGTGCTGCAATTCCCACATAAGATGGCAGTAAATGAATTTATTAAACTTAATAAGGACATTCTTAAAGAGATAACGGCTAAGGTGGGTAAGCAATACGGTATCAATCCGAAAGAGACTAAGTTTAAATACTATTTCAGAAAGGGCACCGAGAATTATTTGCGTGCTGAAAATATGTTGGTAGAAGAAAACAAGGCTAATGAACCAGTATATCAGTACGGGCTAAGTAGTGGAGTTAAGAAACATTAGATTATTTATTATCTTGGTGACTTAATTATCTAATATGGCTAAATTAAAAGAAGAAAAGAAACACACTGGCCCGCTACCATATGCTTATACAAAAACGGTTGATGTAAAAAACATACAAGATGATACAGTATTTGGTGTTATTTATGAAACTGGTAAAGGCAAGAATAGAAAAGTAATGAACTGGTCAATTACACCTAGTGAAACATTAGCACCATCTATTGTAGATTGGTATTTGAAAGTAATGGAAGTTGCAACTGATAGTGGTACACAAATAGAAATGCATTTTGATGATGTTAAACTGGAAAAGTTATTTACTCAAATATTAGCATTAGACAATGTTAAAAATTATAAAGGGAGTAAACGGAAGAAAGAAGGACATTGGGAACTCCAATAGATTATAAAAAGAGCCGATAATTATCGGCTCTTTTTATTTAAAAAACATTAGTAAATACTGGGTGCCTTCTTTTTGTTCTTAGCTTTCAATTCTTCCAGCTCCTTAATTTGTTTCTCTGTTTCATCACCAGTCATTATAATGACCTTATGAAATAGTAAAGCATCTACATCTAGCGGGTCTAAATGGATAATGTAATTGCCCGTACTATCATAAATATCATAAGTGCCATTATCAAAATAATATACCTTGTTTGTTTTGTCGGCAAGTGCTGCTAATATTTTCTTCTTTTGGCTAGCTGTCATTGTAAGTCAATTTGATTAAGAATTTTCTTCTGTTGGTTCTTCTATGTAAGAATGTATAGGGTTAAACTTTTCAAGTTCCTTTCTTGTCAGGTTAATATTAACCCACTTTGATTTAAATTCTTTGCCTTTAATATCAATCACTACTAACCTACATTCTCGGTATTCAGTTTTAGCCTTTATTGCTACCTGTGATATATTGGTAGCCTTTGGATTTACCTTTAGCACACTGTTTACGCCAGCAGTAAACTGGTAGTTTTCAGTCAGAAAATCATTTGGTTCTAATAGTATTGGAAATTTGCGACTTACAAAATCCATTTTTGTTTTAATAAAGTCTTTTCGGTCAGGTTCAACATCATCCATAATCAAATCAAACCACATAGTTCTAATCAGTGTTTTCTTAGTGCTATGATTGATAATGTTGAAAACGGCACTGGTGGTTTTGCGTTTATCATAGAATGTCGTTAACTCATAGTGTGTAACTATTTCCAGCTTGACCTTCTTATTGTCAAAGTAGGTGAAGATTTGCCAGCCAATACTAAAGCTAGACACTAACAAAGCTATTATAGAGACTATAACGGGTGCCGTCATTCTTTAGATGGTTTTCTTTCAGGAACAACTAATACCTTCTCACCTTTTTTAAAAATTCGCCTTGCTGCACCACTGTAAAACATTCGGCTAATAGTGTCACCAAGTTTACCCAAATTCTCAGGCTTAATCATTTCCTTATCATCAATATACTTCTGTACATAATTATTCAAGAACTCCTTTATCTCTGTAATTGTTTCTTTAAAAGCATCCACTTCTCTTCTTCGCTGGTCAGCTTCAACAGTCTTATCAAACTTGTCACGTAGCTTTTGTAAAATGGTAAATGTGAGTGCTATTACCTCATTAGCCAGTTGCCTTACACGGTCTTCTATTAATTCCTCATCTGTTATTTTCTCTTTCTTGTTATATACTGGGGCTTTATAGGTTTTTTCTAACCACTTTCCCAATCCATCTATACGGGCCACACATTCGGTATAGTTAGTGGCCCGCATATCGTGCATAAAAGTATTACGCACTTCCATAAATTTTTGAAATTTTGTCCTATCACCATCATTTAAAGCGCCAATGTCAATTAGCAACATCACTTTATAGTGAAATGAAATGCCATTTTTACCAAGTGATTTTGAGTTATCAGTATCATCAATATCTAGGAGCTTACCTAAAAATGATGTGATATAGTTTTCAACTAATAGGGCAACTTGTAGAACTAATATACGGTCATCTACATCAGGTAGACTTAATCTTTCCATAACCAAACTTTTTGTTTCACTGTCATAGCTATTTTATTGTTTTGCTTACACAATCAAGATGGTTAGCTACATCTTTTAAAGCATCACCTTTCATATACGCATTAATGGCTTTCATAGGGTCATTGCCTACTGACCTTTCTATAACCAATTCCACTATTCTCAAAGTATTTCCTATAACTGCGGAACATAGAGATTCAATTGCGGATCTTAGCTGTAATTCTTTAGGCAAGTTTTTGTCTTGTTCATAGGTTTTAAGTAGCCATTTTTCTAACCCGTCTATTTTGGCAACGCATTTTTCATAAGTATCAGCCCAAATGTCGTGCATAAAGACATTTCGTATTTCCATAAACTTAGTGAAGATTGTTTGCGCCTCCTTATCTAATGCGCCTATATCAATTAGCAGCATAATCTTTTGATTAAAAGAAAGGCTTGAGCTTTTATTAAGTGATTTTGCCGTCTTATAATCTTCCATCCCCAGCAGGTTAGCAATCAAATCACTTATTTGAGCTTCCATTAATAAAGCCATCCGAAGGATAGGTATTCTATTTTCAACATTGATGTCAGCTAATAGCTCTTTTCTAAATTCCATAACTGTAAGTTAAGAAAAGGCGCACAATTGCCCACCTTTTTTATTAATAGACAAAATGAATAAAAAGTCCACTCTTTTTAAAACAATAGTTAGTGCAAGAATATATACAGTATAAAAATTAAGAACAACACTATGACAATACAGGACATTGATAAATATTTAGCAACAATCAATTATGATGTAGTAGAACCTACTGACCTTGTATTATTGCTAGACAAGCAAAGTATGAGAGTAGTATTTAAAGCACTAAACTATTCTGACCAAGTAACAAACCACCCATTAGTGTACGACATTACACACTATTACAAAGGTGTTGCAGTCAGGTGTGCAACAAAAAATTAAGAACAACACTATGAAAACCTATAACACTATCAAAGACGAAATACTAAAAACCTCTCTCAAAATTACCAAAGCAATTGCCAAAGGCAACATTGGTAAAGCTGAAAAGCTGAACGAGAAACTAAACCAACTAATTATAAGAGCTGCCAATATTAAGCCGAGTGAGACAAGTAAAGATTACTATGGCGTAGTAGTTGATAGCAAAGTTAGTGGGTGCATATTAGGGCCGGGCTATGACCCAGTTTGTGGCAGCAAGAAAAATAAGTAAGATTAATGAGGACAATAATTATTGACACATTATACTGTATAGAAACCCAAGCTCCTATTAAGAGTGAAGGTTTCACTACTGGCTTTGATTTTGATTTTGATGGTTTGCTTATAGCTATAGATCGCCAAAGAAAAATTGATGCCATTCTATATGATATTCCTTATGAGGCAATAGATACTACATTATTTCTGTATCAATTGTACTGCGATGGATATTTTGATGAACATAACACAAGGAGAATGAGAGCAACCGCAAGAAAGAATTACAGCAAATGAATGATACAACCATAGACCCACTATTTACAATTAGATGCACACTGCAAAAAAATAGCCTGAAACCACCTAGCTATATCAAACTACGTACCTACGAACAACGTAGAATATGGGCAGAAATGCAACACGTCTATATAATCCTGGGCTGGTTAATGCGTGACCGCATCTTACCCCATTTAGAACTAAAGAAACTGGCTGATGCCGCCACTAAATGCTACTTAGAGATAGCTACAACCAATTGTAAGCTATCATTACTGGCTTGTATAGAACTAGATAAGGCTATTGCTAAGTATCAAAAGCAAGCCATGGATTTAGAACTATATAGAGTAGTAGCCAACTACCAAAAATTTACCACCCTGCTAAATTGAACCGACAAGAAATCCTAACCTACATCTATCAGAGTGATTATATCAATGCTACACTAAAAACCATACTAAAGAAATCAGTCGGTGAGCATAAATATTCCTTTTATTATGATGATGCTAAGTCACATTTCTTAGTCTGTGTTTCCTCAATTAAAGAAGCGACATTATTAAGAGTATTCAATGAAAAAGGCATAAAAGGTATAGAACACTATTGCGCTGGAATAATCAATAACCAATTTGCCAGTAGTACATCATCCTTTTATAAACAATTCCGCAACCCGAAAGTAGTAACCTGCCAATTATGGAACATTGATAATTACAGAGAACACCTAAAGGATTTTACCGTGGATGAATTGTCAGAACAACAAGATGAACTAATACACCAAACATTAAGAAAGCTGGCTGATACACCCGAAGAAGTATTATATGCCCAACATCAGAAGTGGAAAGATGATAACATAACCAAGATAAAGAACCTACTACTACACCTACCACCTGAATTAGGATTGCACTGTAAAATAATGTTTGAACTATACTACTTCAAAGATTTAACCTACCAAAAGATAGAAGAAATATCCGGTGTCAATTATCAGACAGTAAGGCTATATGTACAGAAAACATTAAAGCACCTAAAAAAAGAACTGAAAACTAATATATAAGAGATATGATAACCCTATTAAAAATACTATTAATTGCTTACAGCGTATCAAGAATAGAACCAATCAAATGGTTCTTTGATGCATTACACGTAAAGTATGATTTGCTAATTGTACCAGTAGCATCATTACTACTAACCTGTTTCAAATGTTTGAGCCTTTGGATAGGTGTAATATCGGGTCATCCATACGAAGGAATGATTGCAAGCATAATAGCAACCATCTATGAAAAATACTTTAGCCAATGGGAGAGGAAACTAATTTAAAACCTTACAGCGATTACATGGCTTTAATGCAGTTGATGAAATCAACCATAGCCGACCAAGATACTATTGATAAAGTTGAACACTACTTTAAGCAGTACATAGACCCCTATTTCAGAGGTCCGATTGTAACCAATTGCACTTGTAGTAATTCAATATCAACCGTGTTTGGAAAACTAAGAACGTGGTTTGAAGCCAACCAAAATACATTTAAACAGGATGAAGAATAGAATAAAGCTATTAGCATTAATAAAACAATTGGCTGCACCAAATAACAATTTAGTCGGCCCATTCTTCATTGGTGATTTAGTAGCTGATGCTATTGAAATAATAAATGGCGGGTCAGATTTTCAGTTGATATTTTGGATTAATGATTTTGAGTGGAATAGATTATCAGAGGAACTAAATGAAAAAGAAATAGATGAACTGATTAGACAGTTTGAACAATTAACAGGGAACTAAAAATATAAAACACACTATGGAAAAGAATATGAATCACATAAAGAATAACGCAATTCAAACTTATGAAATGATTTTGCTTGATACTGTTACATCAGAGAATATAAATAGCTGGTTAAGCGAAATAGGACGTAACATTAATGAATTGGAAGCTAATGAGACATACGCTATGTATGATAAGTTGCTGGATGAAAATTACCTAATAAAATTCAGTGCTGAAACAATTAAGAGAATGAAAGAGAGATTGATGACTGATGTTGTCAAAATATTGCAGCATTCAATTAGGGACTTGTTTGCAATATCCCAATCTAACCATATTGATATTTATGTGAATAAAGATAAGTACACGATAAAGTTGGTAGAAAAAGGAGAATAATTACGTTGATTGAATTACCTATTAACCTATCAAAATCTAATCGCTGGAAATGCAAGCCAGTGAAGACTATCAGCTTAATGTAATCAGAGAGTTACAATAGTCTGGCGGATTTCCGTAATGCCGATTGATTAAACTGGGGGTGGCGCACCAAAATAAACCACACCTACAAAAAATAACCATAACCAAATGCCTAAAACTTATGAGATAATAAGCCTACAAAATGATTTGATTGAAAAGATAACCAAAGATGCCTATTCGCCACAAGCTGTATTAGATTACCTAATGACTGATAAGGGCTATAAACAATCGTATGCCTATGAATTAAGGAAAGATGCCTATGATGCTATCCGTGAAATGCTGAAAGACAATTTGATTGACTTGTATTCCTTTCAGATGATAAGACTGGAACATAGACTAGTAAAAGCTGATAAGAAAGGAGACGAGCATTTAGCATTGAAGATATTGCAAGAAATGAATAAGATAGGTGGGTTGTATAAAGAGCGTGTTGAGCATACGGGCAATATCGTGATTAAAACCAAATGGGGCGGTGAAGAAGATGCAAAAGATGACTTTTTCAATATAGACTAGACCTATAAGCTTTTCCACATTCCGGGCATCAACTAGCCCAGCACAAAACATAGGACTTTCCACTAGTCATAAATCGCTGGAAACATCAGGAAAATCAGCGTTTACCTCCCTCGCGAGGGAGTAGGGGAGGGGCTAAATGTCAGGGCTAAAATCATTGTGTCAGTGTGTGGGGGGATACAGGGTAAGAGGTATAGATCCTAACAATTGCTAACTAATTGCCTATGTCACCAAATCGGTTGAATATGCACTACTGACAGATAGACAGGGCAAGGGTTTCAAGCAATCAATAGGTCTAAACTAGGTAGTGATAGGTCCGATTTATTTATCATAACGGATATTATAAGGCAAGGGTATTTAGATACCCATCAACTGATATTATCAGTATAAAAATTGACAGTATGACAGAGTGGAATTAGTGTTCATTAAGCCCCATCAGAAGCAAAAAGAAGTAATCAAATCATTAGACAATCCCAAGTATCAGAACGTTGTTATTTGCGCTGGTAGGCAGTCTGGAAAGAGTGCCATAGTTCTCAACTATTGTGTCAAGTATTGTAACGATGATGCAGGCAGAAAAGTATTATGGGTTAGTCCTAAATACAGTCAGTGTAAAGAGGTATATAATGAGATATTAGATAAGTTTTACCATCCCTTAATAGTCAAATCTCACAAGTGCGGTAAGGGTGAAATGGAAATAGTATTTAGCAATGGGTCTAAAATACTGTTTCGTTCGGCTGCATCAGGCGATAGTTTAAGAGGCCCTACGGTAAGAGGGATATTAGTCATTGATGAAATGAGAGATATTCCACGGGATGTAGTGGATAGCGTGCTATTGCCCATGTTGAATACTGCGGGCAAGGCTCTAAAGGTTATCATCACTTCTACCCCAGCCGGCAAATCTAATATACTATATGAATGGTGGTTAAGAGGTAACAGTGATGAATACCCTAACTACATTAGCCATAGGTGGACGTGTTATGATACACCGACTATATCTCCTACTCTATTAGAAGAAAGAAAGAGAGATACACCTGATGCCATCTTTCGCCAAGAATATTTAGCCGAGTTTGTAGATAGTTCATCTGTCTTTGACAATATAGATGATGCATTGGTATTAGAACCAATGAATGAGCCAGTACCAGGTACTTACTATATGGGTGTTGATATTGGGCTTATACGGGATGCCACAGTATGTTGTATCATAGATGAAAGTGGCAATTTGGTTAAGTATTATAGATGGGTGGATGACCTTGATACTAACTTTCTTATTGCTGAAATCAATCGGTTAAATGAGAAATGGAAGTTTAAGAAAGTGATGGTTGAGAGTAATAACCAAGGTGGGCCTGTGATTGATTTGCTACGCAATACGATGAGTAACGTGGTTGAGTTCAACACCAATTCCAACTCAAAGCTAACTATTATCAATAACCTGATTAGTCAATTCAAGACTGGTGCAATCAAGTGTGTCAATGATAACCTATTGAGAGATGAACTAGAGAGCTTTATATTTATTCAAAAGGATGGTGGTTATATGCAATTCCGTGCCGGTACGGGTCACGATGATATAGTAATGAGTTTGGCTATTGCCATTGAATGCTTTTTACAACACAAGTTCAATCCTCGCTATCTACGCATTTATGGTGATGACTTCAATTAAAAGTCCTCTCTAAAAGCCTCATAGTATTCCTTACCCCAGTCATTAGCCACTGCTTTGACATAGGACACTAAATATTCTTCCGCCTGTGATTTAGCATTTACAAGGATGTAATTGATATGCTGGCGGATTTCTTCTTCGGTTAATTCTTCTGTGTTTGGCATAAACAAATATAACCAAAACGACCTTTTGAAACTAAATATATACTGTATCGGAAGCCAAAAAAAATACTACAACCGATATATAACTCTATATGAAAATAATCAAAGTTAAAGGTCAAGACTTGTCTATTCCAGAAAGCTGGGAAGAAACATCTATCCTACAATGGATTGAACTAACTAAACTACTTGACAACAAGTATTTAAATGAAGAAGAACTGAACATTGATATGTTAAGTATTCTATGCACTTCAACCAATTACTTCAAAGCTGACAAAGATATTACAGAGGGTACGTTTATGGACGTATTTGAAACGGCAAAGGAAGAAATATCGCATTTAGTTTCACAAATTCCAATAGCCGTTTTTAATGAGTTAATGGAAACTACTTTAAATGTCTTTTTAGTAAAAGCAGAAGGACAGGATTTTGACCATTTCACTATTGACGGTAAAGACTATGCTTGGATTAACGGTTACGAGAAATGCACATTAAATGAGGTATCTACTATTAAACAAGCATTAACGATAGCTAATAAAGTTGACTCATCAGGCAAAGAGGGTATTACTAGGTTGTTACCAATCATATTGAGACCTGCCATAGAAAAGTTAGATGCTGAAACTGGTAAAACATGTTGGGAATTAGAAACCCTTGATACTACGAATTTGGAGTTTAGGAGATTATTGCTTTTACACAGGCTATCACCAGTTCAGGTTGTGAATAATGTCCGTTTTTTTTTCAATGGATTGACCAAATTGAAAAAGCCTACGCCCCGTTATTCAAAAAGAAAGACGAAAGTGAAATAAAGGATATAGATGAATTAGAAGATGAAGAAGCATTAAATGAAGAAGATGAATTTAACGAGAGGTGGCAATGGTTTGAAATCTATGAATTGCTATCCAAAGGTGACCCCTTAAAATGGGATGCACTCGGTGAATTAAATTATTTGTTCTGTTTAAATCTCTATTCCTACCGAAAGGAGAAAGCTGATTTGGAGAGCAAAAAAAGGGGTAAGAATCCTGAATAAAAAACTTATAAACTATCAATGAACGAAACTATCACGCTTAAAAAGCTGGCATTAATGATAAATGAAATCGCAGTCGGTCACGATATGGTGAACTACTGCGGTTTTGGTGATAAGCCTGATATGACGGGGGTAAAATTCCCTTATTTATGGATTCAGCCTTATAACTCAACTGCATTGTGGAGTGATGACACTTCGCAAATGTCGGATATATACTATGGTTTGAACCTTTATGTATATGATAAGATTGATAAAGGTGATGGTAACTTTTTTGATGTGATTTCTGATTGTGATTTTATCATTAATACGATACTAGCGCACATTACACTACACCCTAAGTATGAAGAATACGAAATTTCAATTGACCAAAATACATCGTCTGATATAGTTCTACACGAAACTGATGATGATGCTGCTGGTTGTGTATCAACCGTATATTTTAAAGTTCCTTTCCGCTATTCTAATTGCAATATTCCTATTACTCTATTAGGTGACTACACAACCGTATTAAATACAGACATTACTACACACCGATTAGTTGGAGCGCAAGGCCCGATTGGCCCACAAGGCTTCCAAGGTGATAGAGGATTAGATGGCACTGCTGCTAATGTCGGTGCTACTGGTGCCCAAGGTTATCAGGGAGCTGATGGCTCAATGGGTTATCAGGGTTTCCAAGGTAGTAACGGTACTGATGGTATGATAGGCTTCCAAGGATTTCAGGGACCGCAAGGAAACGATGGTGCAAATGGTTCACAGGGACCACAAGGCAGTCAAGGGTTTCAGGGTAACCAAGGAACACAAGGTAATACTGGATTGACTGGTGTTACTGGTTCACAGGGATTTCAGGGTGTGCAAGGTGTAGCGGGTCAAAATGGATTGAATGGAGCGACTGGATTTCAGGGTTTTCAAGGAACACAAGGAACTAGCGGCATTAACGGTGCAAATGGTATTACTGGTAGCCAAGGTTATCAGGGATTCCAAGGCAATTCAGGTGTAAACGGTTTGAACGGAGCCACAGGATTTCAGGGCTACCAAGGTAACCAAGGCTTTCAAGGTCCTGCAGGAATTAATGGTATTACAGGTTCTATTGGAGCGACTGGTTACCAAGGTTATCAGGGCGCACAAGGCAGCCAAGGTAATAGCGGAATTAATGGTATCACTGGCTCTATCGGGGCAACGGGTTATCAGGGCTTCCAAGGAACGCAGGGAATTGGAGGAGCAAACGGGCTAATTGGTGCTACGGGCTACCAAGGTTTCCAAGGAACACAAGGCAATGCAGGGGCAAACGGTTTGAACGGGATAACGGGTTCTATTGGTGCTACGGGCGTGCAAGGATTTCAAGGCACACAGGGTGTCCAAGGTAGTCAAGGTGCCGCAGGCGGTGGTGGCTTAACAATGCAAATTGCTTACATCTCTACTACCTTTTCAACTTCTACATCATCAGCAACTGATTTCGGTTTAACATTCTCAATTGGCGTAGCTGAAACGTGGTATTTTGAAGCTGACTTTATGGGCATCAGCTCTAATAACAGTGGTTGCAAATTTGCCGTTTCATATCCCGCTGGCGCTACTGCTACTGGTTGGTTTCTAAATACTGGCTCTACAATAAACACACCCGTATATCAATACTGGACTGCATCAAATGCTTTATGTTCAACTTTTGTTCATAATGCTAGTGCCGCATTGGCACCTGATAGAATATGGGGTACAATTAGAGGTGGTGGCTCTAGCGGCTTAGTGTCATTAAAGACGGCTGCATTTGGTTTAGGAAACGTAATAACTATTTACCCGTATGGGACATTAAAAGCAATCAAGTTAAACTAACCGATGTTCAATAAAGACTTTAAAACAGGTAATCTTAAAAAAGCTTTTCAGAAATACGGAGAAGAATTTATTAGACAGCTAATAAAAGAACTTTTGAGTAAGGATAAGAAAGCAACAGGGCAATTAATTAAGTCATTGAGTTTTGATATACAACAGGCAGTAGATGGTTATTTCCTGAACATTAGGGCTAATGACTACTTAAAATACGTTGACCAAGGGCGAAAGCCAGGCAAGATGCCACCAGTTGATAAGATAAAGCAGTGGGTAACTACTAAGCCATCAATAGCAAGGGCAATTACTAAACACAGTAAAGCCATGTCTAAACATGGTAAGTCCATTAAAGACTTGAATAACCAAGCGGCTTGGGCTATTGCAAAAGGAATAAAGAAGCACGGTATAAAACCGAGTTATGTAATACAAAACACATTATTAAGGATTGAGAAAATGAAGATGGATTTAGGGCGGGCGGTTGCGCTAGACCTGAATGAATTTATATATCAAACACTAAAAGAATTTCAAAGAAAATAATCAATGGCAGCACCAACAGTAAATTTAGTTAGACAACCAAACCCAATAGAACCTATTAATGATAGTAATAGAGGCGAATGTATTTTTGTCTTAAATGGCACTGGTAACATTCAGCAAAATGATAGTTTCCAGTATGTGATTGATTTGTATGAGATGATTTTACAATGGTCAGTTACATATTCAGTAGCTAACAATCTTGGAAGATATAAACTTCCTGCAGGCCCTGATGGCAGATGTGTTTTTGCCGCTAACCAAATACTACAATCTCAAACACTAAATGATTATGTAGTGACTTTAGGTGACCCAACAGCAACTTCTTTGCCAATTACTGCATATGCTATTACCTATGGCTACGAATATAATCCCTACATCACATTTACGTCTATTACCCCTACCACAATTGGCCCTGATACATTTGCAACCCTAATATTAGCTACGGCATCTGATTTAGCCGTAGGTGATTTAATCACAATATCTAAGGACATTCTATCTTATAACTCATTCTATAATGGCGTTCATACGGTTCAGCAAGTAACATCACCAACCGAGATAGTTACTGATGTTTTATTTAATACAGTACCTATTGTAGAGACTGGCAAGATTATAATGAAAACCCATTTAGTGGGACAATCCGATAGGTTTCATACTTATACTGGTACAAGACAATTCAATCAATATGATAAGAACTTTGGCACTCAATTTTTGGTGCAATCAGTTAATAGCATTTATAATTATACAGGCCCGAATTATGTTTATTCAGGTGATACTTGTTTCCTAACTAATTATCAGGACTACAAGCCAATTTACTTGTATCAGTTTGAGGATAGTAATTTCATAATGAAGTGGTCAGATTATCCAGTAACACAGGTATATATCTACACATTTAATGGCACTCCATCACCAACTACTTTAACCAATATCTACTTTGTCTCAATGGGTCAGTGGATAACTGATCCCGATGAAGTTATGTACAAAATGGGAACTGGTTCTCTAGAAGTGGAGCTATGGTATGGCATACCGCTTTCAACCAGTAATGTAACACACTATGCAATTAGTGTATCACACGTATCATTTAGTGGTGTAACACATAGAGCGGTTGTAAGACGACAAATCATTAATAGTGACTGTGGTACTGCTTATGTAAATCCTGCTGATACTTCGGCAAGACGTACGGCAAATCCAATACCTGATGACTGTATTAGATTGAAGTTTCTTAACCCCCACGGTGGATGGGATTACTGGAATTTCAGTGGTAAAAATACTAAAGAAACCGAGATAACAAAAAACCTATTCAAACAAGCTTATACGACTGTACCACGTTCATATGATCGTGGCGACACTGTATTATCAGTAAAGGCTAATCAGACAATTACAGTTACTACAAATTGGATTAAAGAAAGTGATTACGCTTACTTAGATGAGCTATTAAGGTCACCTGAGGTGTATATAGTCACTCAAAGCTATTTACAGGCTTATTTAGACGTGGAAATTGGTTTAAAGGATATTCCAGTGATAGTAACCACTCCAAAATGGCAGTGGAAAAGAACAAGGGACGGCAAACTATTTTTTGCTTCCGTGGATTTAAAATACAGCTATGATATAGCCATACAAAATAGTTAACACAATGACATTTAGAATACTAGTAGAGCTACAAAAGTTTGATAACAATATTTATTTACCATCGGATATAGTTTACCCTGATAAATTAAAAAGGGAACTGGATTTGTTTGATGATATACCGATAGACACAACCTACCAAATATCCGACATATCCGATATTACCTCGGTTAATAGTTCATACACAAAGACTATAACATTGCCAGCTACGCCTAAAAACAATAAAATCTTTTCATTCATTTTTCAGATTGAAATTGATAAGAATGTAGCCAGTGATTACTATTTCAATCCAAAGAGGAAAACCAAATGTTGGATGATTAATGAAAGTAACGTACAATTCAACGGTTACTTGCAACTCACTAAGGTTAATATTAACAAGGAAAGCCACATCACATCGTATGAAGCTGTTATTTATGGTGAAACTGATAACGTGTTTTCAACATTTGGTGATGGCTTAATTACAGATGTAACAAGCCCTGAATTTGTTTTTGCTACTCAAAGTAGCAACTATGATTTTAACGATTTAAATCACATCTACAATGCTCAAAGCATTACCGCTAGTTGGGATGATGTTGATAGCGGATTGAAGCCATATTATCCTATGATTGATTACGGCAATGGCTGGGATTATAACTTTGTCAATAATGGGACTGTCAGTAATGGTTTAGGGACAGAAGATTTATATCCTGCTATTCCTGTTAAAGTATTATGGGATAAGATATTTCAATCAACAGCCGATTTTACAAGTGATGGACTGATGTATCAATACGTTTCCCAATTCTTGGAAAGTGAATTGGTAAAGAGGTTATACATTCCAGCATCAGGCGGTAAAATGCAAAGAAGGGCATCAGGTGTAGGATTTGATGGGATTGATAAACGACCAACATTTAAAGTAGGCGGCACATTTTCAAGCTACACCAGTTATTACTTATCTACCCAGTTCTTTAATCAGTATGCGGTTATGGACACCTTATTTAATCAACCGAACAATACACAGTTCCAAGCTCCATACTATGACTATGGATATACTTATAGCATTAACGGTGACCCATATTTTAATTGGCCCGTTGATAACTGTTATAAGAACCTATACATGGAAACAGAGCCAAACACGGGTGCAACCACATCAACGTTTAAACAAAGGTTTCACTTTGACTTTAAAATAGGTACACAGCTAACCAGTAAGGACGCAATTCTACAACAAGACCAAGATAGCACTACCGACTTTCCAAGTCATCCGGGGCATCATACGGGCTATGCAGTTGCACCATCTACTTTAACTATTGATAAGTTTGGTATTAAGATTTGGGTGGTCTTTTATAGGCAGAATGACCCTAATACTGGTTTAGAGCATCCCGCCTGGGCTTCGGGTTTAGGTGAGCCAATTCCTAATGAGAATGGTGAAATTCGCCATATCATAAACAATGACCCGCTGTATTTAAGTGGCGATATGGATTGGATTGGCTTTATCAATGGATATGGCCCATACGGAGTAGACTTAACCAATGCAGAAAGAAATGTTGATGTAAATGAAGGTTCTTGGTGCGCTCCAAATCTATTTCATTCTTCACCAAGTCATATTCCAGCCCCATCATTAGCGGCTAATCCACTTGCTTATACATACGCACCTGAATTAGCTGGTGATTTCTATACTGGTAGATGTACTACTGCCTTTTTAGACGGCAGATATAGTAACAACCCTTTAATCTCATATGCACCGCTAATGAGTGGTGAAAAGGTAAGAGCAAGGGTATTTACAGCAACTTGTAATGATTGGTATAATAACATTTGTACCGAGGGCGTATTAGGTCAAGTATGGTTCCCGCCACAAAGGGCCTATGTAATTTATGATGACCCAGAAGACCATATATTTCCTGCTGGCACATGGAATGCCACACAAGCGAGTAATATTACTACTACTCAAACATTCGGCTATGGTAAAGGCACAAGCCTTTACAATGAAGTATCATTAGATGTAATCAAGGGAATGATTATTGACTATTCGCAAATACTGCCAAAGAACATTAAGAAGAAAGATTTTATTCTGACTATAATTAAGATGTTCAATTTGTATGTAGAGCCATTTAAGAATAATGAAAAGCAACTATTAATAGAGCCGAGAGATGTTTATTACACTTTAGGTCAAAAGAAAGATTGGACAAAGAAAGTTGATATGAGCCAAGATATTGAGATTGATATACTGGCTGAAAAACAGAACAAATCAAATGTGTTAGCTTGGAAAGATGATAAGGATTATTACAATACTCTTTATAAAAACTCAATTGGTGATGGTTATGGTAACTATACTTACTACATCAATAATGAGTTCTTGAAAGGTGAAAAGAAATTAGACCCTGTAATATTCTCGGCAACACCATTAGTAGAACTATATGGTTCTAATCGTGTTTCTGATTATTCAGAGTTTATTATTCCTGTCATTGCGAAAGAGTTTAATACTGCTAATCCTATTCCTACTGGTGCGGTTGAAGATAACATTAGAATACTGATTAGACCTAAGAGCGGGAAACAACCGTTAACGGCTAATACATGGAAGTTTGAGGGAGCTACTTACAACTATTACCCTTATCTAGGTCATATTGATGACCCATCACCATTATCTACACCTGCATTTGATTTAAATTTTGGACAACCGCTTCAATTATTCTACAATACCCCAGCCTATACAGCTAATAATTTAGTTGGTGTGTATCACGCAAGGACACTAGACGAGGTAGCGGACGTCAATTCGCGTCTTTTGGTTGTTAATATGTATTTAAGTCCTAAGGACATTTATAATTTCTCATTCAGTGACCTAATTTTCTTGCAAACTGGTGTCGGTGGCGGGCAATACTACAAGGTTAATAAGATTTCAGGCTATGAACCAAGTAAAAAGGTTACATGTAAGGTTGAATTACTTAAAACACTAGCAGTAGAAACAAGATTGCCAGCAATTGGAGTAGGAAATGTAAATAATACTGTGTTAGATGCATCATTAATCGCTGCACAAGCGCAATTAGCACCTTTATTTGTTGCCCCAGCACCTTTAAATGTGATTGCCACTTACTTTAATAACAATATTCAAGCTAATGCAGTAATTGCTAATGGTAATTACAACAATATTCAGTCCCCAGCATTAGTAAACGGCAATTTCAACCTAATTAATCAGACTATTCAAAATGCAATAGTATCAGGTGACTTTAATTTCCTTGGTAATAACATTTTGAACGCTTTAATACTCGGTAATAACAATGTCATTACCGCCAATATTGAAAATGCAGTTGCTATCGGTAATAACCTTACTGTAAGAAACAGTAATAGTATTACAACCAATTCAAAAATTATTCAGCAATCAGATTTGATTAGTGCCGGTAGAAATGAAGTCTTAAATGAGTTTCCTGATATATCAACAGTCAATTTTGTAAGTGGTGGTAGAAATAAAGTAAGAGGCTTAGGCAGTGTATCACCAGTAACTATTATTAGTGGCGGTAGAAATGAATAAAAAATTACCTGAAAATTGGATATATAAGTAGGGAGATAAAATAGATAACAATTAATGGCAGAAAATATTACACAATGTAGTAGATACTCACAGCATAGTATTTATAACGGTGCTTCAACCTTTACGATACCATCAACCGATATAATCAAAGATTTAGAGGTAACCGATTTAGTAGTAAACGAGTTTGGATTTAATGAGGGTGAAAAAGCCATTTATGCAAGAATAGGTGATAACGATATTAGGGAGGTACAAACAACCATTACAAGCAAAATTAGTGTTGGTACTGGTAGCGGTACTTACTCTATAATGTCATTTGATTTAGATGCTTTAGGCATCAATTCAATTTCATTTGCCATAAATGCGATTGCTTGCACAACCGATAACTACCATTTGAATAGTGTTCTTAACCCTTATGTAATATTGGCTTCTACCTATTCAAGCGGTATGGCTACACATTCATTTGCAGGTATCATTACACCAACTGGACAAGTGGATAGAAAATTTCCAGTATCAGGCAACAACTTATCAATGAATGTATCAGCAACTGGTTCTGTCTTTACAGTATCTATTGTAACCGATAATAAAGCTGGCAACTGGCAAATCAAAACAACTATGAACACTCTATTTAATGATGTGAATAGTTACAACTCATTTAATGCTGATACAGGCAAATTCACCTCAACCGATGGAACTATAACCTACGGAGGATAAAAATTAATCACTATGATTGGACAATTCGTTAGAAATAAAAATACAAACGGCAATTGACGCCAAAGATTCCGCTAAGACCGTAGGTGAATTAAAGAAAGCTATTAAAGACATTAATAGCTTAATGATTGAATTTGGGGATAAGAACCCCGAAGCTGTAAAGAGACTTACAATTGAGGCTGGTGCTGCCAAGGATAAGATTAAAGATATTGCCGAGGCAACCAAGTCAGTAACAGGTGAACCAGTTGAAAGATTAGCTGGGTCATTTGCATTAGTAAAGGATAATATTTCCACTTTGGATTTTGGCAAAGCTGCCAGCTCTGTAAAGCTATTTACACAATCATTCAAAGACCTTTCAGGAAAGAATGTAGGCAATGACCTAAAAGAACTTACTAAATCAATTAGTGAGTTAGGCAAAACTATACTTACATCTATTGGTGATAATCTGAAAAACAGACTGTCATCATTACAAAGTGGCTTTTCTTCTTTTGGTAGTTCTATCAAGCAAGCATTAGGCGGTGATTTTACAGGTGCCCTTAAAGCAGTTAAAACGAGTTTTACAGAGCTTGGTGATGCACTTAAAGTAAATCCAATATTCTTACTAGCAACTGTTATAGCATTAATAGTAGCCAAGTTTGATGAGTTAAAAACTGCGGGCGGTTTAATTGGCGCAACATTTCAGGCAATCGGTCAAGTAATAAAATTTGTTACTGATGCCGTTACTGCCTTTACCGATGCTATTGGACTAACCAATATTGAGGGCGAGAAGCAGACAAAGAAGTTTCTAGAGAATAAGAAAAAAGAGGCTGATGCAATTACCGCTAGATACGATGCCGAAATTGCTTTGGCTACTGCTACAGGTCAATCTACTGCAATATTAGAAACACAAAAGACACAGGCACTTACTAATAATGTCAATCAGCAAATTCAAAAGTTAGAAGAATTAAAAAGAGCTAATGGTGAATTAACTGATGATGAAAAGAAAAACCTTGATGAATTAAAAGTTTCCTATCAGAAACTAAAGGACGATGAACTGACTATTGAAGCTAAAGCCAATAAGGCAATATTAGACCAACAAAAAGACTGGGCAAAAAAGACAGAGCAAAACAATATTAATCTTATCAAGGATAAGAATAAAAGAGCTATTGCCCAAGCTGAATTTGATGCCAAAAACAGACAGGAAGAATTTACTAACCAAAGAATAGAAACGGCAAAAAATACGCAATCTAAATATGATGCTCAATTAAACGCTGCTAAGGTTGGTTCAAAGGAATATAACGACTTAATAAAGAAACAGGAAGCTGATGAAGCTGCATCTAAGGCAGCCAGTGATGCCTTTAAAATTTCCGATGAAAAGGCTACACAGGCTGAAATAGCTAAGATTAGAACCGAGGCTGCGAAAGAAGCATTTGAGAAAGCCAAGGCAAAAGCTAAAGAAGCTTATGATGCTCAATTGAGCCTGTTAAAGCAGAACTATCAGGATATAGCAACACTGGACACTACAATTAGTGCCGATAGGTTGAATAAACAAGCTGCTAATCTTGACCAACAGGAAGCACTTACTAAAGCTTATTATGATAAGGAAATTGCTAGAGCTGGCTACACTAAGCAACAGAGAGATAATTTAAGGTTACAGGAACAAAAAGACCTGACAGCTTTAAATACTGAAAGAGAGAAACAGGAAAAGGACTACACCGATTTTGTAATTGCTCAAACTAATAAGAGAAATCAGGCTATTGCTGATTTGAATGTATTACAGTCTAAGAGTGATAGAGAGTTATTAGATGCACAAATAAACCAAATTAAGGTTAAGACTGCAATTGATATACAGGACAAAACCAAGACCGAGGAAGAAAAGAAAGCTATTGAGGCTAAAGCGTTAAATGATATTCAGGCTTTAAGAGATGGTTTTAGAGACAAGACCAATGCAGCCGAATTACAGGCAGTGCAAAATAAAGCGGATATAGCTGCTATTGAATTAGCCAATGATGAAAAGATAGGTAACCTACGTGTTAGTGGGCGTGTTGCTTTACTTAACAAACTAAAGGATTTAGAAATACAGGCGTTAAAGACACAAGCCGACCAACAAATTCAGCTTATTACTGAACAAGAACAAAAGGAGCTTTCTTCTAAAGATTTGTCAGAAAGTGATAAGGCTGCCATTGTGGCTAAATATGCTGGGCAAAGAAAAGATGTAGAGGAAAGAACTAGTGATGAAATCAAGCAAAAGGAAATAGATAGTCAGAAAGCTGTATTAGATGCCAAGTTGGCAAGTGCTAACCAAGGCTTACAAATTGCTCAATCGGCTGCTGGTGCATTAGGTGCATTGAATGACCTGATAACACAAGGTGAAAATCAGAACCTAAAGAAAGGTGAAAAAGCATCGGTTGAAGTGCAAAAAAGGCAATTCAAAAGACAAAAGGCTTTAGGTATAGTAAACGCTGCCATTAATACGGCACAAGGTATAACTGCTGCCTTAGGTTCAGCACCACCACCATATAATATAATCCTGGCTGCAATAACTGGTGCTGCTGGTGCGCTCCAAATAGCTGCCATAGCATCTAAGAAATTCAACCCCGATAGCGGTGGTGGTGATAGTGGTTCATCAGCCCCAGCCATTCCGTCCGGTGGTAGCTCAACATCATTCAATGCACCATCATTAAATAATGTTGGGTTGAATAACAACCAAGCTAATACACCACAATCGGCTAATAGTAACCGTGTATATGTGGTTGAAAGTGATATTACATCAACACAAAACAAAGTGGCTAATATTCAAAATAGAGCTAAGATTGGATAAAAAATAACCTATAAAATGCCAAAGAAAATAAAGTATCAAAATGAATTACCTGTTTATGAAATCTACATTAAGGAAGAAGATTTAAACGAGGAAGATTTTACTGGTTTAAACTATATATCTATTGTCGGAGATCCCGCAATAGGAATTAAGGCGGTAGCATTTAAAAAACATAAGTGGAAAACCGAGGGAAATAACCTACCACCTGTACATCCAAACTGTCGGTGCAAACTAATTGATGATGGTTACTGGAAAATTGAACCGAACGCCTGTCAGTTGTGCTGGGACAAAAGGGCTAGACACAATGCTGGTAAAAGGAGATCGGAGAACCGAGAGAAAAAGGACAAATCAGCACACGATGCACCACGTTCATCAGGTTTTTCTATTGATAAGGATAAAATGATATTGGCTGGTCCATGTCTTATACCAGACCAACTTATATACAGAAAGGATAAAGACGGTGAGTATATGGTGAAGTTCAGTGCTGAAACCATAAGAATGATTTCCGATAAGTTTTTTAAAAATAATAATAACTGTGCTATCAATGTTGACCATACTAGCCGAATAGTAAACGGTTTCATTATAGGTCACTGGATTGTTGAAGATACTTATCACGATAAGTCTAAATACTATGGGTTTAATCTTCCAGTCGGCTCCATGTTCACTGAGGTGAAGATTTTAGACAAGGAATTTTGGAAGAATGAAGTAAGGGAAATGGGTAAAGATGGCTTTTCAGTACAAGGCAGATTAGGACATAGATTAGTTGAGATGGCCCGCCAAATGGAATTGCAATGTGAATGTCCTAAACACTATTTAACCGATTATAAAAAAGAGATACAAAAGCTGTCAGATTTAGACTTATTAAATCTTGCCCTTAGTATTTGTACGGAAAAGGAAATAGAAGCTCCCAAAACGTCTGAAATGTTGTTTAACGAGTGTTTTAGTCTGTGTATCGGTGAGGTAGATGATGAAGAATATTATGAAGATGATGAAGAATTTGACTAGCAAATTAAAAAAGTCAAAATAACCCATATATAAGTGGGTATAGAAAAATAATTCAATTAGATGAATGAAGAAAGAATAATAATTGAAAAGCTTAAAAACATATTTTCTAATTCAAAGGAAATACAATTGGCGGCTGACAATGGCACATCATTAAAACTAAAAGACGGAACCGAAATAATCGTTTCAGGTTCTGAAATCGCTAATGATGCACAAGTTTATACAGTTGATGCAGACGGCAACCAAACACCTTTAGCTGATGGGACCTATACACTGGAAAATGATAAAACATTTACAGTAGTTGGTGGTAAGGTAACAGATTTAAAAGATGCTGCTACTGATGCCCCAGCCGAAGCTGACAATACAGCTATGGAAGCTCCAGCCGAAGAAGCATCTGAAACGCCAGCCGATGACGCTAAGGAAGAAGATGATGTTGATGCAAGATTAACAGCATTGGAAGAGCAAGTAAGCCAAATAACTGATGCAGTTAATAAGCTAATTGATATGGCTAACAATGCGACCGATGTGGCAATGTCAACACAAACAAAACTAGCGGAGTTTATGGCTCAACCAGTAGAAACACCAGTTATAAGACAAGAAATAAAACAAACTGCCGAACAAGCGAGAATTGAAAGATTTAAAGCATTGGCAAATTCCTATAAATAAGGAACAAAAAATATACCCTATGAAATGGCAAATTTTAAATACAAAAACCAAGAATTTAGCGTAACCTATACCTCTATCAACACCTATGTTGACCAAAATGCAAGTGGTTTTATTCCATCTGTTATAGGTAAAATAAAAACACTGGATTATGTAACACCAGTATTGGATGTTAAAACATCCAAAGTAATGCCCGTATCAAAACATACATTTGACTTCGTTGATGGCGATGCTTGTTCAACAATTGCAAATAGCGCAACATCATCACTTGTAGGAGTTACGTTAACTTCAAAGAGATTGAAAACAGAAGAAACATTCTGTTTACAAGATATTGAAAAATACTTTCCAGAATGGTGCAAGAGAGGTTCAGATTTACAAGACCTACCATTAGAAGGTGCTTTTATCGCTGAAAAAGAAAAAGCGGTGGCGAAATCAATTGACAAAATATTTTGGTTAGGCAATCCATTAATTACTGGTATGATTGCAACAGCGACAGCATCAGGTTGCATTGGATTAACAGCACAAGGATTTGGTGTATCAACAGGATGGACAGATGGCATATTGAAGACAATAGATAATATGTGTGCATCATTAGATGCTGATGTAAGGTCAGAAGAAGATGAAGTAATATTTGTTGGGACAGAAATATTTGACAACTATGTGCTTTCTATAAGAAACGTAAACAACTATCATTTAGACCCAGCAGATGTAAAAAATTATGAAACTAGAGTAGCGGGTAAACCGAATGTTAAGTTAGTTGGTACATCAGGATTAAATGGTTCAAATCTTGCATTTATGCATAAAATGGAATGGACATTTTTTGGAACTGATATAATGCCCGATGAAGAATCAATAATGGCTTGGTTTGACAAATCGCTTGACAAATACTGTCTGAGATACAGGGCAAAAATTGCGGTTGCTTTAGCTAACCCTACATATGCGGCAGTTGCAACTAGTAGAAATACACTATAAAAAAACAAAATCATTAGGAATGTGGTGAGTGTCTATAAGACGCCGCCACAATTCCAACTGAATAAAAAAATACTAATAATAAAATGGCGTGTTCAAATATGAGTCCCACAAACCTTGGATGTAAAGATAACCGTGGTGGTTTATCTAAGGTATGGATAGGCGACTATACCAATAACCTTACTTATACAATAACTGCTGGTTTAATTGGCACATTCAGTGCTGGTACATCTAGTTTCTATTTAGTAGAGCAACCAAAAAATGTTTCAGAATTACAAGAGAAACCAACTTCAAGCCCTGAAAACTGGGGTTACTTTGTTGACCAAACATTGGTTCTTACATTCCCTAAATTAAATGCAGTTAATAATAACAAAATTCAAACCTTGATGCAAGGTCGCTTTAGAGCAATAGTTCTTGACAAAAACGGAACATATCACTTTATGGGCGCTCAAGATGGAATTGACGCTACAACTGGTGAGGGTGGAACTGGTAAAGTGGGTGCCGATTTAAATGGTTTAACAGTAACATTTACGGCACAAGAACCATACTTAGCATACGAGTTAAGTCAGACTGCGGCAGCTCAATTAATTGTCCCTTAATCTTAGGTACAACCGCATTAAAACACACCTATTGCTAGGTGTGTTTTGTCATTAATAAACTTTTGAAAATAGATATATAAGGTATATGGCAAGAAATATTACATACAGAATATCCGATTTAACGCCTAAAGAAGATGCTTTAGATACGGAGATAGTATTACCAAACGGACAGATACAAGCCCTTAGATACGTAGAAACAGGGCTATACAAACATCTATACATATCAGGCTACTCAAACCTTTTTGATATTGAAACGGAAGATATAACACCTGATACAGATGATATACAAACTGCTTTAGCAACTTCATTAGGCTTTACACAAAGCGATAGAGGTAGCATAGGTGGTAGCGATGAATAAAAATTAAACAATCAATGTTATACCTGAATGTAGCTAGTGCCAGTAAAGTAACAGTGACACTATATGAGGCAGCACAAAATGTAGATAATCCATTTTTTACATGGAAACTCTTTAATGCAGAAAATGAAGTAGTATTTACGGCTGATGATATTTCACCAGTTCCTTACTACTACAATTCATTTACTATTTCAGTTGCAACCTATTCAGGATTAACAGCGGGAATAATTAATGTAGAAACTGGACAATATACCTATGAAGTGTATGAGATGGAAAATCAGTATGATTTGAATTTGTCCAATGCAATTGGAATGGTTGAAACTGGTATTTTAAATATCGTGGGCACTCATTCAGAAACTAAAGCCTATGTCAAAGCTGACAATAAAATTAAGGCTTATAAAAAACGATAGACTATGAATGTTAGATAATAACAACCTACACAATGTTGATGGGCAATTTTACAAAGTAATCAATCTAAACGCCACACCTTTAGACTACAAAGAAAGTACACATCTTGGCGTGGTTAAATTTGGTAAAGACAATAATTACCCGCAATACCTATTAGACCTTTTAAATAAAAGTACCAGCCACTCGGCAATAGTAAAGAATAAAGCTGCTATGATTGGTGGCGGTGGATGGGACACTTCATCATTAACTGACCCAGCTAAAATATTCTTGCAAAATAAGGGGGGTGGTAAAGGTAAATCGGCTGATGAAATTGTAAAGATGAATGCCGAGGATTTGGAAACCTATAATGCCTTTGCATTAAAAGTAATTCCTAGCCGGGATAGAACTACAATTGGTGGCATTGAATACGTTGACCCGTATAAATTGCGCATTGAAGAAACTAACCCTGATTTTCCTGATGTAGAAAACTACTTTATTGGTGATGACTGGTCAAAATACAGAGTAAATAAAATATGGTATCAAGGTTTTAATCCTGATACATTCCTAAAATCAGGGGCGCAAATACTTTATGTAAGAGGTAGCAAACCACAGGGCTTAAATAAATATACCTTACCTGATTACTATTCGGCAATCAATTCTATTCTAGCAGAATATGAAATATCAGCCTACCATCTAAATAATATTCAAAACAGCTTTTCACCTAACATAGTAATCAATCATAGAACTGGTCAACCAACACCTGAACAATTTGAGATGTATATAAGGCAAATGAATAGAGATTATACAGGTGCTACGGGAAACAAGATACTGCATATGTTTAGCGATAAAGATAATAATGCAGTAGTAACACCTATTCCTTCCGGCGATAGTGATGGTGCATACAAAGATTTAAGTAAGAATATACAAGACAACATATTTGTCGGTCACCAAGTAAATAACCCAGCTCTTATGGGTGTTAGAGTTCCTGGCGAATTAGGTAATACAAATGACCTTACTAAAGATTTGGCAAGATTTCAAGAACAGCAAATTTCACCAAGGCAGAAAATAATTGAAGATGCCTATACAAAGATACTAAGTGCTAAAGGCATCAATGATAAATTAAAGCTACAAAGGTTTACAATTGATGTAAAGGTTGACATATCAGTTGGTGACTTGCTTTCAATATTAACATCGGCTTGTCCTGATGAGCAAAAGATACAAATAATGGTAGCTATCGGTTATTCAGAGAAAGAAGCTACAAAACTTGTAAAAAGCGGACAAAAACCGCCACAAAATGATCCTACACAGAATGGCTAATTACATAACCTTTATAGACACTGAATATTTATTTGATGAATGTGGCTTTGATAAGAACATTGACCCTAAGATTTTAGAACCAATTATAATCAAAGTGCAAGATGTTTTCATTGAACCTGTATTAGGCACTACTCTATTTCAAAAGTTAATGGATGATGTGGCTACTGATACGCTTGCTAATCAGTATAAGACGCTTTTAGAGGATTATATAATGAAAGCCATGGCATCGTGGGTGGAAGTTTATTCAAAAACCAAATTGAATTACAGACCTACTAATAAGAACGTAGCTAAAAAGAGTTCTGAATATTCACAAGCTAGTGACATGGAAGAAATAGATTCTCTTAAAGCCGAGGATAGGCATTTTGCCGAAACATATACTAGTAGGATAACTAAATATATACACGATAACATTACCCTTTTTCCTGAACACTATGATTACTCACACTTAGTAACTGTACCGCCAATTAATAATCACTTTATCGGTGGTATGTATATCGGTGGTAAAAGATATTGGGACAATAACGATTTAAGATATGTCAGATAAGAAGAAAACGAGAGGCATTAATAAAGCTAATGAGGCAAAGATTTTGGCTTTAGTAAGTCAAGAACAAAAAATAAATAAACAAAGTGAAACAAGCGTTCAACTGGATACTAAACCATCTTAGCGAAGTATCAATTGCCGTAGTGGCATTAATACTACCTATCAAACCACTATTAGGCTGGATGATGGCCCTAATACTAATTGATTTAATGACAGGTATATGGGCTGCCTACAAAAGGGGTGAAAAGATTACATCTAAAGGATTAAGACGTACACCTATAAAGCTGGGTGGGTATCTGATAGCAATTATTGCATCGGCAATTATACAGCTACCTATTTTCATTGGTGACTTAATACCGATTACAAGATGTGTAGCTACGTTCTTGGCAGTAGTAGAGTTAAAGAGTATAGGAGAAAATATTACCAGTTTAACGGGTGTTCCCATCGGTAACATTATAAAAGGGCTATTTAAGAATAAGGACGTTATTAAAGAGATTGCTGGGTCAGATGATACGAATACATCAGAAACAGAAACGGACGTCCCAAATAAGTCCTAAATAGCTAAAAAATGACTTTTGGGAACTAATATATAGTATGTGATGTGAATGATTAATTTTTATGAAAAAAGCCCCCAATTTGGGGGCTTTGCTGCTTTAAGTAGCTACTGACTAAATCACAGTCCATAAATCAACTGTATCAGTATTCTTTTTCTTCCATGTTTCTAATGCTTTTAAAAGCTTAGTCTTTGAAGCATCATCAGGTACAGTAATAACACCGTTATAACCTACCTTTTCTTTTGCAAATCTTGCACCCTTTACTGATGATGCAATGTCTTTAACCCAATTGCGCCAAAAGTGGTAAGTTGTCTTAGCTACTGCAATTGGTTCTGTTTTTGCTACTGGTGCTGCTTTCTTTGCTGCTGTCTTTTTGTTGTTTGTTGCTGTTGCCATATCATTTTGTTTTTGATAAGGCTAATGTCAGGAGGATATACCGCACGGCGGAATTTCCGTGATGGTTATTATTTATGGGAAAACAGGATATAGAGTATATCCCTAGTTTAGACCTATAATGTGGACAACTATGCTACTCCAAACACATCTCTATACAAACAAAAGCACCTTTTTTGTTTCTCAATTGTTTTCTTTAATAGTGATTTAACTTCTTTATTCGCTTTCAATAATTCTAAATCACTTTGTTTAAGTGGGTAAGTTTTTGCCAGCTTAATATCTAACTTGGTTTCTAACTTGTTTACTTTACCATAGCTTTTATCAAGGGTCTTTTTATTGTATTTCCTTTCATTCCAATCTACATTCTCTAAATAGTCTAGTTCTGATAGGTTGAAAATATAAGTTCCCTGTGGTGTAGTGTTGATGTATAGTATTGATGCCCCAGTTCCTACGGAAACTGCTTTTAAGTCTTTATACTTAATTTTCTCTAGCATCAAATCATCATAGTGTGTGTTTCTGATTTTCATTTCTATTACATAGCTCTTTCGCATTGAATGGGTTTCTTTGTCAAATAGCATTACATAGGCATCATAAACATCTTGGCTTTCGGCTGCTGTGAAATAATATTCAATATTGTATTTGGCTTTATTAAAAATGCCATTAATTATATTATCTAATAAAACACGTTCATCCTTTGATTGGTTAATAAAATACTGCTGCATACAATATCTATTAACCTATAAATGTTAAATCTTGAATTACTGGATTGTTTATCTATAAAACGGTTCTACCTTTGATGCCCACAAAAATATTTTAGTTATGACTTGGCAAGAAAAATTTACAGAATTACAGAAAGCATTTATTGAGAAAGGCAACGTTTATATCCCATTAGAAAAGGAGATAACTAGCGTTAAAGGCTTTGGTGATATGGATGAATTGAGCGCCTATTACAAAGCAAAAAAGGAATGGCAGTTAGCAGGTAACCAGTACAACGATTTTTTATCAAGAATACACGGTAAAAATATTGACCCAAATGGTGAATATAACCCAGCTATCTTGTTAAACTAAGTTTTAGTTCTTTCACTAGTTGCTTAATTATAGCCCTATCAACAATGTTTGCATCAGTGTATAGACTTTTCAAATAGTCTATGCAGGCGTCCGGGCTTTGCTTAAAAAGCTTGTTTATAGGGGTCAATTTTGAAAATCCTTTCCTAAAAGCATATTCATTATTAGGCAGAACATAAAACAATTCACCTAAGGTTGATTGTCTTAACATGGTATATACTCTATTGTTCACAAAGTATATATTAACTTTATAGTATGCCTGACAAGAAAATGTTTTTTGCCTATTTTGATTTACTAGGATATAAAGATGTAAATCTCGGTTCTAATCCCAGTAAGCAACCTTCTATGCAAGAACTGGCGAGGTTTACCGATTTAATGCAGGGTGCAATAGAGCATTCATTGACTGATGAATTGAAATTTGCTAAAGATGGTAGGAGCGTTATTATAGATGTTGATGCAGTAAAAATTCAAACCATAGTTTTCAGTGATACAATAATATTTTTTACCAGAGGTGATACTGTAAAAGACTATCTAGAAGTCTTAAAAGTTGCTTACACTTTTAATTGGCGAAGCTTGCAAGTTGGTTTCCCTTCCAGAGGTATAGTATATTATGGTGATTTCAATCTAATCTCTGGTCCCGTACCTAAAGCAAATGGTCAAAATATCATTCAATATACGTTAGGTTATGGCCCTGCGGGAATGGAAGCACATTTAAAATGTGATTTACAAGAATGGGCTGGCGCTTGTATAGATAAATCAGCTTATGAAATTTTAGCGGCTGACCCTGATGGGAAAAAGGTTTTGGACAATGTTAGTGTAGATTATGAGATACCATTTAAAAATGGGGACTATAAGTTCTTTTCCAGTTTTATCAACAAATATATTTATGCAAGACCTCATAAACTAATAAAGCGTTTTGGCGTATTTTCTAACAGAGCCTTGCGACTGTATCAAAATGTAGGTGAAACTAAGTTTATCTTTGAAAGTGTTGAAAGTCATTTTAAAGCATTCGGTAAGCAGATAAAAGGGTCGGTTGTAGATAAATTTGAAAATACTAAAAGGTTCATTACTCATTTAAGTGAACTAACAAAAGCAATGGAAGAAAAGTAATAATTATTCCATTTGTGATAACAAATACTAACCTAATTTGCACTCTCACTAAAATAAATACAATGAAAAATTTTAGAGATTACACATGGGCAGAACTTGACCATTTAGTGGTTAATAAGCAGGATACAGAGTTTATCCTTGATAGAGCCGATACCGTTGTTACATTAGCAGGGACACCAATAGATGTGGGTTTTGAAGTGCCGCCTATTATTTACACACAGGCTGCAATGAATAAGGCAATAGGCTTTACATCTACCGATACACCTGCTGGTAAATATCAATACTTTATGCTGGTTGTGTATAACAATAATGGCAAGCTTTTCTACAATGAAAACGATAAAGATAGCTATGTGGTAAAATTGCGCTGGATGCGTTATAACCCTTAAAACCATAGAAACTGAAACAAATCTGTTGAAAACCCTATTTTCTAACTGATTGATTATCAGTCCTGAAACTAAAATAGGGTCATTTCGCTCACGGTATGGTGGGGTGAGCGGAAGGGCCGCTGTGCTATGAGCGATGTATTGACGGGTAACTTGCCGGCCACGGAGTGTATCTTGGTGGTCTCCAGTGCCTCGTGCAGGGAGAGGGGTGGGAGTATGGTAGGCAGGCGCTTGGCCAGCATGGTCTTGCCTGCGCCGGGCGGGCCTATCATGATGGCATTGTGGCCACCCGCTGCGGCTATCTCGAGGGCGCGTTTTACATTCTCCTGCCCTTTTACATCGTTGAAGTCGATATCGAAAAAATTCTGCGCATCGAAAAACTCTTCGCGGGTGTTCACCTTCATGGGTTGTATGCAGCCGGTGCCGTTGAAGAAGCCGATGACCTCGCTGATATGTTCTATGCCGTAAACTTCTATGTTATTCACGAGGGCAGCCTCGCGGGCGTTCTGTTTGGGTAAGAGTATGCCTTTGAATTTTTCGGCCCTGGCTTGTATGGCTATGGGCAGTGCGCCCTTTATGGGTTGCAGGGTGCCATCGAGCGATAGCTCGCCCATGATGATGTAGTCTTTCAGCTCCTCGTGCGGCAGTTGCCCTGTAGCTGCCAGCATGCCTATGGCTATGGGCAGATCGTAAGCACTGCCTGCCTTTTTGATATCGGCAGGGGCCATATTCACCAGTATCTTGGTACGGGGGCGATCGTAGCCTATATTTTTCATGGCGCTGAGGATGCGCTCTATACTTTCCTTGACCGCATTATCGGGCAGGCCTACGATAAAGTAAGAAGTTTGCCCGCCGGGGGTATCTACTTCAATGGTAATTGTGATAGCATCTACGCCATATACCGCGCTTCCGAAAACCTTGACCAACATAATACATCCTGTTTTACTAATTACCTTCTAAAATACCTTAAAATCACCTGATGCAAAATTAATATGATGGATAAGCGCTATCCAAATGAAGATATCCACATTTTTTGGCTGTATTATAGGATAGTAAATTGCCGCACATAGCTGTGCAATGAAGTATAGCCGGGCCCTGCCCTGTCTATAGTTCCGGACCGCTTCGCTTATTAGTGCAGTTCATCGAGTATGCCGTCGTAGAAAAAGCCGGAAAGCCTGTGTTTGCGTGCCTTGCGGGTCTTTATGCGGTGGACCAGCAAGCTGATGCCTCCGCCCAGTGCCAGCAATGCAATAAGCAATAATAACAACGGCAACCAGTTATTTGCTGCTCCCTCCAGTAAAATAGTTGTCATGATCATGGTTTGGTATGTGCAAAATTATTGAGAATAACTGGTGCATATAATGCCTGTAACATATTTAACATAATGTTCTCATAGTACCAGTTCCCAGTAGCTGGTATCTATCCATTTACCGAATTTATAACCTACCTGGCTGAAGCTGCCTACATATTTAAAGCCCAGCGCTTCATGCAGTTTCACACTGGCCGGGTTGGGCAGTGCGGCACCGCCTATTGCCGCATGTATGCCCTGCTCTTTAAGGATGGCCAGCAGCCGGGCATAAAGCTGCCTGCCTATACCTTTACCTGTATGCTCTTCAGCCACGTAAATTGAGGTCTCTGCGCTGTGGCGATAGGCCGCCCTTGTTTTCCACTGTGTGGCATATGCATAGCCTGCTACTATGCCATTATCTTCATACACCAGCCATGGGTAGCGGGCTGTAATGGTCTCCAGCCTTTGCTGCATTTCCGCTATGCTTACAGGTTCTTCTTCAAAGGTCACCACGGTATGCAGCACATGGTGGTTGTAGATGTTGCAGATAGCGGGCACATCAGCCGCTGTGGCGTTTCGTATCATTGTATATCATAAAAAAACGGGCCGCTTTTCAGCAGCCCGTAAAATATCATTTAACAGTATAGCTGCTATTCGCCCATGGCATGCTGCACAAGGCCCAGTAATTGCTTCGGCGTCTGGTAGCCCATCTCATACATCAGCACTTTGCCGTTCTCGTCGAGGAGTATGAGTGTAGGGTAGCCCTGTAGCTGGAATTTGTTGGCCAGCTTCACGCCTTCATCCACTTCGCCGTCGAAGGAGGTATTGATGAAATGGGAATTAAAATATTCGCCCACTTTTTTGTTGGTGAAGGTTTTACGCTTCAGCATTTTGCAGGGGCCGCACCAGGAAGCATAGATATCCACGAAAATGGGCTTATGCTCGGCTTTGGCCTTTTGCAGGGCAGCATTCCAGTCGCCCCTGAAAAACTGTATGCCTTCGTCGCTATCGCTGTTCGCAAATGTCCTTGCGGCAACAAAGGCCACTATGGCCAGCACCGGCACTATGATCCATACTTTCTTCATGCCTGCAATTTAAGATATTAACAGGAATTTGTTATTGTTTTTCATGAAGCAACTTGTTAAAATCCCAATGATGTGGGAGGAGCCGGGTTAATAAGTCCCAGAGGTCAGCAGGCAGGCATTATTGGTAATTAAACTTACCTTTGCAGCCTTCAAAATACAGTACATGAGCGAAGAAAGGTCACTTAATTTCCTGGAAGAGATCATAGAAAAAGACATTGCCGAAGGCAAGAACGGGGGGCTTGTGCATACCCGTTTTCCGCCGGAGCCCAATGGCTACCTGCATATAGGGCATGCTTCGTCCATATGCCTCAACTTCGGGCTGGCCAAAAAATATAATGGTAAGTGCAACCTGCGCTTTGACGATACCAACCCCGTGACCGAAGAGACCGAATATGTAGAGAGCATCAAGTATGATATAGAATGGTTACTGGGCTACAAATGGGACAATGAATTTTTTGCTTCGGATTATTTTGAGCAGCTGTACCAGTTTGCGGTAACACTGATAGAGAAGGGCCTTGCCTACGTGGATGACAGCAGTGCCGAAGAGATAGCTGCCACCAAGGGATCGACAACCGAGCCGGGCAGGAACAGCCCCTGCCGCGACAGGAGCGTAGCGGAGAACCTGCAGTTATTCGCAGCTATGAGGGATGGCAAGTATAAGGACGGCGAAAAAACGCTGCGTGCCAAAATAGATATGGCCCATCCTAACCTGCTATTGCGCGACCCCCTCATGTACCGCATCAAGCATGCGCATCACCACCGCACCGGCGATAAATGGTGCATCTACCCGATGTACGATTTTGCACACGGGCAGAGCGATAGCATAGAGCATATTACACACTCCATATGCACGCTTGAGTTCATACACCACCGCCCCCTGTACGATTGGTTCATCGAGAAGCTGGGTATATTTCCCTCAAAGCAGTACGAGTTCGCACGCCGCAACCTGTCGTATACGGTGATGAGCAAACGTAAGCTGCTGCAACTGGTCAACGAAAATCATGTTAATGGCTGGGACGATCCCCGTATGCCTACCATAAGCGGTATGCGCCGCAGGGGCTATACCGCTAAAGCCATCCGTGAGTTTTGCGACACCATAGGTGTGGCCAAACGCGAGAATATGGTGGACCTGGGCTTGCTGGAATTCTGCGTTCGCGAAGACCTGAATAAAACGGCTAACCGTGTGATGGCTGTACTGGACCCGGTAAAACTGGTGATCACCAATTACCCCGATGGACAGGAAGATATCTTTGAAACGATCAATAACCCGGAAGATGAAAGTGCGGGCACACGTTCGCTGCCCTTCAGCAAAGAATTGTGGATAGAGCGCGAGGACTTCATGGAAGAGCCGGCAAAGAAATTCTTTCGCCTTGCACCGGGCCAGATGGTACGCCTGAAAAGCGCCTATATCGTAAAGTGCGAAGGCTTTAAAAAGGATGAGGCAGGCAATGTTACCGAAGTGCATTGCAGCTACCTGCCCGAGAGCAAAAGCGGTAACGACACCAGCGGGCTGACCGTAAAAGGAACCATACACTGGGTAAGTGTGGCCCATGCAAAGACCGCTGAAGTGCGTCTTTACGACCGCCTTTTTAAAGTAGAAGATCCATCGAGCGAAGAAGGCGATTTCAAGAGCTATATCAACCCGGATTCAATGAAAGTATTACCGCAGGTATATATAGAACCTGCACTGGCTGTTGCGAAAGAAGGGGAGCATTACCAGTTCATGCGCAAAGGCTATTTCTGTGCAGATAAAGACAGTACTTCAGAAAAACTCGTTTTTAACCGGGCGGTTACTTTAAAAGATACCTGGGCCAAGGAGGCGAAGAAAGGGTAAAAAATAAAGGCTGCAATCTGCAGCCTTTATTTTTTACCAGAGATCAGCTTCAATGAGTTTAAATAATCATTGTCGAAATAGATAATACGGACATTTCCGGGTTTGAATGTTACTTTTCCCCGCCATTTACCATCAGTATCTAGAAAATCCAAAACAAGTTTTTGGGTATCTATTGTGCGTAGTCTGCCTGGATACATCGCTCTTTCTGATGTAAGTTCTATATAAAAGACCTTATGTTTTTCATTAAGGTATTGGAGTATGGTTTCAATATTGTAGAGAGGCACAATGTCATCTTCTACTGGCATAGCACCTTTCAATTTCATTATTTTCTCTTTGAATCTCTCTTCATTTGCCCGTCTGTAGCCTTCTATATTCTTATTCCGGAAAATAACAAAACCGTCCACGACGTAATCGACCGGACAATATTTTAAAAGCGTCCAATCTTTATTGTGATCGATGACAATACCTTCAATTATCTCCTTTCTATCAGTGAATTTGAACGATAGGAAATGCCCGATATGCCTTTTCTTAGCCATAACGTAATAATTATCCTGCTGCCACCATGCTTATCTCTACCCGCACCCCTTTAGGCAGGCCTGCAACCTGTACCGTTTCTCTTGCAGGGTAGTTATCGCTGAAGTACATAGCATATACTTCGTTCACTTCGGTAAAGCTGGCCATGTCCATCAGGAAGATGGAGGTCTTGATGACATTGCTGAAGTCCATGCCTGCAGCTTGCAGCACGGCCTGCAGGTTTTCCATCACCTGTTGGGCCTCGGCTTTGATACTGCTTTGCACCAGTTGACCGGTTGTTGGGTCCAGCGCTATCTGGCCTGATATAAAAAGCATATTGCCAGCCTGCACGGCCTGGTTGTAGGGGCCAATGGGTGCAGGGGCATTATCTGTACGTATGATCTTCTTTTCCATGCTGCAAATGTAATATGCTCCTTACATTTGCACACTATTCATGGTACACATATTACACATAGACACTTCGGGCGCCACGGGTATCGTAGCGCTGGCCGCTGATGGCAGGGTGCTGCACAGCAGGGCAAATACCGATACGCGCAACCATGCCGCAAGCATCAATATCATGATAGAAGAGCTGCTGCGCGATGCAAATATTACTTTGAATGATATAGACGCTGTAAGTGTATGTGCAGGCCCGGGTTCTTATACCGGTTTGCGTATAGGCACGGCCACTGCAAAGGCCTTCTGTTATGCGCTGGATAAGCCTTTGCTCGCAGCTAACAAGCTCGTATTGCTTGCTTATGAACAATATCATAAACATTTGTCGGAATATGACTTTTATGTAGCGATCCTCGTAGCCAGGGAGCAGGAATATTTCTTATGCTCGCATAATAATAAATTCGATTCGGTAATTGCCCCGATCCACCTGCCTGAGGCTGAGCTTGCAGCACTCGATACCTGGAATGGACGCGTGCTGGTAACAGGCAATAGCAATGAAAATATATTTAATGTGCTGACAAATAGCAAGATAGAGATTGTCAAAACAGAGATTGTAGCTATAAATAGCTGGGCATTATATGCTTTTGAGCAATACAAATGTAACAGAACTGTCAATTTATCAACATTTGAGCCCTTTTATTTAAAACAAGTTTTTACTCATAATAGTAAGAAAACCATGTAGTTACAAAGAGGTGGTATCAGTATTTATCCCCATTTTAAATCTTTTTTAACAAGCATTACAATTTTTTTCTTGTTTCATATTTGCGGATTATGTATGTTTGCAAACTAATACGTAAGGTATCTACCGAAACGTTATAGTAAGTAATTTTTATTATTTAACCTCCGTAAAATTCAAAAGTAAATGGAAACGACTATGTCAGCTAATACGCTGGTTATTCGCAAAGATGAAGGTTCGAACGAACAGATCAAATTGGATTACATGGCAGTGAAAAGTGCAGCAATGACACTGAGGGCTATCAACCACAAACTCCGCCAGCAGATCATCAAATTGCTGGAAGAAAACAAACGTATGAACGTTACGGACATCTACGTAAAACTGCGCTTAGAGCAGTCTGTAGCATCGCAGCACCTGGCGATATTACGCCGTGCTAACATCGTAATCACAGAGCGTGATGGTAAATTCATCCACTACGCACTGAATCATTCCCGTATTGCAGCAGTAGCTAAGTTCGTGAACGAACTGGTGAACTCTGATGAGGCTTAATTTAAGCTGATAAAAGACGGATTACCCAAAAAAATATTAAAGCCCCGCATTTCGCGGGGCTTTAATATTTTGGGAAGCCAGTTTTTTAAATGATACTTGTCAACCATTCAACTTATTCAACCATTTCCGCCCTTCTTTATCTGCTCCCACGTTTCATACAGGGCTTCCTGTTTGGGACGGTCTTTTGGCATTTCATACAGCGGTACACAGGCCACCAGGCTGTCGTAGCAGTCTTTTGGTAAGGTTTGGTATAGCTTAGTGCCCTTGGTTTTCCATTCCAGCATCTCGTCGCTTACCTCCTTGATCATTTTGCCCGGGTTGCCGACATATACACTACGTGGCGGCACCTTGGTATTGGCATTGATGAAGGTGAGCGCGCCTATGATACACTCATCGCCTATATCCACCTCGTCCATTATTACCGAGTTCATGCCCACCAATACATTGCGGCCTATAGTAGCCCCGTGTATAATGGCTCCATGCCCTATATGGGCCCCTTCTTTAAGGCGTACGGTCACACCGGGGAACATATGTATGGTACAGTTCTCCTGCACGTTGCAGCCGTCCTCTATCACTATACCGCCCCAGTCGCCGCGCAGGGCAGCGCCCGGCCCTATATATACGTCGCGGCCTATCACTACATTGCCTGTAACCACTGCCTGCGGATGTATAAAAGCACTGGGATCAACAACCGGCACGAATCCTTTAAATGAGTAAAACATGGTTCAAAAAAATTAAGCAGAAAAAAATTTCGAAAAAAGAAAAGATAGGTGTACACAAAATTACGCTAATAATTCACTACACGCTCTTTGCGCTCTGCACCCGCTCTTTTTCTCCTCCCCTTCTTTGGAGAGGGCTGGGATGAGGCAAAACCCGCTCTCCGTGCCCGCACTGTTCAAGGCACCGGGTCATAGCCACTGCCGCCCCAGGGATGGCAGCGACCAATCCGCCTCAGGGCCATCCAGCCCCCTTTGAAGGGGCCATATTTCTTTATAGCCTCCAGGCCATAAGCGCTGCAGGTAGGCGTATAGCGGCATTTAGCGCCGAATAAGGGCGATATGAAGGCTTGGTAGACCCTGATGATGCCCATGAATAATATGGAAAATATCTTACGCATGCAGCTTTACCAGTTTATCGATGCCCTCCTTCACCGCCTTTTGTATAGTCTCAAATTCCGGCATGGTACTGTCTGCAAAGATAAGGAACACCTGCAACTGCTTTTCGGCAGGTATTGCGGCATAGAGATCATGTTTCTGCAGCCGCCAGGCCTCTGCTATAAGCCTGCGTATGCGGTGGCGGTGTACCGAGCTGCGAAAACGTTTTTTGGGTATGGAAAAGCCCACTCTTACGGGCGATAGCTCATTACTACGGGCTACAGTAGTATATACGAACCTTATGGGAAAAACAGAAAACGCTTTCCCGGTGCGGAAAAGCGTATCAATATGCTGCTCGCGTTTGAGCCGCTCGTATGCTTTGAAAGTATTACGAATGGCGTTTGCTTTTTAAAATATTATTTAAGACGGCTTTCGTCCGATACGGTCAGCTTTTTACGTCCTTTCTTACGGCGTGATGCCAGCACTTTACGGCCATTAGCCGACTGCATACGCTTACGGAAACCATGTACTGTCTTACGGCGGCGGCGGTGTGGTTGAAATGTACGTTTCATATCTTTATATTTTTGGCCTTACTACAGGCTGTAATGATTATTTTTTAACGGAGTGCAAAGGTAAGCCATAGATTTTAGTTAAACAAATTGTTTTATGACCATAGCTATACTTTTATTTACATGTATAAAGTTGATCAATATAGAGACAGGGAGCAGCATTTATGGCTAAAACAAGTGCGGGCATATTAGTATACAGGTGGCATAAGAATGGCCCGGAGCTGTTGCTGGTGCATCCTGGCGGGCCATTTTTTGCCCGCAAAGACAAAGGTGCCTGGACCATACCCAAAGGCGAATTGGCGGAAGATGAAGCCCCGCTGGCTGCTGCAAAAAGGGAATTCAGGGAAGAACTGGGCCTGCAGATAACCGGTGACCCCATACCACTGGCGCCGGTAACGCAAAAGGGTGGCAAAAAAGTGCTTGCATGGGCTATAAAGCAGGATATTGACATCAGTTCATACCAGTCTAATACTTTCCAAATGGAATGGCCCCCGGCTTCCGGTAAACTGCAGGAATTTCCTGAAGTGGATAAAGCGGAGTGGTTCTCTGTGGACATTGCTAAAGAAAAGATAAACCCGGCCCAGGTGGCTTTCATAGAAGAATTGTTAGAGAAATTGGCCCACCCTTAACTATTAGCGATAAATAAATTAAATTTGAAAGATAGGCAACACCAATTGCGTCTTATGAAGAGAAACTTACTGATTATCACATTGTTATTATCCCCCCTATTATCATCTGCCGGTGGTTTCCAGCTCAATCTCCAGGGCTTGCGCCAGTTGGCCATGGGCGGTGGCGGCACGGGCTGGACCTGGGATGCATCCACTATATTTTACAATCCCGGTGCTATAGGGCATATGGATGGTATGCAGGCATACGCAGGTGTTATTTTCCTCAGTCCGCACACGCGTTATGTACAAGCGCCCACCGGCAATTATATTGCCGATGCGCAATCTCATTTATACACACCCTTCAACCTGTATGTGGGCGGGCCGTTGAAGAAGAATAATAAAATAGGTCTTGGCCTTGCAGTATATACCCCATTTGGCAGCGGTATAAAATGGGACGATGACTGGGCAGGCCGTTTTATCATACAAGAGATACAGTTGCAGAGCATCTTCGTGCAGCCTACATTCAGCTATAATATAACAGATAAGTTGGGTCTTGGTGCCGGCTTTGTTTATGGATTTGGCAGCCTGCTGCTGCGCCAGGCCTTGCCTGTAACCGATGCGAACGGCAAGGAGGGTGAGGCACAATTGAAAGGAGCTGCCGGCGGTTTTGGTTTCAATATGGGCCTGCACTATCGCTTCTCCGATAAGGTACAGGCAGGCATATCATACCGCTCGCAGGTCAATATGAAGGTGAATAACGGGAAGGCTACTTTTACCGTACCCTCTTCGCTCAGCGACCAGTTCCCCAATACTACTTTTAAAGGGGGTGTTAAACTGCCCTCTGTATTATCAGTGGGCATAGGTTATAGACCACTGAAAGCGCTTACCCTGCAATTCGATATCAACCTGGTGAACTGGAACAGCTACGATTCGCTGCATTTCGATTTTGCACAGGAAACGAGCAACCTGAAAGATATAAGCCAGCCACGCCTGTATAAAAGCGTGATGGCTTTCCGCATTGGCGGCAATTATAATTTCGGTAAGATAGCTGTAATGCTGGGCGGTGCATACGACCCTACACCGGCGCATAAGGGCTATATATCGCCCGACCTCCCCGATGCCAACCGTATAGTGCTGAATGGCGGTATCTCGTACAGGCCTGTGACCAAGCTGAGCATCATTGCTGCCCTTGAATACCAATTGATAGGAACACATGAGGATAGCTACGATCCCGCAGGTTTCAGCGGCAAGTACCAGGCCAAAGCTGCGATACCCGGCATTGGCATAACGTATAATTTCTAAAGCCCTTAAACGAAACAGAACAATGAAGAAGCTTTATTTAATAGGTATGCTGGCCTGCTGCTTTACTGCATGCAAGCCCACATTTACACCTGATGCACCGAGCGCAGGCAATGCTGATTTTTCCCGGTTCATGGTCATAGGCGATTCTTATGCCTCCGGTTTTGCAGATGGCAGCCTTTACCATTCGGCACAGCAAAACTCTTTCCCGGCCATGCTGGCAGCGCAGTTCAAACAGGTTAATGGCGGTGATTTCAAACAGCCGCTGGTGCCCGGCGAATCGGGCCTGCCCCATCCCAAGAATGTATTGGCCATAGCTGCCGGCTGCGACGGGATCCCATCACTGATGCCTGTGCCCGATAGCCAATGGGACACGGCAGGTAACCACGATAACATTAGCGCACAGGGGCCATTCAATAATATCTCCACGCCCGGCCTGAGAGTTGCCGATCTCATGTTTACCGATTATATTGCCACTTTGAATTTTTTAAAGCCCGGTGAGTTGCCCTATGCCGCACGCTTTTATAACGATCAGCATTACAGCCCTTTGCAGCAAGTGCAATATACCCGCGATGCGATTGATCCCACCTTCTTCACCATATGGCTGGGCTTTTATGATGTGTTCCTGTATGCGCAGGCAGGTGGTACCGGTAGTGCATTTCCCCCCGGTGATCCCGGGCTTACGGATATAACCCCACTCCAGCTTTTTAAAACCAATTATGATAGCCTCGTACAGAACATGGTGAAGAACGGTGCCAAAGGCGTGCTCATCAATATCCCGGATATCCTTGATATGCCTTATTTCAATACCATACCTGTTAAAGATAACAATGGTAATTACTTTAAAGTAAAAGACCGGGCAGTAACAAAGAACATAGCCGATGATGAGCACTTCCTGCTTGAGATGCCCATAGATTCGCTTAAGTGTGCAGGCTGGGGGGTATCTACACCCATCCCCGATAAATGGGTACTGACCAATGTGTCCCCCAACACGGAAATCGATTTCATCCGCCAAGCTATTGCCAGCTACAATGCATTCATTGCCAGCGAAGCCGACAAGTACGGTCTTGCTTTGGTCGATATCAACAGTTATCTCAAAACGCTCGATCCCGGCATCCTGTTCAATGGTGTAACGTATAATCCTAAGTTCGTTGAAGGAGGTGCTTATTCACTCGATGGCCTGCACTTTACGCAACGGGGCTATGCACTCGTTGCCAATAAGGTCATCACTGTGATCAATAGTAAGTATGGCAGCACACTGCCCCTGGTCGATGTGAACAAATACCAGGGCATCTTGTTTCCCTAAAGCGTTATTGTGAGCTGCGGTATGGATAAGTGCCTGCATCTACCACCTGTATGCTTTGCCGGTATGCAAAGCGGGGATTGGGATAAAAAGATATGGTTCGGTTATCGATATACACCAGTTCCAGCCTTTGTATATCGGCCAGTGTTTGCGGTAGCCTGATAACTCCACTGAATACCACATCAAGTTCCTGTAGTTTTTTGCAATAGCCTAATGATTCAGGCACATAGTCCAGTTGGTTGCGGGCCAGGTACAGGAACTGGAGATTTTTAAGCCTGCCGATATTTTCGGGTAATATGTCCAGGTTATTTTCACTGAGGTCCAGCAGGCTAAGTTTGGGTAGTAATACTATACTTGCGGGCAGGGTGTCTATCACATTTTGTGCAGCACGCAGGATGTCAAGATTGCGCAGGCTACCGATTGTATTGGGAAGTTTTTGCAGGCGGTTACCGGTCACCTCCAGATTTACCAGGCGGGGCAGGTACCCTAAAGAATCGGGCAGTTGCGTAAGCCGGTTGAAGCTTATGTCCACTTCCTCCAGCCTGCTGAGCCGGCCTATAGCTTCGGGTAGCACGCTGATGCGGTTATGGTATACAATAAGCTTACGTAGTTTTTTGCAGCTAAACAATGAGGGTGGCAATGCGGTGATACGATTATTATTCAGTTTTACCACCTCGAGATTGGGGAACTGGTCAAAGATATCGGGTATGGTATCGAGATTATCCCATGCCATTCGTATTTCAGTGACCCTGAAGCGGTTGTCAAGCGCCTGGTCCCAGTTGGAATATGACTCGCCTTTACCATAGAATGGCAGCAGGATGAGCAGTAGCGATAACAGTTGGTGATGATAGCGCATATCTAAATTTACAGCAAAATGCGCTATATAACAATTATTTTTTACTTAACTCCTGGTATTCTGCGGTGCTGATGATCTTATAGTCTTTGGGTAGCCTGAAGGCTCCATTCTCCACCACACCTGGCGCTACCTTTTCGGCACGGAAGTGTATGAGGGCCCCGTTGCCTGTTTTGTAGGTAAAGTCGAGCGGGAGGCCGTTTATGGAAGGGAAATGCTCAAAAAGATGTTCGTCCTCAGCTTTCCAGTCTTTGGTATATAATATAGGTACCGATGAGCCATCGTTATAGTGTACGGTTGCTTTTTGCACCGGGAGACCAGCTATGGCCGGGCTGCTGCCAGCATCCTCTATGCGGAACCCGGCATAGGCATTGTCATGTGCCATAAGTTCCTGCAAATCGAGCTGTATCGCATATTTCTTGCCCTGGGTAGACTTGAGTGAATAGGCAGTATTACCATCGCCATTAATGAGAATGGTATTATCAAAGTTATTATCGAGCCTGAATTCTTTTTTTACCTGCTTGCCTTTTATTGTGATGATGTACTTGCCACTGTGCGTGCCCATATTAGCCCCGTCGGATGATACTGCCTGTAATGTAGCGGTGTACTCTATAGTACCTTCGAGGAAGGTCTTTTGTGCATCTGCCAGCAAGGGAGTAGCTAAACAAAGAATAATAGCTATAGTATATTTAATAGTGTTGTTCATTAACGAATAACGGTCGCTTACTAATTTACAATAATTAATCCTTATTACAGGTATTAATCAAAAGAAATGCCATAAATAAAACATCCCGCCAAACAGCGGGATGTTTTAATATAAAGCATTGATAACCAATTACTGATGTGTAAATTTCCTCGTGGCGATCACCTGGCCTTTTGAATCGATAAGGCGCAGGAAATAGATACCTGTAGGTATGTTTTCGATATCGAGCTTAGCACTGTTATTGCTTGTAAGCCTGTATACGGTAACAGCTTTACCGATCAGGTTATAAACGGATATGATCTTTACGTCCGCATCGGGATTGAACAATACGTTCAACTCATTTTTTGCAGGATTAGGATACAAAGTGATATCATCACTCTTGGTTGTTTTAGCAACAGATGTAGGGAATTTGTTGATGATGAATGTTATATTCTTTGAGGTAGGGTTTGCATTTGTATTATCCCTCAGGTTAATAGTGACATATCCCGTACCGCTGGCAGCAGTAGCCATGCCGCTGCCCAATTGAATATCAAAAAGTTTGGTGTCACCTGCAGTATATGGGGTGCCTACAGTAGTATAAGGACCACCATTGAACAGATCGCTGGTGCTCGGGGTATTATTACGGCATAGATTAGCATCGCAAATACCAAATACATCTTGCCAGGACTGGGGCAAATTGAATGATGTTACTTTCCACTTTATGTCAATATCAATAGAACCTGAATTGGTGATGTCATTATGATATGTGCCGCCGTTCGTTGTAGTTATAAACACGGTATCGGCTTCTGTAGTAAATGTCTGGGCTTTTACCGCGTAGGTAGATACCAAACTTAAAACACTGAAACTAATGAGTAAACTCTTCTTCATCGTTGGTCTTTTACACTTTTATATGTCTTGCAAAATACACTATTTTTTCAATCTGTCAAAGCTTTAGTATCTATAGCTTGTTAAAATTTTCTTATAGAATATCTGCAAGCCATATTTTCGTACATTGCTTTGTTTTTCAAAAGACAAGGATTGTGCCAATATGAAAGCGTTCATTAAAAAAATTAAGCATGCAAGGGGCTTTGTTGCCGGTATTTGCATTACAAGCATATTCTTTTTATTTATACGGGCAGGTAATACGGATTCTTACTTCGAGATATCCAAGAATCTGGACATTTTCGCTACTTTATTCAAACAACTCAATACTTATTATGTAGACCCAATAGAGCCGGGTAAAATGGTAAAGACGGGTATCGATGCCATGCTGGACGAACTGGACCCCTATACTAATTATATTACCGAAGCCGATATAGAGGATTTTGAATTTCAGCGCACAGGTAAATATGGCGGGATAGGCGCTACCATGCACAAAAAGGGGGAAGATATTTATGTAGGCGATGTATATGAGAACAGTCCTGCGCAGAAAGCCGGCCTGCACCCCGGCGACCTGATCATATCGATAGATGATAAGCCACTGAAAGGAAAGAGTATTGATGATATAAGTGTATTGCTAAAAGGCTCACCCGGGACACAGGTGACCCTGAGCATTAAAGATGTGTATTCGGGCACCGTATCGCCAAGGATGATCACACGTGGTGAGATAGAATTATCGAGTGTGCCTTTTGCCGGACTGGCGGGGCCTGCTCAGAATATAGCCTATGCGCGCCTCACACAGTTTACACCAGCCTGCAGCAAGCACTTGCGCAGCGCGCTGGACAGCCTGAAAAAAGTGCAGCCCAACCTGAAGGGGGTGATACTGGACCTGCGCAACAACCCCGGCGGACTGCTGGACGAGGCAGTAGCAGTATGCAACATCTTCCTTGAAAAAGGCTCACCTGTAGTGACCACTAAAGGCAGGATGCATGAACTGGACCGGGAGTATAAGACCCGTGAAAGTGCATGGGATACAAAGATACCGCTTACGGTGATCGTGAACCATTCGTCAGCATCAGCATCGGAGATTGTAGCGGGTACTATGCAAGACCTGGACCGGGGCGTGATCATAGGCGAACGCTCCTATGGCAAAGGGCTGGTGCAAAATACAGTGAGCCTGGGCTACAACTCGAAACTGAAACTGACCATCCAAAAATATTATACGCCAAGCGGCCGCTGTATACAAGCCATAGACTACAGCCACCGTAATGCCGATGGCAGTGTAGGCTATGTGCCCGACTCGCTGAAGAAGACCTTTAAAACAAAGAACGGGCGTACGGTACTGAGCGGTGGCGGAGTAGAACCTGAAGTGAACCTGAAAGATGAACTGCCCAGCAGGCTTGCCATAACCTTATACACCAAAAATTATCTCTTCGACTATGCTACAGAGTATAAAGGGAAACATCCTTCCATACCTGACGCGGGCACATTTACCCTCACCGATGCGGATTTCAATGACTTTTCCAAATGGCTGACCAATAAGGACTATGCATATGATACAGAAACAGAGGAAGCCTTCGATACCTTGCAACAGGTGGCCATAAGAGAGCAGTATTATGATGAGGCGAAGGCTGAATTTGCAGCCCTGCATGCTAAGATATCGCATGATAAAAAACAAGACCTCGTAAAGCATAAAGAAGAAGTGAAGGACCTGCTGGAGAACGAGATCGTATCGCGCTACTACTTTTTGCGGGGGCGTATACAGCAAAGTCTGAAGAATGATAAGGAGTTTGCCAGGGCTATCGAATTAGTAGAGAAACCGGCGCAATACCAGGCTTTGCTGACAAAGAAATAGTAGAATCGAGTCGATTGGGAATGGCGCAATGACTCAATGCCAATGGACAGGGAAATCTGTGACAAAAATACAGGATCATGATCCGCTATTTTGCCCTTGTACTTTATTGTCAATAGCCTGTCTCACTGCCAAGGCCCAGGAGCGAGTATTTAATAATTTCCTGGATACAACTGTAAGTCCCAATAAAGAGATATACCAACTGTGGAATAATTATTTCAAGGCCCGGAAAGCTGATGCATCGCCATTTTGGCGTGCGGACGAGGAGGAAAAATTCAGATCATATGACCTCCTTAAAAGCTGGGGTTGTGGCGGTACTTATTCAGAGATCAGCCATGTGCTTAAAATAATGCAAATCGATAGCAATACTTTTGAGTTGAAGGTAGGAATGGGTTTTGCAGATAGTAATAGTGCAAGCATTTTAAGCGTACTAAAATTTATAGTTAAGAAGGAAGATAATATTTACAGGCTTTCTAATTACCTCCTGTACAAAACGCGTGACTGGAAGAGCTATAGTACAGAATGGCTTAATTTCCATTACCCGCCGGATTATACCTTTGATGCAGGTGATGCAAGAAAAAGTGAACTCTTCCTTGAAAAAATGTACCAATTGTTCGATATCAAACCCTACCACATCGAGTTTTACGTAGCAACCGGGCTCTCGGAAATTCAGGAAGCCGCCGGGTATGAAAGCTTCATTGATGATGGCATTAGAAATATCGGCGGCTGCTATGATGGGTATAATAATATTGTGTTTTCTGGAAACGGTATTTATTACCCCCATGAGCTCGTGCATGTCATCAACGACGCATTCCCAAAGTCGCACAGTTTATTTTTATGCGGTATATCGGGGTTGTTGGGCGGGCATTTTGGCAAACCGTTGTCCTATCATCAGAAGAGATTACAGGTGTACTTAAAAAACAACAGAGATAAGATAGTATCCTTGACAGACTTCTATTATATGGACACATACACCAATCCGCAGTACCTGGTAGGTGGGTTGTTTTGTGAGGAGGCCATACGCATTGGCGGATATGATAAACTCAAAAAATTAATGTCGTATGGTACCGGGGATGAGGATTTTTACACGGCGATAAAAAATGAGTTTGGAATTGAGAAAGAGCAATTAATAAACTATTTTTTCAGGAAAATGGGCGACGATAAGCTATTTGCCAATTACTAATTCTGCACCCAGGCTTCCAGTGCATCGGCTATGACCCGGTCATTACCAAGACGGGGCACTTTGTTCTGCCCGCCAAGTTTCCCGATGGATCTCATGTATTCGATAAATGCGTGAGGTTTCATTACGTTTATCTTTAGCTCCTGGAGAATGTTGCCGTTAATGAGATCGTTGTAGTAAATATTTTTCTCGCGCAGGTGTTGGTTCACGCTATGCGCAAAGGCGGCTATATTATCGGGCGCCTGTTCAAACTCCACGAACCACTCATGGTAGGGAAGCTCACCATCGGTATTGATCTTGGGCGCTACGGTAAACTCTACGATATGTGCATTGTGTTCCTGCGCTGCCTGCATCAGGGCAGTATCTACTTCTTCGCCAATGACATGCTCGCCGAATGCGGAGATATAATGTTTGATGCGGCCTGTTACAACTATGCGATAGGGGTCGGTGCTTACAAAGCGAATGGTGTCGCCAATGTTATAGCCCCAGAGGCCTGCATTACTGTTTACGATGAGTGCATAATTCTCGCCTACTTTAATATCGGCCAGCGAGAGGCGCGTGGGATGCTCGTTGAATATTTCACCGGCAGGTATGAATTCATAAAAAATGCCGGAGCTGGTGTTTAATAAAAGTCCTTCTTCGGGAAGTGTATCCTGGAAGGCAAAAAAACCTTCGGATGCAGGGAACGTTTCTATAAAATCTACCTCGCCGCCCAGGCTTTCCAAAAGTTTGGGTTTGTAGGGCTCAAAGTTCACACCGCCATGCACAATGACCTGCAGGTTGGGAAAGAGCTCCTTTATTTTTTTGCCTTCGCTGCGCTCCTGCAGCCAGTCGAAATACATCTGCACCCATGGCGGTATGCCGCTGATGAGCGTCATATCCTGCTTTATGGTCTCATTTACTATTTTGTCCAGCTTTTCTTCCCAGTCTTCGATACAGTTGGTCTCATAAGAGGGTAATTGGTTGCTGCGCAGGTAGCGGGGTATGTAATGGTTCACAATGCCGCTCAGGCGCCCGGTAGGGATGCCGCCCACGCGCTCCAGTGTTGGAGAGCCGCTGAGGAAGATCATTTTACCATCTGCAAAGGATGAGTTGCCGCTATGCGCCATATAACATAATAATGCATTGCGCGCGGTATCGATGTGGTTGTGTATGGAGTCGGAGGTGATGGGTATGTATTTAACCCCGCTGGTAGTGCCCGATGTTTTGGCAAAGTATATGGGCTTGCCCTTCCACAATACGTTTTGCTGACCTTCTTTTATTTGTTCTATATAAGGTTTGAAGGCCTCATAGTCGCGTATGGGTATGGCTTGCCTGAATTCGTCGTAAGTTTTTACATCCTTAAGTCCGTGGTCTTTTCCAAAATTGGTACGCGCACCTGTTTTGAGCAATTGCTGCAAAATGGCCTGTTGATCGGCCACAGCAGTGCCCATGCCTTTGCGTATGCGGCTATAAACTATCGACGCATATGGTTTGGCCAGGAAAGATTTAAATTTCATCATACCTAATGTGGGAGGACAAAAGTACAATTATGATACGCAGAATGCCATATAATAATTGTGCTCAGTGCGTGATATTTTTGGTGAAAAAGGTTAAACAGGCAAAAAAATAAAATTTATTTGCCGAAAAAGAAAAAAGAGTATTATCTTTGCGCGAAATATTTTTAGGATTCATGTTTGCGATTGTTAATATAGCTGGTCAGCAGTTCAAAGTTGCTAAGGACCAGGAGTTGTTTGTTCACCGCCTCCAGGGCAATGCAGGTGACAAGGTAGAATTTACAGATGTGCTGATGAGCAGCAACGGTGGAAATATTTCTTTTGCCGGTTCTAAAAAAGTTCAAGCCGAAATAGTTGATCATCTTAAAGGCGATAAAGTGATCGTGTTTAAAAAGAAACGCCGCAAGGGCTATCAAAAATCAAATGGTCATCGCCAATCCCTGACCAAAATAAAAATCAACGAAATAATATAAAATTTAATTTTCTTTATTAAATTTGTAACCAGAATATAGAGCATGGCACATAAAAAAGGTGAAGGTAGTGTAAAGAATGGCCGCGACTCGCAAAGTAAAAGATTGGGAGTGAAGATATATGGCGGGCAGCCTGCAATAGCGGGTAATATAATAGTTCGTCAGCGTGGTACAGTTTATCACCCAGGTAAGAATGTTGGTCTCGGAAAAGACTTTACCATATTTGCAACGTCGGATGGTATCGTTGAGTTCCGTAAGACACGTACCAAGACATTGGTATCAGTAAAAGAAGTATCAGCTATCGCCGAGGCCTAACCCCCTCGGCGATTTGCCATATAATATTTAAGATTTTTGTTTAACCCTTAAATTCACACAATTATGGCAACAGCAAAAAAGGCAGCTCCTAAGAAAGCTGCAAAAAAAGCAGCTCCTAAGAAAGCTGCAAAGAAAGCAGCTCCTAAGAAAGCAGCTGCAAAAAAAGCGGCTCCTAAGAAAGCTGCTGCAAAGAAAGCGGCTCCTAAAAAAGCTGCTGCAAAGAAAGCGGCTCCTAAAAAAGCTGCTGCAAAGAAAGCGGCTCCTAAGAAAGCTGCAGCAAAGAAAGCAGCTCCTAAAAAAGCTGCTGCTCCTAAGAAAGTCGCTGCTCCTGCAAAAAGGAAAGCTGCTCCTAAGAGGAAGAAAGCTGCTAAAAAGTAAGATGAATTTTTTAGCGATCGAAAAGAGACTGTATAACCCACAGTCTCTTTTTCTTTTAGCCTCTTTGTCATCATAATGTAGCATTCAGCATCACATTACCCGTATTAAAGTACATTCTCTGTATCTTTGCAGCCTGTGCAAAATGTAAAAGAAATAACTGTGGCGACCAGGCACTTCCCATTGGAACGTGTGCTGGGCCAGGGCCTGCAGGTACTGCAAAGCGAAACGATGCAGGTAAGTACCTGCATCAAAGCCGAGTGGCTGAACGTTGCTTTTACTGAAAATACATTACCGGAAGAGCACGCAAGACTATTGTTGTTCCCTGTTGCCGATAATGAATTTTGTTTGCAGTTAGCATATATACGTCCATCTGAAGAACAACCTTTTGCAGCCGATATTTGCTGGCTGGAGTTCATGCCTGCTTTTTTTGCGCAATACCCTGCCGATACGCTGATGGCCAATATGCCTTTCAGCTTCGACCAGACGGTGGAGCAGCAGTTCAATATATGCGCACAGACCAAAGGCCTTTTGCAACAGCTTGAAAATATAAATGCCATTACGCCGCTGCTGTGCTCCCTGCATCAAAGCGAACTGGCACTGCAAATGCTGCGCAGGGCTATAGAGCTGATCACTTTACCCTTCACTGTTTGCCAGGTGCCTGCCTGCCGTTTCCTGGCGCACGATAGCGAGCGCGAGAAAGTACTGGATGCTCAGCGTATCATAGAGCAGAATGTTGATCAGTCGTTTACGATTAAAGAGTTGTCGCGCAAAGTGGCGATGAACGAGTGTTACCTGAAAAAAGGTTTTAAAGCACTGGTAGGTAAAACGATACATGAGTACCAGCAGGAGCTGCGCATCAGCAAAGCAAAACAATTATTGCAGCAGCAGGGGCAATCAGTATCGGATGTGGCCAATGCCCTGGGCTACAGCAGTATCTCGCATTTCAGCACTGCCTTTAAGAAGGCTACTGGAATGAAGCCATGCGAATTGCTGGCTTAAGAAAAATATTTTCCGATTACCGGCAGTCCTTTTAATTCTTTCCCCTCGGTCCTTAATACAAAGCCGGCATAAGCTACCATTAATATCGTACCGGTCAGGCGATGTATCCACAGGTTTTGCGTGTAGTACACAACTATGCTTTGCAGTGCATAGAAGGCCAGCATCACGGTAAAAAAGTAAAATACTTTGCGCAGGTTGTAAGGCACGCGGTATACCCTTTGCCCCCATAAGTAAGAGATAAGCATCATGCTGCCATAACAGGCAAGCGTAGCCCATGCGCAGGCCATGTAACCATATTGCGGAATGAAGATGTAATTAATGATAATGGTGATAATGGCCCCGATAATGGTGATGATAGCCCCGGCACTGGTATTGTTGCTCAGCTTATACCAGATGGAGAGGTTATAATACACGCCCAGGCACATATTGGCTATGAGCAATATGGGCACTACTTTAAGCCCCTCCCACATATGCCTGTTGCGGATGAATTCCCGCCAGATATCAATATAGAGCATCACGAACAGAAACATGCTGCATATCACAATGACGAAATAATTCATTACGCGTGCATAGGTATTACGGGCATCGCCTTCTTTTGCTTCTTTAAAGAAGAAAGGCTCGGCACCCAAACGAAAGGCCTGAACGAATAATGATATAAGGATAGAGAGCTTGTAACAGGCCCCATATATGCCCACCTGCACTTTCTGCGCATGCAGGTCGCCCGGTGCCCACCACCCGAGCATCACCCGGTCGAAGGTCTCATTGACCACGCCGCCGAAGCCAAAGACCATTATGGGCAGCGCATACAGTATCATTTCTTTCCACAGCTTGTTATTCCATTCGAAACGGATAGACAAAAATTCGGGCAGCAGCAATAGGAATGATAATGCAGACATAGCAACACCGGCAATGATGACATAGCCTGTGCCCATATTAGGATCGTACCAGCGGGCAATAAATGAGTCGGGGTGGCTATGTGCAATGCCTGGCAGTATACTGTAGCAAAACACCACAATGGCAATATTGAGCACAATACCTGCTACCCGGATAAATGCATATTTTCGTGGCCTGCTGTCTAAACGTAGTTTGGCAAAGGGTAGTGTAGTCAGCGCATCGAGCGCTATGATCCAGGCCGACCAGGTAATGAATTGCGGATGCTCGCGCACGCGCAGCAAAACGGCTATCGGGTCCCTGAATAGGATGATAAGTGCAGTGAACAGTAAAGTGCTGAATAGCATGGAAAGGCTACCGGTATTGAATACGTGCTTTTCGTTTTCATCTTTATTGCTAAAACGAAAGAAGGTAGTTTCCATCCCGTAGGTGAACAGCACATTCATAAAAGGGATGGCTGCATAGAGCATACTCATCTCCCCATAGTCGGCAGTAGCAAGGTAGGCCGTTAGGTATGGCGTCAGTAAATAATTGAGCAGGCGCGCGAATATGGAGCTGATGCCATACCATGCCGTTTGTCCTGCAAGTTTTTTAATTGAAGCCAATGACCGTATTAATGATTAGAAGTCAAAAGTAAAAATTCAAAAGTCAAAATTACCCTAATATTCCGTCAAAGACCTTTTTGGCTTTTCACTTTTGAATTATTCAATGACCCATGTTTCCTTGCCGCGCAGCAGGGCATCAAGATTCCCGCCCCCTTTGGTAGCTATCGTCTCTTCGATCTGCAGGCGCATCTCATCTTCATAAGTGGCGCGCTCATGGGCAAAGAATACACCGAAAGGACGGGGTAAATGTCCCGGGTTGGCAGGGTTATCAAAAAAGCGCGTCAATATCTGTGCTTTATAAAAATCCTTTTCGTCGTGTATCCAGAGGTCATCGGTGCTATGGCCTTCATTAAGGTCCACAAGCAGGGGCTTGTAGCCGTCCAGTTTGATACCCTTGTCTTTATTGGCACCGAATATAAGCGGCTGTCCCTGCTCCAGGAAAAGCGCCTGTTCTGCCTTCGAACTCTTCTCGGTATATATCTCGAAAGCAGCGTCATTAAAGATGTTGCAGTTCTGGTATATCTCGAGTAATGATGCGCCATGATGACCATGCGAGCGCAGCAGCATTTGCTGCAGGTGCTTCGGGTCGCGGTCCATGCTGCGGGCAATGAAGGACGCATCGGCACCTAATGCCAGTGCCAGCGGGTTGAAGGGATGATCGAGGCTGCCGAACGGCGTGCTCTTGGTCACCTTGTGCTCTTCAGAAGTAGGAGAATACTGGCCCTTGGTGAGGCCATATATCTGGTTGTTGAAGAGCAGTATGTTGACATCGAAATTGCGGCGCAGCAGGTGTATGGTATGATTGCCGCCTATACTCAGGCTGTCACCGTCGCCGGTCACTATCCATACACTTAGTTCTGGCCTCGTTGCTTTCAGGCCTGAAGCTATGGCAGTAGCGCGCCCGTGTATGGAGTGCATGCCATAGGTATTCATATAATACGGAAAGCGCGAACTGCAGCCTATACCCGATATGATCACAATGTTCTCACGGGCTATGCCTGTTTGTGGCAGTATGGTCTGTACCTGTTTTAATATAGAATAGTCACCGCAGCCGGGGCACCAGCGCACTTCCTGGTCGGTGGCAAAGTCCTTTGCTGTCAATGCGGGTATTTGCGGTGTAATTACGTCGCTCATAAAGTTTTGCAAAGTTACGCCTTTAGCATCCGCTGTCCAAAACACTATACACTATTAAATATGCTTTAACGATACGGGCATAATATTTGATTATTATCTTTATATATACAAACTATGCAACATGAAAAATCTATTGATGATACCACTGTTCCTGCTGGCAGTATTTGCTGCAAAGGCACAGGAAGCTGAAGATGCAGCTACGAAACCGGATACTGTATTGGAGAAAGGCACTGTATCGGGCATGGTCTTCAATGAAAATAATCAGCCGGTAATGGGGGCTGAGATTTATGTTTACGATGGTAGCGATATTATTGGTTCGGCTACCAGCGATAGTGCAGGCAAGTACCTGACCAACAGGATGCTGACCGGTACCTACGACCTGGTAACTAAGTATAAAGGATATAACAGGCAGACAGTGAAAGGTATAATGGTAAAAGCATGGCAGGATACCAAACAGGACTTTAACCTGGTGCCTATGCCGGTGAAAGTGGATACGCCCCGGGCAGATGCCGTAAAGATAATTGCTGTGCCTGTGCACAGGCGGCCCTGGTGGCGCAGAAAGTAAGGGTGCTGTAACGTATGAATATATTGCCGGGCTTGCCCGGCATTTTCCTTTTATAAAATAACAAATTCTCCCTTAAAGTCAAATTGAGACGGTAAAACATTTGTAAAAAATAAATGTTTACAAAACTGTGATAAAACATTTTATCGCTCAACTCGTCATCAATATAAGAGCGATCGCCTATCCTTTTAAAACAAAAAACTTAGTTTATGAGAACATGTTTGATCATGGTATTTGCACTGCTGGCAGTAGTGCATTGCCGGGGCGGTTCAGGCGAGATAAGCGGTACTGTCCTTGACGAAAAAAAGATGCCGGTCATCGGTGCAGTGATTAGTGTTAGCAGTGCGGGTATAGTAAGGGCTCAGACGGCGACAGACTATGACGGGATATTTGTGGTAAGCCCTTTGCCGGCAGGTAGCGATTACGAATTAAAGGTGACGTACAAAGGTTATGTCACCCAAATAGTGAAGAATATAATTGTGCGCGATGGATCAGCCACAAAAGTGCATATCCATTTAGCGCCCGATCTTCACGAATTTAAAGAGGTAGTTATTACAACATATAAAGCACCTTTAATAGAGATCGGGCATCCACATAACATTATGGATGCAGGTATAAGGCATACCGGTATTACGAATACAGCCGATCTTGTTTCCGTAGCCAGTCCCGGTGTACATGTCAGGCATGGGGAATCAGAAGCGTTTGGAGGCAGGGTCAGTACCACCACCTTTATCATAGATGGTGTAGAGGACCACGCAACAGCCGCTCCGGCAGAAAAACACGGGGGCAGGCTTACTTCGGGGGAGGTAAATGATTTCAGCAAATGGAAGTTATGGAAAGACCTCAGTAAAGGCGAGCTGAGCATGTATAGTAACATATGGAGTATGCTGCCCCGGCATCGTTACACCGTATTGTTAAAGAGTAAGGACAATACCCCTTTGTGCAATGCACGGGTATTACTGAGAGATAAGGCTACAGATTGCGTGCTGTGGGCTGCGGTAACAGATAATACGGGGAAAGCAGAATTGTGGGACCGTATATTTACCGACAGTAACAAAGACCACAGGATATATGCAGAGCTGCGCTACAGGGGCGAGCGTTATAAGATCAGGAACTTACGGCCTTTTAGCAAAAGGATAAATGTACTGAACCTGCCTTTTCCATGCGATGCACCTAAAGGCCTGGATGTAGCATTTATAGTAGATGCCACCGGCAGTATGCAGGATGAGATCAACTACCTGAAAGAAGAGTTGTACGATGTAATTAATAAAGTAAAAGACTCGCTGCATGAACATGAGGTAAGGCTCGGTGCCGTATTCTACAGGGACCATGGCGATGACTACCTCACGAAAGTATCGGCACTGGACAATAATATCAAGACTACAGTGGATTTTATTAAGGATAATAATGCAGGCGGTGGCGGTGACGGCCCCGAGGCTGTGGATGATGCGCTCGATGTTGCCCTGAACAGGCTGGAATGGAATAAAGATGCACTTGCACGGATAGCTTTCCTGATACTGGATGCGCCCCCGCACGATCAGGCAGAAGTGGTAACGCGTGTACACGACCTTGTGTATGAATATGCCAAACGTGGTATCCGGTTAGTGCCTGTGGTTTGCAGCGGTTCTGATAAAAGCAATGAATACCTGATGCGTTCGCTGGCGCTTGCTACCAACGGCACTTTTATTTTCCTTACCGATCACAGCGGTATCGGCGGGCATCATACAGAGGCGTCCACCGATAAATATGATGTAAGTTTTGTGAACGAGCTTATCTTTCGCACCATATGCCAGTTCGCCTACTCAACTCCCTGCGACCAGGTGATGATGCAAATAGCCGATACGCTTAAAATGAGTAATGAGCCTGCAAGGGATAGCCTTGTGAAGCTGGCTAAAGACACGGTAAAAAAAGACACATCGAAATATGTGCACATGAAATTTTATCCTAACCCTACCGATCGCATACTGTACACAGAATATGAGAATGTTAAAGGCAATATTTATGTAAGCGATATAAGCGGGAAACTCATCCTGAAAACAGAAGCTGATAAAGGAGGTAAAATGGAGATAGATATGTTTGATTTTCCTTCGGGTATTTACTTTATAAAATATGAGGATGAAAAAGGTGTTTGGCTTAGCGGCAAATTCATTTTGCTGCGGTAGCGAACGGGGTATAAATGAAGAAGCCGGTTTTTTTGACCGGCTTTCTTTACTTTTATCGTTTAATAATAAGCATGGCATCGCATCCCATAGGTATATTTGATTCGGGTTATGGCGGTTTGACGGTTTTCAGATCGATAGCCGCACGCCTGCCGCAGTATGATTATATATACATCGGAGATAATGCCCGTGCCCCATATGGCTATCGCCCTTTTGAGACCATATACCAATATACGCTGGAGTGTGTAAAGGAGTTTTTTAAAATGGGCTGCCCCCTGGTCATCATAGCCTGCAACACGGCATCGGCCAATGCGCTTAGGGCCATACAGCAAAACGACCTTCCTGCAATAGATGAAGGCCGGCGTGTGCTTGGTGTGATACGTCCCAGTGCAGAGGTGATCGGTAACTATACCAAAACAGGTTCCATAGGTATTATGGGCACCATTGGCACCGTAAAATCGAATGCCTATAAGATAGAAACGGAGAAGTTTTTTCCAGGTATCAGGATATATCAGCAGGCCTGCCCCATGCTGGTGCATATTGTTGAGAATGGTGATTATGATAAAGACATCGCCGGCACTTATGTGAACATGTATCTCGATGAACTGCTCTCAAAGGCGCAGGATATAGATACTGTTTTGCTGGCATGCACGCATTACCCCCTGCTCATGAAGAAGATCAAGGAGCACCTGCCGCCAAATGTAAGTGTGGTATCGCAGGGCGATATAGTAGCAGAAAGCCTGGAGCACTATTTACAGCGCCACCCGGAGATGGAAAGCAGGATCACGCGCAATGGCAGCATGCAATTCTATACAACTGAGTCGCCGGTGGATTTTGATGAACACGCAACGATATTCTTCGGCAGCGAAGTAAAGTCCGGGCATTTACAATTATAAAAAGATCTCCCGGTGGGGGAGATCTTTAAAATATTTTAAGCTCTTTAGCATTTTAACTTACACCCCTACCATCAGTGGCATCAGCAGCATCAGTTCGTCCTCATGCTCTGTGGTTTCCACCGGGCGAACAACACCGGCACGTGTAGGTGTGCTCAGTTCTATTTGTATATCGCCGCTGTTCATATTGGCCAGCATTTCTATCATCAGCTTGGCATTGAAGGCTATCTTCATATCCTCGCCGGTATACTGGCAGTTCAGCGTTTCCTTACCCTCGTAAGAGAAGTCGATATCCTGTGCGCTCAGTTGCAGCGAATTGCCGTTGATGTCCAGTACCACCTGGTTGGTGGTCTTGTTGGCAAATATGCTCACACGGCGCAGCGCGCTGATGATATCATTGCGGTTGATGATGAGCTTGTATGGATTATCTGTAGGTATCACGGCCTTATAGTCCGGGAACTTAGCATCTATCAGGCGGCAGCTCATGCTCAGCCTGTTGCTGGTTACGAAGAGGTGGCTGCTGTTGTACGACAGTTGCAGTTGAGAATCATCGGCAGGCAATGTGGCGCGCAGTTGCTGCAGCGGCTTTTTAGGCACTACAAAGCCTTCAGCCGCAGGGCAGTTCACATCATCACGGCGAAAGCGTACCAGCCTGTGTGCATCCGTAGATACAAAGGTGACGCCATTCTTGGCCAACTCGAAATATACGCCGGTCATGGCAGGACGCAGGGTATCGCCGCTCACCGCGAACAATGTTTTGTTGATGCTCTCCAGCAAAGCCATCGATGACATATCGAAGCTGGTGGCATCGCCGGGTGCAGGTTCTTTAGGGAAGTCATCTGCTTTTTCACCGCCTATACGGTACTTACCCACATCGCTCGACATTTCTATCGAAAGGTCCTGCTCGTTGATATTAAAAGTTATCGGCTGTTCCGGTAAGTTCTTCAGGTAATCGGTGAGTATCTTGGATGGTATGCAAATGCGCCCGTCACCCTGTGCATCGTTCACATCAAGCTGTACCCGCATCATGGTCTCGAGGTCGGTACTCGTAAGCGTCAGGGTATTGCCCTTAAGTTCAAAAAGAAAATCTTCCAATACAGATAGCACGGTGTTTGAACTGATGACACCGCCTATTTGCTGCAGGTTTTTGAGCAGCGCGGTTGAGGTAACGATAAAACGCATTTCAATAAATTGGTTTGATAGCAAAGATAGTTGTTTGAGGGATTTATGGTAGGGATGTGGATAACCTGCAGAAATTTGGTGAATAAGTGAGCCCGCAGGATGGTTCTGCTATTATGCCTTACGCTTTTTCGATGCTTTTGCCTTCTTGTTGAATTCAAGGGCAAGCCCCGTCCAGTAGGCCAGGTCCTTACTGCTTTTCATCCCGCTTTCGTTCACGAACACGTAGCCCGGCATAGGCCTGCCGGTAAAATCCATCTCCCGGCAACCTTTGCGGCCCAGGGCCTGCTCGTATATGGCAGGATCTATGCGGCACATCAGTTCGTCGCCCACAATGCCCAGGCACATCTTGCCCTTTATCATAAAAGTAAGACCTCCCATCATTTTCTTTTCCTCCACATCTTTTAGGGCCGATAGGCTTTGCCTTATCCTGTCGGCCAGTTGTTCATTATATGCCATATGAGCAGTGCTTAGTGTATATTTTGCTAATATATGCAAAAAGTTCTTTGCTAAGGGCCATATAGATTGACCGGCTTATATTTAAGCATTATTTTTATGCCTTCTTTTTTCCGATTTTTTATTAATTTAACGCCACGTTTGAACCGGCAGCACGGCTAAAAGCCCCGGGCTGCCCAAAAAAGTAAACGATATGCAGATAAAAAAGGCCGTTGTATATAGCATTCTTGGTATCCTGGCTATCATGACCAGCTCTTGTCATCGTGACTATACATGTAACTGCTACATTACGACCAAAAGTATCAGGCAGCTTCAGACCTATTATATCGGCAAGACATCCGAAAGTGATGCACTTAAAACATGCCAGAACTCCAATCCTTCTACCAATGACTCCTGCTTTGTAACCAGCCAAAGCAATTTGTAGCAGGAACAGGTTTAGAATATTTTCATATCCCCACTTTATCCCCATAATCCGTTTTAACGGGATAATTGATCCATTATCTTATTGAGCTATTGCGCAATTAAGTTGTATCTTTGTACGACCAACAGCCAATTCCCCTCAAAATTTATTTGTGTGTACGGGTTGCGCACCGGTCTTCAAAAAACAGGAGCGTTATGACAAAGTATATTTTTGTAACCGGAGGTGTTACTTCATCGTTAGGAAAAGGAATTATAGCAGCATCTCTGGCAAAATTACTCCAGGCGCGCGGTTTCCGCACTACCATCCAGAAATTTGACCCCTATATCAATGTTGACCCCGGTACCCTGAACCCTTATGAGCATGGCGAATGTTATGTAACGGAAGATGGGGCCGAGACCGACCTGGACCTTGGGCATTACGAACGCTACCTGAATACATTCACTTCGCAGGCCAATAATGTGACCACGGGCCGCATATACCAGCATGTCATCAATAAAGAACGTGAGGGCGCTTACCTGGGTAAGACGGTGCAGGTGATACCACATATCACCGATGAGATAAAACGCAGGATGACCCTGCTGGGGCAGGCTAATGAATATGATATTGTCATTACAGAACTGGGGGGTACGGTAGGCGATATAGAATCGCTGCCTTATATAGAAGCGGTACGCCAGCTTAAGTGGGAAATGGGTGATGAGAATTGTCTTGTGGTGCACCTCACCCTGATACCTTATCTCAAGGCCGCTAAAGAACTGAAAACAAAGCCAACACAGCACTCGGTGAAGATGATGAGCGAGAACGGGCTGAACCCTGATGTACTGGTATGCCGCACCGAGGAACCATTATATAAAGAACTTAAAAGAAAGATAGCCCTCTTCTGCAACGTTACGCAGGATGCGGTAATAGAGGCCCTTGATGCAGATACCATATATAGTGTGCCGCTCGAAATGATGCGGGAAAAACTGGATGTTATTTGCCTCCAGAAGCTGAACATGCCGATGGGTACCGAGCCGGACCTTACACGCTGGAAAGAATTTTTAAATAAACTGCGCTATCCCAAGTCGAAGGTCACTATTGGGCTTATCGGTAAGTACGTTGAGCTGCAGGATGCGTATAAATCGATACTGGAAGCACTGATACATGCCGGTGCCATGAACGAGTGCAAAGTGGAAGTGCGCAACATACATTCCGAATACCTGACCACAGATAATGCTATAGAAAAACTGCATAACCTGGATGCTATACTCGTGGCGCCGGGCTTTGGCAGCAGGGGCATTGAGGGTAAGATAGATGCCATACGCTATGCTCGTGAAAAGAAGATACCTTTCTTTGGTATCTGCCTGGGTATGCAAATGGCCTGTGTGGAATTTGCGCGTAATGTACTGGGGCTTAAAAAAGCACACTCTACAGAGATGAACCCGGATACGGACCAGGGTGTGATCGCGATGATGGAAGAGCAGAAGAGCATTACCCAGATGGGTGGCACTATGCGCCTCGGTGCTTATGCCTGCGAACTGAAAGAAGGTTCACGTACGTCATCCATATACGGGGCTACGAAAATATCTGAGCGTCACCGCCACCGTTATGAGTTCAACAACGAATATCTTGATTCATTTGAGCAGGCCGGTATGACACCGGTTGGCAGCAACCCGGAGACCGGGCTTATAGAAATAGTAGAGCTGCAGAACCACCCCTTTTATGTAGGTGTTCAGTTCCATCCCGAATATAAAAGCACGGTAGAGAACCCACACCCGCTTTTCGTGGCATTTGTAAAGGCTGCCAAAGATGCCCAGGAACTGCGCAATGGCATTGGGCAGATAGTGTATCAAAGGTCGGTAGCGGAAGGAAATTAAACAGGCTTTTCAAGCAAAACGCTTCTCAAAATAAAGTTGATAATGCCCCGCGTTCCCGCGGGGCATTCTTTATGCAGTGCTTTAAAAATTATAAGGGGTTATCTTATCAGCGTTATATCGCCTTTTTGCTTGTGTTTATTGCTTTTTATGCCGGCAGTGTACTGCAGCACATACATGTACACATCGGCAACGGCTTCGTGGCCTTTATATCTGCCGTCCCATCCCTCGTCGGGATTGCGGGTGCTGAATACCCTGTCGCCCCAGCGGTTATAGATGTTTAGCTCAAAGGAACTGAAACTGCAATCAGGCTGCAATAAAGCCCTGAACAGGTCATTTTTGCCGTCATTGTTAGGCGTAAAGGCATTCGGCATGGTCACCATGCAATCGCAGAAGCCATTGTTCACATGCACGGTATCGCTGGTAACACAGGCACCCGATTGTACTGTGACCCAGTATACACCTGTTTCGTTCACATGCAGTGTCCGGTTGGTACTGCCATCATTCCATTCGGCCGATGCACCTTTGGGCACATTGGCCTGCAGGTCCACATCTATGGGCACATCATTGCAAAGCAGCACATCGTGCAGGTCCTGGTCTATATTGTTGTAGGTAATACGGATGGTATCAGTATAAGAACAGCCGCTTTTGCTAACGGTCACATAATAAGTGCCTGAATGATCGATCAGGTAAATACGGTTCCTGTTGCCATCCTGCCAGCGATAGCTCACATCGGGCAGCGATACATATAAGGTCATGGGTTGGCAGATGATCGTATCACTGCCTAGTGAAAAAGACAGGTCTACCTGGTTCTGCATAATAAAAGTGTCCAATCGCACCAGGCAATCTTTTATTGAAGAAAGCCAGTATGTGCCGGGGTTGGTAACCACTCTTGTTTCGTTTTGGCTGCCGTCATTCCAGGTATAGCTGGTGTAGCCACCCGGGGCTACCAGCGTGGTGCTGTTGGGTGTGCAGATACTGGCCGTTATTTTATTACGCAGGGTATCCGGCGACGAATACCTTACTTTGAAACTGTCTACCTGTATATCGCAGGTGGCATAATTGTACAGCCAGTAAGTGCCTGTATCGCTGATGACAAGGGAGTCCGCTTTCGAACCGTCATTCCATTTATAATAATTAAATCCCGATCGGGCATGTAATACTAGGTTATGTACGGTCAGTTCACATATCGCCGTGTCATGCAGCACATAAGTAGTATCTGCCGGTGCCACGCTGGCGCAGGCATTTGGCAGGCCTATCGATGTTTCGGTGCCGGGCAGGAGGATCACGGCACTTTGCACATATTGGCAGGCAGGGCCACCCTGCCCGGGATTGGCTATACAATCCAGTGCCCTGGTGCTGTCATTCGATCCCAGGTATATTTTTCCGTCCGGGCCCAGTTTCAGGTCCGAGAGCCCGCGTTTCAGGTGCACCAGGTAGCGGGATCCGATAATGGTAGTGGCAGGCAGGCTCAGGTCAAACTGCAGTACCATATTCACTGCAGTTGTATAAGAATTGGTATGCAGGTATAACTTGGTATTATCTGCCGAGAAAGCGGCCCCATACACACCGTAACCGCTTTGAGCGGTATCGATGAGTATTGCATTCGATACATTCCCCGTAGCCGGGCTGAAATCAAAAAGCTCAGCGCCCATGCTCATGCGTTTGGCTCCGTATTCGTTGGTGCATACCACCAGTTTACGCCTGTTGGGTGAGCATTTCATTACTCCCGATATGTAGGCGTTGGTGCCGGAAAAATTACCGGTATTGGACAATACAGGCGCACTGATGCCGGCATTGATGATATGGTAGGCACGGAAGAGGTGGTTGCCGAGGCCATGTACGATCATCCACACATCACAATAGTCACCGGGTACCACGGTCATCGCTTCGCTTAGGTTCGAGTCCAGCAATATGCCCGATTGCCAGGGTATCACATCGCCGTAGCCATTGTTCAGGCTCATATCTACTATGCTGTAGTAAAGGCGGCATGATCTGTGGGTGAGCGGGGAACTTGCCTGTTGCAAAGAGAAGATATAGTATTTGTTGGCATTGCCGGGCATGGGCGTTATCACGGTGCCCTGCGTGCTCCTGTCCGTATAGATATTGGGTGGCAGTATGTTATGGCCATTGGGCATCAGGCTGTTGTTTTTATCCCACACCTGGTTGCCGCTACAGTAAAACAATAAATGCCCGTTGGCATCGCTTACACTGGCACATCCTTCAAGGCTGCTGCTGTTATAGGGGGCGATAGCCGTTTGCACCGCTACGGGGTTGCCACTGGTAAAATCGAGACCTGCATGGAGCCCGAATGCCCATACCTTACCCTCCGGCGCATTATACTGCGCCTTTACGGCAAAGGCCGTCATGAGCAGTAAAAAGAGCAATGGGTAGAGTCTCTTCATTAAGCGGCACAATTTACTCCTGTATAAAAGACACCCCTATAGGGGGATGCGTTGGCATTTAACCTAAAGTTACGGCAAAATTACATCATTATATGCCCTATTTTCATACATGTTTTTTTGTGCGTATACTTAAGCCAACCTCAAGGCATTTTATGACCATTGTCATCATTGTCGGGTGATCCGCATCATTTTTTTGCATTTTACCCGGCAGTAATATTGTCATTGCATTAAGATAATTGTGCGTACCTGGAGCTTTATAGGGCCCCTAACCCGCAATGAGGCAGGCCGGGCGGGGAACAAAAAAGAGCTGATAGGGCACACAACAGCCCGGGCCATTGCCCGGGCTTATTTTTGTAGCATGCACATACGGTAATGATGCTTTTGTTGTGCCTATCTTTGATAAAAGGCCGTCTGGATGAAGCAGAAGGAAATAAGATCATGACCGCTAAAAAAATGGAGCTCATCAATGAGCAGGCATCACCACTCTTTCGCATTATGTATGTACATGATGCCAAAGAACCTTCATTGCGCAAATTTGACAACAACATTTGCGCTTTCCACATAGGCGATGGCTACATCTTGTCTGTTGCGCACAACCTGCGCAGTCCCGGAGTACTTCGTTCTATAAGCCCCGAAGTGTATGAGACCGGCTTGCAGGCACGTTTCAACAAGGATCAGGCGCGTTTCTTTGAGCAGCATTATCCTGTAGATTATTTATCGGGCAAGCATCACCTGGCCAGCAATGAACCGGCTGTGTTGCAGGAGCTGGCGAATATTTTAGCACAGGTCCGTTTTGATACCCGCTGGGTAACGCTGGCTGCAATGAAAGTATGTACCCCGCACTTGCTCATACAGTTTCGCAATGGTCTCTTTTATAACGACCGGGGCTTGACGGAGCTCATCGACCCCAATATGCAGTTTTTCGAAGGGGGCATTCAAAGGCAAACATACCTGCTGGAACTGGAACTGGTACATGCTTTTTACAACGAGGATATAGCGCTGTACCGCATTGTGAATGTGCCGCAGCAATTGCTGCAGCGCCTTCCCTGTGTGCGGCCCGATTATACCTTGCTCGATAATGATGTGCCCGCTATGTATTGCCTGCAAAGTGCCCCTGTGAATGAAGTAGGCCGGCTGCTCAATGATGCCAGGATCGAAGGTCATCTCGACCATTTTACCATGTTTGCCGATCACGTTACAGGCAGCTATGTTATAGACGGTATTCGCTATCTCGTAAAAGGCTATTTCCGTTTCGGTTCTTCCGGTGCACCGTATTTGCTGTATGACGAGGCGGAAAACGAATTTGTAGTGAACGCGATACAGAGCGAGGCAAGCCCTTTACAACTTTCCATCAACAGTAATATGGCGGGCAATTACCAGTATGTCAATGCTATTGCTACACCACTGCATAGTATAAAAGATAAGTTGGAGGAATTTATGACCGGTTAACGCTCAGGCCTTTTCTTTTCGTGGCATGGAGCGGAAGATCACATCCCATAGTATAGAGCTCACGCCAAAACCCTTATCGGGGTACTTATAGTGGTGCAGGTGATGGTTGCGCCATAGTGCTTTCATGAATTTAGGTGGCGCAAAAGCATGTATGGCATAGTGCATGGAGCCATATACCAGGTAGCCTGCAATGAAGCCGGGGAAGAAGGCAAACACCTGCACACCCAACAATAGCTTGAATACAGTGAATAAGATACTGGCCAGGATAAAACTGGGTATGGGGGGCATAAAGAGGCGCTCCCTGTCGCGTGGAAACTCGTGGTGTATGCCATGCATGGTGTACACAAGGCGTTTGCTGCGCTCAGTGTGCGCTACTAAGTGGAACAGGTAGCGGTGTATCAGGTATTCAAAAAGGCTCCAGGATAGCGCACCCACCGCGAAGAGTAATATACTCTGGCCCGCGCTCATGCCTTTATACGTAATGCCGTAATAGAGCATGAAGCCAATGATCGGTAAGTAAATGCTAAAGATGACTAAGGGGTGCGTTTTCGTCATCGTTTCCAGGTACTCATTCTTAAATAACCTTCCCTGTCCTTTGTTCTTGATTTTGTCAGCTTGCATATGGTCATTTTGCTTATCACAAAAACTGTACCCTTATGCTTTAGTCCGCCTCATCTTCATTTTCGTCTTCGTCCATAAGCCATTCAGGGTTCTTTATTTTCCTTGCAGCTTTATCCATCCACATCAGCAGCGCAGGCTGCAGGGTCAGGTTCGTCACCATCGCAAGGAACAGGGTTAAAGAGGTAAGGTAGCCCAGTGATTTGGTGCCATCGAATTGCGACAGGGCAAAGACGCCGAAACCTGCTATCAGTATCAGCGAGGTATAGATGATGCTCAGCCCAGTATCGTGTATGGTGCGTTGCACATTTATAGCTATACCATCATCGTGCCGCGACAATTCCTGCTTAAAATTAACAAGAAAACGAATGGTAACATCAATAGTGATGCCCAAAGCTACGCTGAAGACCAGTACGGTCGATGGTTTTATAGCTATGCCCGCCCAGCCCATCAAACCGGCTGTGATAAGCAAAGGGACTATGTTTATGGTTATGGATATCAGCAATATGCGCCATGAACGGAAGAGAAATACCATACAGCCGAAGATCATCAGGAAGGCCAGTATGAGGCTATCTCTTAAACTATTGATAATAAAGCGGCTGCCTTCCAGGAACACAATACTGGTGCCTGTGAAGGTTACGTTATATTTTGAAGTGTCGAAAAGTGTGTACGTTTTGGGACGTATGCTGTCCAGCAGCACAGGCAGTCTTTTAGAGCCTACATCGGCCATATTGATACTGATACGGGTCTTTTGCTTATTGCTGTCAATGAACGAGTTGACCAGCTTGCTGAACATACTGCTCTTACCATTGCCGTCACCGAAGTTGAGGTAAGGCTGCAGGAATGCGGCATCGAATATATTTTGCGGCACACCATAACTGCTGCTGTCCCCGTCAAAATAGGCCTGCCGGGCAAACTTCACCCCTTCCGTCAGTGCGAGTGAATGTCCTATTTCGGGAAAGCGATTGAGGTATTTTTGCAGCCGGTCCATCTTTTGCAGGATGGGCAGGCTCACCGCCCCGTTCTTGCGTTTCGTGTCTATCACTATTTCTAGCGGCATTACACCCCTGAAGTTTTGTTCAAAGAATTTAAGGTCCAGGTACACCTTATCGTCCTTGGGCAGGTCATCCACTATATGGCCCACACTGTGCAGGCGCATCATGCCCATTACCGAGAAGGCACCTATCAGTAGCGTGGCCCCGTATATCCATACCCTGTGGCCAAAGACCCAATTGGTTATGGCCGTTAGCAGGCCGTTCATCCACTTACTGTCCAGGTAGCTGGTATGCCGGCCCTTGGGCGGTGGCAAAAAGCTGAATAGCGCAGGGATGAACACCAGCGAAATAAAGAATATCGCAAGGATATTGAGGCCGGCCACCAGGCCGAACTCCTTAAGCAATGCGCTCTTGGTAAAGAAGAACACCCCGAAGCCTATGGCTGCAGTAAGGTTGGTGAACAGCGTCACCACGCCCATACGGTCCACCATGCGCAGCAGGGCCTTCATCTTGTTGCCATGCTTATGGTATTCGCTGTGATATTTATTGAGGAAGTAAACACAGTTGGGTATGCCGATCACTACGATCAGCGATGGGATCAGGGCGGTCAGCAGGGTGATCTTATAGCCCAGCAATGTTATAGTGGCCAGCGACCATACCACACCCACAGCCACCACGATCATGGAGGTAAGCACCGCAACACCGCTGCGGAAGAAGAGCAGCAGGATCACGGCCGTAAGCAGGAAGGAGAGCGCGAGGAACAGCTTCATCTCCTGCTGCACCTGTGCCGCCATCATGGTACGTATCAGCGGCAGGCCGCTGTAATGCAGCTCCACATTATGTTTCTTGCCAAAGGCATCGCCCAGGGCCAGGATATCTTTTACCACCTTGGTGCGCCCCGGCGAATTAAGTACCTGCTTATTGATACGCAGGGCCATCATGTAGGCATGGGCATCGGGGTTATAAAGGAAGCCGCGGTAAAAGGGCAGGTTATACAGCAGCGCTTTGAAGCTGTCCGGGTCGGCAGCATGGGGCATATCGGCCAGCTTCACCACGTTCAGCTTATGCGCAGCCGTATCCTTTACCAGTGTGATGGCAGCAGGTATGCTGAACACATTTTCTACTGCATTTACTTTTTCTATTTGCTTGGCGAGTGCAGCATAATCGCTGAAGAAGTCCTTATCGAAGAAATGCTCCGTTTGCACCCCCACTACCATAAGGTTGCCATCTTCGCCAAACTGGTTGCGGAAGGCCTGGTAATCTATATACTTGGGATTATCGCGGGGTATGGCGCTGGTGAAGTCGTAGCTCAGTTGCACTTTGGAGGCGAAATAGCCCATCATGCCCGTAAGCGCCAGTAATACTACCATCAGCGCTATACGGAACTTAATAACAAAAGCTGCGATACGATGCCACATTTTCTTTTAGACTAAGGGCTGCAAAAGTAGGTAAATTGGTGCAGAGTATTTAATATACCTACGCCCGGAAAGTTAAAATGAAGGGTATCATAAAAATTAATTTCCCCATCCCGCTTTCGCATCCGAACTTTGCAACGCAGCCGGTATTTTTACTGCAAACGAAAGCTCTTTTACATATGGTAAGATTCCCATTGTGGGGTCATAAAAACTTCTGTTTTCTTACGCTTAAGCCCATAACAATAGCATCATCTTTTGTTGGGCAGGTAAGGGTAGGAAATAACTATTTCCATGTTATGATTTGATATTCATTGGTTTGGAAACAGTTTCCCCGCCCCGGTAGGAAATAATACGGCAGGAAATAGAAACAGGAAATAACCCTTTCTTATAATATCATGAACTTATCCGCGTCGGCAAGGAAGGGTAACTGTTCGCGGGTTTCTTGCAGCTTTGCCCTGCTTAATGTCACGGTTTGCACCACAGGTTCGCTGCCCAGTTGGGCCAGCGGCTCACCAAGGGGGCCATACACGCCGCTCTCGCCCTTATAAAGGATGTCTTTAATATCGCTGCCCACACGGTTCACGCCCACCACATAGCTTTGGTTCTCTATAGCACGGGCCTGCAGCAAAGTGCGCCATGCCAGGCTGCGGCGCTCCGGCCAGTTAGCCGTGTAGATCAGCACATCATAGGCGGTATCATAGTTGCGCGCCCATACGGGGAAGCGCAGGTCGTAGCACACCATCAGGCATACCCGCCAGCCCTTCACCTGGGCTATAAGGCGCTTGTCGCCGGGGCTGTAGTGCTTGTCCTCATCGGCGTAGGCGAACAGGTGGCGCTTATCATAGTGGCCGGTGTTGCCATCAGGCTGCACCCAGAGCAGGCGGTTGTAATACTGGCCACCCTCTGCTATAATAAGGCTGCCGGTTATGATGCAGCGGTGTTGGCGGGCCATGTCCTTCATCCACTGTACCGATGGGCCATCCATAGGTTCGGCCATACGCTCCGGCGCCATACTGAAGCCCGTGCTGAACATCTCGGGCAGCACCACTACTTCCTTGTCCTTCGCCCCAGTTATCAGTTGTTCATAATGGGCCAGGTTGGCAGTTTTGTCTTCCCAAACGATATCGGGTTGCACCAGCGTGATATTCAAAAAATCATGAGCCATAATTTGATATAAAGACTTAAATAAATATTTTTAAGGCCTAAACAGCGATGTCATGAAAAAAGCACTACTTATCACCACTGCATTATTATCACTTGCAATATACGGCGAAAGTAAAGACATTACCGGCGACTGGAAAGAAGTTAAACGCATGAGTGCGAAGACGGGTACTTCCATAGCCTATACCGATACGATGTTCTTCCGCTTCATGAGCGGCAATGAGTATGTATCGCAAAAGAAGGGTGGCTTTATATACAAAGGCACCTACAAGATGGAGAATAACACGCTCGATATGGGCGCACGCTTCTATACCATACTGAAGCATACCAAGACCACACTGAAACTTAAGGATGATGGGGGCATATACGAATTTGTGATGTACACGCCGCAGGATGGCATGAGCAAACTGCCCGATGAGCCTAAAGCTGCACCGGTGACCGATATTACCCAGATGAAGGGACATTGGTCCGAGTTCAAGCGTACCAGCGACCATACCATACAGGAAATCGACTACCAGCGCCTCATCAAGATGATGGACATCTTTACCCATTTCGAGGACGGTAACTGGGGCTATGTATTCGCCACCCGCGATGCCGATAATAACCCCTCATGGCATATAGACAGCTACGACAGCAAAAGCCAGGTACTGCATTGCAGTGGCCGCGACAGTCGTGACCTTAAAGTGATGAAATGCCAGGACAATGAACTGGTGCTGGAAGAAAAAGGGATCACCTATTTTTTCAGGAGGTTTAAACAATAAACAACCCATTAGGCACGGATAAGCGAATAGCTGTAAATTTGTAAAAAGTGTTGTTTATGCGACAAGCGATAGATAAAGAGATCCAGCAGTTTTTACCCCTGCTGGGCAATGAGGAAAAAGAATCTATTTTAGCTGTGATCAGGTCGTTCCTGAATTTAAAAAAAGAAAACAGCGCGCGTATATCTGTAGAACAGTATAACAGGGAAGTGAACGAATCGATAAACGAGTATAAAAAAGGGAATTACATAAGCCAGGAAGATCTTGAAAATGAGGCAGGTGAATGGTAAGCAAGGGCTTGAATTTGGTATGGACCGCTAGTGCCAAAAAACAATTGCGCGAAATTATTGGCCATATCAAAAAAGATTCACCTCAAAATGCGATAAAGGTTCGCGAGAAGATATTACATTCTACAAGTTCAATCCCCGGACAACCCTTAAAAACATAATCCGGATAAGTTTAAACTGGATAACGACGGCAGCTTCCGGGCTTACGAGATTTACCGCTACAGGATCGTGTATTTTGTTAGCGAAAATACGATTGTTATTCTTCGCATCAGTCACACAAGCCGGGAGCCTAAGGAATATTAATGTCAGACCTGTTTCTTCTTCAAAAAATTGACCATATACACGCCGGTGAAGATGAGGGCAGTGGCCAGCAGTTTTACCGGCGTTAATTCTTCACCGGTAACCAGTACTGATATAATGGCGGCAAAAATGGGCTGCAAATAAATGTATGCCCCCGCAGTGGACGGGCTCAGGTGGCGCAGGGCATATATGTTCCACAGGTAGGTGAAGAAGGTGACACAGATAACAATAAAGGCCACGCTTACATAATCCGCAGTTTGGAACTGTTCCCATTGTATGGCCGCGAACTGCCGGTAACTAAAGGGCAGCACAAATAAAAAGCCGAAGAAGAATACCCAGCGTATCACGATAATAGGCCTGTAGCGCTGCATCAGCGGCTTGATGATGACCAGGTATATGGCATAAGAGGTGGCATTGAGGAATATGAACAGGTCGCCCAGGGCGGAGTTGCCGGTCATAGTAATTTCCTTGCCTGCGCTCATCAGTAATATAGCCCCGCTGATACCCAGCAAAAGGCCGATGCTTTTATTCAGCCCGATCCTTTCCTTAAGCACAAAAGTGGCAATGATGGTAATGAGCAGGGGCGTACTCATCATGATAAGTGCCGCATGTATGGGGAAGGTAAGGTTAAGGCCCATGAAGAACAGCATCTGGTTGAGGGCCACACCAAAGAGGCCGCCCAGTACCAATACAGGCCAGTCCTTTTTTTGAATTTTCGTTTTGTACTTCCTGCCTGCTACAATGCTCAGCCAGAACAATACCGTGACGATACTTACCCTGATAAAGATGAAACCGAGGGGCTGTATCAGCCGGGGCATTATTTGCTTGGCCACGGTGAAGCCTGCCCCATAAAAGAGATTGGCGCCAAAGAGTGCCAGGTGTGCTTTTAGTCTGTCTGAGCCGGCTTTGATCATCAGTGTGGTAAAGATAAGAGCCACTTATCAATAACTACCTTGTATTGGCTAAAAGCGTCTTTAAAGGGCAGGGTTTCGAAAGGGAAGGAGGCTGCCTCATGCAGTGCGGTTTCCAGGTTAAAATGGGCCTGGTCGGCAGTATAGAACAGGTGCTCATGCTGCATGTGCCGGGCAAGATATTCCTGCTCCGTTTGCCCCGGTGTAGGTATGAGGATGGCTTTTTTATGCAGCGCTGCCAGGTCCATAAGGCTGGAGTAGCCACTACGGCAAATGACCAGGGAAGCCCCTTCGATAAGTGGCAGCAGCGCTTCTTTGGTCAGCTGCCTGTGATACTGGATATGTGCCGGAACTTCTGCGGGGAACACAACATCATTGCTCCCTTCCACAAATACCACCCTGCCATTGTAGTGCTGCACCTGCTGCCATAGTATGCTGGCCAGTATGCTGCGTTGCGGCTCCGGCCCCGAGAGCATGATCAATAAGTGCCCGCCATCGTCTTGCTTTGCAGCCGGTTCAAATTGGGATAATAGCCCCATGTAGGCTGCATTGCGCGGCAGGCGCCCGGGGTGGGCCAGTGCAGCGCCGAGGTTAGGCTTCCCGGCCACATCCACCACCCAGCAATGGTTAAAATGCTGCAGCATACCATAATGCAGCTTACGGAAAATACGGTCGCTTATTTTACCCATCCCCGTTCGCACCTGTAGCTGGTGGCTCATAATAACAGATGATATGCCGGGATGGTGCAGGCCATAGCGGTTGTCGGAAATGATACCATCGAAATGGTGTTTGCCGCAGAGCTTCAATAACCATTGATGCTCGCTGCGTATGCTGTATAATATTTTCGGTACCTGCCGCAATATGGCGGGCATGAAGCTCTTTGCGGAATGGCTGTAGCTGATGTTATATCCCTGTAAATGAGCGCTTTCTATTCCCGGGAAGGTTTTATAAATAAAATCTATTTGCCACTCATTGCCTGCAAATACTACCTTGTGTCCTGAAGCCTGCAAATACTTGATGATGGGGATGCAGCGGCTGGTATGTCCCAAACCCCAGTCGAGCGGAGCTATTAAGAAATTTTTAAGTGTTGCGCTGGACAATAATTCAGTATTTTTACAAAAGTAGATTTATTAAGCTGTAAAGATGAAGAAAACGATGGTATACATCCTGTTATTAAGTTTTGGCATGATATTGGTACAATCCTGTGCAGGGTCTAAAAAAGGCTGTGGCTGCGGATCGGATATCAACAAAGCCTACAACAGCAAGTCCCGGCATTTGTTCTAAAAATGTGTGTTATGTGGCAAGGACAAGATAAAACGTGGTTACATTATGTAAAAGACATCATCGCCGCTGATGTATATTCTGCTGTTTTCCTGGCCAGCTATCTGCGCCAGATGACCCTGCGCAGGAGCTATGTGCCTGCTCTCGAAGTGATAGACCTGCAAAAATACCGGGTGATCAATGAACCGCGCAAAGTGAATCATGCACTGCGTGAGCGCATGAGTATACCATTCGTTTTTGTAGTAGGAAAAAATTGATCTGCCGCAAAAGGCAGCTTTAATCTGCCTGTTTCTTTTCTTCTTTTTTGTCCCCCTCCTTACCGTCTTTGGCATCTTTGAATTCTTTCATCCCCTGGCCGATACCGCGTGCCAGCCCGGGTATTTTGCGTGCGCCGAAAAGCACGATAATGGCGATCAGTATCCAGAGCCACTCGCCGCCGCCGGGCATGGATAACAGGTACAAGGGACGAATATTCAATATGGTCGCTACCATAACAATGAATTGAGTTCATCTAAAGGTACGAATAAATATCGGGCTACTTTACCCATTCCGGCCACCACAGGTCTTTATCACATACGGTAATGGTTCTTGTGGTTTTGGTTGCGGGGTCGATGACAGCTATCTGTGTGTTGGTCAGTCTGTCGGACCGGTATTCATAAAGTATCATACCATTGCCCGTCCAGCTGATATGGCTGCACATACATTGAGCCAGTACTTTCTTTTTATTACTTTTAAGATCAATAATTTCGATGTTGTCTGTATCCTGTCCCTGTGTGATGAACGCAATATATCGACCATCCTGCGACCATGCGGGGAATTTTTCTTTCAGTTCCCGGGTATTGGTGAGGCGCCTGGTCTGCTTGTTGTTTATATTCATGCTGTAAATGTCATAGCCGTTGGAATAAGCTATGTATTTGCCATCGGGCGACCATGCGGGGTTGCGGGCATCACTCACCAGCTCTAAAACATTGTTACCGTTCGTATCCATGAGGTATATCCCCGACCGCTTATACGCTACATACTCAAAGGCAATATGCCTGCCATCCGGCGACCAGCGCGGGTAACAAACGTTTAGCCCGTATAGTCTTTTAGCCTGTTTGGTCCTGAGATCCATGATCCAGATACTGCCTGTATTATCTGCATGTTCCGGTATAATATAGGTAATATTCCTGCCGCCGGGTGATGCAGAGGGTACTGAACCATTGGTAATGAACACAGGGTCGCTGCCATCACTGTTTACCAGGTAAATGACATCGCGGCCGCGCTCCTTCTGAGCAGCCACGAGTATTTTTCCCAATGGCAACTGTTGTGCTGGCGCGGGCAATACAAAGTATATGGCTAGTAATAGAAGGGCAGTTTTCATTCCGGTATATTTGTATTAAGAAAGATAAGAAGAAACAGGAAACTTACACAGGGTCAACATCGAACAACACCTGCAGGGACGTAAAGCCACGTTCTGATGTGATAATATTGCGTTGTTCTTTAGCCACTGCTTTGGTCTGCTCCAGGAGTTTGACACCACGCGGCAGCTTTATCCATAGCTCCTGTATGTATTGGTTGCGCACGCGCGGCACCAGTGCGGGCACCGGCCCCTGCACCTGTATGCCCTCTATGAGCTTTAGCGCATCGGCCATCTGGGTGGCGGCAGCTACGGCCTTAGGCTCATCTTTATGTTTGAATACGATCTTGATCAGCCGCGTAAAGGGCGGGTAAGCAAAGCGGTTGCGGTATTGGATCTCGTGCTCGTAACAGGTTTTCACATCGTGCTCCTGTACCCATTTCAATACCGGGTGCTGCAGGTTATAGGCCTGGATATATACTTTGCCTGCACCATCGGCCCGGCCTGCGCGGCCGCTTACCTGCTCCATCAACTGGAAGGCCCTTTCGTTGACCCGGAAATCGGGAAAGCTCAATAGTGTGTCTGCACTCAGTATGCCCACCATGGCAATGTTGGCAAAGTCGAGCCCTTTTACTACCATCTGTGTACCAACAAGAATATCTATTTTATGCCGCTCCACTTCTTCAAGCAGCTTGGGCATGCTTTCTTTGCCACGCATACTGTCCAGGTCCATACGGGCCACGCGCGCATCGGGAAAGCATTGCTTTACCTCTTCTTCTATACGTTCCGTACCGAATGTCTTGCTCTGTATGCGGTTGCTGCCGCAGGAGGGGCAGGTGTGTACAAGGGGGTATTTAAGCCCGCAGTAATGGCAGTGCAGCTTGTCGGTGCTTTTGTGGTAGGTGAGCGATACTGCACAATTACGGCACTGCGGTACCCAGCCGCACATCATACATACCTGGAAGGGCGCATAGCCTCTGCGGTTCTGGAAGAGGATGATCTGCTTGCGCTGCTGCAATGCTGCGAGCATGGCCTGTTGCAGCTCTGGGGTCAGCACCTTATAGCCCAGTTGCCGCACGGTGTCCAGCGATTTGGCATTGATCACTTCAATGGCGGGCATGTTCACGCCCATATACCGTTCGGTGATCTCTGCAAAAGCATACTTGCCCTGTTTTGCATTGTACAGGCTTTCTATCGAGGGGGTGGCAGAACCCAGTATCACCTTAGCCCGGTGTAAGGAGGCCAGGTATATGGCGGCATCGCGCGCATGGAAGCGGGGGGCAGGGTCTCTTTGTTTGTAAGAGCTGTCATGCTCTTCGTCGGCTATGATAAGGCCTATCTCGTTATAGGGCAACCATAGTGCCGAGCGTGGCCCCACCACTATTTTGTATTTTCCGGTGCGCACCTTTTCCCATATCTCCACGCGCTCGTTATTGGTGAAGCGGGAGTGGTATACACCCAGTTCTTCGCCAAAGTAAGCGTATAGCCTGCTCACCAGTTGGGTGGTAAGCCCTATCTCGGGCAGCAGGAATATGGCCTGCCTGCCTGACGCGATCACCTCTTTTATCTTATGGATGTAGAGTAGCGTCTTGCCACTGCCCGTTACACCATGCAGCAAGGCCACATCTTTTTCTTCCAGCCCTTTTTCCAGCTCGTCAAAAGCTTTTTGTTGTGCCGGGCTGAAGGCGATCTCTTTTGCTGCTTCTGTTTCTTTATAGACCAGCCGGTCGGCTTCTTTTTCTTCAATAAGGAACACACCTTTGTCGGCCAGTGCTTTTACCTGTGCGCCTGTGGCACCCGAGCGTTCGGTAAGGTCCTGCTGGCGTACGAAATGGTTCTTTATCGATAGCTCTATATAGGCCATCAGCAGTTCCAGTTGCTTCGGGGCCTTTTGCAGCTTATCGAACAGCTCATGCATAGCGGCTTCCTCTTTGTAGGGAGGAGCCAGCGCTACTATTTTTTCTTTTTTTGGCCGGTACGATGGCTCCAGGGTATCGTTGATGAGCACTACTTCTTTTTCCAGCAGTTCGTTGAGCACATTGTTGAAATGTTTCGGGCCAACGATGTTCCTCAGCTCGCTTATCGATAATTCTTTGCGCAGCTCCAGTGCCTCAGCTGCCAGGTAAGCTTCGTCGCTCCATTCATATATGGCATGTTCCACCGCAGGCGACCATATGAGTGTGGTCTCTGCCATTAACTTCAGGTGAGCGGGCAGGGCCGCCTGCATCACCTCGCCGGGCGCTGCCATATAGTAATGTGCGATCCAGTCCCAGAAACGGAGCTGTTTGTCATTCACCACAGGCTCCTCGTCTATGATACTGCGTATAGGCTTTATATTATAGAGTTCGGGCTTGTTATTATGTATGCGCTGCACCACGCCCGCGTACTGCTTGTTACGGCCCAGTGATACCTCTACCCGCATACCGGGGCGCAGCATATCCTGCATATCGGCAGGTATGCCATAGGTAAGCACCTGCGGCAGGTTAAGGGGCAGAATTACATCGGCGAACATGAAGCTGCAAGTTAAGCCCAAAGCCCTGAAAGGGCTATATATGGGCTAAAAAGGCGGTGAAATGTGGATATCTTGGGCGCTCATATAAGATGTTAAAAGCAAATATCCACCTCTTTACCATTCGCTTTTATCGTACCTTTGTGGGATAATACCATTACACTAATTACATGGCAAAACAGATGGAAAGAAAATGTTCTTTTTGCGACCGGGCGGAAAGTGAAGTAAGCATCCTTTTTACCGGAATGAAAGGCAACATTTGCGACCAGTGCATTGAGAATGCCCATTACCTGCTGCAGGATGCAATGGGTGAGCAAAAGAAGAAAGACAAGGACCAGAAGCCCGGCTTCGACCTTTCGCAGCATAAAGTTTACAAACCCCGCGAAATAAAGCAGTTCCTCGACCAGTATGTTATCGGGCAGGATGATGCAAAGAAAGTATTATCGGTGGCAATATATAATCACTACAAAAGGCTGATGATGCCCCCGCAGGATGATGTAGAAATAGAAAAATCGAATATCATCATGGTGGGTGAGACCGGTACGGGCAAGACCTTGCTGGCCAAATCAATAGCACGCCTCCTGCAGGTACCCTTTGCCATAGTGGATGCTACTGTATTTACCGAGGCAGGCTATGTGGGTGAGGATGTGGAGAGCATCCTGTCGCGCCTGCTGCAGGCCAGCAATTTTGATGTGGCTGCCGCCGAGCGCGGCATCGTGTATATAGACGAGATAGACAAGATAGGCCGCAAAAGCGATAACCCCTCGATCACGCGCGATGTAAGCGGTGAGGGCGTACAGCAGGCCATGCTGAAACTGCTGGAAGGTGCTGAAGTGCTGGTGCCCCCGCAGGGCGGCCGTAAACACCCGGAGCAGAAGATGGTGAAGGTGAATACGCAGAACATACTCTTTATTTGCGGCGGCGCTTTCGAGGGCATCGATAAAATGATCGCCCGCAGGGTGCAGACAGCGGCTATAGGCTACAATGCTATAAAAGTGAGCAAAGACCTGGACAGGGCCAACCTGCTGCAATACGTGAATGCACAAGATCTGCGCAGCTTCGGCCTGATACCCGAACTGCTGGGCCGCCTGCCCATCATCACTTACCTGAACCCGCTGGACCCCGATGTGCTGAAACGCATCCTTACCGAGCCGAAGAACGCACTCATCAAGCAGTATACCAAGCTGTTCGAGTATGAGAATGTGGCACTGGAGGTAGAAGATGCCGCACTGGATTACATGGTGAGCAAAGCCGTGGAGTATAAGCTGGGCGGCCGCGGGCTGCGGGCCATTTGCGAGATGATACTTACCGATGCCATGTTCGACCTGCCATCGGAAAAACACGATGGCAAATTGCTGATAACCGAAGCCTATGCACACCAGATGCTGGAGCATGCAAAACTTGGCTTGTCCAACGCGGCTTAATTTTTTTAACCATAATAAAACTTATATGCAGGAACTGATCGACCACCTGAAAGAAAAGGCCGGGATAACCGAAGAACAGGCTACCAAAGCCGTACATGCCATTAAAGACTATTTTTCTGAAAAGATACCCATGCTGGGCGGCATGCTAGAGAACCTGGCGGGCAATATCTCTAAAGAAGGCCATAACCTGGGTGATATGCTCGGCGGTATGCTGGGTAAAAAAGACTAAGCGACTTTACGAAAACGCTAAATAAGAATGTCCCGCATGATCATGCGGGACATTCTTATTTAGCAGAGGCTGCTTTCAGTATGAAGTGTTGTTTTTCTTTGAACTCGTCTTTGAAGAGCAGCAGGCCAGCCTGGTAGAGGTCTATGCTCAGCCTCACCTTTTTGTCGGCCACCAGTTCATTCCAGTATTGTGTATGCAGGGGGCTTTTATGAATACCAGGTACCAGTAGTATACTGTTCGCATCTCGCATCCCTTCCAGCCTTGCTTTCCAATCCCTGGCATTATTTCCGCCCGATATCGTTTCCATGCCGAGGCAGCTTTTCAGCCTCTCTTCAAGAGGGGTATTACTTTTCTTGCGGAGCACATTTTCTACCAGTGCGTAAACGAAGGGCGAGTGAACGCCATGTCTTGTTTTAGCCTTCAGCCTGTATTTGATATACTCGGTAAGGGCATGCAGGCTCACAGGTCGATATGTTCAAATTTTTGGAAAGTGAAGGCATACTTATTGGCCTCATCAGCTTCATGTTTTTCCTCCCATACCAGTTTCCAGTGACTATGGTCTATTTCCGGGAACCAGGCATCTGCCCCGTAAACAGTAGTATGCACCCTTGTTATGTACAGTCTGTCTATCAGTGGTACTGCTTCTTCAAATATTTTCCCGCCGCCTATTACAAAGGCTTCGTCGGTGTCTTCCTGCTGCATGCGTTCCATGCCTTTATCGAGGCTATCATAGAGCAATACACCTTCGGGTAATTGCAGGTCTTTTTGCCGGGAGATCACAATATTCAGCCTGCCGGGTAATGGTTTGCCCAGCGATTCGAATGTCTTCCTGCCCATCAGCACAGGTTTGCCCATTGTCGTCCGTTTGAAGAACTTCAGGTCTTCAGGCAAGTACCAGGGCAGCCCATTTTGCTTTCCAATGGCATTATCTTCGGCGGCGGCTACAATGGCAGAAAGTATCATATTAATTCAAAAGTAAAAATTCAAAGATCAAAATAGTGTGCAATACTCAGACCGCTACCGGTGCTTTAATGGCCGGGTGGTGCTGGTAATGCTCGAGGCTAAAATCTTCGTATGTAAAATCAAACAGGTCTTTAACATTAGGGTTTAGCCTCATTTGCGGCAGGGGGTAGGGTTCGCGGGTCAGTTGCAGTTTCGCCTGCTCCACATGGTTGTTATACAGGTGCACATCGCCAAAGGTATGGATAAAATCGCCCGCCTGCAGGCCGCAAACCTGTGCCATCATCATGGTAAGCAGCGCATAGGATGCTATGTTGAAAGGCACCCCGAGAAATACATCGGCACTGCGCTGGTATAGCTGGCAACTGAGTTTGCCATCCGCCACGTAAAACTGGAATAGTGCATGGCAGGGGCTAAGCGCCATCTTGGGCAGGTCGGCCACGTTCCATGCGTTCACGATCATGCGTCTGCTGTCCGGGTTGGTCTTTAATTGCTGCAACACATCTTTTACCTGGTCGTATGTTTTGCCATCTGCACCGGTCCAGCTACGCCACTGGTGGCCGTAAACCGGCCCCAGGTCACCCTGCTCATTGGCCCATTCATCCCATATGCTCACACCATGTTCCTTCAGGTAAGCAGTATTGGTATCTCCTTTAAGGAACCAGAGCAGTTCATAAATAATGGATTTTAAATGCAGTTTTTTGGTGGTCACCAGGGGGAAGCCCGCCTGCAGGTCGAAGCGCATCTGGTACCCAAATACGCTGGTTGTGCCTGTACCGGTACGGTCGCTTTTGGCTGTGCCCGTATCCATTATGTGCCTGAGTAAGTTTAGATATTGCTGCATTGGTACAAAGGTACTATAAAGCGCTTTTACAAAACAGCGGCCGGCCGCTATGGGGATAATGCGTGAATAGTTTACAAAAATGAACGTATTTTGCGGCTTTAACATTACCCGCAAGCATGAACGGCAAGTTGTCTATAGTGATCCCGGCCTATAACGAAGGCGCTACCATACACCACATACTTGATAAAGTAAAGGCTGTGGCGCTCACCGGGGCTATGGAAAAGGAAGTGATCATCGTGAATGACTGCTCTAAAGACAATACCGAAGAGGCCATACTTGCTTACAAAGACGCTAACCCCGAATTGCCCATCACCTATCACAAACATGAGGTGAACCAGGGTAAGGGCGCGGCATTACATACGGGAATACGCATCGCCACAGGCGACTATGTGATCATACAGGATGCCGACCTTGAATATGACCCCGAAGAATATAATATCCTGCTAAAACCTATGCTGGATGGCTTTGCTGACGTGGTCTATGGTTCCCGCTTTATGGGTGGCAACCCCCATCGTATCTTGTTCTTTTGGCACTCGATAGGCAACAGGTGGCTTACCACGGCCTCCAATATGTTCACCAACCTGAACCTGACCGACATGGAAACCTGTTATAAACTCTTTAGGCGGGAAATAATACAGGGCATCAGGCTCCAAGAGAAACGCTTTGGTTTTGAGCCGGAAGTGACCGCTAAGCTTTCACGGGTGCCCAAAATACGTATATACGAGGTAGGGATCTCCTATTATGGCCGCACCTATGAGGAGGGCAAGAAGATAGGCTGGAAGGATGCGTTCAGGGCCCTGTATTGTATCATAAAGTACAACCTATTCAAATAAGCGGGATCGCCCCGCTCTATTCTAAATTATAAAATTGCATTGTCATGCCAGTGATATTACCTGTTAAAGGCACCATGCCGCAAATACCGGAAGATTGTTTCGTAGCGCCCAATGCCACAATAGTAGGCGATGTGGTGATGGGTAATGAATGCAGCATATGGTTCAATGCAGTGGTGCGCGGCGATGTGAACAGCATCCGCATGGGCAATAAGGTAAATGTGCAGGATGGGGCATGCATACACTGTACCTACCAGAAAACACAAACCGTTATAGGTGATAATGTGTCCATAGGGCATAATGCCATAGTGCATGGCTGCACAGTGGAGGATAATGTATTGATAGGCATGGGGGCCATAGTGATGGACCGGTCGAGAATAGGCCGGAACAGCATAATTGCAGCAGGAGCTGTGGTGCTGGAGGATACCGATGTGCCGCCCGGAAGCATATTTGCCGGTGTGCCGGCCAAAAAGGTGAAGGATATAAGCCAGGAGCTTTTGAGCGGTGAGGTAGAGCGTATAGCCAATAACTACCTGATGTATAGCAGCTGGTTCAAATAATTTCCGGGTGGCAATATTCCGCTCTTTTTAGCGTTTCTTTTCCAGCCGGTATAGTATTCGGCTGATCTCAGACAACAAAACCGATAAATTTTATGAAAAGAATGTTCATCACTATAGCAGCCGTATGCGCTGTTACAGGCACTTTTGCACAAAAAAACTCCATTTTACTTTACGGCCGTGCCGGCATCAGCGCCACAAAAAGCGAAGATTCCTCAGGGAATAAAAGCACGCAAACACAGGCCACACTTGCTCCTGCCATAGGTTATTGGTTTACCGATAATGTTGCTGCGGGCCTGCTCTTCAGCCTGGGGTACCAAAAGCTGAAAACGAATTATGTGCCGAAGTCTGTTACCGTCGCTGATTACAAGGGTTATGAATTTGGCGCCTTTGTAAGATACCGGCGGGCGATCAATGACCTTTTCTTTGTGCATGCCGACCTGTATGGCGTATACGGCACCGGCACTAGCACGGTTAATGATACACTGAAGATAAAAGGGGACAGGGTGTTTACTGTTGCAGTACTGCCTGCATTGGGTATTAATATAACGCGGACCAGTGCGGTTACACTGGCCCTGGGCTCTGTATATTACACAATGGAGCATAACCCGGTAAACAAGGCGAAAACTTCAGGCTTTCGCATGGATTTCGGCCAGTTGCTGAGTATAGGCTTCCAGAAAAACTTCCCCTTAAAGAGGCACAGAACTGCCATACAAGAGCCATAATAAAAAAAATCTGCAAAAATCATAGTTTTCAAGGCGTAAAGAGGCAAAAAGGAGGTTTTTTAAAAAATTTTTTGAAAATCGCTTTGATTAGTAATTTTTTGTTCTTTTATTTGTGCTTGCAGCGACTGATAGACGGTCCACGTAAACACCAGTGCAGAGAGGAAAACCGGCAAAAATATAGCAGGTTCGCGGATGGAAAGACAAGTTTGACAAAGATCACAGGTGCTGCAAAAACAGTAGTATTTTTTAACAATAACTAATATATTTGCTCCAAATCAAACACACAATCTATATGAAAAAATTGATCCTTGCTCTGTTGGCTGTAGGTAGCATAGGTACAGCTAATGCTCAAAGAAATTCCGTTTTAATGTATGGAAACGCCGGCGTTGCTACGGATAATGTAGATTACGGTCCTTATAACTTAAGAACCACTACATGGGGTATCAACCCAGGCGTAGGTTACCAGGTAACAAATCACCTGACTTTAGGTCTCGAAGGTGGTTTCAATCAGACAAGAACTCCCATTACTGGCGCTACTATCACCGGTGACAATACACTGGCTGGTGTATGGTACACTCAGGTAAATAACGATTGGGGTATAGCACCTTTCCTGCGTGTTACACACTATCTTGGTAATATATTCTACTTCTACAACCAGTTAAGCCTCGGTTATGTAGCAGGTACATACGAATATGAAGGTCTTTCTCCAAGGGCATTCTACAACGGCCTCCAGACTTACTGGTATCCTGCAATAGGTGCTTTCGTAGGCAAAGGCTTCGCACTTAACTTCAACATCGGTGGTATCTATTATCGTTACACGAACACTGATCAGGGTATCCCCGGTTCTATCAACATAGACCACAATACCTTCGCTATCGGTTTCGGTCACCAGATCAACATCGGTATCTCTCGTAACATCGGTTGCGGCAGCATGCACCGCTATCATGGGCATCATGAGCCGGGTGATGATACTCGCCACATGAACATGAGCGATGATGATGATGATGATGCACCAGCACCAAAAGCACACAAAGCTAAGAAAATGAGGAGCGACGATGACGAATAGTCATTAAGCTACAATCAAATATTTAAGCCCCGCATTTGCGGGGCTTATTTTTTATCTGTACCTGCTGGCTGACTGCCCTGGTTTAATAGCGGATCAATATGGCGATTGTACGAACAATTGGCGGGTACTGCTATTGACTTCGTCCTGCCAGAGATAATAAATGTCGCCATTATGCACCTTTACCTTTTCTGCGAATGGTTTGCGGAGCGTGATGGTATTCTTCTGCTTTTCGCCTGAATGGATGTCCAGCTCTTCAAGTGTTTGGGCGGCCATATCATATAAGTAGAACCTTTTGGTTACCAGGTCTTCTATAATGCCAACCCGGAAGGTCTTGCCGGGATCGAATTTTATACCGGTCTGTTCCAGTGCGGTATGCACGGGTACGAAATAATTTATCCGCCCCTTATTGAAGTCGAAGATCACCAGGCTATCGGATGTACGGAATATAGGCAGGCCCAGGCTGCGGTAAGAGATGTCATTCCTTAAACGCCGCATTCCATCCAGCATTGCAGCCCCGCGGAAATCGCCAAATTGCAGCATACTCATTATTTCCTGCATCTCCTCTGCATTGCCTTTTGCATCGGCCGGCTGCTCTATTTTATAAAATGGCGTAGCAATACTGTCCTGCAGTTGCCATGAGCTATATACAGAGCTGAATGTTTCTTTGTTGGTATAACGGTAATAGTATGTATCCTTTATTTTCTGTTCACATTGGCTAAGTAGCGGCAATATTTTACTGTCCATAGCCCGTCCCAGCGCAATAGATCTTCCAGTGATATCAATAGGATATAACTTATCGGTGCAAACGCAGTAATAATGGCCGGTGCAGCTTTTGAACAAGGCAACAGGCTCATCGGGAAATTTCTTCAAGGCCAGCGTATCGCCGGCATTATTCAGCAGGAAGAGCTTGGCTTTTCGGCCATTGTTGCCACTATAGGAAGCTACCAGTATATCATCGCCCACAAAGTCATAGTCCACTACATATTCCATTGCTGAATGCAGTATGCGACGTACTTTCCTGTTATTGATATACACGTCCTGCAAAGCCATAGATAGTGGTGTTATTCGTATAACAGCACTGCCGGTATTCCTCAAAGTGTCGGGCTTATATCCCTGGCGTACAGCAATGAAATATTTTGCTGGCGGAGCTATACTTACAAAGCCGTCCTTATCCGAATTAGCGATCTCTTTACCATCAGGAGCTATTATGGAAACAGAGTTGACCGGCGTGTTGCTATTGCCGTCGATGAACTGTAGCCTGATACGTTGCTGGGCCCGTAAGCTGAACGCGTGGCACAGCAGGCAGCCTAAAAGAATGCTGTATAAGGATAGTTTTTTCATAAACAGGTAACTGATATAAATTTAAATAAAATAGCAGGCAGCCAGCGTAAAATTACTGTCAAAGGATTGTAAATATTACAAGCTTTCTTTACCTTTTCGTACCTTTGCAGTCCGGTAGGCCATAGCATTCACCGCTGTTATACAAGCATATGGCACTAATATGGCCGGGTGAAAAAATCGTCTTAATAAATTATGTCTTATTCCCATAAGAACAAGATCAGGATAGTAACTGCAGCTTCTTTATTTGATGGGCACGATGCCTCTATAAATATCATGCGCCGCGTGATGCAAAGCAGTGGTGCCGAGGTGATACACCTTGGCCACGACCGTAGTGTGCAGGAGGTGGTGGATTGCGCCATACAGGAAGATGCCAATGCCATAGCCATTACCTCGTACCAGGGTGGCCATGTGGAATATTTCAAGTACATGTACGACCTGCTGAAAGAGCGTGGCTGCAGCCATATCAAAATATTTGGCGGCGGCGGCGGTGTGATATTGCCTTCAGAGATCGAGGAATTGCACCAGTATGGCATTACCCGCATCTATTCACCTGATGATGGCCGCTCAATGGGCCTCCAGGGTATGATAGACGACCTGCTGCAAAAAAGTGACTACCCGGTAGGTAACCAGCTGAACGGCGAAGTGGGGCACCTTATGGAAAAGGACCCCAAATCGATCGCCCGCCTTATATCAGCTACGGAGAATTATCATGACCTGCCCGAAACACAGGCCATGCTGAAAAAGGTAAATGAGCTGGCTGCTCAATCAAAGACCCCTGTGCTGGGCATTACCGGCACTGGTGGTGCCGGTAAGAGCTCGCTGGTCGATGAGATAGTGCGTCGTTTCCTGCTTGATTTTAAGGACAAGAACATCGGGATCATTTCAGTTGACCCTTCCAAGAAAAAGACCGGGGGCGCCCTGCTGGGCGACCGCATACGCATGAATGCCATACGCAATGCGCATGTGTTCATGCGCTCGATGGCTACAAGGCAAAGCAACCTGGCGGTATCCAGGTATGTAGCAGATGCGGTAAATATTCTGAAAGCTGCAGGCTACGATCTTATTATACTGGAAACATCCGGTATTGGCCAGAGCGATACGCAGATAACTGATTACAGCAACCTCAGTATGTACGTAATGACCCCGGAGTATGGTGCGGCAACACAGCTGGAAAAGATAGACATGCTTGATTTTGCCGATATTGTTGTCATCAACAAATTCGATAAGCGTGGTGCCATGGATGCCCTGCGCGATGTGAAGAAACAATACCAGCGCAACCAGAAACTCTTTGATAAGAAGCCCGATGATATGCCCGTTTTCGGCACCATCGCTTCGCAGTTCAACGATCCCGGTACCAATACGATGTACCGCTCGCTGATGGATATTGTGGTGAAGAAAACAGGCGCTGATCTTGAATCGCATTTCGAGATAAGTGATGAGATGAGCGAGAAGATATACATCATCCCGCCGGCACGTACACGCTACCTGAGCGAGATATCGGAGAACAACCGCAAGTATGATAAATGGGCTAAAGACCAGGCAGCAATAGCGCAGAAACTTTTCGGTATAAGTAAAACGATAGAGACCCTGCAGAACAGTGATATAGAAGACAAGGACAGGCTGGTGAAAACCCTGCAGGAGGTATATGCTAAAACCGAGCTGGACCTGGACCCCAAGAACAAATACCTGCTGGAGCACTGGGAAGAAAAAAAGAAGCAATACCTCGGCGATTATTACACATTCAAAGTGCGTAACAAAGAGCTGCGGATAAAAACACATACCGAATCGCTCTCGCACACACCGATACCCAAAGTGGCTGTGCCGCGCTACGAGGCATGGGGCGAGATATTACAATGGGCGCTGGCTGAAAATTTCCCGGGTGAATTTCCATATGCTGCGGGTATATACCCTTTTAAGCGCGAGGGCGAAGACCCTACCCGTATGTTTGCGGGTGAGGGCGGACCGGAGCGTACCAACAAACGTTTCCACTACGTATCGCTGGGTATGCCTGCCAAACGTTTAAGTACGGCATTCGATAGTGTAACACTATACGGGCAGGACCCGGATCATCGTCCAGATATATATGGCAAGATCGGCAACTCGGGCGTAAGCGTTTGCTGCCTTGATGATGCAAAAAAGCTATACAGCGGTTTCGATCTCTCACATCCCAAGACATCGGTATCGATGACCATCAATGGCCCCGCGCCAACGATCACCGCCTTTTTCATGAACGCAGCTATAGACCAGCAATGCGAGCGATATATCAAAGAGCATGGTCTTGAAGATGAAATGAACAAAAGGATCGATGCCATCTATGCCGAAAAGGGTCAGCAGCGTCCTGTCTACAATCCATCGGTATTTGGTGGTGGCGCAGTGGGTAGCCTGCCGGAAGGTAATGATGGTCTCGGTCTCATGCTGCTCGGCATTACGGGTGACCAGGTACTGCCGGCCGATGTATATGAAAAGATAAAGGCAGACACCCTGCATGCCGTGCGCGGTACAGTACAGGCAGATATATTGAAGGAAGACCAGGCGCAGAATACCTGTATCTTCTCCACGGAGTTTTCCCTGCGGGTGATGGGCGATGTGCAGCAGTATTTTATCGACAAAAAAGTAAGGAATTTCTATTCTGTTTCCATATCGGGTTATCACATAGCTGAGGCTGGGGCCAATCCCATATCGCAGCTCGCATTCACCATAAGCAATGGTTTTACCTTTGTTGAATATTACCTCAGCAGGGGAATGCATATAGATGATTTTGCGCCCAACCTGTCCTTTTTCTTCAGTAACGGTATCGATCCCGAATACAGTGTCATCGGCCGTGTAGCACGCCGTATATGGGCCAAGGCCATGAAGCATAAATATGGCGGTAACGAGCGCTCGCAGATGCTTAAGTACCATATCCAGACATCGGGCCGCTCGCTGCATGCGCAGGAGATAGACTTCAACGATATACGCACTACTTTACAAGCCCTCTATGCAATATACGACAATTGCAACTCGCTGCACACCAATGCTTACGATGAGGCTATTACCACACCTACCGAAGAGAGCGTGCGGCGCGCAATGGCCATACAACTGATCATTAATAAAGAACTGGGCCTTGCTAAAAATGAGAATCCGCTGCAGGGGTCATTCATAATAGAAGAGTTGACCGACCTTGTAGAGGAAGCCGTATTATCTGAGTTCGACCGTATTACAGAGCGCGGTGGGGTGCTTGGCGCTATGGAGACGATGTACCAGCGCAGCAAGATACAGGAAGAAAGCCTGTACTACGAAACGCTGAAACATACCGGTGAGTACCCCATAATAGGGGTCAATACCTTCCTGAGCTCAAAAGGCTCACCGACCATCATACCGAGAGAAGTGATCCGCTCCACTACCGAAGAGAAAGAATTCCAGATACAAACGGTGCAGAACCTGTGGAAACGCAGCGGCGACAAAGGGCAGGAAATGCTCAGGCGCCTGCAGCAGGTAGCTGTAAAGAATGGCAATATCTTCGAAGAGCTGATGGAGACGGTGAAATACTGCTCGCTGGGGCAGATCACTAAAGCCCTTTTTGAAGTGGGCGGGCAATACAGGCGGAACATGTAAGTACATCGGCAATGTCTTGAACTTAAGTGTGCCACACCTCCTGTATTATATGTAAGAGGTGTGGCACACTTTCCGTACAACTTCTGTTTACCACTTTACTGTTATACCAGCCAGCCAGTTAAAGCCTGCCTGCGGGTAATAATAATTCACTAATGTTCGCTCTGTGCCTACGAGATAGCTATAGGTATAACCATTGCTTTCATACAGGTGGTTGAAGATATTGTTGAGCGCTATATTCAGCCCCAGTTCTTTAAAGGGTTTTACATGCATGCTGTAGTGCAGCAGCACATTGCATACAGCATAAGGGTCTATAGTGGCCGCTTCATTGCCTGTATTATCCAGGTATTGCTTGCCCACATATTTGCCCAGTATGCTCAGTTCCAGCTCAGGCTTGTGGGGCATATTACGGAAGGGAATGAACGTAAGCCCCCCGCCTGCAACAATAGCCGGCGAAAAGGCGATGTCCGTATTGCTGTGCTTTATGGTATCCTGGCCCAGGTAATCATAGGTGGCCTCATCATACTTGTCAATATACTCTGCCGATTCGCTTATTTTGTTTTGTGAGTAAGTGGCATTAGCACTTATCTGCAGCCATGTTGTTGCCTTTAGCATGGCCTGTAGCTCTGCACCGGCACGATAGCTGTTCGGCACATTGGTTCTTGTATAAGCACCTACATCGTTTATTTGCCCGGTAAGCACCAGTTGGTCTTTGTAGCTCATATAATACAGGTTAAGTCCTGCGGTCCATTTGCTTTTGTTTATTTCATAGCCGGCTTCTGCATCATACAGCTTTTCAGGCTTCGGCAATGTAGTGGTAGCTGTCTCAAAATCGTCATGGTTAGGCTCATGATTGGCCACAGCTATCGAGGCATATAGTTTTTCCTTGTTCCTGCTGCTGTTGCGCAGCAGGTAGCTGAGGCCGGCCTTAGGGTTAAAGAAATGGTAAGTAACTGCAGGATATAGTGTCGGGTTATTCCTGAAGCCGTTGATGAAGTAGCCTATGGTGCGGTATTGGGCATCGGCATAGAGCACCAGTTTATAGCCGATATATTGCTGCCATTTCAGGTACACATTCAGGTCGTTCTTTTGGGCATCGTGTGTGTACCACCGGTAGTGCTCGGGCACGCCACCGTTTTGTGCCCATAATACATTGCCATAGTTCTGCCCCGTGAATTGGTTCCATCCGCCACCAAGTGTTAACTGTGTCTTGCCGCGCTCATACATCAGGTAGCCTACGCCGCCATAATAGTAATTATCCAGCCATAGCTGGCGCACGATGTCTGTATAGCTGATCGTATCATTGCCCGGTGTCACAAAATCGGGCAGGCCATAATCCGCATAAGCAGCAGCCTGTTTATACTCTTCATAATAGCCCCGGCCCCTTGTCAGGAACAGGCCGATATGTCCCGTAATATAGTTGCCGAATTTATGGTCGGCAAACAATTGGTAATAGTCTTGCTGGTAATTATCGGTCTGGTTGCTGTAATAGCTGCCGTCAGGCTTCATGCCCAGTTCATTATACTGCCTGTTGGTTGCCAGCGAGTCCTGCGGCACACCATTCCATGCCTGTCCTGTTTTCTCCCTGCCGGTCAGCAGCATAAAGTGGAATGATGTTTTTTCACTTGCTTTCCAGCCTGCGGTAAACTGTGCCGATCTCAGGTCAGAGGCAGAGCGCTCTATATAGCCATCCGAGCTTATTTTAGATAGCCTCACGTCGAATTGCCATCCACCTTTAAGCATACCTGTACCGGCATGTACCGTATATTTTTGTGTATTGAAGGATCCTGCGCTAAAGTTGCCCGTGGCTCCTGCCTCCTGCATCTGGCCCAGTGTGCTGATGCTCATCGTGGCGCCAAAGGCCCCGGCCCCGTTGGTAGAGGTGCCTATACCCCGCTGCACCTGTATCGAGTTGGTCGATGAGGCCAGGTCGGGCAGGTCTACGAAATAGGTACCCTGCGATTCTGCATCATTTACCGGTATGCCATTCAGTGTTACGTTGATGCGCGTGCCATCAGTGCCCCTGATGCGCAGCCCGGTGTAGCCCACACCCGCACCTGCGTCCGATGTGGTAACGGCCGATGGGGTGTATTGCAGCAGTATCGGCAGGTCTTGCCCCAGGTTCTGTTTTTGCAAAGCTTCGCCATCTATATCGGTACGGGCAAAGGGCGTATTGCTGCCTGCCCTTACGGCGCGTACCTCGATGGGCTGCAAAGCTTGTTCGGGTATTTTTTTAGTGCTGTCGCCCTGCTGGGCACGGCTCGTGTTTGCTGCAACTAAAGCAGTTAATAATAAAGCAGGATATATCTTGCGCATGGCTTTTTATTTGTGGCCACCCGTTATGCTGCTGTTCTGTTTTGAAATGAAAAACCGCTTTAGCTTTTGAGTCCTTTCAAAAAGCCAAATTTTTCTCTTTTGACTTTTAATTTTGACTTAAACTGCGCTCCCTAACCGGCATTACCCGGTCCAGGTTCAGCGGGTATGATCTCAGCCCTTACAGGCACCCCGGATAACCTTTTTTCAGATTATTGCCGCAAATATAGAAAAACTATCAATAAAATCTATTAAAAACCCAAAAAAACTAAAGTATTGACGCGGGCAATTTAAATTTTCATTAAATTGGGTCTTCTTATTTTCTAAAACTAAATTATACCAAATGAAAAAAGCTTTATTAATGCTACTTGCTGGTGTGGGTTTATCTGTGGCGGCAAATGCGCAGTTAGCACCGGGCTCTGTAGCGCCCGACTGGACGCGCCAGGATCTGAATGGTAACTGGCACCATCTGTATGCCGATCTTGATTCAGGCTACACCGTATACCTTGACGTATCTGCAGCATGGTGCAGTCCTTGCTGGAGCTATCACAACTCACAAAATCTGGAGAACCTGTATGCTGCACATGGTCCTGCTGGTGATAATACCGTAAGGGTTTATTTTATTGAAGGTGAAAGCACCAATACCCATGCACAGCTTTATGGTACTGTGGCTAACCAAAACTATGATGGTTTCACACAAGGTGACTGGGTAACAGGCACACCGTATCCGATCATCGATACCAATGGTTCTGTTCAGTCTACATGGAACCAGCAATATGCGATCGGATATTTCCCAACCATATATATGATATGCCGCGATCACCTGATCCGCGAAGTTGGCCAGGCTACTACAGCAGACCTTTGGGCTGCATCGCAGATATGCCCCAGCTATGCACCATCAGCTACTTATGATGCCAAAGCTGTAGACTATACAGGTACTAACTATTTTGTATGTAATGCTACACCTACGGTTAAGTTCCAGAACTATAGCGCTACAAACAACATTACCAGCGCTAGCATCAAAATATACAGCGGCGCCAACCTGCTGACCACTGTGCCATGGACAGGTAACCTGGCTCCTTATGCAGTAGCTACGGTTAACGTTCCTTCTTTTGCAGGTTCTGCTTTCGAGCCGTATAAATTCACCGTTACCGTTGCCGGCGATACTTATGCTGCCAACGATAGCAAAGACTCAATTATCCGTGTATATGCCGCTGCCAACGTAGCCGCTGCACCATACAGCGAAAACTTCGAATCTGGCCCGAACTTCCCTTACAAGTTCTCTGGCGATGGTGGTATATTCCTGTATAGCGGTACCAACCCTGCAATAAATGGTGTGGATGGTAACCCTACACGCGCTATGGGCTTTAACTTCTATAACCTGAGCGCGAATGCAACTACCGAAGTGGTTATTGGCAACTTTGATATTTCAGCTCTTGGTACACCTGCGCTTAATTTCGATGTGGCTTATGCACAGTATGATAATACTACCAACGACCAGTTGGAAGTACTTGTATCTGATAACTGCGGTAACTGGACATCAGTTTACAGCAAATCAGGCGCTACCCTCGCTACCCATGCAGCTACTACCAGCGTATTTACGCCAACTGCAGCAGGCGACTGGAGGCACGAACAAGTTGGCTTGGGTGCATACAGCAGCAGCAACAACCTCGTGATCAAATTCAAGGGCACCTCTGCTTACGGTAACTATGCATGGGTTGATAACATCAACCTGCACAGCGCAACAGGTGTTAAAGAAGTATTGTCTGCCAACAGCATCAATATCTTCCCTAACCCTGCTACCGACAAGGCTACACTGCAGTTCAGCCTCACTGAAGCTTCAAAAGTTCAGGTGGAAGTGATTGATGCTATGGGCCGCGTGATAGGCAATGTTGCTAACGAGCACATGAATGCCGGTGTAAATACACTGAGCATCAATACTGCTAACTATGCAGCAGGTATCTACAATGTGAAAGTTACTACAGCAGGCAATGTAAGCACACATCGCCTCACTGTTGTGAAATAACTGAATACCTCAATACTTTTAAAATGAGGGGGCTTTTTAGCCCCCTCATTTTTTTCAGAGAAATGGCATATTTATTGTGTGTAATATCTGGTTACTGTAACGACCGCTAAACCTAAATCGTACTTTATGCAGTTAAAAACCTTTCTGGTATTATTCTTATGTGCTCTTGTGGTGGCTTGCAATAAGAAGAACGAAAAACTTACGGGTACGCGTGTATGTGGTGATGAACAGCTATATCCCTATTTTTGGCAGTACAGTTACGATAGTGTTGCTACAGTGATTGCAAGAGTGTATTTTAAAGATAGCTTATTTGACCAGCTGATTGATGAGCGCACTTTGAATATAGATTCTGTAACTGGTTCCGGTCATCATAATGTATTGTTCGCACTTGATATGAAGGATAGTTTTGATTATGAGCTCATACTGCCTTTGCCTGGGGATACCTTCAGGATATCCCGGATCACTATGGATCCCCGTTCAGAGACCTACGAATATAACAATGGAGATCGTAATCCCGGCCCTGTATTTTGTCTCAATTATTTTCATTCCGATGAAATGAAGGTTACATGGAACGGGCAACCTGCTAAGGCAAACTTTTATTCATTATTGCCGGGTAATCAGGCCTTGGTAGATTTTACGAAATAGTTGGCCTTAAACTCAATTTATGGGTATAAAAACAATACTAAGTATATCGTTCCTTTGCCTTGCTGCATGCAGCAAAAACAAAAGCCGCTCTTATACCCAACTTATTAGTTGCACCGATCAGCGGGTATATATCAGGTTTTCCGGCTACGAGGATACTGAACTGACCTCGGCAATAGTAAGAGCGTATATTAATGACGGTTCTTTCACTACCCTGGCGAACGAGCAGACAGATACGATTGACCATAAGGGCTGGGGTGAAGGATATCGCAATGTTTTAGCCCAAACTGAGTTGGTACAGCAATACGATTATGAGATAATATTGGTAGGACCAAATGATACGTTTCGCATCTCACGCATAGCAATGCCCGAACGGAACGATACCTCGTATTGTTCAGGTGAGGAGGCTCATATCCGCTGTTATCCCGATTATTGTTTTAATACCCTTCAGTTGAACGAGCTTTACCTGGTGAAGAACGGCTTGCCCGATACGCCTGTTAGGGCTAATAGTTTCGCACCTGGGAGCAGTGAACTGTTGATATTTAGAAGATAATATTCCACCCTTACAATTGTTCCTCATTAACAATGATGCACAATAGTTTAGGAGTTTACATGGCAAATAAATGCACTAAACCCATTAAATTTATATTCCCAATGCGCTTAATAATTTTTGCCATACTAATGCTGATGCTGTGCTCCTCATGCGATAAACAGCCGGATGAATACATTACACGAACGGCAAACTGCGCAGACCCGCTTTTGATACCTCATTTTGTAAATTATGATTACAGCAAAATAGTTTAGCCCATGTGTAGAAAATATGTTAAAGATGGTGTTTTTGACTCACTGCTTAGCGAGCAGGTAGTTCCCATCGATTCTTATTTCACATTTTATGATACCCGTAACCTGCTTCATTCATTTGAATTGACCCCCGGGTTTGACTTCGAAATAATTTTACCCCTTGTAAGGGATACGTACAGGATATCGCATATAAATGTCACCCCAAAAACCATCACCTATCAATACAAAAAAGGAGATAGATATACAGGCCCTCATGTGTTTTGCATGAATGATTTTTATGCCGGCAGAATGCTTGTTGCCCGCAATAATGTAAAGGATACGTTCACGCTGGCGGTACAGGATCCCGGAAATGTTTACATCATGCATATGAACAACTAAAGTTTCAAGCCCTTATGAAAAAACTGAGAAAGGCAATGGTATTGGTTATTATGCTACTATACTCTTGTAGTAAAAGCGAATACCCTGGTCACGGGCAGCAAGGACCGGGTGATACGGTACTTTCCAAAGCTCCTGAAGTGCCGCTGGATACAAGCCAGGTAGCGGGTGTGTTTTTGATGAAAAAGGTAAATGTATTAACAGAGGTTTGGGTATGGATTTATAACGACCAGCATACTGCATATCTGCCTCTCGATACGGTACTGTTTAATGGCTTTAGCTGCAAGGAGGGGTTCTTCTGGCCATCAAATAATATCATACTTTATCCGGAAAACCTCTACCATACAGAGAATGTTAGGGATGTAACATACTATCTGAATTATCGTATTGATAGTAGTGTAAGGTGGCAAGCAAAAAGTGAGGGCAATGCTATTAATATTGATTACGAACAAACGGGAGTTTTCCCGGCTTATTCAGATAGCATGAGCACTACGATGAATATTTCTACTGGCTTGACATTTAATTTTGATAGCCTCCACCTTGTTGGAGCCGATTCGATTCAATTAACGTTTGGTAATAATGCAGATAGTTTAACGAGGACATTTGAAGCCAAACAGGGTATGGTTAATATCAGTTATCCTGAATTGGCTTTTTTACTTAAAGGTCAGGAGGCATTTGCTGGCTATTTTAAATACACAGCGTATAAACTATCGGTACAGTATATCGGTGGTAGGAATTATGCTTTTATCAAGGAACAGTCTAAAGGTATTTCAGTGACCTATGTAAAATGATACGTTTTATAAGTACGGGGAGTTGTATTAACAATTTCAACCCTATCAATACTTATCCCCAAAATTTGGCGGTCCCTTTTTCGTCATCGTAACTTTGTTATCGCCGGAGCTTTTTTTGCTGGCGTTTAATTAAGTTCTTTGAAATATCGACTACCCATAGGCATTGATAAGTGCCCTGCATCGGGCACAGACCGGGCAGCCTCAGTACTGCTTTCCCTGCTCAGGCGCGTTAAGGATGCTGGAGAAACCGGGCGTAAACCGGGCACAGATCGGGCATCAATCGGGCATGTTCAAGATCATAACCAAATGATTTTCAAAAACAAACACTTGCACAATGCCCGATTCAATTTTTAACCGGGCATTCGGGCACTTTGAAAAAGACGCTAATAACAGGAGGGTATTCACCGCTTCCACTCATCCTTCAGCAGTCCCGTGATCACGATATCCTCCAGGGCGCCATTGCGCAAGTGGCTCTGCCGCAGCACCCCTTCGGTACGGAAGCCCAGTTTCTCGGCTACCACGGCACTGCGGGTATTGGTGGGCACAAAATGTATCTCCAGCTTGTTCAGGTCGGTCTTCTCAAAAAGGAAATCAATGAAGCGGTGCATGCATTTCAGGATAATGCCCCGCCCTTCATGCGCCTTATCGATCCAATAGCCCAGCATGGCCTTGCGCAGAGTATGGTCCCAGTTGTGCATGCCTATGCTGCCAATGATATGCTGCTCGCTGAAGATGCCCAGGGCTATGGCCTCCTGGCTGTTGAGTTGCTGTATCGATTGCTGTATGAACTGCATCGAGTGTTCCTGTTTCGTGGTAGGGTCCACCCAGTTGAGCCAGGGCCGCAGGTGTTGCCGCGATGCCTCCACTGCGCGAAACAGTTCCGCCGCATCCTCCGGCTGAAAACTGCGCAGCAGCAGCGCATCATCTACCAGTATCGAAACCATGCTATGAATATAAGCATTAGTGTTTAAAGTGGCGTATGCCCGTCATCACCATGGCCATGTTATGTGCCTTGCAATACTCAATGCTGTCATTATCGCGCACCGAGCCACCGGGTTGTATCACTGCGCTTATGCCCGCCTCGTCGGCCATCTGTACACAGTCGTTGAAGGGGAAGAAAGCATCCGATGCCATCACCGCCCCCTGCAAAGAAAAGCCGAATTGGCCCGCTTTGCCGATGGCCTGCCGCAATGCATCCACGCGGCTGGTTTGCCCGCAGCCCTTGCCCACCAGTTGTTTGTCTTTTACCAGTGCTATCGCGTTCGATTTCAGGTGCTTGCATACTATATTGGCAAACATAAGGTCATCCCTTTCTGCAGGTGTGCAGGGCCTTGCACCCGCATCGTTCCATGTGTCGAAGTTTGCCCGGTCGGCATCCTGCACCAGCACACCGTTCAGGATGCGCTTGTATTCTTTCACCAGGTGCAGCCCTTCTTTTTGCTGCAGCAGTATGCGGTTCTTCTTGCTCTTCAGCAGGGCCAGTGCATCTTCATCAAATGCAGGCGCTACCAGTATCTCGAAGAACAGCTCATTTATTTTTTCGGCTACAGCTTTATCTATAGTTTGATTGGTGATGAGCACACCGCCAAAGGCACTCTCGGGGTCGCCGGCCAGTGCAGCGGTCCAGGCATCGCTCACATTATCGCGTTCCGCCAGGCCGCATACATTGGTATGTTTGATAACGGCAAAAGCGGCGCCATTGAATTCTGCGATCACCTGGCAGGCCGCATCGATGTCCACCAGGTTATTATAAGAAAGCTCCTTGCCGTTCAGCTTGGTGAACAGTGCATCGATATCGCCATAGAAAGCGGCCTGCTGGTGCGGGTTCTCCCCGTAGCGCAGCGATTGCTTATTACCGAAGGATAGCTGGAAGCTGTCGGCCCCGGCACCCTGGTTAAAGTAATCGGCAATAGCTACATCATAATGGGCGCATTCGGCAAAGGCGGCAGCAGCAAAGCTGCGGCGCTCGGCCAGCGTGGTAGTGCCGTTGCTCTTATTCAGCAGCTCCAGCAGTTCACCATACTGCTTGCGCGAGGCTACGATGCATACGTCTTTGTAGTTCTTTCCGGCAGCCCTTATCAGCGATACACCGCCTATATCTATCTTCTCTATGATCTTTTGCTCTTCGCCCGTGCTTTTCACGGTTTCCTCAAATGGGTAGAGGTCCACGATCACGAGGTCCAGCAGGGGAATCCCATATTCCTGCACATGCTGCTGGTCTTCGGCCAGCTCGCGGCGTGCCAGGATACCGCCAAACACTTTGGGATGCAGGGTCTTTACCCGGCCACCCAGTATAGAGGGGTAGCTCGTCACTTCTTCAACCGCCGTGCAGGGTATGCCCAGTTGTTCTATAAAGGTTTGGGTGCCGCCTGTGGAATACAGTTTTACGCCAAGCTCGTGCAGCCTGCGTACAACAGGTTCAAGCCCGTCTTTATAAAATACAGATACCAGTGCCGATTGAATAGTACGCTCCATAAAATGTGAAATGTGCAAATATGCTGATGTGAAAATTATTTACGCCGCGAAGATACTTTAATGTGCAAAAAATACCTATTCCAGCACAAAGGCCCCATCCTCAGGCAGGTAGTGCAGGCACAGGGGAAGCTTGCTGCAGGCCACTTTCCAGCGTTCGGCCTGTGTACCAGACTGGCGGGGCAGTATGATGCATTTAGGATGAAAGCTATTGCAGAGCAGTGCTGCATCGGCCGGTACAGGCCGGCAAAGTACAATATAGTCGGCATGGATACCGGTATATGGGCGCAGCATGCTGTCCTTGTATAGCAGCACAGTTTTGCCCGCAACCTGTAATAGCTCTGGCTTGGTCTGCATCGGCTCCTGCCGCCATGCATGGTAGCCGGTATGGGCAGCTTTGGTGATGTAGCTGACCTGTTGTGCCACAGCGGTGTCTGTGTTCAATACAGTGTAGTGCTTGCCCTTTATGAGCTCAGCATGTACTGTTTTGCCCATATTGTAAACGATAAGCCGCTGCTGCCGCAAAGCAATATACTCGTCGCGGCAAAGCAGGCCGGCAAAAATGCAGGCAGCAATGAGGCCGCTATATAAGCCCGCCTTTTGTTTATTAAGCACATGCAAGGCCAGCCCGGTAATAAGCACATAGAGCAACAGCAGTTCGCTTATGTCGATCTGCAGATAGTAGAAAGACTCGGGATTGAACTGCTGCAGCCAGTATACGATACGGGTAAAAAGGCTTACCAGTGCGGTACAGGCTATGCCCAGCCACTGCGCAATAAGCGGTGCGAAGCTGAACAGGATGAGTGCCATACCTAAACCCAATATCAGCACCATGAACAGGAGTGCGAGGATATTGGCCACAATAAAGAGTGCAGGGAAAAGGTGAAAGTAAAAGATGACCAGCGGTGCAATAAGTATTTCCACAGCAATACTCGCTGCAATGGCCTGCCATAGTTTTTTGCTGAGCCAGTTGCCTGCTGCATACAGCTTATAAACAGGCCCATAGAAAATAATGAGTGATAAAACGGCAATGAAAGAGAGCTGGAAGCCCACAGCATGGAGCCACATGGGTTGTGCGCAGAGCATTATAAAAGCGGTAGCCAGTAAAGTGTTCAGGCTGCTGTTGTTGCGTTGCAGGGCCAGCCCGATGGCCAAAAGGGAGAACATCAGCGCCGCGCGCATGGCCGAGGGCGGCGCACCGGCCATCAATACATAAAACCAGGCCAGGGGCAGTGCAATGAGATACTTCAGCCATTTATACCGCTTATGGCGCAGCCACCATAATAGGCCGCTGACCATCAAAAACAGCAGGCCTATATGTGTGCCTGATATGGCTACAATATGCACAATGCCCGTAGCAGCAAAGACCTGCCTTGTTTCGGTATCCAGGTTCACATTGTCACCGGCGAGCATCGCCGCGAGGATGCCCAGTGTTTGTTTGTCTTTTATATAGCGGCTCAATAAGGTCATGCATCGATCGTGGCAGCGTTCGGGAAAGCTTAGTTCCTTATCGGAACTCTTATTGTACAGCACGATATCCCCGGCGGGAAGCCCCTGCTGGTAATAGATGCCGTTATAGGCACAGAAGGCAGCATAATCAAATTCATAGGGATTACCGGCGTTACTGACCGGCGACCATTTGTTAGGCACCAGTATGGTATCGCCTTTATTGAACTGTGGGGCCGATCTTTCTTTTATTATGTACACGAAAGCATCGCCGGTTGCGGGTGATAATTTACCCGGCTCCATAGTGCTGAGTACCGATACCCGCAATTTGTAACTATATTCCTTTTCAATCGGGGCATCATTTATGCGAACCTCAAAAAAATCGGCAGTATTAATTTTATGGCCAAACCAGTTTTGGTCATTACGGATATCGCTGCTGTAGCAAAGCAGCCATGCCATAAAGAAGACGGCTGCCTGCATGGCAATAAAAGAGATGACTTGTATATTGCCGGCAACCTGTTTTCGCCATGCCGTTGCCATAAAAAGAGAAAAAGCAGCAAAGCCAAATGCCATGACCGGGTAGAGCGATAGCTGCATACAGGGATACGCAAGTATGCCTGCCATTAATGGCAGCAGCAAACGGAAGAAAGGTGCACGCTCCCAGAAATACGCTTTATGTAACGGCCAGCGTTTCATTTTATGAAACGTCAAAATACAAAAAGCATACAATTAAAAACTATGGCAGGGGCTGCCCTGAATTGATCTCTGCAAGGCGCTTTCTCGCGGTTTGTACATAGGTGCTGCCTGGGTAGTCTATAAGCAATTGCTCATAGTATTCTTTGGCTTTGGCAGTATCGTGCATTTGCTGGCTATATATCTCCGCTGTCTTGAAGGTGGCATCATCGCCCAGTACATCCTCTTTATACTTATCCAGTATAGCAGCAAAGTAGCCAAGGGCTGCTTTATAATCGTGGTGTTTCTCCGCAATGCGGGCATGCAGCATCAGTATGTCGTCCTGCAGCGAGTGTTTGGGCCATGCTTTTGCTATGCTATCCAGCAGTGTTTCGGCTTCTTTGTCTTTGTTCTGGAAGAGCAGCAGGTCGGCATAGGCAAAACGGCTGAGTGCGGTATAATCACTATCCTGGGTATTCTCCGTTATCAGTACCGAAAGATACAGGGCATCGTTGGCGATAAGCTCTGAAGTAGCGGCTTTTAGCACCGAAAGCTGTGTCTGTGCCCATTTGAAATCGCCATGGTAGTAAGACAGCTTCGCATTGCGATACCGGGCCTCTTCTCCGAGGGCATCCTGCTTGAATTCCTTGTCTACCTGGCTATATACCAGCGAAGCCTCCCATGTCTTGCCTGTAAGTATATAGTAGTCGCCCAGTTGCAGTTTGGCTTTGCCGATCACATTTTTGTTCATGCCGGCCGCTGCAATGGCTTTTTGCAATATCTCTACGCCTTTTTGCGGGTCGCCAGCAAACTGTGCTTCAAGCATGGCATACTGGCAGGCTATATCAGAACCATAATAGCCGGGAAATTCTTTAAAAAATGATTCGAAGGAGTCGGCTAACGCCTTGACCTCATCCCGGGTGTATGCAGGTACATTTTGCAGGCGCTCAAGTCCTATACGCAGCTTTTCGGATTTGGAGCTCATGTACAGGTTATTGTCCTTTCCCTTAGCCACGATATCCTCCAGGGCTTTTTGCGCCACTTCATACTGTTTCTCGCGTTCCGCAACGTGGGCGAAGCTGAACAGGCGCCTCCCATCTTCTTTATTGCGCTCATCTACGGCTTCCAGTTGCATCAGTGCACCATCCCAGTCGTTCTTCTGCGTATATATCCATGTGAGCAGTTCTGCATAATAAGGGTTGTCGGGCGTTTCATTAATGCGTTTTATCAATACTTTCTGTGTCTGCTGTATCTTTTGCGGGTCGGTACCCAGGAGTTCCAGCAGCAGGTTCTTGGTGTTTTCCAGGCCATATACCTGTATGGGTACTGCGTTGATCAGGGTGTTCAAGGCCTTGTCCATATCACCTGTTTTGGCGTAGAGCCTTGCAAGCGGTTCGCTGTATATGTAATTATTGCTGAGCATACCGGCGCCGCGCTCATAGGTTTTAATAGCATGTGCCGTATCGCCGATCTTCGTAAAGGCATTGGCCGTTTGCTGGGTAAGCATATCATCGCCGGTCAGGAAGCTCACGGCATTGTCGAACTGGTCTTTTGCCTTGCCTTCCTTTTTCTCCAGCGAATAGACCATGCCCATATCAATAGCTACCAATGGGCTGCGCGGATGCAGCGCTTGTTGTTTCTCCACTACTTTCTCGGCATCCTTATATTCTTTCATCGTTACCAGCAGTTGCAGGTACTCATCATACACATCGCTCGATGAAGGATCGTCTTTATAAAGCTTGCTATAAATACCGGCAGCTTTTTCATAGTTCTTCAGATCAGCATTCATGCGCGCATCTTTCAATGTATTTTCCTGGCCGAAGGCAAAGCCCCGGGCCAGTATCATAAGAACTACCACACTTATATGCCTGTATATTTTTGTCCTGCTCATCTATTCCTTCAATGATTTATTTGCCTCTTTGTCATACACATAATGAAAGCCATCGAACCTGTAAATATAATAATCGCGCGATCCCGTTCCTGCATTCGCATTGTCGGCTGTTCCGGCTGCGGCTGTTACCGGCTTCACTTCAAGGCTGTCCCTGCGTGGGGCAGGGCTGTCTTTTTTCAGCAGGGGCACATACATGGTCTTACTGTCATCGCTCAATTTAATGTTCGCATCGTCTTCGGCCCATTCACCGTAAGGGGCCATATCATGCTCTACAGCTATGGTATGCTGCAATTTACCATTTGTCTTAAATATAGCGGCGGGAATTAACGAACCTTTATCAATTGTATAGGCGTGTATCGCATGGCCGCCGCCCCGATTGTTATATACTTTATGGTCCATTACGAGGTAATAGGTCTTGCCCAGTAAGGTGCGCACCCTGCATACATCGCTGTACAGTGTGCCGGCGCGGTCGTCATTGGCATCGCCACCGGCAATATCGTTCAATACCAGCATGCGGGTATTGCCGCCTTTTGCAGCTACCTGTGCAATGGCATTAAAATGGTTTTGATAAGCGCCTGTGCGTGTATCCCAGCAGTAGATGCGCAGCCTGTTATCCTGGGAGGTAAGTATATTGATACCACTGAGCGGGTTGCCTGCCGAATCGGTAGGGCGCACCTCGTCCTGCAAGGTGCCGGGCTGCCTGGCACAGACCTTTTTCAGGTAGGCCATCATTTGCGCATTGACCAGCCAGAGTGAATCCTGTTTTTGCCGGTTGATATTTTCACGGTGCAGGCGGTTGATGCACTGCAGCCAGGCCTCGATCTTATTTTCCACCACCTGGCTGGGATCCTGCTGGGCCTTTAGCCCCATGCTGCATACGAGGCAGAGGAGCAAAACAATAATAACAAGGGGGTATTTACGGTTCACCATGCAGGCTTTAGCGGGCGTGTTTATCGTACTCAAAGTTATGCTCATTCAGCACATAAACCATAAAATCACCTTTAAAATAGCCGTCCCTTATCTCGGGTATGTACAGCTTATCGTGTGCATCGTTAAAGTGCAGCAGTATCTTGTCTTTGCCATCATCGTCATCGAGGGCATAATAATAGGTAAGCTCGCTATAGGTGCCCGTACGGTCTTTGAAGATGGGTATTTTGGCCAGCTTATGCTCTACGATGCCATAGGCTCGTATACCTTCTATGCGGCGCGGCAGGGTACGGTGATACAGGGCGAGAAATACAGTGCCCTCAGTGGTCTTTACCGGTATTATAGCATCGTAAAAGTAGCAGGGCGTATTGCGTTTCTCGAAGGTGGCAATATCGGTATAGCGGATGTCATAATAGGTCATATAAGCAGCTATATTCTCAATGTGCTGCCTGTCAGGGTCGTCTTTGCGGTCCCATGCGAAGATGCGCATACGCTGGTCGGCAGATGTGCTGATGTTCAAACCTTCTTTTACAGCAAGCGGAAAGGGGGCCGTTAGGCATGAATCGTGCCGGATGACCGTTCTTTCCAGGTACTCGATAAAGAGGTCATTATTATTTTCGAGCGAGTCGGCCCCGCCCATTTCTTCATCGGCATGAAGGTACCAGTAGCTAAGCCTGCCCAGGTAATAGGCCATCCGGGCGTCCATATCTTCCATGCTCTGCGCCCGGCATTGGGGCTGGCAGCATAGGAGCAATAATGTTATGTAAATTAATTTTTGCATCTACGAGGATTTTAAAGGTACAAAGTTGAGGGGAGGGGGCAAAATGAGGTAATTGGAACAGTCGCCTTGATTTGGAGCCAGATGTGCCATGTTTTAAGACGTGGCACATCTGGCTAAGCCAGGCCAAGCCCTCAATGCGCCTGACCGTTTAGAGCGGTGCTAACACTACCTGGATTTGTGAGGTTACTCAACGCGTTTAATCCCACCAAGTACGGATGTTGTAGTATTTAATTCCTCAATGGTTTGCCTGTCTGCAAAATGCTCTGTAAGCGCTCCAGCGTTTTACGCTGCCCGCAAAGGCTCAGGAATGCTTCGCGCTCCAGGTCCAGCAGGTATTGCTCCGATACCAGGGTGGGCTGTGAGAGATCGCCGCCGCACATTACATAGGCAAGTTTTTCAGCGATCAGTTTATCATGGTCGCTGGCATAGTTGGCCCGCCACATAGCATGTATGCCGGAGCGTAAGCCGCCCAGTCCGCCGCGGCCCTGCACTTTGATATCGTGGCGGGGTGCAGGTTGTGTATAGCCTTCCTCGTGCATGGCCAGTATCCTGCGTTTGGCATCGGCTATGCGCCTGTCGGGGTTGATGGAAATATGATCGGTACCGGGACGGAAGATAAAGTTCTCAAAACCTTCCTCTGCCGATGTGGCCACTTTGGCCGTGGCCACATTGATGAATAACTGCTGCAGGTAATTGACCTCGATATCTTCTTTTATGTTCCGGTCGCTGGCGCGCAGCACCAGTTCCTTTGTGCCACCGCCGCCGGGTATGAGGCCTACGCCTACTTCCACCAATCCTATATAAGTTTCGGCCGCTGCCTGCACTGCATCGGCATGCAGGCACATCTCGCAGCCCCCGCCAAGCGTAAGGCCATGCGGGGCCACCATTACGGGTATGCTGCTATAGCGCAGGCGCATGGTAGTGGCCTGGAACTGGCGTATGGCAAAATCGAGCTCATCATATTCCTGCTCGGCAGCAAACATGAAGATGAGGCCTACATTGGCCCCGGCGCTGAAATTGGCGCCGCCATTGGCCAGTATAAGCCCTTTGTATTGTTCTTCGGCTATGGCTACGCTTTTCTGCACCCCTTCCAGCACCTCGCCGCCTATGCTGTTCATCTTGGTGTTCCAGCGCAGGGCCAGTACATCGTCGCCAATATCATACAGTTTGCAGGCGCTGTTCTTCCATACCACTTTCTCGTCCAGGTGCTCCAGCAGTATCATGCCGCCCATGCCCGGTATAGGCTGGTAGCTTTGCGTACGTATATCGTAATATTTGCGTTGCCCGTTCTCGGTCTTGTAAAAAGTTTTAAAGCCTTTTTCCAGCATCTGCGGCACCCAGTTGGCCACTTCAAAGCCGGCAGCCTTCATATTCTTAAGTACCTTTTCCACACCCAGGACGTCCCAGCTCTCGAAAGCCCCCATATCCCAGCCAAAGCCTGCTTTAAGACCATCATCTATCTTATACAGTTCATCGGCTATCTCCGGTATGCGGTTGGAGATATAGGCGAAGATCATGTGGTGCACGAGGCGGTAAAACTCTCCGGCCTTATCCTGCCCGCTGTATAATGCCTTGAGCCGTTGTGCCAGGTCGTCAATGGGCTTGGCCGTCTCGATGGTCGCAAATTTTGTTTTGCGTTTCGGGCCATATTCCATAGTGCCCAGGTCCAGCGTCAGTATTTCCGACTTGCCTTTTTCGCCTTTTATTTTTTTATAAAAGCCCTGGCCTGTTTTATCACCCAGCCACTTGTTCTCCAGCATTTTTTCGAGGAAGGGGGGCATTTTGAACAGGTCTTTGGCCTCATCATCGGGTGCATTGGCAGGTAAGTCTTTAGCCACATGTACCAGGGTATCAAGCCCCACCACATCGCCTGTGCGGAAGGTAGCTGATTTCGGGCGGCCCAATATAGGGCCCGTCAACAGGTCCACTTCGTCCACGTTAAGGCCCAGCTCCTGCATGGCCTTGAATACGGCCATAAAACCAAATACGCCTACCCGGTTGGCGATAAAAGCGGGTGTGTCTTTACACAGCACAGTGGTCTTGCCCAGGAACCGGCTCCCATAATCCATAAGGAAATCTAGCACCTCGGGTTTGGTATGCGGGTCGGGTATGATCTCCAATAAGCGCAAATATCGCGGCGGGTTGAAGAAGTGTGTGCCGCAAAAATGCTGCTGGAAATCCTCGCTGCGTCCTTCGCTCATCAGGTGTATGGGAATGCCCGATGTATTGGTCGTGATGAGCGTGCCCGGTTTGCGGTGCTGCTCTATCTTATCGAATACTTTCTGTTTGATGTCCAGTCTTTCCACCACCACTTCTATCACCCAGTCGCAGTCGGCTATGCGGTGCAGGTCGTCGTCAATATTGCCCGTCTGTATCAGCTCGGCTGCTTTTTTGCCATATACAGCCGAAGGTTTGCTTTTCAATGTTGCCTTCAACGCATCGTTTACTATGCGATTGCGTACCGGTTTACTTTCCAGCGTTAAGCCTTTTGCTTTTTCTGCCTCATTCGGTTCGCCGGGTACTATATCCAGCAGTAATACCTGCACACCTATCCCTGCAAAATGGCAGGCTATGCGGCTGCCCATAACCCCGCTGCCAACAACTGCAACCTTACGAATGGCCCTGTTCATAATTCAATTCTTTTAGACCACACAATTTATTGAAAAATTATCTTATGAAAGGTGATTTAAAACCTGGAGCCCTCCTGTGAGGCATAGTACTATGGTTAATATTAAGGCTATGGCGTTCTTTTGCCTTATTATATCATATGTGTTTTACTTTTTAATAGCCTGCCCTAATGGCTGGCATCAGCTTAATATTATTTACTGTTCTAAAAGGAAGCCTGAGTTGGTCAATAGCTTCTTATCGGCGTTCAAACAGATAAAATACTGGTTGATCCTGATTATATTGTTGTTATCAGGCACCCCGTTATGATCACTGTCATAGCCTATGATAGCTACGGGTTTCCCGGCAGCTAATGCATTATTTGCAGCAAAATAATAAGGCATATACCGGTCACCCGGATCCTTCGCCCGGCAGATGATCTGCTCGCCGGAGTAAAATTCTAATTGAGAATTAAGCGCGGAGCATACAGAGAATACATAATGTACACCCTGCTTTTCAATATAGTTTACCACTTCCACCAGTTGGGCGTTCGTGGTTGGGTTACATTGGTAGTCTTTAAAGGTCCACATAGCGTAAAGGCCCGGAATGATAAGCGCGATCAGTGCAGCCCGGAAAAACTTTTTCAAAGGGACGATTTGGTAAAAAAGGTAGAGTGCGAATATAATATATCCCGGTATCGCAAGCAGCCACCGGGGCCTTGTATTGTTCTCCAGAAATAATACCATTACGATACTGAGCAATAAAGAAAGCACAGAGGAAATAAAAAGCCAGTTCCTCCGCTCTTTGTCGAACAGGTTGTAGATACCCATGAGCAATAAAAGCCAGACACACTCTGAGCATATAAAGCCAATAATATCGCAGGCTTGCGATGCGGGCAAAATATAGCCCAATACATATGAGCCCCGCATCCCATTGAAGAGATATTGCGGGAACGACAGCAATTTTTCATAGGCCGCGCTGACAGAAAAATCGGCTTGTGTGCCGGCGTAAAAGTGCGATGCGTTATGCTTCGCTACCAGCATGGGTACAAGTACTATGATCGCTCCTATAAATAAAAAACCTTTTTCCCTCCATCCCTTTTCGCTAATGGTCTTATACGCCAGCAGCGGCAGCAGGCCGGGAAGCCATAAAGGCTGGCTGAAATAGGTCATCGCCGCCAGGGCACCGATAGCCCCCCAGCTTAGCCTTGTCTTGTTCTTCCCGAACAGCAGAAATAAGAACAGCGAGAAGAACAATACAGATGTCAAATACCCGCCCCGGGCCTTCATCGACCATACGGCCCATGCTGGGTTAACGATAAAGGCGATCGTAAACAAAAGCGCCGCGACCCTGTTCTTTTCATTCACGCGCAGCATGCCAAGATAAAAGAATACCATCCCCAGCGTCCAGAGCAGCAGCATGCCCAGTTTTACCCCATAATGGTTTACGCCGGTAAACAGGAACATGAATGCCGATGCCGAGCACTCCACTAATGAGAAGCCAAAGGCCTGCCCATAAAAAAAGACGGGGATATTTTTGCCCTCGTATAAATGCTTTGACATTAAGCCGACTATGGCCTCATCAGTATCCAGTACCAGGTAAGGGCTAAGTAGCTGCGGCAGCCTTGTAACAACACAAAGCAAAATAATCAGCGAAATACTTAAATATTGTTGTCTGCGAGTCATGCATTTATCGTCATATGTAATCTGTCATTTTAAGACATTATTACAAAATTGAACGATAACGCTTTATTTTCCTAATTTCAGCCAACAAATCATTCATCATGTTAAGCATCAGAAACATCGTGAAACAATATGGTTCCTACAGGGCATTGGATGATGTGAGTATGGAAATAGAGCAGGGCAGCATATTTGGCCTGCTGGGGCCCAATGGCGCCGGTAAGACCTCACTGATCCGCATCATCAACCAGATCACTGCACCCGATTCGGGCGAGATATTATTCAATGGTCAAAAGCTGAACCAGTCGCATATAGAGCGTATAGGCTACCTGCCCGAAGAGCGGGGCCTGTATAAGAAAATGGAGATCGGTGAACAGATCATTTACCTGGCAAGGCTTAAAGGGCTAAGTACCGATGAGGCCCGCCGCAGGATAAAAATGTGGTTCAAAAAACTGGGCATAGAAAGCTGGTGGAACAAAAAGATCGAAGAACTATCGAAAGGTATGCAGCAGAAAGCCCAGTTCGTGGCCACGGTGCTGCATGAGCCGGAGCTGATCATACTCGATGAGCCCTTCTCGGGCTTCGATCCCGTGAATGCCGAAGTGATCAAGAACGAGATACTGGAGCTGAATAAGAATGGGGCGACCATTATATTCTCCACGCACAGGATGGAGTCGGTGGAAGAACTTTGCGATTCCATAGCGCTTATTAATAAATCGCATAAGATACTGGAAGGAAAGGTTAAGGATATAAAAGGTACTTACCGCAATAATACTTACCTGCTGGAATATGCCGGCAGTAAGGCTGAGATCAATGGTGCCGCGCCCTTCACAGTAGTAGAGGAAAATAATACGGGCGATGAATACAGGCTGAAATTACAGCTGGCCGCAGGTGGTGATGCCAATAGCATCCTCAGCCATTTTATGGCAAAAGGCCACATCAGCCGCTTTGAGGAAGTGATTCCTACCATGAATGAAATATTTATTGATAAAGTAAATCAAATGAACTAGGCCATGAACAAAGTATTCCTCATTATCAGGCGCGAGTATTTATCGAGGGTAAAGAAGAAATCATTCATCGTGATGACCTTCCTGGTGCCCCTGCTGTTCATAGGTATGTATGCGCTTATTGGTTACCTGATAGCCAAAGGCGATGAATTTGGCGATGTAAAGAATGTGACCGTTGTTGATGAGAATGGCATGTTCCGCGACCAGCTGAAGGACGCAGGCAATATTAAATTCACCTACACAGGTGAATCTTACGAAAAGGCAAAAGCAGGAATAATAGGAAAGGAAGATGCTTACCTGCTGCACATACCTGTAGCGACCGCCAATACCGAGATACTGAGCTCCAAGAAGGCAGGTGCAGGCATGGTGAGCACCATCGAAGACCAGATGAATGGTATCATAAAAAATAACAAGCTCATCGCTGCGGGTATAGATACTGCCGTTTTACACAGGTCGCAGAGCCATATCAATATCAGCGCCAAACAGATAACCAAAGAAGGGGAGAAAGATGCCGGCACATGGATAGCTTATGGTGTTGGTTTCCTATGTGCTTTCCTCATTTACATGTCACTCTTTATTTACGGCACACAGGTAATGCGGGGTGTAATAGAGGAGAAGACCAGCAGGGTTATCGAGGTGATCATATCTTCGGTAAAGCCCTTCCAGTTGTTGCTGGGAAAAATAATCGGTGTTGGCCTGGTGGGCCTTACGCAGTTCCTGTTGTGGATCGTGCTGAGCATTGTGCTTACCGGTGGCGCCAGCACCATGATCATGAAGAACAAGGCCGATACAGCACAAACGGCTATAATGAAAACCTCGCCGGCGGGGCAGGCTGCCGCCATGAACACAGCAGTGGAAAAGAGCAATGATAAGGACATGAGCGTAAAGATCATGCAGCAGATACAGGATATACCGGTGGCCTATACCGTATTCACCTTCCTGTTCTATTTTCTTTTCGGCTACCTCTTGTACAGTGCTATTTTTGCGGCGGTAGGCTCGGCGGTGGACAGCGAGACGGAAACGCAACAGTTCATGCTGCCCATTACATTGCCGCTGGTTTTCACCTTCATCCTTTCGCTCAATTTTATCATCAATAACCCGGACAGCAGCCTTTCTTTCTGGCTGTCCATCATACCATTTACATCTCCTATCGCCATGATGATCCGCATACCTTTCGGTGTGCCGCTATGGCAGCTTGGCCTCTCTATGGCATTGCTGCTTGGAGGGTTCTTTTTTACCGTATGGGTAGCCGCCCGTATCTACAGGGTAGGTATACTGATGTATGGTAAGAAGGCAAGCTATAAAGAGCTGGCCAAATGGTTCTTTTATAAGGAATGATATCACAAAATATTTTTCATTAAAATGTCCCGGGTCTCCAACCGGGACATTTTGATATAACACATTCTTTAACAAAAGCCGCCTATCTTTGTTGCATGCAATCCTTACAGGAACAGATAAAGATCCACGAGCAGGAGATCAATGCTTTCACGCCGGCTGATGCTGGTGAACTGGAAACCTACCGTATCAAATACCTGGGTACAAAAGGTATAGTAAAGGCGATATTCGGTGAAATGAAGCATGTGCCCGCAGAGCAGAAAAAAGAGGCCGGGCAGTTATTGAATGCTTTTAAACAACTGGCTGAAAGTAAATACGAAGATCACAAACACTTGCAGGACGGTGGTAAAAAGACCGGCCCTGCCATTGATATCAGTCTGCCGGCAACACAATTGCCATTAGGCACACGCCACCCCATCCGGATGGTGGAAAATGAGATCGTATCGATATTTGAAAAGATAGGTTTTAGCGTTGCCACTGGCCCGGAGATCGAAGATGACTGGCATAATTTCACCTCGCTGAACATGCCCGAGAATCATACGGCCCGCGATATGCAGGATACCTTTTACGTGTCGCAAAACCCCGATTGGGTACTGCGCACACATACCTCATCGGTACAGGCGCGTATACTGGAGTCGCAGCCATTGCCCGTAAGGGTTATTTGTCCCGGCCGTGTATACCGTAACGAGACGATCTCGGCCCGTGCGCATTGCTTCTTTCACCAGTGCGAGGGGCTTTATGTAGATAAAGATGTGTCCTTTGCCGATCTGAAACAGACCCTTTATTATTTTGTTACCGAAATGTTCGGTGCTGATACAAAAGTTCGCTTTCGCCCTTCATATTTCCCCTTTACCGAGCCCAGTGCCGAGATGGATATATCCTGTACGGTATGCGGGGGCAAGGGTTGCAGCCTTTGCAAGCATACAGGCTGGGTAGAGATACTGGGCTGTGGCATGGTGCATCCCAATATGCTGCGCAACTTTGGTATAGACCCAGAAGTATACACCGGTTTCGCATTCGGTATGGGTGTAGAGCGTATCACGCAGATAAAATACCAGGTCAATGACCTTAGGTTATATTCACAAAATGATGTCCGTTTTTTAAAGCAGTTTCAGTCAATATAGGCCGGAACTCGTTTTTTGCTTTTTAATCATGATCCTTGTAACAGGCGCAAGCGGATTTTTAGGTCAGCATCTTGTGCGCGCATTGGCCGCACAGGGTAAGCAGGTTCGCGCCCTGTACAACCGGCATGCTCCTGACGGCGAGCTAAAAAGCTTACCCGGTATAAGCTGGGAAAAATACGACCTGCTGGATATTTTCGAAGTGTCCAAAGCCATGGAGGGGATCACCCATCTTTATCATTGTGCTGCCATTATCTCTTTTGACCCTGCAAAGCGCGGAGAGATGATACATTTCAATGTAGAAAGTACGGCCAACCTCGTCAACGAGGCACTGGAAAGGGGTATTGAGAAAATGGTTTACGTCAGTTCTATAGCCGCATTGGGAAGGCCGGAAGACGTGAAGGGAGAAATAACAGAAAATGAAGAGTGGGAAGAAAGCAAATACAATTCCGGCTATGGGCTAAGTAAATATCTTGCAGAAATGGAAGTTTGGCGGGGCATGGGTGAGGGCCTGGACGCCGCCATACTTAATCCCGGTACTATACTGGGCGAAGCCAGTAGCTGGAATGATGGCTCTGCTACCATCATGAAAATAGTTTACAGGCAGTTTCCGTTCTATACTCCCGGTTGCACCTGCTGGGTCGATGTGACTGATGTGATGAAAGCAGCGATAATGCTTATGGATAGCGATGTGTGTGAAGAACGCTTTATCATCAGTGCAGGTAATTATACCTTCAAAGATATCTTTACCATGATGGCCGCTGCACTCGATCGCAGGCCACCAAGCATCAAAGCGGGGGCTTTTTTAACGGGTCTCACCTGGCGTTTTTATCGTTTAAGGCAATTGATCACCGGCAAGCGTTCGGTAATAAGCCGCGAAAGTTCAGAGATCGCCTCACGGTATTCCCGCTATGATAATAGTAAGTTTTTAAGTTTTTTTCCGTCGTTTACATATACCCCTATAAATAATACGATTGGTAATATGAGTACTGCTTTTCTGAACTGGGTACACAAAAAACACTGATTTTTTTTAGTTTATTAACAAAAACATTTGTAATCTTGCATCATAGGAACGGTTTTTGTTCCCATCCTTTCATTCGGTTTCTGAATTTTTCCTTTTCCAAATAACCGGTTTTTTCAGAAATTAAGTCGAGAAGAGATTTATCAAACATTAATTATTCAAGCAAGAGAAACTCAAATCTTTTAGAAAAAACTTAAGCATGCCTTACGACATTTTGCAATTGAACGATATGCTCGTTCCGGAGCTTGTAGATGTAGCTGAGAACCTCAACATTCATAACCCCGGTAAGCTGGATAAACAAACGCTTATATATAAAATACTGGATCAGCAGGCAATTAAAGCCGGCGCTGCTCCGGGTGCTGAAGAGGATGAACCTAAAAAGCGCCGCGGCCGCAAACCCAAAGCCGAAGCTGGCCCTGCACAGAAAATAGGTCATAACGGATCAAAAGCGAAAGCAGCAGAACCTGCGGAGGAAGAAACGGATAAAAAGCATCGTGGCCGCAAAGCCAAAGCGGAAGCAGAGCCTGCTGAAACAAGTGCCGGGGCTGACTGGAGCAACGAAGAGGGCGCTGAAACTACAGCAGAAGCTACCGAAGCTGCCGGGCTTGAAGGCAATGACTCTGGTATCATTATGCCTCCGCCGGAAGACGCCCCCGAAACACCGCAGCCCCCTATTGCCGATGTGGAAGCACCTGCTGCCAATAAGCCGCAGCACCAGCACCAGGGTAACCGCTACCGCCGTGAGCAGCAGCAGCAACCCAGCAATTTTAACGTGGAGTTTGATGGTGTGGTAGTAAGTGAGGGCGTGCTGGAAATGATGCAGGATGGCTATGGTTTCCTGCGTAGCAGCGATTACAATTACCTTAGCTCACCCGATGATATATATGTATCCCCATCGCAAATAAAATTATTCGGCCTTAAAACGGGCGATACCGTGCGCGGCAGCGTGCGCCCCCCGAAAGAAGGTGAAAAATATTTCGCGCTCCTGAAGGTAGAGACCATCAATGGCCGTCTGCCCGATGAGATACGCGACCGTGTACCTTTCGATTACCTGACCCCGCTTTTCCCTTTCGAAAAGCTGAGCCTTACAACGACGGGTAACAATTACAGCACCCGTATCATGGACCTCTTTACGCCTATAGGTAAAGGACAGCGCGGCCTTATCGTGGCCCAGCCCAAAACAGGTAAGACCATGTTGCTGAAAGAAGTGGCCAATGCTATAGCACGCAACCACCCTGAGTGCTACCTGATGATCGTGCTGGTGGATGAGCGCCCTGAAGAAGTTACCGATATGCAGCGCAGTGTTAATGCGGAAGTGATCGCATCTACATTTGATGAACCTGCCGATAAGCACGTAAAAGTGTCAACCATAGCATTGCAGAAAGCCAAGCGCCTCGTGGAAGTAGGGCATGATGTTGTCATACTGCTCGACTCTATTACCCGCCTGGCCCGTGCCCATAATACCGTGGCCCCAGCCAGTGGCAAGGTATTGAGTGGTGGTGTGGAAGCCAATGCTATGCAAAAGCCAAAGCAGTTCTTCGGTGCCGCCCGTAAAATAGAGAATGGCGGTTCGCTTACTATACTGGCTACTGCCCTTATAGATACAGGCTCCAAGATGGACGAAGTGATCTTTGAAGAATTCAAGGGTACCGGTAACATGGAATTGCAGCTCGATCGCCGCCTGGCCAACAAGCGCGTATTCCCTGCAATAGATATCACATCGTCATCTACCCGCCGCGACGACCTGCTGCTGGATAAAGATGTACAGAACAAAATGTGGTTGCTGCGCAATCATATCGCCGACATGAACACGGATGAAGCGATGAACTTCCTGCTGCAGCAAATGAAAGGCACCAAGAGCAACGAAGAGTTTTTGGCAACGATGAACAAATAAATATTCGATCTTACATAGCAAAAGGTAACCATCTCGGTTACCTTTTTTATTTTACGGTATAAATTTATGCTGCCACGCGTCCACAAAATATCAGTGCTGCTGTACCTGTCAAGCCTCGTTTTGCTGGTATGCTGGGGTATCAGCCTTAAAGAGCTGCTCATGGAACAGGTAATCGTCGCGACACTCTTTATAAGCGCCATATTATGGCTCATCACCGGCTACAAAAAGCTCGGCAAAGCAACCAAAATTTACCTGTTCTTTTACCCCTCTTATTTATTGCTGGCTACTCTTTTGTTTTTTACCGAAAGGATAATGTTTGTCGTGCTGCTCATCCCTTTTTGGACCTTCATCTTACCACAGTCTTGGTTATGCGAAGCTGCAACAGGGATGCGAAATGGTCTGATCTGCATATCATTTCGAACGACGGTAGCAGTATCAGAATATCAGTTAAAATAAATGGAACGGATACCGGCCTGGTGTTTAAGTAGTATTGAGTTAACTGCTATGGTCTACCACGATCACCCAGTGGCCATTTATTTTTCGCACGAGCAGGGTAAAGTCGCCCGATACATCGCCGGCACTTCTTTTTAAGGCCCACTTGCCTACGATAAAGTAATAGTTGCCCGATAGCCTGCGCATTTCGCTGATATTGGTATGCAGTTTTCCCATGTATGCATCATCGGGGTAGGCCTGCTTGTATTTTTCCAGTGTGTTCTTATAACCATACCTGGGGCCCTTTGAACCAATGAATAAAAGGCTGTCGCTTTCCCAGTAGCCATGCATATAGCCCGCAATATTGCCTTTGTTCCATTCAGCAACCTGTGCATCCAGCAACTGTTTTATTTCCTGCTCATCTTTATTTTGGGCATGGCTGCTATATGCCAGGAGCATTGCCAGCAATACGGTAAGGAAGCGTTTCATATCCTTGTTTTGCTAACTAATTTACGGAATAGGTCCGTAGGAAGGGCATAAAAAAAGCAACCGCAGGAGCAGTTGCTGATTTTTCAGCACCCTTGATGGGTTCATAGGGGCTGGACGTTCATAAAGTGTACAGCAAAGTAAAATAAAGTATCTCTTTCCTGCTCCTGTATTTGACCAAATGACATTTTGATTAGACGAAAATAGCGTCAAGTTGGATGAAACACAAAAATCTATATTTTATTAATTAATAATGAAATATAGAATGTAGTTATCAACTTTAAGTTCATTTCATCAAGCGTCGGGCAATTTTTATACTTTTACGGATATTTAATGATTAAGCAGATTATGGCCAGTCAATTGTTACAAGGCAAAAAAGGGATCATATTCGGCGCACTTGATGAGCGCTCGATAGCATGGAAAACGGCACTCGCGGCCCATGAGGCAGGTGCTCAACTGGTACTTACCAATGCACCCATTGCCCTGCGTATGGGTAAGATCAATGAACTGTCAAAGCTTTGCGGCGACGCGCCGGTAATACCCGCCGATGCCACATCTATGACCGACATAGAGAACCTCTTACAAAAGAGCATGGAAACCTTTGGGGGCAAAATAGATTTCATGCTGCACTCGATAGGCATGAGCCCCAACGTGCGTAAGAACATAGAATATACCGGTACCAACTACGATAATTTTCATAAGACCCTTGATATAAGTGCGCTATCGCTGCACAGGATACTGCAATCGGCCATGAACCTGGATGCGCTCAACGAATGGGCTTCTGTGGTAGCATTGAGCTACATTGCCGCCCAGCGCACCTTCCCGGGCTATAACGATATGGCTGATGCCAAGGCATTGCTGGAAAGCATCACGCGCAGCTTCGGTTATTATTATGGCTTTAAAAAGAAGGTACGCGTCAATACGATCTCCCAGTCGCCTACGGTCACTACAGCAGGTTCGGGGGTGTCTGGTTTTGATGTATTCCTCAGCTATGCCGAAAAGATGTCGCCCCTGGGTAATGCCAGTGCCGAAGACTGTGCCAATTTCTGCGTTACCATGTTCAGCGACTATACCCGGATGATCACCATGCAGAACCTTTTCCACGATGGTGGCTTCTCCATGACGGGTGTGAGCCAGGCAATAGTAGAAGACGAGCAAAAACTGGCATCGGGAGTATAATTATATCATAAGGCTGCAAACAGCAATATTTAGGAGCATGAAACGTTTTAATAGGCGTATGAACTGGAAAAAATGGATGACTGCGGCAGTAATATCCTGCTGCTGTTTGAGCGCCGGGGCACAGGTCACCGGTGGTGAGCGTGCAATGGAGTTCCTGCGCCTTTCAAATGCGCCGCATGTATCTGCATTGGGGGGCATCTGTGTTTCTTCAACAGCCGATGATATTGCCTTTGCCCTGCAAAATCCTTCCCTTATGCGCCCCGCATTGCACAACCAGCTGGGCCTGAATTATAATGCTTACTATGCAGGTATTGGCGTAATGAACCTGCAATATGGTTATAACGTCGAAAAGCTCAGCACGGCTTTTGCATTTGGTGTGCAATACCTCAATTACGGCAGCTTTACCCAAACGGACGATATAGGCAACCAGTATGGCGATTTTCGTGCCAGCGATTATGCATTATCGCTGGCTGCATCACGCAGCTATGGCGAGCACTGGCGTTATGGCGCTACATTGAAGTGGGCACACTCCATGCTTTATGATAAACGCGCGGGAGCGGTACTTGCCGATGTGGGCATAAACTTTTTTGACAAGAATGCGCTGGTCGATGTAGGCATTGTGGCCAAAAACATGGGTTTCATGCTGCATAACTATACTAAGGGCAATAATGAGCCTCTGCCCTTCGACCTGCAGCTTGGCGCTTCAAAACAATTCAAGCACCTGCCTTTGAATCTATATGTTACCGTGCATCATTTATATGAGTGGGACATACGCTATGATAATCCTGCTGATGTGCAAACGAATATACTTACCGGTGCCGATACTGCTACCAAAAAGAAGAGCTACTTTGCCGATAAGCTGTTCCGCCACTTCATCTTCGGTGCGGAGTTCACCCTCGGTAAGCGCATAGCCCTCTCGGCATCTTACAACCAGTTGCACCGCAGTGAGCTGGCTATAAAAGAACATACTGCACTGGCCGGTTTCTCTTTTGGGGCGGGCATCAATCTCAATAAATTCCAGGTACACTATTCCCGCGTGTACTATTCCTCAGCAGGCGCATACAATGAGTTTGGCCTTAATATGGCCCTTAATAAACTCTTTGGATTGGGCAAAAGCGGCGAGCGGATACACTGGAACGCTACTTACCCCGACGAACTTCAGTGATCATTTCCTTTTGGGATAATTGAATAACCACGAGCTAAGCAATGGTATCCCGAATACGGCTACCGTAAGTGCCGAGGTAAAAAGATCGGCATTGGAACTGGAGAGCACTTCACTTAGCTTAGAGCCTTTCATATAATGTTCGCTCAGCGATAATACCAGCTTTACACCAAGTAGCCCGAGTATCACATAGGCTGCTGTTTCAAGAAAAGGGTAGTGTGCAATGAGCTTTACAAAACCCTGTGCTACGAAACGCATGGCCAGTATGCCTATGAACACGCCTGCCCAAACAAGAAAGATATTGCGCGTAAAAGCGACTGCGGCAAAAACATTATCAAGCGAGAAGGCGATGTCCATAATTTCCACCATCAATACAGTTGCCCAGAACGGGCTGGTCACTTTAACGAATTGCCGGTATAGCCAGTTGCCTTCTTTTAATACTTCATCCTCTTCCGCATTTTTATTCTTCCGCTTTACAAAATACTTTATGCACAGGTAAGCCAGGTAAGCCCCTGCTATTGGCTTAAGCCACCATATATTGATAAGAAAGGCGGCAAAAAATAAACAAATACCCCTGAAAATATAAGCGCCTATGATGCCATATCTCAATGCTTTTCCCCGTTCTTCCTTGCCCAGGTTCATCACCATAGTGGCCAGTACTGCTGCATTATCCACAGAAAGCAGGCTTTCTATAAGCACCAGGTTAAAAACAATGGCCAGTGAGGCCAGTGGTTTCTGTACGATTTCGTGCAACAGATCGGTAAATGACATTTTTACTGCTTCCCCCCTTCTTATTATTTCAAAGTTAAGTGTTTAGGGCTTATGCGTTTCTTCCAGTGCATCACTGAGCGCCAGCACCAGGTTATAGGGCAGTTGCAGCCCTTCCTGGGGCACTATATCATACCTGCCCAGCGCCGACCATGTCATGAAAAAACGGGGATAGCCCTTTATATTCACTTCGTAGTACCTGCCATTATTGCGGACTTCTGATAATATTACGGCAAGCACTTTTTTGCCATCATAATTTAACTGAACTGAAAAATTCTTTTTCATCTTTCCCGACCAAATAATACTACATGATACAATAACAATAACTATAAGCCAAATATTTGTAAGCATTTATTGCCATTGCAATGATTTAACATGCTGTTCTCAAAAAAATTCCATCTTAAGCTATTATTAACCAACGAATAGTAATGAATCTACGTCTATATTTGCAGCACCGCAGCTAAAACTTACCATTATTGATAACATATTTTAAAAACCCTGGAATAATATATGAACTTAGGAAAAGCCATCAAATCAGTTAGACGACAATTGGGTATCACCCAGTATGAATTAGCAGAAATTTGCCAGATCTCCCAAACATCATTGTCCCAGATAGAGACAGGTGTAAAAAGACCAAGCCAGCGCACCATGAAAAAAATATGCGCAGCATTTGAACTGCCCGAATCAGTATTGTATATCCTTGGTATGCAGGATACCGATGTTCCTGCCAGCAAAAGGGATATATATGCAATGCTGTTCCCCTCTATTCAAAGTCTTGCCTTGCAAATGGTGACTGCCGAGCATACCAAATTGCTCGAAGGTGATGTTGCATAAAATACACCTTTGCCGCAGGCCCCGCGGTTAAGGATATTTTTATTATTTATTGGTCTGAGGAAAAGTATGCAACAGGAGCTTAGTTCCTTAGCATGGAGCTTATTTTGCCCGCGCCCGGCAGCAATGCGCGCAGCAGGGTAAAGATATGGCTGGTCGTTGCTATGTCTTTCTTTATCTGTGTAGTGGTCACAGGTCCCGGTTGTGGCCCCGGTACAACATGCACAATGGCAACTTCGCGGTCTGCTTTATGCCGGATCCCGTTGAGTACGTCATCCCAGTTAATAATGGTCATGCTGAGTAAATACAACAGTATGGACCACAATAAAGACTTGCTGATGAATTTTATTTTTTTAAATATCCCTTCCCTCATAGCTATAATATTTAAGGACCGAAATTTACCTGTATAAATTTCGGTCCTTTTAATGTATGATCATCTACCCCCAAAAGGGGGATATTTTTGCTCCATTATTCTTTGATCACTTTGGCCAGGTAGCCTTCACAGGACACGAGGTAGATACCCGCAGGCCAATTGCGGGTATCTATGTCCACTTGTTTTTGCTTTGTATTTATGCGGCGTATTTCCTGCCCGGTGGCATTATATACCTGCACCAGGCCTGTTTTGAGGGCTATACCCTGCAGGTCCACATGCAATATATGGCCAGCAGGGTTGGGCCAGGCCTTTATCATTCCACTGCTCTTTGCAAATACAGGCACACCGGCCACTGCCGACAGCTTACCCATCTTCATGCCATTCCCAAAGCTGCTCACCCATATTTCGCTGTTGTCGTATGGGTTGAAAAACACACGCTCGGGCTGGCGGAAGGGGTAGCTGTCTACAAGTGAGAATGTGGGATTGGCACTATTCATATTGCTGCTGTAGTTGAGGCCCTGTGTTTCCGTGGTCAGGTAAGCTACGCTGTCATATTGCGGATCGAAAGTAATGGAGGTTACCCTGTCGAATTGGTTGCCCGTGAGCTTGGTCCATGTTGTACCGCGGTTTGTGGTTTTATACAATCCGCCTTTTGGCCCGTTCGCATTGCCCCATGCGCTGAAAACGCAGGCATACCAGCTATCCTGGTTGGGGTCAGACGGATCTAATACAATATCTTTGGTCCAGTATTGCATATTGGGATCGCTCCTGTCGGCCCATGTGCCGCTTGCAGGATCGTAGAGAAATACACCTGAGCTTGCCGTAAAGCTGTTACCGTTTATCCTGCCCGAGAAAGTGCAGAGCACTTTACCGTCATTCAGCACTATGATGCTGGCAGGGTGACCTTCTGTACGTGGTGGCGCGGGTAGTTTGGTCCATGTGGCAAGGCCGCTATCCGACAGGTTATGTGTCACATATACCCCTCCTATACTCGTATCATGGTGTATCACGCTGGCATACATGGTATTGGTGTCATTGGGATCAATGGCCAGCCAAAACACAGGATGATTGAACTGGTGCAATGGCTGCCATTGTGCACCGTGATTGTGGGAGAAGATGATCTTCCCGGTCGCATCAAAAGCATCCAGTTGGGCGTCTTTCAGCCTGGTGCTTTGATACATATCATGTACGTTCGATGCGCCGGCATACATAGTGCCATCGGGTGTTTTGGCGATTCGGTACACCGAGTTGGCCGCCACCCCGCCAAGGGGGTAGCCCCAGCTTTTACCGCTGTCATTGCTGCGTATACCTGCAATGTCACTGTAGCAGGCAAACATATCTTGAGGGCTTTCCCAGTCCACCTGCCAGCATGTGGTGTTCTCCAGTCCTATTGAATGGTAAAAGCCGTATTGCGGCGTTGGCGCAGCAGCAGCATGCTCGTCACTATTGCTTACATAAGCCTGTTTCCAGTTGGCTCCGCCATCACTGCTCACATGTACAAAACCAAAATCACCAAAGAGTACCTTATTTGGGTTATTTGGTGCAACTGCAATACCGAAGGCTGTTTCGCCCCAGCTCCATTGCTTATCACCGTTATATCCCTGCCATCCGGTTATTATATTCTGGTTATTAATAGTATTGAATATGTGGCTCCAGCTGTTACCGCCATTGCTCGATTTTAGTATTACTTCGTTACCGATATGGCTGCCCCCTGCCAGGTACATGGTGTTTACATCATGCTCTGCCATAGCGGTATACATCACAAAGTCATTGGAGAAGTTGATACCGGTCGATGCAGCTACCCATGCTCCATTTGCATTATCCATGGTATATACGCCGGTTGCATAGCCATAATAGTCCCAGGGCATAATACCGTTGTACGTATTATTGTTAGCCCCGGTGATGCATACAAAGCGCATCGTGCCTCCGTTCGCTGCACCGGCAAAGCTCCATATGGCATCGCTCCCGGGTATGCCTGTAGTGATCATGGTGCTGAACGATGTGCCCCCGTTGGTGGAGTATAATATGCCTTCGTTGGTACCTATATAAATACTGTCGCCGGTGTAGAATACACCACCCATGATGATGCCTGCCCCGTTATTGGTGGCCTGCTTCACCAGGGTGAAGGTGGCCCCGCTGTCCTGCGATATCACGATCTGGCCATAATAATTCATCAGCAGTTGGTTAGGCTTGTTATAGTTGGCGGCCATGCGGTATACGCCCCCCTGGTTGGCGTCAAAGCCCGGCAGTGCCGTCCAGGTATTGCCCCCGTCATTGGTCTTTACGGGGTAGCCCTCGTTACCATCATTATAATTGCAGTAGGCTACATTGCTGTTGCTCGTGAATTCGTAGGTCGATACATTGAGCACAGCCAGCTTGCTGAAGTGTAATTGCGTATAGCTGTCACCAAAATCGGTGCTGTGGAACAACTGGCTCATATCACAACTGATATAAAACTCATTGTCATTGGCCGGGTTGATCTTGGGGAAGAAGAGCGCCCCACCACCACCTATACCCCTTGGCGCAAAGCTGGCAGGCTGTGCATCAGCCCATATTCCGCAGCATGTGAGTGCCACGATAAAAATTAAAGTAGCTTTTAGATACATACGCTGATTTATTTTAAAATATTTATAAAGATGAATGGAAGGGCAGGCCGATAATTTAAAGCACAATAAATATGCCATTTTTTTTATTGTATAAATGTAGCAATAAAAAATTACGATTTAATTTATAAATACCCGAAGACATCGTATTTTCTTTTGATTTAAATAAGTATATAGTTAACTTTATTAACTAAATATTGAAAATGTGAAAAAGATCATTTAAAAATTACCATATGAAAAAAATATACACCTTAAAAAATTTCCTGTTCCTCTCCGCTTTACTCCTTTTTGTTACCAGCCGGTCCCTCGCGGGAGGTATTATTAACTGCACGGTAACGGGCTCACCCTTTTGTGCCTGCGATGTTATTAATGTAGACTATAGTGTAAGCGGTATTCCCATCAATCCCGGCAATGTATTCAACGTGCAGCTCAGCGATGCTACTGGCTCCTTTGCAGCACCCATCACTATCGGTACATTAGTATCCACTGCTACTACAGGCACCATAGTATGCACCATACCATGTGCCACATTAGCGGGCACGGGTTACAGGGTAAGGGTAACATCCAGCAACAATGCCAGCACAGGTGCTTCTAATGGGGTCGACCTGGTCATTAATGCACAGATCACACCCACTGCTAACTTAATCGTTTCACCTAACGATACTTTATGTGATCTGGCATCGGTTACATTTACCGCAAATGTCACGAATGGCGGGCCATCTACTACATACCAGTGGGAGATAAATGGTAACCCGGTAGGAGGGAATACGCCAGCATATACCAGTAATACGCTTAATAACGGTGATACGATATACTGCCTGGTGACCAGTAGCGATCCCTGTGCGGTTCCCGCACAGGTGTCTTCCGACACCGTGATAATGGTCATAGGCAGCACGGCGCTGGCAGGTTCCATTGGTAATACAGAGACCAATACTGTGAGCATAACCGCAGCTACTGATGTACATTATCCGGCCGATTGCGACCTTATGGCCTCGCTCACGCCATCGGGGGCCAGCCCGCTTAATGGTAATACAACCGTGGCAGTGACCATAGACAATACGGTAAGCAATTATAATGGTCAGCCTTATGTACAGCGCCATTTCGATCTTGAACCGGCCAACAATGCGGCTACCGCCACGGCCGATGTGGTACTTTATGCCTATCAAAGCGAGTTCGATGCCTACAATGTAGCGGCCGCCTCTGCCAGCCTGCCATTGCTGCCCACGGGCGCAGTGGATAATGGTAATGTACGGATCAGCCAGTTCCATGGCATAGGCACTGCGCCTGCTAATTATCCCGGCCCCGAAGTATTGATCACGCCCACAGTTAGCTGGGATGCCGTACATGGCTGGTGGGTGATGAGCTTCCCTGTTACGGGCTTTAGTGGTTTCTATATACATACGGCATATGGTCATCCTCTTTCTGTGAAGCTGGATGACATCATTGCGCGCAATGAAGGTGCTGTGAACCGGGTAGACTGGAAACGCTCGTCCGAAACCTCCGGTGATATATACACCCTGCAACACAGTGCTGATGGCAGTGCTTTTCTCGACCTGGCATTGGTAAAAGCTGATGGTGGTACCGCTTATAGCTACCTCGATGAGCATCCATACAATGGCATAAACTATTACCGCATACTGCTGCGCGATGCGGCCGGCAATATGGCCTATACCAAAGTGGTGAGCGCTGCGGTGCAGCACGGCACGGGTTTCGATATCACCATTGCCCCCAACCCGGCACATAGCAGCATCACGGTGCGCAGCTACGGGCTGGAAAAAGCAAGCGGGACCATTACCATCAGCGATATGACGGGCAGGACCTTATTGCAGCAGCAAGCCACAGGCAACAGCAGCACGGTCGATATCAGCGCATTGTCGCCGGGTATGTATATGCTCCGCTACAGCAGCGATGCCGGCAAGCGGAGTATCCGCTTTGAAAAGACCAAATGATCTTCAGCGATAAACAAAAACTTCTGGCATGTCCTCCTTTCAATGGGGGGCATGCTTTTTTTGCGACCGGGATAATACTCGCACATACAGCAATTATGACATAGCTACGACATGCTCTATCAAATAATTGCGTATTTTTAATGTTTTACATGATAACGTCATCGCTTATATGAAAAGGCCTCTATTGGTTATGTTTTTGTTGCTGGTCAATGCTGTAGTATATGCCCAGCAAAACAGGATGATCTCTTGCAGCTACCTCAAACAGCATATGAACGCCGCCGCAAGGCCCACGGTCGCCAGCCCTGCTGAAGACGATTATGATGTGCAATATGTAAAGCTCGATCTCGCGGTTTCCAATACTTCTACCTACATCAGCGGCAATGCATTCACACGTGCCAAAGTGCTCAGTACCACCATGCCTGCTTATGTCTTCGAGCTTACAAGCCTGCTTACTATCGACTCCCTGAAAGTGAACGGGCAATTGCGTACCGTTACCACTAGCGATTCTATAAGAACGGTAAGCCTGCCCACTGCGCTCAGCCAGGGCGATGTATTTACCGTACAGGTATTTTATCATGGGGCGCCGGTATACCAGCCGGGCTTTTACTCCGGCATCAGCAACGATGTATCACCTACATGGGGGGCGCAGGTCACCTATACTTTAAGTGAATCTTATCATGCATTGGGATGGTGGCCCTGCAAACAATCACTTACCGATAAGATAGATTCTGCCGACGTATGGATTACTGTCGATACCGCGCTTAAGGCAGGTAGTAATGGCCTCCTGCAAAATGTAACCCCAATAGCACCCGGCAAGGCCCGTTATGAATGGAAAGAGCGTTACCCTATCGATTATTATTTGATATCCTTCTCAGTTGCTCCATACGTCGACTACTCTTATTACATGCACTTTACCAATAGTAACGATTCTATGCTGGTGCAGAGCTATGTGTATAACAACCCCCTTACTTTACCCTTTTTCAAAAATGATATTGATTCTACGGGTATGATGATCGATTATTTCTCTACCATCTACGGGCGTTACCCTTTTTGGAAGGAGAAGTACGGGCATTGTATGGCCCCGCTTAGTGGCGGTATGGAGCACCAGACAATGACCACACTGGGCTACTTTCATGGCACACTTACAGCTCATGAGCTCTCGCACCAGTGGTTTGGCGATAATGTTACCTGCGGTTCATGGGCCGATCTCTGGATGAACGAGGGCTTCGCTTCGTATTCCGAATATCTTTACGCTAATCATTTTTGGGGCCCGGATTCTGCATTCCTTTACATGAAGGATTTCCAGGACCACGTTATGGACGATCCCTCAGGTACGGTCTTCGTAGTGGACAGCCTGAACGAGAACAGGCTCTTTGATGGCCGGCTTACTTATGCAAAAGGTGCCTGCGTGGCGCATATGCTGCATTTCATTTGCGGCAACGACAGCACTTACTTCCAGGTATGTAAAAATTACCAGCAGCAGTTCTCAGGCGCTACCGGCACTACCGGTACACTGCAAGGCGTGGCAGAGGCTGTACTGGGACAAAACCTGGATACTTTTTTCAGCCAGTGGGTATATAAGGAAGGCTGGCCGGTATATGATGCCGTATGGGCGCAGGGCGGCAGCCAGGTAGTTGTTCGGCTTAACCAGTCAACGGTCATGCCCGCTTCGGTACCGCTATTTATTACCCCCATCGAGCTGAAGTTCACCTCGGCAAACGGCGACACCACCATAAGGGTGGATAATTACGTAGCCTCACAGTATTACATTTTCAACTGGGATAAAACGGCCACAGGTATGCAGGTCGATCCGAACCGATGGCTGCTCAGGCAGGTGAACAGCGTGGTCAATGATCCTGCGGTATTGCATGTACCCGGTGTAGCCAGGCAAAATTTTTCTGTTCAGCCCAATCCGGCCCACGATAGCTGGCAGCTCAGTGCCGTGCCCGAAAATACCGCCCTCAGGCTGATGGATATTACAGGCCGCACGGTATGGCAAAGCAATAACCTCAATGCCTATAGTATCATCATACCTGCCGAATCATTACCTGCCGGTATGTACATACTGCAACTGACCGATAATGCTAAAACAACTGTTGTAAAACTGGAAAAACAATAAACATCATGCTTTTGAAACGGCTCTTTCTACCCTTTATTTTACTTTGCTGTATGTCGCAGGCCGGTGCGCAGTCTGCCGATCCGGCCGATCTCTGTGCGCAGTCGCGTATAGCGCACCACGATCCTTTAGGCAAAGCTACAACAGCTACCCCCGAAGAAGATTATTATGATGTGCATTATGTGAAGTTCGATCTGCAGATGAACGATACCAGCACTTATACCCGCGGCAACGTTACCACCTATGCTACGGTGGTCACACCAACCATGAGCGTGTATGCTTTTGAGCTGGATACTACCCAGGTCATCGATTCTGCGAAGTATAACAGCCAGCTTATCGCAGTGCAAACCAATGGGCCCATAAGGACGATTAATCTGCCCTCAACGCTCAACCAGGGCGATCCATTCAATGTACAGGTATTTTATCATGGCTATCCATTGCCCGCCCAGCCAGGTTTCTTCACGGCTATGACTCATGCGATAACTGGTACAGGTGTTGAAATGCTTTATACCGTTAGCGACCCATATGTAGCAAGGAGCTGGTGGCCCTGCAAACAATCTGTTACGGATAAGATAGATTCTGTCACCATGTGGGTTACCGTGCCCGATGGACAAAGGGTAGGTAGCAATGGTCTGCTTGGGTCGGTCACTACACCGGTAGCCGGTTTCAAACAATACAGGTGGGCCACGCACTATGCTATCGACTATTATTTGATATCACTGGCTATAGCCCCCTATTTCGATTACTCTTATTATGTACATTTTGATAATAGCCCCGACTCCATGCTGGTGCAGAATTATTTTTACGATTCTGCCACCTTCATGCCGGCATACAAAGCCAATTTTGACAGCGTAGGCTTGATGATCAATTATCTCTCCAGCCTCTTTGGCCGTTATCCTTTCGATCATGAAAAATATGGCCATTGCTACACCACCCTGCAGGGTGGCATGGAGCACCAGACCATGACCACTATCGGTGTTACAAACACAGAACTCATTTGCCATGAACTGGGGCACCAGTGGTTCGGCGATCATGTTACCTATGCCGACTGGCACCAGGTATGGCTGAGCGAAGGTTTTGCGACTTATTGCGAACAATTATACCGTACGCATTTCTGGGGGCCGGCAGCAGGCCTTGCTTACCGTACCAATCAATACAATAATGTGATGGGCCCTAACGGTGGTAAAGTGTATATCGACGATACCACCAGTGTCATTCATCTTTTCGATCCGAGACTGGTATACAAAAAAGCGGCTGCCGTCATACATATGCTGCGTTTCCGTGCTCCTGCCGACAGCGTGTTCTGGAATGTGCTGAAGACCTACCAGCAAACCTATGCCTTCGGCAATGCATCTACCGATGATTTCAAAGCAACAGCTGAGGCTGCCTATGGTCAAAACCTCGATACTTTTTTCAACCAGTGGATATATGGCGAAGGCTATATAAAATATGCCGTGCGTTGGGCGCAGGATGGCAATATGGTTGTTATCAAGCTCACGCAGACCACTTCTATGCCTTCATCTGTTCCGCTCTTCTCCACACCGCTTGAGATACAGTTGCATACCACGCAGGGCGATACGACCATAAAAGTATATAACGAAGTTGCAGAGCAGTATTATTTCGCTTACGTATCCGATTCTGTGACTGGCATAACCATCGACCCCAACAACTGGATACTGGATAAAGTACTCAGCAATACCCACGACCAGGCGCTCCTGGGTGTTAATGAAACGAAACTCAATGCATTTAAGGCATATCCCAATCCCACCCGCAGCGACTGGAATATCGACGGCCTGCCTGCAAACAATACTGTAGTGCTCAGCGATATAAATGGCAAGGTATTATGGCAGGGCAATAGCGGCAATGGTAAGCTTGTGATACCGGGCAGGCAATTACCGGCCGGTCTTTACACACTGAAACTGGTGAGCGCGGAAGGTAAGAATGAAACGATCTTGCTTCAGCATCTATAATACATATACAGAAAATAAAGGCCCCGCATTATTATAATGCGGGGCCTTTATTTTACCGCTCTTCCTTTCCGCTACAGATCGTAAAAGTCGAGACCGGTTACCTGTATCAGGTGTTTTACGTAATCAAGTATTTCCAGCATATCATTGCTGTTCCTTATTTTCTCACGAATGTATATGAGGGTCTCAATATCATCGTCGGATAGTTTTTTAGGACGCATGTTTATGACGTTACTAATGCTGGTGATCAATTGCTCTTTAGACTTCATTGTTTTTCAATTCTAAGGGGATTGATGAGAAACAATTGGCGTAAAATATAAAAAATATCTAATTTTTATTAATTATAGATTAATAATACGGAAAAATTCATGAATAAAAACGTAAAATTAAAAAGTGCCCCTGAAAAGGGCACTTTTATGATATTTGATTAGATATTGAGACCTATGCTTCTTCCAAATATGCTTCTGTAGGTTCGCAGGTACACACCAGGTTGCGGTCGCCATAGGTATTGTTTACACGGGCTACGCTTGGCCAGAATTTATTGGCCTTTGTATAAGGCAGCGGGTAGGCGGCTTCCTGCCTGCTGTACTTATGGTTCCATTCGTCGGCAGTGATGACGAACTGCGTATGGGGGGCATGTTTTAGCGGATTGTCTGCTTTATCGGCCCTGCCTTCTTCTACAGCGCGTATCTCTTCGCGTATGGCGATGAGCGCATCACAAAAACGGTCCAGTTCTGCTTTGTCTTCACTTTCAGTGGGTTCTATCATGATCGTACCTGCTACGGGGAAGCTCATGGTAGGTGCATGGAAACCATAGTCGATAAGGCGCTTGGCCACATCTTCCGCCTCTATCTCAGCGGTTTTCTTGAATGGCCTGAGATCAACGATGAACTCGTGGGCGCATGTGCCGCCGCTGCCGGTGTACAGTATGTCGTAATGGTCTTGCAGCCTTGCGCGCATATAGTTGGCATTCAGTATGGCATATTTAGTGGCCTTACGCACGCCTACAGGGCCCAGCATACGGATATAAGCGTAGGATATGAGCAGTATGCTTGCGGAGCCATAAGGTGCCGCAGATACTGCATGTGAACCGGCTGCATTGCTGTCAAATACGTGCCCGGGCAGGAAGGGGGCCAAGTGTGCTTTAACACATATAGGGCCCATGCCGGGGCCGCCGCCACCATGCGGTATAGCAAATGTTTTATGCAGGTTAAGGTGGCATACATCCGCGCCTATAAGGCCGGGTGCCGTGAGGCCAACCTGTGCGTTCATGTTGGCGCCATCCATATATACCTGGCCGCCATGTTCATGCACTATAGCGGTAATGTCTTTAATAGTTTCCTCATACACACCATAGGTAGATGGGTAAGTGATCATGATGCCGGCCAGCTTATCGCTGTGCTGTGCTGCTTTGGCCTTCAGGTCATCCATATCTATATAGCCATTCTCCAGCGCTTTTACCACTACCACTTTGTAGCCGGCCATTACGGCGCTGGCCGGGTTAGTGCCATGTGCGGATATGGGTATGAGCATCACATCGCGGTGGCCTTCGCCTTTGCTGATGTGGTAATCGCGTATGGTGAGCAGGCCCGCATACTCGCCCTGTGCGCCGCTGTTGGGTTGCAGGCTGCAGGCATCGAATGCGGTTATCTCGCAAAGGTATTTTTCCAGTTCCTTTGCCATTTGTATATAGCCTTCGCACTGGTCTTTGGGTGCAAAGGGGTGCATCTTGCTCCAGTGTGCCCAGCTAAGTGGCATCATCTCGCTGGCTGCATTCAGCTTCATGGTGCAGCTGCCCAGCGATATCATGCTTGTGTTCAGGCTCAGGTCGCGGTTCTCCAGCATTTTCAGGTAACGCATCATCTTGGTCTCGCTATGGTGCGTGTTGAATACCTGCTGCGTGAGGAACTCTGATGTGCGGGTGAGCGAAGTAGGTATATGCGTAAGTGCAGTGTCTTCATTGATGCTGAAGGCAGAGGCGTCGTCGGTATTGGTGAAAACGGCTATGATGTCCAGCACATCGCTCGGCGTAGTGGTCTCATCAAGGGCTATGCCTACGAGGTTATTGCCATGATAGCGGAAGTTCATGCCCATGTTCTCGGCATTCTTACGCACCTGGTCGGCATTATTCACATAAACAGCTACGGTATCAAAATAATTTTTGCTGTGCAGTTTCAGGCCGGCTTCTGTAAGCGCATCGCCCAGGCTCTGTGCCAGTACGGCTGTGCGTTTGGCAATGTCGGTTAGCCCGTCGGGGCCATGGTAAACGGCATACATAGCGGCCATATTGGCCAGCAATGCCTGCGCGGTGCAGATATTAGAGGTTGCTTTCTCGCGTTTGATATGCTGCTCGCGTGTTTGCAGGGCCATGCGCAGTGCGCGGTTACCCTGTGCATCCACACTGATACCGATGATACGGCCGGGTATCTGGCGTTTGAAATCGTCTTTAGTGGCAAAGAAGGCTGCATGCGGGCCGCCATAACCAAGCGGAACACCGAAGCGCTGTGCAGAGCCAAAGGCCACATCGGCGCCCAGCTCGCCCGGGGGCACAAGCAGCGTTAAGGCCAGCAGGTCGGTAGCCATGGCCACATAGGCCCCGGCATTGTGTGTCTGCTCTATAAAGTTCCTGTAGTCTTCTATGCTGCCCTTATCGTTAGGGTATTGCAAGAGCGCACCGAAATAGGTACTGTCTATTGAGGCCGCTGCATAGTCGCCATACACCACTTCGATGCCTAATGGCGTAGCACGGGTAACGACCACATCTTTTGTTTGCGGGAATACTTCGTTATCCACAAAGAATTTAGGCCTTTCCGGGTTATGCTCATCTTTATTCAGGGTGTGGAAGAACATGCTCATGGCTTCGGCTGCTGCAGTGGCTTCATCTAGCAAAGATGCATTGGCCAATGGCAGACCTGTAAGGTCGCTTACCATGGTTTGGTAATTGAGCAGGCTCTCGAGGCGGCCCTGGCTTATCTCGGCCTGGTAAGGGGTGTACTGTGTGTACCATCCCGGGTTCTCGAACACATTGCGCAATATGACGCTGGGTGTATGGGTATCATAATAACCCTGGCCTATGTATGTGCGGAACACTTTATTCTTAAGCGATATCTCTTTTATCAGCTTCAGGTACTCTGCTTCGCTTACCGATTCGGGTAAGTTGAGCTTATGGTCCATGCGAATGGCCGGCGGCACCGTGCGGCTGATCAATTCATCCATTTTGCTGACGCCTATGATGCGCAGCATTTGCTCGGTTTCGTGTGCATCAGGCCCAATATGGCGACCTATAAATTCTTCGTTCTGAACTGAGAAAAGATCCATGTTTATTGATAATTCAAAAGTAAAAAGTGAAAATTCAAAAAAAGGTCTTTATCGCTGTAGGCTAAAAAGATGTGCAAAGTTAATGGAATAATACGAGTAAAAAAGTGACATGAGATAGCATGCGCATACATTTGTATGCTAAAAATTATTATTCGAATGTGCTTCGCAGTAATGCTATTTGGTAATGTAGATACCCGGCACCTCAGTATTACCGGAGTTGTGTTGCACATTGTGTTCCGCAGCATCGAGCCGGTACGATACCAGCCTGTTAAAGCATAAGGGCAGTGTCTTATCGCTGCAGCCATGCTTTATGTTCTCGTAATATTTGCCTTCACTTTTTATATCGCTTATTTTATACGTATAGCCCGGCAGGCTGAGGGCATAATCGTAGCCTTCTTCCACGAAGATGCCGGAGAATAGGGTATCGCTGCCGGGGGTATCGCGCCATTTTACGGAAGAGTCTATCAATTGAGTGTATGTGCCGTCGTTGGCATAGCGTTTTATGGTCACGGTATCGGCTTCGCCGGGGGCAAAGCCCACAAAATATACTTGTAACATCTCTGTGCTGCATTTATAATTATCGTGGCACTGGCAGGCACTGATGAACAGGAGTAATAAAAGGGATAGATAAAGTAAGCGCATAAGTTTGGTGTTTTTTTAGAAAGGTAATGCAGCACAAATTATGCCGGATATAGCCCGCGTACATCTTTTTATGCTTATCTTTCTAAAGCCATATAATAGGGTATGGTTTTTTTAAGTGTATCTATTTATGACGCAGTTATCATTATCACGCAGCATACAGGTACTCCTTTTTTTCTTTCTCCTCTTCGGGGGCTTATACATCGCGCGTGCATTCCTGGTGCCGGTAGCATTTGGCATGCTGCTGGCCATGCTCTTGCTGCCGCTTTGCAAAAAGATGGAGCAGCGGGGCATCAATCGCGCCCTGGCCGCCTTACTTTGCATCCTGCTGATGGCAGCCGTCATAGCCGGGGTCACGGCCATACTCTCCTGGCAGGTAAGCGGTATAGCCGAAGACTTTTACAATATAAAAGGGCGCATACTGCAGATGATAGAGCATAGCGAGCAATACATCAGCCAGACCATAGGTATTGCCCCCAATGAGCAGGAGCAAATGCTGAAACAGCAGCAACAAAACCTCTCCGGTCATGTGGGCAGCCAGTTGTTATCGACCGCCGGTATGGTGGCGGGTTTACTGGGCAACCTCCTGCTGACCATTGTGTATATATTCCTGTTCATCTTTTACCGCGATCATTTGAAGCGCTTTGTGCTGAAGATGGTATCGGAATCGCATAAGCCAAAGGCCGAAGAAGTGATGCATAATGCAGGCAAGGTGGCGGAGCAATATCTCTCCGGCCTGGGCCTGATGATCGTTTCCTTATGGATCATGTATGGCATAGGCTTCTCGATAGTGGGCATAAAACATGCCCTCTTTTTTGCGGTGCTTTGTGGCATACTGGAGATAGTGCCTTATGTGGGCAATATCACGGGTACATCACTTACGGTGCTGATGGCACTTACACAGGGCGGCGGCAGCAGCATGGTGATAGGCGTGCTGGTGACCTATGGCCTTGTACAAACCTTCCAGACCTATGTGCTGGAGCCGCTCGTTGTCGGTTCGCGGGTCAATATCAATCCCCTCTTCACCATCATGAGCATCATAGCGGGCGAAATGATATGGGGCGTGGCGGGTATGGTACTGGCCATACCATTGATGGGTATTGCCAAGATCATACTGGACCATATAGATGTGCTGAAGCCTATCGGCTTTTTGATAGGCTCACCCCCGCAAAAAAAGAAGAAATAGCTACCTGTTAATCAATAGTTTTTGCACCGCACTTTTGCCGTCAATTACGGTCTTGCATAGGTAAAAGCCGGGGCTGAGGCATTCTACCGGTATCATATTGCGCGTCCCTTTCAGCGCAGCGGTAAGTACCAGTTGTCCTGTAATGTTATAGATTTCCAGTCGGCCATCTGTACAAGCGCCCGTATAGGTCACGGCTATACTGTTGTTTGCAGGGTTCGGATAAATGGTCACATCTCTGCTGGCAGCAGTCGCTTCATCCACGCCAAGCGTATATGTTTCGTAATAAAAATAAGTACTGTTCCCCGGGTCACTGTAATACTGCTGGGTAGTATCGTTCCATAAATGCTCCTGCGCTGTCACGGGCTGATCATAGGTATCGTAGGTATATGCGATGAACTCTTTACTCGTCAGCATCATTGTCGTTGCGTCATAAGAAGCTGAGAATACGGTATCAACAAGTCCTGCCGTTATATGCTTTGTAGTAATAGTGTAATCTATAATTGCGGAAGGACTGTAGTCATCGTACCGGTCAAAGACATAAAAAGGATCTATGCCATTGTATCCGAATGAGTCCCTGCTAACGGGTTGCCAATTGCCATTGTAAGTAGAGTCGAAATAAGTAGACAGCCGGTTTCCGGCATCATAGGTCATTGTATAGCTTTCCGAAGGGATCCAGGTGGGAGCGTTATAATATAACGATGTCGTTTTTATCATGTTCCCGTTAGCATTATACTCGTAATCGTTTCTTTCTATTACCTCCCATGAGTTTGGCGCATGCTGCCAGGTGCTGTCAGATATCAGGCGGCCACTGGCGTTGTAGGTAAATCTGCGCAATTCTACTGAATCCCACTGTGGGCCTCCGCTTCGTTCCTGGTAAACTGAAGTAACGATCCGTTGCTGGTTGTCGAAGGTGTTTAGATACCGCGTATTCCAGTCTCCTGACGAATCTTCCAGCAGTTCAACTATTGAGGTCACATTATTGACAGCATTGTATTGGCTGATGCGGTCCTTCCACTTGCTAAGCGGTGATAAAGGTGTGAAGGGATCGGCCAGCCACATCTTCATGGTGTCGGCCTGCACGTCCGGGCGGTCATTGGGGGTATCATAAAGTCCGGAATAGCTATAGAAGTCAAAATAATAGCTTCCGTCCAATAGATATTCATTGGTAAAGCCCATGAAATTGTTATTGAATTTTGAGCCCCTTCCATTGCTGTAAACGTACACATTCGAGTCGAGTTGCCAGGTGTTGTTAAAGCGTGAGCAATCTGCCTTAAGTCTTTCGCCCAGTTGTGTTGCTTTGGCTTGTACCGTTGGCAGGTTATGAGATAGCAGGTAATTCTTAAAGCGATCGTTCCATTGCCTGTGCTGTTCCCGGCTCATGTCTTTGCGATGGAGCGGAGTGGCGGTTACAGATGAAGAGATAACTGCCAGCAGCAGTAAGAAGATAGTGTTTTTCATAAGTATGCCTTTGTGTTTGAACTAGTATGCGATAAAGATATGAAAATAAATTATCGACGAAAACGAAATATACTTGTCGTTATTGTAAGGACAGGCCTTAAATGCAGTATCGATAGGACTATTTATTGGCAAACTCCAGCGGCATACTGATCTCCTTGCCTTCGCGCAATACTTTTACTACGGTTTTATCGCCTGCGGCAAATTTCCCCAGGGCCTCCATATAGGTCTGCATGCCCTGCACCTTGTTGTCGCCAAGCTGTATGATAATGTCACCGGTTTTGATACCTGCTTTAATGGCCGGCCGGCCTTCGGTCACGCCGTCCACGCGCACACCTCCTTCATTAAAGGTATAGTCGGGCATGATACCCAGTGTGACCTTAAAACGGGTTTTGCCCACGGCAGGCGCTTTGGTTATTGTATAGCCGGGCTTGGGCTCTTTGTCCATCTTCGCTACTATATCATACATATAGCGCACCACCATCACTTCGCCGGGATAGTTTATCTTATCGGCATCGTCGGTAGGTTTATGATAGTCGCTATGCAGGCCGGTGAAGAAGAAGAGCACAGGTACCCCTGCATTGTAAAACGAAGTATGGTCGCTGGGGCCTATGCCTGAGCTATCTACCACTATTTTAAAACGCTTATCGGGCCTGTCCATGAACTGTGCCCATGCCGGTGAAGTGCCTATGCCGCCCATGGTGAGCGCATGTGTGCTGTCGTTGAGCCTGCCCACCATATCCATATTGATCATGTAGGCCACCTTGCTGCTATCGAGCCCCATGTCCTTTACAAAGGCCTTGGAGCCCAGCAGGCCCAGCTCTTCGCCCGAAAAATTGATAAAGAGATAATTGTAGTGCGATAGTTTCTTCCGCTTATTATTGATGAGCTCAGCCATCTGCAGCACGGCGGCTGTGCCACTGGCATTATCGTCGGCACCATTATGCACTTCTTTGTCGTTGCCGCTGTAGAGGCTGTTGCCATCCTCGCCAAGGCCCAGGTGATCGTAGTGCGCGCCCAGTACTACGGTGTAGGGGGCTTTATTGTCTATGTATGCAGCAATGTTTGTACCGCTGCGCTCCACTTTCCTCACACCGATATTCAGCTCCACGGGCAGGCCGGGCAGGCCATCGGTTATGTATTCTTCGTAATGATCGTCGGCTATATATTTATTGTATGCGGCGGCGGTAATATAAGCTACGGGTATATCCACAGTTTCGTATTCCGACTTGCGGTTGAACTCCGGGGGATATTTTGCACCGTAGTTATCGTAGAGCAGCAGGCCGGTTGCGCCCTGTTTAGCAGCTTCCACGGCTTTATCGAATACCGCTTTCTCCCATTCGAAATGAGGGTCGCGGGCCTCATCTTTATCGGCATACAGGGGCATCATCCATATTTTGCCTGTTTCCAGTATGTCGGGCAGTATCTCGCTTTTTACCTTTTTCGATTTGCTGAAGGGGAATACGATAACCTCTTCCGTGGGTTTGAGCACCACATTGCCCAGGCGCACCTGGGTGTTAGGCGCCAGCTCGCGGCCAAAAGGAAAATGGAAAATGCTCCTGTATTGTTCCTTGTAGGGGCTGATACCCAATTGCTTATAGCGGTTCTCTATATAATCTCCCGCCTTGCGCTCGCCCTCGCTGCCGGTACGGCGGCCTTCCAGGCTATCCGATGCCAGGTAATATATATCGGCTTTGATACGGGCAGCCATGTTCCGGTCTGCCTTTTTCTGTGCCCCGGCAGGCAGTATACCGAACACAGGGCTTATTACCAATAAAAGAATACATATGCGCAAGCTCATCAGGACTAATTCTGGGGCAAAAATACATTTACTATCAATATAAGAAAATAAAAAAACATCCCACGCCGATGCAGGATGTTTTCTTTGCTATGATATTGCTCTCTACTCCCCGGTATGCAGAAGGGAACCGTCTTCGGTAACGATAAGCGCTCCCTCATCCCCCGGTTGTGCTTCCTGCCCGTTTGTGGGCATTACTATTTCAATATTTGTTATGTCTTTAAGTTGCGGCAGTTGTGCAGGGTTGTTGATACCCAGGTAATCCATGAAGTTCTTGGATGTGGTATAGATGAGTGGCTTGCCCACCATCTGCTCATTACGGCCTGCTATCACGATAAGCTCCTTTTCCAGCAGCTTTTGTATAGAGTAGTCGGCGCTTACACCGCGTATATATTCTATTTCCGATTTGCTTATGGGTTGTTTGTAGGCTATGATGGCCAGGGTTTCCATAGCGGCAGCCGATAGCTTCTTTATATGCTTGTCGCCATTGAGCTGCAATACGGTCTTATGATATGCTTTCTTGGTCAGGAACTGGTAACCCCCGCCTGCCTCTCTGAGCTGGAAAGGATAATAAGAAGCATCATATTTTTCACGTATCGCATCTATACAGGTGGCAATACGCTCCATTTCTATCGTTGTTTCCAGGGCAGGCCCCAGCAGTTCTACCATCTCTATTTGGGTAATGGGACGCTCACTGGCAAATATAAGGGCCTCCACATGGGGCATCAGCTGTTCGATATCCATAATTCTGCATTTACTGTTCACATCGAAAATAGTACAGTGTACTTATATAGGGGAAAAAAGAAATCAACAGGTGTGGGTAAGTTTTTGACACCGGCTCTATCCCGTATTTGGGTACATGCAAAGTTACGGATATAGCAGGGCAAGGGCAAAAAGACTGTGCTTTTTTAACATACAGCCATATAGCGTGTGGCTAGATAGTGGCGGGATCGTTTTTGGCTTTTACCTGCAATATTTCAGGCATGGCCTCGCTGAAGGTGGCTTGTATCTCATCGAGCAGCAGGATAATAGCATCTTTATCTTTTTCGCCTCGTGCGATCGACTCTATCTGGTTCAGCTTTTCAAACATATCGCGCACTTTTACAATGCTCACGCTCGATTTCAGGAAATGGGCCTGTTTATAAATAGCATCGAAATCATCGGTATTGCGGATCAGCTCATCCAGCTTCACCATACCTTCGGGCGTGTTGTCAAGGAATATCTCGATGACATCATAAATGTATTTGGGGTCATTGCCCGCCAGTTCATAGAGATAGCTGAGATCCAGCAAGGGTGCTTGTGCCATGCCATTAAGTTTTTGAGATCCTGAAATGAAATTTTCTGTTCCTTCTGATTTGGCTTTAAGTATTTGTTCATACAGTTCACGCGGCTCAAAGGGTTTTGATATAAAACCGCTCATCCCTGCTTCAAAACAGCGTTCTGCCTCGCCTTTCAGGGCATCGGCTGTCATAGCTATTATGGGGATATTGTTCTTCAATACCTCGCGTATATACCGTGTAGCACGGTAGCCATCTACTTCAGGCATTTGCAGGTCCATCAGTATCACATCATATTGCTTGTTCTTAAGCAGTTCTATCACTTCCTTGCCATTAAAGGCCAGTTCTACTGTGGCACCTTGCCGCAGCAGGGTATTCTTCACTACTTTTTGGTTGATGAGGTTATCTTCAGCTACCAGTACGCTTATACCGTTCAGCATGCTCTGCGATTCGTCGGCATTGTTTATAGGATCTTCCGTAACCGATACCTCGTTGCCTACCTTGTAAGGTATGCTCAGGCTGAAGACCGATCCTTTGTTGAGCGCGCTCGTCACCGATATCTCGCCATATTGCAGCTCTACAAGCTGTTTTACGATAGCCAGTCCAAGGCCTGTGCCGCCATATTTGCGGGATGAGTTGGCATTGTCCTGTGTAAAACTTTCAAAAATATAACCCAGTTTGTTTTCCGGTATCCCTATGCCGGTATCCTTTACGCTCATGCAGAGGTCTATATGGCCATTTTCCTGGTCTGTGCAGGAAACGTGGATGCTTACCCCTCCTTTTGATGTGAATTTTATCGCGTTGCCGGCAAGGTTGATGACGATCTGCTGCAGGCGCAGGCTGTCGCCTATAAGTATATCCGGTACGTTCTCGTCTATAAGCAGTTCCAGCCCAATGAGTTTTTCATCGGCTTTAAATTGCAGTGGGTATAGGGTCCTGTTCAATAACTGCCTCAGTTTAAATGGAGAGTGCTCCAATTGGAACTTGCCCGATTTTATTTTAGAGAAGTCAAGCAGGTCGTTGATAATGGCCAGCAGGTTATGGGCCGATTCCCCTATGTTCTCTGTAAACTCTTTTTGTTCTTCATTGAGCGGGGTGCTCATCAGCAGGTTGCCCATGCCTATGATGCCGTTCATAGGTGTGCGTATCTCGTGGCTCATATTGGCCAGGAAACTCTCCTGGGCTGCCCTGGCCTGTTCGGCCTCTTTCTTTGCTTTCAGCAGTTTCAACTCCACTTCCTTACGTTCCGTAATATCTGTTGCCAGCCCGCAAATATGCCTTACTTCACCCATGTCATCCAGCAGGGGAAATTTGCTCACCCATAAATATTGTACTTCACCATTCGGCTGGTTGATCACATCCTCGAAAGTGCACATCGTTTTATTGATGCGTACTTTGTCGTCAGAATATTTATACTCCAGGTAGCGGGCGCTGTCGCTCACCAGTGTTTCATCTGTCTGTCCTATGATATGTGCTGCCGTAGTATGCAGCATTTCTTCCATCTTCTTATTGATGAGCATATAGCGGCCTTCAAGGTCCTTGATATATACTATGCCCGGTATGTTATCTATTATATCCTGTATCAGGCGCTGCTGGTGGCGGCGTTCGGCCTCCATGGCCTCTATTTCCAGTTGCAGTTTCTTTTCTTCGTCTATATCCCATATCACTACCTGCCATTCTTTTGCTTCCTCGTTATCCTTGCTTACGGGAAAGATGCGGCAGGATACCCATTTACTGTCGCCTGAGCTGGTAAAGAGTTGCAGCTCTACGGTATTGTTATAATTGCCGGTAGTGGTAAGCGAGTGGATAACGTCCTCAGCATTTTTCTTGAATTTGCGGGGCATGCCGTCCATAAAGCTCATGCCGGTGAGCATATCCGGGTCAAAGCCCAGCAGTTCGGTAATGTTCTTACTGGCAAATTTTATGATCCCTTGTGCGTTGATCACAATGGTGGTAAGCCCCGAATCTTCTACCAGCACCTTATATTTTGCTTCATTCAGCCTTGCGCGCTGCTCGGCCATTGTTCGTTTTTTGATGCTCTGGTTTATTTTGTACAGAGTTATGATAAGGAACAGGCTGATAATGATATAGCTCAATAACGAAAATATGGCCCTTGATTTGCTGTAATAACGGTTGCTGTCAGTACGCTGTGCCAGTACCTTATATTCGTCCATCTCCAGCGCTTCAATATATTTTGCTATGCTGCCATTGATATGTTTAAGTCGTTCAATATCGGCTTGTGCTACATTGCCGGCATCTCCTTCCAGTATTTTTTGCGTTATAGCAAGTTTTTCGTTTACTAACCCGTTTAATGCCTGGCTGCGCTCGCTTTGTTTAGGTTCATCTGTGGTCAGCACGTTCAGGTGGTACAGGTCGGTATTCAGGTCTTTGGTATAGTGCTGTATGTCATTGCTATACTGCTTATCACCGGTGAGGCGATAGTCTTTAAGGGCAGCACTTATTTTTGTGACATTGGCATCGGCCGACTTGATATTCATCAGCTCGTCGTTGGTGTGTATCACCCATTGGTCCGACTCTGCCGCCCGCTTGTACAGGAAATAGGCTTGCATCAGGTAGAGAATAAAGGATATGACAATGAACACATTAATAAGAAAGAATGATTTCCTTATATGTGACGCAACAGCCTGTACAGCGCTTTTGGATAACTGCTGGCGGTTTTTCATATCCTGCTCAATAATAATGTAATGATTTCCTCTACTATAATGCAGCCCGCTCGGGGCAAATATGTGGCAAGTTAAACTACATTAAAAAAAAATTGAAGGAAATTGGCTTTATTAACAAGCCAACAACAATTAGATATGTTCTGTATATCAGTAATAACAGCATTAGTATTATACACATGCAATTTTTAAAATATTTGTTTTGAGCTATTAACATTGCATTTATCGTACCTTTGCCGTATCTTCAAAAGGAATGAAATGAAAGCTTGTGAAGAATATCTTAAATATTCTTATACTGAGCGTAATATGGCCCTTTTTCATTTTTTTCGCTGTTATTGGTTAAGAGGCAACACCACCATGTAAATGCAATATAGGATAAGGATTCTCCCGCGCTGGATCATATTTTTATTAGATCTGGCTTTGGTCGAAGTAGGTATTTTTATTTCTTTCCTGCTTCGTTTCAATTTTGATCTCAACCTGATGGCCCGGTTCGAGATACGTTCGATACTGCTGCTTTCACTGGTATTGAATATGATACTGTTTTGGCTGCTGCGCAGTTATGCAGGCATCATACGCTATACCAATATTGAAGATACCTTCCGTTTATTTACGGTCACCACCATAGCAGCTTTGTTTTATTATGCGGTCAATCTTATTGTGAACAGGCCCCCGCATGCCCACCTGCTTTTTCCCAAAGCGGTAGTGGCCATCAATTTTTTCATTACCTCTTTTATACTCATCGGCTACCGTTTGCTGATCAGGTATTTCTATAACTTTTACCAGCAGCACCGGCTCGATGAGAAAAGCAAGACCAAAGCGGTGGTGTTTGATACCAGCGAGCATGGCCTGGTGACCAAAAGGGTGATAAACGGGATGCCGAACGGGCGTATACAGGTAGTGGCCTTCCTCGACGATGGTGGCGAAACAGGGGGCAAAATGATGGAAGGCCTGCCTATCTACAATCTTGACGAGATCAGTTTCCGCAAATTGAAGCAGGAAGACGTGAGCCTGCTGATCATTGCCAATCGCAACCTTTCAAAAGAAAAACTCAACTACCTCGTGGACGTATGCCTGAACTACGGCATGCGTATACAGCAGGTACCACCTATACAGGAATGGCTCAACGGTACGCTCAATACCGATCAGCTGAAGGATGTTAAGATCGAGGACCTGCTGGAGCGCGATGTAATTAAGATCGAGAACGATTACATAAACAGCCAGCTTAAGGACAAGACCATACTGGTTACAGGCGCTGCAGGCTCTATAGGTAGTGAAATGGTACGCCAGCTCACTGAATATAAGCCTGCCCTTATCGTAATGTGCGATAATGCAGAAACGCCCATGCACGATATGTTCCTGGAGATGAATGAGCGTTTTGCCGATGCGAATTATAAGATATTCATGGGCAATATCACCGACAGGGAACGGATGAGATACCTCTTCGAGACCTGGCACCCCGACCTTGTGTTCCACGCAGCAGCATACAAGCATGTGCCGATGATGGAAGATAACCCTACCGTGGCTATCCTGAATAATGTGCTGGGCACCAAAACCATAGCAGAGCTTTCGGCAGAATATGGTGTGGAGAAATTTGTAATGGTCTCTACCGATAAAGCGGTGAATCCCACTAATGTGATGGGGGCTTCAAAACGCATAGCTGAGATATTTACCCAGAGCTTCTTTAAGAACCTGCAGAAAAAATATGAAGCCTCCGGTAGCCGGGGGGCACAGCCTACCCGTTTTGTTACCACACGTTTTGGTAATGTACTTGGTTCTAATGGTTCGGTGATACCCCGTTTCAAAAAACAGATCGAGAATGGTGGCCCGATAACCGTTACCCACCCGGAAATAACCCGCTACTTCATGACCATACCCGAAGCCTGTCGCCTGGTAATTGAGGCAGGTGCTATGGGTCAGGGTGGCGAGATATTCGTATTCGATATGGGCTCACCGGTTAAGATCGTAGACCTTGCCAGGAAAATGATACGTCTTTCAGGCAAGGTGCCGGAGGTAGATATACGCATCGTTTTCTCGGGCCTGCGCCCGGGAGAGAAATTGTATGAGGAGCTGCTCAATAACTCCGAGAATACCATGCCTACTTATCATAATAAGATAATGATAGCTAAAGTGCGCGAGTACGATTTTAAATCGGTGAATGAAAAGATAGAGCACCTGATCGACAGCGCTGCAGGGCACGATCCGCTTGGCACTGTGGCCAGCATGAAGGAGATCGTTCCCGAATTTATCAGCAACAATTCCATCTATGAGAAGCTGGATACCAGGCCTGCTGTAAGCAATTAGGCGGCCTTTTTTAACAAATTCTATTATCCTGTGGCATGGTTTTTAAAATAATGACCAACAGCCTTATGCTATGGATAATAAAATCACGATTCAGGAGCATGATGATATATTGATTGCTTTCCGCAAACTTTCCGCAGGCATTATAGATAAATATTGCGCCATGCGATTGCCCTACAAGCCGGGGCTTTATAGCATCTATTGGGAGTCGATGTACAGGTTAACAGGTTTGCTTAACGAACTGAATGCTGCTGCCGATAAATTGTGGCAAGTGCATAAGAGCGAAGTCCTCGCAAAACAACTAGATGATATTATTCACCTCGGCTTATTGCGATATGTGGAAAAGATATACGGTACGGAATATGCCGATATAGAGCAGCCCCAATGGATGATACAAATAGCCAGGCGCCTGCAGTTGTACACACCGCTGCGCTCAAATGCCTAGGCTTTTACTGCTAACAAAATTGCCCTGTTCAGTACAAATACGATCACCAGCAGCATTGCCTGGCTATAGCGTCCCATACCATACAATAGCCATCCTGCCATACAGAACAGGCTTAGTTCCATTAAAACACGAATTGCTAAGGGCAGCTTTATTTTTGCTTTGGGTGAGAGAAAGAAACCCCACAAAACCGCTATGACCATAGCGGCCGCTGTGCCTGCCAATACTTGTAAAGATCCACTGCTTCCGTATTGATAGCCCCAATAGGCAAAAGCTGCCAGCAGGCAAAGCTCCAGTATAAAGCGCAGACCGAGGTTAATGTTTTTTATAGCTGCAAGCATGTTTTAAAAATAGCCATCTTTTGCCATTGTTTTGTATGGCGTTTCCCTTGTTACCTGTTGCATTATACCAACACCAAATACTGTTGCAGGTTTGAGTGGGGGCCATTGTTCATGACTTGGGTATGAGCTGCTGCCGGGAAAATTTGTATTTTATGCGTTGATGAGGCCCGTTAAAAAGCAAATATATCCAACTGAACCGCTTGATGGCAAGGAGCGTGATTATCTTATGCTCATCTACCACACCCGGCTCAGGTTTTTTGTTCCGGCTTTCCTCGTGTTGACCGTTGCGGCCGTCCTTTGCAGTGTCTATATCGCCACGGTCACCCGCGAGAAGGATGCGCTCCCCCTGCTGCCACAGGCCTGCTTCAATTTTCTCTTCATTGGTCTGCCCATCATGTTTTTTGCATTGCGCATCTATTACCGGCGTATCCACGTTTATAAAATCGATGTGGAAGGGGGCGTAAAAGAAATGATACCCTTCATCATCAGGGAGAAAGAGTCTTTCCCCCTGACAGGGCAGTATTATTTTAAGATAGACGACCCTGCAAATATGCACCACGAGGTGGACGCAGAAATGTTCGGGTCTTATAATACCGGCGATACCTTATATATCGCAAGGGCACCACGGTCAAAACAGTCTTTTGAGTATGGCGGGCGCTTTTCCCTCATTTAGTTTTATCGCAAAGTTTCCCGTATTTACCCCAGTTTATTAGCCGATATGCCTTGCTTTGCTAACATTGCAATAGCAGGGCACTTGAATAATGTACCCGGGGCCATTGCGAGAACAGGATGATACAATGCAGTGCTTACTGCTTAAGATAAATTAAGATGGTGGGGGTGGTTTTAACGCTGAAGGCTGGTACTCATGTGCCAGCCTTCTTTTTTGGCCCGCGAACGCTTAATTTTAATACCCCGACAGGCTATATATGGAAAACAAGAACGTCCTCATACTGATACATGTGCTATGCTGCCTTATCTTCCTGTTGGTGCCTGCATTTACACTGCCGCCCGAATATGATAATATCAACGCGGCACTCCTGTCATTGCCCTATTTGCGCGACATGGTGGGCTATTTGCTGACCATAGGCTTCTTTTATCTCAGTTACTTTTATCTTATCCCGGAGTTTTATTTCAGGAAAAAGTATTTCCTCTTTTTTGCCTTCGGGCTGCTTGGCTACCTGTTGAACACCGCCCTGCCCAACCTGCTCAATTTCATTTATACCGATGTTCCTCCGCATAGCGCCCTGCAGCATATGACTCCGGGCAGACCCCCTATGGGCCCGCCGCACGACCATGATCACCACCAGCGCGATGTGATCGCTCACCTCACGCACAACTTCCTGCGTTTTGCCGTGGTGTTTTTTATTGCGTTGCTGTTAAAGATCAATGAGCAGTACAAAAAGATGAAAAAAGAAAAGATAGAGGCTGAGCTGGCTTACCTAAAGACCCAGATCAACCCGCACTTTCTTTTCAATACACTCAATACCATCTATTCTCTTGCTGTAGAACAGTCGCGCGAAACAGCCGATGCAGTGGTAAAGCTATCGGGCATGATGCGCTATGTGCTGAAGGAAACCACCAAAGACTATATTCCCCTTGATGTAGAGCTGGAGTACATTGCCAGCTATATCGATCTGCAAAAGAACAGGTTTGATGATACGGTAAAACTGAGTTATACCGTAAGTGGCGACCCTTCCGGTAAAAGGATAGCACCTTTACTGCTTATCCCTTTTGTCGAGAACACTTTTAAACATGGCATCAACCCCGAAGCCGATTCGGTAGTGAATATCAGCATAGTTGTAGCCGGAGATGAATTGCATATGAGCGTTGTGAATAACATTGTGCCGGTGCAAAGCGAAGAGCCTGGGAGTGGTATAGGTATTGAAAACACAAGGGCACGGCTGGCGATGCTATACCCTGCTGCGCACAAGCTGTCTGTTACAGGGCAAAATGGTATCTTTATCGTCGACCTTAATTTGCATTTGTCATGATAAGGGCCATAGCTATAGATGACGAACCACCTGCGCTCAGGCTGCTTGCAAATTTTTGTAAACAGGCAGGCTATGTGCAATTGCTCAAAGTGTTCACCAGGCCGCATGAAGCTATACAATGGTTGAAGGATAACCGGGTCGACCTGCTTTTTCTCGATATACGCATGCCTTCAATATCAGGTATCGACCTGTTCAAATCGCTGGAGGAGAAGCCACTAATCATCTTTACTACCGCATACAGCGAGTATGCCGTGGAGGGCTTCGATCTCGATGTGGTCGATTACCTGCTTAAGCCTTTTACCTACGAGCGTTTTCAAAGGGCCACTGCTAAAGCAAAGGAATATTATGACCACATCAACGCACCAAAGCCCCCCGAAAAATTTATTATCGTTCGTGCCGACTACAGCCTCAACAAGATAATGCTGGACGATATCCAATACATAGAGAGTGCAGGCGACTATCTTAAGTTTCACTTGCTGCAGGCAAAGACCATCGTGGCCCGCATGACCATGAAGCATATTTTGGAAAAGCTTCCGGCTGCTAAATTTATCCGGGTGCACCGTTCTTTTATCATATCCTTCGCCAAGGTAACCGGGATACAGGGCAAAACGGTTTCAATAGCCGGTACCGAAGTGCCGGTCGGCTTGAATTATGAACAGGACCTCTCCAGCAGGTGGAAAAACTTTAACGGAAGGGATAAAAAATAAGCCGCCCCTCAAAAGGGGCAGCTGCATTTATCATTTTACCTAAAAACTCATTGGTTTAATTTTTGCACCTTCAGGCTTTGCCTGAAATCTCCGGATGCCGTAGCTACATTTATGATATAGCTGCCATTCGCCAGCTTGGGGCTTAGCTTATTAAGGTACGAATTTACACTGTTTCCTGCGCCGGAATATTTTGCTATTTCCCGCCCGGTAACATCTGTTATTTGTAGGTCCAGGGTTTTGTCCATTAATGAGGCCGATATGTTCAGGCCCAGCTTATTGTCAAAAGGATTGGGATATGCGCTTACCTGGTCCTTTTTCTGGGCAGCTAGAGGCTGTGTATTGGCCGCTGCATCACCGGTATAGAGGTCTTCCCAATAGTTATGGTGTTCTCCCGTTCCTTTGAAGGCAGCGCTCAGCCATGGCCTTTCCTTGGTTTGTATCTGGTCGGGGCTTGCTGCCGATGGGCAGCCCATAGCGTTGGCAAACACAAGGTAATGAAAACCGGTACGGTCATTTTGCCTGCTATAGGCAATGCCGGGTGTGAATGAGGCTTCCTGGTTCGATAAAGTAACTGCCGTACCCACCTGCATATAATCCACCGGGCTGATCAGCGCACCTGTCTCGTCCATTTGTACGTCCACATAGCCGCCTATATTTGGTGCATAGAAAGAGGATGCACCGGGGTCTTGTGTATACCAGCCCACATTCAGCAGGCTTGCTACTGAATCGAAAGAGATCGTTGGCCAGTCATTGAGCTTAAGTGGTATTGGCGCAGGTACCAGCGAAGATCCTGTGATATTATGCGTTACCGGTGTGCCAAACTGTGGGGCATTGAAATTCCTGAAACGCACAAAGATATCGTTGGGCTGCATCAGGTCTATATAGCAATAGGCCCAGTTATCCACACCGTAATGGTCGGGTGCGTCTATTCTTGTCTTCAGGTTAGGTATCGAGAAGTATGGTCCCGGTAACACATTCACATCGTTGATCGTAGGGCATACTACAAGGGGCCCCCACGGTGGCCCAAGTACAAATGGCGTTTCCGATTCCGTGATGTTGATAGATGTGCCTGACAGTGTATAATACACGAATTGTAGTTTTAGCCCGCTGCTGGCATGTATAAAGGTCACATCGGGATTGGTCTCGCCAAGTGTGCCGCAAAGCGTGGTTACCGGGCTGAAGGATACACCTGCTATCGTGCTGTTCATGAACCCGTACACGAAGTTAATGCCTGCAGTGGGGTCTTCCCAGGTAATGCACAGGCCGTAACTGTTATGCCCGTCCTGGCTGATGCGTGTAAAATTGGGCACTGTAGATAATTGCGTACGGGACACAAGGGTCAGGCCGCCTGTGCCTATAGGTGCAGGCCTGTTCCAGAGATATACATCCACATAATGTCCTACCGGGCCTATCGGGCCGGGTGTGCTGTTGTAATAGCTTACGGTTACATACCATGCGCCCGTAGTGCCATATACCCACATGGCATAGCCATTACTGTCCTGCATTATCGACATCTCTATGTCCTGCACACCGCGCGGGTACATGATAAAGCCCTGGTCGTAGATGGTACCGGGCATGCCGCTGCCTGTTGCCCTGTTGATCCAGGCTATGCCTGCCGTGCTGCCGGGATCATCCCAGCTATGTACGAGCAGGTCGCTGGTAGTGCTGCTTGGTGGGGCTATCTGCGGGAAGGGTGGGCCGGGCATAGGGGTTGGCGTGCTGAGGCCATATGGGGTCATGTAAGAGATGTGCCCCATACTGTAGTCGTAGGTATGCGTGGTACTGTTTACAGGATTGGGCCATGCACCGGGGATGATGGTGCCCGGCACCGGGTAGGGATATTCCGGTTGCGATGCCGCATTGAACTGTGCTTTCGCGCTGCTGCCTGCCGTTACCAGCAATACGCACACAGCGATGATCTTTTTCGTTACAGGCCATAGCCCGTGTAAACGCTCTCTCATAGCTTTTAGTTTTTGGTGAATAATATTTCACTAAACTAAAATGCCCGGCTAGCCTGCTTTGCAGCACTTGGCCATAGTGCTTCCTTTCTTGGTAAGCGTATCAAAAAACACAATGAACGTCACCAGGGGCCTTTTATCATTTGCATGAAGCCTTCCTTTTTCCTGAACGATACCGGCAATTCTTCTTGATTGCTCATCATTACGGTAACGCCATCGGCCTTCAGCACTTTTTCTATATGGTCTATATTGATAAGGTAAGATTTGTGTATCCTGAAAAAATTGTGTGCTGCCAGCACTTGTTCAAACTCCTTGAGCAGCCGCGATATGATGTAATGTTTCCCGTCTTGCAGGTACACATGGGTATAGCTGTCCTGGGCTTTACAATAGATAATGTTTTCGGGGCGCACGGGATAATAGCCCTCCATAGTGCTCAGCACTATTTTGTTCTGGTGATTTGGCTCCATATTCATAGTTCCGGTTTTTTAGCAGGTGCAGGCTGTTTGCGCAGCACGCAGCGGGTATTTGCAAACGCAGCTTATGAGTATCTTATACCGGGTATAGGAAATGGAGGGGTGATCAATTACGGGTTCTTTTTGTTCGCTTGCATTGCCGCTTTTGGCGGCGGGCAATACCATTTGTTTACAAAAAAAGAATATCGCAATTTAACTTCTTTAAGCTTTATGAACAACCGTGTTTTCACGTATCTTTATAGATGATAGCTTTGCATCAGAGCACAATACTCATCCCAAATTATTGCCCATGCAGCAACTGAAACAGGTATTATACACGCTTTGCAGGGAGTATGTCAATAAAGGCATAGCCGCTGCTGAACAGGCTATTGCTGATGCGCGCACAGCCGCCGACGAGGATGATAAAAGCAGCGCCGGTGACAAATTTGAGACCGCGCGCGAGATGATGCAGCAGGAAATAGACCTCAATGCAGCCCATGTTAACGAAATGCTAAAACTCAGGGTAACACTCGATACCATTAACCCCGAACATCACAGTGATACGGTGCAGCCCGGCAGCCTGGTACGCACTTCGCAGGGCGATTATTATATAGCGATCAGCATAGGTAAGCTTATGGCCAATGGTAGCCCCTGTTATGCCATCTCTGCAGCAGCTCCGCTTGGTGCCATACTCATGGGTCATAAGGCTGGCGACAAGCTTAGCTTCAATGGTAAGGACTTTGTGATAGAAGCAGTATTATAGTTATTAGCTCAAAACAAAAATAATTATTGTGCCTGTGCTTCCCGCTTTTGCTGGTTGCTCATGATCTCCTCCATATGGTCCTGCACCAGTTGCTGCAGCGTTTCTGGCTTTATGTCCAGTGCATGCGGGTCTTCCGGCAATTGTCGCCAGGGCCTGCGGCTGCCGAAGGGGTACTTGCCGTAGATGACCACGGGTGTGCCCCGCACCTTTATTTTGGTGCTGCTTTCCAGCACCCACTGGTCGGCCCAGGTGTAGAGATACAGGGCATCTTCCTCGTGCAGGCGCAGGCAGGAGTGCGAGGCCGGGTAGCCCGGTAACGAATACTCATGCCAGCCCACCCCGCCATGGTTAATGACGTTGAAGTTCCATTTCAGTATCCATTCATCATTCACGGTGCTGATGGCCTTTTTCGATTTCCAGTTGGTATAGTAAAGGCCGGTAGGCGTCTGGGCATTCTGGCGGCCCATATTGGTAGGGCCGCTGCGCTCCATTTCGCCATAGGTGTAGGCAGCAAAATACTGCGCGGGGTAGGAGAAGAATATGATCTTATGCACCCCTTTAAGAAAAGGCAGCGAGCGCGGGAAGGGCGAATAAGCCTTTGCATCAAGGCCCAGGGTATCCGGCACGATCACCGTGTCCAGCCGCCCGATGTGGCGCGCGTCTATACGGTTCAGGTTCAGGATGATGGCCATCTGCTCCGCCGAAAAATACTTGCTGATGTGGCCGATGCTGTCTTTATCGCTTAGGGCACGGTAGTGCAGTTCAGGTGCTTTGGGAGCGGGTGGCTCCGGCGCAGGCTTTGTTTCTGTCTGCATCCCCTTACTCAGGGGTGCTTGTTTGGCCTCTTTGCATGCTGTAAATAACAGTATGAGGGCCAGGGCGCTGTAATACCTTATCATATAGATCCAAAGCTAAAAAAATCTGTGCCAGCCTGCCCTAATAAGTTTAGCTACAGGCATTTGGGGCATCATCCGGCGGCCATTTCATCCGCTGCGGCATCCAATAGTTCAAAGAGGGCCGAGAGGTCGCTGAGCAGGTCTTTCATATCAAAGCTATGGCCATCCTCGCAGGCGATCAGGTAGCCCACCAGCAGTTTGCGCAGGTTGCGGTTCAGCCGTTCCGGCGCGGCATATTCAAAAAAAGTGCTTACCTCGCCCTGTAGTTTTTTCGATAGTGTCTTTTGCTCTGCCATAGTGCTAAAGGATTGCCCTGTTACTGTTTTTGCGGCTTGTTATAGTTTATCGTTTCTTCGGCCAGCTTTAATGCCTCCAGCCCGTCTTCCTCATCCCGTATCTGGTAAAGTATCTGCTCGCTCAGGAACTTTATGCGCAGTTCCCTTGCATCCAGCCCGAACACTTCTGCCAGTAAGGGTACCATTTCGCGGCTGGCATATCGCTGGTTGGTCTCTATCTTGCTCAGGGTCGATTGGTCTATGTCCAGCCGGGCAGCCAGCTTGCGCAGGGGCATGCCTGCGGCCTCCCTTAGTCCGCGTATATATGAACCGAATGTTTCCTGCTGCATCTTGATTTTTTTTTCTTGACGATATTGTCAAAAGTAAATTAAATGCGCAGTGATGTTATGGGATGGGCATGGAAGATATCCACATTTTTGAGAAGGGCGCAGCATCGGGATGCATACTGATCTAAATGTCTCGTTATAAAGTGTGTATCAAACCCACAAAATACTGTACAATATGCCATATCCATATTCCGACGGAATAGCCGCCTGCGAGGCCTGTAATTAACCTCATAATATTGCTGTGATACCACAGCTTTTTGTTTTGCAGGTACCAGTCGGCATACATGAGCATGCAGCCGGCTATACCGAGATACCATGGGGGCAATGGCGCTGTAAAAAAGTTCAGCGCGGCTAGCGTATGGCCAATAGCTGCACCCAGGCAGCGGGCGCAAAAGGGCATGTGTTTCCCCTTTATTTTAAAGCATCGCTGGGGTATGCCATGGCAACCAAGTGTAAGATCACTTAATTGCATTTACCAGCTATGTTTGCAGTTAAGGCAGGTGAGTTGCACCCTGTTCGACTTATGTGTACCGCATAGCAGGCCGAGGGGACCAACAAGGAATGCGCCGCAGCAGGCTTTCTTGCCGCTAAAGCCTTTCTTGTCCGCGAAAACCTGTGTAGAGCCGCATCTCGGGCATTTTATTTGATCTCCTGTTGCCACGTTGTTAGGATTGTTCACAAGCATAATAGAGCAGATGTTTATTTGATATTTTTCATGTCAAAATAGTGTTTAAATACCTAATCATCAAGTACTGTATAAATATGCTCTACTGGTCTAAGCGTCTCGCTTAGACCAGTAGGGACAAGATCAATTGATAAACAGCATGGAGTAGAAAATATCCGGTATTACCGAAGCACCAGCTTACCGCGAATGACAGCGCCCGACGAACTCTGTATGGTATAAACATAGACGCCGCCGGCCAGCATCCCCAGGTCGACGCCTGCCTTACTGGTTCCTATCATTTCGCTATATACGCAGCGGCCTGTTATATCGCAGACCGACAGATGCCCCAGGGCTGCATTGCCGCTAAAAGTGAAATATCCATCAGATGGATTGGGGAATACTTTGAGGCCAATATCCGTGGTAGTTACCTTTTGTGCTACAGAAGTCACAACAGGCTGGCTGCAATTAGTGCTGCCGAACTTGCACACATACCAGTTAAAGTCGCCGCCTATGTTGTAAACAGTATCAGGACCTGTAGCCAGTTCGTAGTCGAACTGGCCGCCCATGTAAAAATTACCGAAAGGATCGGATGCTATAACGCCGGTGTTACCCCCGGCCATTCCCCCGCCATTGCCCGGGAAAATGTTAAAGCCGCAGGGCGCCCATAAGGAATCGACAGCTATCACAGCTCCCGTACCCGCATTTAGCCTCGTGAAATATGCCCTGTAACCACAATTCATTTCCCTTGTAAGCGTATCGGTACCCCAGGCCATCATTTGCGTGGCATACATGCCGAAGACGCCCACAGTATCTCCGCATACTGCCACCTGTGCTGCGTTTACGGTACCGGTGTTATCGCTGTGCTGCACCCATATATTATGGCCTGCGGTATCCATTTTAATGACCGCAGCGCCGTTATAACCTGCGTTGGGTATAACGGTGCCGTTAAAGCTGAAACCATTGTCGCACCAGGCCGCAATATAGATATTGCCGTCCTTATCTAAGGTAGCACGGTTGCTGCAAGAGCCAAACAGGCCGCCCTGGCCTGCGCTATCCTGTATCCGCAGCCATTGCATACTGCCCGTATCGTCGAAAGCGGCAACAAATATGCTTGGCACAAACTGGTTGTTGATCCACAGGCTGTCGCCGGGATACTCACCGTTCAGCCCGTATATTATACTCCGGTGCCTTTTGCTATCGCGCGTGATGCGCGCATCGGGGTTTATATGCCCTACGAAGTGGAATGGAAAGTGGTAGCCGCTCTGAAATGTGCCACTGCTATTGTATTTGAACATGTAGAGCTCCTGGTTTTGGTAAGCACCCCAACCACCGGCGTGGTTGACGATGAAAGCCCCGCCTGCATATGCGCCATTGCTCACCGAACCCAGCATATAGATGGTGCCGTCGGGATCTACATCCATGTCAAATACCCCGGAGTTATTGCTGTGTATCGTGGCAGTGTCGGGCTGCGGAAAACGGATCCATTTGTAAGCACCAGCGGTATCCAGCTTGAGCAGGAACCAACTCCTGTTGATGGGGTATGGCCATTGCCCCAGGGCCGTGTCCACCTGTGTTGCGTCTTCCAACGTACAAGTTCCGTGGTTGCCAATATTATTTGCATAGCCTGTAACGTAAACACCACCAAGGGTATCCACCTTTATCGAACGGCCCAGGCCGTCGCAGCCGTACATCATCTTCATCCAGCGCAGGCTGCCATCGCACTTGAAACTGGAAATACAGATCATGGATATCCTATCATCGCCAGTCGTGGGAAACTGGTAGCCCGCTACATCGATATTCCTGTTGAAATGATGCGCAACCACATATACATTGCCTTGTCTATCAGTAACAATATCGTCAAGGTCTTCAGAAGGCCCGTAGGCCTGCATGCCTGATGCCTGGGAGCCGCCCCGCCGGGCCCATTGCCAGGCTTGCGATTGAGCGAAAGTGCTGCAGCTGAGCGCTGCCAGCAATACGGTGATGAGTGATCTTTGCATGTGATGGAGATACTGTAGTGAAGACAGAATTTTATAACCAGGGGTTGGAAAAAAGATTTAATAATACAACCTATACTGTAATAACCACTGGTCTAAGCGTCTCGCTTAGACCCAAAATAACGCAAGCGTCCCGCTTGCGAAAAGAACTACTCAATGAATATAATATCGATCTCACCCTTTCCCCCGCAATAATCATAAGCGCTACTCCACTTCCAGTTTTCCGGTTCGGGCACGAAGCCGGCCGCTACCGGGTTATTATGGATATAGGCCAGCCGTTGTTTCAGCATGTCGGGTTTCGATAACTCGATGGGATGATTATGCTGCTGCCATAGCTGGAAATCTTTATTGTTGCTATTATGCAGCCCCGCCTGTTTGAATAACCACATCATCCACTCTTTGCGGCTTTCGCTATTATGATTTTCTATAGCTAATCGTATATGCCGGGAGGTAAAGCTCTTTAAGTCGCGGATGATATCCTCAAGTTTATTACTGCCATCGGTACTGATGATCAAATGTACGTGACTGGTCATGATACACCAGGCAAATATTTGTAGTCCCTTATTTTGCTGGCAATATTTGATGCTATCTACTACGATCTGCCTGTAATCATCACGTATGAACACATCTACCCAATTCACGACCGTGAAGGTGACAAAGTACAATTCCTGTTGGTCGTGAATGCGGTACTTCCTGCCCATTTGACGCTAAAGTATCGCTTTTTGTCCGCAAGCGGGACGCTTGCATTATTGGTAGGTCTAAGCGAGACGCTTAGACCAATGGTGACCAAATCGGTAATTTCTCATCCTGCATGACCGACTCTTCGTGGTCTGAATATTATCCTAACCCCGGCATTACCTTACACCTAACATGGCGGCATGTGAATGGCGTTTATGAACTGTGGGCATTCTAAATGAGGCTGAACTAAAATGAATTCCATTTGCAAACCGGCAGAATTGTGTTGACAGGAGTTTAGCTGTACGCAGAGCGGGGCTACAAACTCGCCAAAGGCGACAATCGTCACTACAGCGCAGTTACAAACTACCGTTACTTATAACCACAAGTCACAGACTTGCGGGAGTAGGGGGGACTTATATTACATCCCATACTTTTTTAAAGCTTTGGACATCTTCAGATGATAACATCCTCCTCCGCACCCCAATACTTTTTTTATTGTTTGTCTTTTTAAATGTAGTTGCAAAACTTGACCATGCTATCCTGTTTTCAGTATTGTCACGGTGATATAAATAGATAAATCCTCCTCGTGTTTCTTTTTTTAAAATCGTAACTGGAGGATATATATGACTTTGCGTTTTGTTCTTATTGTGAAATCGCATTATTATTTGATCCCCTTCTTTAATATTATGTGCGAACGGTGTATTAGCTCGCCATCTTATAAAGCTAATTCCATGTGTTTCTATATTTTCTTGTTTGGAGACCTCTTCTATTTTCGGCTCTACATATCCGCTAATTTTATTGTATAGCTTGTCGCTAAGTGGGAAAACTGAAATGAACCAATAGTTACTACCAAATCTTTTTCGTCTTATTCCCGATACCTTTTTAGGTTTTTGAGGAGTTTCAATTGTTGGTAATTTTAATAATCTTTCGATATCACGTTTATTTAACGGAAGTGCTTCGTTTTGTAAATTGTAGCAAAAAGATCTTGCCTGGGAAATTACACTATCATTTTGTGTTATTATTGCTGCCTCGGTTAAATAATTCGCACTACTTTTTGATAGGTTTGCCGAACCTAAGATCAAAACACTGTTGGTTAACAAAAGCTTTGCATGTAGCTGAGAATTTGAATAAATCTTAACCCCTTTTTTATAATAATTTTGAAGGGTTTGCGCTGACGTTTGTTTGTATTTTATGGCATAATCTGAGACATCACATATTAATGTGTCGCCGTTTGAAAGAGATAAATTCGCAAAAGTTACGTAGGCAATGCAGGCGATTTTATTCTCGTTTTCTTTTACAATCTTATTTGCCTGTTTCCAAATATCTCCAGTAATAAACTTTTCCATTTTTGGTATAGCTGCTTTAGTCTTAATAAAAATAGTATTGGCGTGGGATATATTTAATAATTTTTCGGTTTTGCATCTCTTTCTTAATTTTATCTGAGAAGTTTACCTTGCTTAATACACAACGATGAGAGAGGATTTGGTAAATGCAATATACGCGGCTTTAAATAATCTAGCCGGTAAGGAAATCAATGGCGGCTACCATCATCTGGCCAACGAAGTACCTGACACTTTTGTGCAACAGGGGCTATATTTTTTCTTTGACCCTGCGATTCAAAGAGTGCATGGGGGAGAAAAAATTATCAGAATTGGTAAGACGGGTGACAACGGTAATAACCGGCTCGGCTTGCATAAGAATGGTAATGTCAGCAATTCAGTCTTTAGAAAGCATGTGGCACGTGCATTAGGAGTACTTAACGGTAATGAGGCTACAAGAGCTGAAATAAATGCCTATGTCCATCCGCTACCGTATTTGTTTCTCCCGGTGCATGTTGCTGAGCATTTGCAAACGCTGGAAAAGCGCTGCATTGAGATTATTTCAAATAGCAACCAAGCCATTCCGATTGATGTCCCGACGACAGATTGGTTAGGTTATCAAGAAGGGCCACAAATAAACGCGGCAATTGCTTACTCACATTTGTGGAATGTACATCATGTCAAAAATTTTGAACCAGAGAACGTTGTTGTTTATGATAATGCGCTAAACTCACTGCAAGGTTACATTGACATTTTGCCATAGCTTCTAAGACTTATACTTTGAACATGCACAAGTGAAAAATATTTGTGCCAATCGGGATATTACACTTAATCAATATGAATTCCGTTGCAAACCGGCTGAATTTTATGACACGAGTTTAGCTATACAATAGCTGGGCTACAAGTTCGCGCCAGAAGGGGTATTTAGATCTACCTCACACAATAATAGAAATCTTTCACCCAATTCATTTAGCCTAAAGCCGTAGTCATCAACGTCCATTTCAATGCCTGGTTGATACCAGCGATTTTGTAGCTCTTCAAAATCAAGACTAAATTCCTCTATATACATTCTTGGAGGTAATTGTCTAATAAGCCCTAAACGAGTTAAATTTGCCTTCTCATATTCTTTTAAATTGAGCTTATATCCATTTAGTTTCTCAATTTCGTGATTAATTAACGCAACTCGTCTTTCTCTACTGTCGATCGGTAGTTGTGAAATATTATTTTCTTTTTTTCTAAAGGCCGATTCTTTATTAGATAGTTCTTTTAGTTCTTCATATTCTTGTATAGATATTTGACTGAGTAAATATGGGAAAATTTGATTCTGTAAATTGTTTTCTGAATCCGCCATGTTGGCAATCATATTTGCCCATTTATCTTGTAATTCCTCACTATTTTCCAAAGACGCATTCTCTAACAAAGGCACAAGAATTTTTATTGGAATTTCTTTCAACGCAATGTTTTTTCCTTTCTACAATTTTTTTTGCCTTTAGGAGAATATTTACCTGATTTTTAAAACGATACAGTTTTACGTTGTCAGATATTAATAAACCAATTTCTTCAATTGTTGGTGATATTAGTTTTCCTAAAAAGTCTTTTGCTAATTCCAACCCTTTCTCTATTGTGGAGGATTTGATGTTTATTTCGGTCATTAGTTAAATTTTGATTTTCATTTTTGTTTGGCAATTGACACTTTATATATCACCACCAATATATCAGCATTCATGCCAATATAATATTTTATTAAAAATAATGACACTTATTTGGAGGCAGTATTTTCCCCACTGGTCTAAGCGTCTCACTTAGACCCAAAATAACGCAAGCGTCCCGCTTGCGTACAATAAATTATCCCCTTCTACCCATCAATAAATTCAATTTTATACATCCCAATATTCCCCCGAAATTTGCAGCGTCTTAAACACTATTCAACATAGCGTTTGGGCTATTAGTTCTTTAAAATATTGTAGCAAAATGCAAACCTTTTACCATATCAGCTATTTATTCACAGGCAAACCTGGCGCCACGCTGAGCTTGTCAATCGGGCGTAAATCGGGCATCGGGCATTCCTGCAAAGCATTGAAAAACAAATTGTTGTCCAAAATCAATGTCCGATTATTTATTTTATGCCCGGTCGGGCATTGTCATAAACTTACGTAACACCTCCTCTCCTTTGGAGAGGTCGGGTGAGGCAAAAAACGATAATGACCAGAACTCCTCTCCTGGTCGCCATTGAAAAGACAAACCAGCAATGACCAGAACTCCTCTCCTGGTCGCCATTGAAAGACAAACCGGTAATGACCAGAAATAACTCCAAGATATGATATGGTAAGTCCGTAGCGGCTTTCAGCATATCGCGATTTCCAAAACCGGAAATAATAGAATGACCGGAAAACCGGAAATAACGAAAATATATAATGAACATTAGCTAATCAGCTAATTATCAAATTAGCTAATTAATTTTACCACATGGATTTAACTGCTCCCTCTAAAATAGCCAATTACATTGCAGGCAGCCTGCAGGCGCCGCTCAATGGCAAATACATAGATAATATCAATCCTGCAACGGGCGAGGTATATAGCCAAACCCCCGACAGCGATGCCAAAGATGTGGATGAGGCCGTAGGTGCGGCGAAGATGGCCTTCGAAAGCTGGGGCAAGACCCCTGCCGAAGAGCGCTTCAGGATACTGAACCGCATAGCCGAGCTGATAGATCAGAACCTGGAGGCACTGGCGCTGGCGGAGACCAATGATAACGGCAAGCCGCTCTGGCTGAGTAAAAGGGTGGACATACCGAGGGCATCGAGCAACTTCCGCTTTTTTGCTACGGGGGCTATGCACTTCAGCACCGAGAGCCATAATATGGAGGACAAGGCCATCAATTATACCCTGCGCCAGCCCATCGGTGTAGTGGGTTGCATCAGCCCATGGAACCTGCCGCTGTATCTCTTTACCTGGAAGATAGCGCCGGCGCTTGCTGCGGGCAACTGTGTAGTGGCCAAGCCCAGCGAGGTAACACCTATGACGGGCTACCTGCTGAGTATCATTTGCAAAGAGGCGGGCCTGCCCGATGGCGTGCTGAATATATTGCATGGCACAGGGCCCTCTTGCGGTGCGGCCATAGTGGCGCACCCCGGCATCAAGGCCATATCCTTTACCGGCAGCACAAGGGCGGGCAGGGATATAGCGGCAACGGCAGGGCCGATGTTCAAAAAAGTATCGCTGGAGCTGGGGGGCAAGAACCCCAATATCATCTTCGCCGACTGCGACTGGGACAAGATGATGCGGGTGACCCTGCAATCGTCATTCAGCAACCAGGGCCAGATATGCCTCTGCGGCAGCCGTGTGCTGGTAGAGGAAAGCATTTATGAAAAGTTCAAAGAAGAGTTCATAGCCCGCGCAAGAAAACTCACCGTCGGCGATCCGCTGGAAGACAGCAGCAGGCAGGGAGCGGTGGTAAGCAAAATGCATTACGATAAAGTGATGGGCATGATACAACAGGCTAAGGACGAAGGGGGGACGATATTGCTGGGCGGTAACAGTGTAGCATTAGAAGGCCGCTGTAAGAACGGCTACTTTATAGCACCCACCATAATAGAGGGTCTTGGTCCCAACTGCCGCACGAATATGGAAGAGATATTTGGCCCCGTAGTGACCATGCAAAGTTTCAAGACCGAAGATGAAGCCCTGCAACTGGCCAATACCAGCGACTATGGCTTATCAGCCACCATCTGGACACAGGATGTGAGCCGTGCCAACCGTGTGGCGGCACAGGTGCATAGCGGCATCATCTGGGTGAACTGCTGGCTGCTCCGCGACCTGCGCACCCCCTTTGGTGGCTTCAAGAACAGCGGCGTGGGCCGCGAGGGCGGCTGGGATGCCCTGCGCTTCTTCACCGAGCCGAAGAACGTGTGCATAGAGCTGTAAAATTAAGCCCCGCACAAAGGCGGGGCTTAGCTGGTGGTCTATGATGCTTTTCAGTGATCTACCGGTAGCTCCTCTTTGGAGAGCACGTAGTATAAGTTTTGCAGGCGATGGAGGTATTTCACCTCCCAGAAGTGTATCATCGATTCACCCCTGCTGCTGTAGAGTACTACGTGGCCATTCTGGCGGCGCAGTGAGTAGTTTTCACCTTTTAAATTAAGTTTCAGCTTTCCGAATTCATCAAACAGTCCCAGTTTCGCTACAAATTTATCAGCAAGCAAAATAGGTTTGATATCTATAGTGGAAAGCCTTGCTTTTATGACCTTTCCATGGCTGTTGCCTATGTAAATGTCAAAGTCATTTTTTTCTTTTCCGTCTATGGCAACCACCACCGCTATCTCACCATCTGCATATACCAGGTTGCCTATTCTTAAATCTTTCGGATCCATAAAATCGGCTTTTGGTTAAACAATGTTTTATCACATTATAATTTGGAAAGCCATGCCAAGGGCCGGGTGCTGAATGTTAAAAACATTAAGAAAACAGGGGGTGTTTTAACAGTACATTAAGAGAAGAGGTGGGTTACCTATGGTTATGTCATGAGGCTATAGAAAATAAATATCCCCTGCGGTAAGGCAGGGGATATTGTGCTCATGGTGAAAAGCTTGCGCTTATTGGGTGGGGCCGTTATCTACTTGTGCTTCTATTACATTTTGTATAGACGTGGAAACATTGGAAAGGAAGTCGTAGCCTGTGGCGGATTCTATCGCATTAACGGTAGTGCGGTAATAATCCCATGTGTGTGCATTCACACTTTGGTTGTTGGGCATATCCACGGCTATTACGCGTGTACTGGTACTCACACGGCTTACGTCGTTGCTGCCATTGGAGAGCACTACGATCACTTTCCAGTAGTGTGAGGGCACGTTGATATTGCCGCTTGCAATAGTATTGGTGGTACCACCGTTGCTGCCTGTACCCCCTGTGCCATAACCGCCTGAAATGATATACAGTTCATTGCCGCTGTTAGCCAGTGTTCGGCAATAATCTTCCAGGTCGGCCCAGGTGATTTGGTTAAGATGAGGGGCCTGTGGTGTGATGTTGGTCATCAGGAAGGTAGCGGCATTATCTGTTGCGTTAAGATTACGATCGGCAGAAGGGCACATATGACCACGATCGAAGCCGGTATTGGTATAGTTGGAAGTAACTGCTTTGTAATATCCTGCAGGTAAAGTGTTATCACCAGTAAAGCAATCGCAGCGCGGCGTATTGCCCAACCATGCAGCGCTGAGGTGCCAGCTTACCCAGTTGGCCATGCCTTTAGCGCTGTTGTATGCCAGTGTGTACTGGCTTTTTGCCATAAGGTAATTGGTGCTGTTGGCTGTATTGGTAGTGGCCCCGCTGGGATTGCCCATGGCCATATTATCGTCCTGCGTGGGATTGGTGTTGTTATTATCTTCTATACTGAAGTCATCGATATTCAGCCTGCCGCCTGATATTTTTTTGATCTCGAAGCGCACATTACCGGATATATTCATGGTAAAGGTGGCTGTATTGAGCGAGGTGGCTGATGTAGTGACGGTGCTGCCTGTTTGTGTCCATGTGCTGCCGCTGTTGGTAGAGTACCATAGTTGCCATGTGCTTGATGCATCGCTGCCATAAACGCCATGTGCAATAGTAACCTGGCTGGCGCCATTGGTAACGTCGAATTGCATGCTTACGATACCTGTGTTCTGGATACGTACGCTTTTGCTGCCGTTCTTCCTGTCATTGGCCAGTGAACCGATAAGGGCATCATCCAATGTCCATGTGCCGGAAGTGAGTGTTACATTACCGATAGCATAAGCGCCTTTGGAGCCAGATTCGAAGGTTTCCGGGTAATTGCCGTAGACACCCATGCTGCCGCCGCCTGCAAAGTCCTGTTGTGTAGTAGTGGTACTTGTAGCAGGTGTGATATCACGGTTATTCTTTTTGCTGCAATCGCTGAATACAAAGAGCAATAGTGATAAAAGTAAAGTGCTGTTTTTTTTCATTTGGCTGATTTTAAGACAATTATACACTGACAATATTACCTGAAAAGTATGGTAATGTTAAGCCTGGATTATATATTATTTACCGATAGCGCAGCTTCATTTACCGATAAGTTGCGGACATTGACCGAAAATAAAATGAGGCTTGTCCGGGAGCATATAGCTTTGCATTGTTTTTTAAGCGGACAGCATAGCATGAATACCATAGCGAGATCAAGAAAGGAAGGTAAAAAGTTCATTAACCCCGTGCCGACAAGAACATCGACGGGGAGTTTTGGGAAGATCTTTAAAGCATATTTTACCGGTAAACAGGAGCGGGTGCCCCGGATACCGTTGGGGCCATTCGCTACTGATGCCAGCATATATGGCAAAGCAGCTCCCGGGGGCTTGCGTATCACCTGGATGGGCCATTCATCGCTGCTGATCGAGATAGACGGCAAACGATTGCTTACCGATCCTGTTTGGGGGCCAAGAGCTTCCTTCACGAAGTATGCAGGGCCTAAACGATTTTTCCCAGCCCCCTTGCCGCTGGATGAAATGCCGGAGCTCGATGCTATTATCTTATCGCACGACCACTACGATCACCTGGATCATTTTACTATAAAACAATTTGTGAACAGCAGTGTGCCTTTTTACTGTTCCCTCGGTGTGGGGCAACATCTGCAGAAGTGGGGTGTAGCGGCAAACAGGATACATGAGATGGACTGGAGCGATACCGTAAGCATTGATGACGCGCTGCAATTGACGGCAACGCCGGCACGCCATTTTTCGGGTCGTGGTATTACGAACAGGAACGAAACGCTATGGTCGTCGTTCGTAATAAAAGGCCTGGAGCATAATATCTTTTTCGGGGCTGATTCAGGCTACTTTCCAGGTTTTAAAGAGATCGGTGCGGCCTATGGCCCTTTTGACCTGACGATGCTGGAAATAGGGGCGGCAAATGAGAACTGGGCAGATATACATATGGGGCCTGAAAAAGCCACAGAAGCACACCTGGCGCTGGGCGGCAAGGTGATGATGCCCATACACTGGGGCACCTTTAACCTGGCGGTACATGGCTGGCGCGAGCCGATAGAGCAGTTACTGGAATATGCATTTGACAAGAACATACTGCTCTTTGCCCCCGAACCGGGTATGCCCACGGAAGTAAAAGAAGAGGGCTATAACAGCATATGGTGGGAAGAACAGTAAACAAAGGATCTATTCATTTTTAAGATAAAGCATATGAAACATGAAGGCATAAAAGGCATACTGCATACAGCCATAGAACAGGCGGATGAAAAACTACTGAAACTGATGTATATGATGGTGAAAGGTTATGGCAACAACGAACAGGCTATTGCCGCAATGGCTGAGCTAAAGGAGCCACGCCCCAAAGCGATGCTATTTAAAAGGGAAGCTGTGTAGGCTTATTTTTTATTTGTTCCGGAAGTTACATCATCGAACATCCCGTCAAGGTCGGCGGGTTTAAGGTCATATATGGTCTGCGATTGTTTAAGCTCCACATCGGCAAGCAGGCTGATGCATAGTTTAATGGCTTCAGGGTGCATATCTTTGAAGAGCAATTGTGTAGTGCGGGTCATGAACGGATAGAGGCTCTGCAGCATTTTCTCCCCTTTTTTTGTAAGGCTTACGAGCTTGGCCCGTTTGTCGGTATCGTGCCGGCGCTCTTTGATATAACCAGCTTTGATGAGTTTGCTGAGCGCGTCCATGCCTGTAGTATATTCTATGAACATATACTGTATCAACTCAGTCTTCTTAGCTTCCTTAAGCGTATCAAGGCTATTGAGAAAATAGAAGGTTTCGCGAAATGGCGCCCCGGCCTTGTGCATAGCCGCATGGTGATATATACTGAAAGCGCCAAGTATGCGGCCCATGATCTTGGCCAGTGTTGATTCATCTGTAGGGGGTACGCGGCCCTCAAAATTCTTTATCTTTTTCCCGGCCTGTTCTTTGGCGAGATAATAGCGGCAAAAGTTACTGATATCACCGCCGGGATTGGCTTGTTCAAATTGATCCCATTCATTGACAAGACGCACTAATTGGTTCATATATTCATCGGTTTCGTATCAAAAATAATGAAAATGCTCCGGTATTTTTGTTTTTATATCTGTTTAGATATACTTTTGTGAAAAAAATAACTGAATCGATATATTTTACTTGATGTGAACAATGCTTATAAAAACCATTCACCGACATCTTTGTTTTGTTTACCGATATAGGGTAACGTTTAACCGAAACGGATTTTACAAGGCTTAAAAGGAGTATAATTTTGCAGTGTCAACAGATAAAAAGATGAAAACAATATTACCAGGAAAATCAAGGAACAAATATAAAGGCCTGAAAGGGCTGATAGCCATACCATTGCTCTTATGGAGCATGGCTGCTGCCGCGCAGGTGAAAATAAGCGGTAAGGTAGTAGATGATAAAGACAGGCCGGTAGCAGGTGCCAGCGTATCGCTGGATAATACGCTGGATGGCAGCACAACCGACAGTGCAGGCAATTTCAACTTCAATACAGAAGAAAAAGGCAACCAAACGATCGTGGCCACAGAGGTGAGCCACCAAAACGCAGGCATGCCTATAAATGTGGATAAAGATGTAAGCGGGCTGATACTGAAAATGAAGGGCAATAAGGTACACGACCTGGACCAGGTAACGATAACTGCGGGATCGATAGAGGCGAGCAATGATAACAAGACCGTACTGAAACCACTGGATATAGTAACGACCGCAGGCACACAGGCCGATGTGGTAAGGGCGATACAAACACTGCCCGGTACACAACAGCAGGGCACAGAGACAGGCCTGTTCGTGCGGGGTGGTGATGCCAGCGAAGCCGCTGTAGTGGTAGATGAAATGGTAGTGCAGAACGCATTTTTCGGCGGACCTCCGGGTGTGGCTACGCGCAGCCGCTTCGGGCCCTTCCAGTTCAAAGGTGTTTCTTTCAGCAGCGGTGGCTACAGTGCCCGTTACGGGCAGGCCCTGTCGAGCGTGCTGGAACTTAATACCCAGGACCTGCCGGACAAATCGAATGCTAACCTGGGCCTGAATATGGCAGGCGTATATGCATCGGGCGTGCACCTGTGGAAAAAGCAAAACATGAGTATAGAAGGTGGTGCATCATACAATAATCTTACGCCCTTTTACAAACTGGCCACCACAAATGTTGACTATTATAAAGTGCCCGCAGGCGGGAGTGCCAATACCCGTTTTGTATGGAAGCCGAATAAAGACGGCATCTTTAAGATATCAGGCAACGGATCTTATTTCGCCACAGGTATAGGTGTGCCGAATCCTTTTAGCGCAGGAGACCCGAATGCACCGAAAAATATCAATTACGAAATTAAGGAGCAGAACTACTACAGCAACGCCTCATACCGGCAGATGTTCAAAGATAAATTCAGCCTGTACACTGCCGCCTCATATAGCTACAATAAATCGGACAATAAATTCGATACCATTGCCATACCGCAGGATGACCAGCGTGCACAGGGAAGAATTGAAGGCAAATATTATGCTACCAGCAGGCTGGGCATATTACTGGGCGGAGAATTTCAATACTACAAAATAGATAAGGCCTGGGGCACGTACCACTATGGCTTCCACGAAACATCGGTAGCGGGCTATACGGAACTGGACTGGGCCCCCTTCGCATGGCTTGCCATAAGGCCGGGGCTGCGCTTTGAGCACAGCGAGCTGCTGCAGAAGGAGAATATTGCCCCGCGTTTATCGCTGGCGATAAAAACAGGTACCTACAGCCAGGTGTCGCTGGCAGGCGGTTATTTCTACCAAAACCCGGATAATATTTACCTGTATGGCAGTGCCCATCCTGCATTTGACTTCCAGAACGCGATACATTATATAGCGAACTGGCAAATGACCCGGAACGACCGCACCCTGCGCATAGAAGGCTATTATAAAGACTATATGAGCCTGGTAAAGGAGCACGGTGCCTATGACCCCAACAGCTATAGGAATGTACTGTATGCCACATCGATAGATAACTCGGGGAAAGGATATGCCAAAGGTCTTGAACTCTTCTGGCGCGACAGAAAATCGGTAAAAAATCTTGATTACTGGATATCGTACAGCTATATAGATACCAAAAGGAGCTATAGCAACTACCCGGACAGTGCAGGCCAGGTGACGCCCACATTCATATCGAACCATAACCTGAACGTGATCGCCAAGTATTTCATAGATAAGATACATACGAACATCAGCGCTACATACAGCTTTGCTACAGGCAAGCCGTATTATGACCCTGATCCTGCGGTTGCCTTCCTGAGTGAGCGCACGCCGGTATATAATAACCTGTCGCTGACCTTCAGCTACCTGACCCATATCAAGAAATGGTTTACCGTGGTGTATGCAGGGATCGACAACGTGACGAACCAGCATAACGTGTTTGGGTATAATTATATAAGCGATGGCAGCGAGATAAGAAAGACGGAAGTGCGCCCGGCATTGTACAGGAGCATATTCGTAGGTGCTAATTTCTCGCTATCGGAATTCAAAAAGGATGAGCTGTAGTGAATAGTGGCGGCCCCCGAACAGATAACGAATGATAAAGCAAAACAACAACATAAAAAACAAAGCAATGAGAACACTGATCCTTGTAATAGCTACTGCTGCTTTTGTGTATATAAACCATGCACATGGGCAGGACTTTAAAGCTACACTTGAAAAGACCTTCACCGCATTTGATACCACGCATGATCCGCAGAAGCAGGTGGAACAAAGCAATAAACTGAGCCTGATAGCCAAGAAGTGGAACAACGAGGCCATGGCGCACTATTATGCATCGCTGAGTAAGGTGATCCTGTCGTACACCAATGGCCTTGATGCAGCCAAGAGGGATGCTTACCTGGACGATGCCGACAAGGAATATGACGATATGATGAGCAACATGGGTAATAAACCTACGGATGAAACTTATGTACTGGCTGCATTTATTGCCAATGCCCGCCTGGGTGTGGACGGGGCAAACCGCTGGCAGAAGTACGGGAAGATATTCAATGAGAACCTGGAAAAGGCTAAGGAACTGAACCCGGATAACCCGCGCATCTATTACCTGCAAGGTACGAGCAAACGTTTTACGCCTAAGATGTTTGGCGGGGGAAAGAAAGCGGCACTTCCCTATTTTGAGAAAGCCGAGGGACTATTTGCCAAAGAAAGCGGGGATGATATATTGAAACCAAGTTGGGGAAAAAGAACGAACACATACTTCCTGAATGATTGTAAAGGCGAGGATAAAGACTGATAATGAATGGTTTAAAACAGGACAGCCGGCCCCATGCGGGGCCGGTTTTTTTATGAATATATGCCGGTGGGCTGTCTTGGCATGGTTATACTATATACAATGGCAGAAATAAATATCAATTTTCCTCTCTAATTTTCTCTCATTATTCCTCCTCCGGGGAGCGACACAGGCCGGTGCCGCTCCCCGTTCTTTTTCTGCTAATTAAGAATTATTTATTTTTATCATTATGAAAAAGGCAACACTCATATTGATAGCCTTGCTATGCATAGCAACAGGCGTATATGCACAAAAAAGCTTCAAGGCCCAGCAAAAGGAACAGGAAAGGGCTATAAAAGCCGCATACAAACGACATAAAGTGACCCAAAGAGAATACTATAAACTAATGGATGAGCAGGATGCGATAAAGTATGCGATAGAAAAATATGAAGCGGACGGCTACTGGACGCTGCATGAAAAGGATGTAGTGCGGGGCAAACTGGAGCGCGCACACGACCGCCTGCGGCGTTACAAGACCAACGGGGAGCGCTATTAAAAAGGCCGGGGCATAAAAAAGCACAGGTGGAAACCTATGCTCTTTTATCCTATGCCTGTACAAGAGTTATCCGTACAGTGCTATTAAAAAATGTCCTCCCTGTATTAGACGCAGCTAAACAAATGTTGGTTGGCAGGTACCGTCTTAAAAACATTGAAACAGGATATATAAAGGTTTAATCGTTAATTTTGATGCATGAATACTATAGACGAATTAAGGCATTTGCTTGATGAACGCATCGTGATCATAGACGGTGCCATGGGCACGATGATACAGCGCTATAAACTGAACGAAGCGGATTATCGTGGTGAACGGTTCAAAGACTGGCCCAAAGACCTAAAGGGTAATAATGACCTGCTGAGTCTTACGCAACCGGGTATCATTAAAAGCATACATACAGAATATCTTGAAGCGGGTGCAGATATCATAGAGACCAATACCTTCAATGCGCAGGCTATATCGCTGGCGGACTATGATATGCAGGAACTTGCCTATGAATTAAATGTGGCTTCTGCGAAGATCGCGAAAGCGGCCGTGCAGGAATATATGGTGGTGCATCCCGGGGAGCAGAAGTATGTAGCAGGCGCCATAGGCCCTATGAATAAAACATTATCGCTATCGCCCGATGTGAATAACCCCGGTTACCGGGCAATGACCTTTGATGAGGCTGAGGCGGCCTATTACGAGCAGGTGAAGGGACTGATGGATGGCGGCGCGGATATACTGCTTGTGGAAACCATATTCGATACACTGAATGCCAAAGCAGCCATTTTCGCCATTAATAAATACCTGCGCGAGCATGACCTGCGCGGGCAGGTGCCGGTAATGATATCGGGCACCATAACCGATGCCTCGGGCCGCACACTGAGCGGGCAGACACTGGAAGCCTTCCTGGTATCGGTGATGCACGCAGCACCCATAAGCATAGGGCTTAACTGTGCCCTTGGCGCGGCGCAAATGAGGCCGCATATAGAAGAACTTGCAGGGCTTGCAGCCAGTTATGTGAGCTGCTACCCCAATGCCGGCCTGCCTAACCCAATGGGTGAATATGATGAAACACCGGCTGAGACCGCAGCAATAGTAGCCGGTTTTGCGCAGGAAGGCTGGGTGAATATGGTAGGCGGCTGCTGCGGTACCACACCAGCACATATCAAGGCCATAGCACAGGCGGTAAAGCAGCATAAGCCAAGACCAATGCCGGAAGCCGAAGCGGTACTTTAACAGTATTTTTCAAACTATTATATACAAGGGGCTGTCTCTAAGGACAGCTTTTTGTTTTTTATCAATATTAACATCCAATGCGTTATATTGCTTATCCTTAAAAACCAGCTATATTGAAGCAATACATTTTCTTATTTCTTTTTTCATGTGTTTGGGCCGGTACTGCAAATGCCGATGGCATTGTGAAACTGCATGGCAGGATACATGCCCCTGTATCAGACAGTATCTATATCACGTATAACAACAGCAGGCTTACCTACGACCCCGTGCAGCAAGGCATACTACTGAACAGGGATGGCAGCTTCAGCACTACATTCAGCGTGAGCGAAAGGTTTACGCCGGTAATATTAAAACATGGCGGCATGAAGGCTGACCTGGTGGTGGAGCCTGGTTATGACCTGGAGCTGGGTGCTGAGGGGAAAAAATTTGACAGCAGCCTGCACTATAAAGGCTATGGCCACGAGGTGGCGGGCTTCGCTGCACAACATACCATGGACCGAGGCCTGATGGAAAACTACCTGCTGAAGATGCAGCCAAGGTTTGGAGACACGGCCGCTACATTTAAAAAAGAAATAGAGGCACTGGAACAGGAAGAAGTATTGTACCTGAATAACCACATGTCGGGCCTGCGTACTGATTTTGTGCAGTTCTGGGTAACGTACTATCACTTTTTCAGCTATTTCGCGCTGCTGCAATATCCCCTGCTGCACGAGATGGCCAAACAAAAGACCTATTATGTGAAGCAAGTAAGCCCTGCCAATTACGAGAGCATATCGGATATAGTTGATCTCTTCAGCGATTCGCTGCTGGGCGTACCCACATACAGGATGTATGTGGACCAACTATACAAAATGAGGATGAACGCAGCGGGCTTTGTAAATATGCCCAATGACCCCGATGAGGCGAAAAGATACCAGCAGGATGACAGCGTAATGTATATGGCCATAGCGCACATGCCGCCACTCACGGCGCAATATGCGGTAGCTAATATACTATACGCCAATGCGCGTGTATACCCGCTGGCACGAACCGAACACCAGTTGGAAATGTATAAAGGACGCTGGCCGGACAGCAGGTACATAACCCTGATACAAAGGCAGATAGCCATAATGAAGCGCCTGGCAAAAGGACAGAAGGCCATGGACTTCGAGATAAACACGCCGCAGGGTGCGCATACCAAACTATCGGAACTGAAGGGTAAGGTGATACTGCTCACCTTTTGGTCGAGCGCTTATGAACAAGGAATGGCAGACCTGTACATTGTGAATAAACTGTTCAATAAATTCAACGAGAACGGTGTGGCATTTGTATTCGTATCGATAGACGGTAATGACCAGGTATGGAAAACATCGATAGAAAAATACAGGCTTTCGGGCATACACACCCATGTGGATGGCTGGAAATCGCTGCTTGCAGAGCTGTATGGCATACAAGCCGTACCTACCTTCTTCCTTATAGACAAACAAGGTAATTTCGCTACTGATCCCGGGCATGTACCCTTGCCCAGGCTAGGTGATGCACTGAGTAATGAGCTATCACGTTTGCTCAAAGAATGAGCCATGGCCTGACTTAACAATACATTAAAGGGGGCTTAATATTAGATTCATATTCCTTTCGTCATTTTGTATAACCAAAAGCTTCACTGAAGCCAACAGAATGTCGAAAAGAGAAGTGGATATTGTAGTGCTGTCGGACATACACTTAGGAACTTATGGGTGTCATGCCAGGGAACTACTGCAATACCTGAAAAGTATTAAACCTAAAGCCGTGATCCTCAACGGCGATATCATTGACATCTGGCAATTCACAAAAAGGTACTGGCCATCCACGCACATGATGGTGGTGAAGCACCTGGTGGGGCTTATCGCCAAGGAGATACCTGTGTATTATATACCCGGCAATCATGATGAAATGCTGCGGAGGTTCAAAGACTTCCAGGTGGGCTCGCTAAAGATCACCAATAAATTATCGCTGAAGATAGACGGTGCGAATGTATGGATATTCCACGGTGATGTATTTGATGTGGTGATGCAGCATAGTAAATGGCTGGCCAAACTGGGCGCGATAGGATACGATACCCTGATACTCATCAATCGTTTTGTCAATTTTATTTCGCAAAAGCTGGGACGCGGTAAGATATCCTTATCGAAGAAGATAAAGAACGGCGTAAAAGGTGCGGTAAAATTCATCAACAAATTTGAAGATACGGTGTGTGGCATAGCAGCAGAGAACAGTTATGATTTCGTGATCTGCGGGCATATACACCAACCGGAAATAAGGAGCATAGACACCGCGCATGGTAATATAACCTACATGAACAGTGGTGACTGGATAGAAAATTTAACATCTCTTGAGTATACGGACGGAAAGTGGACCGTTTATAAATATTGGGAAGATCCTGTAGCGCAGGCTGTGGATATAGATAAAAAGAAGCAGGCCAAAGAAACATCGAAAGAACTGATGGTAAGCCTGATGCAGGAACTGAATATGGTAAAAAGCCAACCGAACGGTAATATGGGAAATATAGGATCGGTAGAGGCTGCATAAACAATATAAACGTGAAAATACTCTTTGCTATCCAGGGTACCGGTAACGGCCACTTAAGCCGTGCGCGGGATATCTACCCCGAACTCCAGAAATATGGTTCTGTGGATGTGCTCATTAGCGGTATACAGGCCGATGTGGCATTCCCCTTTCCCGTAAAATATAAATTTCATGGTATGAGCTTCATCTTTGGCAGCAAAGGCGGAGTGGACCTTTGGAAGACCACGAAGACGATCAGGCTCCTGCGCCTGATACGGGATATACGCAGCCTGCCGGTAGCGGAATATGATCTTGTTATCAACGACTTCGAACCTGTGGCGTCATGGGCCTGCAAATTGAAAGGAATACCCTGCATAGCACTAAGCCATCAAAGTGCGGTCATAGATAAAAATGCGCCCAGGCCTAAAGAGAGCGACTGGTTCGGTAAACTGGTGCTGAACCATTATGCACCCCATACCGCGGCCTATGGTTTTCATTTCAAACAATATTCGCCTAATATACACACCCCTGTCATCCGGAGGCAAATACGCGATATAGAACCCAGTGATGAAGGGCACTATACGGTGTACCTGCCGGCATATGATGATAATACGATGATAGCGCACCTGTCGAAATTTGAAACTGTGCAATGGCAAGTATTCTCGAAACATAACAAAGAAGCATTTACGTTCAGGAACATATCGATACAGCCTATAGAAAATGATGCGTTTATCAGGAGTATGGCAAGCAGTACCGGGGTGCTGTGCGGGGCTGGTTTTGAAGGCCCGGCAGAAGCCCTGTACCTGGGTAAAAAATTATTGGTGATACCTATGGTGGCCCAGTATGAGCAACATTGCAACGCTGCCGGGCTTGAAGGACTGGGTGTGCCGGTAATAAAGCAACTCAGCAAAAAGTATTATGATGACATACACCGCTGGATATTATCGACGGAGCGGGTAAAAGTGAATTTCCCCGATAATACTGCTGCGGCAGTGGAACAACTTATGAGCGAACAGGTAGGTGTGAAGAGTATGCAGGCTGTATTCAGCTAGCAGGCTATTTGTTTTGATCCATTATATCCTGCCTGATGATCCCGGCGAGATCAGATTCAAGGCTTTTGATTACGGACTCTGTAATACGCCCTACTTCTTTGTTGTCCCTGAATAGTATTATGGTAGGCACTTTGGTGATATTATAGCGCTCACGTTCGGCGCCAAGTGCATTTTTATCGCGGTCGACACCATACATGGTGAGCCTTGGAACAGGGAAATGCATTTTATTCAAGAGGCTGTACAGTTTGGGAATAAGGTAATGCGAATCATCGCACCAGGTGCCCATGAATACCACCAGCGAATATTGTGGCAGGTTATCGGCAAGGTAGCGCATATCATGATATTCCGGTGTGTAGCCGGTAAGGTTCTCATCAAACCAGGAAAACTTTGGCTCCTGCCGCAGGTCGTCAAAGGACAGGGGGCCGCGAAATATCAATTGTCCTGTTTTTTCGTCGGTAGAAATGTCATAAGCATTTTGTGCCCCGGCCTGTATGCCTGTTATCATCAGTATTACGAATAGTAAATGTTTCATTGATCAGGCCAGCTGGTTCTTAATCGTGACGAGCCTGTTGCGTAACTGGAGGAGTGCCTGTCGCAGGTCGATTGACTGGCCTGCCATCTTTTTATGTTCTTTGAGCTTGGCTTTGGCCCCGCTGATGGTGTAGCCGCGCTCCTTGACCAGGTGATATATGGTACGGATCTCCTTTACCTGGGCCACGGTGTAGAGCCTGTCGCCCTTGCGCGTGGTGCGCACCTTCAGGGCAAACTCGTTGGTCCAGAAACGAATGTGGGATGTTTTTACATTGAACAGTTTGGCCACTTCACCGATAGCATAGTATTGCTTATCGCCTTTAAAGTCTTCGAGCAGGTCTTTGCCTTTTTTGGCTGATGGTATATATATATCCGGTATAGCTTCGGATGGGGCTTCCTCTTCTTTAACCTCCTGTTTCTGCACTTTTTTCTTTACCGGCTTTTCTTTTGGTTTTTCTTCTTCAGCCTTTGCTTTTTTTGCTGCACGGCCCCTGCCCACGGCATTTATCTCTTCCGGTACGATCTCTTCGCCAAAAAGGGTAAGAATTGTTTTGCTCATCAGTACAAAATAACGAAAGTTTAATAACGAAAACAATGGTGCGGTAAATACTCAGAAGGGATAACCAATGGCCAGGTTGAGCACCAGGTTCTCCCTGCGCCAGGTGGGATCGCTGAAGTTGATGCGGTTAAAGACCCAACGTTCACCTTCTGGCAGCCAGGGCTTGCGTACCGGCATGCCGAGATCTAAGCGGAGCAGGAGTATCTTAAAGTCGAGGCGAAGGCCAAGGCCGAGATCGGCAGCCATCTCTTTATACGATTGGGATGTGAACTTGCCACCCGGGAAAGCCGGGTTATCGCGGTAGAGCCATATATTGCCTGCATCGGCAAATATGGCGGTATTGATAAATTTGTAAATATTGATACGCAGTTCTGAATTGCCCTCTACTTTAATATCGCCCAGGGTCTGTATATAGTTATTGGTGCCAAACACGTATTGCTCATTAAAAGTACCCGGCCCTACGAGCCTTGACCTGAAGCCGCGGAGGCTGCTATTGCCTCCGCTGTAGAACTGTTTCACATTAGGGAGTGAATAGGAGTTGCCGTAAGGATAACCAAAACCGATCATGACCCTGTTGGCAAATTCGAAGCCGGGAAAAAATTTGAAATAATAGCGGGCATCGGCCTGCAGTTTTACATACTGGGCATAAGTGCTGCCCAGCAATTTTTGCGGGTTGTCATTATAATCGGCCTTTTGGGCGAGGCCAAGTATATTGCCGGACAGGTCGATCTTGCCATTCAAATAAAGATTGTTACGGTGCGGTGCCCCGGCCTGCGAGTTGTAGGTATATTCATAGGTAGGGCCCAGGATAATACCATTGAAAATCAGATTGCCGTAATAAAGGTTGAGGTTTTCCCTGCCAAGGGTATCGGTATGCACATAGGTAAAGTTGATGGGGTAAAGCTGGTGATCTTTACGAATATCTTCCTTCCAGTTATAGCCATAGGAAAATTTGTAGGAGTTGATGCGTAGCAGGTCGGACTGGGATTCATAACTATAGCTGCCCTTTATTAAAGTGCGTGGTATAAAGTAGCTGGATCCTTTGATATGCGCAAAAGGTACCAGGAAACGTGGGATGCTCAGCTCGGCTTCAGCGCCTGTATGATATATGTTGGGGCGTTTCGCCTGCCCGGCATACTGGGCCTCGAAGCCGCCGTTCAGCCTTATGATAAACTCTTCGGCCCCTTTGAATGTATTCCTGTTCTTCCAGCTGATACTGGCATTGCTGCCATAGCGGCTATCGTTTTGGGTGAGGCCGCCAAGCTGGAACTGTAATGATTTGCGGGGGAAAGGGGTAAGATAATAGTAAACGTCGAGCACGGAATCATTAAGCGGCTCGAACCTGTTCTTTACAAATTTGAAAGTGTTGAGGCTAACCAGCCTGTTGAGCGACATGTTCTGGTCTTTGCGGTTGTATTCTTCACCGGGTTTGAACTGCATGGCCTGTGTAAAGACATAGGGTTTGAATGTTTTTTTCGGGTCGACAACATAATAGCCATTATAAAATACTGCTTCTGCTTTACTGGTGTCCTGCTCCTTGCCTCTTAGCCTGTAATTGGGGTAAATATATACTTTGCCGATATCGTAAATGTTGAATGCCTGGTAGGGCACGGCACTGTCTTTTACGGTCACATACAGGTCGACCTTGTGATCACCAACGGATGAATCGGCCTTGATGAGTATATAGTCGGCACTGAAATAGTAATAGCCAATTTCTTTAAGTCCCCTGTCGATGCGCTCGCGTTCTGCTTTGATGAGGTCGAGGTTGAAGGGCTGCCCGGGTTTTAGCAGGGTCTTATCCTCAAGGCCCGAAATATCTTTTGCAACGAGTGATGAATCGGACGGGAACACTGTTTTATTGATGAGGTATTGAGGGCCGGTAACGATATCGAAGTAGGCCCGTGTTTTGCGGCTCTTCGAAGTTTCAGTATGTCCTGTTACTGTCGGGAAAAAGAAGCCTTTGTTTTGCAGGGTATTGGAGAGGATATCTTTATTTTTCTGCAGGTCGAAATTGCCGGCCAGTACGGGCGGTTCGCCGATCTTGTTGCGCAACCAGTTGCGCAGGCCTTTTTTCTTCTTAGGTTCGCCGGCAAGGTTGTACAGGCTAAGCTTAAGACGGATACCCAGTACTTTTGTATTGGGGCGCGGACGAACGGCCCCTTCCAGATCTTTCCTGATGACCTTTCGCTGTTTCGCGGTCACCTCATTATCGTTGATGCGCACCTTGCTGCCCACGAAAAGCGACTCACCTGAAGGCAGGTGCCTGCTATTGCTGCAAGCTGCCAGCAGCATAAGGGTGATCATGAACAGGTATGTGCTTATGGTCTTCATTTAGTTGTGTCGGCTTTATCCACGTTTTTATCTTTTTCCTGTTCTGCCTTCTTCCTGCGGTGTTTCCTGAAAATGTGGCTGAACTTATTATAGTCCAGGCTTACGATAAAGTTCAAGCCCGTTTCGGTCACGTATCCTTCCAGCACACCTTCATCCTGCTCCTGCCGATAGGCACGGAGTACATAGCGGCCATCGGGTGTAAGGTCGTAATCGGCAGCAAGGTTGCCAGGGATGTAGCTGGCACCCTGGTTGTTATTGGCCGTTTGCGGGCCCTCAAGCTCAAAGTTGTTACCAACTGTTACTTTTAAGCGATCGTTGAGCAGTCTTTTTGATGCGGCTACATTCAGGTCGGTACGTTCTCTACGTTCCCCGGTGGTATAATCCTCGGACGAGGCAAGGTCGAGCGTGAGATCGATACCCTTTATAAGACCGCCAGCCAGTTTGTTCAGTTGCTCGCTCACAAAACGGCCCACACTCTGCTTGGCCACAAATGCCGCATTGGTGCTGCTGCCTGAAGAGAAGGGGTCTTCGGCAACAAAGCGGTTGAGTATGAGCAATGCGAATACCTGTTTATTCAACTCTGATGTATCCCTGCGCATCTGGCTTAATTTGGACTGAACGAGGTCTATCTGCTCGGCCGACAGGCGATAGATCTTATTTTCGGGCAAGACGATATTGAATGTAATATTCGGTTTCATCAGCTCGCCTTTCAGAATGAGCTGTACCTGGAAGGGCAGGCGCTGCTTGTAATAGTTGAGTTGTGTAGGGTCGGGAACCTGTTTTTCTACGAGTTCGTATGGGGGTACATTAGCATCATAAACTGCGGTAATATCCAGTTGCGCATTAAGGGGGTCGCCAGCCAGGGAGATCATACTCCCTTTTTGTATCTGGAACTTACGTTTGATGAAATTATAATTGAACTGGTAAACACCGTCATTCAGTTCATAAGTGCCGGTAACGGACATATTGCCCCCCGGATCGACAGAGGTATTCAATGCTGCAGTGCCCCTGACGCGCAGGAAATCGCCGGTAGACTGGTCTATTATCACACTGAATTCAGCTTCTTTGTCTACTTTGATATTTACATTAACATCAGATCCGGGCGACAGCGCGGTTTTGGGGGTGGTATCTTTTATTCTAGGCTGTAATACATATTTATTTCCCGTATCGCTCATGTCCACAAAGGTTACAATGCCCTGCCTGCTCTGGATGCCGGGATCTTTCTGCGGTATGGTCACGTTGAATTTCGTATCCTTCAATATATTTAAGCTGCCGTCCACATTGGGTGCAGTGGGTGTGCCGCTAATATCAAGTTTAGTGGTTAAAAAGAGATCGCCATAAAATAATTTATTATTGAGACTTGTGGAGTGTAATGCGTGCCAGTCGCGTGCAGTGACATTAAGGGCCAGCTTAAGGTCGCGATAATTCTTTGTAATTATTTTACCATCTATTACTGCTTTATTCCCTGCACTGTCCAATATCTTGAATTTTGCGAAATCGATCCCTTCCTCAGTGAACACGATCTTTTCATTCGGCATGTTATAGAAGGCATTGAGCATTGTTACCGTTGTGCTTAACTGGTCGGTATGCAGCTCGCCAAGTATCAGTGGTGCATCGGCCATGCCCTTAATGTGCAATTGCCCCCGGATGTAACCGGAGCTGTTTTTGATTTGGTGACCGGTAAACCCTTCCATGCTTTGCAGGTTAAGTGCATTCAGCTTAAGGTCCATGTCGAAGCTATTGTTGTTGACAGGCGTAGGATAGTATAAGCCTTTCAGTGAAATGTCATTGCCACGCCCATCGATCTTCACATCTGCATCAATAGCACCTGGCCTGGTATTGTTGACGTCTATGTGCAAATTGCCTACAGTATCGCCCAGCACCGATAAGTTCTGCACCTGTAATTTGCCTGCCATTTTGGGGTCAGGCTGCAGTTGCATGATATTGATATCGCCACCCAATATGCCATTGGCCAGCAAAACAGTATCCTTGCTTATTACATCTGTGATGTTTGCCAGGAGGAAATTGCTGATGTCGACCTTTATGGGTGCATTAGGTGTTGGTGTCTCGCTGTTTACTTTTAAATACTGGCCGCCATTGCTGATGTTAAAATTTTGTACGTATAAACCTTCTTTAGCCATGGCTATTTTATTCGGCTGCGACACATCCCAGGTGTCGTAATTGAGTTTAAGGCCGGGGCGCAGGCGCACCAATTGTGTATCGCCCTGCTGCTCTAAAGATGCAGAAAGGGCAAAACGTTCTTTTTCGGAAGAATCGGATATGCTCAGGTCTGTACTTACAGAATGCGCTGTAATGTCACCGCTTGCCTTCGTTTTAAAGAAGTGCATATTTGCCGCGCTTATCTCATCAACCGTTACGTTGTAGGTCATAGCTGAATCACTCCCGCTTACATGTGCTTCGCCTTTATTTATCGTATTGCTGCCATAAGTTATTTGCGGCATTATGACATTGAGCATCAACAGGCGTGGTTGTAATTTACCGTCAATATGTATTGTGTCCAGCGATTTTAATTCGGGCAATATTCCATGTAGTATGGGCCTGTCTGATATGTTCGCAACCAGGTTCAGTTCATATGATGCGGGCAAAGAATCCTGTTCGACCGGATGCTTCATTGCAGCAAATCCATTGGCCGTATCCGTGCCCATGTAATGCCTGTTGATATTTTCCTGTATGATATCGCCCAGTTTAGTAAGTGGTGTCTTGCCGCTGATATGTGCTTTCAGGGCGTCGAAATCCAGTACAATATTCTGCCCGGTATCTGCTGCAGGTTTAGAGGAGACATAGAGGCTATCGGTAACATAGCGTTTACCATCAGCCACAATTACGGGATCGCGCCATACCAGGATGCCATCGGGGTAGTCGGGGTTCAGGCTCGGGAAATCCATGTCGATGGTGCCCCTTGTGCGCAACTCGGTCTTATATAATTTCAGTGCCTGGAAGTTAATGCTGTCCATTTGCAGGGTGCCCTTCACTGCAGCATATTTACCGCGCATGTCGGCATGGGCATTTAAAGCCAGCCGTGCATTGGGGTCATCAACATTAACAATAATATCCGCTAATTGTGCTGCTACCTTCCCTTTCAGGCTGATGTCGTGATAGGCATAGCCTTTAAGTTCTGCACTTTTTATGGCCCCGTCTATTGCAGCGGTCATGGTCTTGATGTCAAGCCCCCGACCTTTTATTTTAAGATCGGCTGTTACAGGGCCCAGCAGGCTGTCTTTTTTCAGTATGCGTCCCAGGTTTAATTGGTTGGTCTTTACATACATATCATAGCGTTCCCTGCCTTTGCCTGGCGACATATTTACGTAGCCCTTTACAGCAGCAGTTCCATCTGTACTGGTTACCAGCAGTGCCGTATTATAATCTTTGGCGGTGCCGGATATCTTTCCACGGGCCGTGAACTTATTGGGTATGCGTATTTGCGCTATGGAACCCGGCGGCAATATGTCTTCAAGGTCGTTGCGCGAAGATTGCAGTTTGGCAATATCCAAATCGTAATTGAGTTTATCCGCATCCGGCAAGCCATTTAATTTCCCTTTGACATCAACTTCGGTATTGCCAAGGCCTGAAAGCTTGAATTTATTGATATTCAGCGCCCGCATATAGCCATATATGGCGGCATCGAGCCGTAGCCTGCCGTTACGGTTCCTTTTGAAAAGATCCTGCTGTTGCATTTGGGGTGCAAAGAGCAAAATGTCATGAATACCGACAATGCTGTTCTTTAAATTAACAGCCAGCATCATTGCCCCCATATTTGTTTTCAGTGCATCGAGCGATGGATAGGCGACCTGCAGGTAATCCTGTAAAATAGTATTGGGTGTTTGCAGGTAAAATTGCCTGAGCACTGCCCCCTGTGGGTTATATGCAAACTGCGTGTGCAGTTCATACAGGTCAAGGCCGCTTTGCTCTTTTACTGCAAGATGTTTGATATTACCGTTTATGGTATCGCCGGTATAAAGGATGTTATTGGCATCAAGGCCCAGTTGCTGAATGCCGAGGTGTGCATAGTCGATCCCATACTTTTGCCGGGGCTCATTGTCATTATCCATGGCAAAGTTTATCCCCTTCAGTTGTACCTGGCGGGCTACAACATGCCAGTTGCTTTGGGGCAATGTATCAGCCAGTGTATCCATCTTTCCCGGTATGTAAGATCGTTTGCCTATTACCAGTTTTATACCTGTCGTGTCCAGTTGCAACTTGTTCAGGATCACTTTTTGTTTGGCAAGGTCAAATAGCTCAGGTTGCAGTTGCAGCTTAGCCAATGCGAGATCAAAACGCATCTTATTGAGCTTGTTGTCATAATTAAGAGCTATGTGCTGTAGTTGTATATCATCAGCGGCAAGTTTGAACTGCGTGTCTTTTTTGCCGGTATCGGGTGCAGGTGGCAGGTAAGAGGTATCCTGCATGAAAACAGTTTTAAGACCGGCTACGGATAGCTCCTTTAGCCTGAAATCCATGCTGTCGAGGTCCATCTTTTTCATCCGCAGGTTTAATTTATCCAGGTCGAGGGCCAGCCTTGTGCCCCCGGTATAATCGTCGAAGCGAATATGGATATCGTCGAAGACCAGTCGTTTAATGTCAATTACAAGCGGAGCAGAGGAAGTGTCTTTGGCCGTAGTTTCCTTTTTGGTTTTGGGTTTATCTCCTGCAAAAGCCGTTATGATGTAGGAAAAATTGAAATTGGTATCGGGAGCATTACGGTATATGTGTGCATGGATGCCTGAAAGATGTATTTGTTTAATATCTACCTGCTTTTTCAACAGCTTTAGCATGTCGATATCTACCCTGAGCTCCCCGGCGGCCAGCAAGGTATCTTTTGCCTGGTCTTTTAAAAGCACATCTTTAAGTACGACCATTTTGGGTAAGCCATAACCCAGTTCACCAATATATACCTCGGTTTTTAGCTTTTTTTGCAGAAATGCAACAACTTTATTTTTAATGAGATTTTTAGCATAGGGTGTGTTCAGTACGATTATAAGCAACAAAAGCAGTATAAGGATACCGCCTAATATGTAGCCTATGGTTTTCAGTACTTTGTGCATGTGTCAAAATGTATAAAAAAACTATACCCAGCCCCTGCCAGGTAGCAATTTTGCCCCAAAATATAGGCTCTAGGACCCTTAAAAAACTGCCATTTTTACATTGGTAAGTAATTTGATGCTATAGAAATAAAAAAATAGATATGGGTGCATATATGGGTTATTGGGTGCTTGCAGGGATCCTTTTCCTTGTGGGTATGGCTGTAAGCAATACCTTAAAGCGTAAGTTCAAAGAGTATGGGGAACAGCCTTTAGCGGCCGGGCTGAGTGGTAAGGAAGTAGCGGAAAAGATGCTGCGTGAAAATGGCATCTATGATGTACAGGTGATCAGTGCGAACGGTTTCCTGAGCGACCACTACAATCCCGCCGAAAAGACAGTGAACTTAAGCCCCGCTGTATATAGCGGGCACAGTATAGCATCGGCCGCTGTAGCGGCCCACGAGTGCGGCCATGCTGTGCAGCATGCTACCGCATATAGCATGCTGGGCCTGCGGAGCGCGCTGGTACCTATAGTAAATATCAGCACAACGTTATCTCAATGGGTGATACTGGCGGGGCTTGGTGTTATGGGTTTTGGTGGCGGTAACCAGTTGGTACTGCTTATCGGTATCATACTGTTTTCGGCATCTACCATTTTTTCACTGATTACCCTACCGGTGGAGTATGATGCCAGCGCCAGGGCCCTGAAATGGATGGAAGCCAGCGGACTTACCGGCAGAGGGGAGCATGACAAGGCCGCCGATGCCCTTAAATGGGCGGCAAGGACCTACCTGGTGGCCGCTGTGAGTTCGGTAGCGACATTACTTTATTATATACTGGTATTTTTAAATCGAAGCAGGGACTAAGCGCGGATTACGTAATTTCGCAGCGATAGTAAAGCGGTATCAACCCGGCTTTTTTCATTTTTTATTATAGAACAGGTATTACATGCAAATAGAGCAATTATATACAGGCTGCCTGAGTGAAGCAGCTTATTTTATCAGCAGTGATGGTGAGGCAGCGGTAATAGATCCCCTGCGTGATGTGGATGCCTATATCAACATGGCTAAGGAAAAAGGTGTCGAGATCAAATACATCTTCGAAACGCATTTTCATGCCGATTTTGTAAGTGGCCACCTGGAACTGTCGAAGAAGACCGGTGCCCCCATTGTTTACGGGCCACAGACCAATGCCAAATTCCCCTTTCACCTGGCAAAAGATGGGGAGGAATTCCATATTGGCAAGCTGAAGCTGAAAGTATTGCATACCCCGGGGCATACCCTTGAAAGTACCTGCTACCTGCTTGAAGACGAAAGCGGCAAGCCGTATTGTGTGTTTACCGGTGATACTTTGTTTGTAGGCGATGTAGGCCGTCCTGACCTGTTTAGCGGTGATATGAGTAAAGAAGAACTGGCGGGTATGATGTATGACAGCCTGAACACGAAAATAAAAACGCTGGACGACAGCGTGATCGTGTACCCGGCTCATGGACCGGGCTCATCATGCGGCAAATCTTTAGGACCGGAAACGTTCAGTACCATAGGTGCCCAAAAGAAGTCCAATTATGCCCTGCAGGATATGAGCAAGGAAGATTTTATCAAAACAGTTACAGATGGTTTATCCAGTCCGCCGGCTTATTTCCCGATCAATGCCCGCATCAATAAAGAAGGTTACGCCGGTATGGATGAGGTGATGGAACAGGGATTACAAGCACTTCCGATAGCTGCATTTAAAGAAAAAGTGCAGGATGGCGCATGGATACTGGATACCCGCGCGGCAACTGTATTTACAGAAGGTTTTGTTCCTGAATCGATCAATATAGGGCTTGAAGGAAGATTTGCCGAATGGGCAGGCAGTTTACTGCCCTTTAACCAGCCGCTGGTATTGGTTGCAGAAGAAGGAAAGGAAAAGGAAAGCCTGGTAAGGCTGGCAAGAGTGGGTATAGATAAAGTGCTGGGCTACCTGGAAGGCGGCTTTGAAAAATGGAAAAGCGCAGGTGAGGAAATAGACCTCATCATAGACATAGAACCGGATGAGCTGGCAATGGACATGCCACATGATAACAGGCTGGAAGTAATAGACGTGCGTAAAGCCACGGAGTTTGCCGCTGGGCATGTGAAAGGCGCTGTAAATACGCCCCTCGATACCTTGATGGATCCCGTTAATGTGGCCATGATAGATACGGAGAACAACCTGTATGTGCACTGTGCCGGTGGTTATCGTTCCGTGATCGCTGCATCGCTGCTGAAGCGACAGGGCTATCATAACCTGAGGAATGTATTAGGCGGCTACAGCAAAATAAAGCAGGTAAAAGGAATACCTAAAGTAAGCCCCACACAGGAAGCAGTGTAAGCACACAATAAAAACGGTAAGCTGGACGTTAAAGGTTCAAGCGAGCGAAATATTAGTATAAAGCGATAGCCGGCAGCCTCAAAACTGCCGGCTACCCTTTTTTAAGGAATACGTTTTATATCCGCACCGAGGGCATTAAGCCGCTCGTCTATTTTTTCGTAGCCACGGTCTATCTGGTCGATATTCTGAATGGTACTTTTCCCCTGTGCGGAGAGCGCAGCCATAAGCAGGGCCACACCGGCACGTATATCGGGCGATACCATTGATATGCCCCTGAGCGGCTGCTGCCTGTTGAGGCCTATGACCACTGCGCGATGGGGATCGCAAAGCACTATTTGCGCTCCCATCTCTATCAGCTTATCAACAAAGAACAGGCGGCTCTCAAACATCTTCTGGTGCACGAGTACGGTGCCTTTGGCCTGGGTGGCCAATACCAGTACTATACTCAGCAGATCGGGGGTGAGGCCGGGCCAGGGATGATCATAGACGGTAAGTATAGAGCCATCTATGAATTTCTTAATTGCGTAGCTTTCCTGTGCGGGCACATAGATATCATTGCCCTGTATGGAAAGGTTAACACCGAGGCGCTCAAAGGTTTCGGGTATGATGCCCAGGTGGGCCACATCGGCATTCTTAATTGTGAGCTCGCTCTTTGTAATGGCAGCAAGGCCTATGAATGAGCCTACTTCTATCATATCTGCCAGCAGGCGGTGGCTGCAACCATGCAGCTTGTCAACGCCTTCTATCACCAGCAGGTTAGAGCCTATGCCGCTTATTCTTGCGCCCATCTTATTAAGCATATGGCATAGCTGCTGCACATAGGGCTCGCAGGCTGCATTATAGATATTAGTGACCCCAGGTGCCAGCACAGCAGCCATTACTATATTGGCTGTGCCGGTAACAGAAGGCTCTTCCATGAGTATGTATGCCCCGTGCAGGCCATCACCATCAAGGGTGAAGAGATGCTCTTCATTATCGTAATTGAAGGTAACGCCCAGTTTTTCAAAGCCGCGAATGTGGGTGTCGAGCCTGCGTCGGCCTATCTTATCGCCCCCGGGCTGTGGTATGTGCGCCCTTTTGAAGCGTGCGAGCATAGGCCCGGCAAGCATTACGGCCCCGCGCAGCCTGCCCGATTTTTTCTTGAAATTCTTATCGATAAAGAAATCAGGATTTATATTATCGGCATGCAGGCTCAGAGTATTAGCCGCAGGGCGTTCTACCTTTACGCCCATATCGCCCAGCAATTCTACCAGGGTATTTACATCCAGTATATCGGGTACATTGGTATAGGTAACCGGCTCATCGGTGAGCAATGCAGCACACAGCACCTGCAGGGCCTCGTTCTTTGCACCCTGGGGATTAATACTGCCGCTTAAGCTACGGCCACCGCGTATCTCGAATGAGCTCATAAGCAACAACAGGTTTATTTATTCTTGTTCTTGAACTTGCGATTCTTATTGTAACCATTGCCATTGCCGTAATTACGGTTGCCGCCCTGGTTATTCTTGAAGTTGCGGTTACCACCGCCGCTGCCGCTATTGCGCTGTTTGAAATTGCTGCGTGTATCAAAATGCACGCGGTATCCACCCGTTTCATAAACAAGCTGACCGCCGGAGAGGATGTTCAGCTCATTCTTTATCATATCGTCGTGCACCGGCTCTTTATGCCAGTTGGTATAAGCCAGTTTCATATAGTAGCCGATAAGCTGGGTGAGGGCCTGGCGTTTTTCGGGGTCGGTCTCTACTAATGTTTTATCGAGCAGCGCTGTGAGGTTCTTGCCGAGGTGACGTTCCCGTATAGATCTCTGGGGATAAGACAGTGGCTTAGGCTTTTTAAATACTTCCTCGGCTGTTGGCGCCGGGTAGGGAGAATCCACATCCAGTTTGAAGTCTGTCATCTGGTAGAGATGGTCCCAAAGCTTATGCTTATAGTCCTCTACTGTTTTAAGCTGGGGGTTCAGCGTACCCATGAGTTCTATCACAGCTTCTGCATTACGGAGACGTGTAGCACGGTCCTCGATGGTCAGCAGGTATTCCACCATTTTCTGCACATTGCGGCCATATTCCGGCATCAGCAGTTTTGTGCGCGTAGTATTGTATTCCATTGTTAAGTCTAAATCAAAATTCAAAAATTAAAAAATGCTTACCGCAACGCGGTTGAGAGTCAAAAGGTGAATCTTTCTGTAAAACGCGATGTGTTGTGTGTGTTGCAAGTATCTGCCGTGGAAAGAGTTGGCTGAATGTTGCCGGGGACCGCGTAATACAAATATACACTAATTCAAAATTGAAAAGTCGAAACTCAAAAATAGTTTCCGTTAATGCGTTAAAAAAATGTTTTAAAGACGGTGTTAAATAGCCGTGGGTTAAGGTGCAAAAGGTGTAACTTACATGCTATTATTTAGTATAAAAATGGGCTCATACAGTATAGGCGAAGCGCTGAATCTTTTACTGGAAAGATCGAAATGGAAGCCAAAGGTGACAGAACTGCGTATGCGTGAGGAATGGGAAGCCATAACCAGCAAGACCATTGCCAAATATACCCGCGATGTAAAGTTGCAGAATGGCGTACTGACCATTTATACCGATGTGGCCCCCCTAAAGCAGGAGTTGTTTTTCGGTAAAGAACAACTGATCCGCAACATCAATGAATACTTCAAAGAAATGGTAGTGAACGATATTGTAGTGAAGTAAGCTGCCCCTTACAGTATTTCCATCAGGTCTTTCAGGTGATGTACTTCGTGTGTGGGCGTACGGTCGTGTGCCGTTTTATGCGGGTTGAAATAAACCTGGTCCCATCCGGCATTAAAGGCCCCCAGCACGTCTATATCCAAAGCATCGCCGATCATCAGGCTATGTTCCGATAATGCCCCGGCGGCTTTCAGGGCATAGTCAAATATTTCGCGCTGCGGTTTTATGCTATTACTTTTCTCAGAGGTAACAACCTCCTGGAAATAGGGGGATATGCCGGAGTATTGCAGCTTTAGTAATTGTGTGGTTTCAAAGCCGTTGGTGATCAGGTGCAGCACATATTTGTCTTTGCAATGTTCCAGTATGTCGATAGCGCCGGGTATCAACGCGCCCTGTGTGGGTAGTATCTCCAGGTAGGCGGTGCTCAGTTCATGTGCCAGTGCTGTATCACCTATTTTAAAGTCGAGCAGTGTAAGCCAGATGCGTTTCCAGCGCAGCTCATCGCGTTTAATATAACCATTGCGGTAGCGCGCCCATAGTTTGTCGTTATGTATGACATATTGTGCATAAAAGGCGTCGAAATCCACTATACCCCTTCCTGCAAGCTCATATTCTCCATGCAATTGCCTGAGTGTCAGTTCTGAGTTCTTATCAAAATCCCAAAGGGTATGATCAAGGTCGAAGAAGATATGTTTGTAGCCTTTTTTCATTATAGGACAAAGTTAGGGTAAATGACCGACACGACAGGTTGTGTATTCCCGGGCATGGGGCAAAAAAAAAGCTACCCACCGGGTAGCTTTCAATATGTGTGATGTAACGTAATGTTTTACTTCTTGCGATAGTATATCTTATCGTCGTTAAATTCATTGATAGCCTGTAAAGCAGGATTGGCCATGCGCTCATAGATACGCGATATCTCTATCTGCTCTTTATTTTCGTGGATCTCTTCCAGGTTATCGCCATGTATTATGAATTCATCAAGCTTGCGGTGCAGCTCTTCTTTCATTGTTACAGATATCTGGTTGGCACGCTTGCCTATAACGGCTATCGACTCATACAGGTTACCTGTTTTATTCTTTATAGCGATCACATCCCTTGTTTCCACCAGGGGATTAACTGACGCAAGCGCTCTTTTATTTGTGCTCATCGCGGAGTTGTTTAATATGATTATCTGCCTGGGTATAATACTTTTCGGCGTCGCGAAGGTACGAAGATTTCGGATATTCGTCAACTAATTCATGGTAAGCAGTTATCATACCTGCATAGCGCTCCTCCTGCTTTTCCTTCACGCTCTCGTGTGCATAGTGGTACAGGGCCCTCACCTCCATGTATTGGTACATATCCATTTTTGGCGATTCGGGGTAGCTGTGCATTACGCTTTTATAGGCCACACTTGCCGCCTTATATTGGCCTATGTCGTAATATAGTTTTGCTGCGCTTGCTGCCTTCATTTCCATTTTATCGCGGCAGGCTTTTACATAGGTATTGGCCTCTGTGGCATATTTCGATTCAGGATGCACATTTACGAAAGATTGCAGGGCTTCCATGGCCTTAATGGTATTGGTAGGGTCCAGGCTATACTTTGGGGAATATTTGTAAAGGCAGAGGCCATACATGAACTCGCATTCTACAGCATCCTTACTACTGGGGAAGAACTCGGTAAAATTCTTGAAATGGTAAGATGCCGAAAGGTAATCCTTCATGTAATAGAAGGTGTAAGAATACCTGTAGTAGAGCTGCTCGTAATTACGGGTATGTTTCATTACCGGCAGCAGGCTCTCGTAGAGCTGGTTGGCATGCTGGTAGTACTTTTTATCGTAGTATTCATTCGCCTTGCTGAGCTTCAGGTTCACGTCACTGCTTTTCAGCAGTTTTTCGTAGCCATTACAGGCACTGAGCAGCAGGATAGACAGGCAAAAAAACCATAAATTTTTCCGGATCGGCATAATTAGCGGGCAAAAATATGGAAAGAAATGAGTAATCCCTAAAACACAAGGTAAAAGTGTGTTAAAATAGCCACAGCAGCGCTTTTCACAGCTTATCCACAGTAATCCACAGCATTTTCACATACTTTTTGCACAGTATGTGCGCAAAGAGGCTGAAAGTTAATGCAGGCTTGACTTTCCTTATTATATATAACTGTGGAAAAATATGTTGTACATTTGTGGTGGTAATTTGTGGGGATTTGTGTTATTTTGTGGTAATAATTGAAAAACAGCGTATTTTAAAGGCATGACAAGTTTTTCGGGCGAATATGAAATAGCGATCGATGCTAAAGGGCGTTTCTTACTCCCTGCAGCATTTCGCAAGCAGCTGCCCGAAAATGCGGCCGAACGCTTCGTGGTGAACCGGGGCTTTGAGAATTGCCTGAGCATGTACCATATTGATAAGTGGAACGCGCTTACCCAAAAGATGGCCAGGCTCAATGACTTTAACCCGAAGGTGCGCGAATTCAAAAGGCTGTTCCTGAACGGGGCCACTACAATAGATGTGGACAGTGCCGGAAGGATGTTGCTGCCTAAGCCTTTGCAGGAGTATGCCGGCATAAAGAAGGACCTGATATTATCTGCGCAGACTGACAAAATGGAGCTATGGGACAAAGATACATATTATAACTACATACGCGAGAAGGCGGCAGGTTTCAGTGACCTGGCTGCAGAAGTGGCGGGAGGTGATTTTTTGAACCCCTTTGAAATTGAGTAGCAAATGGGTAGCCCCGCTTTTTACCACACCACGGTCCTTTTGAAGGAGGCAGTGGATGGGCTGGCGATAAAAGAAGATGGTGTGTATGTGGATGCCACATTTGGCGGCGGCGGGCACAGCCGGGAGATATTGAGCAGGCTGGGGCTGGAAGGCAAGTTGCTTGCCTTTGACCATGACGAGGATGCATGGCGCAACAAGCCGGATGATGAAAGGCTGATACCGGTGAAAGAAAATTTCAGGTATGTGAACCGCTTTTTGAGGTTGCACGGATATAAGACAGTGGATGGGATATTGGCTGACCTGGGTGTAAGTTCTTTTCAGTTTGATACTGCAGAGCGCGGATTTTCAATACGCTTTGAGGGGCCGCTGGATATGCGGATGGATAAACGCAGCCAGTTGACCGCTGCCGATGTGCTGAAGACATATGGCGAAGAGCAACTGCACAAGCTCTTTGAGCAATATGGAGAAGTGCGCAATGCACGCCAGTTGGCCAGGCATATAGTAATGCACCGTGAGCGTGCCGCGCTGAACAGTATAGAGAGTTTGAAGGCCATGATAGTCCCTGTGATGAAAGGCAACCCGAACCGCTACCTGGCACAGCTGTTCCAGGCGCTGAGAATAGAGGTGAATGATGAGATGGGTGCGCTGGAAGAGTTTCTGCAACAGGCAGCAGCAAGTTTAAAGCCGGGTGGCAGGCTGAGTGTGATCACCTTCCACTCAATAGAAGACCGGATCGTGAAGCAGTTCATGAAGAAGGGTACCTGGGTGGAAGAAGAGCGGGATATATATGGAGCGGTGAGAACGAAGCCGCCATTGCGGCCGGTAAATGCAAAACCTATAGAACCTACAGATGAAGAAGTGAAAAATAATCCCCGTGCAAGAAGTGCACGGCTACGCATAGCAGAGAAACAGGATGAGCAGCAAGAGTAAAGATATAGCAGCGGAACAGGGCGAAATGGCGCCTGTGCAGCGTATCAGGAGCGACTGGAACATGTTGCTGGAGAAAGTGTCTTACAAAGCAATTGTGAATAATATCCCCTACCTGGCTTTTATAGCCTTGCTGGGCGTGCTATATATCAATAACTCGCAGCGGGCGATAGAAACGCAGCGGGAATTGAACAAGCAGAATAAAGTATTGAAGGAACTGCGCTGGAAGTATATGGATATAAAGACGCAACTGATGAATGCAAGGATGGAGACAGAGGTGATAAAGAGCGCAGGCAAGCTGGGCCTAAAACCCATGATGCTGCCTGCGTATAAGATAGAAGCGGATAGTGCAGTAGTAAAAAAGTAAGTAATAATAGCGCGTTTGGATATAAAGAAGGACATACGGTTTCGTGTTTACGTGGCATTTACGGGTATATGCCTGTTTGGCCTGGCTATTGTGCTGCAAGCGGCTAAGATACAGGTAAAAGAAGGCCCTGAGCTCAGGAAGCTGGGCCAGGAGATGTATACGCGTACCGACTCACTGCCTGCTGAGCGGGGTAATATATATACAGAAGACGGGCAGTTGCTATGTTCGTCCATTCCCCAGTTCGATGTGCATGTGGATTTTTCGGTGATCAGCGAAAAGCTGTTCAGCGAGAATGTGGACAGCTTGTCAAAATGCCTTGCAGGATTGTTCAAAGATGGTACAGCGGCCCAATACAGGCAAATGCTGGAAAAGGAATATAAAAAAGGCAGCCGCTATAGCCTGCTGCGCAAGAACCTGGCTTATTATGATTACCAGGCTGTGCGCTCTTTCCCCATTTTCAATAAAGGAAAAGCATATGGCGGTTTTATAGCCGACCCGCGTGAGAAGCGCATCAATCCGTATGGAATGCTGGCTTATCGCACCATAGGCTTGTGGCGGGAGAATAGCCAGGCCGTGGGCCTTGAAAACAAATACGACAGCCTGCTTAAGGGCATGGATGGCATACAGGTGGCGCAAAGGGCCACCGGCAATGTATGGGTACCCGTAGAGGGCTCTGAGGTGGACCCCCTGAATGGTAAAGACCTCGTGACCACTATAGATGTAAGCATACAGGACGTGGCAGAGCATGCGCTGATGAGTGTATTGCAGCAATATGAATGCCTGTATGGCACCTGCGTGGTAATGGAGGTGCAAACCGGTAAGGTGCGCGCACTGGTTAACCTGGGCAGGCAAAAAGACGGCAGTTACTGGGAAGACCTGAACTATGCAATGATGCCTACCGAGCCGGGTTCCACTTTCAAGGCGGTAACATTATTGTCGCTGCTCAATGATAAGTACATAACTGTGGATGATAATGTGGATGCTGAGGGTGGCGCTATACGTTTTGGCAACAGGACCATGAAAGACTCGCACTTTGGCCTGCATAACATGCCGATATGGAAGGCCTATGCAGAATCATCGAATGCGGCAATGGCCAAACTGGCATATACTTATTACTATAAACAGCCTGAGAAATATGTGGAGCATCTCTACAAACTACACCTGAACACCCGTACCGGGATAGACCTTACCGGTGAGCGCAGGCCGGTGGTGAAATCGCCGAAAGATGCCAGCTGGAGCGCTACTACCCTGCCATGGATGGCTACGGGTTATGAAGTGCAGATAACGCCGCTGCATACCTGCATGCTGTACAATGCCGTGGCAAACGGTGGCAGGATGATGAAGCCCTACCTGGTGAGCGCTATCAGGGAATATGGTAAAGATGTAAAGACGATAGAGCCCACAGTATTGGAAGAACATATTGGTGATTCATCAGTAATAGCGCAATTGAAGCGTTGCATGGATTCTGTAGTAACCATGGGTACAGCCCGCAGCATCAAGTCGCCATATTATGCGATAGCCGGTAAGACGGGTACTGCACAGGTGGCCGATAAGGGCATCAGTTATGCGGATGGTGTTTACCAGGGCTCGTTTGTGGGTTTCTTTCCTGCAGGGCAACCTAAATATACCATAGCCGTAGTGGTGCGTACCAAGCCCCATTCAGGAGCATACTATGGTGGCACAGTAGCGGCGCCTGTATTCAGGATGATAGCCGACAGGATATTTGCGAACAGCAAAGGGGCATGGGCAGGTCCGCTGGATAGCCTGGCAAGAAGCGGGAAAGATAAGGTGCAGGGCGCGGCAGCTACTGCATGGAGTTATAACGTGCTGCTGAATGACCTGGGCATAAAAACGGAAGCCAGTATGCCTGAGCAGGCTATGGCTGCTGTACGGACAGATTCGAGCCAGCGTGTAGTCATGCAGCCTAAACAAGTATACAGGGGTTATGTGCCCGATGTGACCGGTATGGGGCTGAAGGATGCTGTGTACCTGCTGGAGAGCCAGGGCATGCAGGTGCAATTGACCGGTAAAGGCAGGGTAATGTCGCAATCGGTGCCTGCAGGAACAAAGATCAATAAAGGACAAAATATAATACTGCAATTAAGCTAATGATCATATTAAAAGACATACTGAGCCGCATCGCAGCTATAAAAATAGCAGGCGATACTGCTGTGCAGACAGATGCGCTTTGCATCGACTCGCGCAAGGTGCAGGCAGGCAGTGTCTTTATTGCTGTGCGCGGTACGCTTGCCGATGGTCACGATTTTATAGAAAAAGCTATTAGTCAGGGTGCAGTGGCTGTTGTTTGCGAAGTATTGCCGGAGCCCAGGCCGGGTGTTGCATATGTACAGGTGAAGGATAGTGCAGCTGCTGCAGGTTTGCTTGCATCGGCATTTTATGGCGACCCCTCGCATAAAATGAAAGTAGTGGGTATAACCGGCACGAATGGTAAAACCACTTGCGCTACATTGCTGTACCAGCTATATGAGGCAATGGGCTATAAATGCGGCCTTATATCCACGGTGCAAAACTTTATACATGATATAGCAGAAGTGGCTACGCACACTACGCCCGATGCTATATCGATACAGGCCCTGCTCGCGCGGATGGCTGCTGCTGGCTGTGAATATGTATTTATGGAAGTAAGTTCACATGCCATACACCAGCGCAGGATAGAAGGGCTGCACTTTGCGGGCGGGGTATTTACCAACATAACGCATGACCATCTTGATTATCATAAGACATTCGATGAGTATATAAGAGTTAAAAAAAGCTTCTTTGATAGCTTGCCAGCCGGGGTCTTTGCGCTTACCAATGCAGATGATAAGCGAGGCATGGTAATGCTGCAAAATACTAAGGCGTTAAAAAACACTTATAGCCTGAAGATGCCTGCTACCATAAAAGGTAAAGTATTGGAAAATAACCTTACCGGGCTGGTGATGATGGTGGACCAGCAGGAAGCACATTTCAGGATGACAGGCACTTTCAATGCCTATAACCTGCTGGCGGTGTATGGCACAGCCATATTGCTGGGGGCGGATAAGGTGCAGGTACTGGCTATACTGAGCAACCTGCATGGCGCACCGGGGCGTTTTGAAACCTTCATGTCGCCCAATGACAGGATATTGGGTATAGTAGATTATGCACATACCCCCGATGCCCTGATCAATGTGCTGGCAACGATAAAACAACTGCGTACCGGCGGTCAGCAGATCATAACGGTAGTGGGTTGCGGTGGCGACAGGGATAAGACCAAGCGCCCTGTAATGGCCGAGGTGGCCTGCGAACATAGCGACAAGGCTATACTCACATCGGACAATCCGCGCAGCGAAGATCCTGAAGCCATACTGAACGATATGGAAGCGGGCCTGAGCATGGCACAGAAAAGGAAAATGCTGCGTATAGCTGATCGCCGCGAAGCGATAAAGACAGCAGTAGCGCTGGCCCTGCCTGATGATATATTGCTGGTGGCAGGTAAAGGACATGAAACATACCAGGAGATAAAAGGGATAAAACACCACTTTGACGACAGGGAAATATTAACGGAAACATTTAAACTATTGAACAGGTAATGTTCTACTATTTATTTACATACCTGCGTGAGCATTTTGGCCTTTTCGGGGCGGGGGTTTTCTATTACATCACCTTCCGTGCGGCTTTGGCCATCATATTGTCGCTGATCATCACGTTGCTGATGGGTAAGCGACTGATAAACTACCTGCAGCGTAAGCAAATAGGCGAAACCGTTCGTGACCTGGGTCTTGAAGGAGAAAAAACGAAGAAGGGTACCCCGACCATGGGTGGTATTATCATTATATCGGCAATACTCATACCCACCATATTGTTTGCACGTATCACCAATGTGTATATCATCATGATGCTGGTATCAACAGTATGGCTGGGGCTGGTAGGTTTTATTGATGATTATATAAAGGTATTCAGGAAGAACAAAGAAGGACTTGCCGGGCGTTTTAAGATCATGGGGCAGGTAGGCCTTGGTATCATAGTGGGTGCTACCATGTACTACAATAATAATGTTGTAGTGAGCCGTGAAGTGCAGAAGGGTAAGCCGGTGATATACAATGCAGCCGAGAAAATTATTTCAGGCCCCTTTACGAGGAAAGATGAGAACGGTGTGCAGCATGAGTATATGCGTATAAAAAGCGCTACGACCACGATCCCATTTGTAAAGTCGCATGAAATGAGCTTTGCCCGCATCGCCCGCATATTCGGTGAAAAATCGGTAAAGGTCGTTACGCCTGTTATCTATATCATCTTCGTGATATTTATTATAGTGGCCGTATCCAACGGGGCCAATATAACAGATGGTATTGACGGGCTGGCCACGGGTACATCAGCGATAGCCGGCATTTGCTTAGGTGTCTTTGCCTACCTGTCGGGCAACTACATATTTGCCGATTACCTGAATATCATGCACATACCCAATCTTGCGGAACTCTCCATTTTTACCGGGGCCTTCATTGGCGCCTGTGTGGGTTTCCTCTGGTACAATGCATACCCTGCACAGGTATTCATGGGAGATACGGGCAGCCTGGCATTAGGAGGTATCATCGCATCGCTTTCCATTATAGTTCGTAAGGAATTATTGATACCGATCATTTGCGGCATTTTCCTCGTGGAAAACCTGTCGGTAGTGATACAGGTATGGTACTTCAACCGCACATGGAAAAAATATGGTGAGGGCCGACGCATCTTTTTGATGTCGCCACTGCACCATCATTACCAAATGTTGGGATATCATGAAAGTAAAATAGTGACGAGGTTTTGGATAGTGGGCATTATACTGGCCATATTGAGTATAGTAACATTAAAACTGCAATAGTGCACACGAACGCAAATAATAAACTGGTAGTGCTGGGCGCCGGCGAAAGCGGTGTAGGAGCTGCTATGCTTGGCAAGCAGCAGGGCTGGGATGTGTTTGTGAGTGACGGCGGCAGTATAAAGCAGCACTTTAAAGAAGCTATGCTGCATGCAGGTATAGCTTTCGAAGAAGGCAGGCACACTATGCCGAATGTATTAGACGCACAATGCGTGGTAAAGAGCCCGGGAATCAGCGAGAAGACGGAACTGATGAAGGAGATACGCAAGGCCGGCATAGAAGTATGCAGCGAAATAGAATTCGGTTATCGTTACAAAGGCGATAGCAAAATAATAGCCATTACAGGCAGCAATGGCAAAAGCACTACCACAAAACTGGCTTATCACCTGCTGAAGGAAGCTGAATATGATGTAGCTATGGTAGGTAATATAGGTTACAGCTTTGCCAAACAGGTAGCCGAGCAGCCATGTAAATGGTATGTGATGGAAGTAAGCAGTTTTCAACTGGATGATATACATCACTTCAGGCCCGATATAGCTGTGCTGCTGAATATTACACCCGACCACCTGGACCGGTACGATTATAAGTTCGGAAACTATATCGCATCAAAATTCCGCATAGCGGAGAACCAGGGGGCTGAAAATTATTTTATTCTCAACTACGACGACCCGGTAATTAAAGATTACCTCTCAACACATACCATTAATTCACGCAAAATATATTTCACGATGAGCGAACAGAACTCGATTAACAATGAAGGAGGCTTTGTGGAAAATGATAATATCCACATCCGCTTTGGCGATGAAGAGCTCAATATGTCTATTCATGACCTATCGATCAAAGGAAAACATAACCAGTATAACAGCATGGCAGCAGGTATATCAGCAAGGGTAGCAGGGATAAGGAAGGAAAAGATCAGGGAGAGCTTTGCAACATTCGAAGGCCTGGAACACAGGCTGGAGTTCGTGGCAACGATTCGCGGCGTGGACTTTATCAATGACAGCAAGGCTACCAATGTAAATTCGGTATGGTTTGCGCTGGAGAGCATGAAGACCCCGGTGGTATTGATACTTGGCGGCCAGGACAAAGGGAATGACTATAACGAGATAATGGAACTGGTAAAGCAAAAGGTAAAGGCTATAGTATGCCTGGGTATAGACAACAAGCCTATACACGATGCCTTTGATGGCGTGGTGAGTGCTGTGATAGATACGCAGAGTGCATATGATGCCGTACATGCTGCTTATGCATTGTCTGAAAAAGGCGATTCGGTGCTGCTGGCACCCGCTTGTGCCAGTTTCGACCTGTTCAAAAATTACGAAGACCGCGGACAGCAGTTCAAAGATGCTGTACGTTCATTATAAGCTATGAAAACGGTGTGTTATGAAACAGCTATTAAATAAGACAAGAGGCGACCAGGTGATCTGGGGGGTGGTGATCGTACTATCGTTCATCAGCCTGATGGCTGTTTATAGCTCTACGGGTTCATTGGCATACCGGATGGATAAGAATGCCAGCTATTACCTCGTAAAACAATTGCTGGTATTGGGGCTCGGCCTGCTTATCATTTATTGGGTGCATAAGATCAATTATACCAAGTTCGCAAGGCTGGCTTTATTACTATACGTAATAAGCGTTCCCTTGCTGATATATACCCTTTTCTTTGGTACTAAGCTCAACGAAGGTTCGCGCTGGATAAGGCTCCCGGTCATTAATCTTACTTTCCAGACATCAGATCTTGCAAAGCTGGCCCTGTTCATGCTGCTGGCCCGGGTACTGAGTATGAAGCAGGCAGTGATAAAAGATCTGCGTAAAGGCTTTGTGCCGGTGTTGATCCCGGTTATCCTTACCTGCCTGCTCATAGCCCCTGCAAATCTTTCAACTGCACTGATGCTCGGTTTTACCTGCAGCATACTCTTTTTCATAGGGCGTGTCAAAGTTAAGCACATTGCTTTGCTGGCATTGGGTGGTATAGTGGGTGCGGTACTGCTCTTCTTTGTATCTAAGGTCACTGGCTTTGGACGCGCAGCTACCTGGGAACAGCGAATAGAAGATTTTGCAGGAGGTAAGAAAAAAGACGGTAAAAAAGGCGATGCAGTATACCAGGTGCAACAGGCCAAGATAGCAATAGCCAATGGTGGTATCGCAGGCATGGGGCCGGGCAATAGCAAACAGCGTAATTTCCTGCCGCATCCTTATTCCGATTTTATTTATTCTATAATCATAGAAGAGTATGGTTTGATAGGTGGGGCCGCTATAGTGTTCCTTTACCTATTGTTCCTCTGGCGAAGTATACTCATATTCCGGCGCTGCCCCTATGCATTTGGTGCATTCCTGGCGGTGGGCTTAAGCATCACGTTAGTGTTCCAGGCCATGCTCAATATGGCAGTGAATGTGCACCTGGTGCCGGTTACCGGTCTCACACTCCCAATGATAAGCATGGGGGGGTCATCTATATGGTTTACCAGCATAGCTATAGGCATTGTGCTGAGTGTGAGCAAATATGTAGATGAAATGGAAGGGAAGAAAAAGGCGCAGGCAACAAAAGAAATAGTGGAGGAAGAGGAAGAAGAAACCGAAGAGGAAGAAGAAAAACCAAAACGTAAAAGGACCAAACAAGTAATACCGGCATAAACAATGAGCAATATGCGTATCATAATAGCAGGCGGCGGCACCGGGGGACATATATTCCCTGCAGTGGCCATAGGCCATGCTTTGCAGCGGATGGCTGCAGGCACGCAATTGCTGTTTGTAGGCGCTAAAGGTAAAATGGAGATGGAGAAAGTGCCGCAGGAAGGCTTTGAGATAATAGGCCTGGATATTGCGGGTTATAACCGCAGTAATTTCTTTAAGAACCTGCTCCTGCCATTCAAGCTATTGAAAAGCAGGGCGCAGGCAAAGAAGATATTGAATGATTTTAAACCTGATGCTGTGGTAGGTGTAGGTGGTTATGCCAGCTTCCCGGTGCTAAACGCTGCACAGGGTATGAACGTACCTACGCTGATACAGGAACAAAATTCCTTTGCCGGGAAAAGCAATAAAATGCTGGCAAAAAAAGCAAAAGCTGTATGCGTAGCCTACGATCATATGGAGCGCTTCTTCCCGAAGGATAAGATAATATTCACCGGTAACCCGGTGCGCAAGAATATATCCTCCATGAGCATTAGCAGGGCCGAAGGACAGGCTTGGCTGGCTATGAATGAAGCTAAGAGAACGATACTGGTGGTGGGCGGCAGTCTCGGTGCCCGTTCGATAAACGAAGCGATAGATGCCCATTTGGAGGAGATACTGGCGGAAGGTGTACAGATAGTATGGCAAACCGGCAAACCATACTATGAACAGGCCAGGAGAAGAGTTGCTTCTTTGAGCGATAAGGTGAAAGTTTTTGAATTTATAAGGGAGATGGATTATGCCTATGCCGCAGCTGATATCGTGGTTTCGCGGGCAGGGGCACTGGCGATAGCGGAATTATGCATAGCGGGCAAACCCGTGGTGTTTGTGCCATATCCCTTTGCTGCCGAAGATCACCAAACCAGCAATGCGATGGCCCTGGTAGAGCATAATGCAGCTATGATGGTAAAAGACAATGATGCAAGAACAGAACTGGTAAAAAAGATAAAACACCTGCTGCACGACGTGGCCATGCAGGATATAATGAGTAAAAGCCTGCGAAGGCTGGCAATAAAAGATGCAGACGAAAGAATAGCTAAAAAAGTAATAGAAATAGCGACAAAGTAATGAACGTAGGGGAACTTAAACGGGTTTATTTCATAGGTATCGGTGGTATCGGTATGAGTGCACTTGCGCGCTTCTTTAAGCAGCGCGGAGCAACTGTGAAAGGCTATGACCGTACGGAAACAGACTTGACCAAACAATTGGTGGCTGAGGGTATAGAAGTACATTATACAGATGATACGGGCTTGCTGGATAATGGGGCTGAGTTGGTGGTATATACACCGGCCATACCGGCTACGCTTACTGAGTTGAACTGGTACCGGGATAATAATTACCCGGTGTATAAACGCAGTGATGTATTGCAATGGATAACAGGTGCTATGCATGCGATAACCGTTGCAGGCACGCATGGTAAAACCACCATATCTACTATGACAGCATACCTGCTCCGTGAAACTGGTTATGGTTGCAATGCCTTCCTGGGTGGGGTATCGGTAAATTATGACTGCAACTACTGGAGCAGCGATAATGATACGGCAGTAGTGGAAGCTGATGAGTATGACCGTAGCTTCCTGAAGCTGAGCCCGGATATAGCTGTGCTTACTGCTATGGACGCCGATCACCTGGATATATACGGTACGGTTGCTGAAATGGAGCAAGCCTTCATACAGTACACAGCCAATATCAAGCCCGGAGGCACTTTGCTTGCTAAGCACGGGCTAAAGAGAGGTGGTGACCTGGAAGGAGATAATAAACTTACATACAGCCTGCAAAATGACAGTGCAGATGTGTTTGCATACAATATTACCCAACAGGATGGCGAATACATATTTGATGTAAAAGGTAAAGACTGGGCCATGCATGAGATGCACCTCGCCATAGGTGGGATGCATAATGTAGAAAATGCTGTTGCAGCTATTGCAGTGACGCAATTGCTGGGTATCAGCCCCGGTAAGGTGAAACATGCACTGCCGGGTTTTAAAGGCGTGAAACGTCGCTTTGAATATGTGATCAAGAACGATGAACTGGTATATATAGACGATTACGCGCATCACCCCGAAGAGCTGGCTGCATTGATAACGAGTGCCAAACAATTGTTCAAAGGCCGTAAGTGCGTAGTGGCTTTTCAGCCGCACCTCTTCACGCGTACCCGCGATCTTGCCGAAGGTTTTGCACATAGCCTTGATATGGCAGATGAAGTGATATTGCTGGATATATATCCCGCCCGCGAATTGCCTGTTGAAGGCGTGAGCGCGCAGATGATAAAAGATAAGATGACCAATGAAAGTTGTACCATCTTGTCAAAAGAGGGCTTGCTGAAATATGTACAGGTAGCGCCGCTGTCCTTGTTCATCACGGCAGGTGCAGGAGATATCGATCAATTGGTGGAACCTATTAAAAAGATATTAGCAAACAAGTAAATGACCCCGAAGCGTAAAATATCGGTCCGCAAAGTATTGCAGTTCCTGGTCACGATCATCGTGACAGCAGGCTGTATCGTGGCCATATCCAGCGCTTCAAAACTGGAAGATGGGAAATTTATAAACAACATAGATATACAAATAAGGAACGAGCGTAAATGCAGGTTTATAGATAAAGGTGAAGTGCTGGATATACTGGTGAATAGCAGGCATGCAGATATAAAGCATATACCGGTGAGTAAGCTCGACCTGCACAGCATGGAGCAGATCGTGTCGACCAATCCATGGGTTGCGAATGCAGAAATCTACGTGGATAATGTGCATGATCTGCATGTCAATCTCACGCAGCGTGTGCCGGTAGCCCGTGTGTTCGAAGAGGACGGCAACAGCTATTACCTGGACACCGCGCTGAAAGCAATGCCTTTGTCTGACCGCTATATATATTATACTACTGTAGTGACCAATGTGCCTGTAGTGAAGGATGACAGTGCTGGCATTGCCCTCAGGGCGCAGGTATTAGAGGTGGTGCGCTTTGTTGAAAATAGCAACTTCTGGAAAGCACAGGTGTCGCAGATCATCATGCTGCCCGATAGCACTTTTGAGCTTGTTCCGGTGTTGGGCCATCAGCGCATATTGCTTGGCGATACTTCCATGCTCGAAGAAAAGTTCCGTAATCTCTATGCATTCTATAAGAAGGTATCGAACCGTATAGGCTGGGACAAATATGATGTGATAGATCTGCGTTACAAAGGCCAGGTAGTGGCATCGCCCGCACTGCCCTGGAAGGCCCCGGTTGATAAGGCCATGAGCAGTATGAACTGGGTGAAGAACATCGTGGGTAAAGATATCAATACTACAGAGGCCGCAGTTCCGGTATCGGTACCCGCTGCACCAAAACCGCAGCCGGCATCCCCGGAGCATGCAATGGCCACAAGCGCAATGGGTGCTGTAACAGAAAGATCAAAACCGGTAAAGACAGAAGTAAGAGCAGGAGTGAAAGCACAGGCGCATGCGCCCCCAGCTAAAGCCCCGCCACCACCCGCAGCAAAAAAAATGGTACAGGCTGAAAAAAAGGAGTTGAAGAAAGATCCGGTAACAAAAAAAGCTGCACCAAATGAAAAAAAAGAAGAAGGAGCAACGAAAGAACAAACACCAAAATATTTATACAAAGCCAATAATGATAATCACTAAAAGTGCCGCAATATGAGTAAAAATGAACAACCCATTATCGTAGGCCTGGATATAGGGACCACCAAAGTGGCTGCTATAGCCGCCCGTAAAAATGAATATGGAAAGCTGGAGATACTCGGTGTAGGCCGTGTGGACTCTGCAGGTGTCAACCACGGTGTGGTAATGAACATCGAGCAGTGTATCCGCTCCATAGAGAACGCCATTGAAAAATGTATCCAGTCGAATCCTGAACTGGTAGTAAAAGAAGTGTATGTAGGCATAGCCGGGCAGCACATCAAAAGTCTCCAGACCAGGGGCGACAGGGTGCGTGTGTCTATGGATGAAGAGATCAGCCAGCAGGATATAGACCTGCTTGTGGCCGATCAGCGCCAGACATACATCCCCGCCGGTGACGAGATCATCGACATCGTACCGCAGGACTTTACCGTTGATAGTACCACCAATGTAATTGATCCCATTGGTATGAGTGGTGTAAAGATCGGGGCCAATTTTCATATAATAACCGGCGACCGTAATGCCATACGTAATATTAAACGTTGCGTGGACAAATCTCAGTTGGTAACAAGGGATATCGTACTTCAGCCGCTGGCATCGGCCGCTGCGGTAATGAACGATGAAGACCTTGAGGCGGGCGTTGCCATAGTGGATATTGGTGGCGGCACTACCGATATGGCGGTTTTTTACGACGGCATCCTGAAGCATACTGCCGTAATACCATATGCCGGTGTGAATATCACCAACGATATACGCAATGGCCTTGGCGTACTGCGCGCTCAGGCTGAGCAAATGAAAGTGCAGTTCGGTATGGCACTTGCCGAAGAGGCTAATTCAAATGCCTATATCACCATACCCGGTCTGCGCGGTTTGCCGCCCAAGGAGATATCTATGAAGAACCTGGCGCACATCATACAGGCGCGTATGCAGGAGATATTGGACTACGTGTTGTATCACCTGAAGCAATTAGGCCTGGAGAATAAGCTATATGGTGGTATCATCCTTACAGGTGGTGGTGCGCAGCTAAAGCACATCATCCAGCTTACGGAGTATATAACCGGCCTCGGCGCACGTATTGGTTATCCCAATGAGCACCTGACCGGTAAGCTGGCTGAGGAACTGATGAACCCCATGTACTCTACCTGCATTGGGCTGATACTGCGCGGCTTCCACGATTATGAAAATGGCAAGATGGCTTTCGTGGGCAATGGGGGCAACTTCATCCCGATGCATGCCGATACGGTGAACGAAGCTGCTGCTATGGCACAGGCAGGAGTTGACGAAGAACCTGTGGATGAAGCACAGCAAACCAAAAACAAGGCAAAGCGCGCGGCAACGCTTACCAACCTGTTCGATGGTTTGAAGGGCAAATTCATGAGGCTCTTTGAAGACGTGGAAGACCAGGAAATATTATAAACGATCTAAGAAACACAACCTAAATAATATACTTACTAACTAATAATCATTTACTAACCCACAAAATAAACTGTTATGATACACTTTGAAATTCCAAAAAACCAGTCGTCTATTATCAAAGTGATAGGCGTGGGTGGCGGCGGCGGTAATGCTGTGAATTACATGTTCGATCTTGGGATCGAAGGCGTTGACTTTGTTATTTGTAATACGGATTCGCAGGCACTGGCCCTGAGTCCCGTACCTAATAAAATACAGCTTGGCCCGCATCTTACGCAGGGTCTGGGTGCAGGGGCTAATCCCGAGATCGGTAAGCAGGCCAGTGAAGAAAGTATTGAGGATATCACCAAGATACTGAAGGTAAATACGCGTATGGCCTTCATCACCTGCGGTATGGGTGGTGGCACGGGTACAGGTGGTGCACCTGTGGTGGCTAAGATATGCCGTGAGCTGGGTATACTTACGGTGGGTATAGTTACCATGCCCTTCACTTACGAGGGCCGCAAGCGTATGAAGCAGGCCCAGGAAGGCATTGACCGTATGCGCGAGCATGTGGATACGATCCTCATAATATCTAATGACAAGTTGCGCCAGCAATTTGGCAACCTGCCCTTTACACAGGCCTTTGCCAAAGCCGATGATATCTTGTCTACTGCAGCAAAGTGTATCACTGATGTAATAAATACTACCGGCCAGATAAATGTGGACTTTGCCGACGTATGCACGGTAATGCGTAATGGCGGTGTGGCCATACTGGGCAGCGCATCGGCTGCCGGTGAGAATCGTGCTTTGCAGGCAGTTGAGGAAGCACTTAACTCTCCGCTGCTTAATGATAATGATATACGCGGTGCCAAATGGTTACTGCTCAATATTACCTCGGCTGCCGGTGAGCATGAGCATACTATGGACGAGGCCGAGGCTATACAGGCCTTCGTGCAGCGCCAGGCTGGTGACAATTGTGATGTTATCCTGGGTATGGGCCACGATCCTGCCCTGAACGACCAGATAGCAGTTACCGTTATTGCTACAGGGTTTAATCATAAAGATTTTGTTCCTGAAGCGCAGGAGAAAAGTAATGAACCTGAAAAGGTATATGTGCCACTGGCCACGCCTGCTAATTCGGGTAGCAGTGCTTTTTCAGGCACGGCAGTTGCTGCGGCACCCGTGAAGCAACCCGATGCTATGGCACCCACAATGGTAGAGATGGCCCCTGTTCAGCGCCATACCGTGATCATAGATGCCAAGCCTTCATTCCCGGCTACAACACCTACTGCTACAGAACGTTTCGAACTGGAAATGAAACAGCAAAAAGACGAGCATGCAGAAAAGCCGGCTGAGCCCGTAGCTAAAGTTGAGGAGAAGAAAGAAGGAGAAAATGAGATAAAGCTGGTGATCAAAAATGAAATGCCACCTGTAAAAGAGCAGCAACCCGTTGCCTCTGTAAAGATAGGTGAGCATATGCTTACTGCCGATGAACTGGAAGAGAAACAACGCTTTGAAGAACAGAAACGTGCCCTTGAAGAGCGTGCCGAACGTCTTCGCCGCATGAGCTTTAATATCAAGAACTCGGAAAGCACTGATGATATGGAGAACGTTCCCGCTTATGTGCGTAAGAATGTGAACCTCGACAATTCGGTGGCCTCGGCCGATAAATTCCTGAGTGGTTACAGTGTAGGCGTGAACGACCAGCAAAATAATACACAGGCTTCCATTCAGACCATCAATACTTTTCTTGATGGCAAGAAGCCCGATTAAAGAGCATCACCTTTTTTGTTTATAATTTCATATTGCGTACGGCTCCCGTTGTCTAACGGGAGCATTTTTTTGTACCTGCTTCATACATTACGGCTGGCTGTTATCCTCTATTACCGATAAGATATTGCCTGCAGGATCTTTGAACCAGGCTATAGATGGGCCCATTCCTTTTGATATCCCTTTCTCGTCGGTTTTTATATCCCCCTCATACTGCTCAAATACCACGCCTTTTGCATTAAGCTCATCCACCGCCTTATCAATATCGGCAACAACTATGTTCAGCACTGTAAAGTCTGCAGGCTTATGCCCTGGCTTGGGATATATGATCGTTTGCATGCCGCTTTCGGTATTTATCTGCAGTATGTTCATTTCATTGCTTTCCGATACGTTCATGCCCAGCACTTCGCTGTAAAATGTTTTCGCCTTTTGTATATCGTCGGTGGAGAAACTGCTGAATATTCGTTTATGAGCTAACATGGTTTCGTGATTTGTTTATGTAATTTACTTATTATGGGGTTACCCGGCTATTATGTTTTTGCTGTCATAGGCCGCATTCTTTATATTTACCCATCAAATAGTGTATATGAAAAAGACATTGGTATTTGTGATAGTTTTTTTTACCTGCTGCGCGGCTTATGCGCAGGATGCTTGCAGTAACTGGAGATGGCGGGTTAAGAACCTCGTTGACGATTCAGGTATCGACTGGTTCAATACTACTCCCCGTCATACCTCATTGGCTCACCTGGATTACAACAGTACCATGGCTTTTGAGCCTGAGGAAATGGAAGAAAAGCATGCGGGTAAGGGCCGCCTGGGCTCCGAAAAGGAATTGGTATCCCTTACCTGCTATGTTTATGATGTAAAGACCGGTTATAAAGACGGGGACTACCATCTGTTTTTGTCAAACCATAAGGATGGTACCGGGAAGCATATGGATGCCAAAATACCCGATCCATCCTGTAAAGGACTGAGACGTTATGCACGCCTGAGGAATATGTATGACGATGCACGCAAAGAGGCGGAAGTAATAAAAAGCTGGACCGATGCCGGCTATGTGGTAAAGGTAGAGCTGGAAGGTGTGCCCTTCCGTTGCTTTGAATATGAGGCGCGCGACAATGCCTATTATCAGAGAGAGATACACCCGGTAACTTATTTGAAAGCCTACTTGCCTTAACGACAGGTATGGTTAATGATTCATGTGTTCCATTTCTTATGTTTTGTGGAAGGATATGTTATTAAAAATATTTTCGTTCTGATGATATTTATTTAGTATTATTTTATAAATTTGGTTTTGCTGCAATTGTTTTTAATTATTTAATTAAATGAATGTAGAAATAGCTGAGCGAGTATACCAGGACAAGTACAATGATAAAATGACCTGGGAGCAATACTTGAATAAATTAAATACCGGCTTGCAACTCATTGTGGAGGAGAGCCTGCTCTATAATAAGACCCTGGATAAGCTCCAGGCTGCGAACATTGCGCTTGTTTATTATCGCGAGGTATTGTTGTATCACCTTGAAAATTAGCCTTTACTGCATCGTTTTCCTATTGTTTATTTATCCATCCTTGAGTCACCTGCACCCGCCAGAGTGCGGCATGGCATGGCATGTTAAAATTTTCACAAGTCATAATGGCCTAAATAATAAAAATGCAGGGCGATTTGTTACTTTTGAACACTAATACACACTACGCTCATGCGACTTGCATTCTGGAAAAAGAAAGATGGTGAAAAAAAGAAAAAACCTGTTTGGCGCGAATGGCTCGATGCTGCTGTCTTTGCAATAATAGCAGCTACCCTCATTCGCACTTTTTTTATAGAAGCTTATACCATACCCACAGGCTCTATGGAAGGCAGCTTGCTGGTAAACGATTTTCTGTTTGTAAGTAAAATATCATATGGCCCTCGTATACCCATGACACCTATCGCTGTGCCGCTGGTACATAATACCATGCCCATCACAGGCGGTAAATCTTATACCGATGCCGTGCAGTGGGATTATCATCGCTGGTGGGGTTTTGGTAATGTAAAGCGTTACGATGTAGTGGTCTTTAATTTTCCTGAAGGCGATACCATTATGAAAGAAGAGCCCGAAAATGACTATTATATTCAATGCCGGGTAATGGGCCGCGAAGCTGTCAAGGCCGCCTATACTATTGAGAGTCGCCCGGTAGATAAGACCGATAATTATATAAAACGTTGCGTAGCCATTCCCGGCGACAAACTGGAGCTCAAAAGCGGCACTTTATATATAAATGGTCAGCGGTCACCTGTTTTCAGGCATTCTAAGAACGAATATATCGTTAAAACAGATGGGAACCTGCTACCACCTGATGTACTGGAAGAAAACGATGTGGAAATAAGGGGTAATAGCGGCCAGTTATATGATATGCTAATTGAAAATGGCAAAGTTCCGCTTATTCAAAAACTCCCCCATGTAGTGTCCATACAGCCTGCTGTAATGCCCGCAGGTGTGGTGGGCAGCGTAGGCGAGTGGACCTTCCCGCAGGATACGGCACATTTTAAATGGAATGTAGATAATTTCGGCCCGCTGATGATCCCTAAAAAAGGCACTACCGTACAGTTGAATGCTGAAAATATAGCTTTATACAGGCGTATCATTTCCGTTTACGAAGGCAATAAATTTGAGGAAAGGGCAGGCCAGTACATCATTAATGGACAACCGGCAAGTTCTTATACCTTCAAAATGGACTATTACTGGATGATGGGTGATAATCGTCACAATTCGCTCGATAGCCGTTACTGGGGCTTTGTGCCCGAAGACCATGTGGTAGGGAAGGCATGGTTCGTATGGCTTAGCTATGGTAAGGACGGGCTTACGGATATACGCTGGAGGCGTTTGTTCCATAGTATCCATTCGCTTGAGAAATAAGGAGTTATTCGGTTTTTTCTGCTGATAGGTATCATATGATTTTTAGCTGCAGTGTAGCGGTAATAAGCTACATTTGCAGCAACCGCCATCATCGCTTTTTATTTTTTCACTAAGTAAAAAGTGCATTTATTATGTCAGTTACCCCGACGAAAGAGCTTAAATTATTTTCAACTGATAAACTGTCGGCTTTTGATGCCATTTCAAGAGCGCAGTTTATTGCTTTTGCCCCCTACATTTTCCAGGCAGCAGTGCTGCTTCGTGATCAGGGCATATTACGGCATATAGAGCTGTCCGGCAAAGATGGTACTTCTATAGATGAACTGGCTGCCGGGCTGCCCCTAACTAACTATGCACTGCGTGTGCTGTTGGAGGCGGGCCTGGGCATTGGCCTCGTTTATCGCCTCGATGACAAATATTTCCTTGCAAAGACCGGTCACTTCTTTTTGAACGACCAGATGACACGGGTAAATACCGACTTTATGCGGGATGTTTGTTATGATGGCGCACAGGAACTTGCTTCTTCGCTCGAGGAGAGCCGCCCGGCTGGTTTACATCATTTGGGAAACTGGGCAACGATATACGAAGGATTATCCCGCTTGCCCGAACCCGCCAGGACCAGTTGGTTCCGTTTCGATCATTTTTATTCCGACAATGCCTTTCCTGAAGCCCTGCCGATCGTCTTCGACCGGGCACCCGGCAAAATAATGGACATTGGTGCAAATACCGGTAAGTGGACACTTGCCTGCCTGGACTATGATAAGAACGTAGAGCTATGCCTGGTGGACCTTGGCGTGCAGTTGCAGGTGGCAAAGAAAAATATTGAAGAAGAGGGACACGCAGGCAGGGTGCAGTATTATGAGTGCAATGTGTTGGAGGACGGTGCAGTACTGCCTGGAGGTTTTGATGTCATCTGGATGAGCCAGTTTCTCGACTGTTTTTCTGATGAGCAGATAGTATCCATATTGAAAAAATGTTATAAAGCTCTGCCCACGGATGGGAGTGTTTTTATTAATGAAACTTTCTGGGACAGGCAGCGTTTTGAAGCCTCCGCATTAAGTTTACAGATGACATCTTTATATTTTACCACTATGGCCAATGGCAATAGCCAGATGTACGATAGTGACGTATTTATGAAACTAATAGCCGAGGCGGGTTTTGAAGTTGTCAAACAAATTAATAATATTGGCTTAGGTCATACTTTATTGGAACTAAAGAAACTGTAAAGAATACAAACAATTTTGTATCTTTTTTTGTAATAACTGTTATGAGTATAAAGAAACAAGTTGACGTACTGGTAATAGGGGCTGGCCCTTCCGGTACCATCGCCGCATCACTTATGCACAAGGCCGGCCTTTCGGTGCAGGTAGTGGAAAAAATGAAGTTCCCCAGGTTTGTGATAGGCGAGAGCCTGCTGCCCCGGTGTATGGAAGCGCTTGAAGAGGCTGGTTTGCTGGATGCCGTAAAAGAGAAGCATTTTCAGCAAAAGGACGGTGCCAAATTTGTCTTTGGCGATAAGGATTGTGATTTCAATTTCTCCCAGCAGTTCACCCCCGGCTGGAAGTGGACCTGGCAGGTGCCGCGGGCCGATTTTGATAAAACGCTGGCCGACGAGTGCGAAAAGATGGGGGTGTCATTGGAATACGAGACCGAAGTAACTAATATAGAGATAGCTGCCGATGGCAGCTCGAAAACAACGATCAAAGACAAAGAAGGGAATACCAATGTGATAGAAGCACGTTTCATTGTGGACGGAAGTGGTTATGGCCGTGTCATCCCGCGTTTATTCGGCTTGGAGAAGCAATCGAGTTTGCCGCCCCGTAAAACGCTGTTCTGTCATATGACCGACCCCAAACGCAGTGCCGCATTTGAGCCCAATCGCATTATCATATATGTGCATAATCCCAGGACATGGATATGGGTCATACCATTTGCCAATGGTAATACTTCGGTAGGCTATGTGGGCTCACCTGAGTTCTTTGAGGCATTCGAAGGAACGCCTGAGCAACAATTCAGGCAGCTCCTAAATGCCCAGCCTGAACTGGCAGAGCGCTTTGGCGACTCGGAAATGCTTTGGGAACCTCGTACATTACAAAGTTGGAGCGTAACGACAGAAAGTTTCTACGGTAATGGCTTTGTACTTACGGGCAACGTTACGGAATTTCTCGACCCTGTTTTCTCGTCAGGGGTTACGCTCGCATCAGTTTCGGCGCAAATGGCCGCTAAATTAGTGATAAAACATCTGCAGGGCGGGCAGGTAGACTGGCAAAGTGAATATATGGATCCTATGATGAAAGGTGTGGACGTCTTCAGGACCTATGTTAACGGCTGGTATGACGGTACATTATTCACTATTTTCTTTGCAGAGAACCGCAACCCGGAGATCATGTCGCAGATATGCTCTGTGCTTGCAGGCTACGTATGGGACGAGAACAATCCCTTCGTAAGAAGCCATGAGAAAAATGTGCGTACACTTGCACGTTATCTCGAAACAACTAAAACCACCGTTTAGCTAAAAGCCGTATTTACAATTTGGAGCAGATCAGTTTGAATATCGGCCATTACCTGCGTGTAAGTAAAGAGAAGCTGGTAAAGGATGGTAATAGCATATTGCCGGAAGGAATAAGGACAGCAGACGGGCCTGAAGCACTTTACAGGCACATGCAATATGCTTATCCTAAGTTCTTTAAAATGGATGGCCTTTGTAAATGGGCCTGGCTGGCCGCTGAGCAGTTGCTCAGTGCTGATGCAGCTATGGTATATGATGACATTGATAAAAACAATGTGGCAGTAGTACTGGGCACATCGCATGGCTGTATCGATGTAGATAGGAAATATCATGAGACAATGAATAGCATTCCCAGCCCGGCTTTGTTTGTGTATACCCTTCCTAATATTATGCTCGGCGAGCTGTGTATCAGGCACGGTTTCAAAGGCGAGCAGGCCTGTCTTTTGAATGATAACTTTAATAGCGAAGAATTATATTTCTGGGTGAAGGACCTGCTCCTTAACCGCGGCATGGAGGCATGCCTTGCCGGTTGGGTAGATGTGGCGGGTGATAAATATGATATATGCCTGTTTTGGGTCACGAAGAGGACTGAAGGCATCGGTTTTTCGGGTAGCGGCATGCAATATCTATATGATAATTAAAAGAACGACCCGGAGTAAAAAATGAAAAAGCTGAGATTGATGAAACCCTGGGATTTGAACACTTTAAGGCAGAAATTAAATGCCGATCTGTGTATATTTGCCCCCGGAACTATTACCGGGATAACCTGTAAAGGCCCTTCAGATACCGCATCGGTTGTTGGTGTTGCAAATGCAGCCCATTTACAGCCGGAATGTATGTTCAGACCGCAAAATGAAGTCCTTTACGGGAGAGTACTACCGGTTTACCCACGTAATAATACAATATGATGGATCAGCAGGCCTATGTTGTAAATACCGGCTTGATAACGGCTATAGGGAACAATACCGGCGAGTGTTTGGATGCGCTCGTGGCTGGCCGTAGTGGTGTGGCAAAGGCTAAGTATTTACAAACGCATTGGCGTGATGAAGTGCCCGTAGCGGAGGTGAAATTATCGAATGAAGAACTGTCAGCCATCGCGGGAGTGGATGCAGGCTGGCCACGCACGGCCCTGCTCAGTGCTATTGCAGCAGCGGAAGCCATACAACCTTTCAGGGGCAAGCTGCAAGGCCTGCGTATAGGCTTCTTTTCTGCCAATACCGTAGGCGGTATGGACCTTACCGAAGATTTCTATGCCGGTTTTGTTGCAAATAACAAAAGCAGCGCCCCCCTCGCAAATGTCACGAACCATGAATGTGGTGCTGTGACCGAATTAGTTTCCGATCATCTTGGTATACACGATTTTGTTACCACCATCAGTACGGCATGTTCCTCATCGGCCAACAGCATCATGATGGCGGCTCAAATGATCAGTAAAGGTATGTTGGATGTGGCGATAGCAGGCGGGGCAGACAGCTTATCTAAGTTTACATTGAATGGCTTCCATACCCTGATGATACTGGACAAAGAACCTTGCCAGCCTTTTGACCAGAACCGCAGGGGTCTTAATCTTGGTGAAGGGGCGGGATACCTCTTGTTAATGAGTGAGAAGGCCATGAAACAATGTACTGCTGCCCCTATATCTGTAGTGAGCGGCTATGCCAATACAAACGATGCCTATCACCAAACAGCATCTTCGCCGGAGGGTCTGGGCAATAAAATGGCCATGCAGCAGGCATTGCAGAAAGCAGGTTTGCAGCCATCGGACATCAATTATATTAACCTGCATGGTACCGGTACAGCCAATAATGATAGTTCAGAAGGGCTTGCCATTACAGCCATATTTGGTGACAAGGTACCCATGGCCTCGTCTACAAAAGCTTTTACCGGCCATACACTTGGCGCTTCCGGTGCTGTGGAAGCTGTTTTTAGCAACCTCAGTATCAGGGATGGCCTGGTGTTCCCCAATATACGCTGGCAAACCCAGATGGAGGATATACCATGGAAACCCGTTACCGAACTGCAAACAGCTTGTGATATCAGGCACGTATTGTCCAACTCGTTTGGCTTTGGCGGCAATTGTTCATCCCTTATTTTTTCAAAAAGCTAAAGATGGACCTGTACATATATAGAGCTGGCCTGGTGAGTGCAGCAGGCGACAATAGCGGGGAGCAATTTCTTGCCAACGCACCCTCATACCATACCGACAGGCTACTGTGCGATGAACTGGATTATACGGCTTACATACCGCCCATGCAGCTGCGCCGCATGAGCAAAGCAGTGCGCATGAGCGTAGCAGCCGCAAAGATCTGTATGAGGCAGGATGAAAAAGCGGCAGCAATTTCGGTAGGTACAGGCATGGGTTGCCTTTATGATACGGAGCAGTTCCTCTCAAAAATGGTGACCCAAAATGAGCAAATGCTTACGCCTACCTCTTTTATCCAGTCCACGCACAATACGGTTGGCGGGCAGATAGCCATGCTCACCGGTTGTCACGGCCATAATCTCACCTTTGTACAGAGGGGACATTCTTTTGAGAACGCCGTTATTAATGCCGGCTTGTATCTTGACGAACATCCGGGCGAAAAGATATTGACCGGGGGCTTTGATGAATTGACAAATACGAGCCTCGCTATTTTAAAAACAGCCGGCGTTTATAGTATTGAGCCGCGTGGCCCTGAGAACGTTTTGCATCATACACGCCCCGGTGGTATAGCCGGTGAGGGGGCCTCTTTCCTTTTAATGGGTAAAGAACCCATGCCGGGCTCCCTGGCCATTAGAGGCCTTTCTCTTTTTGTTACCAAAGACACAGCCGATGCACTGCAGCAGGTCACCTCTTTTTTACAAGCGCAGGCATTGGAGCCGGGTGATATCAGCTTTGCTATGCTGGGTACGAATGGTGACGGAAAGTATGAACCCTTTTACAAAGCACTCAGGCAGGATGTATTCAAAGACTGCAGCACAGCCGTTTTCAAGCATTTATCGGGCGAGTATCCCACTGCTGGTTCTTTTGCTTTGGCCCTGCTTTACTGTATGACAAGCCAAAATTTATTCCCCGCCTTCCTTTTTAACGATACAATGCCGGGAAAAGTAAAGCATATAGTGTTGGTTAATAACTATGTAAACCACTATACCTGCTGGCACCTCGAAGTAGTTTAATATTTAGCAGCTTAAGGCCTACTTTTGTATTGGCATCTTTTTTATAGTCCATTTGCTGAACAGTATATAACTGCTTATGTCTCGACACACTTATGAAACTGGTATCATAGGTAATTGTGCCTTTTTAGCCCACGTTCATCTTAATACAAACATCTCCTGGCTTTGCTGGCCGCGTTTCGATAGCGGCTTTATTTTCGGGGGTATGCTCGATAAAGAGAAGGGTGGTAGCTTCTCCATTTTACCCGAAGAAGATTATACTTCCAAACAATATTATATCGAGAATACCAATGTACTGGTTACCGAGGTGACCTGTGCCGATGGTAAATATCGTATTACCGATTTTGCCCCCCGTTTTCGCTTATACGAGCGCTATTTCAGGCCGCTCATGCTCATCCGTAAGATTGAGCCTATCGAAGGGAACCCCCGCCTTAACATAACCTGCGAGCCTGTTGGTAATTATGGCGAAAAAAAATTAAAAGCTGTGCCAGGCAGTAATCACGTCGATTTTTTCGGGTTGGAAAATACCATCAGGCTTACATCCAATATCTCTATCAATTTCATCATGGACAGGAAGCACTTTGTCCTGAATGAGACTAAATATCTCGTCCTTACATATGGTTCACCACTCGAGGCTCCCCTGCAAACCACTGCTGAAGAGTTCCTGGCAAGGACCATTTCTTACTGGCAGCAATGGATAAAGAATACAGGTGTCGAAAACATGTACCAGGCACAGGTCATCAGGTCTTCCCTTGCACTTAAGATACACCAGTATGAGGATACAGGCGCCATGATCGCAGCAAGTACCACAAGCCTGCCTGAGGCCGATAAAAGCGGGCGCAACTGGGATTACCGCTATTGCTGGCTCAGGGACGCTTACTATATCCTTAATGCATTTGATAAGATAGGCCACTTCGAGGAGGTCGATCAGTATTTCCACTTCATAGCAAATGTCACCATTAGGGAAAATGGGCGTTACAATCCATTATATTCCATTACAGGAGGAGCAGATATTGGCGAACGCGTTATAGACCTCGCAGGCTATAAGGGCAATGAACCGGTACGTATAGGCAACCAGGCCGTAGAGCATATACAGAACGATATATACGGCCAGGTACTTTTATCTCTTTTGCCACTGTATGTTGACAGGCGTTTCATATTCGAAGAACGGCACGACTCCTCTAAATGGATACAAAAGATATTGAACCAGATAAAAAATACGATTGATGAGGCCGATGCCGGTATTTGGGAATTCCGCTCTATGGCCTTTCATCATTGTTATACGAGTCTCTTTCATTGGGCAGGTTGCCGTGCAGCGATTAAAATGGCCCGGTACATTGGCGATGAAAAACTGTTGCATACCGCTCGTGAGCTGCACGATAAGGCTGTAGAGAAGATCGAGGCATGTTACGATCCGAAGCGTAAGGTATATACACATGCTATAGGCAGGCCGGAACTCGATGCCAGTACCTTGCAGCTCATTATGATGCATTACCTCGACCCCGCTTCCGAAAGAGCGAAAGATCACCTCAAAGCCCTCGAAACTCAGTTGAAAGCTGACGGGGGACTATTCTACCGATATATACATGCTGATGACTTTGGTAAGCCCAAAACCACTTTTTTAGTTACAGCCTTTTGGTACGTAGAGGCACTGGCATGTGTAGGCCGGCTCGATGAAGCTATAGAGAATTTCAATCAGCTTATGCAATATACCAATCACCTGGGCTTGCTGAGCGAAGACGTAGATGAGGCCGATGGCAGCCAGTGGGGCAATTTCCCGCAGGCATATAGTCATGTGGGTTTGATGAACGCCGCCTATCGCATCGCGAAAAAAATCGACCGTCCCAGTTTTCTTTAGCTAACCTGTTGGTACAAATACCCTAATTTTGGGCCATATTATCAAGACAGATGGATTTACAGGAGATATACGATAGGGCCATACGCTCGGAGTTTTTAACTATACAAGAAGGGGTTTTTCTTTTTGAACATGCACCCCTTACCGAACTGATGTATGTGGCAAACGAGCTGAGAAAGAAACAGGTGCCGCATGGCAAGGTTACCTGGATCATCGACCGCAATATGAACACTACCAATGTGTGTGTTGCCAACTGCAAATTCTGCAACTTTTATCGCATACCGGGCCACCCTGAGTCATATATCACCGATATAGAAACATACAAACGAAAGATCGATGAGACATTTCGTTACGGTGGCGAGCAATTATTATTGCAAGGTGGCCATCATCCCGAATTAGGTCTCGATTATTACACCACTTTATTCAAACAATTAAAGGAACTGTATCCTGATCTTAAGCTTCATGCGCTTGGCCCACCGGAAGTGGCGCATATCTGCAAGGTATCGGGTGTATCTCATCATGATGCTTTATCCGCATTAAAAGAGGCAGGGATGGATAGTATGCCCGGTCCCGGGGCCGAGATACTTAATGACCGGGTGCGCAGGCTGATCTCAAAGGGTAAATGTGGTGCACAGGAGTGGCTGGATATTATGCATGAGGCGCACAAGATCGGCCTTACTACCACCGCTACCATGATGTTCGGCCATGTGGAGACCATCGAAGAGCGCTTTGAGCACCTGGTAAAGATCCGTGAGGTGCAGGCACGCAAACCGGAAGGCGCAAAGGGCTTCATTGCTTTTATTCCCTGGACCTTCCAGGACGTAGATACCTTACTGCGCCGCATTCGTGGCACAAAGAACCTTACTACGGCCGATGAATATATACGTATGATAGCGCTAAGCCGTATCATGCTCCCTAATATCAAGAATATTCAGGCTTCATGGCTCACGGTAGGTAAGCAGGTTGCACAGGTTTGCCTGCATGCTGGTGCTAATGATTTTGGTTCTATTATGATTGAGGAGAATGTAGTTAGTGCTGCCGGTGCCCCGCACAGGTTCACGGCCAATGGTATCCAGGAGGCGATCCGGGAGGCGGGTTTTGAACCGCAGTTGCGCAACCAGCAGTATGAGTTCCGTGCTATGCCCCAGCATATGGAAGAGCAGCTAATAACTTATTGATCGTTTTTTTACAGCATTAAAAAAACAAGCCCCGCATTTTGCGGGGCTTGTTTTTTGTTTTAGCAATCTCGTATTTATTGCTTGGTTATCTTAATGGTCTCGGACCTAGTGTCGTCAGTGTATTTGATCATATATACACCTGAAGCAAGATGGCCCATATCCATGTTAGTTATCTTATCGGTAACTTTTACTTTTTGTATCAGTTTGCCGGTTACATCGGTTAAGCTCAGGTAGCTTGCTCCGCTGCGTGTGCCGGTTACGTTTACAGAAAGTGTATTTTCTACAGGGTTAGGATATGCATGTACAGAGAAGTCGCTGTTACCGGCATTACTTACATTAAGTGCTGCATTGTCGGTATGAATGTAGAAGCCGCTGAAACCGGTTACAGGGAATGTAATGGCCCACCAATGATAAGTGGTATCCCATTCTACTGCTGTTGGTGTTAATACTACTGTTGGGCCGGGATAGTTTGCAGGTACATTGCCCACACCGTGGAACTGTGTTACCCTTACATTCGCTATACCAGCAGCATCAGTTGGGTTGCTTGGCAACAGTGGGAAACCCCAGCCTGTGGCTAAAGTATTATAGCTGTCAAATTCAGACTGGTAAGCGTAGATAGTAACGGTTGCTGTTGCATGCTCTTCGTCCATCACAGGGTTGATATCAAAATGGCGTTTTACATATGGCTGGCCATTGTAAGTGTTTTCTGAAACGCTCAGTGATACCGATACATTGGTAATGTCATGTATGGGTGATGCACCTGTTGGGTCTATTGTAGCGATCAGGTTACATTCAGGATCGCTAACAACATACTTGTAACCCGCCATGGTTATTTGTTTCAGCGTTGGGTAGCTTACGTTGCCGGCAAGGAAACCACTGGTAACGATCTTAGTGGTCATATTGTTGCTGCTTGTAATTACAGGTGTAACACATGCTGCACTGCTGGTAAGGGTACAAGAAACAATGTCTCCGTCTGTCAGCGTATTATCCATGTAAGTGCTCGTATTATTACCTACAGGGTTGCCGTTCTTTGTCCATTGGTATATAGGAGCAGGACCTCCATTTGTAGCTAATGCACTGAATGTTACACTTGTGCCGGGACATATAGTATCGGTAGGTGTAGCATATACGAGTATCGTTGGTGTTGATGGGTCAGCAACGGTCATAGTAAGATAGTTGCTCGTTATGTTAACTGGAGTAGCGCATATGGCACTGCTTGTATAAACACAGTAAACAACATCACCGTCCACTAAAGCATTATCTGCATATGTAGGACTGTTGGTACCTACAGGCAGGTTGTTCTTATACCATTGGAAATTTGGAGTAGGTCCGCCACCGGTATAGTTTGCAGTAAAGGTAGCTGTGCTATCGGTGCAGATACCGGTACCGGGTGACACCGTAACATCAACAGAAGTATATACTGGTGTATTAATAGTAATATCAGTACCATTGTTGGCACCTGTAAAAGCAGGGTTTGTTGATACTGTCCTTAACCTGTAACCTGTTCCTGTTGGGGTAGTTGCCGGTATGGTACAGCTAATTGTACCGCTTGCAGCTGCTGATGTCAATGTACCGATAACGGTAGGTGTTGCAAATGAACCGGTAGCGTCGCTTAATTCTACATTAAAGTCGTTACCACCTACGAAAGTGAGGCCGCTTGAGTTATAACTCATGATAAAGGTCTGGCCTCCGCAATATGAGTTAAGCGGTATTGTGCTGGTTAGGCTGGTGAGCTGTATGTTAGCTATGTAATACAGGATATTGTACCAAAGATTGGGGCCTTGTGGTTGTGGCTGCCACCAGTTTGGTTGTGTCATCGATCCGAAGAATGCGATACCTGTGCCCCATAATTTTTCAGAGCATACAGGATGGTTAGGCAGATTTTGTACGTTAATAGTACCCATGAGCAGGTCGGTCAGGCCAACACCATCAATATAGGCATGTGCAAAGTAATTACCCGTATAGCTTGTAGCCGTAGGCAGGTATGGGCCTAAGAATATGGGATTGGTAGGCGATACCGCATCGGCAGTGGAATAATAAGATGGTGGGTATTGCAGTGTTGTGCCGCCAAATCCCCAGTTCATATTACCACCCTGGTTAGGGGCAGAATTAAAGAACAGGCGACCACCCTGGTTTACCCAGGCTTCTATGGCAGTTATGTTCGCAGTGATGAAGGTGTTCATCGCTGTAGCATTACCATCACTGCCTTCCAGGAACACAAGGCAACTGGAGGGTGAAAATACAACTGCGGGGTTTGCTGCAGTATAGCTGCTTTGCTGCCAGCTGCCTACACCATAAACATTGTCCATCGCAGTAATGTTGAACGTCTGCGACCAGGGGTTGACGTTAACAATATACCATGCGCATTGGCCATTAGCATTGTACTGCAAGAGGGAGAAACAGGCCATCAGTACCAAAAGCCTGAAAGATGAAAGTAAAGTAAGTGTTGATTTCATAACATTAAGATTTTTACCAAAGAGTATGGCTTTACGAAAATAAGGAATCTTATTATATATCCAAATGAATTTTTTAAAAAAAGTTAAAAATATATGACAATGATGATATTGTTAAATGCTATAATGTAATGGGCGTTTTTTATACAAATTTCAAACTAAAAAAGGGTCAAGATTTATTGACCTCTTACTAATATAGATGGGCTTCAATTTAAATTCGTTGGTCTGTTTTTACATATTTATTGAGTACATGCATTTCATAGCATAGTGCAATGATTATTAGTTATTTATGAATAATTGATACTTTACGTTTAATGTCTCCGATATTCAAATTATATTATTACATACTGCATGTGGAATATTTGTATGCCCTGCGTCTTTATTATTATTCAGCATTTATCCTTTATGTTTGCACCTCGAAAAGAAATTAACGAAATGAGTAATGATGACCGTAGTCGGAAGGGTACTAACTGGCAACGTATACGGGCTATGCAGCACATAGGTATGGGCGCTGTGTATATTATAATAGCCTGCCTGTTGTTCTGGGTCAAAACTTTTGGGTCCATATCATTATCCAATGGAGTGGCCTATGCATTAGGGTCCCTATTATTATTATATGGCGCTTTCCGTATCTGGCGCGGTTTCCGGGATCTCAAAAATGGTGAGCAATAAATATGTTTTACCACTCCGTTAAATAATTGTTACAACATCTTCAATTGCACAGTTTTTTATGCAGATAATGTCTAAAATTGTCGCCATGCCATATTTAAGAGATCTTATTGGGGCCTTTATACCGGCTTTATTGCTGATGGCTTGTGGTAATAATGCACCCAAACATCCGGATACATTGAGTAAAGGCAATATAGATATATCAGTTGACGAAACATATCGCCCCGTCATCGAGCAGCAGCTCAAAGTGTTTGACAGTAGTTTTCCTGAAGCTAATATAAACGCGCATTATAAACCGGAATCAGAATGCTTCAAAGATTTCTTCGACAATAAAGCGAGGCTTATCCTCGCCACAAGGGAATTGTCTGCAGATGAAAAAAAATATTGCGAACAGAACAATATTGTACCGGTTACAGTTCCCCTTGCCAAAGATGCCGTGGCCATAGTGCTTAATCCTTCGTCCGAAGACACGATACTTGATGTCAATTCCGTAAAGGGGATACTTACCGGCGTGTATAAAAAGAAATATACCGTGGTCTTTGACAACCCGGGCTCCAGTACATTAAGGTATATACAGGATTCCCTTCTTGGCGGACAGAAGTTAGGTGCAAATGTATTTGCAGCCAAAGGCAATGAAGAGGTCATAGACTATGTAGCAAAAAATCCTGATGCCATTGGCTTTGTAGGTTTGGGCTATGTGGGTACACACAGCGATAGTACCGGTGTTAACGAATTTATAAATAAAGTAAAGGTAGCAGGCATATATAATGATAGTGCCCGCCGTGTTTATAAGCCCTACCAGGCCTACATTGCACTCAAATTATACCCTTTCACACGCAGGCTTTATTACATCAACCGCGAAACCTATCCCGGTCTCGGCACGGGATTTGCAAATTTCTTGTATGGAGGAAGAGGGCAACTTATTTTTGGGCACGCTCATTTATTCCCCTTACAGATGAATATGGTTATAAGGGATGCGGCTATAAACCAATGATAATATCGTGACAGTTTGCTTGAAATAATTATTGGATAAAAACGTTTGGAATATATTAAAATAGCATTACGCTACAATTTTTAAGAAAAAATGAAAAGAACCATTGCATTTATCGCAGCATTGTTATTTGCTGCAGGGCTTAAGGCACAGTCGCTTGATGAAGGGATAAAGATGTACCGTTACGAACGCTACATGTCAGCTGAGAGAATTCTTACACCATTGGCAGCTTCCGATGCCAAAGCCAATTATTATCTTGGTCTTGCCCAGCTCGATCATGGGAATACCGCTGCGGCACAGGCTACATTTGCCAAATATCCCGAAGATGTGGCCAATATAGCAGGCACTGCACGTGTTGCTTTTGAAAACAAAAATACCACCCAGGCTATGCAGATAGCCGAGGCAGTGGCCGGTAAAGCAAAAAGGAAAAACTGGGAACCGCTTTTTTATGCGGCCGATGCTATCACTTATACCGAAGGTGGTAATTACCAGCAGGCTATTGACTGGTACAAAAAAGCATTGGAATCGATACAGAACGACCCTTACGTTTTTATATCGCTCGGTGATGCCTACCAAAAGATACAAGGTGGTGGTGGTGAAGCGATGAACAGTTACGAAAAAGCCGTTTCTATCGATCCTAAGAATTCGCTCGCTTATTCACGCATCGGCAGGTTATGGTATGATGCGCGTAATTATCCGCTTGCCCTTGAAAATTTTGGTAAAGCAAAGGATGCAGACCCCGCTAACCCCCTGCCTTATCGCGATCTCGCTAATGCATACTACCGTAGCGGTAAATATGAATTGGCCAAGCAAAACATTGAGAAATACAGGGAACTGTCTGATCCTTCATATGATGTGGAACGCTACTACCTCGATATCCTGTACCAGTCTAAATATTTTAAAGAAGCAATACAGAAAGCTGCCGAATTACTCGATTCTGGTAAAAAAGACTGTCTGATATATGGTGTTAAAGGCTTTAGTGAACAGCAAATTGGTGATACGGTAAATGCGCTGAAAGATATGAAGGTGTTTTTCAACTGCCCCGGTAAAAAAGTGTTCCCGTCCGACTATATCACATTTGGCAGTGCGTTCCTGATGAATAGTTTTCCCGATTCAGCAGACTTTTATTTTGGCAAAGCTATAAGTATAGATACAGCTAAGGATAAGTCCGATACTTATCGCCAGATAGCTGAAGCATTTAAAGACAGGAAAGAATATAAGAAGTCGGCACAATGGTATGAGAAACTGGTTACTGAATATCCCGAAACACAGCCGGTTGATTACTTCTGGGCCGGTGCTATGTATTATTATTCGCAGGACTATACCAATGCCGACCGTCTCTTCGAGATGATGGAGAAAAAATATCCCGATCAGCCTTCTGCCACATACTGGCGCGGCCGTGTAGGCGCAGCACAGGATCCCCAGGGCGATACCTGTAAAGCAGCCCCCTTCTTTTCAAAATGGCTCGATATGGTAGGCCCTAATTATGATAAGAAGAACGACCTTAAACTGGCATATGAATACCTGGTGCTTTGTGCCTACAAAAGCAAGAATAAAGACACCATGCATAAGTATATGGACCTCCTCAGGGCACTGGAACCCGAAGATTCTTTGCTGAAGCAGATCGAAGAAGCCGAGAAAGCCGAAAAGGCAGCAGGCTCCAAAGGGAAAAAATAATAAGTAACCTTAATTATTATATTAAATGTGCCACACTCATTACAGTGTGGCACATCTTTTTTTAGCAAAAAATGTGGATATCATTATTTGGAAGCGCCTTATCAAATATCGTAACTTGCTGGGGCAGGTAGCCGTTTTTTGAGCTTAAAGCTATCGGCTGTCATATCAGGTATTTACCTGTAAAATGCCTGGGATCGGGCACGGTTCGGGCATGCTGATTTTGATTTAGATTATTCATTATCAGTAATTTGATTGTAAACAGATGCCCGGTTTTTATTTTTTTGTGTAAATCGGGCATTCGGGCATTTCTGTTATACGCTATTCGTAAATAGCTATGGTATCATTTCCCTAAAATCATGAAATTTGTAAACTATGCGATTTAATATAGAACGGCCATATCCGCCTGCAGGTGACCAGCCCGAAGCCATAAAGCAATTGGTTGAAGGTATAAACGATGGCGAGAAGTTCCATGCGCTCCTTGGGGTTACCGGCTCGGGTAAGACCTTTACCATGGCCAATGTGGTGCAGGAAGTCCAGAAGCCTACTCTGGTATTAACGCATAACAAAACCCTTGTAGCCCAGTTGTATGGTGAGTTCAGGGCTTTCTTCCCCAACAATGCAGTGGAATATTTCGTTTCGTACTACGACTATTACCAGCCCGAGGCATACATGCCCACGAGCGATACCTATATCGAGAAAGATCTTTCTATAAATGAAGAACTGGAAAAACTGAGATTACGGGCAACCTCCAGTTTGCTGAGTGGCAGGCGCGATATTATCGTAGTGGCCTCCGTATCCTGTATTTATGGTATGGGTAACCCTACCGAATATGAGAACGGTATCATACGCTTCAACAGGGGCGATAATATAGGCCGCAATGCTTTTCTTCATAGCCTCGTCAATTCATTATACAATCGCAGCCAGGGCGATTTTACAAGAGGCACCTTCCGGGTAAAAGGCGATACGGTCGATATCAACCTGCCTTATGTGGATTACGGTTACCGCATTACCTTTTTTGGCGATGAAGTGGAAGAGATAGAAAGCTTTGAGACAGATACGGGAAAGCGTATCGGTACAATGGAAAATGCGGCCATTTTTCCTGCCAATCTATACTTGGCACCCCGCAACCAGATCACGCAGATCATTTACGAGATACAGGACGAGATGAATGCACAGGTAGAGTATTTCAAAAGCATAGATAAGCCACTGGAAGCGCAGCGCATCAAGGAGCGGGTGAGCTATGATCTTGAGATGATACAGGAACTGGGCTATTGCAGCGGTATCGAGAACTACTCGCGCTTCCTCGACAGGCGCAGGCCCGGCACACGGCCCTTTTGCCTGCTCGATTATTTTCCCAAAGATTACCTGCTCATCATCGACGAAAGCCATGTGACCATACCTCAGATCAGCGGCATGTATGGCGGCGACCGCTCCCGTAAACTGACCCTTGTCGATTTTGGTTTCCGCCTGCCTTCGGCACTTGATAACCGCCCGCTCAACTTTCATGAGTTTGAGCAGCAGCTCAACCAGGTAGTATTTGTTAGTGCCACGCCCGGCAGGTATGAGCTGGAGCAGACAGGCGGCGTGGTAGTAGAACAGGTAGTGCGACCCACTGGCCTGCTTGACCCGCCAATTGAGATACGCCCCAGTATCAACCAGGTCGATGACCTGCTCGATGAGATAGATAAGCGGGTACAGAAAGGTCATCGCATACTGGTCACCACGCTTACCAAGCGCATGGCCGAGGAAATGGATAAATACCTCAAGCGTATAAACATTAAATCCCGATACATACATTCCGAGGTTGACACGCTGGAACGGGTAGAGATACTGCGCGATCTGCGTCTGGGCAATATAGATGTATTGGTCGGTGTCAACCTTTTACGTGAGGGCCTCGATCTGCCCGAAGTTTCTTTAATGGCCATATTGGATGCAGATAAAGAAGGCTTCCTGCGCGATGAGCGCTCACTTACCCAGATGGCAGGCCGTGCTGCCCGTAATGTGGATGGTCTCGTCATCTTCTATGCCGACAGGATGACCGAAAGTATGCAGCGCACTATTGACGAGACCAATCGCCGCAGGGAAAAGCAATTGAGGTATAACAGCGAGAATGGCATCATGCCACAAACTGTTATAAAGTCTAAAGAGCAGATTTTCAGGCAAACATCTGTACTCGACATAAAAGGATACGATGAGCAAAGCAAGTATGCAGTTAATGATGAAACCCTGACCATTGCTGCTGAGGACAATGTAGAATACAAGAATGTGGCTCAACTGGATAAACTGATAGCGCAGGCAAAAAAAGCAATGGAAAAAGCCGCGAAAGACCTGGACTTTATGGAAGCTGCCCGTCTCAGGGATAAATTCCTGCTATTGCAAAAAGAAAGAGAAGCACTGAAATAAAATCAGCACCTTGCGTTTTCACTTCTGTCATTAAGCTTTATTAACTTTTGATGCAGGCGACTGCGGTAAAAAGTTATTGATCTGCTAAATATTTGTTACATTTATGAGACCTTTTTGCTCCTTGCCCCAAACTAAACAAGGAGTATGAGCAGTCTATATTAGTACCACTACTTCGAATTATGTTATGAAAAACATACTTACACCAAAAGTTATAATTCTTATTTGCTTGCTGGCAGGCGCTTTACAGGTTGCTGCTCAACCTCTTCCCTGCCCTCCGGGCAATACTACCGCTTCCGAATCATCGGGTGATACCACGATATGTAATGGCGGTTGTGCTACGATACATGCCACAGGTACTACAACGCTCAGGTCCACATCTGATTATACCATTTCTACCATTCCATACCTGCCTACCAACTACGATACGGGTACCCAGATACTGGCTAACCAGGATGATATCTACAGTCCTGTTATCGATCTTCCTTTCCCCTTTTGTTACTTTGGCACTAAATACACGCAGTGCGTTATAGGCTCTAATGGCCAGATATGTTTCGACATAGCCAATGCCAATGGCTTTTGCCCCTGGAGTATACCCGGCCCTGCCCCGGTTAACAATGCGGCAATGAAGAACTGTATTATGGGTTGCTACTATGATATGCTCCCCGCTACAGGTATTCGCTGGGCTGTATACGGCCAGGCTCCTTGCCGAACTTTTGTCGTGTCCTGGTACAATATCCCGGAGTTTAGCTGTACCAATCTCATCGGTACGCACCAGATAGTGCTTTATGAAAGCACTTACGCGATCGATGTTTTTATAGAAACCAAGCCTATATGTGCTAACTGGAATGGCGGCAAAGCCATACAGGGTATAGAAGATCAGACAGCTACTACTGCACTCTGTGTTGCAGGCAGGAATGCTACACAATGGACCCCTGATGTAGGGGGCGATGGCAAAAGGTTTACACCTAATGGTTCACCCACCTGGACATTTACCTGGACCGATGAGAATAATGCTGTAATAGGAACTTATACAACTACTGGCGATACTGCAAATACAAGTGTTGTTGTTTGTCCTACGGTTCAATCTGTATATTATGTAACGGCAGTAGCCAGTTCCAATTGCGATTCGCTTACCTATGTTGATAGTGTTATAGTTCGTCTTGGTTTAGGACCGGAAATTGACTCTACGGCCATAACCAACCCAACAGGCTGTGGCTACCATGATGGTACTATCTCGCTGCACGGGGTCAAACCGGGTGATTCATTTGTTGTCAATTATAACCTGAACAATGTGGCCCAGCCACCTGTCATATTAGTGGGCAATGCTTTTGGGGTTATTACGCTCACGGGCCTTGGTGCCGGTACTTACGACAATGTTATTGTAAGCACAATTACGGGTTGCCTGTCAGATCCCGTAGGTCCTTTTACGCTAGTGGACCCGGTAGTTACTATATCGGGTTCTTCAAAGATCGACCCTTCGATCTGCGGTGCTCACGATGCCTCGGTGACCTTACAGGGCCTTGTGCCGGATAGTACCTATGCCATTCATTATACTTTTAATAACGTGGCGCAGCCTACGATACAAAAGGCCACCGATGCTTCAGGCAATGTAACGATAGATAGCCTGGGTGGTGGTGCCTATGCATTTTATGTTACTTACCGGGGTTGTACATCCAATACAATTAATGTAAATATTGTTGATCCGCCGTTCCAGGCCGATTTCACTTACGTTACGCACCTTGGTTGCGATGCGGATACGGTTGTCTTCCAGAACAATTCCATTGGTGGGTTCTACTTTGGCTGGAATTATGGTGATAATTCACCGATAGATACAACGTTTAGCCCCGTACACATTTATAATGTACACCAGCTATACGATGTCACCTTGTTTAGTACAAATAACCTGTGTAACGACAGCCTGACAAAGCAAATAGATCTCAATCACCCGCTCCAGGCTGATTATGCTGTTAGTGCCGATAGTATCTGCCAGCACGGTTCTGTTGATTTTACCAATAATTCTATTGGTACTGCACCGGTATCCTACTTCTGGAGTTTTGGTGATGGCGCGGTTGATAGCAGCATGACACCACCGGCACACTTTTATGATAATGTGGGTATATATACCACTATGCTGGCTATAACCGATTTCCTCTCCTGCCACGATACTGCCTATCATACTATCGTGGTGGATACGATACCCTATGCATTTATACATGCTACTGATACCAGTATCTGCCAGGGAAAGAACGTATCCTTTGATGCCGACTTCTCAGACAGGGGCAGCACAGGACTTAGCTGGGATTTTACAGACGGGCAATATAGCTACAACCAATGGCCTGTTACCCATTCCTTTGATGCACCGGGCATCTATAGTGTAAAGCTGAACATTACTTACAGTTATTGTCCCGATACCTTTGCCATACAAAAAATAATAGTGAAGCCTTACCCGATCATAAATCTTGGCCCTGATACCACTATGTGTCCCAATGCGGGGGATATCCTGCTTGCCGATCATATTAACTCAGGCAACCCGCTTGCAACATGGTTATGGAACAATGGCGCAAAGACCAATTATATACATGTAACCGAACCGGGTGAGTATTCTGCTACTGTGTCTATTGACGGCTGTAGTACTGCAGATACCGTATCTGTTAAGAAAGATTGTTACCTCGACATCCCCAATACTTTCACACCTAACGGTGATGGTACTAACGATTACTTCTTCCCCCGCGGACTATTGTCTGCAGGCGTTACTACGTTTAAAATGAACATATTCAACCGTTGGGGACAGGAAATATTTAAAACTACAAATATTGAGGGCCGTGGCTGGGATGGTAAATTCAATGATGTACCACAGCCCGTTGGTGTATATGTATATGTGATCGATGTATCATTCAAAGACGGGCGCTCTGAGCACTACCAGGGCAATGTAACACTGCTTAAATAATTAATTTTCAATTTAATAGGCGTCTTGCGGATAAGCAAGGCGCCTGTTTTTTTGTGTCAATCATATGCTCACGGTTTTGTTAATGACTTGTTGCAGATTTGGTAAGCATACGTTAACAGCCACCCGCGGTTATAAAAAACTGGAGTGGATGAGTACTTTTGTTTACATATAAGAGAACTATCATCATTTAAAAAAATATGGTCAAAAGGATACTTGTTACAGGGGGAGCCGGGTATATTGGTTCAGTATTAACACGGCAATTGCTTGAGAAAGGCTATACCGTTCGTGTATTGGATAACCTGATGTACGGCGGTGAGCCAATTATTGATCTGCTTAATTATCCCAGTTTTGAATTTGTAAAGGGCGATATAAGGCTTGAGGCCGATGTGCGCGAAGCTATGAAAGACGTGCAGGCCGTGGCCCATCTCGCGGCTATCGTAGGCGATCCTGCCTGTGCAAAGCATGCCGAGCTTGCATCATCTACCAATCTTGAGGGCAGTAAGTTATTATATACTATAGCTAATGAAATGGGCGTGGAAAAATTCGTATTTGCGTCAACCTGCAGTAACTATGGCAAAATGGATGACCCGGATGCTTATGTGAATGAAGACTCGAAACTGGCGCCGGTATCCTTATATGCAGAGACGAAGGTAGCCGTGGAACAGTTCCTTTTGTCGCAGCCTAATGATAATACATGCAAGCCCACGTGCCTGCGCTTTTCTACCGTGTACGGTCTGTCATTAAGGCCTCGTTTTGACCTTACGGTCAATGAGTTTACCAAAGAGCTGGCTATGGGCAGGGAATTGCTGGTATTCGGCGAGCAGTTCTGGCGTCCGTATTGCCACGTCTTCGACCTGGCAAGGTCGGTGGTAAGTGTGATAGAAGCTCCGGCAGAGCTGGTGGCTTTTGATGTATTTAATGTAGGCGATACATCAGAGAACTACCAGAAAAAAATGATCGTGGATGAAGTGATGAAAGTGCTCCCCGGTGCTAAAGTAAAATATGTATCGAAGAATGAGGACCCGCGGGATTACAGGGTCTCCTTTGAAAAAATAAATAACAAGCTTGGATTTAAGCTCATGTTCAAAGTACCTGACGGTATCAGGCAGATAGCTAAAGTGCTTGATGATGGCTTTATTTTAAATCCGGACGATAGCAAGTACAAAAATGTATAAGGAGGTAATAGCACATATACGCACACTGTTTGGTACAGGGGACGAATTCGTTCCGCTGCATGCCCCATATTTTGGTGGCAATGAAAAGAAATATGTGCTTGATACCATCGATTCCACATTTGTTTCGTCGGTAGGCGCCTATGTGAACCGTTTCGAGGAAATGATGGCTGAGATAACGGGGGCAAAGTATGCGGTGGCTACTACCAGTGGCACTACAGCCCTGCACCTGGCCCTTATAGTTGGTGGTGTGCAGCCGGGTGAAGAGGTGATCAGCCAGCCACTAACCTTTGTAGCAACGGCCAATGCGATAGCCCATGCCGGGGCTATACCGGTATTTGTTGATGTGGACCGCGATACTATGGGCATGTCGCCTGTGGCGCTTAAAGCCTTTTTGGCAGAGCATGTCACGATGCAGGATGGTATGGCTATAAACAAACACAGCGGCAGGCGTATTGCTGCCTGCGTGCCCATGCATACATTCGGTTTCCCGCTGCGTATCGATGAAGTGCAGGAAATATGTGCACAATACAATATTATGCTTATTGAGGATGCTGCCGAATCATTGGGCAGCACTTACAAGGGCAAGCATACGGGTACCTTTGGCCAGGTCGGTATCTTCAGCTTCAATGGTAATAAAACAGTTACCTGTGGAGGTGGCGGTGCAATAGTGACCGATGATGAAACGATAGCCAAACATGCCAGGCACCTGTCAACCACAGCTAAAGTGGCCCATCCATGGGAGTTTGTACACGATGAGGTAGGTTATAATTACCGCATGCCAAATATAAATGCAGCCCTGGCCTGCGCACAATTGGAACAACTGCCGGCAATACTTGATAACAAAAGGATGCTGGCCGATGCATATAATGAGTTTTTCAGAGAGCGAAATATCAGTTTTGTAAAGGGGATAGAAGAGAGTTCACCTAATCACTGGCTTAATACGATCATACTGGATAGTATAGAGGCCCGTGATGCTTTTTTGCAGGAAACCAATACGCAAAAAGTAATGACAAGGCCCATCTGGCAACTAATGAATAAGTTGCCGATGTATGCTGCATCAATGTGCGGCAGTCTTAGCAATGCGGAATGGCTGGAAGCAAGAGCGGTGAATATACCCAGCAGCTACAGGCCCGGAACAAATAATATTGCGATCACCTCAAAAACTTCAGATCTTGTACCTCAACAATTACCTTGATTACGACACTGTAATGACAACGCCAATGCAGGCAAGAGAAACACAGAAGCATACGATCAATAAGCGCTTATCGGTGCGCGATGCATTGCTGAAGCTTAACGACCTGAGGGCCGATGCCATCTTATTTGTTGTAGATGATAATGACAGGTTGCTTGGCGCACTTACTGATGGCGACCTTCGCCGCGGTTTCATCAAAGGCCTCACCTTCGATACGCCGATATTGGACTATATCCAGCCCGATCCGCTTTTCGTGTACCAGGACGAGGTGCACCTTGCAGATCTTAATGACCTGAGGAAGCGTAACTTTCTTATCATCCCCATAGTTGACAGGGACAAGATCGTAGTTAAGATACTTAACCTCCGTATCAACTATTCGGTGATACCCGCCGATGTGATCATCATGGCCGGCGGCAAAGGCCAGCGCCTGATGCCCCTTACGCGCGATACCCCAAAGCCTATGTTGCCGGTAGGTGACAAGCCTATACTGGAGCATACTATCGGGCATTTATCAAAATACGGTATCAAAAATATTTATATCAGCGTCAACTATCTGGCCGATAAGATCATCAACTACTTCGGCGATGGCAGCGACAGGGGGCTAAGCATAAATTATATACATGAGGACAAACCATTGGGCACGCTAGGCTCTGTAAAGCTGGCTGAAGACCTGGAGCATGAATATGTATTGGTGATGAACTCGGATGTATTGACCAATATCGATTTTGCCGGCTTCTTCCAGGCATTTATCAAGTCGGGTGCTGATATGGCCGTAGCGGCCAGTACCTACCATGTAGAAGTGCCATATGGTGTGCTTGAGGTGGATGGAAACAACCTCGTGAATTCATTAAGAGAAAAGCCGAGCTATACGTATTACTCCAATGCAGGTATATATCTTGCTAAAAAAGAACTGGTGAACATCATCCCGGATGATGAGTTCTATAACGTTACCGACCTGATGAGCCACCTGATCAATGAAGGTAAAAAGGTGATGTCTTTCCCGATATTAGGTTATTGGCTGGATATAGGCAAACATGAAGACTACCGTAAAGCGCAGGAAGATATAAAATATATAAGCCTGTAAGATAAAGCGCTTAAGGCAAGCTTGCGGTTGCATATTTTCGCATTATAAATAAATCACCAGTTTTATTACTTTTGCGAAAAATAAGAGGATGCTAAATTTAAAAGGACGAAGTGCCGAACTGCGTCTCTACCTGCTGATATCACTGTGTATCACCAGCCTTTTCACCGCCTGCAGTAGTAATAAAAAGATCACCTATTTTAAAAACGTCCCTGACTCTTTGTATCATGCAATGTCGATGCAACATGCACCGTATACCGACCCGCGTATACAGCCCAACGACATATTGCAGATCAATATCCAGACCATAGATACGAAGACCTCTTCGGAATTGCAGGGGGCTCCATCACCGGGTCTGCCGGGTGTGTCTGCGGCCAATTCGTCTATGGGGGCTTCTGCGCCAGTTATTACCGGTTTTCTTGTGGATAAGGACGGAAATGTAGCCATACCGCTTGTAGGCAAAATAAAGATAGGCGGGCTGAGCACTGCCGAAGCCCGCGACCTGATTACCCAAAAGGTATCGGTATACTATAAAGAACCGGTGGTGAATGTACGCTTTGCGAATTTCAGCATCACGGTACTTGGAGAAGTAACACGTCCCGGCACATATATCATCAGCAATGAAAAAGTGAGCCTGCTCGATGCGATCGGCATAGCCGGCGACCTTACTATATACGGCAAGCGTAATAATGTGATGCTGATACGGGAGGAAAATAATAATAAAACTTTCGTGCGCTTTAACCTTAACTCCAACGAAATTTTCAAATCGCCCTATTATTACCTGAAACAAGGCGATGTGGTATATGTGGAGCCCAATAAGGCCCGCACAAAGTTAGGTACTACCGACCCAACCCGCGACCGCATATTGACGATAGGCATTACCGCATTATCGCTGCTGGTAGCTATTTTTTCAGCAACAAGAAATTAATTCACGCAACATTTGAATTGAGTAAACCATGGAACAAAAACCACACATTGCCGTTATTGGCCTTGGCTATGTAGGCCTGCCGCTTGCAGTTGAATTTGCGAAACATCATCCCGTTACCGGTTTTGATATCAATGGCCCGCGCATCAACGAATTGCGCAATGGCAATGACCATACCCTTGAAGTGGAAAGCGATAAGCTGAAAGAAGTGAATGTAGATAAGCCGGGTGGGAGCAAAGGCTTGTACTGTTCTGATAAGCTGGAAGACATAAAAGATTGCAATTTTTATATCGTAACGGTGCCCACGCCGGTAGATAAATATAACCGCCCCGACCTGACACCGCTCTATAAAGCGAGTGAAACAGTGGGTAAAGTGCTGAAGAAAGGCGATATAGTAGTATATGAATCGACCGTGTATCCCGGTGTGACAGAAGATGAGTGTGTACCGGTGCTGGAACATGTGTCGGGCATGAAGTATAATGTGGATTTTTATTGCGGCTACTCACCCGAAAGAATAAACCCCGGCGATAAGAACCATACGGTGACCAAGATAAAGAAAGTGACCTCAGGCTCTACACCAGGGGTAGCTGAACAAGTAGATGCCCTGTACCGCTCTATAATTGTGGCGGGTACACACAAAGCCTCTTCAATAAAAGTTGCCGAAGCGGCTAAGGTGATCGAGAATGCCCAGCGCGATATCAATATCGCCTTTGTGAACGAACTGGCCAAGATATTCAACAGGCTGGAGATAGATACGCACGAGGTGCTGGCAGCATCGGGTACCAAATGGAATTTCCTGCCCTTCAAACCGGGCCTTGTAGGCGGCCACTGTATCGGTGTAGACCCTTACTACCTGGCGCAGAAAGCACAGGAGGCGGGTTACCACCCCGAAATAATACTGGCAGGACGCAGGCTGAACGATGGTATGGGTGAATACATAGCCAATGAAGTGGTGCGCCTGATGATAAAGAACAATGTGGGGGTAAAGAATGCCGATATCCTGCTGCTGGGCATCACTTTTAAGGAGAACTGCCCCGATGTGCGCAATACGAAAGTAGTGGATATAGTAAGGGGGCTAAGTACCTACGATATCAATGTAACGGTATATGACCCATGGGCCAACCCCGAAGAAGTAGCTCATGAATATGGCATACAAACCATAGATAAACTGCCTGAAGGCAATAAGTATGATGCCGTAGTGCTGGCCGTGGCCCATAACGAATTCACCGGGAACGACTGGAAGAAATGGGTGAAAAAGGATGGCATCATATATGATGTAAAGGGCTGCCTGGATAAAGAAACAGTGGATGCAAGGCTGTAAAATTCAGGATCTTGAGGATGCATGACACAGGTCATATATCATACAGGCCAAAGTTTCAGTATATTTACTATGCAATTTTTGCCTGTATCCTAAAATAGTGTCATATGCGATATCCCGGTTATTTTAAGTTGTTCCTGGTTTTCACTGCATTGGTTGTTGGCTGCACCAAAGAGAAGGGCGATGACGGCCCCGGCAAAGGGGGGAGTGCCAACCTTACCATTTATCCGCAGCACCACCTTGTGGCTAAAAACCTGCGGAACATGATGGTATATATTAAGTACAATACGTCCGTTCCTCCTGCCAATGGTATTTATGATGATTCTATTGCCTGCACCCGGAATGATACGGTTTCAGTAGCCATGTTCAATGGCCTGAAAAACGGTGCATATTATCTCTATGGTTACGGATATGATACCTCCATCTTCCAGAACGTGAAGGGTGGTATACCTTATACTATTTCGCAACAAAATGATCAAAGCGTTTACCTGCCGGTAAGCGAAGATTGACAGACTGTTTAAAGCAGATAAAAAGCTTTTAGTATTTTTACCGGTACTAAAAGCTTTTTTCATGTTGTGTAAACGCTTACTGAGTATCGCGATCTTACTCTTTGGACCATATCTCTATGCACAGGCACAGGTAATTAATACAATAGCAGGCAATGGCAATATTGGCTACAGTGGTGACGGCGGGCCTGCTATGATGGCGCAGCTTAATGCACTGGGTGTTACAGTGGCAGGTAACGGCGATATTTATATACCGGACGCTGCCAATAACCGGGTGCGTAAAATAGATGCGGACAGCATCATTAATACTATAGCAGGCACTGGTACTGCCGGCTATAATGTGGACAGTGGAGCTGCATTGACCACCTTATTATACAATCCAAGCAGTGTGGCGATAGATACCGCAGGTAATATCTATATCGCCGATCAGCGTAACCAACGCATACGTAAAGTAGATACGGGCGGTGTAATGACCGTTATTGCAGGCATTGGACTTACGGGCTATAGTGGCGATGACAGCGCAGCGATAAATGCAAAACTCAATAACCCGGTAGGTGTAGCGGCAGATACCTTTGGTAATATCTATATTGCAGATTATGGCAATAACCGTATTCGTAAGATCAATGCGGCAGGTATCATAAGTACCGTAGCTGGCACTGGCATAGCGGGCCATAGTGGTGATGGTGCAGCAGCAACTGCTGCCACGATCGATTCGCCTACCAGTGTAACAGTGGACCTATCTGGTAACATCTACATAGCCGACCGGAATAATAACTGTATCCGTATGGTGGATACAGACGGGATTATGAACAATTTTGCAGGCGATGGTACGAATGGTTTTAGTGGTGATGGCAGTGCGGCAACGGCCGCCCAACTGGCTCATCCTTATGGTGTTGCCGTGGATAAGTGGGGCAATGTATATATAGCCGATGAAGAGAACCAGCGCATACGTAAAGTGAATACTTCGGGTATCATCAGTACGATTGCAGGCTCGGGTACTTTATCTTTTTGCGGTGATGGGGGAGATCCCTTGCTGGCATGCCTCAACCATCCTAAAGGTGTAGCCCTTGATAATGCGGGTAACATATACATAGCCGATGCCCTCAATAACCGCATCCGTAAGATCACGGTGCCGCTTGCGGTGAAAAATGTGGCAAATGATGCAAAGAATATAAAACTTTATCCCGACCCGAATAATGGCTTTTTCAGCATTGATGGGAATATAAACGCGAAGAATGGCATAGCACGGGTGCAGGTATTGGACCTTGTGGGTCATGTCGTAGCCAGCCGGATACTGCCGGTGACCAATGGCAGGATAAACGGGGATATGCAAATGCCACAAAATGTGCCGGGAGGAATATATCTCCTGAGGATCAATACAGACAGCGAAATGATACCGCTGCGTTTTGTACTTAATTAAGTGCAGGCAGGATCAATCATCATCTATGTTCACCGGTTTTATTCGGTACCGGGCAGCATGTGCCAGGGGGTGTATGGGCCTTCCTGTATGCCTGCCCCAGGCTTTGGTAAAGGCAGCGCCAAAGTATAGAATGAGGGATGAGTAGAATACAAATAAAAGCAGGAAGACCATTGCCCCGGATGTGCCATAAAGACTGCCAAGATTCCCTTGTGACAAGAGCATCCGCACCAGCAACTTACCTATAGTGAACAATATGCCGGTTACCAAAGCTCCCGCCAGTGCTACCTTAGGCGCAGGGCGCCCGTCGGGCAGGTACATGAACAATACGAAGAACCAGAGTGTGACCACAATAATGGAAACCAACTGGCTGAAAACAGCATTGATATAATAGGTAGTGACAGGGGCTATTTTGATAAAATATTCGCCGATGATAGACTGCAGGCCATCGGCCAGCAACACCCCGAGGAATAAAATGCCGGTGAATAAAATGATGACAATGGAGTTGATCCGGGAGCTGAACCGCTGTTTGATATTTCTTTTCGCGGCAATCCTGATATCCCATATCTGGTTCAGCGAATTTTTGATAACCCGGAAAAGTGTGGTAGCGATGAACAGGAGAAAGATAAAGCTACCTGCTGTTATCAGCCAGTTGTGCTGCAGGGCCCTGAAGCTGCGTATAGTGGTTATTACCTGTTCAGCACTTTCCCGGCCTATTACTTCATTCAACTTTTCAAATATCTGCCTGCCAAGGCTGCGCTTATTAAAAAAAATGCCTAAAGTGCGGATGATGATGATGATGATGGGTGGCAGGGCAAAAGTGGTAAAGAAGGAAGTGGCGCCTGCCATACGCAGGGGATCGTTCTCCAGCAATACTGCAAGTGTATTTTTAAGCAAGTGATAAACTGTTGAAAAGAATTTTTTCATCGTTTTACAGTTTCATTCTTTTAGCCCCTAATTACCCACAAGTTAAAATGAATTTTGAAGCGCGGCCGGCAATTGGAATATTAATATCTAAATATCATGCCAGTCAGCTATTTAAGTAATGTAGCAAAATCCGGAAGTTCTTTGTTACTTTAATACCACAATTCAATATGCAGTCATATTACATATTAACGGTTATCATTACTATCTGTGCCGGGTTTGCCTATTTGAACCACAGGATCATAAAGCTGCCGCCTACTATAGGTATCATGGTGTTATCGCTCATAACCTCGCTGGCAGTAGTAGCTGCGGGCAAGGTCATGCCATCTATTTCGCAGCCCCTTACCGAAATGATATCCACCATTGACTTTCACGACCTGCTGATGAAGATCATGCTGAGCTTCCTGCTGTTTGCAGGGGCCATACATATAGATGCTGCCAAACTTAAAGCAGAGCGCCTGCCCGTTATCGTACTGGCTACTGTGGGTACGCTTATATCCACTTTTTTAGTTGGGGGGCTGATATACTTTTTATTTGGCTTCTTCGATGCGCATATCGATTTCATTTATTGTTTATTGTTTGGCGCCCTCATATCGCCTACCGACCCGATAGCCGTGCTGGGCATATTGAAGCGCACTAAAATACCCGGTTCGCTGCAATTAAAGATAGCCGGGGAATCTTTATTCAATGACGGTGTGGCAGTGGTGATCTTTCTTACGATAATGGAAGTATCGGTAAAGGGAACGGATAATTTAACCTTCTCAGGGGTCAGTCTTCTTTTTTTGAGAGAAGCGGTAGGCGGATTGATCTATGGCGCCCTGTTAGGCTATGCCGGCTTTTTCCTGCTGCGCTCAATTGACAATTATAAAACCGAGGTGCTGATCACTATTGCCATGGTAATGGGGGGCTATATGCTGGCCGATGAGCTGCATATCTCAGGCCCCATAGCTATGGTAGTGGCCGGGCTGATCACCGGCAATAAAGGAAAAGAACTGGCCATGTCGGACACTACGAGGGATTATATAGGCAAGTTTTGGGAGTTAATAGATGAGATACTCAATGCAATATTGTTCCTTCTTGTAGGCTTTGAGATGCTGGTTGTCAAAGTGAATATTGGCATTATGATCATTGGTGTCATTACTATATTCGTGGTACTGCTGGCCAGGTGGATATCTGTAGCCTTACCTATTACCCTGCTACGGCCCTTCGCCCGGTTCGAGAAGCATGCCATCAGTATACTTGCGTGGGGCGGCCTGCGCGGCGGCATATCCGTAGCACTGGCTTTATCATTGCCTGCAGAGATGTACCGCGACCAGTTTGTATCCATTACCTATTCTGTAGTGATATTCTCAATAATTGTCCAGGGCCTTACCATTGAGCGCGTGGCAAAAAAACTGGTCAATACCGACTGATATGAAAAGGATAATGGTGATCATAAGGGCGGCTTTGCGCAACCTTTTCAACCTTCATTATGATAAGGATGATGATGCTACGATCATAGAATCCATATCGCGGAATGTGAATTTTAAGGGTGCGAATATATGGGCGCTTATATTTGCCATATTCATAGCGTCGATAGGCCTGAATGTGAACTCTGCGGCTGTGGTGATAGGCGCTATGTTAATATCACCGCTTATGGGTCCTATAATGGGCATAGGCCTGGGTATAGGCATCAATAATTTCGACCTGGTAAAACGTGGTATTACCAATTTCCTTACAGCAATGGTGGTGAGTATCATCACATCCACCCTATACTTTTCACTAACACCGCTGCATGATGCCGGCTCTGAGTTGCTGGCACGTACCACACCGTCGATATGGGACGTGTTTATAGCCTTCTTTGGCGGGCTGGCAGGTATCGTGGCCAGTACGCGAAAAGAAAAGACCAATGTGATTCCCGGTGTGGCGATAGCAACTGCGCTCATGCCACCGCTCTGCACGGCAGGATATGGCCTTGCCAATGGCCAGTTCTTTTACTTCCTTGGCGCCCTGTATCTCTTTTTTATCAACAGCGTATTCATTTGCCTGGCCACTTACCTGATCGTACGTTCACTGAAGCTGAACAAAACACAATTTGAGGATGAAGCGCGGGAGAAACGTGTTAAAAGGTATATACTCATTATTGTTACCATTACGGTACTGCCCAGTATCTATATGGCCTACCGTATAGTGGACAAAAGCATATTCGAGAGCAATGCGAATAATTTCATAACGCAGGAGTTCAATTATAAGAATACCCAGGTGGTGAACAGGTCTTTTAACTATGACAATGGTAAAAAGCAGATAGATGTGCTGCTGATAGGCGAAGAACTGGATAAGGCGCAGATAGATTCGCTGAAGAAGAAAATGGATGCCTATAACATTGGTAAGGCGAAGCTGAATATCAAACAGGGACTTAATGCCAAGCAGGAGATAGACTTTGCACAGGTAAAGGCAAGCATACTGGAAGATGTGTTCAATAAAGAACAAAAAGAAAAGGAGTTGCAGAAAGCTAAGGCCGATTCAGCAGGCCCTTATCCCGGTTTGCGGGAAGAACTGCGCTCACTGTACCCTGCATTACAGCGATATACAGTAACGAAGACAGTATTCAACTACACCGACAGTATGCGCAGGGATACCGTGATATTATTTGTGGGAGATTTCTCAAAACCCTTTGCTAAGAAAGACAGGGAACTCTTGCAGAACTGGTTAAAGTTCCGCATACATGCCGATTCGGTAAAACTTGTAATAGAATGATAACATTGCCTTACTCTTTGCGTTTTGGGATGAAGTGATATAAATTGTACCTTTACCGTATTACTATCCCGCAACACAGGTATCATTCGTTATTGCCCGGCTCCATACCTGCAGCAATTGTGTTCCGGAATCTTCTGAAGCAATTGCTTCTCTATTTTTACAGACTTAATGAAAGGCCCGGCATAGGCAGCGAAGCATTGCATTTGTGTTGCTGATAATGATTAAGTCGTTACCATGGACGATCTATGACGAAAAAAAGGCTTTTTATCGTATCGAACCGCTTACCTGTTAACGTAGAAGTAGTTAACGACAAGACAGAAATACATCCGTCTTCAGGTGGCCTTGTTTCGGCTATAAGCAGTTTCCTCGACGATGAGAAGGAGAAGAAGTTGAATAAGTATTCGGATACTTATTGGGTTGGCGTACCCGGGTGCACTGCGCCTGTATGGTCGGCTGCGGGGCAAGATCTTAACGATGATAATTATAAATTCCTGCCCGTATTCATCAGCAAAAAGGTTTATGATGCTTATTACAATGGCCTTTCCAATTCTATGCTCTGGCCCTTGTTCCATTATTTTCCTTCTTATGCCGAATTTAACAGCGATGCATATACCAGCTATAAAAAAGCCAATGAAGAGTTTCTCGAAGTGTTGCTGAAGCACCTTGGTCCCGGTGACGTGGTGTGGATACACGACTACCATTTGCTGCCTCTTGCAGGGATGATAAGAAATGAATTGCCGGAGATAACTATCGGTTTTTTCCTGCATATACCTTTCCCATCGCACGAGATATTTAAGATAATGCCCAAAGAATGGCAGGAGCATATACTGGAAGGGATGCTGGGCGCCGATCTTATTGGCTTTCATACGATTGACTATGCTGCACATTTTCTCAAAACCGTGCAAATGGTCTTTGGGCTGCAGAATGAGAAGAATATCATAGAATATAAGAACCGGCTGGTAAAAGCTGAAGTATTCCCGATAAGCATCGACTACGACAAGTTTCATGATGCATGGGACGATCCAGCTGTGCGTGAAAAACGGCATGCTTTAAAAAAACAGTTCAATGAGCGGAAAATTATTTTTTCTGTTGACCGGCTTGATTATACCAAGGGGGTATACAATCGCCTTAAAGCCTATGAATATTTTTTAAGTAATTATCCCGAATACCATGGTAAGGTGGTGTTCATTATGAATGTAGTGCCCTCGAGAGACAGTATATCAAAATATGCAGAGCGTAAGAAGATAATAGACGAATATGTAGGCAACCTGCTTAGCACAGTGGGCACGGTTACATGGCAGCCTATAATTTACCAATATGCCAACCTGGATTTTGATGAACTTGTGGCCATGTACACCAGTTGCGACCTGGCACTGATAACACCAATAAGAGATGGTATGAACCTTGTGGCCAAGGAATTTGTTGCCAGCAGGAGGGACGAGCGGGGTGTACTGGTGCTCAGCGAAATGGCCGGTGCCGCACGCGAGCTTACTTATGCGCTTGTGATTAACCCCATAGATACAGAAGAGATAGCGCTCAAGATAAAAGAAGGTCTTGAGATGACCGGGGCAGAGCAGGCTATGCGTATGAAAGCCATGCAGAAGGCAGTGCAACGATATAGTGTGAATACATGGGCTGCAGACTTTTTTAAAAAACTGGAAGGGATCAGGAAAAAACAAAAAGAATTCGAAGTGAGATTTTTAGACAACGACTCAAGAATAGAACTGTTAGGTAGTTTTAACAATGCAAAGAGCAGGTTGCTGCTGCTCGATTATGATGGCACCTTAAAGCCCTTTGTTTCACATCCTGCACTGGCAAAGCCTGATGATAACCTTTTGGAGATATTGCGCGCGCTTGCTGAAGACAAGCGTAATCATATATACATCATTAGTGGCCGCGATAGTACTACCTTAGGCAGTTGGATAGGGCATTTGCCGATCAATATAGTGGCTGAGCACGGGGCGAAATTCAGGGATGCAGGACAGGACTGGCAAAATGAGCCATCGATAAACACAGAATGGCTGCCGGTGGTGGAAGAGATCATGATGAACCATGCCAGGCAATGCGAAAGGTCGTTTGTGGAGAAAAAGGAATTCTCCATTGCATGGCATTACCGCAATGCAGAAACAGCCCCCGGCAAGCTGGTAGCCGATGAACTGTATAATGAATTGCAACAATACACCAGTAGCCTGAAGATAAAAGTGGTGAAAGGCAATAAGATAATAGAGGTGCGGAATAAAGGCATCAATAAAGGTGTAGCCGTGAACCGGATATTGAAAACAGGCAAATATGATTTTACCTTAGCCTGCGGCGACGATACCACAGATGAAGATATGTTCCGCCAGTTAGCAGATATTAAAAGTGCTTATACTATAAAGATCGGCCCGGAAGCCTCCTATGCAAAATATAACCTGTACACTCCCCAAATGGTAACATCCTTGCTGAATACTCTCAAGGATATCGTGGAGCACTCCGGTAAGCCGGCCCAGCTAAAGGCTACAGGTGATTAGCCAATTTATACACTATGGTTTAATGTTTTATATGACAGGCAATATAAACAGGCACCCTGCGTTTAAACTTCTTCATTAAAACGTACTTTTGTAACCTAAAAATTGATAAAATGCCGGGAACAGAACTGTTTGGAAGCGAAGAACGCAAGGAGATACTGGATGTGGTGGATAATGGTGTCCTTTTCAGGTATGGGCACGACCAGCAACGTAACGGGATATGGAAGACCCGTGAGTTTGAAGCCGAAGTGTGTAAAATAACAGGGGCTAAATATGCCCATGCCCTCTCAAGTGGCTCTGCCGCTGTGGCAGTAGCACTTGCAGCATCGGGTATAGGTACAGGCGACGAGGTCATTGTCCCTCCTTTTACCTTCATTGCCACCATTGAGGCGGTATTGTTCCTTGGTGCTATCCCGGTATTTGCCGAGATCGATGAGTCCCTCTGTCTTAGTGCCGAAGGGATAAAGAAGGCCCTCACAAGCAAAACAAAAGCCATTTGCCTGGTGCACATGTGTGGTGCTATGGCTGATATGGATGCCGTTATGCAGGTAGTGAATGAGCACGACCTGGTACTGGTGGAAGACGCGGGACAGGCCTTTGCTGCTTCATATAAGGGCAAGGCTGCGGGCCTTTTTGGTAAAGCAGGTAGTTTCTCTTTCGATTTTTTTAAAATAGCAACCGCAGGAGAGGGTGGTGTATTTGTGACCAATGATGAGGCCACCTATAAAATTGCCGATGCTTATTCCGACCATGGCCATAATCATGAAGGCAATAACCGGGGTATGGAACAACACCCCGTTCTGGGCTTTAATTACCGTATTAGCGAACTGCATGCTGCGGTGGGCCTGGCCCAAACCCGTAAAGTACCGCAAATACTTAAAGCGAACAGGGAACATAAAAAGCTGCTGTGTGAGATACTTTTAGAAACAGACGGTATCTCATTTGCGCGCGTTGCTGATCCGGAAGGTGATTCGGCCACATTCCTCAATTTATTGCTGCCCGATACCGAAACGGCAAAGCGCACTGTAGAACATTTGAATAAGGCAGGTATCGGCGGTTTTAATTATTGGTACACCAATATGTACCATTTCATTAATCAATGGGACCATTTGAAAGAAATGCGGACAGCGTCAAAACTGCCCGTTGAGTTATTGGGCAGCCCGCAGGATTATGCAAAACTGGAATTACCCAAATCGCAGGAGGTAATGGGCAGGCTTATATCATTTGGCATCCGTTGCACATGGACAGATGTGGATGTGAGGATGCTTGCGGCAGGCATTTCAGGCTGTGTGAAACTGGCAATGGGCGTGCCTGCCCTTTAATACAATAGATATAAATGCACAAGAACTTTAAGAATATTGAGAAAGTAGTATTCGGACGCGGCAGCTTCGATATGATGGATAGCATCCTCTCGGAGCGCAGGACGGATAATGCAAGATTTATACTGTTTATCGTTGATGATTTCTTCCGCAGCAAGGAGCTGGAGCGCCGCCTGCCGGTAAGAGATGAAGATGTTGTCCGCTTTATTGATGTGGACCCGCAGGAGCCCACAACCGAGCAAATAGATACCCTGCGCGATGAAGTGCTTGTATCCAGGGGCATACCTGCCGGTGTAGTGGGCATTGGCGGGGGTAGCATCATGGATATTGCCAAGGCAGTATCGCTTATGTTCACCAATGAAGGCTCTTCTACATTATACCAGGGCCTTAATCTTATAAAAAATCCCGGTATCTATCATTTGGGTGTGCCTACTATTTCGGGCACAGGGGCCGAGGTATCTATGACCGCGGTGCTTACAGGGCCAGAGAAGAAACTGGGCCTTAAGTGCGACTGGACGGTATTTAACCAGGTGATACTGGACCCTGAATTGATAGCTACCGTCCCCACCGATAAGTGGTTCTATACCGGTATGGATACTTACATCCATTGTATTGAATCGGAAAATGGCATCCTGAATAATGCATACAGCCATGCCTATGCCGAACAATCGCTGAAGTTGTGCCGCGAAATATACCTGGGTGATAGTGCAGGACAAACGCCGGAAAATAATGATAAGCTCATGGTGGCGTCTATGATGGGCGGGCTTAGCCTCACTTATTCCGAAGTTGGGGTATGCCATGCCTTGTCGTATGGTTTATCCAAGATACATGGTGAAAAGCATTGCTATGCCAATTGTCTTGCTTTCCAGCATCTTGAGGACTATTATCCCGAAGGTGTAAAAGAGTTTAAACAAATGCTGGCTAAGCATAAGGTAAGCCTGCCCCAGGGTCTTAGCAAAGAGTGGAGCGACGATGAGATAACAGCAATGGCACAGGTGGCCTACAACCTGCATCATATGTGGAACCACGCTATTGGCACCGATTGGCAGGAGAAAATAAGCCTCGATACCATCAAAAAGCTTTACGAAAGAATGTAATTATGAGCGACAAAAAAATTAGGGTCGGCAATATAGAATGTGGTGCAAATGAGTTATTTCTCATTTCAGGCCCTTGTGTGATAGAGGATGAGACCACGATGATGAAAACGGCTGAAACGCTGAAAGAAGTTAGCGAACGGATGAACATCCCCATCATCTATAAGTCGTCGTTCACAAAGGATAACCGCAGCAGCCTTAAATATTATGACGGCCCGGGCCTTGAAAAGGGCGTAAAAATACTGGCTAAAATAAAAGAGCAGTTCGGTTTCCCGGTATTGACCGATATACATTACCCGGAGCAGGCAGCACCTGCCGCCGAAGTATGCGATGTGTTACAGATCCCGGCATATCTCTGTATGCAATCTGGCCTCTTGGTAGCGGCCGCTAAAACAGGGGCCGTCATTAATATAAAGCACGGCCAGTTCCTTGCACCGGAGAATATGAAACACCCTGTTGGCAAATGCATAGATGCCGGTAATGACAAGATCATCCTCACTGAGCGGGGCTATACCATGGGGTATAACGACCTTGTTGTCGATCCCCGAAGCTTTTATCACCTGGGGCAATTAGGCTACCCGGTAGTATTTGATATTACACATTCCATACGTAAGTATGGCATACCGAGTGCTGATGCAAAAGGTGGTGCCCGTGAATTTTTGCCTGTTTTGAGCAGGGCTGGGGTAGCGGCCGGTGTGGATGGTGTGTTCATTGAAACGCACCCGGAGCCGGAAAAAGCACTTTGCGATGCTGCCAGCCAGTTATGTGTTTATGACCTTGAGGAGTTTTTGAAACCATTGCTGGAGCTGCATGCGCTTGAAGTAAAGTACAGGAAATAATGAGTTTTGTTTTGTACGTATAGTTTTTATAATTTTGTCGTATAAACGGGCTTAGCGATGGATGCCAAGATAACGATGAGTTTTGATGCTGCAGTAATAAACAAGGCCAAGGAGTATGCCGAAAGTCACGGCATGAGCCTGAGCCGCCTTACCGAGGTTTTACTTCGTAAGGTAGTGGCTGGTGATTACCGCAATATAGAAGATATGCCGGTAGCTGATTGGGTATCAATGGTGTCTGAAGGGGAAGTCGAGTATCATACCCGCTCCCGCAGCCGTAAAAAACTGAAAAACGAATATTACAATAATAAGAAATGAGGCTTTTCCTCGACGCTAACATTCTCGTTTCGGTACTGAATAAGGAATACCCCGTATATCCATACACGGCAAGAATATTGAGCCTTGCCGATAATAAAAGATACACCTTGGTAACCTCATCTATTTGCCTTGCCATAGCATATTACTTTGCTGAAAAGAAGCATGGCGATGTAAGTGCAAAACAGAAGATAAGTATACTGCTACAGCATATGGATATAGCGGATTGTGGAAAAAAAGAAGCAGTGCTTGCTGCGCAGGATAAAAAAGTGCATGATTTTGAGGACGGCTTGCAGTATTATGCCGCAAGAAATTCAAAGTGTAGTTGTATCATTACAAGCGATATGGATGATTTTTATTTTTCTGAGCTGGATGTTTTTGAACCTGAAGTATTTTTAAGGAAACATATAAAATAACAAAGCAATACACAATACATGGAATTATATCTTGATTCTGCCAACCTGAAGGAAATAGAAGAAGGCTTTAAGCTGGGTTTCCTCAATGGTCTCACTACCACGCCTACGTTCATGCAGCGGGAGGGTATCACCGATATTGACGCTACGATTGTAAAGCTCTCGCAGATGGTGCCTGTGCTGCAAATAGAGGCTTTGGGTAATTCTGCAGAGGATATACTCAGGGAGGCCCGCCGCCAGCTCGATCTTGGGCTTGATCCCAAGCGTACCGTATTCAAGATACCTGTATCGCTCGAAGGGGTGCGGGCTTGCCACATGCTGCGTCGCGAAGGCCTGCTGGTCAATGTGCACCTGGTATATACCCTGCAGCAGGCATATATGGCCATGCATGCAGGGGCTACGTATGTATGTCCCCTCGTTGGCCGCCTGCAAGACCAGGGTCATGATGCACTGGCGCTGGTGGAGCAGTGTGTAAATGCTGTTTACCAATACGGTTATGATACCAAAATAATGTTCAGTTCGGTGCGCAATGTAGAGCATGTGCGCAATGCCATCAATATTGGTGTGCATACCATCACCGTTCCGCTCAAGATATTGAAACTGCTTACGGAGAATAATTTCACAACACTCGGTACGGAGCAGTTCATCAGTGATACGCGACTAATGACCGTAAGGGTAAAGGATGCCCTGAATGGCCTAAACCCATTGGTGCAGGCTGATGCCAGCATGAAAGATGCTATCGTAAAGATGACCGGCTACGGCTTTGGCGCTATAACGGTTGTGGATAGTGAGGGCAACCTGGAAGGAGTTTTTACAGATGGCGACCTGAGGCGTTTATTGCAAAATGAAGGAGAACATATCCTTGATAAAAAGCTGGGCGATATGGACTACAAAACCCCGGTAAGCATAGATGCCGGTGCCCTCCTGAATGATGCCGCAGCCTTATTTAAGAAAACGAACGTAGATACCATATTGGTTACGGATAATGGCAAACCATATGGTATGCTGGATATACAAGACCTTAAGAACGACTGATTTTTGATAAGCCCCTAATGGATAAACTCAGCGAGATAAAAAAGAAATTCACAGGTAGTTTTCTTGCAGAACCCGCAGTGCTGCAGGAAAAGCTATCGCATATAAAAGCTTTTATCTTCGACTGGGATGGTGTGTTTAATGATGGTCGTAAAGATGAGCATGGTTCCAGTCCCTTCAGCGAGGTAGATTCAATGGGGGTCAATATGCTGCGTTTCAATCATTACCTGCATATGGCTACGCTGCCTTCAGCGGCCATCATATCGGGTGAGCGAAACAAGGCATCGTTTACATTTGGCGCCCGCGAGCATTTTCACTCGGTTTATTATAAAGTGTTGAGTAAGGTTGATGCATTAGGGCATGTTTGTAACAAGCATGGTATATTACCCCATGAGATAGCATACTTTTTTGATGATGTGCTCGACCTGGCCTTTGCTGAGCAATGCGGGCTGCGCATTATGGTTGGCAGGTCCTGTAATCCATTTCTTATTGAATATGCAGACAGGAAGGGCCTGGCTGACTATATAACTGCAGCAGATGGAGGAAACCATGCTGTTAGAGAGGCTTCAGAGCTTATTATGGGCCTGCGTGGACTATATGACGATACTATAGAGCAGCGCACTTATTTTTCCGATAAGTATAAAGAATACCTCAGGCTGCGTAATATGGTAGAACCTGTATTTTATTCTACCGTGCATTCCGAAATAAAAGAACAAGTACCCCAATGATAGTTGGCATCATCCCCGCACGTTATGCATCTACCCGTTTCCCGGGTAAGCCGCTTATCGAAATAGAAGGGCGGAGTATGATACAGCGCGTATATGAGCAGGCTGCAAAGAGTTCATTCCTAAGGAAAGTAGTGGTAGCCACCGATGATGAAAGGATATTGCAGCACGTAAGGGCTTTTGGCGGAGAGGCGGTGATGACGGCAATGCACCATCCCAGCGGTACCGACCGTTGTTGGGATGCCTTGCAGCAGTTGCAGGAAGATTACAGTTATGTGATAAACATACAGGGAGATGAACCTTTCATATCACCTGGACAGGTAGACGAGCTGGCGATAGCATTACAGGATGGCAGTACAGAGCTGGCTACGCAGATGATCGCTGTTGGCAGCCATGAATTGCTATTTGATAAAGGGGAAGTGAAAATAGTGTTGAATGACAGGAACGAGGCGCTGTATTTCAGCCGTTCGGTCATCCCTTTTCTCAAGGGTATTGATGAAAAAGAATGGCACCTCCATCATATTTACTACCGGCATGTAGGTATGTATGCATACAGGAGGGATGTACTGGAAGCAATAACCAAACTACCGGTATCCGCTCTTGAAAAAGCAGAATCGCTGGAGCAACTGCGCTGGCTGGAGCATGGGTTTAAGATAAAATGCGTGCCTACCAAATACGATAGCCATTGTATAGATACCCCGGAGGACATAGACAAAGTATTGGCCATGATAAGAAAAAAATAAAAAATGCCCCGGTACCGGGGCATTTTTTATTAGATATTATTTACGCTGTTTAGTTCTTTACAAATTTCAGTTTGTTGCTGCTAATGCCCTTGTCATCGGTCACTGTTACATAATAGATACCGGCGTTCAGCGATGCGATATTGATATGCGCATTTTTGTCTTCACAGTTTGTTATGTACACTTTCTGGCCGCTTATGTTGTAGATGGCTATAGTTTTCATACCCTCTACTTGACCGGCTATAGTGATAACACTGCCGGCAGGGTTAGGATATAATGAGTACTGTCCATGCTTTGAAACAACTTCAGCTGTGCTGGTCGGGATGACTATGCTGTCACCGTCCACCGTTACATTATCAAACCTGTTGTTGCCGCTAGTGCCAGTGTTGGGTGTACCTAATTTTATACGCAATACCAGTTTAGCATTATTTTTTATCATGGTATCGGCAGCAGAGGACAGGTGCAGTGTTACCAGTTCCCAGTCATTTGATTGCGCAAAAGTGAAAGAAGTACTGTCGAGGCCGGTAGTCACCCATGTAGCACCGCTATCTACGCTGTAGTCATACATTTGACTTCCCGGGCCGTTGCTCGATTTCTGGGTGGCAAACTTGATCACGATATTTTCAAAACCATTGGTAGGCATGTATATAAGGCACTCCATGCTATCGTTAGGATTACGCAGCCTGATGCCCTCATGTATACCGCCGGGCGTATCGGCACCCATTCTCACGTTCAGCGTGGTATCTCCCGGATCAAAGTTGTCCACATAGCCGGTATCGGCACCGGCACCGGGCACAGCCTGGTTAACGATCATAGCACCGGCAACAATAGAATAGTCAGGTACCAGGTTGTTAAGATGGTCGCCGCTCACGGTGTCATTATTAAAGTGCCAGTAATGGACCAAAGTTTGTCCCTTCACATTTTGGGTCAGGCAAATTGCGATAGCAATAAAGGATAATAATAATTGTACATTTTTTTTCATCATGTATTTTTTTTATTCACTGCAAAGGAACGCCGCTACAGTATTAACCACAGTATTGGCTACATTATTTTAATGTTAATTGTTAGCTGTTGGACTGATAGCCATTTTTTTATGCAAGTGTATATATTGTAATTTAAAAACAAGGTCGTTGATGTAAAATATATACGCCAGGCGAAGAAGCTGTATGATTGTAGCGTCTAAAATGCATTGATACTTTCCCGTTTCACTTTATTATTGAGAAGGAGTACTTTTATATGGTAGCGTATTCAGCAAGTAAATCTGACACCATCATGAATGAAGTATTGATCAAAGCCGTATTTACCAAAATGGCTGAGTATAAACCTGCCCTGCAAAAGTACCTCATAACAGACGATGATGAGGAGGAAGAAATAGATACAAGAATACTCGGCGACCTGGTCATTAAGAATCTCCCCTGGCCCATAGGGGTGGAACTGAGGCGGCTTTTGTCAGGTTCCATGCGCCAGCTCGACCGGGCCCGCCTCGACCAGTTGTTCAAGACCATAGAGCGTACCATGCAATTCCTCTCCTTTGTACTGGTAGCCCAGCTTTGGGAAGAGTGCATAAAAAAGCAAATAACCCTTTCCGATGATTTTGTCAACCAGTTCCGCAACAGGTTTACCGTGCTTACGATGGGTAACTATACCTGGCTGATAAGGGGTATCTGCAAAGTCTTCTCTGAGAACAATACCGACCATTTTATTATAGAAAAGAAAGATATTTTCAATAAAAAGTTTTTCGATATGCTCGATTTCTGGGTGCCCGAACGCAATGATATCGGGCATTACCAGATAAACCTCACCCAGGACGAGATAGAGCGACGCTGCGTGGAGTACGAAGAAAAATTGAAACTGATACTGGAGGCCATAGCATTTTTTGCCCGCTATAAACTGGTGACTGTGCGCCAGATAAGCGTGATGAAGCAGAAACACCGTGAGGCTACTTTCAATCACTTTTTCGACCTGCTCAACAGCTCCGATTCAGATTTTAAAAGCACAGAGATACAGCACGATGTATATGTGGACAGTAATGCCGTGCTGGTGATGAAGGATTTTAAAAGCCCCAACGAATTTCTTAATCTTTCACCGCTTGTGATAGATACACGAACCGAGATCATTGACAGTAAAGATAAATTCAGCATAAAGAAAGATATATTCCTGTTCACCAAATTCCAGAACGATAAGATATTTTATGTAGGGACAGAGGTGACCAGCAAATGCGACCTCTCGTACCTCAGCAGTTACAAAGACCTTGTTGAGCAGTATAAAGAGCTGGCCACCACTATTGAACAATCACGTAACCCCGCATGAGACCAGGCTTATGTTAAAGACACCTTTTAAATTTCTTGATTCTTACACCAGCGATGATAAGGACATCTTTTTCGGGCGCGAGAAGGAAGTGGAGGAGTTGTATTATAAGATATTCGATGGCGACCTGCTTATTGTTTACGGTTCCAGCGGCACCGGCAAAACCTCGCTGATACAATGCGGCCTTGCCGGCAAGTTTGAGGATGCCGACTGGATGCCCGTTATTATACGCAGGGCCGGCAATATTAATGAGTCGATTAGGAAAACACTCCGTAATATTGCGATTACCCCCCTTAAAGAAAAGAATACGCTTGCACAGGATGTACAGTCCATATACCTCGATTACTTCAAGCCGGTATTCCTGCTGTTCGACCAGTTTGAAGAACTCTTCATTTTTGGTAGCGATGAGGAAATAGAACAGTTTGTTGACTCTTTAAAGGAGTGCCTTGAGGCAAAGCAGAGCTGCAAATTCATTTTCGTCATTCGCGGTGAGTACCTGGAGCATATATCCCGATTTGAGGATAAGATACCGGAGTTCTTCAATAACCGTATGCGTATAGAACGCATGACCCGCCGCAATGCCGAAAGAGTGATCACCGAGCCTTGTAAACTGTTCAATATAGAGGTTGCCGATGGGTTCCCGTCTAAAGTGCTCGAGCGTCTCGGCCATGATAAAACTGCCTCTATAGAGCTTACCTATTTGCAGGTGTACCTCGATAAGTTATACAAGAAGGCAGCCACAAAAGACCCTGGTCATATTGTTTTTGACGATTCTTTATTGGAAGAGTCAGGACGGATAGATGATGTGCTTTCGGAATTTCTTGATGAGCAGATAGCCCGCACGGAGAACCCTGAAGATGCCCTCACGATCCTGAAATCATTTGTGTCCAATGAGGGTACGAAGAAACAAATGTCGGCCGGTGATGTATCGGATTTTATTAAAACGCTGGGCAAAAAGCTGCCTGGTGAGACCATTGAAAAATACCTGCGCCAGTTCGTAGATCTGCGCATCCTTAAAGATAAAGACGACAACAATAAGTATGAGCTGCGCCACGATTCGCTGGCAGCAAAGATATTTGAGCAGATAAGCTATTCAGAAAAGGAAATGCTGGAGGTGCGCCAGTTCATCATCAATCGTTATAACGATTATGAAAAACGTGGCACTCATTTACAGGAATCGGATATACAATATATACTGCCCTATGAGAACAAAATGTTCCTCAACGAGGAGCAAAAGGCTTTTGTGGAAGAGAGTATCCGCAGTGCAAAAGCGAAGAAGAACCGCAGGCGTAATGTATTTATAGTGGGTGCCACCCTTTTGCTGGTCACCCTTACAGGTTTCTCCATATTTGCCATGAAGCAGCGCGATGCGGCCCTTGCGCAAAAACGTATCGCAGAGCAAAAAACGAGAGAGGCCCTTAACCAGAAGGAACTGGCTGAAAAAGCCAAAGACCTGTCCCTAAAGGCCTCCCAACAGGCGCTCGATGCCAAATCTTATGCAGAACTACAGTCTAATATAGCGGTAGAGCAGAAAAAACTCGCCCAGCAACAGGCCATGAAGGCGCAGGAACAATCGGAAATCGCCAACCAGCAAAAGAGCATTGCAGAAGAACAAACTGCAATGGCCACACAGGAAAAGAATAAAGCTGACGAAGAAAAAGAAAAAGCGGAAAAGGCCCAGACCGAGGCCAACCGCCTTCGCCTGCTGGCGCTCAGCCAGAATGTAGCTTTTAAATCCTTGCAATTGAAGAATGAGCCGCAGTTGGCTGCGTTGCTCAGTACCGAAGCCTACAACCTTGCACAGGAGAACGGCGGCAATATACAGGATGCACAGCTTTACGCATCATTATACCAGTCGCTAAAGAATTTTGATCCTGCCAATTATCCCAATACGATACAGGGCCCCGCCGAAATACTGGCAATGAATACATCGCCCGATGGCAACACTATGGTACTATATGCCAATGGCAGCATAGCATATTATACCGGCGATGGTGCAGCACCTGTAAAAACGGTCCCGGTAAAAGGTCCCGTCATTAACACGGGTTACATAAGCAGCAATGGCAAGTATGTATTGACCGCCTATGAAGACAATTCGGCCAAAGTGTGGAATATGGCTGATGGTGGGGCTGGTTCTCCGCTGATGAAAGGTCACACCGGGCTGATACGGGCCGCAGCGTTTAGTGCTGATGGCAGTACCCTGGTAACAGGTGGCCGCGATAGCCTGGTGCTTGTGTGGGACGACTATAAAATGACCAAAAAAATAAAATATCCCTCGCGGGTTCGCTCGGTAGCTATAAGTAATAATAAAAAGAAGATACTTGTAGGCTGCGAGGATGGTATTGTATATGAGAATGAACTGGGCAGCAACGACAGGGGTATTCTTACCTCCTATACAGGGGCCCGTGTTCAAAACGTTATGTACAGCAGCAATGGTAAATATATGATCACTGCTGCGTCCAATGGCGAGATGAGCATTTTCTCTTCGGCAGGTAAATTGCTGAAGAACATAGCCGGTAGCAGCAGTGCCGATCATATTGTGGCTGATGATGCTACAGGCCTGCTAGTTGAAGCTGCTGCCAACCGCAGGGTACATATTTACGATCTCAACGAGCTGTCTGCCAAGCCCATCGAGCTTGCTGACATCAATAGCTTTATCAGGGATATTGCCCTGTCGCCTGCCGGTATAGTTTCAGTAGGCATGGCGAACAACAACATCAGGCAATATTCGGTCAAGACTCCTGTTATACAAAAGAAACTTGCCGGGCACATCCGGCGCAATATGTCGGCTGACGAATGGAATACCTATGTAGGAAAGGACGTGCCTTACCGCAAGATCAATACAAGTTTACCTTAATTAAGCATTAGCATGAGATATACCAGCTCATTTATTATTGGCCTTTTGTTCTGTATGTGCAGCAATACATCCAGTGCACAGACAGATACCTGTATCCTGCACCTTAAGGATGCAGGTAACAAATATGAACAGGGTAATTTTGATGATGCTATTACGCTGCTTAAAAGCACTATAGAACATTGCCAGTTGGCTAAAGATGATGAGATACAGGCCAGCAAGATCCTCATACTTTGTTATCAAAATATAGATAACCTTGAAGCCGCAGATAGAACAGCAAGGGCAGTACTTAAGCTCGACCCCAATTACCGTCCCGATAAATTTAAAGATGATGCATCGCTCATAAAGCTATTTGATAAATACCAGCCGCAACCAACTTTTTCAATCGGCCTCAGTGGTGGTATCAATATGCCATTCGTTAAAACAATAAATAAGTATTCCATTGTTCATCCTGATGCCGATCCGCAGACAAATTATAAGAACAGGTATAACCTCCAGCTTGGTTTGCAAATGGAGAAAAGGATCTACAAGGGCTTTTGGCTGCAACTGGGTTATCGTTACCGGGTAACAAAATATGAGCATGAGTTATTGGACGTGAACAATACTACTGTTGATTACGTTGAAAAACTGACCTATTCAGATATACCGCTTTCACTTAAGTATTACTTCGGCTCCGCTGCTATAGTGCCTTACGTGCAGGCAGGTGCTGAAGCGGCGCTCTTAGCCGGTGCACTTAGCACCACTACCCGCGACGATCAGAAGGATATCATCAACCGTACAGCCCTTCGCAACAAGTTTTCTGTAGGCTTCTCAGCTGGGGCAGGGGCTGCTTACAGGCTCAGGGCATTGCTCCTGTTTGCCGATCTCCGCTATACCTATTTTTCCCGCAGGGTAAATAAAAACGGTACTCGTTATGATGATCCTGTTAACCTCTATAAGTATTATTATATCGATGACGATTTCAGGATGGATAACCTGCAGCTTAATGTAGGCGTATCGCTTATACTTTCTTATAAGAATATGAAGGTAGGTAAAGACAAACGACACAACTGATGAGTTTTTTGAAGAACATAGTATTACTTGTATGCGTTGCGGCCACGGTCTGTTCCTGTAAAAAGAGCAATACCACACCGCAGGGCAATACGTTTATAAAAGTTTTCGAGGAGCCTACTTTGGCCTTTAATGCCGGGCCTAATTCTTTCCAGTCCAATACCGGGGATGTAGTAAGCGATGATGCGGGAAATTATTATTGCTGGTATTACGAGCAAAATACGGCAGCGGGCGGATGGGCTACAAAGCTGGCCATACTTAAAACAGACCCTAATGGCAATAAGCTCTGGAGCCGGGTTTATTTCAGTTTTCACGTAGCTGCTTATTCCTGGAACAGGAGAGCGATCATGTATAACAACTTCATTTGCGACGGACAATCGCTTTATATCGCCGGTACCAATACCGATGGTGCACCTTATATGCTTAAGTTTAATTCCGATGGTGATGTGATTGCCCAAATGCCTTTGGATATCATACCGCAGGGTCGAACATTGCATGCTTTATACAATTTATGGCCCTTGAGCAATGGTAACTTTATGATCAATGGCACTTACTCCATAGCTACAGGGCCAACCAAGGGCGATGATGGGGGAACAATACCCTTCGTTGCTATGATATCTCCTTCCGGCGGCATATTATGGCAAAATAATGAACTTCCTTTTCCGCTGCAGGATACCAATGCTGATAATGCTACTATCGAAGGTATGGCCGAAATGCCCGATGGAGGCTATATCTTCTCAGGTACAGGTGCCTACTCTACAGATAACACTACTTTGTCTGGCAAAAAGACCACTTTCATCAATGTATATAAATTGAACTCAGGTGGGCAACTGGAATATAACAAGACCTTGTATGGCGGGCAATATATCGAGACCCGTGGTTCATCAACTACTTTCGCTTTGCTTACCGATCATGATCTGCAATTCTCACAGGTGTTAATGATGCCTTCGGGTGATCCCCTGCTTATCATGGCTATCCTGCAAAACAATTCCGGCGATTTTTCGATACGGCTCATGAAGCTGGATGCTTCTTCCGGTTCACCGGTCGATTCTTCCGATATCAATGGAGGCGATGCCCTGTATTTGCGCAAAGCCATCAACAGGTCCGATGGCAACATATTGATCAATGCCTGCACAAGGTTTAATACTACCACGCAGTCTAAGCTATATACAGTGGGTTCAGATCTGCATATTATGAATACAGCAACGTTTTCTTTCCCTAATGAATCTATTTATACATCCGGGCTTTGCGAGGTGGGAGGCGATCACTACCTGCTCCCGGGTACGATACAGACGTTCGGAAATGATTCCAGCAGTTTAATGATGATCAAAACGAATGGCAATGGGCAATATTAAAGGGGCTATATGTTTGGTATGCCTGTTATGTTTCTTTTCCTGCAAAAAGAGCACGCCGGACACTTATACCAAATTCAAAAGTTACCGTATAGGTTACGAGCTTGCTTCAGCTATACCATCTATACAGCTAAGCGATGGAAGTTTTATAACGGCTACACTTGATGAACATGGTGCCTGCTTGATCATCAGGCTTGATGCAAAAGGTAATAAGGTATGGGAAAGGAATATTTCAGAATCCTCGCTGCATCCTACCTGCCTTACAGCTACCACAGATGGTAATTTTGTACTTTCTGGTTATAACACGGTGAGCCGTAGCAGCCTTTTTGCTACCATGTACAGCCCGGGTAATGATAGCCTTTGGCATGTCGACTACGATTTTCAGCCGGGTAATGCAAATAATATGGCGGCTTGCAATGCCGCTGATGGCAATATCCTTTTCAGCATTGGTGCCAGCAGCAACGATATGGCCAACCCGGCTACTTTTATATTGAAAGTGAACCGTGCCGATGGCAGCCTGCAGTATATGAAGCCATTACAGGGTATTCCGGATAGCGTCAGGTTTCAGCCCCTGAGTATGGTTGCCCGCAATAATGCGGTCTATATTACAGGCTCCTATTTTGTGGCACAACAAATGGGGCCGCTGCTCAATGGCAGCTCATGCACTGTGGCTACTAACGAAAATGGCGACTCGCTATGGCAGGTCACGAAACCACCGGTTTTGAATGATGTAGTTGCGGGTATTTACAATATTGGGGAATCCATAGCATGTTCCGCAGATGCGGGGTCAGTTGTTGCAGGTTATGTTTCCGGTCCCTTTGGCTACCGGGCACTCAATATTCTGCCCAATTCCATCAATCAGGTGTGCGGCGCTGATATAGTCCTTGAAGCATACGATGCGGCAACAGGTTACCGCTCCGATACGGCCTCTTTTACTTTCGAAGATCAGTCATCCCTGACCATAATAAAAAATGCAACGGATGGTGGCTATATCCTTGCCGCCACCGATAACTTTTTCCTTGCCAATGAGAATTCCACTACCCATATTGCACTAGCCAAAACCGATGCACATTTTAATGTCAACTGGCAAAGGACCATCAACCTGCCCGATGCGTCTACCATGCCATTAGGCATATTCCCGGTCGACAATGGTTATGTGATCATTGCTTATGTTATTTCCGACCCTAAGAACGATGGCAGTTATTCCGATCTGGTATTCCTGAAGACCGATATGAACGGCAACCTTGTTGATGGCAACTAAAAAGAGGGCTTTATGCCCCCTTTACTTCTTTTGATATTTATTTATCAACTTACCATCCGGCTTTATCAACCCCGCCCTTTTTGAATCCTGCATCATGGGGCAGGTCTTCTTTTTTCAGGTAAGAGCGTGCTGCCAGGTAATATTCCTTGTATATACGTATGGCAAATGGTATCAGTGTGATCATCAGCAGGGATGAGAACACGAACAGCCCGTAAGTCAGAATAGTATGATGTTCTAATGGGAAATTTATTTCAAATACATGCGCCAGCATGCTCAGGAACTCGAACACTATTTCAGGTATCAGCAGCATAGCGATCATCACTTCCAGTATCCTGTCTTTTTTCTCACGTTTCTTTTCTCTTTCCTTCTCTTCTTCCTCCATATGTTCCTGCAGTATCCGGCTTATATCGGCAAGCTTATCTTTTATGTTGCTGAACATTTCGCCCAGTTTCAGGTTGTTCCTGCAAAAATCAAAGAAGTCATTGTGCTGGCTGAAGTAAGATACCTGCATAAAGAAGGTGCGCAGCTCTATTTTCGATAAGTTAGATGATGCTTTTAACAGCTTTTCTTTCTTAGGTTGGCCTTCATCATAGAGGTAAGATAGCTGCTCGTCCATTTCTATGAGTGCAAGCCTTTGGTAATAGGCAAGGAAGTAGGTCCATATATAGCGGTTCTTCACCACAAGGTCATAGTCTTTCAGGAAAGCCGGTAATTTGTCGGCATCCTCGTTCACGATAACGGCACAGCCCTCTATCGAGGCGCCGAAGTGTATCTGCTCGAACATTTGTTCCGATTCTATGGCTTTATTGATATAAGCCCTGCCCGGTGTATAATTCAGGTTATATACATGCCTCAGCCTGAAGGAGGCTATTTGCAGTTCTTCCTCATCCAGCTTTTGCTCCAGTTGGGCGTAAGTGAACGCCTGCAGGCGGTTGGGCGATAAAATATTCACCTTGCCGGTTGGTATTTCCTGCATGAGGATATTCACCAGGGTATTCACATTCCAGTTGTGTTCTGTGCCTGCTTCGTTTTTGCCCCCGGTATAGAACTGGCTAAGCTTTTCGGCCAGCTTGTTTTCCTGCTCCTGCGCAGCAGGGTGTTCATTCCTTGCTATACTAAAGTCGCCGGAGTCGCCCCTGCCGAATACACGCAGCTTATAATTCAGGTTGATCAGGTTCTCGAGCGTGTTGTCTTCCTTCATCAGCACAAAGCCGAATGATAATATACCTATCCCCGTCAGCGGGTTGTATAATATCCTCGGGCTCAGTATCGATTTATCTGTGCATAATTTGAACTGTATCGGCTTTTCTTTTTTATCATAGGTTTGCGATGGGCGGGATAATAATTGGGTAATGAGCCCCAACTTATCTTTTTGCGCATCACTTAGCTTGTTGCTGTCAAGTTCATAGCCCAGGCAGCACGATTCATCGGTTATCGCTGTATCGTCACCATTATTCTTAATGAAGAAATCCTGTACGTGGCGGAAGTAGAAATTCTTTTCAGGTTCCAGCCCCGACCGTTTCCACATAGAATCAGCCTTGTTCAGTTCTGTAGCTTCAGTTTTGAATGCATATAGGAAGAGTGAGAAAGAATCTGCCAGTTTCATTTAATATAATGCTGTAGTACAGGGGCTAATATAAGGCATATTGCCGATAACCCCGCCTTTACAGGCCATTGCTTACACACATTAAAAAAGCATGGTTTCAAACCATGCTTTTTTATATCGTTATATTACCTGTTCTGTATTATTGGTCGCCGCCTTCGCTCTTGTTTATTTTATCAAATTCAAACATCAGCGAGAAACGAAGTGTGTTCGATAATGGGTTGCGGTTGATACCCGATCCTGAGGGTACAAGGTAAGCAACATTCAGTGCAAAGACATTGTAGCGCACACCCAGGCCACAGGTGAAGTATTTGCGGTCACCCTTTGTTTTAGGCTCGTAGAAATAACCCGCACGTACGGCAAACTGGTTTTGATACCAGTATTCAAGGCCTGCAGATATGTCTATTTCTTTCAGCTCTTCGTTAAAACCGCCCGGTGCATCACCAAATGAGCCCAGCATACCTGCTACCACACCTTTGTCAGGATAATATTGATTGCCTGCGACATCAAATTGTGGGCTTGGTACCAGCAGCTTGTTAAAGTCAAGTGCAGCAGTGATCTTATTATAGGCATCGGCCTGGTACGTATAGGCAGCGCCTATGCCCAGGTTGATCGGTATAAAATCTTTGTGTGTTGAGTTGTAAGATATTTTTGAACCCGCATTGGTAAGGGCAGCGCCTATGCTGATATTGGTCTTGCGGTCTTCTTCAAGCTCGGTGGTCTTGTTGAAATATACACCTATGTCAGCGCCAAATGCATTCCCCGGTTTGTAATCGGTGCCTGCAGTAACGCTAAGACCGGTAATAATGGCTGAGTGTATATAACGCAGGCTTACCCCGGTTGACAAATATGGAGAAAGACGGCGGGAGTAACCTAAGTCGAAGGAATATTCGCGTGGCTTACCCGTACCAAGCGATTGTGCAAACTGGTCGGTATAATTGATATCACCAAGTGAAAAGTAGCGCATCGACATGCTGATGGCCTGGTTGTCATCCTGGCCGAATTTAGCATAGCCGGCAAGGTAAGCAAGGAATATATCCGGTACCAGGTCTTTCAGCCATGGGGTATAAGTAACAGATATACCATACTTTTTCTCTGCAAATGGTATTTTGCCCACATTCCAGTATTGCGCATTCGCGTCTGCTGTTGTGGCAAGTCCTACATCTCCCATCGCTCCTGCCCTTGCATCAGGCGATATTCTTAAAAAAGGTACTGCTGTGGTAATAGTATTCGTTGTGCCGTTCAGGTTCACATTCGAGCCTTGTGCATAACTTTTGCTGCACAATAGCCCCGTTATTATACTTATCCCAATAAAAGCAAAGCGTTTCGCCATTATTATATTTATTTTAAAACTATTTAAGGTCCCTGTTTTCGGTTTGCAATATTACGCCTTAATTCTCTAAAAATCAGGAACAACATTGCTTATTTATATTAACGTAGCAATACCAGCTTTTGGTATGCACTGCTTTGTGCACCTGTTGCGGTAGCTATGTTCACGCGATACACATATACGCCCGCAGGCAGCTTGGCACCGCGGTCACTCGTTCCGTCCCATGTTATTTCATTACTCCGGCTGTTAGTGGGGGTAAAGCTCTGCCTGATCTTCCGCACGGCCACACCTGCTGTGCTGTATATATTTATTTCCACATCCAGCGCCTCTCCGGGATGATTGTGCTCAAAGAAGAAATGAGTGACATCCTTAAAGGGGTTAGGGTAGTTGATAAGGTCCTGCACTTTTACAATAGCGCCGTCCACCACTTCAAAGTTCACCACGCCCTCTCCCGAATTGTTGTTCACGTCCCATGCTTTTACTACTATGGTATGCTTGCCCACGCTCAGTCCGTTGAGCGGGAAGTACACATGCCCGCGTTGGTACGTATTAGGCTCTGTTTCATAATAGTCGTTCAGTATATAAGGCACTTCAATATCTCCGTCCATCACTGCCGTAAGGTCATGGCCCACTGCATTGCCTGAAACATTGATGCCTATTTCGTCTTCCAGGCTCACATACAGCAGGGTATTAGGCCCGGTTATACCCCCGTCTTTGAACAGGCTGTCCCCTATGTAAGGCTTTACTATAGGTGCTACATTATCTGTCACAGGGTTGTCAGAATAACCGCCTATAGAAAAAGTAGTGTCTGCACCCGCAGCATCGGTGATGCCGTTTTCGGCATATGAGCTTAATTTGCCTTTGCCAAATTCATAGTTAATGTCCTTAGGCACGATAAAAGCATAGGAAAATTGCCCGTTCGTTACAGTAGCCTTCCCCTTGTATATGATGTTATTCTGTGTTTGGAATGATTTATTACCATAGTAAGTGGTCACATTAGTGGTCCTGGGCTTGTCATAAAACGACACATATAGCTTACCGTTAAAATCCGTCAGCACCTCGCCATTATCACCCCTTACGCTACCATAAACCATATAGGACCCAAGGGCGCTCAGGGTATCAACAACTGATGATGAACTGCTGTTCTTTATAGAATCGGTAACCACAGTATATTGGGGGAAATCGGGTAGTAGTGCCGGGTCGCCTAAAAGAGCAAATTTCCTGAAGTTGATCAGTGTGCCCGCATCCTGTACCGTATGGTAGGTCTCATTCTTGCCAATACGGAATGCATCCCCGAAGCGGTACCATTTATTGTTGGGCAGGTGCGTGAATTGCGACCTCAGGAATGCTTCGTTCAATATCCTGTTTGAGTACTGGTACACTAATTGCGTAGTGGTGAGCCCTGCTATTGCACCGCCATTATGTTTTAATACCAGTGCCTCTCCCGCCGATACATACGATGGCTGGTCAAAGCGGCCAAAATCACATGTCGCGGTCACCATAAAGGGCAGATGATCGTAGTTGGTCCAGGCATTGTAATCATCAGAGGTTAATATTCGTTTCCCCGACCATACTGAAGTATTGCCATGACCGCTGTAATTCACAAAAAAGCAGCCTTTGTATATCTGGTCGTTGATGATCTTATTCGCCTGCGGGCACCTGGCACCTCCCGGGCTCGATACCGTTGGCAGTGCATCGAGGAACACCTTCGTATGGTTATAAATGATACTGCCGTTGGTTACCGTTTGGCACATAAGTTTACCATCATCCATATGGGGGCCTGCAGGGTCTTCATTATCAGCTACAACAAGGTCTTGCAGCCGCCAGGGGCCAAGCGATGCGGGGCTTTTATAATGTTTGATCTTTTCCACCATCGCCATCGCATCCGCTTCGCTGTTAACAGGGAAGCGTCCCATTCCCAGGTCCAGAGTATTGGCAATGCTGGTATTGCTGATATTTTCATTGTCGTCCAGGAAACCAAAAAAGTCATCATTGCAGAAACTGCTGATCAGGTAATGTGATTCTTCCGACTCGTATATCGGCACATAATCATTGTTGTTGGTCACCCTGTTTTTAGGGTCATAAGAGGCATCTCCTATCAGCAGCAGGTAGCGGGGCATTTGAGTAGTGTCATTGCCTGCCCGCACATAGAACATACGTGCAAAATCCCTTATGGCGCTTATGTCCTTTGAGCCTGATGAGAACTCATTATATACCTGTGGGGTCGTGGCTACAGCTACCCGCATATTATCCTGCGTGCGGTGAAAATCGGCTATTGCATTGGCCGCATCAAGGAAATCGGGATGCGTAACGATGATCAGGTCCACCTGTCCCGCTCCGTGCAGGTTTTGATTGGCCACACCGCCTACATATTCCGGTACATTTAATTGGCTGCTGTTCAGGGCCGCGAATTCATGCAATGTATCCGCATATTGCGAAAAGCTGTAAGTACTGCCCGATAGCGTACCGCTCATGCGTACAGGTTCCAGCGGGTTGGTCACATCCCACACTTGTGTATTGCTGCTGGCATTGGCTATCTGGTAACTGGCTTTGTTGCCTGCACCCGTACTGTTAAGATCGCGGAAGGTGAATTGTGAGGCATTAAAACTTAAACCGCGTCGTGTATTGATTTCTATATAGTCAAGATACCCTTTGTCATCGCTGGAGTACGGCTGGTACGTAAGCGCTACTGTAGCAGTACCGCTAAGCGCCATATTGAAATCGGCATTTTTTTCCAGTATGGTATTCATTTCATCGGTCTGCCCGGCTTGCGAATCAAATACAATGGTACTTTTTAGATTGCCGTTCACAGTAACCTTAAAGGTATTACTAAGTGCTGCAGAGCGTGAGCCCAGTACGATGTGGAATTTCGCGGAGTCAACCGTATTGCCCAGGTCAAAAGTAAAAGAGCCAGTGGTCGTAAATCCAGGGCCGCTGCTATAGGCTTCGCCCCACCATTGTTTGCCGAAACCGCCCATATTCACAAGGTCCTGCTCATGCAGGGCATAGTCATTATAGCTGTTTACGGTTACGTTGCTTTGCGGTATATCGCTTTGGTTCGCCACACGCTCCCCGGGGGCATCGAAATTGATGAAATAATAGGCCTTGTCGTCATACAGGTTGCCCTTATGACGAAAAACGGGATAGAAGGGGTCTTTGGTCCATGCCACAGGTCCCTGGGCGTAGAACACTACATAATCTCCCTGGTTAAAAGCATTGTCACCACCGTCATTTACCCATATGGCATTTTCTGTCAGGCCATCGGGCCTGGCTATGGCATTGTTTTCCGGCAGCATATGGCCGCCATTCCCGAATACACGGATGTTGGCCGGGTTAATGTTGGCGGGGTTCACACCCATCTGGCTCAGCAGGTTGTAATCAATTTTATAAAAGCCGGTCTCGGAAACAGATATTTTATACCAGGTACCACTTGCCAGCGGCGAGTTGGTGGCAGTGCCTTTGGCTGCTGTTTTGCTGTAGCTGAAAGGAGCTTCACCACCGGCATCCTCTTTGACAACAGCAGTAAAACTGCTGAGCTGCTTTACCTCCTGGCTACCGGTAGCTGCACTGTATGCAGGTACCGATATGAGGGCAAAGGGGCGTTTGCGGTCCTTACCCAGCGTTACATTAAATTTTGAGGGGTCGGCAGGGATAGCATCCACAGGCAAAGCCACACCGCCGGTATAGCTTACATCCTCCAGGCTGATCTTGGGCATCCTGTAATGGTCAAGCCATATTTTTTTGGTTACATAGCCATCATGTATCTCGTCTTTTGATACGCCGAATGCATGGTCAGGTCCGGCCTTCGCTGAAAAGAAGGCTATGGATGATACCGCAATTGTTATTGCAACTTTTCTCATTTTTTATAACTTAGCCGGGTTAAGGGATATATTTTCAAAATTAAGCAATAAAAATAAGCCGTAGATATTGCTGTCTACGGTAATATATTAACGCCGGATTTGAAAAAATAGTATAAATACAGGTAAAATGCCTTAAAAACTGCTTTTTTTTTATTCAAAACCTGGAAAGCTTGACATTTTGAAAAGAATGCTCTAACATTGTAACACTTTTAGGAGTTATCAACAAATTTGTAGCAAAATATTTTTCTCTGATTATGAAAAAATCTGTTATCGGCCTGAGCTTGCTGTATTTAGGAGCAGCTACTCTTTTCTCAGCTTGCTCTTCGAACAAATCCAGTCACCCGTCCAATGTTTCTACTGCGACAGGGTGGGATTATAACGATAAGCGCTTAGGTGGCTTCCCCCTTGCAGATTATCCCGGGCAGCAAACTGGTCCAGGCCTGACATTTGTAATGGGTGGCCGTTTTACTATGGGCCAGACTCAGGATGACCTCCCTACTTATGAGCACAATAATATACCTCGTACCGTGTCGGTATCGTCTTTTTACATGGACGAAACTGAAGTTGCGAACGTTCACTATCGTGAATATATATATTGGCTAAGGCGTACCTATGGTTCGGATTATCCCGAATTAATAGCTAAAGCCTATCCCGATACTACTTGCTGGCGCCAGGCCCTTTCTTACAACGAGCCACTGGTAAAATATTATTTCAGCCACGCTGCATATAACTTTTATCCGGTTGTAGGTGTTAACTGGAACCAGGCACAGGAGTTTTGTAACTGGCGTACTGACCGCGTTAATGAAATGATCCTCATTAAAGAAGGTAAGCTGAAAAGAAATCCTAACCAGGTGAACGAAGACGTGTTCAATACAGAAACATATGCTTATGGCCAGTACGAAGGTACTGTTGGTAAAAAACGTATGAGGGATCTCGATCCAAGCGGTTCAGGCACACGTAACGTAAACTTCGGTGATGGTTACCTCCTTCCTGCTTACCGCCTCCCTACAGAAGCTGAATGGGAATATGCAGCTATCGGGCAGTTAGGCAATAACCCCGAGCCGGCTACTAAACGCCGTCGTGGTGAAGAAGTTTATACAAACCGTAATATATACGCTTGGGGCGATGCAGGCAATACTCGTTATGAAGTACGTAACGAATATCAGGGTCAGTTCTTCGGCAACTTTAAGCGTGGCCGTGGTGACGTAATGGGTATAGCCGGTGGTCTTAATGATAACGCCGATATCCCTGCTCCTGTTTATTCATTCAATCCTAACGTTTATGGCTTGTACAACATGTCGGGTAACGTGAGCGAATGGACATTGGATACTTACCGTCCTACTTACGACGATCTTAACGATTTCCGTCCCTTCCGTGGTAATGTTTATGAAACATACAAGCGTATTGCTGAAGATAATTCACTGGAAGATAAAGATAGCATTGGTCATATCCCTACACGTCCTATGACAAGGGATGAGATCACTGCTACTAATAACTATGACTCCAGGGATGCAGATGCACGCGACTACAGGGATGGCGATACACTGTCTCAGTTTGTGTACAGCTTCGGTACCAATACCCTCGTGAGCAATGAAGCTAAAGTGATCAAAGGTGGTTCATGGGCCGATCGCGCTTACTGGATGTCACCCGGCACACGTCGTTTCATGCAGGCTAACCAGTCTAGCCCAACAGTTGGTTTCCGTTGCGTAATGGATCGCCTCGGTAGCCCCGACAAAGACGATGATCCGCTGAAAGGTGGTAACCGCTTTGGCAAACAAAAGAGGAAATAGATAATTGCTGAAAGATAAAAAGAGAAGTCCCCGCATATTGCGGGGCTTCTCTTTTTATAATAATGTTTTACTTATTTGCGCTTATTGTCTAATGAAATAAATGCAGGAGAAGCGTACTTATTCTTTATCCAATACGCTGTCGATCTTCTGTGCCAGTTCTTTGAGGTTTTCCTGCAAAATCGGGTCCATTACTGCATCTAAGGCATGGTCGGCGGCATAAGACAGCAGGCACATCGCGATAAAGTCCTGGTCATCTTTTCCAGCATAGCTGTTACGCATTTCCTGTACCTTCAGGTCGGCCAGCTTCACCGCTTTACGCACGGCTTCTTCCTCCTCCTGTTTGATACGGATGCGGTAGCTGCGGCCAGACAGCCATACATTTATCGATATGTAACCTTCGTCACTCATATATTATTGTGTTACGGTAGCAGGGGTAGCTTTTTTATGTACAAGCCTCTTTTGAAAGAATACTAAAGTTAACACGCCAATGGAAATAGCCGCATCGGCTATATTGAATACCGGTTCAAAGAATTCAAATTTTTCTCCCCCTGCAAATGGTACCCATGAGGGAAGATGTACCGTAAATAAAGGGAAATAAAGCATGTCAACAACCCGGCCATGCAAAAATTTACCATAACCATGCCCCATTGCGGTCAGGTGGGCAAGGTCAAAAGTGCTTTCGGTAAATATAAGCCCGTAGAACATACTGTCTATCAGGTTGCCCATAGCACCAGCAAGGATCAGCGCACCGCATATGATGGTACCCCTGCTGTATTTTTTTATAACGAGTTTCTTTAGCAGGAAAAAACCAAATATCACAGCCCCAAGCCTGAAGAGGGTAAGCACTACTTTCCCAATATCGGCCTGGCTTAGCTTCATGCCGAAGGCCATACCTTCATTCTCTATAAAATGCAGCCGGAACCAGTGTCCCATCACATTTACTTCCTGCCCATAGTAGAAATGAGTCTTAATATAAAACTTCAATAACTGGTCAAAAAATATGACGAGCAATACTATGATTATGGCGTGCCGGTACTTCACTGTTTTTACTTTATTGCGCCAAAGATAACCATTGGCAATTTATGATTACTGATTTTTGTGCTTAAATTAACTTACTGCTGCGGCCCGCTCAAAGATCACCTGTAGTAATGTTTGCCCCACAGCTTTCAGCGTGTTTTTATCAATAATGCTCATGTTGTCATTGTGTGTGTGCCAGTGGGCAGCAAAAGGGCTTTCCGTCATCAGCGAAAGGTTTATAATGTCGATAGTGGGTATATGTGCCAGCTCATTTACATATTCATGGTCGTCTGTAATGGCAGCACCCTTTGCATAGGTGAAGTAAGAGGAATAACCGGCCCTGCCGGCAGCAGCCCATACCTGTTGCTGCACATCATGCGCATACCTTCCCGATAGCTCTTCCATCGGGAATTGTGCATTCTTAGCCCCTGCCATATCCAGTAATATCCCGAAGTCTGCATGATACCCCGGCACATGCGGATGCAAAGCCCAGTATTGGGTACCCAGGCAATAGGAGTCATCCCCCCATTCAGTTTTACCGTAGTCTTCCACGTCGGTAAAGAGTATATCTATACCTGTTTCCGGCGATAAATTGTTGATTTTCAATTGTCGGGCCACTTCAAGCAATATGCCGACCCCGCTGCCTGCATCATCGGCGGCATCTATAGGCTTATCCTTGTCTTTGGTATCCATGTCGGCCCACATGCGGCTATCCCAGTGGGTCAGCAGCAATATCCTTTTGCTGGCTTTGGGATTAATGACCCCTATAAGATTGATACATGGCAGTATTTTACCATCACCGCCCCTTACGCTCGTCTCCTGCCGGTAAACGGTATCACAATAGGCCTTCAGTCTATCTTCCATCCAGGCTGCACATTTTTGCTGGGCCTGCGATCCCGGGGTTCTCGGCCCGAAGGCCACTTGCGTGGCTACGCTTTGGTAAGCACTGTCTGCATTGAAGGGAGGCACATTAATAACCGGGGTGTTTTTTTCACTTGCAGTATTACCGGGGGCTTGCTGCTCGCCACTATTACATCCTGCGGTCATAAGCAGGCTGCAGGCCATGAGCGGCAGCATATAATATCGTATTTGCATCTTTCCTTAAAAATATTTGCCTCATCCGTTAAGACAAGGCAAATATCATTTTTTTTATAAAAAGCTTTTGTTATTGTTTCAACTCAGTTTCTGCTGCCTGCAGCACGCGCTTATCGTTCGTTTCTGCATTCGAGATAAAGGCTACTACCTTGCAGTGCTCCGCTTTCCATTCCGGGTTTACCTTATACAGGTAGCTGCGGGTGAATACCCTCCCGGCGGTTTTAGTATTCAGGCTGTCCAGTACCGGTGATCCCAGTGTGGCCGATACAAAGCCACGTAATACAGCCTTGAAATTATAGCTCGAGTCTATCGGGTCGGGGGCAGCTGCAGGGTCCTCCTGGTAGTCGATCAGGTCGCTCTCCGTTATGGCCACAGATAGCGTATTTTTTGTGCTCACATCTTGGGTATAAGCCGCTTTTACAACAATATAGGCAGTGTCACCTGCTGTGTTCAGTGAGCTGCTTATAGTAAGGTTTACAGAAGGTACACTATCCAGGTATTTATTGATAATACCTGACCATTGGGTACTGAAAAACAGTTCGGGTGTGCTCGACGTCACAGCCAGGCGGTTGATGCCCGCAACAGGCATACCGCTTATTCCATTATACACGCTGTTACCAAGGTCGGTTCCCTCCTGTGTCCGGAAGTCATACTTTGCTCCTTCCCATGGTTCCGATTGCGTAAAGTTGAAAATATGCAGCCCAAGGCTCGCTATCCTGTTGGGATGTTGTGTTTCCAGCGAGCTCAAAATTTCTCTTGCTGCCGGGCAGTTAGAGCAGCTTGCACCGGTAAACTCTTCTACCAGTACCACGCGTTGCTGTGGTGCTTCGGTAGCCGCAGTATAAGTTGAATCTTTTGCTGTGTGGCCGCCAAGGTCTATGATCGGGCCTTTTTCTTTACACGAACTTAATATTGCTAATGCAATGATGAAGCTGGCATATGATATTTTCTTCGTCACTTATATATATTTTGTGGCTACGAATTTACTAAACATAATACAATTACTCAGACGGTAAGCGTAAAAATCCTGTCATAAAGCTGCATTTAGTTAACTTTACCTTTCGGTAAACAGCTAATCATGGAAGAAAGTAAGCGGCAAAAGCAGGTGGCACAGGTGGTGCTCGAAGAAATGAGCGATATTTTTCAGCGCGAAGGTATGAATATAGTTGATGGTGGTATGGTGTCTATATCAAAGGTCATGGTCACCCCCGACCTGCTTGAGGCCCGTATCTACATCAGCTTTTTCCAGGTAGGCGACCAGGCTAAATTATTGCAGGAGATAAAGGACCGTAGTGGTGAATGGCGTAACCTGCTGGGCCGCAGGGTTAGGAACCAACTGCGCCGTGTGCCCGAATTGCATTTCTTCACCGACGATACATTGGACCACGTCTTCCGGATGGAAGAACTCTTTAAAAAGATCAATGAAGAGCGCGCCGGGCGTGGTCAGGATACAGATAATCAGTAATGAACAATACCTTGGTATGGCAGCTCGCCTTCAGGTACCTGCGGGGTAAGCGCACGGCAAATGCAGTGCCTGTCTTGTCACGCATAAGTATGGTGGCCATAGCCGTAGGCAGTTGTGCCATGATCGTGCTCTTCTCCGTTTTCAATGGCTTCGAATACCTGGTTAAAGATCTCTACAAAGCCTTCTACCCCGATATAAAGATCAGCCCGGCTAAAGGCAAGTTTTTTAAACTTGAAGATACGAAGCTGGCTAGCATAAAAGCATTGCCGGGTGTAGCCGCATTAAGCTATGTGCTCGAAGATAAGGTCTACGTGATCACCGACAATAACGATCAGAACGTAGCCACCATTAAGGGTATCGACAACAATTATTTCAAGGTCAATAATGTAGGCCCGTACATTACTGATGGGCGCGATTCGGTTGTCGCCGGCGATATACCCACCGCCATCATTGGCGAGCAAATGGCCAATAGGTTAGGCCTCGATCCTAATAGCGCCTTTAGTAAACTAATTGCCTATTATCCCAATGCACACGCTACTAATATCGCACTCGATCCCGCAGCGGCATTCCGCTCCTTACAGTTAAAGGCCGATGGCGTTTTCCGGGTGCAGGACGAGTTCGACAGCAAGTATATACTTGCCCCCCTCACCCTTGTGCAGTATCTCCTGCAGCAGGATGGCAGCTATTCTTCCATTGAGATAAAACTGGCCGAAGGGGCCGATAAAGATGCATTGAAAAAGCAGGTACAGCAGATTACAGGCCCTTCATTGCATACACAGACACGCTTTGAGCAGAATAAGACCCTTTACCTGGTAATGCGTACCGAAAAATGGGCTGTGTATGCGATACTGCTCCTTGTCCTGCTTATTGCATCCTTCAATATGATCGGTGCATTGTCACTCCTCGTGCTTGAAAAAAGGAAAGATATGGCCATACTCAGGGCCATTGGTGCCCAGCCAGCCGATGTGCGCAGGATATTTATTGCCGAAGGTGTTTTATGGTCGCTTACTGGTGGCCTTACTGGCTTGCTATTTGGCTTGCTGCTCTGCCTCGGTCAAAAACAGTTTGGCTGGATAAAATTGCAGGGGTCATTTATTATAGAGTCATATCCCGTACGCGTGCAGCCATTCGATCTGTTGCTTATCATAGCCACCATATTGCTGGTCGGGCTGATAGCTGCCTGGTTCCCTGCCATGCGTGCCATGAAGGGCACCGATATGCCCGGCTTAAAAAGCTAATGACCGCCACCCCTCCCTAAGTATGCCACTGCTCTAAGTGTACCCCTCCCCAAAGTGTGCCACACCTCTATAGGCTACCACGTTGGTGTGGCACACTTTATTTCACTTCACGCTCCATCATATTTGGTGTGGCACACTTTATTTCACTTCATGCTCCATCATATTGGTGTGGCACACTTTACTTCGCTTCATTCCCTTTCATTTTATTAATACCTGATAATCACTTCTTTAATAGCTAAAATAGCGGTATGATACCCCTGGAAACAGGGTATCATACCCTCAAAATCGGGGTATCATAAAAATTCGATTTTCCCATTCCCCATCCCCGCCCGAACTTTGTTAGCTTATTAAGCTCCCCTCGGGTTGCTTTGCCCTTTTCCATGCTGGACAAGTGTGTTGTAAAGCCTTGTAAATCAAATAAAATGGAGTGCACGTTAAATTAAAGTACATTCTTTAACCTGAACTTGAATCCAATCCAAACTCATACCTTCGTTGCTTTTTTGCATGTGCGGATTGGGGTTGATTCGGAGAATATCATCAACTGGAAATTTCTACGTTTGTAGTCTCGCATTACGTTTTATCCCAAGATAATTGCATTCCTCGGATATAACCCTGTGCAGCACGAGCACAATGGAGGGCAAATACGAAATACCGGATTGAACCATAGTTTGTCTCAGCAGGTCTTCGCAAATCTTAGCGGCCTCGATGAAAGCAGTATCTGCTTGTGCGAGAAAAATAATAAACAGCCGTTGCCGAGTAAGCGAAAAATCCTTGACGACCTATTGAAATCCAAAGAACTCTCAAAATGAGGGCCATTTATCTGAATAGTTAATCTTGTGCGAGACACTCGTTTTACCATGTGTTGCCTTTTACCGAGCACGAGGCCCGGATAAAAAGGCAAAAAAGAAAGACTATAAATGCTTATAAATCAAAAGCAACATAAAGGAAACGACGCTATGACAAAAATATAGACAGGTATAAACGTTAGCTAGTCATGTAAAACACGTAGTACTAAGAATGTAAAATGAATTGACAAAGGGACTATCATTACTACTCCACAGTCAATAGCAAATTAAAAATGGCCTTTGAGAGGCCATTTTTTTAACTGTCACTTAGTGGATTTAGAGTGAATTCCAGAAATCTTCAAATAAGTTATCTGAAAGGTTGCCATCACCGTCTACTGCCATGTCGCTTGGGATTTTAGTAAGATACTGTTTCAGTACTTTCTTCTCCCGTGGATTGAATGGCTGCAAAATGCTATTTATGTCAACTGTCTTAGCAGCTTGTTCGGTTTGCAAAATAAGCATCGATAATCGACCAATATCGCTAACTAAGATTGCTTTTACACTCCTAGCCTCTTCATTAATGCGTGCCTTCTCATCTTCGTCCGCTTTCCTTGTCTTTTCCGCTACAAGTTTCGTAGGTAATTGATGCTCAATTTCATCCCTTTTAGATAATGCATATTCGCGTACTACCGCTGCAACGATCAGGGTTAACGCAGCGGTTATTGCAACAACTATGGCGTATTCTATAGGACTGATAAGACCTGCATCCTTATTTCCGATCATGTCCTTATGAAATACATCTAACTTCCGAAATAAGACTAATGCCGTAGCAGGGGGGAAAACAAACAAAGGTAAGAAGCTCAGGCCAGCAGAAGAGAAGACATCTATAAAATTTAATGATGGTGTTTTTTTGCGCTTAACATACCCCTCAACCAAGAACGTTGTAAGGGTTATGACAACTGATGACAGCACAAAGCCAGCAGCGTAAATAACTAAGGTATTTCCAGTAAAATTCAGGGGCATTAATGCAATGTACCTGATGTAAAAAAATGCTAACGCTGATCCAAAGGCACCATCAAGAAAAATAATAAGCCTAAAGCTTATTTTAGTCTGTCGGTGCAAATTCTTATCTTCCTCGGTTAATGTGGGAGAAATAATGGGTGCTATGCTGAGGCGGTCAATAATTTCTTTAACCCTCTTCCACAACTTACCCAATTTATCGAAACCATCTCTGATTTTATTTACCTGTGCAAATATATGTGAGTCCATTTTGAACCTGTTTTTAAAAATGTGTGAATAAATGTTTGATTGGTACTACTGGAGCATTTCGCACACCGAATGCGAGTCTAAAGCATCCTTTTGGCTGCATAGAATTTCTACATTGTCGGTGCTACTGTTAGGGGTCACCTGATACAGTTTTACATCCGTTGAAAAGACTGGTTTCGGTGGATCGTAGTTATATGTACCAGGCAAATCATGCTGTAGATCGCTAGCAGCTATTAGGGCTTTGACATCTGCCGATGACGCCTCTAGGTATCGTTTAATATTCAACAGTGCCCCTCTTATATCTGAAGCATGGTGTGGCCGACTATAATAATTTTGTAAGTAATCAGAAATAGGTTGGGCCACACTGTCAACAAATTGATTGATTGAATGTGCAACTTCGGAACTGTCATATAGGTACTGCTCAAGAGACGAATTATACAAGTCTACTTCCTTATAAAAGTCTTGATCCCCATATTTATTTACTGGAGAAAGTGGTCTTACCGGAATTGGAATATCTGGTAGTTGCAAAATAAATGGTTGAACCTTTCTTGCATCTTCAACCACAGGTTCAATGCGAAAACTCCGACCATGTCCGTAGAGAAGTTGTCGAATCATTAGTTGGACCTGATCGGTTTGCACCGAGGGTACTGCATGGCCTTTTTCTGCAGAGGGAGTGTTGTCTATCATGAGCGCTGCAGCATGAGTTGGCATGGTGCCATTGTTGCGCACTGATGAACTATCAACCTGCATATCTTGAGTACAAGATACCAGACTGGTAGTGAGTAAAATCGTACACGAGATTGTGTACTGACATGCCACCTTTAAGCACCGATTAGAAAACAAAGCCAAGGGCACACCGGCCCCTGGCTTTGTTGTAATGTTTGGACGCATCACTTACAATTTTAGACGTTAAAAAATATTGAGAAATTGCCATAATTATTTTTCCTACAAACTTTGAAATTGCAACATAAAATTAATGAAGAAATGTATTCACCCAAAATATATTTTAAAAACGAGAGCCTTAGCTAAGGCTAAGGCTCTTTGCAATTTCCCAATTTGTGATGCGTCCAAACATCCTAACCGGAAACTCTGACTTGACTTTATGTCAAGAATATTGTAGATTAAGAGGGCCTGCAACTGTCCGTCAGGCCCACTTAAATTAAATGAATGTTTTATTTATTATATATAAGTAGCTGACACTGCGCAAGTAAGAGTGCATTGAGGATGTTTTAGTTCGTGCCGATTTTTTTTGATACACTACTCCCTAAGTTCGACTGCAAAGATAAACGAATTTTTAAGCAAATTTCCAAAGAATTTTGCTAAAATTTTCCATTTTGGGGCTTTGGAACCACAAAAATCGTTAGAAATGGCTGAAACTAACTTAATTAAACCACTTACCTAATAGCCATTTCCATGCTTCGATACATTGTTCTTTGGAATTGGATTCGAAAATTTTCACCGAAGACTGTATGAGTTCATCTAAGGCATATTTGAAATTTTTTCTCTGATCCCAACTTAATTTTTGAATAACATTATCTTTGGGGACAACAGGCATAGCACAATCCCATTCATCTGTCTCGGTCCTCTTTAAGTATTTTAATAGCTTGTAAGCTGTTTTAATAAAGGAAATATCATCGCGTTTATCCTCACAATAAAATGTGTTAACCCAAAGTGTAAACGATAGGCCATTTGGCATTTTTTGCTGATTTCTTCCTTTTACAACATCTGCCCAGGCTTTAAAATACATAACCAATCGTTGTTGCTGCGTACCTATGACTTCGGTTTTGAGCCAGTCAGTAAATTGCTTGGGATCGGAGGGATGCCATTCCTTGCCTATACCTAAATAGATAGTACCTGTTTTGATGTCTATGTAGTAAACCGGCAAGTCTATATGGAAAAGATTTGCGTAGTACACTCTTACGCACTTTTGTCGGATTGATGCTTTTTCATTCGTATGATTTCCTATAGCCTTAACGATATTTGCTTGTATTGTTGCAGGTTTAATCCGAGGCTTTCCTTTAAAATATACTCCCACATCAATATCACAAGTGTCGTCTTGTTTTCGGATGACGGTGCCATGTTTTACCGATCCCTGTATGTAAAATAAAGGTGTAGTTGTATTCGTCTTTTCAGAAAAGTATTTTTTTATCTTGGTTTGTAGTACTGTGCGAGCTTTATTGAGCTGTCGCGCTTTTGTTGGACTAAGGTTGAGACGTTCAGCGAATGCCATAAATTCATCATGACAATCAGAGTCAGAAGATACTCTAAAATTAGACTCTCCAGATTGAGAAAACAGTAATCTTAGTCCGCTATAAACTACAATACCGGCTAATAATATTGGAACCATGGTTTTGGAACTCTATGTGAGCTTTTTCGGAGAGCTTTTCCAGCCTGCCCTTGTCGGTATCGTCCATTTCTATTAAGCACGTTTCATCCAAATCCGTATCAATACGGTTATAGATAAAGTTCTCCTTTTCTTGTTTGTCAATTCCTCGTAGTAATAGGCTTATTAAATTTTGCACCTGTTGTGACTGGCCCTGCATGAATAACTCTATTATGCGCTTTTTATTATTCTGAGTGACCCAGTAATGAAGTCCCCACTTTTTCCGACTACAGGCATCTGCAAACCGTTGGTGACCGGTTCCTAAAGACAAAACCTGTAAGTCAGCTAAATCGACACCAAAGGCCTTTTGCGCTTCAACTATACCCAACAAAGTTGGATTGTTGGCAAACACGCCGCCGTCAACTTTGTTACTAAAGGTCTGAACGACCCCTTTTAAATCTGTATACCTAGTGGAATACGGATCAAAATAAGTAGGTGCAGCTGACGTAGCTAGTGCTGCCTGATATGCGGGAATATGATAGTCGCGTATAAAGTTCGTATGATAGTTATTTTTCAGTACTGCCGGCTTTCCCTGCATAAGGTCATAGATTGGAACGCAGATATTGGTTTTGCAGTCTTTCAGAATGGGGTCTTCACCGTCTTTGGTTTCTTGAAACTTTGCACGTATCAGAATTTCGAGAGCTGATCGATCATAAGCAGAATATAAGAACCGTCCCCAAAAGCCCCTCTTCGATCCGAAAATCTTTCGAGCATTCTCCATATACAGCTTATAGATATCAATCGCAGGTATGCCCAATGCCAATGCAATAGCTATAATCCCGCCCGTTGACGTACCACAAATGAGATCAAAATGCTGAAATATTTGAAATTTACTTGTACCTCTAGCTTCAAGTTCCTTTTCGAGATTGGCAAGAAACATCGCAGGAAATATTCCCCGTATACCTCCGCCGTCTATTGATAGTATTTTAAATAGCTTCTTCTCCATAGTATTAGTTGTGTTTTTTCCCGCCTCCACTCCAAATACCGGAACCCACCCAAAGCTCGTAATGAAACAACCATTCGTGCGCCCAGGGAATTACTGTTTTTGTCAATAGTAAGCCTGGATTCCACTCCGTACCATCCGGGTAATACAAGCACAACTTTTGTTCTTCTGTTGAATACACATGTGGTAGTTCGGCATGGCCATTAGCCAACTGCAATGGCTTAGGCTCTATTACATAAAAACTTAAACTCTTATTTTTTATGTAATGGAGTTTCACTTTATACCAAGCGCCCAAAGGAGATGGCGTAATGGTATGCGTCCAGGTAAGATAAATTTCACGAAGTCTCTTTACCTCACTGTCGGGGTAGTCCTGCTTTAAGTGAATAGTTTGTGTTGCTAGCGATAGCCATTTATTCTCCTGCCCCATAAAAGTTATGATTCTTAATTAAAGTACCAGCGCTGTTTACGATACCGGTTTTAGGTGTAATGAACTGTTTGCCACTTTCTCTCAGTTCGCGTGTGTGCTCTGCATAGTTTGAAAATGCCTTGATAACTTCTGATCTGCCAAAAGGTGTTTGCATAGCCTCCCTGATGTAATGAACACCATTATCAATCTGCCCAAGAATGTTATATATATCATGGCGTAATTGTTTTACCCACATATAGAAGTTACGTTCCTTCTCAGGGTATTCTGCCCATTTATCCGCAAAGTTCTCTAAAGGATTCACCGGATTGGGAATCCATTTTACATATCGTCCCAAACGCTCATCGTAGCGTTCTTCTATTGTCGTGTCTAACTCTCCTACTACATTTACTAATGCTGAGATAACATCAGTTTCTTTACTGTATATTCTAGCCGCCAGTGTAGTAATAATAATAGAGATCGGTTTGTGCTGGTCACCATTGAACATCATGTCTCGATGCCGTTTCAGTATCTGTACAGCGCGTTGCAATGGGAGTTTATTCAACTGATATTTGGGTACTGGTTTAACCGCTTCCGTTAAGGAGAATGATTTCATCAGGTCAAGAGAGGCACGTTGAAAAAACCACCTACCAAAGCCAAAAGGATTACACAAAAGCCATTCATTTGGATTGATCGATGTGTCATAGTCAAGGCGTAACTTATCAGTTATTCTGATGGCCAGACTATCATAGTCACTACTATCAACTGCTGAAAAGGACTTCTCTAACGTATAATAACCCTGACTGATTAATGCAGGCAGGATGTCCAAATGGTAATTTGAATCCTCTGCATACATCAACGTCCAACACCTGCGACCATCAGGACTTAGGAGCATTTTCTTATACTGTTCATGTTCCTTTATTCTATTCCCGACAATCTGTTTTAGTTCCTTTTGAGTCCAGGTAGAATCCTTGCCTGTCAGCTGGCACACTAAATCAATATCCAAGTCATCGTTCTCATTAATCGGGCGTATCATCGTCCCGAGAAGAAATGAGCCCTGCGGTCGAATTAACGGCTGATAAGGTGAAAGCAATGAATCTTCCTTTGATAACCATGCTCCAACTGCCTGATAACTTCGAACCGCAGCATCAAATTGTGCTTCCGTAATATCCAGCGTCTTACCTAATTCTTCTAAAATATCGCTGAATTGTTCCCGTTGTTCTTTGGTAAGTTTTCTTTCCATTTATCTCTATATTTTACTTGATGCATAAATGCTCAACGCATTAATGCTTGGTATCTTTCGAAGTTTTGGGGTCATTACCCGGTTTTACAGTGTCACTATCCCGAATCTTTCCATCCAGGCCATGAATTCTGACCTCTCCACCCCCGTTATTGCCGGAGAAGTGCTTAGCCATTTTTTCTGCTTCCTTTTGGGTGTCAGCTGATCCGCTCGACTTCTGTCCACCTTCTTTTTGGATATTCCATTTTCCTGTTTCTTTGTCTTTCGACACATGATAGTTTGCCATATTCGTGCTTTTTAGTTACGCAGATTTGTTTTCAAGCGTAAATTTCGTTTAGTTTTAACAAAAAAGATGAATATTTTTATCCACAGGTTGGGTATTAAATGTTAATTTCGCTTATTTTAAAGCCTGGGATGATTGTAAGCTTCACTTTAGAAAATTTCCTATCTTTCGGATCGGTAAATACTTTATCCTTTATTGCTACCCCAATAAAAGATAAGGCAGATAAGACATTTACACCCCCAAGTTATCAGTGGGATTATCGATTACTACGGTCTGTAGGAGTATTAGGGTTTAATTCGTCTGGGAAAAGTAATTTTCTTAAAGCGATAGCAGCGATGAAGTATGCAGTTCTTTACTCTGCAGCTAGCTCTACAAATGTCTTTTCTTCCAGCATTATACCCTTTTTATTAAAAAAAGAAAATCTCGATCCTACCCATCTTGAAATTGTATTCTTTCTTGGGAACCGAAAGTATAGGTATGGGTTTAAAATACTAAACGGCGTAGTTAGTGAAGAATGGCTCTACTATGCCGAGCCAAAAGTGCGGGAAAACAATCTTTTTTATAGACGTAATAAAGCAGTAAGTCATAATAAAAACTGGAATAAAGAGGTTGATAATAGTCTAGATACCCTGTTTAAAAGGGCCCAAGACAATACCTTATTCCTTTCTGTCCTTGGCGTTTTGAATGTTCAACCAGCAGTAGACATACTCAATTGGTTTAAGCGGATAACAGTTATAGAATCGTTTGATGTAGATACCTTTATTGATTTTACGTCCGAGAGACTTCAGGATGATATTTTCAGATTGAACTTTTTAGGAATACTACGTGAAGCCTCTTTAGGGTTTAACGCAATAATCGAGACAAAAGCATTACAGCCCTCGCAAAATGTAAAAGTTGGGGCTGACTTCATGCAGTTTATGATACAAAACGAATTGCTGCCGAAAGCTCACTATATTGTACATACCGTACACTCTATGTATGACAATGATGGGGCAGAAGTTGGAACTGTGAGGTTTGATCTCCGAGAACAAGAATCTGCTGGCACTAAAAAATTCTTTGGCTTAATTGGCTTGCTTCTTGACTCGATGCTAAAAGGCAGCATATTGTTGTTTGATGAACTTGATGCCCAGTTTCATTTTGCAATGTACGAAACCCTTGTAGCCTTTTTCAACAATCCGAGAATCAACCCTAAAGGTGCTCAACTCATTTTCACGAGCCATAATACAACTTTACTTAAGAAGAGTAAGATTCGAAGAGATCAACTTTACACAATCGTAAAAAATGCTAAGGCAGAATCAGAGCTACGTAGAATCCATGAGAAAGGCAACACAGTACGAACAGATGTATCAATCGAAAAAGAATTTACAGAAGGGAGCCTTAGAACACATCCTAATATTGATTTCAATTTATTTACTGGGATTTTAGATTTCCCTGACTATTAATTGGAATGCGTGGGAAGATAACTAGGCGTTTCTGACTCCTTGGCATTTTCTAAAAATAAAAGAAACTTATCTCAATATGAGTTGTTTTATAATTTGAGTACCTTCCGGTTACTTGTAATTACTGACAATTTTTTTCTGAATACTTAAATATTTTCCTACTTTAGATATATAAGCAGCAGAGATGCTGAAACTGGCTAAAATAAACCTTCGTTATGAATCAAAAAAGTGAAAATAAATTTACTGATACAAATATTCGGAAAATATTCGGCTCTTATGACGGAGAAGGCGAAAATATTACTCGATTAACAGAGTACTTTCTAAAAACGGATGTATTTGATTCTATCACATCCGATTTACCTGTTCGAATATTGGTTGGAAGTAAAGGGGTCGGCAAATCAGCATTATTTCGAGTAGCAATCAAAGAAGCCAAAGAAGCCAAGACAACTGCCATACTAATAAAACCTGATGATATTGCTGAAATTGGGGAAACTCATGAAAGTCTAGTGCTCAGCATTCGAAAATGGAAATATGGATTGATAAGAATTATTGTGCGAAAATTCTTAGATGAATTTGATTTTTTTGATGCGAGTATTGTTGATACTCTTGCTGTTGATTCGGTAAGGGTTGGAGGAAAAGTTCGTTCAGCAATAAGGAATTTCATTTCTCAATATGAAGTAAGCCAAGCTATACCTGACGATATTAAAGCTAAAATTGAAGACGTTCTTCAACATCAGAAAATTGAAATTTATTTAGATGACTTAGATCGAGGATGGCAGAACAGGAAGGAAGGACTTATCATGATTTCAGCCTTAATCAATAGCATTAGAGATTTATCTAGCGAAAATGAAGATTTATTTTTTAAAGTAGCACTGAGAACCGATGTCTATTATGCAGTTAGAACTGCAGACGAATCATCTGACAAGTTCGAGGGAGAAGTCGTTTATTATACATTTACCCTGCATGAAATTTTCGTGTTATTAATTAAACGAATTTTAACTTTCGAGGGTAAGCAAGTAAATGATGAAACCCTACTTCGAACAGAACAAAGGCATCTTGCTTTTCACATGGATTCAATTTTTGAAAAAAAATTCGCTGGGAAAGGTGCCTGGGAAAACGCATACATGTCCAAAGTACTTCTTTCATTAATTCGAAATCGCCCAAGAGATTTGGTCAAATTATGCACTTTAGCCGCAAAAGAAGCCTATAGAAATAGAGATTCACTTATTGGAGCCAAACACATACTTACAATTTTGCCCGATTATTCTAGAAATTTAATTGCCGATACAATTGCTGAATATAAATCTGAACTTCCCACTATAGAGAGGCTTATTTATGGGATGAAGCCAGATAAAATCAAGAAAAGTGCTGCGGAAATTTACCTTTATACTACCCCTGATTTGCGAACTAAGCTTTTCAAACTAAAACAACATGGTGATTTTAAATTTGCATCTAATGATGTCGCAACTCCTCAAGAGCTAATTTCATTCCTCTATAAAATCGGGTTTCTAACAGCTCGGAAGAGAAACGATGATAACATTATTATCAGGAAGAGCTATGAGGAATACTATAGCCTAGCCATGACGACAGTAGATTTTGGATACGATTGGGAAGTTCATATGGGATATAGATGGGCGATTCAACCCGAGACTTTAAATGATCTGTTTTCTAGATTATAGGCCCAAAAGCTTAATTATGAGGTCATACTTATCATGGCGCACAATCATTATTTGTTGTTTAATGTCTATTTTTTTCTCAGAGATGACATTAGCCCGCCCTTCCCACAATAATGATACAATTGTAGTTGACGCGAAAATATATAGTGTTAAACCTTTGCACGCTAACGTTCCTAATTCCGGGTTTGATATCGGAAAAAACATGCCTTGGATTACAGTATTATTAATTGGTATTTTTACTGTATTTACGAATCTATATATCGGTCGCAAATCGAGAATTTCAAATTTATCAATTATTGAAAAGCAAATAACGAATGCTCAAGCTATTGCCTTAGATCAAATAGAACAATCGCGGCTGAATAGCGAGAGGGATTTTAATAAAACTGTAATTACTGGGTCTAGACAAGTTTGGATAAACAATTTACGGGATTTCATTTCCAATATATTGGCATTGAACAGTAAATTCTTAATGTACCAGACTATTTCTAACGAGGATGCAAATGAACTATGGTTACAAGTTGCCAAGGTAGAACTCTTGCTAATTGCATCGGATTACAGAAGTTTGTTAGGAATTGTGAAAGAGCTAGAACATTGTTGCAAGGAGGTGCAAACGGGAAATCAGTCCTACGAATGTATAGACGACATACTGGCTAGACTAAAAGCACAAGCGTCCATCGTGCTTAGGGAAGAATGGCAGAAAATTAAAAGTGGCTTTTAAAGGACTACTGAAATGCATTGATCAATTTCCAGTTATGCACTAAAATTCATCGGTATGCTATGTATAAGTTTTATGATGTCCATTCCGCTATCGCTCTACAGACACTTAGGTAAAAAGGAATTTGGCTTCCCTGCTCAGCCAATATGCCGCCATGCCAGGCTGGCCCTTGCCAAGCAAGCACCAGCCTGCCCGAACTAAACGGCTGCTATCGCATACCCTTTAGATCGGGTTCGCCTGTCACCATATTTGCAGCTCACAGGTAAGCCTCATGACAGCTCCCCGCGTCCTTACAAACGCTGTTCCAGCCTATATAAGTCCGCCCGCTGTCCCGCGTCAGTGCTCGCCTGCGAAGCCACCGGCTGCGTTACAGATTTTGCTACACCGCACCCCGCATATTTACATGCCATCGCAAAATCCTGCACTGTGCGACCTGGCACTACGTGACAAAGCAGGTCGCGCCAGCCTGTGGCGCTCGCACCTTCATTCACTCATTATAATCGTTCATTTCGGTTTTTACGGCGAGCTGGTTGGAATTGATCAAAAATAAAAAGCCAGCCTGAGATCAGGCCAGCCCCTATAAACCCTATCACTATGAAGCTACAAATTTAATTCAAAACGGACACTTATCAAACCTCATAGCTTATTGTGCAACGAACCACTTTAAAAAGCTTTTGCTCTTTCGGAGGATATTTAAACGCCTTGAACTCGTTGTTCATTACGGATATTGCCTTCTTCCTGGATTCATAAATCTCTATCGACCGATTCCATGAAGCTATTCCGGGGGCTTGTCTTTTCCCGGCTCCCCCTTTTTGCGCTTTGTTACCCTTGTAATAGATAGCCCAGGCCTTTTGTGTTGTGGTCATGCAGGTATTTTACCATTATGCCTGTGCCGCCGCGAAGGTCTGCACGCAGTCAAGCCCAGAAAGGTCAAGCGTTGTTTAGCTGCGACAATCTCCAGTCTCCGCTACGGTGTTTCGTAAAATAACCTTCGCTTTCAACTTGTATTCTCTTAGCCAAAACCTTTCCAGTCTTTCCTTTTGTGCAAATGGATTGCTTACCACAGGCAATAAGGCTTTTTAAGCCGCATTCTTTTTTGTAACAGTTAAAATCCACAAGCATGGCAACAAGAGTAGAAAGACTATCCCGCCTGATGACCATAAGTTGGGCCATCCAGAGGCGGCAACACAGTACACGCTCCAAAGCATTGTCCCAGGCATGGGGCATTATCCAAAACGAGGATATTACCATTACCTATCTCGTACAGCGACTGAACCACAACAAACCAGTAAAGCCCGGAGTGCGCGGACAGTTCAGCTTATTTCAACGGTAAAGCATTTATTCACTAAAACTACACAGCATGGAGATCATCGGAAGAGTAACCAAAGACGCACAGGTACGGAAATTAAAGGATGGCAGAGAACTGGTAGCGTTCTCTATTGCCATAAACGACCATTACAAGACAAAATCGGGAGAGAAACGCGAGGAGACCACCTATATTAATTGCAGCTATTGGGTCAATGTCAAAGCCGCCGAACTGATACGCAAAGGTGGTATTGTTTCCCTATTCGGGCGCATTGGCCTGAATGCCTATAAGAGCATGGATGGCGACTTTCATGCACACCTGACCTTTCATGTGAACGCCTTTAAAGTCATCGCACAGCAAAAGAAAGGTACGGCAAAAGAGTATCAGCCAGTTAGTGCGGGAGCTGATAATGACGACCTGCCGTTTTAAGGCATCAAAGCCCAGGAGCGCTCCATCCGAATGGATGGAGCGCTGTATTCTAGATATTATAGGGTATGAATAAGAAAATAGCCCTGGCATTGGATAATGCAGGGCTTGGGTTTATCATGGTTATATCAGAACTAATTACGCTTCCGTTTGCTCCTCTTCTTCTGTCTCCTGTTTCAGGTTCAGGATAAAGTCCACAGCAGCTTGGGCCTGCGCCGCGGTGATATAGATGAAGCGTTTGTCTCCCTTTAGCTTCCCTAACCAACCGGCGATATAGGCGGCACTTTGCTCATATTCCTCGGTGATACCCGCATAGGACTGCAGGTAGCAGGCACCGATCTCCGCAGTAAGTTCTTCCTGGGAATAGGCATCTCCTCCGAATTCGGACATCTCAATGATGTTCTTCCGGGCAAGGCGGCTATGGTGGCCGGTACTGTGGACCAGTTCATGGAAGAGGGTGAGGTAATAGCTCTCGGCAGTACCAAAGCTGCTTTTCTTTGGCATGTTGATGTAATCCATCAAGGGGTTATAGAACGCCTTTTGTTCCTTGTGCCTTATTGATGGACATTGGGGCATACCGGCTATTATGTCCTCACAGGCCTGTATAGAGCCGATAACCTTTGTTGCGGCCGGAATATATCCATCCGGTATGTCCTCGCATTGGGAAACGTTGAAGACGGTGTAGTAGCGCAGGATGGCCTTCTTTTTGGGTTCCTGTTCTTCCCCGTCTTCCGGCTTATCCTGTTTTTGGTCTACATAGTTCCAGTACACGACCGGGCAGCCCTTTTCTCCCTGTTTTACCTTACCGCCGATCTCTTTGAGCTGCTTAAAAGTGATGAACAGGTTTTGCTCGTACCCGAGCGCAGAGAGCAAGAGGAGGTTAATACCCCGGTAGTACTTCTTGGAAAATAGGTTGCGGGGCAGTCCTGCTTCTGTCCAGGGCCTTTGCCAGGGCACGGTCCCCTTTTCCAGTTGTTCGATGATACGCTCGGTGATGAGCGCGTACACGTCAATGCGTGTGTTGTTTGGAGTTTGTGTGTTTGTCTCCATGATCTACGTTTTGATTGTGAAAGAAAATGATGTCTTTCCCAGTGTAGATGATGGAGCTTATTTAGGCAGGAGGAATATTTTGCCGAAAACGGCAATTATTTGAACGTCAATAATTCAGGCAACGTAACATCCAGAGCCTTAGCGACTTTTTGAAGGGTAGCTATGCGCGGGTTGATAAGACCAGACTCCAGGCGGGACATGTTTGATTTCTCATAATCGAGTTTGGCCGCTAACTCCTGTTGGGACATGCCTTTGCTTTCCCGTAATTCCTTTATCCGACCCGCAAGTTTCTTGAGAAAAGCAGCTTCTGTCATTAGTTATCAAAATTGATAACTAAGTTTTCGGAATTTTATATATTTGTGGTTATCGAAAACGATAACTAATGAAAATGATAATTTGTTTGAAAAGAAAACTACCAGCTACAACTATCCTCTTTCTTCTTGTTATGCAACTTACAGCAGCGTGTAATAAACAAGGTAATGGAGAGGTGGATACCTCCCCCATCATTGGCACCTGGGGCTGCACTTACGATTCAGAAATTGGCCCTCTTAAGCACGATCACAGGTACACTTTCGAGCTGGATGGAAAGGCTACGCGTCTCGTCTATTTTAACGATACTCCCCTTCTTGATCGATACACCTGGACCCTGGAAGATCGTGCCCTCGTTTTACATGACATTAAGAAGGGCTGGGTAGATTCATTTCGCATAGAAGATATAAACACTCAGGAACTGCACCTTATCCGATACTTCTTTGACCTTCCCGCACAACAGGCATTCACCAAAATCAACATACACAAATAAAAAAAGCACAACATGAAACAAAGCATCATTACACTTTTACTCGTCGCACTGAGTATTTTTTCAGCCGGGCAGGAATATACATTGCCATTCGATCCCAGCACGCACAAAGTGAACTACACAGACGTTGTTGAAGCCCAGGGCGCTGCAAGAAAAGCTCTCTATGAGAACGGCAAAAAATGGATACTGACCAAAAACTCCAGTACCAATCCTTACTCGGTTTCCTTTGATAACGAAGCCGATGGAACGGTCACTGGCAAAGGTACATTTATGCTCTCAGGAGACAGGAGGAATTACGTTGTCCGATTCACGATCAATATCGAAACGAAGGAAGGAAAATACAGGTACAGTTTTACCGACTTTATCATCCAATACCAAACAGAGGCGGAGTACCATTCCGGCGGGTATGGTATGTGGCGGCACACAACCCATACCGATGCACAGAACCTCGAGTACGGGCTGGAGACCTTTTATCCCTCCCGCCTCGAGGGACGGAAGCCATCGATCAAATGGTATGAGGAAATAAACAAGAAGTCTTTTCAGCAGATCGACCAGACAATGCAATCTCTTGTCGGCTCATTGAAGCAAGCAATGATCGTCAGGAAGGACTGGTAATTATTAAACAAACTCAAAATAGAAAAGCATGAAAAAGAAACTCATCATAATGCTGGCAATGCTAACCACCATTACCCTTGTCTCCTGTGAGAAAGAATATACCTGTTCCTGCCGTGAAGTGGATACCAGCACGGGGCAGGTGACAAAGTATTGGACACCACAGAAAGGCACCTACACCAAATCCGATGCAGAAACCTGGTGTTATGGGCAGGAAGTATCAGGCTTCGGCATTGAAATAAAATGTGATCTGAAATAAAGAGTAGCAAATACATCAAAATATTCGACCACATGCTGCATTATATTTTTATTAAATAGAAAAGTTATCCACACTGTATTTCGTTTTCTGAAAAATCATTTTACATTTGGTGCGATCAAATAACTATATTCTTATCGGCATGAGTTTAAAATCTCTTCCTATATCACTATTAATTTGGCTGTTAATATCACCCATACTATTGTGTGCGCAGGAAGAAAATATAGTTGTGCAGCAAAGTAAGAATTATCTCGATATAAACATCCGCTGTTTAGATAAATACTCTCACAGGCTACAGCACCAACAAGAACGGCTAATCAAAAATCTAAAAAGAAAAGAACATCGTTTCGCCCGCAAGCTACAGCGTAATGATTCAGCTTCATATGCAAGCTATCAGGAACAAACACTCACCTATGATTCGATTGGAAAACTGATCCATCCAGATAGTGCTACGCTCGTTGGTAAGTTCAGGCGCAAAAGCAATAACATCATAGATAGCCTAAAAGGTGTGCAGTCATTCCTCCAAAGCAAATCTTCACATAATGACAATCTTTTGCAAGGTTACGACTCAAAGCTGGACAACGTGAATAGTGAGCTCAATTATCACTCATATATTAATGATCTTATTAGTGCGCGTACGAAAAGCCTTTATCACATAGGGGGGAGCACAAATAGTGACAAAATATCGATATTGACTGGTATTAAGAAACAAGTTTTTTATAGCAACTCAAAAATGAAGGTCTATAAAGACATTGCAGATAAGCCATCAAAGGTTGAAGAAATGGCTCTGGAATATTTGCAAGGAACACCTGGATTTAGTCAGCATCTAAACCGCGCTATGAGCGGTATTCCTATAGCCAACAATTTCTTAGACCAGCAGGAAATGGAGCAAATGGGATTTCAAACCAGAAAAAAGATGCAAACTCATTTGACACAACAATTTGGTAAGAATACAAATTTGGTAACTAAAAAAATTGGTTCTCAGATCAAAGATCATCAAGATAAAATCAATGGCCTTGTAAAAGATGCTAAAGAAACAAAAAAGACAGTAGGACAAATTAAAAGAGCTCGTCATTCTTCTTTCAAGATTAATCCTATGCGGGAACTACCTTTTTGGAAGAGAATCGATAAACAGTATTCTTGGCAGACATCCAGAGCGACTATCGATGGTAAACCAGCTATGTTGGAAGCAGCAGCTACCGCAGGGTTTAAGCATACGCCAAGAATTACTTATGGGATTGGCTTAAGCACGGTAATTGGTCTTGGCCAAAATTGGAACAATATTCATTTTTCGTGGCGAGGGATAGGTTTACGAAGCTATGCTTCTTGGGAATGGCAATTTGGAATAAACATATACGCAGGTTATGAACGGATGTATAAAAAAGCCACTTTTAGCAATGCCGCAACGCATGACTCTGAATATGTCTCAAATTCACATAGTACATCAAAATGGAACGAAAGTGCATTATTTGGCCTTACGAAATCCTACTATATAAACTCAAAATGGAATGGAACGATACAAGTACTTTATGATATTTGGTGGCAGCAAAAAGAGTTAAGAAGCCCTATTGTTTTAAGATTTACGATACAAGCAAAATAAACACTAATGATAAGAACGACTGTTTGTTTTTTTATTTTTCTCTGTGCATTTCCCAGTATTGTGAATGCACAGGACCGATATGCGCATGACAACCTAATGAGCACGTTTGGTTCTAACGATGTAATATCATCTCAAAACAGTATTCATGTGGACTATTACACCGGCAGGCCAATAATAGGCTACAAATTATTCAGTTATGAGAACAATGATAAAAGTCTAAAAAATGATGTAACACTAGTTTATAATAATGGCGGTGGCAATAAAGTTGACGAATTGGCTTCTGATGTTGGTTTAGGATGGACCTTATTTACAGGCGGTGAGATTGTTCGTGAGATCAAAGGAATACCAGATGATAACATTTGGGGTTTTTTAAATGCCGATACAGTACCGTCTAACACGCTTATTCACAGCAATCCCGCGATACTCGATAAATATCTAAAAGATAGTATTGATGGTGAGTTTGACACATATAGTTTTGTTGCAGGCAGCACAACAGGCAAATTCATTATTGGGAAAAACGGACAAATTTTGTGCATCCCGCAATCAAACATTAAAATAGAGCAAATAGCAAATCCCAACACCACACCCTCTGGACCAATGGATAGTTGTCAAAGTGATTTTTTTAAAATTACGCTTGATAATGGGATAAAATACTTCTATGAAAAGTATAATTGCGTAGCCATAAAATATTATAACAATGTATTTCGATATGCTTCAACAAGGTGGTATTTGACAAAAATTGTAGCTCCGTTTGACCAGGATTCAATTGTATATAATTACACGACCCCGGAAGTAAAATACACACTTGCAGATTCAACAACACTAACATACTACATATATGATGGATTAAACCAGGGATATTCATTTTGTGGAGTGCCAGTTGATGATAGATTACAGCTTAATACTTCCCGGGATATGACTATTAGCAGTATCGCGTATCCTGATGGGTCTACTATCATCTTTAATTATGACAGTTTTCCAAGAATGGATGATCCAAGCAATCATGCATTGAACAACATTACAATAATGAATAACAATGCTGATACCGTGTATGGCTATAAATTTAGATATGCATACATGAGCAGCTTGCCCAGTGCTATTGATGTCACTTATGGAAATTATCTTACTACGGCAAGTATGTATAACAATAGTTGGGATGGCAACTTACATACCAATTATTATCGGCTACAGTTGAATGGCTATGATAAATTTTCTGGCAATGACACCTTGATCGGCTGCAGATATATGTATAATTCAACCAATTTGCCAGCCAGGAATTACAAATCTGGGGTTGATCATTGGGGGTATTTCAACGGGAATTATGCGGATACCAGGCTAATGACAAATAACCCGGATAGCTTCATTTATAGAAGGCTACCTAATCTACAATATGCAAAAGCCAAGGTTTTAGATAGCGTCACCCTGTCAACCGGTGGCATTGTTTCCCTTGATTATGAATTAAACACCAACCACAAAAATTTTGTAATCCCATTAACACAGCAGACGGCATCATTAACTACTGTAGGAGGATTAAGGATCAAAAGACTCATATTAGACGATGGCATGAGCCAAAACAATCAACTCGTAAAAGATTTCAAATACGTTGAAGAGGACGGTTCATCATCAGGCGTTTTAGGAAATATTCCATTATATGGTTTTGCATATACGGAGAATGCAGTAAGTGCAACCTACGATCCAGGTTTTGCATTAGCTAGTATTTGCCCAAATTATGGAATGTTTACACCACCTAATTATTTTCTTGTACACGGGAGCAATTCTTTAAACTCATTATTATATACTAATGGTGCACCTGTGGGTTATGATCGAGTTGAAGAATATTTTGGTACTGTAAATAATTTCAAAAAGAAAACTGTCTATAAATTTACCACAAGCGAGGATTATCCATCTTCATTTAATAATGAAGATTATAATGACTTGCCTTTCCTTAATATTCCGGACCTGGATTTTTGCAAAGGATTATTATTAGAGACGGCCACATACAATGCGTCCGGGTTATTGGAGCGAAAAATAAAACATCAATATTCCTGCTACCAATACCCATACAACATAAAAGAATTTAAAACGATCAAGACCGCATTGAATTACTATGATGTCCAGTATTATCCAGATACTAATAGCTTTGTATGGAAATATTCATATCCGATAACAGGTAAAGTTTTTGAGACTAAAACCATTGACAGCCAATTCTACGCAAACAATAAATACATAGTAGATACAACAAGAATCTTTTATGACACCGCGCACAATATTATCGATTACACACTTGCAACAAATGCTTTAAATGAGCAGATAAAAACCAAATATTATTATCCGGTTAGTTTTACTTATGGAGCATATTCAACTTTAACAGCAAAGAATATTTGGCAGCCGATAAGAGTTGAAAAATGGAATAATACTTTGTCGCAACGATTAATCAATGCATCTATAGTTGAATATAGTAGCTATAATAATATCATTAAGCCTTACAAATTTTGGAGTGCTGTATCAAACCAGGTTATCACTGCGTCTACTTGGACATATAATGCAGGGAGTATCATACCGGATACCAACTTGGCAATATTACAAAGTACGATGAATAACTATGATGAAAAAGGCAATGTACTTCAAGTTACCACGAAAGACCAAACCTCTTGTAATGTATGGGGATATAATAAGCTATTGAATATTGCAACGGTTAATAATGCAGGCGTTAATGACGTAGCATATACAAGTTTTGAAAATGAAAATGAGTTGGGTGGTTGGACTATTACAGGAACCTTATCATACAACGCTTCCCCGTATACTGATCATGCACTCACCGGGGAAAGTTATTTGTATCTGCAAGGTAGTAATAACCTATATAAGGACAATTTAGATTCTACCAAAAAATATATTTTATCCTTCTGGATAGATTCAACACAATCACCGCCGACAGTCATCCGCTATCCCCCAACAGGGTCTCCGTGGTCAATTTCCCCTACTGCATCAGATATTCATAATGGTTGGCAACTCTATACTATCGAAGTAACTAACGCAGTAAAAGTCTCATTAAGCACATACGGACCAATCCCGTTGGATGAAGTGAGATTGTATCCTGCTGGCGCATCTATGATATCTTATACGTTTGATCCGCTTTTTGGCATTAAAAGTGTTTGCGATCCGTCTAATCATGTTTCATATACCGAATACGATAATTTGGGCAGACTGAAGTACCAAAAGGACATGAATACAAACATTCTAAAATCTTTCGACTATAAAAATCTGGAGCCTCAAAATTAGACCACTCAGGTAAAACAAAAAGTATGAATATATCTCACCACATACGGTTTTTTTTATTTTGCGCTATACCCTTCAATGTTGTTGCACAAAACATACCCGATACATCGTCTATACCTTCACCGACCAATATTGTTGCCTACCCTGGCGCATTTCCTTATGGCACGAAGGTAAACTATATAAAGGTGCATAATATTCAAGTTCCAGTAACCGATCCATCGAACATTAGCACTTTGCCCTATGCCCAAGATCATATGGTTACGGAATATTTAGATGGGTTATTACGCCCAATACAATACGTCAAACGAAGACTTATTATTTCGGAACAGGATATTGTAAAACCAATGTACTATGATTCATTCAACCGCGAAAAGATAGAACCAGAAGTATATATCAACAGTTCTGACTCATTAAATAATGGATCATTTAAGAGAAATGCTTTCGCAAATCAAGTCAGTTACTTTACCAGCCAATACCCTAACGAATATGCTTTTTATGATAAAACACAGTATGATGATACCTCATTATACCGGTCTGTAAAAAAGATGGCTTCCGGGGCCAGCAAATCTGGTAGCGACATCGGGCGTATTAGAAGTACTAAATTAAATAGTTCAAGCGACAACATTCGTAAGTGGCAATTCAACGGATTTACTAGTGTACCAACTACTACACAAAGCTGGGGTGATAATACACTCTATATAACTGAATTTACCAATGAATATGGGAAGCGAGGCAGAAAATATGTAGATCGTGAGGGTAAGTTAATTCTTGGTAAAATTGAAATCAGTACATCTTCGGCCGCAGATAATACGCATAACGGCTGGCAATGCACGTATTACGTGTATGATGAATATAGTCGACTTCGACAAGTGATCACACCTAAGGCTGTAGATAGTATTGCAAATAATGGTTGGAGTATTTCTTCTACTATTATGAGCAATTTGTGTTACTCCTATAACTATGACAATAAAAATAGGGTCATTTCAAAAAAATTACCTGGGCAGTCTGCAATAAACATACTTTATGATCGCTCCGACAGGCAAGTAATGGTTCAGGATGGGAATCTTACCGCCAACCATCAGTGGTTGTTTACTAAATACGATGGACTGGGCCGAGAGATTCTAACGGGAAAATTCATCAACACAGGTAACCTAAGTTCCACCACTTTGCAAGCACAATTAGATGGTACGGCAACTAATAGTTTTGTACAATTCCTAAAAACGAAAATTAATGAAAATACTTATGACACTTCCAGCTCAATCCCTGATGCACAAATATTTCAAATCAACTATTACGATACCTATAATTCAACTCCCATAAGTTATAGTTCGTATAACGATGATGCAGTACAAAACCTGATAAATGGCAACAATTCGATAACAGAAAAGCAATCAGCGGAAACGAGAGTCAAGCCAACAGGAAGTTGTGTCCGTGTAATGGATGGGAATAACGTTACAAACCAATGGTTGAAGAGCGTATTCTATTACGATACATACGGCAATCTGATCCAGACGCAAAGTACAAATTATAACAATGGGCTTGATACGGCAAGCATGCGTTATAACTTCAACGGACAGATAATAAGTAGCCTGTTTTCGCAGTCGAATCCAGCCACAACAAATATCACTCATGTTCCCAATGTTAAAACATATAAGACATATCACTATAATGATTGGGGTAACTTATCGTCTATCCAGCAAAAAATAAACGACGAATCTTATTGGCGTACAATCACAAGCAGGCAATATGATAAGTTTGGGCGAATAAAGATTAAAAATTTGGGCGGCTTAGCAGAGTCCCAAAATTATACATATAGAATATGGGGTGCCCTAGAGTCCATTAATAAAGATTATTGCCAGTCCGGGACCGGGAATCATTTTTTTGGAGAGGTTATTAATTATGACTTTGGCTTCACTTCTAACAGTAACACTGAGGCACCTTCAGGGATGACATGGCGCTTAAAAGGTAGCCCGACTATACAACGCGCCTACGGATACCAATATGATGCTTGTGGCCGGTTGCTTAGTGCCGATTACAGGCAAAGTGATAACAACGCTTCATATAGTAATACAGTAGAAGATTATACCGCAAAGAATATTACTTATGACGGTAACGGTAACTTGCTTACAATGGACCAATGGGCAACAAGTATAGCATTTGGCGGTCCAGTTAAAATTGACCAGCTAAAATATCGATATTTGAACAATGGATTAAGTAACCAATTGCAAGCTGTTGATGATTCTATAACGCAGGCGTATGACCTGGGAGAATTTAAAGAAGCGGTGGGTACTACTGCTACGGATTATACCTACGATGTTAATGGTAACCTTACAAGAGACACCAACAAGAGTTTGTATTTAATACAGTACGACCATAATGACAAACCATATTATATACAATTCGACAACTACCGATCTATCCGGTTTACATATTCGGCTTCGGGAGATTTACTGAAAAAAACAATAATAAATACTACCCAAAGTCCGTCTACAACTACCTTCACCTATTTTGGTGGATTAGTTTATAAAAATGACAGCTTAATTACCATCGGTCACGAAGAAGGCCGTTGTCGTCCGGTACCAGTACTTGACACCAGTCATAATCCACACGTGACGTATGAATATGATTATTTTGTAAAGGACCATCTAGGTAATGTACGTAGCGTCCTTACTGAAGAATTAGATAGTAACAATAATTACCTATATTATGATGCAGTAACCCGGCAAGTCAGTATTACCCCCATATATTATGACCCAAGGGCTGTAGTATTGCCTGCCGCTTACACACGATTTACCATTGGGAACAGGAATTATGTTGTGACCAATGAGTTGAATAATTCACTTCAGGAAGAAGCTACTTTTGAAAATATACCAGACACGAGAAGTGACAAAATAAATACCCTGGATACTAATGATCTTAAAGAAACGCTACTTAATGGTGAGGAAGGAAAAATTATAGGTCCTAGCATGATGTTGCGAGTTATGGCCGGAGATAGTTTGTCTGTGAATACCGCTACTTACTACGATTCCCCGGATTGGGACAGTTCTACGGTTACAGTACCTGTAGAAGATGTTGTTAGCAGCTTGCTAACTGCACTTAGTGGTGGCGGGCCATATAGCACCCTTAATATAACAGGTTTCGAAGGTGGTGGCGGATCCAGCACTATCAATATAGGTGGTAATTCCAGTACTATTCTGCAAAATGCACTTGAATCCATTCAAACAGCTAATGAAGCAGACAGCATATACCCACAAGCATTTTTGAATTACATTTTCCTGGACGACAATATGCAAGTTGTTCCTGAATTAAGCGGGCGGTTGCAAACTGATGCAGCAGATAATTGGAGTAATTTAAATGTGGCTGCATTTCCTGTGACTAAAAACGGCTATTTTATCACATTTTTAAGCAATGAAAGCCATATTAATGTTCACTTTGATAATTTGCTTGTTAAGCATTATAAAGGGAAATTGCTTGAAGAGAACCACTACTACCCTTATGGACTCAGTATAAAGCGTGCGGCAATTCTCCAAGCCCCTGATAACAATACATTATTCAGCAGCAAGGACCTTAATCATAAGGAATTCTCTGATGGCTCTGGCTTGGATTGGTATGATTTTGATGCACGGCAATTTGATCCACAAATTGGTAGGTGGCTTAAGCCAGACCCATTATCTGAGTATGCCCACAACTGGTCTCCTTATCGTTATGCCTTCGATAATCCTAATTTGTTTTCTGACAACACTGGTTTAATTGAAAACGATGGACCAGGGGATGATGGTTATTGGGATCACGATGGCCATGTAAATGGACCAATACCAGAAGATTGGGATAATAGCGCACCTAATCACTATGCAACCCATGATGCTGATAGAAATGTGTCAGATCATTATACAGCCCATGAAGAAGATAGAGAAGAAGATCATGAGGGCACTGAACCTAGTGGGCCAGGCGAAGATGAACACGGAATTGCAGAAAATTATCTGATAGCTGATGTGTATGAACCTTTTTATCTAAGACCTCTTCATCCACGCGGCAACCAATTCCTATCAAATTCAACCGCATACTTTCCCGGTGCTGTTATACCAGCAGCTAGTGTACAAGGTATGATTTGGGAAACAATTCAAGGTGCTGCTGCCGATTTTGCTTTTGAAGTAGTTCCGGGTATCGCGGGTACTGTGGGAGCAACTGTTTTTGGCATATTTTTACCATCAAATTTTAACCAACCACACCATCATGATGAAGTTCCATTTCACTGGATATCCCCTATCACTTTTGATCCTAAAGCATTACCATGGGTTCCTGGGGTATCTCCTGGCCCTGCATGGAAATGGAGGGGAAATGGAACTCCAGAATCTGGCAATGGAAATTGGGTGCATCCAGATGGTACAAAATTAGATCCTGATATTGATCATGAATTACCTAAAGGCCCTCACTGGGGAGTAACAAATCCTGACGGAACTACTGGTGATGTAACCCCCGATGGTGTATATCATCCAACAGGCTGGAGTGATGGTAAAAAAATTCCACAATGGTGGCCTAAAAAATAAACTATATGAAACTTGAAGTTCGCAAATTAAAAAATTCAATCTGTAAGGATTATTTAAATGAACATCTTGCTGGTTGGGGTATTTTAACAGCACAAATAATTGACAATTACAATGTATCTGCTGGTAGTTTTTATTGTCTGGCCCCAGTGAATATTGATGATAAATCTTTATATTCCTTTTCTACAGCAAAAGGTGATATTATTTCTACACCCTGGCCTCAAGAGGTTGTCATAAATTTTATACATGGATATTTGAAATCATCAAAATTTAAAAAGGCTATAATAGAGAATTATTCCTTCAAGCCAAACGATGAGTATATTATACGATCGAAAAAAGAATATTTTTTAGTACAAGATGTTATTTTTTATCTCCTTGATGCAAACAACACAATGGACGACATAAGAGAGTGTTTTAAATTAGCATCTGGCTATGGATTTTGTCCGATGTTAATAGAAAGTGATATAAATTTAATAGCGCAATCTGAAAATATAAATAAAGAGGATGAAAATAAATTACTGGAAAATACATGCATGTTTTTAACTCCTATATATGATGGAGAGAGTTACCTATTCTGGATAAAAGAAGGATATACAGAATTATTGCAAGCATTTAAAAAACAATTAAAATCCCATAATGGGGAAGAATAACGGAGTTAGAGCTAGATAGCAAATGGGTATGTAGCTCCAGATGCTACGTAATTACGTTCAATTTAACACATAAGCCTTCCAAAGGACCACATTGGGGGGCTTTACTCATACCGCCGGGTATGCAAAAAAACATCACAACTGCTGGTAAAAGCATCAAGCGTTATTTTTGAAGTAGATACAATTAAATGAAATAGCTTTTGGATTCCCATTTAAAGGATGGCTTTATTTCACTAATCAAATTATTAGCAATGCTACCAATGATAATGTGAAATATAAAGGTCATGGTGGATAATTATTAAGTTGTAAAAAATATAACGAAATCACATGAGAGGTAGCAGATTAGTATCAAAAGCAAAACAATTATTGAGTGAAAAGCAAATTGACTATTGTCAAGTGGCAGGATTGCTTGAAAGAGCCAGAAAATTACAACATCCTGAGGCTATGTATGCCTTAGGAACATGGTACTTTCATGGTGAATACTTCAAAAAAGATATTAAAAAAGGGTTCGTGCTCATGTTGGAGGCGGCAGATTTGAATTTCTCCGATGCTTGTTTTGACGTGGCGGTTGCGTATGAAAAAGGCCGAGGCGTCAAGAAAAACGTTAATAAAGCCTTCGAATATTATTTTCGCGCGCTAATTTTAGAAGATAAACAAGCAATTTTTGAAGTTGGACGATGTTATTTTTATGGTATTGGTATTCCAAAGAACAAGAAGATGGCAGATGTAATTATAACGATTGCTAGAAATCAATATGGGTTAGAATAAACCTTTCTGCAATCTTAATAAAAAGGTATCCAATATATATACCCTACTAACATAGTCGAGATAAATGTGCGGACCCATACTAATAAAGGGAAACTTCATAAACAAAACTAGGCATGATAAAACCTTGTTTTTATATCTTAACTGTATTTGTTATTATAATAGTAATTATCGGTCTTTTCTATACTGAGTACATACCGGACCGATATATAGAAACATTTAGGTTGGTTAGAAGAATAAGTGCTGTTATTCTTCTAGCACTTGGAGTTATCATCCAAAGAAGTGCATATAATAGAAAGCAAAAAAACACCTGATGAGAGAATCAATAAAATTTTTGATGAAAACAAATACTTCAAAAAAGAATCATAAATAGAATTCAAAAAGGCAATTAGTTTGTTCTATCGGGGTGAAAAAAGGAGGTTATTTCCACCTCTTCCCTAAAGCTAAGCCTACATACAAACTCCCCTGGTAGGGGTAAGCCTTCCTTTCGGCCATGATCGGAAGGCTTTTTGCATAAAGCGCAAACTGCGTACCCAAAGTAATCGTTTGTATAAAGACCTTGCTTTTTTGTGGCTCTAATGTAAATGCGGCGTCTGCATAGCCGCCGGGTACGTAAGTGATCTTGTCAAGGCCTTTGCTCCATTTGGCGCTTCCTAATATCTCGTCCTGTTTCAGGAATTTGTCCTTGTTCTGTTCTGTATATCGTTCTTCCTGCAGGTAAGCGGTATTATTACTAAGATCTGCATAAATGAGTTTGATATAGTAGGGCTTCAGCATAGCCAGGCTAAATCCTGCCTGTGCCCGGAAACTTATGGAAATATTCCCTTCCAGCACGCCGGGCAAAAGCAGTAACTCCCTGCCATGGCCTATTTGCAGTGTATAAAGATTATTCACCTTGCCGAAAACAAAAGGGCTGGCATTACCCAACTCCGGGAAGTTCTTATTGCTTCCCTGCTGCTTTACCTGCTTTTCATGCTTTATCTCTGAGAAGCTCAGTTGGTAAAAATGGGCCTGTGTGCGGCTTACCCGCTTTTGGTAATACATCAGCCCGCTCCAGCCATTGGTATTTAGCCTGCCCCCAAGGCTGAACTGCTGCCTGTAGTTGGTATCCAGTCCCCATTGCTGCAGGTGCTCTTTGAATTTCTTTATTTTACCCCGCTCCTTATGTACCTTTTCCCTGCCCCATTTTGAAGCTTTTTTAGGGCTGTCCCAGGTGCTGTTTTGGGCCCCTACGCTTAATGAATGAAAGACAGCAAAAAGGAGCAGTATAAGGGCAAAACGATATGGGGAAGGTGCGGGAAACATAAGCTTCAAAATGATAGCAATATTAGGCAATATTGACCGGTAAATATAGCGCCACCACCTGTATTTTAGCGACTGCTTTTTGTACATTTGCCTGAGGGCCATGCGCACGGCAATACGTACATATCAATACCTACCCTTTCAGTTCCTGCTCATTTGGCTGATGCTCTTTGCCCCGGCCTCAAATGCCCAGACCGAACAACGGTATAACCGTTTCCAATATCACCAATTCCATTGGCGCAGTTTTCACTCAAAAGCATGCAATGTATACTTCCCGGCCGGCTGCGATAGCCTCTGCGCTTTTATCGCCGGCAAATACCCGGTCGCATTGGCCTGGGTAAAAAAAGCCATGATCAGCAGCCCCAAAGGTGAACCGAATATTATTATCTACCCCTCTGCCGACCAGTTGTACGAAAGCAACATAGGCAGCTTCGGGCCGCAGCAATACACACTGCCCACATTCGTGCATACAGGTAGCCGCTTACTGCTGCACTTTAACGGCAGCTATGACGACCTTGGCGACCAACTTAAAGAAGCCCTGGCGCGTGCCGTATGGGAAGCGCAGTTCAAAACGGAAGACCTGCCTGCCCAGGCAAAAAGTGCAGCTAAAGACGATCCTATACCTATGTGGTTTAGCGAAGGCGCTATCCGCTATTTCGCTCATGGCTGGACCATAGCGGCAGAAGATGCCCTGCGAAGGTCTTTTCAGCAAAATAGCTTTACAGCCTGGCAGGATGTCATTAACTATGAGCCACGCCTGGGCGGGCAGGCATTCTGCTATTTTCTTGCCCACAGGTATTTCAGGCAGGCAGTAACCTCATTGTTCTTCCAGTTGAAAAAGAAGAAACAATTGCCACGGGCCATCCGCTTAGTAACCAAGACGCCATTGGATAGCATGTACGTGGCCTGCTTCCGTTTTTATCAAAACAGGTTTGAACATGATCCGGCTGAAAACATTATAAGGCAAGCAGCAATAAGCGCCGTGCCGCATAAGAAAGGCATCATCAGAACCATGCTGATAAGCCCCGACAAACAGGACATAGCCTATGTGCTCAGCAGCTATAACAGGCGAACAGTGTATTGTTATCATGCTCCGTCAGGAACCACCACTAAGATCAGCACCTATCTTTTACCGCCATGGATAAGCGACCATAGCACAGACATATACCCGCTTATCGGCTGGGCAGATAACGGCAAAAGTATAACCGTAAGCCAGCCCGTCAACGGCAGGCTTACCATCAGGAGCTTCACTGCCAGTGCAACTGAGGTGGAAAATATTAAGCTTTATGGTGTGGACGGTATAAGTGCAGCAATTAAGACCGGCAACAGGCAATATCTCCTTGCGGCCTATCGGAAAGGACAGGAGGATATCGTTTCATATAATGACAACAAAGAAAAGTATACTCCTTACACTAAAGATGTATATACGGACACAGACCCCCTGATAGATCCGCAAAACGGCAAGATCATATTTATCGCTAAGCGTCCTGCAAAAGAAAGTACGCCAAAGGAACCGGTACAATTAAGGCAGGGGATTTTTACAATTAGCGACGAACAGATAAATCCCCTGGTAATAGATAGTATCCCTTTTGTAAAGTGGGATAAGCCTGGGTTCATGCAAGGCAATACATTGCTGGTGACACATACCCGCTTTGGAATGGAACGCTTTGCCTTGTTACAGGAGGGCACTGTGCGCACTTTGTCAGGATATATGCCATATCAATACCAGCCCCAAAGTTCACAGATATCATTTTATACCAACCACAAGGATACCTTAACGATACAAACAGAGCCGGTACAGGACTGGATAGCTGATAATAAGGTAAAAACGGGCGATACAATAAGCCCCTGGCTGCGCGATTATCGTGAAAAAGAAGCAGAACAAGCAAGGGAAGATTCTATCCTCAAAAGAGCAAAACGGAATAACCCATCTATATTGGAGGATGTTTTTGTTTCCGAAGACACAAGAGAACGTGCCCGGCAAGCGAAGGACAGCAGCAGTAAAGAACAGGGATATGACCCGAAAAAGGTAAAGAAATACATCCTGCAGCTTCACAGTGCCTATTTCACAGCAAAGGTGAATAATGATTATTTCATAAACCGATACCAGCCATACCTCAATTACCAGGGACAGTTTAAATTTCCCGAAGTAGGGGGGATGGTACAGGGTGGTGTTACGGACCTCTTCGAGAATCACCATTTTACGATCAGTTATCGCCTGCCGGCGGGGTCAGAAGGCAGTGACTTTTTCGTTCAATACCTGAATACTACAAAAAAAGTAGATTGGGGCCTGACCTATTTCAGGAAAGTGGAGACCCTGAAGCCAGATCCTAACCGAAACTGGGTAGACGAATACGGCAGACTATATCCCCCGGCCGCAAAAGTGAAAAGCTTTTATTATGATGTATCCGTTCACTATCCATTAAGCTATGACTGCTCTCTCGGATTGCAGGAGGCCATACGTAACGATCGAACTGTATTTCTGGCTACGAATAAGTACAGTCTTGAATTCAACAATGTAGAAAGTGTATGGTCTATCACGACCCTTACAGGAGCGCTCAACAAGTTGAAACCGACTATTCCTAACCTTCTTAGAGGTTTTAAAGGAAATGCAGCCGTAGATATATTCAAAGGGTTCACCCAGGAGCAGGCATTGGTCTTGGGTAGTACCATCCATCTGCAATATCACTTGCCGCTGTATCGATACATCACATTGGTCGCGCAGGTGCAGAGTGGTTATAGTGCTGGAGACAAGAAGGTGTTATATACACTGGGAGGTGTTGACAACAATGTTACACCCAAAGTGGATAGTGCGGTACATTTCAGCCAGGCTGTACCCTATGCATTCCAGTCACTGGCAACACCGCTTAGGGGGTATTTACAGAATAGTACCTATGGTAACCAATATGCATTATTGAATGCAGACCTGTATTTCCCGATATTTGAGACATTGATCCCCCTGGAGACACCATTACCTTCTGTCAACCATTTGCAATTAGGCTTGTCCAGCGACCTGGCTAATGCAAGGGAAAGCTGGCAAAGTAACCCTAACAACACGAAATGGTTATATTCATATGGCCTGTCAGCAAGAACGACCCTGGCCGGTTATCCTATAAGATTTGATCTTGCCTGGCCAGGCAGCTTCAGTAAAGCCCCCGTATGGTATCTATCCTTAAGTCTAAAATGAATTAAGGCAACCGGTAATGGTTGCCTTAAAATAAAGTTAACTGCGATCCGTCCCGATAGTCGTCTTCGCTTTCAGACGGAAGCTTGATATCGGCAACATTTACAGCTTTTGCCTTGGTCGCAAATGAGCTTTGGTACATATGCCATATTTTAGACCGCTCCTTATCCGTTATCCTGAATATCCCGAAGGGCAGGAACGAGGTCACATAGCTTACCCTGAAGTCCCCCGGCACAAGCGCATTGGCGCACATCACCTCGGCATGGAACACGCCATTGAGGAAGAGGTTAAGCACGGCCATCTTTACACATGTGTGGTCTACGTCTATGCCGTAGAAGTTATGACGCCAGCCTAAACGATTCGCGGAGCACATAAGCGCCCTGCCGCTGCCGCAGGAAGGATCAAGAACCCGCAAAGGGTCTACATGCTCATGGTCGTCCCCTGTCAGACTGGCCGCCATAAACTCACATATAGGCCAGGGCGTGAAGAATTGCGATAGACCCTTGTTGGGCAGGTTCCGCTCGTAGTAGTCCCCTAGCACATCATTGCCCATGTGGTCGCCGATGCGTTGTTCCATCTCCGTTGTTAAGGCAGCTAGCATCTTAGGAAACAAGTGCCGCAAATCGCTATTCTTGTACCTGTCTATTGTTTGCATGTACAGGTCTTCGTCATAGGACTTTTTGGTTTGCGGGTTGTGTCCGAAGGCACAGATGGTCATGGTCAGGAAGTCATCGAAGACGGTGCGCAGGTCAAAATGGTATTTGAACCGCTCCATAAGGTCGGCGAAGGTCTCTTTTTTGCTTTTCATTGAACTGTTTTATGAAAAGCATATCGGGAGCAAGCTCGTCTTACAGGTAGGAATAATTTGCCGGTTTAGGCAATTATTGCTCCCCTTCTGTACATAAGGACACCGCCAAAGCCTCAAATACCCGTATGTAGTACTTGGACTGGTTTCGCTCTTCCCTGCGGTATTCTGTGGTCAGTTCCGGGTATTTATGCACCAAGTAGGAAACGATAGATGCTTTGGTGACCTGCCCATTAGAGGAGAACTGCCGCTTGATGTCCGACAGCCTGCAATACCGGGCCTTGATCCCCTTCCGCTCACAGAGTACATTGATGACCCCTAACACCTGCCCGAAGGAAAAGGAATCCGGCAGCTTATCCGGGACCTTCACGGCCACCGCCTTGATATCGTAGGAGGCAAAGAGCTTCTCTAAGGTGGCGAGCATGGCTTTTCGCTTGGCATCAGACCACTTCCCCCGGAAGGTATGCACTCGCCAGGTGATTAGTTCACGGTTGTAAAGCACGGCAATGCCGATATGCCTGCTCCCGGGACTAATGCCGAGCCTGACCTGCATAGCTGCGGAGCAGTGAGGTGAATAATGCGCCACGGGTCTTGCGTATCTGGTCTGCAGGCACAGAGAGGCTGCGCATGAGCACCTTGCGGAGGATGGCTTCGGAATAGACAAGCACATAGCGACGATGGGCCTGGATGGAATCCATATCATCGAGGGCGCTTGCGATCTCTATGGCAAGCCGTTCTTGCTGGGGAGTGAGTTCGTTGTTCATAGGTTTGTACGGTTTCGGCAAATTCCTTTGCCGGGTTACGCAAATAATTAGGACAAAACACTACGTACGTCTAACGCTAAATACAAATACGTGAACGTACGTTACTGGTAAAAGGAACGAGAATACAGCGCAGCGAACAAGCATTTGCCGACTTCGGCAAAAGATGGGGAAAACCAGGGTATGTTATGCTCAGGGATCGCGGCCGCGACGTTTTATGGCCTGTTCATGTGGGAACAATTCCTGCCCGATCTCCCGGTCCAGTTCATAGATCAGCTCATTAACAAGTGTCTTGTAGAGCTTGGAGAGCCGCACGGCGTTCTCCAGGCTCAGGTTGGCCTTGCCCGTCTCCCAGCGGGAAAGGAGGCTTGTGTCCTTGTGGCCAAGCCTGCGGGCCACTTCCTTTCGGTTATAGCCCATGAGGCGGCGGTATTTTCGCAGGCGGTGAAAGTACTTGTTCTGTGCATGGGCCATGAGTTGATTATCTGTTATGAGAAAAAGTTTTACAGGAGGAAATATTTGGCAAATTCGGCAAAGGGAATTTGATAAAAATGGTACAGTAAAGCCCGCGGCGACTGCGCGGGCATACTGCTCCCAAATACTATTATAGCTATGACGACTAAACTTTTTCTAAAGAGGTCTTAACGATTTGTGTTGAGATCGCTTATTACCCTTAGATTGTGTTGGTCAATTACCCGGCTGCACCTATGGCACAGGTACAGGCCATTCCATCCCGATGTCTTATCCGGTTCGATCTCCTTCCCCTTAACGTCACAGGGATAGAAGCCGTCGGAATCCGGCGTATTACCGCAGATGCAGACCCATGCATCCTCATCCTGGTTTTCGTGTGTAATAAATTCCTTAGTCATGCTTAATCTCTACCACACTAAATGAATAATGTAAACGGACTTTAATGAGGCAAGCCAATATCATTAAGCGGATGTTTTGTCATTTGGTTTCTCAAAAGTTCCGCCGTCGCAGACAAGTAGATCGTTGTGGTGGATATATCAGCATGTCCCATCATGCGGGAAATGCTGATATATCGCATCTGCCGTCCAGCATAAAGGTCGCAAAGGTGTGGCGCAATTTGTGTGCGCTAAGCTCAACCCGGAAGCATTACATACCTGCCCGATGATATTCTTAAGCCCACCCACTCTAAATCCTAAATCCTTATATATATGGAGGAGAAGAACAATTAGACCAGCTCGCCAGCATCCTCGTAGATATATACCTTGAGCAGCAATGCCAAAAGACCAACCACGCAGCGCAGCGGTGTGAGGAGTGCCGAGAACGATTGGATGACTTAGACCGGCTTAGGACGGGAAATTATTGGTAAGCCTGTTGTGTTCGATTTCTTTCTGTATTTGGGCGTACAGCTCCGGGTACAGATCTCTCGGCTGGGCGTTAAAGAGAACACAGAGCCGGATGAGATTAATGAGACCTGGGACAGCTCTGCCGCGTTCCCAGTGGCAGATACGGTCAATGACCTCAAAGCCCATGATGGCGGCCATGTCTGTCTGGCGTAAGTTGAGGCTATGGCGGTATTCCCTGAGTTTATTGGTGCAGATTTCATTGCGATATGGATTGTCGTAGTTCATATGATTGAATGTGCCAAGAATGGCATTAGGTTAGTAGAGAGAACTTATTGCCGGATTCGGCAATTCAGGGAGGTTTCTCTCTGAGTATGTCTGCTAACCGCTTAACGTCTTTGAGCCATTCCCGGCAGGTTTCTACCGAAACAGGTGGGGATTTGTTAGAATTGGCTTGTTCGTAATCCTGTCCCTTAATGGGCACTTGAGAGGACAAAACAGGTGGAATTATGTTTTTCACCTTGAAAATACTGGCTATTTCCTTGGTTCGAAATTTTTGATTTTCCAAAATGATCCCTTTGGGAAATTCGAACCATTGTAATTTTAGCCTTTGTTCAAAGGACGCTTTTGCCCATGTTGCTGATGGCTGTTTCAGGTATTCTGCTGCGAAATCGATAACCTCCTCATAATTCTCATCCGTTGTATCGGGTTTAGCCAGCAGGTCGGCATGGGCCTGTACCAGTTTATCATCCACCAACTGCAACTGCCGTTTTAGGATCGAGTCGCTGATAATTCCCCGCTCATTCTTATCAATCAGGGACGCTTGCCAATCATTCAGGTCAGCTATATAAGCACGTAATTTATCTGCTTCTTTTACATCCTTTGCGATAGTGTTTCCTAAAGTTTCCTTTAATGCTGTCTTAAAGTATGCTATATGCTCATTTCTGAGCGTATAACGCTCTATAAAGCCCCTAAATGCCTCTTCAAGGGCATCCTTGGGTATATCTGCCCTTCTTATGCCAATAAAGCGGTAGTAGGCATAACGCTTATTGCGCCCCTTGGCCCAATGCCCGGTCAGTTTGAGGCCTGAGGGGTGGTGTACAAATCGACGGAGTGGGAAATCGGGGTTTTCCCTTTGGTATATGAAGCCCTTATGGGAGCGGCGCTTCAATACCCGTTGCACCTGCTCAAAGAGTTCTTCTGATATGAGTGGTTCGTAGAGCCCGCGATGCCGTTCCCCGAATTTATTAATCCAGCCGCAATATAGTTCATTGTTAAGCAGCTTGTAAGTGTGAGATTTAGTTAAGAGATTACCCTTTGCTGTCGTAAGCCCTTCTTGGGCGAGCCGGGCACGTATGACATCCACTGATTCCTGGTTTCTTGCGACGGCCTCGAATAACTCACGCACTAACGGAGCTTTGTTATTCAGATATATGTTTGATTTGCCACCTGCGGCCATATTGGAATAGCCCAAGGGAGCGACCCATACATAGCGGCCTTCCCTCATGGCATCCTTCATGCCGCCAATGCTACGCTCGGTGCGCACATCGTTATCAAACTGTGCAACATTGGCGATAATGTTTTCCATGAAGCGTCCCGCAGGTGTATCCTCGAAATACTCAGACGTGGACCTGATCTCGACCCCGTATTTGCGTAGCTTGACCTTGATATAGCGGTAGTCATCTATATTGCGGGCAATGCGGTCCACCTTATAGGCAATGACCGCCTGGACGTCATTCTTCTTGCCGGTACAGTAGGCCAGCATCCGATTCAATTCGGTGCGGTTGGTGTTTTTCGCGCTCTGCCCTTGTTCGATGAACTTTTCAACGATCGTATAGCCGTTCTTTATTGCATAGTCTTTGCAATGTTTTTCCTGGGAAGCAAGGCTGTTCCCTTCATCCACTTGCTCTTTCGTGGAAACGCGGCAGTAGATCACCGCGTTCTTAGATGCCCTCCCGCTGAGGTTTGTGTGCATTTCGTTTACATTCGAGATAAATGTCCACAATGATCTGGGCCAGCTCATCCAGGAGCATTCTCTCGACAACCTTAGTATTAAGTTCCAAAGAAGGAGAGCGGGTACCGGCATTGTTGCTGAACAAACGCCTCCGCTCTCCTTCTTTGAATTCAAGACCTTTATGATTGCCTGTATTGAATTGGCGTTTGTCCAGCGCCTTCATACTAACACATTGCCATATATATTTAAAGGCGACAGGGATAATTATTTGCCTCATGTGACAAACCCAGCTGGTGTCCTTTATGGATATTGTTGACACTACATCCTAAAAAGCGTGTATAGTTTTAGTTAGAGCTATTACATGTGAAATGATAATTATATCTTTAGGTTAGCCAAAACTACACACTATGACAGAAGGCAATAAGGATCATATAGCCAATAATCCTCTCACAAATAATACGGAACTAGCATCCAACATTTCCGATTTAAAATTGGAGTTACTACAGTATCAGCTTTGGGATAAATTTAAAGGCAAGCTTTGGACATTGCTGATTGGTGCAATTACCATAACCAGTATATTGGGAGCTTTGGGCGTGAAAAATTACATCGATAGTAAACTTGAAAAACAAATATCCAACACGCAAGACTCTATAAATAAATACAAACTACTGCTGGTCACACAAAGCAGTGAAATTGTTTTAAAGACAAAGATGTTAAGTTATTTGTCATATAGATGGCAAATGGATAATCAAACTTTCTATCAATTAGTCGAATTGTGTAAGCATGATCTTGATTCTACGTTTGGTCGCAATAGAAATATGGATGAGGTGTTTAATGATATCCAGAATAAGCAACTAAATGAGAAAGCTTATGCAAAGGTCGTAATATTTTTCACTGATATTTTAAATGGGAAGGCAGGTATAGGTTCTTATAAGAACATACGCATTGATACATTAACATTGAAACAAGATGACGAATTTGAGAATATTACAAGATTGAGATTCCAGAATTTGCACGTATTAATAACGATGTATCCACATTTAATTACCTTGGAAAGAGTCATGCAACATTGTATAAAATCGATTTTTGACGAAGATTTTGTAAATGTTAATCAGAAAAACGATTTTTTTCGGATTTACGAAAAAAATATTGGGGAATTCTATACAAATGAGTTTGTGGAATATCATTCATATTGGAAAAGCAACAACAATTCTAAATTCAGTTGGACTTGCCTGCCTTTAAATGGGAATGACGCAATGAAGATGATTAATGGTAGACTATTTCATTTTAATTGATCGGATTAATAGTTTTTACTGTATATAATTTTGCTTGTTTCCCCTGATTGATTTTAGTTTGGTCAATTTTGACATTGATATATCACAGGTGTAAAAGGATATATCACAGGTGTAAAAGTGACAATAAATATATATTGTCTCAACAGTTCCTATATGCTTATCTCGGCAAAATAATCCTTCTGAATTTGATATTGTTTTTAACCGATACTCTTCCTATATGGAAGAGATCGTTACCCCAATAGGGATTACTAATTATCGCAACACCAATCAGAAGTTTGGTATTAAAGACAAAGACCGTCTAAGGCATATCTATGTCATCGGCAAAACGGGTGTCGGTAAAAGCACCTTGCTTAAAAATATGGCCCTCTCAGACATTTATCGGGGCAATGGGTTATGTATTCTCGACCCACACGGGGATATTGCCGTTGAGATCATTGAACACATACCGAAGTGGCGGACAAAAGACCTGGTCTATTTCAATCCCAGGGACATGGACAATGTCATTGCCTTTAATCCCCTGCACGGCATACAACCGAAATACCATCACCTTGTCGCCTCCGGCCTGGTGTCGGCCTTCAAAAAGATATGGGCGGACAGCTGGGGGCCGAGAATGGATTACATATTGCGGTATGTGATCCTGACCCTCCTTTGGGTGCCTGATGTCACGCTCTTAGACATACAGCCCTTGCTTACGGATGAGGCCTATCGTAACCGAGTACTGATACATGTAAAGGAGCAGTACATACTCGATTATTGGGACAAAGAGTTTGCTAAATACAATAAGGCCTTCCGCATGGAGGCCATTAGCCCTATCCTCAACAAGACAGGCCTATTCTTGTCCAGCGCACCGCTACGGGCTACGGTAGGCCAAAAGGCGCGGGATTTGCGCTTGCAGGAGATCATGGACAAGAAGAAGATACTGATCTGTAACCTGTCCAAAGGTGAGTTGGGAGAGGAGGCCAGTTCCCTGCTTGGTTCGATGATCCTCTCTACAATACAGCAGGCCGCTTTGTACCGTGCCCGACTGCCCCAAGAGCAGCGGGTGCCGTTCTACTGCTATATAGACGAGGCACAAAGTTTTCTGACTCTGTCCTTTGTAGGTATTCTGGCCGAGGCCAGGAAGTACACTCTATCCCTGTTTATGGCACACCAGTACATAGAGCAGTTGGATGAACGGATACGGACTGCCATCTTTGGAAATGTTGGGACCATCATCTCTTTCCGGGTCGGAGCACCCGATGCAGAATATTTGGCCAAAGAGTTTTACCCGGTATTTGATGTTGAGGATTTGATCGCCCTTCCGAGGTATTCAATGTATCTGAAGTTAATAGTCGATGGGGCTACAAGTGCACCCTTTAGTGCTACTTCGCTACCTGAAACTTATTAAAATTTAAACAATTGTACAATTTTCCCTAGAAAAGACTCGATAAACTCAACGGTAGCGCTTCAAAGTGTACCGTACATTATCCCTAAAATGCGAGAAACTAGTTTAGACATTTGAAAATGTTGAGATTATTTTTTTACTGGATTGGTGCAATGGATAAGCATTTTAACATTAAAAAAGTAAAACAATATCTTTAACGGTAAACATTAATGTGTGTTTCAAAAATCTCATCAAATAATGATGCACACTTGCGTTTATTTCTATAAGTCCATATTTTAAATACAAGTTGAGGCGGCGCAGCAACAAGCATAATTGGTGTGCTAATTCTTGCCCTTTTATATTTTGCTATTTTTCTTAGTGTGCTTCTATCTTGCCCACTCAGATACGCTGTTGAATATGGATGAGTATGCCAGTCTCCTATGTAAGTTTCACAACAGCCAGAATCCAAATAAACTTTTGCAATCTCTGCCTCATGAAATTCCTGGTCAGGGAGAAAAGAACTACGTCTATGGATAGCTTTAGGACCAGGACCAATTATCTTTGTAACAACAAATTCAGTATCAGAAGTCTTATAACCTACCAGCACTCCTCCTGTTTCATTTGGAAGTTTATTCCTACCTTCTTGAAATATTTCCTGTATCACAATATCGCTTACCCATACTTTAACTTCATATGTTTTTAGTTCCACAATAAGGACAGTTTGGGTGTTTCTTTAATTGATATTCTGCCCATTGGGGCAAAATAGATTGATAATCTTTATCTACTAAAGATAATACTCCAACATCAGCTTTCAAATCAGTATACCCTCCCTCTAGTGCGGTTAAAATGCCAATCGCCATTCTCACGCCAGCTAATGCAATATTTTGTAACTCAAAACTTGTCCCAACAAATGAAATGTCCCCGCATCCAGCAGCTTGGATATTCCCATCTGGATTTGCCGGGGGATCAGGTATTGAGCCATCTTCCAAGGCATATCTTAAGCACATCCAACAACCTTCCGTTTGACTAGGAACAACCTTCAGTACAACACCACCCCATACTCCCGGTGTCGCATATATTGATACAAAAGGAAGATTTCTTTTTTTTGCCTCATTAAACAAAAAGTGGCTTATGCCAATTTCAGCAGTTGCATCATAGATTAAAGAAGCTTTATCAAGGATGGGCGAAAGCTTATCCTTTTGAATTTCAGTAATCACATCCTCTGCAGCAATAGCGGCAGCACCAATTCTGTAGACATCGCTAACAATGTCTGTATTAGGATAGTTTTCTGATAAAAAATTTTTCAACGCATCCGTTTTGAACTGTCCTGCGTATTTTAGTCCGAGTGGCCATCTGATAAATGTGCCTGCATCAACAGTATCAATATCTAGCAGGCCTAATCTGCCAATTCCATTCCTTGCAAATTCTATGGCTGACGGAGCCCCTAATGCACCTAAGCCGATAACTGCAATATTTTTATCAGCTAATGGGCTTAACGATGGGGCTCTAAAAGATAAATCATTTCTACTAATGTGATTGACCTTGGAATAATATAAGTGTTTTTCCTTGACTTTTTTTATTCCGCCATCTTTTTTTCGTACCGGTTTTAAAAAATCCAACGTTGATATAAAAAGCCATCCTTGCCCTATTTCTCCCGGCCTAATCTCTTCGGGAAATGTTAGCCCCACTATTTCCTTAAGTATCCCTTCGGGTTTCGACAATTTCACTTCCTGCCTGTATTCCTTAAATCGCTCATTACGTTTTTCCAATTCAGATTTTAACCAAGCTAAATCCTTTCCTGCATCGAATGATGGTGGATATTTGTCCAATTTATAAATAGGAACTCTAACAGTCTCATCATACAGGCCTTTAATATTGTCTTTTGCATCAGCGATTCTGTTACCATGCTCATCGAACTGTCGTAAGGCAAACATGTGAAATGGCCAAACTGGACGGGTTTTATAACCCAAATCAACACTCCCGATTAAACTAGCACTATGCCCGGTGGCCGGGATCGCATCGTATGCAGTAGTGTCGAATAAAATGGGAGCAGTGTTAACTGTTTGATAGTACTCGCTAACAGGTTCTGCCTGCTCCTCTGGATTATCTTTAAGAATGTCCGATGATGTCTGTTCCCCCTCTGTTAAGACTTTCCAAAGTTGTTCGTTGAGAAGCGTTACTAACAACGTTTCAGGCAGCCAATAGCTTGTCTGCCGTGGCAGTAGACAAAGATTTTTGCCAGTTAAATTCTGATGCCTGGCTAAAGCAATATTTAGTGCGTAAACTTGTGGTCTGCTGTATGGATATATATCTGGAAATACCACTGTTAGTTCAAGCGGCAAAAATTTATCCGGAATATCCAAAAGGATACTTTCCGCAGTGATGGTCAAATTAAGCCTTAGAACGCCATACTTTTTGGCGTTTTCATCTACTTGATAGGAAATTTTAGCGGCCTCGAGGGCCGCTATTTCTTTATCATACCGTTCTTTATTTTCATCAAACCAATTATTCATACGTACTTATTTAACCAACTTGTCGTTTGCCTGGAGGTGTGGGAGGATTTTTGGGACCTGGATCGGGTTTCGGAGGAGGTGTGCCGCCGCTGGAATCATCATTATCTTCCAAACCAAGTCGTTTCATTACGCATTCTACAAAAGTTTTTCTGGGCCTTGGAGCATGAATTGTTTTACAGCAAAGCCCAATAGCCTCTTTTATCTTTGCATCAGAGATTTCTGGATAATGCTTCTTAATTTTTTTTACGAGGTACTCCACTTCCCATTCCTCTTCACAGGAAAAGAAAAGCCTATCCTCTTTTTTCTTTTTTTTGTCGTCGTAGTCCGACCAATCTTCTGATAAAACTTTTTTTGATGACATGATCTTAATTTTTTTGTTTACAATTAAATATTAGCGTTTGGGCGATATTTCATTTCCTATTATGCCCCCAATAGCTCCACCTACTAGTGTTCCTACTGGCCCAAAGGCAGAGCCTGCAATCGCACAAAGGGTCACGGCTGTAATAGTATTAACTTCTTTAAGTTCTTGCTTTTTCTTTGCAGCATACGGTGCGCGGGATTTATTATTCCAGCTTCTCGCAGTTTTTGCATGGTAAGTACTTTTATCTAAGTTACACTTGACGCATGCGGGAAATAAATTATTAACGTGATTGGTACCACCATTAGCCTTTGCTTTGCTGTGATCAACATGCCAAGCTCCGCGAGACCCATATGATCCGTAGTTAGAAAAGGCCAGTTTTTTATGGCATATGTGACAGCAGCCGTCTGTCTTATCAAATATCTTATTTAACTTTTCGTTATCGTATCCCATATAAATGTGTTTGAATGATTCAACATCTTACTTTAGACGAACAATACAAAGAAATACAGCCATGGCGAACTGATAATTCGCCATGTAAAAAAATTTCAAATTTAATATTCAATAATGTAAGCAGCCAGCTTTTAAGGCTTGGCAAACCTTATCTGCGATGTGCTTTGGTGAGATAATTTTCACGTCAGGTGTTTTGCCTAAAATAAATTCGTAAAACTCGTAGGAAGGAATAATTTTAATAGATATAGTCAATCCGTTCCGGTTATCTTTTACAGTGGTTTGAGTCGCATGGATAGGTAATGACCGAATATAGGGTGCTTCCTGTTTTGAAAACCAAATAATAATCTTTTCTACGGGATCATCTGGCGTGGTAATACCAAATGAGAATTTAAAATAATTTTCAGGATCAAATGCTTCAATATTGCTATATTTTTCATCTAGTACCTTTACATTACTCATCCTATCCAACCCGAATATTGCAATGTTATTGTGCAGTTGGGTCTTGCATATTAAATACCATCTGTTTTTAAATTCCTTTAAAAAATATGGCGCAACAATTCTTGAACTCGTTTCATTATCGTTGAATTTCTGGTAGTCGAACGAAACAATCTGTTTTTCAACTATGGCCTCAACCAAACTTGAAATGTATTCATTCCCTCTTACGATTGGCACAGTATCAGTCTGAATAATCTGTTCTACCTTATTACCTCCGGCCAGCTTTTGCTTGATGTCGAGCCCTGCAATTACTTTTTGAATCGCAGAAGAGAAGTCATCAAAAATGCTGTAACCGCTATAAAGAGCCAAACGCGCTGCATAAAACTTTAATGCTCTTAGTTCACTTTCTCGTAAATTGAATTTAGTAATAGAGTAGTTGTTATCTGTATATCTATAGGCTCGTTTTTTACTATCATATTCAATCGGCGCATGATATCCAACTTTTGGATCATAACGCATTGCTTCAATATCTTTTTGTATTGTACGTGGTTTGACCTCCTTTCCAAGATATTCGGAAATTACTTTTACCAATCTTACTGTATTCACGGAAGGCCAACGTCTAAGCTCTCGGTCAATAATATTAAATCTAATGGATTGCGAATACGATTTCGGCATAACTAATTATGTATATTTATATGCGTGTAAACATAAAAAGTAATCAGGACATGTGGTACGGGAAAAACACGGTATTTAGCCAAGCTTAATTTTTTACCTAGTGATACCGTGTTTTCACGCTTGACAAGGAGTAGCAGAATCCTAAATTTTACACTATTCTTTCACCCAAAATATATCTACTATGTATGGATTTCTGCAATTCCTGCTTGACAACGCATGGGTCATCTTCAAATATATCGGTATCTTTTGCCTCATATGGGTCATATTTTCGTACTTCACCAGCCCGATCCGCAGCTTTGATAACATCACCAATACCTGGTATCAGCCCTTCGCCGATCAGCACTATTCCGTTTCTGATTTCTATACTTTAGTGGAGGAGATGCTGAAGGAAAAGAAGATCAAGAACCTTGAAATAAGCCGGGTACATCATTCTGAGCAATATGTACTCTCATCACGGCAATACCTCCAGATACTTTGGGGAGATCAAATGGTCCTGGTCTGCGCATCGCCATTCGGGACCGATTTCTTTATTTCCGTCCGGCATGGGCAGCCGCTTAATTTCTTACAAGACTTTTTCATGCGCATACCGAAAATTGGTAAATGGATCGCAGCCGCGTATTTCCACAAAAGCTTTTATAGACTGGACACGGACGCGATGTTTCAGGCTACCGTGAAATATTGCATTGACCATGCCATACAGCGCATGACGGCCGCCATTGCCGGCCGCATGGACATTGCACCAGAAATAGGCACGGCATCCCATTCCTCTATCCACCCGGCATAGATGCAGCACTCCCTTTCAGAACGGCTTACTACCCAATTCTATGAATGGGAGATCCGCTGCCGCGGCTGGGAAGCCTATCCCCTGTCCGTAGACCTCGAGCCGCCCTTTGTCCCCTTCTTCGGTCATTGGGTGCCGCCCGTGCCCGTCCCGGACGATGGCAAACGGCCAACTATCCTCGGCCACATCGTAAACGCATTCTTGCCTAAAAAGAAACCGCAGGTTATAGAAGAAGATAACGAACCGCTTCCCCCATATCTCTTTGACCGCACCTACCCATTTAAGGTCTTTACCCTCACCATACCCAAAGGCTACAGGGTCGGGGCACAGGAAACGGAACAGTTGCTCCTGATGCTATCCAACACCCACTACCTCTTAAGCTTCGAGATCATCGGCAGTGCTACCCGTATCTCCCTGCAACTGGTCTGCAGGACACCGGACGCGGCCTATGTGTACAATCAGGTCAAGGCCTATTTTCCTAGTTGCACCATCACGGAGCAGCCGGACCGCATAGTGGAGATCGTAAACCAAGGCGTCTTGGGCTATACGCAGGACTATGGCCTGCGGGATGAGTTCATGCGCCCGCTCGTCATGACCGATCGTTTGGATATAGACCCTTTCATCGGTCTCTTTGCAACATTGGAAAACTTACAGGAACAGGAATATGCCGTGATACAGGTACTCTTTAAAGGCACCGTCAATCCCTGGGCGGAGAGCATCATGCGCTCTGTCATAGGCACGGATGGCAAATCTTCATTCTTTGCAGATGCGCCGGAGATGGTACAGCTCGCCAAAGAGAAGATATCCGCACCGCTTCACGCGGTCGTGCTGCGGACATTTGTCAGCAGTACCTCGGAACAAAGTGTGTACCGACTTTCAAAATCGGTAGAAAGTGCGTTCGTTCGCGTATATACAAATTCCTACAACTCCCTCATCCCCCTAAACCCTCCCGGTGAAGATTTCCAAGAGAACGTAGACAACCTGTTGCTCCGGGAATCGCAACGGCTGGGCATGCTCTTAAATAGCCGGGAGCTTGCAACCATCGTACACTTCCCTTCCGAGTGCATTACCACTGCCAAACTGGAACGAGATGCACGGAAGACCAAAGCAGCCCCGGCCATTACGGAAGGCCATAAGCTGGTACTTGGCCTGAACACCCATGCCGGCCGGGAAAAGCCGGTTACCGTCTCCAATGCCCAGCGATTGAAACACACCCACATCATAGGAGCAACCGGCACTGGCAAGTCCACCTTTTTGCAGAGTATCATTTGCCAGGACATACAAAATGGCGAAGGGCTTTGCGTGCTTGACCCGCATGGTGACCTGATCGAGAGCATATTGCCCTATATACCGGAATCCCGCATTGACGATGTCCTCCTTATAGACCCCGCAGACGGGGCCTACCCGGTGGGCTTCAACATACTCAATGCTCATTCGGAGATAGAGAAGGACATCCTATCCTCCGATCTCGTAGCGGTCTTTAAACGCCTGAGCACGAGCTGGGGCGACCAGATGAACAGCGTCTTTGCCAATGCCATACTGGCCTTCTTAGAGAGCAGGCAGGGCGGAACACTGGTAGACCTCCGGCGCTTCCTGGTAGAGAAGGGCTTCCGGGACAGCTACCTCAAAGGCGTATCTGACCCAAGCATAGTCTACTACTGGCAGAAGGAATATCCCCTGCTTAAATCCGGCTCTATAGGGCCGATCCTGACCCGTTTAGACACCTTCCTACGGCCTAAGCTCATCCGTAACATGGTCGCCCAAAAGAAAGGGTTGGATTTCGAGCACATACTGGATAGTAAGAAGATCGTGCTGGTCAAGCTGTCGCAGGGGCTTATTGGCACAGAGAACAGTTACCTATTAGGGACGTTCTTCATCACCAAGTTCTACCAGGCTGCAATGGCAAGACAGGCCAAGGGCAAGGAGGAGCGCCGGGATTACTTCCTCTACATAGACGAGTTCCAAAATTTCATCACGCCCTCCATGAGCGCCATTCTATCCGGGGCCAGGAAGTACCATTTGGGACTGATACTGGCTCACCAGGACATGCAACAGCTTGCCAAGTATGATACCGAACTGGCTAGCGCCGTGGCCGCTAATGCGGGAACAAGGATATGTTTCCGTTTGGGAGACACAGATGCAAAGCGCTTCGAGAGCGGCTTTTCCTTCTTCACACGGGAAGACCTGGAGAACCTGCATACCGGGGAGGCTGTCGGGCGCATTGAGCGGCCGGACTATGATTTCAGCCTTACTACTATTCCCCTGCAACCCATAGAAGCTGCACAAGCAAAAGCAAGAACACAGGCAGTCATCGAAAAATCACGACAGCAGTACGGCACACCCAAAGAAGAAGTAGAACAGTCATTACTGGAATTAGCAGGCATTTCAGGTACTACCGACATTGTACTGGAAGAAGTATCCATACCGACACCTGCCATCACCAAACCACAACCATTGCCAGATATCCCGATCCTTACCCCGGAAGAAGAAACGGAAACAGTGGAACGCTTCATCAAACAAAAGGAAGAGACCCGGCACCGCTATTTACAGAACCTCATCAAGCGAATGGCAGAATTGCGCGGCTATAAATCCATTGTGGAGCATCCCACACCCGGCGGGGATGGCAGAGTAGATGTGCATTTGGAACGCAACGGAAAGAAGATCGCCTGCGAAGTATGCGTCACCACAGAAACAGAATGGGAACTGCACAACATACAAAAATGCCTGGCGGCTGGTTATGACCTTGTTGTAGAGATAGCAGAGGAAAAGAAAACATTGGAAAACCTCTCCCGCAAGATAGCAGCAAGCTTTGATGAACCTGCCCGAAGTAAAATACTCACGTACACCCCGGATGACTTCTTCCAATACCTCGATACAGAACTAGCCAAAGAAGCCACTACCGAGACCCGCATTAAAGGCTATCGCGTGAAAGTGGAGTACAACGCAGAAAGCGGCGGTATGGAACATAAACGTAAGGAGATCAGCAGGACCGTAAGCAGGACGAGCAAGAAGAAAAATGAAAAATAAACCTGTTCACTATGACGATACAAAACGGCATATTTCGTACCTTTACAAGGCTATCGTATCTAGCGTTTACGTTTATTCTTTTTCCACTCCGTACGATATGTGAAGCATGGCTTCCCGCACTGAACGATAGCATTCTCGATCATTCTTTCATAGTAAAACTACATATGCATGGAACACAAGAAATCCATCGGCATCTGGATACGAGTATCTACGGAGGACCAGGCCAGGGGAGAATCACCCGAACACCATGAGAAACGCGCACGACTCTATGCCGAGTCCAAAGGCTGGGACATTGTAACCGTCTATCACCTTGAAGCCCTCTCTGGAAAGTCCGTCATGAACTATGCCGAGACCAAACGTATGCTCAAAGACATACGGGATGGTAAGATAAGCGGCCTCATCTTCTCCAAGCTGGCACGGGTTGCCCGCAATACAAAAGAACTCCTTGAATTTTCTGAAATATTTAGAGAAGAAGGGGCTGACCTCATTTCCCTACAAGAAGCCATAGACACCAGTACACCGGCCGGCCGGCTCTTTTACACCATGATCGCCGCAATGGCCCAATGGGAGCGGGAGGAGATCGCAGACCGCGTTGCCGCCTCTATCCCCATTCGGGCAAAACTCGGCAAAAGCTTGGGCGGTGTCCCCTCCCTGGGCTACAAATGGGAGAACAAGGAATTTGTCATAGACGAGCAATACGCGCCTGTACGCAAACTGGTCTATGAACTCTTTTTCAAGCACAAGCGCAAGAAGACCGTCGCCAACCTGCTCAATGAGCAGGGCTACCGTTCCCGTAACGGCAAGAAGTTTACCGACATGGCCATCTACTACCTCCTGCGTGACCCGGCCGCTAAAGGCCAGCGCAGGGCCAATTATCTCAAAAAGTCTGGAGTGACCATGAAGTTCAAGCCCGCATCAGAATGGGTCATCACGCCATGCCCGGCCTTGGTGAGCGAAGAACTGTGGAACGAATGCAACCGGCTATTGGATGAATCGGAGAAAAAGCACAAAAAGACCGGCCCCAAGCCCAAGCATCTTTTGGCAGGTTTCGTGGAGTGCAGTTGCGGCAAGAAGATGTACGTGTTCCATCAGACCAAAGAGCCAGCTTTCGCCTGTAAGAAATGTAACAACCGCATCCCGGAAAACGATCTCAACGAAATTTACCGCGAACAATTAAAAACGTTTTTGCTAACCGACATCGACGAAACAGAATATTTGCAAAAACTCGACATCGAATTGAATGAAAAAGAAAATTTGCTGAAAATCGTTTTAGATGAACGGGCAAATCTCAAAAGAGAAATCGACGGATTGGTAAAGATGCGTTCACGGGATGAGATCAGCAAGGACATGTTCCTAGAGCAATACCAGCCCTTAGAAGAACGCTACCGCCAGTTGAACGACCAGCTACCTGAACTGCAAGCAGCTGTTGACGTCATCCGGGTCCAATACCAATCCTCCGATGTTGTCCTCCATGATGCCCAGGATCTCTATTCACGCTGGGATTCCCTATCCTTTGAAGATAAGAGGCATATAGTAGAACTCATTACAGACAAGATCATTGTTGAGAAGGAGGATATCCATATTAAGCTATCATATTTACCAACGCCAAAGAACGAACAGAACCCGCCCGCCACCCCAAAAAGCAATACAAATCTAAATAGCGGAAATAGTCCTAATAACTCTCCTGTTTTTAGGAGGGGATGTACCGCTGAAAGCGGTACTGGGGTGGTTAATGCGCGCCGGATAAAAGCCTGTTTAATGCATTCCGCTTAAAACAACATTATTAACCAACCAAACCCTTTTAGCTCCCTCTCCTTTGGAGAGGGCGGGGGGTGAGGCAAACACTTTATCACTATGGACCCTAAACAGCAAGCCGAGCACCTCTTCCTCAATACGGAGACCTCGCAAAAAGACATTGCCGCACAGCTCGGCATCGATCCCAAGACCCTTTACCGCTGGATGAAGCAGGGCCGCTGGCGCGAGCTCAAATCTGCCACCCGCCGTATGCCATCTGTATTGGTCGAGAACATTTATGAGCAGCTCGATGACATCAACTACAACATCGCCCGGCGCGATCGCGGCGACCGTCACCCCTCTAAAGATGAGTCACTCACCATCAGCAGGCTCATCAACAGCATAGGCAAAGTAAAAAAAGAGACCACCCAGGGCCAGAACATTGAGTTCATGATGAACTTTATTAGCTGGATACAAATGCAAAATGATGAGCTCGCAAAAGAGCTCACTGGTTATGGATCCGCCTACCTCATGGCTGGCCGTACCAAAGGTTTCCATCCCTACGACATAGAATACGGTGCGGAAAGCGCTCCTCCTTATTTTCAAGGAGGAGTACCCGTAGAGCCTTCCGAAGCGCAGGCCGGGGGAGGTGGTTCCGCGCTCGCGTTCCCGCCTTCAGCGGCACGAGACACAAAACAATCTCACGATCACACAGACACACGCCAGGTATGGCCCGTCGATTCCAACTGTCCGTTACCACTGCCTGCTGCTACGGATACCACACCCGCCGACCCCAACTGTCCGCTGCCACTGCCCGCTGTCACGAATACCGCACCCGCCGATCCCAACTGCCCGCTGCCACTGCCTGCTGCCACGAATACCGCACCGGGCATTAACGAAATCGGGCACGATTCGGGCATCCCCCTTCAGCTTCAGTTATCCGCTCAAAGCAATGATAGTCAACAAAATGAAGCGGCAACACCTGCTCCATCAATGCCCGGAATGCCCGAAAATAATTTACCGCAGCATCGGGCATCCACCTATCCTTGCGAGGATTGCATAACACCTCGTATAGCCCCTGTGAAGCAAGCCCCTGCTGATGCTACCGGTCATGATGATCGCGGAAAACCGGTCGATATTGCTCCTCCAACGGCTATTGTTCCTGGTGAGGGGACTGTTCCTTTAAATGATGACTTACCCCCTCTTGGCCATACACCCGGCACGCCGCCACTGCCTGCTGCCACTGCTTACACGCCACCCACCGACGAGGAGCGTGCCGATCCGCAATACTTTGTCAAAAGACACCTCCGCGAAAATGGTATCGATCCCGGTGAAAAAACGCAGTTATACTCAATTGGCGAAGCAATATTTACCCTCAAAGTACCCGGTGATAAAAGACAAAAGGGCTGATGTTCCTCCAAATGTGTATTAACTGTTGATTACAACTGGAGCACAATAAAAAATCCGCCTTCTTTTAATTAAGTTTGTATAACTGCTCGTATTATGAGGATACGCTATTTTTTCTCGTTCTTTTTCACTTTCCTGTTATCGGTACTGCTATCGCTGTCTGCCCTTGCGCAGCAGGAGATCAATGGTATGGTCAGGGATCAGCAAAGTAATGACCCACTTCCCGGTGTCAATGTAGTGATAAAGGGTACGCAAATTGGTGCTATGACCGATGTTGATGGCAGGTTCAGCATAAAGACCGACAAGGCATACCCGCTAACCGTTGTGGTTTCTTTTCTTAGCTATACTACGCAGGAGATACAGGTTAAAAGTGCCAAAAAGATCACGGTAAGGCTCAAAAGCAATGAAGTATTATTGGGCGATGTGCATGTGACCGGTAGTCGCATTACCGAGAAGGAGAAAGAATCCCCGCTCACGGTCGAGTCCATGAGCCGGATAGGCATTAAAGAAACACCCGCTGTCAATTTTTATGAAGGTCTTGGTGAGCTGAAAGGGGTAGATCTTGCCTCGGCCAGTTTTGGTTTTAAGGTCTTGAATACCCGCGGCTTCAGCAGCACTTCTCCCGTTCGTTCCCTCCAGTTGATCGATGGCGTTGATAACCAGTCCCCCGGCCTCAATTTTTCTTTGGGCAATTTCCTCGGTGCTTCTGAGCTCGATGTGCAGAAGGTGGAATTGATCGTAGGTGCCAGCTCCGCATTTTACGGCCCTAATGCCTTTAACGGCGTCATTAGTATGACCACACGCAGCCCATTCGATAAACCCGGTTTGGAACTGAGCTTAAAAACAGGCGAGCGTAATATGTTTGAAGGTGCGCTCCGTTGGGCCCAGGTCTTTAAGAACAAAAAAGGGGTGGAGAAGTTCGGTTATAAGCTCAACCTTTATTATCTCCGTGCACTTGATTGGACAGCTGATAACAAATCGGCCACGCCACAGTCGTTGAGCGATACCCAAAATCCGGGCGGATACGATGCAGTAAATACCTATGGAGATGAATACATAAACGGGACTGATTTTACTAGTTCGCCGAGCATCTATCCTGGTTTGGGTGTTTATTATCGGAAGGGTTATGAAGAAAAAGATCTTGTTGATTACAATACGCATAACATTAAGGCGGGTTTAGCTTTTCATTATAAGATCAATCCCAAAACAGAGGCTATTCTCGCATCCAATCTCGGTTCAGGCACTACCATATACCAGGGCGATAATCGTTATATGCTAAAGGATATCTTCCTTTTGCAGAACAGGCTGGAGATCAGGCATGAGAACAAATGGTTCATAAGGGCTTATGCTACCAATGAAAATGCAGGCAAATCATATGATGCTTACTTTACGGCCCTGCAATTACAAAATGAAGCTAAACCTAATGGTAACTGGATACAGGATTACGATAATTACTGGACCAATCATTATAGCCTTAGCTATGTGCGGACTTTACCCAATTTCCCCCAACCGCCCTCCGGCAATCCACAGGCATATAAAGAATGGCTCACACAGATAAATCCATTCCTTTACAATAATTATTACGATTCGCTTTTGGCTTGGCATAATGCGGCCCAGGCCTATGCCAATGGCCCCGGCGATACACTAACCAAAAGCGATCTCGCTTACTTTGCCCCGGGTACTTACGCTTTTGACACCGCATTTGCCGGTATAACATCCCGGAAAACTTACGGGCAAAAAGGTTCGATGTTTTATGACCATTCCGCTTTGTATCACGTACAGGCTGAGTATAAGTTCACACCGGCCTTTTGCGATATAACCGTCGGCGGCAATTTTCGCATGTATATGCCCAATTCGGCGGGGACGATATTTGCCGATACCAATGGTGCCCGGATACGTAACTATGAATACGGCTTGTATACAGGCGCTGAAAAGAAATTTTTTAAAGAGAAACTCAAGGCAGATGTGACCCTGAGAATGGATAAGAACCAGAATTTTCCTTACATCTTTTCCCCGGCGGCTTCTTTAGTTTATCAGCCTGTAAAAGACAACTATATACGCCTTTCCTTCTCTTCTGCAGTGCGCAATCCTACGCTTGCCGATCAATACCTGTATTACCAGACAGGGCGGGCTATCTTGATTGGTAACAAAGATGGGTATAAAGGCCTCGTCACCGTGCCATCATTGCAGGCTGCGTATAATGCCAGCCAGGTTTTTGACTCGCTGGATTATTTTGATATCAAACCGGTTGTACCTGAAAAAGTAAAAACACTGGAGATCGGTTACAGGGGCACTTTATTGGAGCGGGTATATATTGACGCCGGAGCTTATTACAGCTGGTATAAAGACTTCATTGGTTATAAGATAGGCGTGTCGGTCGATACCCTTCGTTACCAGGGTGCACCAAAAATAGTTTACAATAATGCATACAGGGTCGCCTCTAATTCAGTCGACCAGGTTACCACCTTAGGCTTCGCCATTGCAATAAATTATTATATAGGTAAATATTTTGCTGCTACAGGTAACTACTCATTTAATAAGCTGGATAGGCATGGCTCTACTGATCCGCTCATACCGGCTTATAACACTCCTGAAAATAAATTCAATATCGGTTTTAATGGCAGGGATATAAAGAACTGGGGCTTTAATATTAACTATAAGTGGGTGCAGGGCTTTGATTTTGAAGGCTCGCCTCAGTTTACTGGCCATATAGATAGCTACGATTTGGTTGATGTACAGGTCAACCGCCGCTTCCCCCGTTTGTATTCTACGCTAAAAGTAGGGGCAAGCAACGTATTGAATAATATGCACTATGAGGTGTATGGTGGCCCGAAAGTGGGCAGGGTCGCTTATATTTCTTTGCTTTTTGAGTTAAATAAGTAGGTGAAAACACCCGGAACCATGTTTTGAAATTGCTTTTTTTATTATCTTTAGTGAAATTAAATCACATCTTATGCTGAAAAAAATCTACTTTTTGATGATGGTGATGGCCATTAGCTCCTTTGCGAGCGCCCAGCGTTTTCTTAGCGAGATATTTCCATCTTCAAGTGTATCGGCAGATATTAAATATGGAAGAAATATATCCATATTTACAGGTACACCTACACCCACAGATCTGAAAATGGATGTTTACGAACCTTCAGGTATGCCTGATCCCATGACAGCCAGGCCACTTATTGTTTTCATGCATACAGGTAGTTATATACCCGCACTGATAAATGAATCGCCTACCGGTAGCCGTAATGATAGCGCTACTGCTGAGCTGTGCAGGCAGTTTGCACGCAGGGGCTATGTAGTAGCTAACATTGATTATCGTTATGGCTGGAACCCTTATGGTGGTAACCAGGATATACGCGGTGGTAGTTTATTACAGGCTGTATATCGCTCTGTTCAGGATGCTAAAGCAGCAGTACGTTATTTTAAAGCCGATGCTGCAGGTGCTAATACCTACAAAATTGACTCTAATGCAATAATACTTGGTGGCCAGGGTACAGGGGGCTATGTCGCGCTTAATTATGTAGCACTTCATGACACAATGCAATTACAGATACCCGGTAAGTTTATCAGCGGCACCGACCAGCCTACATATGATTTTTATACCGGCGAATGTTATATCAATGCATCACATATGGGCGATCTTGATGGTCACGGCAGTATTCCCACATTGAATATTGACAGTAATTCGAATGGGCATACAAGTAATGTGCGCTTTGCTTTCAACCTCGGCGGAGCCCTTGGCGACAGTTCATGGCTTACTGCCGGTGTAGCCCCAATGGTATCTTTCCATTGCCCTTCCGATCCTTTTGCTCCTTATGGCAATGGTACGGTATTCGTTCCGGTATTGAATTTGCCTGTAGTTGATGTTAGCGGTTCCGGCTGGGTGATTCCCCGTGCCGATCAGTTGGGCAATAACAGTTGCTTTAATCCTCCGCCTGCATATACCGATCCCTATTCTGCCCGCGCAGATATGGTTAATGGTGGTGCAGATGGCTTGTTCCCCTTCATTACTGTTACACCTGAAGGCAGCCCCTGGGAATGGTTCGATTCGGCAGCCACAGTGCAGGCCGGTACTGCCCTGGGTTATACAGTTGGCCATTGCGATACTATATATTGGAACGCCTTGCAGACCAATCCTAACATGAGCAAAACAAAAGCGCTCAATTATATCGATACCATTATGAACTACCTGAACCCCCGCCTGGTACGTTGCCTCGGTTTGCCCATATGGCCTGCCGGTGTGCAGCAAACAGCGCTTTCGGACAATGACATAGATCTGTATCCCAACCCTGCTACAGATATTGTATATGTGAAAAGTTCAGGGCCGCAGATAAATACTATTGTCGTCTCCGATCTTACCGGGCGCATGGTCCAGTGCATCACTGGCCGCAAAACACAGCTCGCTTATGTCAACATGGCCAACGCGTCCCCCGGCATATACTTTATGAGCATCAGCACTGCTGAAGGAATGCTTACTAAGAAATTTGTCTTACAATAAATACATGCAGAACTGCGGCCACAAACCGCAGTTCTTTTTGACCTGTTCGAATAAGTGTACATACATGTATTATAGCTTTGCCTTATTGTCCTATCAGGTTTTCTATTTGGCCAGCCTCTATGGATCATACAAATTTGCAAAAGAAAACCAGTGTTATGCAGCGTCGTAGATTTGTAAAAAATGCCGGCTTGCTGGCACTGTCACAATTGGTAAATATGTCAGCATTATCTGCGCTCAAAGCGCTTGGGAATAACTTAAATAATACAGCAACAATGCCGGTATTGTTCATCGGCCATGGCAACCCGATGAACGCTATTGCCGGCAATGCATGGCACAAAAGCTGGCAGGCATTAGGAAAAGAATTGCCGCGCCCGCAGGCTATACTTTCTGTATCGGCACACTGGATAACCCGGGGCACCAAAGTGGCCACGACTCCCCATCCGGAAACGATACACGACTTTGGCGGTTTTCCTAAAGAGCTCTTCGACCAGCAATATCCCGCACCGGGCAGCCCTGATATGGCAGCGCTTGCACAGGAGCTCATCACAGCATCGCATGTGCAGGGCGATGATACCTGGGGCCTCGACCATGGCACATGGAGCGTGCTCCTGCCTATGTACCCGGCAGCCGATATCCCTGTCTTCCAGCTTAGCCTCGATTACTACCAGCCGCCATCCTATCATTACGAGATAGGCAGGCAACTGGCAAAGCTGCGCAATAAAGGGGTGCTCATAATAGGCAGCGGCAACCTGGTGCACAACCTGGGCAAGGTGCAATGGGATGGCAGCAATAAAGTGTATGATTGGGCACAGGAGTTTGATGCCACAATGGCAAAATGGATAGCGGAGGGTGACCATACAGCTATACTTGATTATCAAAAAAGGCTGGGCAGTACGGCCACAATGGCGCACCCTACTTATGACCACCTGCTGCCCCTCTTTTACACGCTTGGCCTGCAGCAAAAAGGAGAAACTGTAAAGTTTTTCAATGACCAGTTCGATATGGCTTCAGTATCGATGAGGTCTTTGATAATAAGCTAAGATGTAAAATGGCGGAAGGCTTATTTGCCGTTACGGTCCACGAAGTATTGCTTCTCACCATTAGGTAGTATGATCCTTACGCTGCGCAGGCCGTTCTCGTCATAGTCCAGCAAGGCTTGTAGCTGTTCATTGGGTGATGGCTTGTGTATATAGGCGAGGCCGTCTATCAATACGGTCTTGCTGGTAATGATGATCGAGCCGTTTTCTGTGCCCTGTACCACATGCTCAGAGCCATCGGTGAGGAAGGAAATGGTTTGCGTACGCCCGTAGGTGAAGGTCTTGCCGCCGCGGCTAAGCATCCTGTAGAGAGCTATGGATAAGCCGGCAGCAATGATTAATAAGACCGTGCGCATGAATGAAACAAAGTTATTAGCATTTCCAAAATTATGATCTAAGCCCGGTTAAACCTGGGTGCTCATATGCTGCTTGTACGGGCATATCAAAGTCGCACCGTACATTAAACACATTACTTCCCTCATGCAATTTTACTACAAAAAAACAAGATATGGAAATAAGCAGCTTAAGGTCTTTGGCGCTGGGGATAAAGCCCTTCTTTTACATAGAATAAAACTATGCCTGAAACAATAATACCAAATGCACCAAGTATGAAACTAAGTTGACTGGTGAACAATATATACAGCCATATACCTACCGATATGATAGCAGGTATGGGAAATAAAGGCATACGGAAAGGCCGCTCATCATCCTTGCGGTTATAGTGCCAGGCCATAACACCCACCGCCTGCGATACGAACTGGATAAGGATACGCATCACCACTATGGCAGTAATGACATCTTTAAGCTTAAAGAGCAGGCTGAAGACGAAGGCCACAGCCCCCAATGCCAGCAGCGATACATGCGGGAACCTGTGCCTGGGATGTACACGCGCAAAGACAGGGAAGAAGTTACCATCCTTAGCGGCTGCATAGGGCACACGCGAATAGCCGAGTATGACCGAAAAGAGCGATGCTATGGCAATGCAGAGGATCAGCACTGTGGCTACCTGGCCGGCAAAATGCCCGTAGATATGTTCAAAATAAGTGCTGGCTATGAAGTCTGAACCGGCAACTGTTTGCCAGGGCAATACACCCAGTATTACCGACTGCATGCCAAGGTATAGTAATGCGATGATGCTGATGGATATGAAGATGCTGCGGGGTATATTGCGTTCCGGGGCCTTGATCTCTGCACCCAGGTGGCAAACATTGTAATAGCCCAGGTAAGAATACACCGCTTTGAGCGAGGCCTGGCCCAGGGCAAAATAGAGCAGGGAACTGGTATCCCAGCTGCCGGTATGGAAGTTGAATGCCTGTGCTGCATTGAACTGTGGTATACCCGATAGTATAAGCCACAATATAGTGCCACCCGTAATAATGCCGAATACCACGGATATGCGGCCTATGCTCTTAATATTGCGGTATAGCAGCGCCACCAGCAGGACGACGAGCCCGCCGCTCACCATCTTCTTTTGTATATCGCTGAGGGGCAGCAGGTAAGTAAGGTATTGGGCAAAGCCTATGGCCCCGCTGGCTATTACTAATGGGGCCTGTATGCTGGTTTGCCAGGTAAAGAGAAAGGCCATTAGCCTGCCCTTTTTGCCAAACAGTTTTTGCAGGAATAGGTAACTGCCACCTGCATCGGGCCATTTGGCGCCCATCTCGGCCCACACCATACCATCCATATAGGCCAGCAAAGCGCCAATGAGCCAGGCAAATATGCTGGCAGGCCCCTGCATAAGCCCTACTATGAAGGGTATGGTGACGAAAGGGCCAATACCCACCATATCGATCATATTGATGGCTGTGGCCTGCGGTAGAGAAAGCCCTCTTTCGAGGCGGGTATCTGTATCGTGTGTATTCAAGTAGTAATTTTACACTCACAAAATAATAAAGGAAATGAAGGGAGCATATCATTCTTATTTATGGCGGCTTGATTTTTTTGTACATGTGCGCATGAAATATATATTGGTCTTTATCCTGCTTGCGTTTACAGGTACTTCATTAAATGCACAACCTAAAGCACTGGGCTTAAGGCTTGAAGGCTACACTTATCCATACCCGGTACATTATATGAATACGGAGGTGCAGCACAAGCGTATCTCGATCGCTTACATGGATGTGCGGCCGGTGTACAGCAATGGTAAAATCGTACTGCTGCTGCACGGTAAGAATTTTCCTGCGGCATATTGGAAAGGGGTCATCGGCACGCTGGTATCAAAAGGCTACAGGGTAATAGCGCCGGATGCGCTGGGCTTCGGTAAGTCATCTAAACCCGTAATACAGTATAGCTTTTCGCTGCTGGCCTTGCTCGACCGGCAGTTGCTGGATAGCCTGGGCATAAACAGGGTGAGTGTCATAGGTCATTCCACAGGTGGTATGCTTGCCGCAAGGTTCGCACTTAGCTACCCGGAAAGGGTGAGCAAACTGGTGCTGGAAGACCCGATAGGGCTGGAAGACTGGCGCGCCAAAGGAGTTCCTTACCGTAAGGTGGATGAATGGTACCGGGAGGAGCGCAATGCCACTTACGATAAGATCGTGAATTATCAGAAAGGCTATTACCCTGAATGGAAAGAGCAGTACCGCCAGTGGGCCGATGTGCAATATGGCCCGCTAAAGAGTAAGGATGCAGCTACCTATGCTATGGTGAGCGCGCTCACCTATGATATGATATTTACACAGCCGGTCATCCACGAGTTTGGGAATATCAGTGTGCCTGTATTGCTGATGGCAGGGAAGGAAGACCACACTAAGATAGCGCGCGGTGCCTCTAAGCAGCTTACGGAAGAACTGGGGCATGTTAAAGACCTGGCAAAAGACGCAGCGCATGAAATACCCGATTGTAAACTGATCGAGTATGATGATGTGGGCCACATACCGCACCTGCAGATACCGGAGCGTTTCTATACAGATGTGCTCAAATTCCTTGCTAAATAAATTTATTGTCTTTGGCCGTCTTTATCGCATCGGCTTTGGAATGTACATTGAGCTTGTGGTAAATGTTCTTGATATGCGACTTTACCGTTTCGAGGTCGATGTATAGCTCCTGTGCAATGCGCTTGCGGCTTTTGCCGGTGGCTATCTGTTCCAGTATCTCGGTCTCGCGGCGGGTGAGCGGCGATTGTTCGTTGCGCTGGAATGAATGAATGACCATGCGTGCTATGTGTGCGCTCATTGGGCCGCCACCTTCCATCACCTCGTGTATGGCGCTGATGATCTTTTCCGGCGGTGTATTCTTGGTGAGGTATCCTGCAGCACCATTGCCCAGTGCGCGGAAGATAAGCAGCTCCTGCTCATAAACAGTGAGGATGAGGATATGTGTTTCCGGTACCAGCTTCTTGATCCTGGGCATGGCATCTATGCCTGATATACCGGGGAGTTCCACATCAAGCAGCAGCACATCCGGGTCGTCATGCACGAGCTTTTTTGCTGCATCTTCAAAAGAGGGGTAAGTGCCTACCACTTTATAGCCTTCGGTGTTGCCTATCAGGTAAGCATAGCCTTCCCTTATGGTCTCATCGTCTTCGATAATGGCCACACGAATATCAAGGTCCCTGCTCATAGTTCATGCATTTTTGTAAAGTTCAGCTATATGGGGCAAAATCGAATCACCCCAAAGAAGTTATTTTTTGTTAAATATCGGCCTTCCGGGTATTATATGTGTCCTGCTCAGGTATTTTAAAGCCGAGGCTTATGGTGGTGCCTTTGCCGGGTGCAGCATCTATGTAAAGCTTTGCATTGATCCGCCGGGCGCGCACATTCATGTTATCCACACCGTGTCCTTTCTGTACATGGTCCATATCAAAACCCCGGCCATTATCGGTAAGTATAAGGTGCATAACATTATAATGCTTTAAGGTCACATCCAGTTTTACCTTGCTGGCATGGGCATACTTAAGGCTGTTATTCAGGGCCTCCTTGAATATCATGATGAGGTTGCGGCTGAAGTCCATAGGCAGGGTAAAGTCCTTCCAGCGTTCGTCGCTACCTGTAAAACTGAAATCGATATCGGTATCCTGGAAGAGCTCGGCACCAAAATCGCGTATGCGGTGCAGTACCTGGTAAAGGTTGTCATTGGACGGCTTCAGTGACCAGAGGATATCCCTCGTGCCGCTATAGAGCTGACCTGTATTATCCTGTATCTGGTCGATTATCCTTTGGGTATCCGGGTTGAGCTGTATCTTATTCTTCAATACATTGGTAAGCACATTGATGCGGGTGAGCTTATTGCCCACCTCATCGTGAAAATCTTCAGCCGTGCGTTGCCTCACCTTGCTTTGCTCTTCGCGGCGCAGGTTGTCGAGCAGCTTTACCCGGTTTTGTTTCCGCCTGTTGGCGGCATATTGCAGCGATACGCCCAGCAAAATACAACCACCAAGGATAAGGAGCTTGAACCAGTTGGTTTTTTGAAAGGGGGTTATGATCTCAAAAGGGTAATTGAGCTGGCTGATATCCTGCTTATCGCCCATGGTTTTGCACTGCACCCGGAGTGTATAATCGCCGGGGGGCAGCGCGGAATAAGTGACCGCGTTGCTTGCCGACCAGTCGGACCATGGGGCTTCGAGGCCGTCCATATGGTAACGGTACTGGAGTTGTTCATCGCCACTAAGAGATATGGCCTGGTAGGTGAAGGTGATGTTGTTCTTTTTATAAGGCAGGTGCAAACCATAAGGTATTTTATACCATGCACTGGTGCTGTCGTACCACGTGGTATCGCTTATGTTCTCGCCAAATATCTTTACCGATTGCAGGGCTATGCTCAGCGGTTTTACCAATGTGGTCCTGGCATGGGGGTCGTAATGGACCGCCCCGTTGGTAGTGCCGAACCAAATACTGCCGTCATGCATTTTGTATATGGCATTATGGTTACTTTCCATGCCCTTCATGCCTTCCTCTTTGCCATAGAAAGTGATCAGGGGTTTGCCTTTTTCGGCAGGGCTTATTTTATGTATGCCATAGCCTGTGCCTGCCCATATATTGCCATCATCATCGGTAATGATATTGTAAATAAAGTCGGAGCGCATGCCATTACTTTTGTTTAGCACATAATAGCTGCCTGTGCGCATATTGTAGCATATGATGCCGTTATCACTCGTACCCATCCATAGCTCATTGCCGCGCCGGGTAAAGCACTGCACCTGTGCGCTGTCGGGAGCGCCATTGGTCTTGTAGGGGGTCAATATGCCATTGTGATAGAGCTTAATCCCGTTATATGTGCCGCTGTTGGTTGCCACGAGGGTGCTATCGGTACCAATGCTGATAAAATCGCCGACTACAGCCCCTTTAAGCGGCACTACATGAAAGTTATCGTGCTCGCGCACCGCGAAGCCATTAACAAAGCCGACCCACAACCTGCCGCCGGTATCGCTGTATAAGGAGGATACGGAAAAAAGCAGGTCGGACGGGAATGTATAAGTGTGAAAATCATTATCATAACTCCACAGCCCATTACGTGTGCCTATCCATAAAGTATTGTTCTTGTATAGCAGTGCCGTGATCGTGGCATTGAACCTTCCCGGGAAGGGTATTTTGCCTACTGTGCCATTCTCAAAAGAATACAGGCCTGCATCGTATGTGCCGAGATAGAGCTTGCCACTGTGACTGGCCGTAATGCCCATTACCTGTGCGCTGGGCAGGCCCATACTTTCATCGAGCACGGTAAAAGGGGATCCTGAAAAGCGAAAAAGCCCCTGGCCGTCACTAGCCATCCATACATTGCCTTCTGCATCGGTGAGTATATCCCTGAAGATATTGTCGCTAAGGCCATTGTGCTTGTTGTAATACTGCAAAGAGCTTGCTGTGAATTTGATAACACCGCTATTGGTGCCCAGCCAGTAAGCACCGTTGCTGTCCTCAGTCATGCAGCGGAGCACCGGCAACCTGTCGAGCGGCTGGCCGTGAATAGTATGCAGCACCAGCTTATCTTTTTCTACGCGGTACAGGCCGGCATTGGTCAATACCCACATGGTGCCCTGCCTGTCGTTGTATAGTTTTATGGGTACAGGTTCGCTATTGATAAGCGGCGAAAGGGGTACCGGGATACTGTCCCATTTTTTACCATCGTAACGCAATATGTTCCCTTTTACTTTTGCTACCCACAGCTTATTGCCTGCAGGCAATATAGACGTGATATTCGTGTCGTAGCCGGGTACCTGCAGCAATTCGTTTTTCCCTTTCGCGATGTTGTATATCCTGTTTTTGCCATTGCCGCCTACATTGCACCAAACAGAGCCATTGGCAGCGATCTCTATATCCTGTACATTATTGGCTATGGGATTGTTCTCTGCCGCCTGGAAGGAAGCATGTTTGAAGCTGTTGCCATCGAACCTGGATATGCCCTTCGAGGTGCCAATCCAGATATAGCCCTGCTTATCGATTGCGAGCGCATTAACGCTGTTATCAGCCATGCCATCGCGGAGGGTGTAGTTGACAAAGTTGCGGCCATCGAAGCGGGAAAGGCCGCCGATAGTGCCTATCCACAAGTGGCCATACTTATCCTGTTTGATGGTATTGACCTGCGATTGTATCAAACCATTCTCGACACTGAGGTTGTAGAAAGGGTAACGCTGTGCCGAGACTGTAGCGGTAAAAAAACAAAAGATCAAAGCATAGCATATGCTTTTGAATAAAGGATGACCGGTATGTTTTCCTGCTGTCATGGCCACATTAAGGTACCTAAAAATACAAATGCTTATTGGTATGTACACAGTTATTCCATAATTCACCCTACACGGGGTGAAGGTGTGCTTATTGACAGGGAATACATTTGTTGTATCAAAGCTGGTACCATGAAGAAAGGACTCGTAATACTGATCATTTTATTTTCGCTGAGCAATGGAATAATAGCTAAAAGCCCTGCAGGCAGTATATCGGGAAGCGTGACCGATGAGGCCGGAAAGGCGCTTGACGCGGTGAACATAGTATTGCTTAAACCCGGAAATATTTTGGCTAAGGCCGCGCTGACCGATGAGGCCGGACTGTTCCGCATTGAAGAACTGGAGGCCGGGCGTTATATCCTGAAAGCCACCCTGATAGGCTACCAGCCCTATACATCGGACACGCTTTTGGTGGGGACATCGCCCCTGCAAGTGCAGGCAATAAAACTGAACCGTAAAGCAGGAGCACTGGACGAAGTGACCGTTCGCGGCCAGAAACCATTCATTGAAGTAAAGGCGGGAAAAATAGTGGTGAATGTGGAGAACAGTATAGTGAGCACTGGTTCTACGGCTATGGAAGTGCTGGCACGATCGCCGGGTGTGATCGTGGACCAGAACGATAACATAAGCCTTAAAGGCAGGCAGGGGGTGATCATTATGATAGACGGGAAGCCAGTGCCTGTGGCCGGCGACAACCTTGCCAACCTGCTGAAGAACATGCCATCGACCAATATTGAAAAAATAGAGCTCATCTCTAATCCGGGTGCTAAATATGATGCTGCAGGTGCTGCCGGCATCATCAATATCAAGACCCGAAGAGACAGGCATATGGGCCTGAACGGGTCGGTTACCGGCAGCTTTGGGCAGGGCGTATATTCAAGGACCAATGAAGGGCTGAGCCTTAACTACAAAAGCAAAAAAATAAGCGCGTATGCCAATTATAGTTTTTTGGCGCGTAAAGGCTTTAACGGGCTGGTGCTTGACCGTAAGTTCTATGACAGCCCCGGCGGTAAGATAGATACGGAATACGTGCAGCAAAATAACCTGTTGCTACCCATGCGCTATCATTATGCTGCTGCGGGCATGGACTATAACGTATCGTCTAAAACGACCATAGGCTTTGGACTTACGGGAACGAGGACACGTTATGAGCCCAGCGGCACCAGTTTCTCAGATGTATATAATGAAACAGGCACCAAACAATCGGAATTCACGACCATCAATGATTCAAAAACAAAGCTGAACGATTATTCGTTCAACCTGAACTTCAAACACAGCTTTGACAGTGCAGGCACCGACCTGACGGCAGACGGGGACTATGCCCGCTACGGGTATAATACATCGCAGGATTTCACCAATATATTCTACGATACCGTTGGGGAATTATTGCAGCCGAACTATGTATTGCATGGCGATCCTAAAGGTGCTACGATCATACGTTCTTTCAAGAGCGACTTTACAAGGCCAATGCAGAACAACATGCGCTTTGAGGCAGGTATCAAGGCCGGTTATGTAACGGCGGAAGACAATTCGCAATACCAGGTTTATGATCAATCATTGCGCAAGTTCGTATATGACCCCGGCAAGAGCAATCACTTTATCTACAATGAAAATATTAACGCTGCATACCTGAACCTGGCACAGGACAGGGCTAAGTGGAGCTATCAACTGGGCCTGCGCACGGAACAAACCATAGTAAAAGGAGAACAGCTCACGATAGACAGCACCTTCACGCGTAATTACATACAACTATTCCCCAGCTTTGCCGTGCAATGGCATATGAGCAAGACGCATGACCTTGGGCTTACGCTGAGCAGGCGTATTGACCGGCCTAATTATGAGCAGCTTAATCCTTTCAAATTTTTCCTGGACCCCAGCAATTATAAAGTAGGCAATCCTAACCTGCAACCCAGCCTTACCTACTCGGCTGAACTGTCGCATACGTTCAAACAACGGTTCGTGACATCAGTGAATTACAGTATAACGAAAGACGCAATAACGGAAGTGATACAACCCAGCGAAACGGAGAAAAATGAAAGCATACAAACCAATAAAAATATAGACCGGCAAACATCCGTTAGTTTCAATGTTGCATATCCTTTCCAAATATTCAAATGGTGGAGCAACGTGACCAGCGGCAGCTATTACTATAATTATTTTGATGGCGATGTGGCCGGTACGCCACTGCATAACGGCAAACCTGCATTCTATTTTAATACAACGAACAATTTCCTGTTGCCTAAAAATTTCTCGGCAGAGCTAAGTATGTTCTACCAGTCAAACATGCTGTACGGGTATATGACCCTGAAACCTTTATGGTCGCTGAATGCGGGATTGCAGAAAAACCTGTTTAAAAATAAGGGCACGTTAAAGCTGGCGATCAATGATATATTCTGGAAGGTGAACCCCGTGGGTTATACGTCATTTGCCAAGTATCATGAAACATTCGTTGTTAAACGAGATACACGAATAGCGACCATAGCTTTTACCTACAGGTTCGGCAACCGTGCCGTAGGGCAGGTAAGAAAGAAAAGCGGCGGGGCAGAAGATGAGAAACGCAGGGCCGCAAGCAGTGCAGGATGATAACCGTTTTTATTCCCACCCTCATATTTTAACCAAAGCGCTGCATTCTGCAGCAGAAGATCAAAGCCCTCTGCCAGCCGTATCCGAAAAAGGCAGAGGGCTTTTTAATCAGGCCAGCCAGTCCATAGCATTTTTATACAGCAGTTTTTCTTTCTGTTCTTTTGAAAAACCGGCCATGCTTTCTATGAGTTTTCCGGGGTGGTGCTCACCTAAAGGGAAAGGATAATCGCTGCCCATGCATACTTTATCATCGCCCATAAGATCAACAACAAAATCGAGCGCTTTGTCATCGTGTACAAGGGCATCTATCCAGAATTGCCCAATATAGTTACGCGGGTTGATATCATTGTCAATGGCCACGAGATCGGGGCGTACATTGAAACCGTGCTCAATGCGACCTATGGTGATAGGGAAACTGCCGCCGCCATGTGCGAAGGCCACCTTCAGTTTAGGATGACGCCTGAACACGCCCCCGAATATCATGGAGCATATGGCGCGGCTGGTCTCAGCGGGCATACCCACCAGCCAGGGCAGCCAGTATTTGCTCATGTCTTTTTCGCCCATCATCTCCCACGGGTGCACGAAAATACTGCAGCCAAGCTCTTCGGCAGCCTGCCAGAAAGGCTCAAATTCAGGGTCGCCCAGGTTCTTTGCATTGATATTGGAGCCTATCTCCAGGCCAGGCATTTTCAATTCGTTTACGCAGCGCTCCATTTCTTTTATCGCAGTATCCACATGCTGCATAGGCACAGTGCCGAGACCAATGAAACGATCCGGGTGCTGCTCCACGCATTGTGCTATATGGTCGTTGAAGAAGCGGGATGTTTCGAGGCAATGTTCGGGTTTGGCAAAGTAGTTGAACAGAACCGGTATGGTGGATAATACCTGTTGGCTCACTTCGGTCATATCCATCTCTTTTACCCGGACACCTGCATCCCAGCAATTGTGTTCTATCTCGCGAAATACCTTGTCGCCTTTTATCATTTTGGCACAGCAGGGCTTATGATGCTCCAGGCGTATAAAATCGCCCCCGCCGAATTTCTCGAACCAGTTGGGGATATGCTCCGGCATGATGTGCGTATGGATATCGATCTTCAAAGTCAAAAGTTAAAAGTCAAAATAAAAATGTTTAAACTGCTTCATAAATAAGAGCAGCGCCCTGGCCAACCCCGATGCACATGGTGGCAAGGCCGTATTTAGCATTACGCCTGCGCATTTCGTAGAGGAGGGTAGTAGATATGCGTGCGCCGCTGCAGCCCAGCGGGTGGCCTAGTGCGATAGCACCACCGTTCACATTTACCTTTGCTGCTTCAAGGCCCAGGTCGCGGATGCAGGCAATGCTTTGCGAAGCGAAGGCTTCATTCAGCTCTACGAGGTCAAGATCGCTCACTTCAAGCCCGGCACGCTTGAGGGCTTTTAATGTGGCAGGTACAGGGCCTACACCCATAATGGCGGGATCGACACCAGCTACGGCCATCGACCTGATCTTCGCCAGCGGCTTGAGGCCGTATTTTTTAACTGCATTCTCTGAAGCCAGCAGTAATGCTGCCGCCCCATCGTTGATGCCGCTGGAATTGCCTGCTGTTACCGTACCGTCTTTTTTGAATGCTGGTTTGAGCTGCGCCAGCTTTTCCAGTGGTGACTGGCGGGGATGTTCATCGACTGCGAAGACATTTGTTTTTCCTTTGCCAAGATCTACCGTTACGGGCACGATCTCATCGGTGAACTTGCCTGAGGCTGCTGCCGCTGCGTATTTTTCCTGTGTATTGTATGCAAACTGGTCCTGCTCTTCGCGGCTGATGTTCCACTGTGCTGCTACATTTTCGGCTGTTTCACCCATGCCGTAAGGATGATACATGGCGCTCAGTTTAGGATTGATGAAGCGCCAGCCCATAGTGGTATCATATATTTCCTGCTTCCGGGAAAAGGGGGCGTCTGCCTTAGCCATAACGAAGGGTGCTCGGCTCATGCTTTCCACCCCGCCTGCAATGAACAGTTCGCCATCGCCACACATAATAGCCCGCGATGCATCCATAATGGCCTGCAGGCCCGATGCGCAGAGCCTGTTGACCGTATTGCCGGCAACAGTAATGGGCAGGCCGGCCAGTAAAGCAGCCATGCGGGCCACGTTGCGGTTGTCTTCGCCCGACTGATTCGCAGCGCCGGCAATAACATCCTCTATGGCATGTATGTCGATATTGGGATTGCGCTCTATTAATGTTTTAATGACCTCGGCTAAAAGGTCGTCAGGCCTTACCGTTGCTAAACTGCCCCCGTATTTGCCGATAGGTGTGCGGATGGCATCAATAACATATGCTGTACTCATATCAATTTATGGCTTGTTCTAAGTCGTTTATAATGTCTGTTACTGTTTCAATACCTACGCTCATGCGTATAAGGCCGTCGGTTATGCCAAATTCCAGTCTTTTTTCGGCAGGCACTACCACATGCGATGTAGATGCGGGGTGCGATATTAGCGTATCGCAGGTGCCCAGTGAAGTGGCACTAACACAGAGTTCCAGGTTGTCGATGAATTTAACCCCGGCATCATAGCCGCCCTTTAGTTCGAAGCTCATCATGGCGCCGGCATGTTTCATTTGCCTTTTGGCCAGTTCATGATCGGGGTGGGAGCTGAGACCCAGGTAATTTACTTTTTCCACTTTGGGGTGCTGTGCCAGGTAAGCGGCCACCTGCTCCGCATTGCTGCAATGGCGCTCCATGCGGATAGGGAAGGTGCGCAGTCCATTGGTAAGCAAAAAGGCCTCAAATGCATTGCTGTTGTTGCCTAGCAGGCGGTGTGTTTTTGTGACCTTTGTGTTCATTTTCTCTATATCGCGGCCTATCACAATGCCCCCTATGGCAGTACCATGCCCGTTGAGGAACTTGGTGGTGGAGTGCATCACAAAGTCCACATCGTATTTAAAAGGCTGCTGCAGGTAAGGTGTGGCAAAGGTATTGTCCACACATACGGTAAGCCCGTATTCTTTGCCCATCGATGCCAGGTGTTCTATATCCACGCATTGCAGGGTGGGGTTGGCCGGTGTCTCGAGGTACATCAGCGCCAGGCTCCCTTCATGGGCCTTTAAAGTCTCTTCAACTTTGCCCGGGTCTTTAAAGTCTATTTGTATAGCAGTGATACCGAGTGCGGGCAGCACTTTATCCATCATCTCCTGGGTGCCACCATATAGTGAGTGGTGCGTAATTACTTTATCACCTGTTTTAACATTGCTGAGCAGCATGGTGGTAATGGCAGCCATGCCCGATGAGTGCAGTATGGCTTTCAGTAGCAATGGTTTGCCCTGGCGGTCTTTGAGCCCATATGCCTCCATCAGGGCAATACGTTCTTCGGCCTCATTGATGGTAGGGTTGCCAAAGCGGCCATATATATACCCTTTCTCTTTGCCGCTAAACAGCGCGGCACCATGTTCGGCGCTATCGAAGGTATATGTGCTGCTGGCATATATTGGGGTCAGGTGTGCATGGTTGCTTTCCGTTTTATGCCCCCCGTGGATACACAAGGTCTCGAAACCCTGCGAATTAATTATTTCATCCATTGCAGGTTTGCTAATTTTGCTGCAATTTACAATATAAGATGAAGGAATTACTGTTACAGATGGCAAAGTATAATCTATGGGCCAATAAGCGTATCATAGCTGTGCTGCTGAAGCTGGAGGAAGAGCAACTGGATAAGGAGATGATAAGCAGTTTTCCTTCATTGCGTGCCACGGCATACCATATATGGGGTGCCGAATTCCTCTGGCTGCAAAGGCTGCAACTCACAGAGCAGCCGGTATATATGCCTTATATATACAAAGGCACATTTGAAGATGCCTGTGCAGACTGGCAAGATGTATCGCAAATATTAGCAGACTTTACCGGGCGCCAATTTGACGATAAGGCATTTGAACATGTAGTGCAATATTACAATTCGGAAAAAAAATCGTTCAAGAACCCAGTACACGAGATATTGCAACATGTGTTCAACCACAGTACTTATCACAGGGGGCAAGTGGTTACGATGCTCCGGCAGGCAGGAATAGATAAAATTCCTGAAACCGACCTTACGATTTACTTAAGGAAAGGTTAAAAAAAATAGATATTTTGTTAAAATATCATATTTTCTTATTATTTTGTATTACCATCTTATTCCCCCCGAATATAACCTGGCTGTATGAAAAAAAAATCTACCTTTTACTTAGCGGTTATTGTCATTTCCATACTGCTGCCATCGTTGCGGGCAGCAGCGATGCCGACAATGCAGTTCATCCCAAATAATGGCCAATGGCTGGAGCCATCGCTATACAGGGTAAACCTGAAAGACCTTGATATCTTCATGGAGCGCAATGCGGTCACTTATGTGCTTGCAGACCCGATGAATGCAGAGTATGTGCATGGGGCCATACATGGTGATATACCTGCTGACAAGCCGGTATTCCGTTATCATGCCTATAAGATGATATTAGAAGGGGCCAGCATGAACCCGGGGACAAAAGGCAATAATCCCCAGGAGATGTACTACAATTACTTTCATGGTAATGACCCTGCCCACTGGAAAAGTAATATCCATCCTTTTACCAGTGTGGATTATACCAATGTTTACCCCGGTATAGGTATGCATTTCCATTCGCAGGATAATCATTTCACCTATGATTTTATGGTAGCTCCCGGGGCAGATGCATCGCAGATCAAATTAAGATTTGCCGGTACGGATGGTGTATCTATAAAAAATGGCAACCTTATTTTAAAGACCTCGCTGCTGGATGTGGCAGAATCGGCTCCATATGCTTACCAGGAGATAGGAGGACTAAAAATAGAAGTGCCTTGCCATTACGCACTCAAGGATAATGTGATCAGTTATGTTTTTCCCTCGGGTTATGACCATAAGTGGCCATTGATAATAGATCCTTCCATCTTGTTTGCCACCTATACAGGCTCCACTTCCAGTAACCTGGGTTTTTCAGCCACCTACGATAACCAGGGCTATTCTTACGTAGCGGGCTGGGCAGGGGGTATCGGGTACCCGCTTACTGTCGGTGCTTTTCAAAGTACATATGGCGGCGGCAGCCAGGATGTAGGTATTACCAAATTCAACCTGGATGGTACTGCAATCGTATGGTCGACCTTACTGGGGGGCAATGGCAGCGACCTGCCACACAGCACTATGGTGGATGCTGTTGGCAATCTTGTTATCACAGGTGTTACCGAATCAACCAATTTCCCCGTTTCAGCAAGTGCATACGACCAGACATCGAACGGGAATAAAGATCTTTTTGTAACGAAGCTAAATCCTACGGGTACAGCCCTTATAGGATCCACATATGTTGGTGGCTCCGGCCAGGACGGCGGTAATGATGCCCCGCTTAATCATAGTTTTGGTGATACCTATAAAGGAGAGGTGACCGTGGATGACAACGGTAATGTATATGTGGCAGGTAATAGCCATTCATCCAATTTCCCGGTAACTGCGAATGCATTCCAGGCTACCAATGGAGGATCAGAAGATGGTGTGGTATTTAAACTTAATAGTGATCTTTCTGCTTTGCTGTGGAGCAGCTATATTGGTGGTAGCGGAAAGGACGCAGTTTATAATATTGATCTTGACATTGACCAGAGCCATTTCTTCATCTCGGGTGGTACGGAAAGTAGTAACTTCCCGGTAACAGCGGCTGCTTATCAAAGTACATACCAGGGGGGTACCCTGGATGGTTTTGTGGCCAGGATAGAGAATAGCGGCAATTACCTGCTTGAAAAAAGTACTTATATAGGTACCAGCTCTTACGACCAGTGTTACGGGCTTGAGATAGACCCCAGCAATGGCGTATATATTTGCGGGCAGTCGGACGGGGGCACTTTCCCGGTAATAGGTAATGTGTATTCCAATGCAGGATCGGGCAATTTTATTATGAAGCTCGATTATGATCTTACTGCTCCTGTGTTTTCTACTGTTATTGGCAATGGCACCCATACTTCGAGTGCGCTCTTATCCCAAACGGCATTTTTGGTTGATTCCTGTTATCATATTTACCTCACCGGTTTTAACCTGAGCCTGCCTACCAACTTCCCGATCGCCGCTAACCCGATGCAAAACAATAATGTGGGTTTTTACTTTATAGTGCTCGGGCAGGATGCCGCTACATTTGAATATGCCACGTATTATGGCAGCCAGTCGAACCATACGGATGGCGGGACAAGTCGTTTTGATAAACGGGGCATTATATACCAGGGTATATGCTGCTGCACCAATAACTTTCCTACCACGCCGAATGTATGGAGCCCTAACAGTGGTGACGGCTGTAACATGGTTATGCTAAAGATGACATTTGACACCGGCCCTGTGGATGCGGCTGCGCTGGCAGTGCCCATGCAGGGTTGTGCACCGCTTACGGTGAACTTCCTGAATAACTCAGCCAATGCGACCTCCTATGTATGGGATTTTGGAGATAATACGCCCATCAGCACGCTTACTGCACCTACTCATATCTATACCACTCCCGGCACATATACCGTAATGCTGGCAGCCGAGAATCCGAATTCGTGCAGGGTGCATGATACCGATTACCTGACCATTATTGTGGTGGACAGTGGCGGGCCTGACCTGGTGAGTGCTTTTACAGCACAGATATTGGATAGCTGTTCTCCTTACCCGGCACAGTTCACGAACACATCGCAGGGTACAACAGCGAATACGCAGTTCCTATGGGATTTTGGCGATAATACCAGCTATAACGGGGCTAACCCGCCCGTGCATAATTATCCTTCACCCGGTATCTATAGTGTGAAACTGGTGCTGATAGACAGCACAAGCTGTAATGGTAAAGATTCGGTGACGCAATCCATAAATTTCCCTGCACAGGTAGTGGTAAGTGCTGTGGCAGCCGTAGTGGACTCATCGGGTTGTAACCCGTTCACAGCCCAGTTCCAAAACAATTCGGTAAATGCAACATCTTACCTGTGGGATTTTGGTGATAATACCACCAGTACGGCTACGGCCCCGTCGCATACTTATACGTCACCGGGCACTTATACGGTCAAACTAATAGGCTATAACCAGTCAGGGTGTTTATATACCGATACCGCTGTGCTTACTGTTATCTCGGTTACCGACAGCAGTTTCCAAAGCGATTTTACCTTGTCTGTTACGGATAGCTGTAACCCCTATATTGCCCAGTTCACAAATGCATCGATAGGTACTACGCCCTTTACCCAATACCTTTGGCGTTTTGGCGACAATACGACTTATACCGGGCCTAATCCCCCGGCGCATAATTATGCCAGCACAGGCACTTATAACGTTACACTGGTCATAACCGATACTACGCTCACTTGTTCGGCAGGTATCGATTCTATTATTCACCCGGTCACCTTCAGCACTTTCGATGTTGATGCCGCGGCATCAGTCTCGGGCGATACGGCGGGTTGCTCTCCTTTCCTGGTGCAGTTCCAGAACAATTCGCAAAATGCCACTTCATATACCTGGGATTTTGGTGATAATACTCCTGCCAGCACACTGGTTTCCCCCGCCCATACTTATTATCTAAAGGGCCTGGATACGGTACGCCTTATAGCAGAGAGTAACAGTCCCTCGGCCTGTAAGTCAAAAGATACGGCATACCTGTATATACGGGTGGATAGTGCTGACCTGGCCGCCAATTTCACTTTCCAGGTGACGGATAGCTGCAATCCATATAAAGTCAGCTTCACCAATACAACACCATATACCACAGCACAATCGCACTTTAGCTGGGACTTTGGCGACAATACAACCTTTACCGGGGCTACTCCGCCGGTGCATTCTTACCCGGCAACAGGTACTTACCAGGTGCGCCTTATTGTTACCGACACCACAACCTGTAATAAGGCCGATACCATTATTAAGCCGGTTACCTTCACTACTTTTGATGTGGCAGCATCGGCTGCTGTTACTGCTGATACGGAAGGCTGTGCCCCCTTCCTGGTGCAGTTCCAGAACAACTCACAGAACGCCACATCCTATATATGGGATTTTGGGGACAATAGCCCGCAAAGCACGCTGGCCAACCCCAGCCATAGCTATACTATTTTTGGTGTTCACACAGTACGGCTGATCGCGGAAAGTACCAGCCCCTCGGCCTGTAAGAAAAAGGATACTACTTATTTACAAATAAAAGTAGACACTGCCAATATTAATGCCAATATCAGCTATACGATCATGGATAGCTGCGACCCTTATACGGTACAGTTCGGTAATTCATCTTCGGTCATTACGCCATGGGCACAGTTCACCTGGGACTTTGGCGACAATACCACTTTTACAGGTATTACCCCTCCATTACATTATTTCCCTGCTGCAGGCACCTACCAGGTGACCCTAACAGCCGTGGATACGGCGACCTGTAATGGTGTAGATACTATCAGCAAGATCATAAGTTTCAGCACTTTCAGTGTTACTGCCTCGGCATCGATACAGCCCGATACACCGGGATGCTCGCCTGTTACGATACAGTTTAGTAATAACTCGCAAAATGCAACATCGTATTTGTGGGATTTTGGTGATAATACACCAATGAGCAATAATGCAAGCCCCAGCCATACATATATTACTAAAGGGACACATCATGTAATGCTGGTGGCCACAAACCCCAGCCCCTCTGCCTGCAGGCATAGTGATACGGCATGGCTTGTTGTAAAAGTAGATTCGGGACTGGTGGCCAGTGATTTTGACCCTGTAATAATAGACAGTTGCGACCCTTACCAGGTATCATTCGTCAATCATTCACAGGCTGTGGGAAATACAACACAATATGCATGGGATTTTGGCGACAATACAGGCAGTGGTTTCCATACACCCCCAATGCATACTTATCCTGACAGCGGGACTTATTCCATCACCCTTGTGGTAAAAGATAATACCTCCTGCAATAAGATCGATTCAATAACAAAAACGGTTTGGCTACACGGTTACAGGGTGAAAGCGGATTTCTCGCATCCTGATGTGTGCGGGGAGGGCCTGATGCCCTTCTATAATTTCTCTACCAACGGCAAAAATTGGCTGTGGGATTTCGGAGATGGGACTACAGATTCGAACAAACTGGTGAGCCACCTGTATAGTTCAAGCGGTGACTATAATGTAGTATTGGTGGTTTCAGATCCGCAATCGTGCAATGGTACGGATACTGCGGCACAAAGCGTGCATGTGAAATTCAATGCACATGCGGCCTTTGATTTTGCTCCTGTGCCTCCGCAAAAGAACCAGCCAATTGTATTTGCCAATCTCTCTACACATGCCGACAGGTATGTATGGTCGTACGGAGATGGTATGACCAGCAATGAGAAAAACCCATCGCGCTTATATGACTGGACCGGTACCTTCAATGTATGTCTTGTAGCCAATAACGCAGATAATTGTCCGGACACTGTATGCCGTGATGTAGGTGCGGATATTGATCCTATAGCAGATGTGCCGACAGCCTTCAGCCCCAACGGGGATGGCATAAATGACATATTGTATGTAAGAGGTCCCGGCATAGATAAGGTGGAGCTGAAGATATATAACCGCTGGGGGCAGCTGATATTTGAAACGCATGATAAGAATGTGGGTTGGGACGGTACTTATAAAGGCGAGCCGCAACCTACAGAATCATACGCCTATGTACTGAATGTGAGCCTGAGGGACGGGCAGGTGATCCAGAAGGTGGGCAATATCAACCTGCTGCGTTAGGAAAGCATCAGTAGTGGTGCCATTCTTTGATCGTGAAATGCGTGCTATAGGTGAGCATGCATTGCAGTAGGCGCCCCTGTATGCGAATGTCGTAAATACCCGCCGGTGTGGATACACTATATTGCGGCGTAGCATCATAAATATTCATTGGGGTAAAGCTTATTTGCAGGTTAATGCCTGAGCGGTGGCGTTCGCCGAACTGCCAGTCGAGCCCTGCACCGCACATCAATGTCCATGTATCGCTGCCTGTATCGCGGGATATTTTCGTTATTACAATATTAGCATCTGTATTGTTCGAGGTCTCTCCCCAGTCGCTGAAGAAGCCTGTACCAAAATGAAGGTAAGGAATGAGTATACTGCTGCCGGTTTTAAATTGTGGCCCGGCGCCTGCGGTAATGTGTGTGTGAAATTGTTTTAGGTAGGTATGGCTTTTTTTATATCCCGGTGCAGGTATTTGTATGCGTACTGTGCCTGCGGTAGCATCGAGGAAAATGGCGAAACCATTTTCGGGCACGTACTTAAGGGCAAAGATACCGCCTGCACCCGGTGCAAAGGGCCAACTATTACTGTATGGTAATACCTTCTTATCGGGTATAAAGGCATCGTAATCCAGGCCAATACCAATACTGCCGAGCAGGCTTTGCGCAATAGCAATCCGGGGTATCACAAGCAGGAAAAGCAATATATAGAATAAGAGTTTTCGCATGGATGTCTAAAAAACGATACAATCTCATGTTTATTATAGGGCATAAAAAGAAAAAGCCGGAACATGTCCGGCTTTCTACGTGTTTATTATTTCTGCTTATTTCACTTCTTCATATTCAGCATCAGCTACATTGCCTTCGTTGCCGCCGGCATTTTCCTGCGGCTGTTCGGTGCCGTTAGCTCCCGGCTGTTCCTGGCTGGCAGTGTTGTAAAGGAATTCGCTGGCTGCACTCCAGGCAGTATTCAGTTCTTCCATTGCTTTATCTATGCCATCCATGTCTTCAGCCTTATGGGCTTCTTTCAGTTTATTTACAGCAGCTTCAATGGGCTCTTTCTTTTCAGCAGGTATCTTGTCGCCATACTCTTTGAGCTGTTTTTCCGAATTGAATACCAGGCCATCTGCCATGTTCAGCTTTTCTACACGTTCGCGCACCTGCTTATCAGCATCTTCATTGGCTTTGGCTTCGTTCTTCATGCGCTCTATTTCTTCTTTATTCAAGCCGCTGCCTGCTTCAATGCGTATGTTCTGCTGTTTGCCAGTCCCTTTGTCTTTAGCCGTAACGTGCAATATGCCGTTCGCATCTATATCAAAGATCACTTCAACCTGCGGTACGCCGCGTGGTGCCGGCGGAATGCCGTCGAGAATGAAGCGGCCCAGTGTTTTATTGTCTTTGGCCATGGGACGCTCGCCTTGCAGTACATTTATTTCCACGCTTGGCTGGTTATCGCTTGCCGTAGAGAATGTTTCGCTTTTGCGGGTAGGTATGGTCGTGTTCGACTCGATAAGCCTTGTCATTACACCACCCATAGTTTCGATACCGAGCGAAAGCGGGGTAACGTCGAGCAGCAATACATCTTTTACATCGCCGGTGAGCACACCGCCCTGTATCGCAGCGCCAATGGCTACTACTTCATCAGGGTTCACGCTCTTATTGGGCTTCTTGCCAAAGAATTTTTCCACTACTTCCTGTATCTTGGGAATACGGGTAGAACCACCAACAAGGATCACTTCGTCGATGTCGGATGTGCTCATCCCTGCATCTTTCAAGGCTTTGCGGCAGGGTTCGAGCGTGCGTTCTACTAAACTGTCCGACAGCTGCTCGAATTTCGCACGACTCAGTTTGCGCACCATGTGTTTAGGCACGCCGTCCACCGCAGTTATATAAGGTAAGTTTATTTCTGTTTCCTGTGATGAGGACAGCTCAACTTTGGCTTTTTCAGAAGCTTCTTTGAGGCGCTGCCATGCCATAGGATCCTTGCGGAGGTCTACAGCTTCATCTTTCTTAAATTCATCGGCCAGCCAGTCCATGATCACTTTATCAAAGTCATCACCGCCAAGGTGTGTATCGCCATTGGTTGATTTTACTTCAAATACGCCCTCACCCAGCTCCAGGATAGAGATATCGAATGTACCACCACCAAGGTCGAACACTGCGATCTTACTATCCTTATGCTGCTTGTCGAGGCCATAGGCCAGTGCAGCTGCTGTAGGTTCGTTAATGATACGGCGTACATTGAGGCCGGCTATCTCACCTGCTTCTTTTGTGGCCTGGCGCTGTGCATCGTTAAAGTATGCCGGTACGGTAACTACCGCTTCGTTCACTTCGTGGCCCAGGAACTCTTCAGCCGTTTTCTTCATTTTCTGTAATATCATGGCTGATATTTCCTGGGGGGTATACATCCTGCCATCTATATCTACGCGGGGCGTATTATTATCGCCCTTCACTATTTTATACGAGTTATGCGTCATTTCATCGGTCACCTCGTCGAAACGGCGGCCCATGTAACGCTTAATGGACATGATGGTGTTGGCAGGGTTGGTAATGGCCTGGCGCTTTGCAGGATCGCCTACTTTGCGCTCGCCATTTTTCAAAAATGCAACTACCGAAGGGGTCGTCCTGCGCCCCTCGTCATTTGCGATAACCACCGGCTCGTTGCCTTCCATCACGGCAACACATGAGTTGGTGGTTCCTAAGTCAATTCCAATAATTTTTCCCATAGTAAGTTATTCTTTAAGAGATCTTTATTTTATACTATTTCATTGGCAATGACTATGCCAGCAGGGCTTATTCGGTAATATTGTCAGCCTTCCTGTCATTCTGAAATGAAAATGCCTTAATGAGCTAACATTAAGGCATAATAAATATTATAGACAGGTTATTTTGTCTCTTAAGGGCGCGTAAAATTAATGGGGTAGGTCCTGGGGTCTGCCCTTAAAGAGTCAATAGTTGGTGAAATTTCTAATTTGAAGCCTGTACCCAGTTTGTTGACCCGGGTAGAGTAGAGGCCAAGAACGGTTCCACCCCTGATATTGGAGTAAAGGGGTTTTATTTCTCCGCCCGTCAGGCTGCTGGTCTGTGCCCCGGTAACCTGCTTATAGATGTAATAATCATAACTGCCGGCATACAGGTGCACCTGGAAACTATCGATGATGCGGAACCTGTTGCGTATATCATCAGAGGCAGGGATATTGGCCTGGAAGAAATCGTAAAAAGCTGTATTCTGTATCTTATATTCAAAACTTGTAGAGTGGAAGCTGATGTCAGCAGGCGGGTTGGACCACTCGATCACATGTGAAACGGTAGTACCTGTGTTGGCGAAGCTATCCCTGTAGTAAAAGTCAAGTACGCCCTCAAGCACAGCTATGCCTGCGGGGGCCTGTGTGCTATCGCCCTGTGGGGTAACATTGCCGCTCAGAGAGAACTTGTTATTGGGATTTTTATGAGCAATACTGATGGTCTTGGCCTGTGGGAACATGAATTCGGTAACACTGAAGTTCTGGTAGGCAGTATCAATTATTGCTGTTTCGGCACTATCTACTTCGCCGGTTTTGTTGTTGGTGATCACCAGCCTGTACCTGTGCGCAGCAACAAGGGGTTGCTTAAACTTATAGGCCATATTAGGGCTGGTAAAAAAGGCCCCGTCGGCTTTGGGATAACCTTCCTTGTCCATATCTACAAGAGGCAGGGTATAGACGTTAACAGGATTAGGATTCTGGGGTATCATCTCCTTGATCTTCACGTCAAGATCGCTGTAATAGCTGCTGTCAGCGATCTTGGCCATATCTAGGGCACTTTTATCATTATCAAGGAAGCCCTTCTCGATGCGAATATATTGCGCGGTATCGCTGAGGTCAAGAAAGGCGGTAACTACAGTAACGCTTTTATACGGTGCAGCCACATCGAATTTTTCCGAGCAGCTTGCCAGGCTCAATATGCCGGCAAGGCATGAGATATATAATAAGGTCCTCTTCATCATATGATTTACAAAGGAAACAAAGATAGGGCTTTCGCAGACATATCAGGCAGGGGAGCAAAAAATGGTAAAAGTTTTACAATTGCTTTGGCGGGGGAATCGTGTACTAAAAATAAAAGGCGCATTAATGCGCCTTTTATTAAATATGGTTGTCTGTTTAATCCATCATTGAAAAATCAGGGCGGGCGGTAATATTATCGGGATCGAAACCGGTGAGTACAAAGAAGCTTTCGAGCCTGAAATGCTTATCGCATTCAGTATAGAGGGCTACCATTACATAATCGGGGTCGTCTTGGTACACGTCCCATATTTCACCCAGTTCTTTTACGATGCGCGATGACAGCATAACTGCCATATCGCCATCATTGTTCTCTTCTTTTACGAAAATGATCTTATCTGCATCATCAGAATGCATGCGTTCAGACACGGAACTGATGAAATCTTCCCTGCTGGCGGCATTTTTCAGGCCCTGTATGATACGGTATTTCAGATCTTCGAAATGATCAAATGCGAGGTTATAATTGAATAACAGCGCTGCCTGAGCGCAGGCTACATCCCTCGAATTATTTACTGCATCCACAGCGCCGCGGCGTATCATCCGCTCTATCTTGATCTTTGTACCTGTAAGGATAGCCAGGCTAGGGCCATCGGCGCGATAGCAATCGCACATACGTGCTTTTTTATACTTGTCGTGTGCAAAAGACAGGTTGAATGAAAGCAACAAAAATATTGCAGATAAAAGTATCTTAGACCTCATAAACATTTTTTTGGCCGGATAGGCTAAATCAGGCAACAATGTACAATTTTACAATTAAAAAACAAAAAAGCCTGCCACCCGTTTATAAAATATAAAAATATGAATATTGAAGCGTTGCGGGAACATGCTTTGGCCAAAATTGGAGTAGAAGAAGGTTTCCCTTTCGGGGAAAGCGCTCTTGTCTTTAAGGTGAAGGGAAAGATGTTCCTTTTGGTAATGATCGATGCCATACCGCTGCAGTTCAATGTAAAATGCGAACCGGCAAAGGCCATCGAGCTGCGGGAGGAATATTCCTGTGTGCTGCCGGGCTATCATATGAACAAAAGGCACTGGAATACCATCATTGTCGATGGTACCCTTAGCCCGGCACATATCCGGGAAATGGTGGATCATTCGTATGACCTGGTAGCCCCTAAAAAGAAAAAGTAATGCTCCTAGCCCATCAGGCTGAGGATATAATCGACCTCTGCCCGGTTTTTACGTAGTTTTTCCTGCAGGCGTTTCAAAAGTTCGGCCTCCTGGCCTATTTCATAAGCCAGGTCTTCAGCAGTGAGTTCGGGATATTTTTCCAGTAATTTTTCACGTAGTTCCGGCCAGTTCTTTCCAATTTGTGCGTTGTCCATTGAGTGTGATTTTGTAGAATAATATAAAAAATCATGCCGTTCATGATCTTATATTTGTACTCTTCTTTACAGCAAAAATAGGCATATGGAAACAAATAATTTAGGTATAGGTTCAAGGGTAGAACATCCTCATTTTGGGAGGGGCGTTGTAGTGGATACCGCTACCGAATTTTATGTGATCTGGTTCAAATCGCAGGGAGGCGCTAAAAATATCGGTAAAGATTTTGAGCTGAAGATCATTGATGCAAAGGAAGATGGGGGGACAAACAGTGGAGCTATAACGCTTGCCGACATTGAGCAGGCGGTGGATAATATATTTGACAGGAGGCTAAATGAAGTGCAACTGGTGCCAATGGCCAACAGGTGGAATAATGGCACGATGATACTGAAACCTGCTGATGACTCACTGCAAGCCAAGGATGTGCCTATAGAGGTGTTTTTTCATAAGATAGTGATGGTGCGCGACCGGCTGCGACTTATAGAACAGAAGATCAATGCACATAAAGGCCTCACTGATGAGGAGAAGGTAGATATGCAGCAATATATTACGGCTATCTATGGTTCGTTAACTACATTCAACGTATTGTTCAAAGAGACCCACCATCAGTTCAAAGGCATGGGCAAAGAATAAAGCATATGCCCAACGGCATATGCTTTACTGTTCAACCTCCGTTTACAGCGATTTAAGCCAGTCAACAACCTGTTCACGGGTTTTGCCCAGCTTTTGCTGTAAGCGACCAAGCATTTCATCATCTTTACCTTCTTCATACTGAAGATCATCGTCTGTAAGATTACTGTTGGCTTGTTTGATCTTGCCTTTCCATTCGTTCCAGTGACCTTTGAATTCTAATTTGTCCATATCTGTTTTTTTTGCTTAATAATGTTAAAAAGCCATGCCATGAGGGGGATTTTCTCTGATGAGCAATAATTTTTGGGCTAACATTCATTTTTGGCTTGTTTTTTGTTTTACACCAGTTCAAGAGCATATAATAGCATGAAAACAGGAAAATACACAACAGCAATTTTGGGCTTGATAATGGCAGGTGTTTCATTTACCTCCTGCGTGCGGAATGATTATTATAACACAGAGCCCGGTCATAACCACAATACAGGTTACCAGAACGAATTTTATGACGATTTCAGCAGCGACAGGTATAACTGGAGCTATGGTTCGCCGCAGGATAGCGCATACGCCAATGTGCAGAACGGCCAGTTGCAATTCGTCAATTATGCATTGGCAGGCTTGCAGACAGCTGTAGTGAGTACAGGGGCAAATTTTAATGGCGATTTTTCGGTATCGGCTAAGATAAAATCAGACCACCGTATGGGTATCATTTTTGGCGCATCCAATTCCGATTATGGTTATTCCTTTACGCTGGATGATTCGGGAAGTTTCCTGTTATATAAAGAGGGCAGTCCAAGCCTTTTGGGCTCCGCCATTATTAACTGGACAAGCTCAAGTGCAATCACTATGGGGGCATGGAATATCCTCAAAGTGGAGCAATCGGGCAATTACTGGACCGGCACTATTAACGGCATACAGGTATTCCAGGTGGCAGCGCAGCCTATCAGCGGTTCGCAATGCGGCTTCATCCTGCTGCCCAATACGGTGGGCTATGCTGATGACCTGGATGTGAAATGGTAAGTTTGGTTTCGATTATATATAGTTACAGAGGAGCACCCTTCCGGGTGCTCTTTTCTTTATATTTGTTCTTATAAGCAATGGAAGAAAATCAGAATGGCAGGCAGCGGGAGTTTACCCCTGTAGGCTCGAAAAAAGAAGCACAGTTCCTGGAAGGGCCGCATGCACGCACCAGTGAAGGTGTCTTTTTGTTACAGGTGATACGCGAGTTCATCAGGGGCTTCCGTAAGCTGCATTTTGTGGGGCCCTGCATTACGGTGTTTGGATCGGCCCGTTTTAAGGAGGGGCATCAATATTACGAGATGGCCCGTAAACTTGGTGCTGAGATGGCCAGCCTTGGTTTTACGGTTATGACGGGTGGCGGCCCCGGGGTGATGGAAGCGGCCAACAGGGGCGCTAAAGAAGCTGGTGGTCGCTCCATAGGCTGCAACATAATTTTGCCACAGGAGCAAAAGCCTAATCCCTACCTGGACCGCTGGGTAGATATCGATTTCTTTTTTGTGCGAAAGGTGCTGCTCACCAAATACTCTTATGGCTTTATCGTAATGCCCGGGGGCTATGGTACTATGGACGAATTTTTCGAGTCGTTAACTTTGATACAGACTGCCAAGATCCTAAAGTTTCCAGTAGCGCTGGTTGGTACTGCTTTTCACCAGGACCTGTATAAATACCTGCAACAGCTAGTGGTGGCCAAAACAATAGACCAGGCCGACCTGGAACTATTTTTATTTACCGATTCTACCGACGAAGTAGTAGACCATTTTGTAAAATATGCCATTGACGGCTTTGGCTTAAAGAAATTGCATAAAGTAAAGCCCCTTGGTGTGCTGGGTGAAAGCAAGCCGAAGGCTTCGCGGAAAGATCTTAAGAAAAAGGTGGAAAAATAATTTTACATTCCCGCATCATACATTCCTTCTATCTCTTTGTTGTAATGTTGCTCTATGATCTTTCGCTTTATTTTGAGCGAAGGGGTTAGCTCTCCGCTGTCAATAGTCCACTCGCGGGGCAATAAAGTAAATTTCTTTACCTGCTCAGGATGGCCGAATAATGGGTTGTATTTATCTACCTGCTTTTGAATTTGTGCGGCGGCCTCCGGTAGCTTTACGAGCGCTTCATTGTCGGCAGGTACAGCAATGGCCGGATGATTGTCCTGCATGTATTTGCGTAACTGCGTAAAAGAGGGCACAATAAGGGCACTCACGAATTTTCGCCCTGCCCCGATGACCATCATCTGTTCAATATATACGCTCTCCTTCATCTTGTTCTCGATCACCTGTGGCGCTACATATTTGCCCCCGGAGGTTTTGAATATCTCTTTCTTCCGGTCGGTTATCTTGAGGAAACGTCCTTCCACCCACTGGCCTATATCGCCGGTATGCAGCCAGCCATCTATAATAGCTTCTGCGGTCAGGTCAGGACGTTTGTAATAACCCATCATCACATTGGGCCCTTTGGTCAGTATCTCACCGTCTTCGGCTATTTTCACTTCCACCCCTTGTATCAGGGGGCCTATCGAGCCTATCCTGCGGTCCTCACTTTCAAAGCGGTTCACCGAAATTACCGGCGATGTTTCCGTAAGGCCATAGCCTTCCATAATAACGATATGCGCTGCGGTAAATATCCGGATAAGCCTTTCCTGGCATGCGGCCGAGCCGGTAACGATGGCCTTTACATTACCGCCAAGTGCTTCGCGCCATTTATTAAAGATCAGCCTATTGGCCAATGCGAGTTGTATGCGATAGCCAAGACTGCCCCTGTTTATGTTGTCGTACTTTTTGCCCAGTTCCAGTGCCCAGAAAAAAAGTGCCCTTTTGATACCCTTCAGTTCCAGCCCCCTGCTTACAATACGTTCATATACTTTTTCCAGCAGGCGTGGTACTGTAGTGAATACCATGGGTTTCACCTCGCGCAGGTTGTCACCTATGGTGTCCATACTTTCGGCGTAGTATATGGATATGCCGGCACTGATATAGATATAGGTGACCATGCGCTCAAAAATATGGTTGAGCGGCAGGAAGCTCAATGCGCGTTCCTGGTATTTGGCAAAGGTAAAGGCCGGCATGGAGTCAAGCACATTGCTCACGATATTATGGTGGCTCAACATTACCCCTTTGGGATCGCCGGTGGTGCCCGATGTATATATTATGGTGGCCAGCGTTGCCGGGCCAATGCGGTTTAGAACTTCTTCATCAGGCTGAAGGTTTTTATCCGTAAGCTCCTGCCAGTTTTTTACACCTTCTGTTTTTTCGAAAGAATAGATGTATTGTAAAGTAGGTACTTGCGCGAAGGCCTCTTTAAAATGCTCATACAGTTCTTTATTCGCCACGAACAATATGCGTACCTGTGCATCGTTCAGCACAAAAACGAGGTCGTGCGGGCTTACGGTAGGATATATGGGTGTAAGCACGCCACCTGTTAGCTGCACGGCTACATCAGTTATCATCCATTCGGGCCGGTTGGGCGATATGATAGCTATTTTTTCCTGTTGCTCCGGCACAAGCTCTTTATTGGCAATGCCGATGGATAGCAATCCACCGCAGAGTTTCCGCGCGGTATCCCACACATCTTTGTAGCTATAGCTGCGCCATTGCCCCTGCTCTTTTGCGGCCAGCATTATGGCCCCGGGTTCTTCAGCAGCATTTTTTGATACTATGTCAAACAGGCGTTCTATCATGCCTAAATTTAACAAAAAAGCCTTTCTGTTATTAGTTAAAGGGGCAGGAATACTTAAATTTGTTCCTTTCTATGCAATTATCCCTCCGGCAGATAGTCCCAACCCCGCTCCGCGATAAGATAAACGCGTACAACTCGGGTATCTGGCAGCAAAATATCGACCTGTATAAGGGCGAAAGGATATTCATACAGGCCCCTTCGGGTACGGGTAAAACCACTTTTATACATACCCTGTATGGTTTGCGTACCGACTTTGAAGGTATTATATACTGGGACGCTTATAAGCTGCCCGGCATGAGTGTAGAAGATATTTCCAAGCTCAGGGCCATGTATGTAAGTGTCATTTTCCAGGACCTGCGCCTTTTTCCCGAACTCACCACCTGGGAAAACCTTGAAATAAAGCGGCACCTTACCGGTACGGCATCGCAAGACGAGGTGGAAACCTGGCTGGCAAGGCTGGGGATGAAAGATAAAAGAGACTCACTCGCGGCTACATTATCATATGGCGAGCAGCAGCGGGTAGCTATTATACGGGCCCTTTTGCAGCCCTTCGAATGGTTGCTGATGGATGAGCCTTTCAGTCACCTGGATCATGCCAATATTGAAAAGGCGGCTGCCCTGGTATCGGAAGTGGTGCAACAGAATGGGGCTGGCATGATAATGGCCGATCTTGATGACAATGAATATTTTCCCTATACCCGGAAGTTATGGCTGTAAAACAAAGACAAAAGAAGCGCCTCCTGAGGAAACTGTTGCTGAGCAGCCGCAGTAATTCGCGCTTATGGGCTGCCCTGCTGGCGCTTTGTATCGGTACCAGCCTGCTGCTGCTTTCTGTCATGATCTGGTGGAACTTTCAGCAATTGCTTGAAGGTAAACAGGACAATGACAGCCTGGGCAGTACCTTCCTTACGATCAGTAAAAAGGTTACTGACGAGAACATGGCAAAACCCAAAATGACCCTTTTCACCGATGCGGATATCGATGCGCTGGACCATGCACCGCAGGTACGCGATGTGGGGGCGCTTACCTCCAATCGTTTCCCGGTATATGCTACCCTCAATGCCTCATTCGGATTTGCTACCGAGATGTTCCTGGAGGCCGTGCCCGACCGCTTTATGGACAAAAAGCCCGAAGACTGGTACTGGCAGCCATCGAGCCCGGAAGTGCCCATTATATTATCCTCTGAGTTCCTGAACCTGTACAATTATGGCTTTGCACTGAGCAAGGGGCTGCCGCAACTGTCCGAATCGTCTATCGAGTCGCTGGCCTTCGACCTTAAGGTGGGTGCCGGTGAGAACAGCCAGACCTATCGCGCACATGTTGCCGGTTTCTCCGACCGTATTACTTCTGTACTGGTACCACAATCCTTTATAGACTACTGCAATAAGGTATATGCCAATGAAAGCTATACGCCCCCATCGCGCCTGATAGCCCGTGTTGCAGACCCGTCGGATAAGGCATTCATTCAATACCTGCAATCCAACAATTATACTACCAATTCGGAACAACTGAGATGGAGCAGGCTGCGTGGCGTAGTAGAGGTAGTAAGCAGCGCTACCGGTTTGCTGGCGATATTGCTGCTGGGTATTGGCGCATTGGTATTCATATTGTTCATTGAGCTCACTATTGCCCGTGCGCAGCATTCTTTAAGCCTCCTGCTGCAGATCGGCTACAGCCCGCGTTACCTGGGCCGGTTCATGATGCAGCATTTCTTTCCACTGCTGTTATTTACTGCAGCCCTATCTATGGCTATAGCTGTATTGGTGCAAATGGCCGCTGCCGACTGGATAAAGCAACTGCACCTAAACCTGCCGCAGTGGCCGGGCCTGCCTGTGTGGGGTGCACTTGCTGTAAGTACGGTTATTTTACTGGTATTGGTAAGCAGGTCTATTATAAGGGCTATTGGGCGCACTACCTGACCAGGTACAATACAACTCTTAGCGCAAATCTTTTTCGGTTTGTGCCTGTGTTACCTGCTGTGGTGTAAACATGGAATTTTAGTGGTTTGTTACATCCACTGTGCGGCAAAGTCATTGAACTCATGCCGTAGTTCATTGATCACTCTTTCTTCACCCGTGAACTTATCGCTAAAGGCATTGTGCTGTTCGGCAAGTTCGCCGTCTATATAACCAGCCGAAGCATCCTCTAGTTGTTTCTTGATACTTTTTACGTTCTGCTTTATATCGTGCGTCAGCACCTGGATGTTGTCTTTCTGTAGTTTGAACTGGTTCTCGAAATGCTCCACATTGCGCATCACTTCGCGTGCCGAATTCTTCCCGGCTATTTCAGTAAGCCTGTTCCTTAAAATGCCTATCTCATCTTTGTAAAAATTGAGCGCACGCAGCCAGTCGCTGTGCACATTGCTTACGTGCGTAATGCTTATTTTCTCCATTGTTTCCATTTGTTATTAGTTTTAATAATGAACTTAATATGTTTAAACAAGGTATTGCAAGCACCTACTAATTTACTGCTAAAAAGTATTAAAAGCAGCCTCTTTTATAAATTTTTCAGGTATAATTTTTGCTGATAATGGCAATCAGCTGGCTATAAAGAATATAAGTATAGGAGTATACAGAAAGGTAGCATGCTAAAAGTTCTATAAAGAAAATGCCCCGCTAATGTGCGGGGCATTACTATGATTATTCTGATTATTACATCTTTTCTATCACCACAGCGCTGGCACCGCCACCGCCATTGCATATACCGGCCGCACCGTATTTAGCACCTTTCTGTGCCAGTACGTTCAGCAGGGTAACAATGATACGCGCGCCGCTGGCACCCAGCGGGTGCCCCAGCGATACAGCACCACCGTTCACATTCACTTGCTCCGGCTTCAGGTTCATCTTCTGCATATTCACCAGGCCCACTACACTGAAAGCTTCATTCAGTTCAAAATATTCAACATCTTCCATCTTCAGGCCGGCTTTGGCAACCGCCTTAGGCACAGCTACCGATGGGGTGGTAGTGAACCATTCGGGGGCTTGCTCAGCATCAGCATAGCCCTTTATTTTAGCTATAGGCTTAATGCCCAGCGCATCCGCTTTTTCTTTGCTCATCAGCACCAGGGCCGCAGCACCGTCATTCATGGTGCTGGCATTAGCAGCCGTCACCGAACCGTCTTTAGTAAAGGCTGATTTAAGTGATGGTATCTTATCGAATTTTACGTTCCATGGCTCCTCGTCTTTCGCAAACACTACCGGGTCGCCTTTGCGCTGCGGTATGGTTACGGGCACTATCTCGTTCTCAAAGCGGCCTTCATTTATTGAGGCCTGGCTGCGTTTGTAGCTTTCAATAGCAAATTCGTCCTGCGATTCGCGGCTGATGTTGCATTCTTTGGCGCAGAGCTCAGCGGCATTGCCCATTGCATAATTGTGGTACACATCGGTCAGGCCATCTTTTGCAAGGCCGTCTATCACGGTTACATTGCCGTATTTGCTGCCCCAGCGGATGCTCTCGTTATAGAAGGGCACATTGCTCATGCTTTCCATACCGCCGGCCACCACTACATCGTTATCGCCCAACATTATGGACTGTGCGCCCTGCATAATGGCTTTCATACCGCTGGCGCACACTTTATTTACAGTTGTGCAGGGTACATTGTCGGGTACACCTGCAAAGCGGGCAGCCTGCCTTGCGGGGGCCTGGCCCAGGTTGGCCTGCAGTACACAGCCCATCAGTACTTCATTTACTGCTGCGGCATCCACACCGGCACGCTCTAACGCACCTTTTATGGCTATGGAGCCCAGTTGTGTTGCCGAAAAACTTTTTAGCGATCCGCCCCAGCTACCCATCGGGGTGCGCACGGCCGATACGATATATACTTCCTTCATAACAAAAAAATTTTTTAAAAGACCGCCAAATGTAATGAAAAAAATCGCTCTGTGGCTTCCGGGTATAGAGCGGGCTTATAGCTTCATATTCACTGTTTTATTGTGCTCCCCTTGTTAAAATATGCATAAACTACATCTGTTGTATTTTGTAACTGAATAAAGAATAGTATCTTTGGTTATATCACATTAGTATATTATTAATAAAGTTTAAGGTCAATGAAGAAACTGATCCTGGGGATGTATGTATGCCTTATGTCTGCATTGCTGATAATGAAGCCTTCGCAGGCCAATGAATCTGCTTCGCTGGTAGCCGAAGCGGCTGTAAACCGTTATGTGGATGATATCTACATGCACCTTGATTTCTGTAATAATACCCGTATACCGTACGATGTGTTCGCCAAGGCCTGCCATGGTTATATGAACCTTAAGTATGCTGGCAAGCTGGGCAACGATAAGAATATTCTTACCATTTGCGATTTCACCAAGTCATCGAACGAGAACCGTATGTGGGTGGTTGACCTTGCACAGAAAAAGATACTGTTCAATACTTATGTGGCCCATGGCCAGGGATCGGGCGAGGAGTTTGCCACTTCTTTCTCGAATGCAGAAGGCTCACACCAAAGTAGCCTGGGCTTTTACGTGACGGGTGATACTTACGAAGGTGAGCATGGCACTTCGCTCCGCCTCAACGGCGTGGATGAATACTTTAACAGTGCAGCATACGATCGTGGTATAGTAGTGCATGGCGCCGATTATGTGAGCAATAAGTTTATTAAAGGTAATGAGCGCCTGGGCCGTAGCTGGGGTTGTCCGGCTGTGCCCTCCAATTTGTCCCTGCCGATCATTAATGCTATTAAAGATGGTTCCTGCCTTTTTATTTACTACCCGGATAAAACGTATCTCAAAACTGCCTATTGGCTGAATAAGAAGATAGACCAGATGCCTATGGACGAAATGGGTTCTGATATGCGTTTTGCATCGGCCATTATGCCTGCAAAGAAAAAGGATACGGTACTGGTATATTCTTTTGTGGACAGTCACAATAAAGAGACAAACATACGTGCCAAAGACCTACCTGTATTGAAGCTGCCATTATTCTAACTGGCAAGGCACCTGGTTTATAACTACTTCAGGTAAGATATCAGCTTGCTGTCCCTTTTATAAATGTCGTTGATCAGCCTGATGTGTTTGCCTGTAGTATCCTCATAGGCGGTCAGGTAAGTAATGTGCACGGGTATTTTATGTTTCAGTACCTCCCATTTTGTTTTATGGGTTTTTATGATCGCCTCCAGCTTCTCATCATCAAAGTCCTGTTGTTCAATTTGTGACAGGATATACACTGCCATTTCTTTTGGCTTTTGTACCCTAACACAGCCCGAGCTCTTTGCGCGGTAGCGCAGGGGGAAATCACTGCGGTGGGGCGTATCGTGCAGGTATATATCCCAGCGATTGGGCAGGTTGAATTTTACGTAGCCAAGTGAATTGCCGTCGCCGGGTGCCTGCTTATAAGTATAGTTCTTATAATTACTGCTGTTGATCAGGCTTGCATCGATCACATTGCCTTTGCGGTCATAGGCCTTAAGACCTTTTTTGCTGAGATAGTTTGCATTCTTGGTGATGCCCGGCAGTACATCTTTCTTCAATATGGTTGGCGGCACTCCCCACGACGGATTGATCACCACGTTGGCCATTGCTGCATCCAGGCTGGGTGTTTGCCGTTCAGGCCGCCCTACCACTACACGCATATGCTGTACATTTTTCCCTTCGCGTTTAAAAAAGAGCTCCATCAGGGGCACATCTACCAGTATGTAGAAATTGCCTATGTCACGGTACATCCACCTATAGCGTTCCAGGTTAGCCTTTAGCTTGTCTGTGATATTGTTTAGCGGCATGGCCAGGTGCCTCAGTGTGCTGCTGTCTGCTTTTCCCGTTACCCTTAAGCCCATATATTCCTGGTAGGCTGCCAATAATTGTTCATTTTCATCCAGTGAATCATCTGCCTGTGTATATATCCAGGGTAGTTCTGTCTTTATCACGTCTTCTGCCACTTCCAGTGTAGCGCTGTCCGCTTGCTTTGTTTTAGCTGCCTCATGCAGCACTTTGCTTAACGAATCCAGTTTAGGGTCTGCCATAAGCTTGGTGAAGTGTTGCAGTGCCTCACGCAATAGACCGTATGAGGGGATACTGCTTCTTGAGCTATCCAGCGAAATGTATTTATCGTGTTTACCCAGTTCGTTCACCAACTGTTCGGGTGCCAGCCAAATAGTATCATTGCGATGAAACCATAGTGAATCGGCCACTTTGGGTGCTACTATGCCCATCAGCAGGTCGCGCGATGCGTTTAAGTATGCACTCGTAAGGCTGGTATCAAATGCAATGACCCCATCCAAATTTGTTCCCTTGTCTTTGCCTTGTTCTATGGCATGCAATTGGTCCCTAAGTTCAGCTAAGCGGTATCGGGCGGGGTTTATCCCGTCCCACTGTATATCTTCCAGTTCATCCAGCAATTGCCGTGCGCTTTTTGTAGGTCCCTTTTCGCTAAGCCAAAAAGGCTGAAATGCATGCAGCCTGTAAGCAGAAGTCACATAGTCAGATACGTTTTTTGTTTTTTTATTTTTACCAGTGCTGTCCTCTGTGGATAGTATAGAACGCAATTGCCCGGCAAAATCTTCTTTATCGAATAATTTGGGGGAAAACAGTCCTTTGGCAGACTTTTTATCATTACCATTATCGCAGGATAGCAGGAAGCATATACTGAACAGGATTAAAAATACCGGCACACCATTCCATCGCACACAGTCTTTTGCCTCGCTTTCGCTCATAACGGATTTATGATTTTTGTTTCTTGGGGCTATTAAGATAAGTATAAAAATAATTGTTCTACAGTTCAAGTTCTTTCACCGGGTCCCAAAACAGCTTTTTGAATTCACAAACGGTATCATCTTCCACTTTTATACCCTCTTTTTCCAATAATTCCTGCATCAGCCCGGGTGTGGCAAAATGGAAACGCCCTGTCAGTTCACCATTCCTGTTCACTACCCGGTGTGCCGGTACTTTGGGTTTAACGCCAAAGCAGGCATTCATTGCATAGCCTACCATCCGGGCCCCCGACCGGGCACCTATAGCGGCAGCTACAGCTCCGTATGTGGTTACCCGACCTTTGGGCACACAGCGCACCACCTCGTAGATGATGTCAAAGATATTTTCTTTATTGGCTGCTTTTGTTTTCATGTCTTTGCGCCAGTAGTTGCGTCCTGTATGGTTCTTTTACATTCATATAATCATAAGGGCAGTTCATGCAGCCATTCCCGCAGCAATACCCTCTCTCTTCCAGGTAGCTTGCTGTAAATACCAGCCTGCCATCAGGAAGTATATTATAATCTGTCCCCTCCGTCAATGGCTGTTTCATTTTTTTGAAATCTTTCAGGCAGTGTTATATCATGCTCCGGCAGCGAGAACGAGAGAAAATATATGGTCCTCCCCTCGGCAAGGTGCATACGCTCATAAAAAGTCTGTATCGCCAGCGGCCCTGTTGCCAGTCCTTTGCCATAGATATCTACGAGGTTCTGGTGAATGATACAACCCTGCTCAGCTATCATCTCCAATGTAAAATCGTATAATTCTTTTGAATCTGTTTTTAAGTTTATGTTAGCACCCTTGGGTAGTATTTGCTGGTAAAGCCTGAGGAACCGGGGATGCGTAAGCCTGTTCTTGGCCCGGGAGCTTCTCAGGAAGGGGTCTGGAAAAATGATCCATATTTCCGATACCTCTCCTGCTGCAAAATACTTGGCCAGGTGATCAATTTGTGTCCGGAGGAAGGCAACATTTTCCAGTTTTTCCTCCAGGGCTATTTTGGCACCGCCGTATATGCGGTTGCCCTTTATATCCACGCCTATATAATTACGGTCTTTATGCTCACGGCCCAGGCCCACACTATATTCACCTTTGCCGCATGCCAGCTCTAATGTAATAGGGTTATCGTTCTTAAAAAAAGCAGCCCAATTACCTTTCATATCCTCAGGATACTGCAACACATTAGGAAATGTTTCTATCGCACGAAAACGAATTAACTTCTTATGGCCCATCCGGCAAAGATACTGCGAAGCCTGTTATTTGCAGGCCTTTCATTTTTTTGTCCGCTGTTCTTCGCCCTTCATGCAGCAAAATTCCCGCATCAGCCGTTTTGCCCTGTTTGATCCCTGTACAAGCTCTAATTTTCAGTTTGTCTTTGTATTAAACCTCATTCTAAAAATTATATGAAAAAAGGCGTATTACTTTTTACTGCTGTTATAGGCATTGGCTATTTAACATTAAGCAGTTATAAGTCAGGTCCGGGTCTGAATGGTCAGAACAGGACAGGGGCTAAAAATTCCACTACCAATTGTGGCGGGGGTGGTTGTCATGGTGGCAATTCTGCCAATACTGTGGTCACTATTACGGTCGATTCTGCAGGTTCCATCCCGGTGACCAGTTATGTGCCCGGTATGAGCTACACCATTGTAATTAATGGCAGCAATACCTCCTCATTACCCAATTTCGGTTTCCAGTTCGCGGCAGTGCAGGGCACAGGTGCCGGCCAAAGCAATGCAGGCACCTTTGGCACACCATTGCCCGCCGGTGTGCGCCATACTACACAGGCGCAAAGCGGCATACTTGATTTTATAGAGAATAAACAATCCATTATATCAGCCACTGCCGGTACATACAGTGTGTCATTCCCCTGGACAGCTCCTGCTCCCGGCACTGGTAATGTTACCATGTATTGCACGCTCAATGCTGTTGATGGAAATGGTAGTGAGAATAATGCAGATAAGTCGGGAAATACTTCCCTGGTATTGACGGAACAAGTACCTACAGCCGTGACCAATGCGGTAAAGGCTATCGAGGTAAAAGCCTACCCCAACCCGGTAGTGAACGAACTGGCTGTTGATGTTAAAAACGCAGAGCAGGGCATCTACCACCTTTCGGTGATAGATATGAATGGCAGGAAAATGGAGAACATGATGGTCAATGTTGACAACAGCAATTATCATATATCGTTAAACACAAGTGCATGGGCAAGAGGTACATATTTCATGCACATTGCTAACGGTAAGGATATGCAGGTGATACCGGTAGTAAAGCGATAAACCGTTACCGGGTTTGTGTGTAAAGCTACTCCGCTGGGGGAGTAGCTTTTTTTAGTGCCATAATACCAAAATGGCATACAGCAACATCATCCCGTCTATCAAGCCCAGGTAAACCCGGTCCGAAGAATGTTGCTTTGTATAGTTTATGGCCACTTTTGTTACAATGGCAGTTATCAGCTCACCGGTAAGCCGGGTGCCTGAGGGATAGCGGACATATTGTATAGTGCAAAGGATGACGAACAGCATCAGGGTCAGGTCCATCAACCTGTAACTGTTCTTCAAACCTATTAAGTTGGGCAGGGTGAAGATCTCTGAATTAAGGTCAGTTTGCATATCCCTGATATCGAAGGCAACGCAAAGGGTGAACATGAACACAAAGCGGATCAGTATTTCATAGGGATATGCCGTCCACGGTTTGTCCCAGTACAGCGTAGGCAATACGCTGGTCACTATGGTCCATACGCTGGTGAGCACGGTTATTTTTATCCAGCCGAAGTCGCGTATCCGTTTCTTGTTTTCAAAAGGCAGCAGCGGTATCGAGTAAGCAAAAGACAAAAAACCCAGTACCACGCAGCCCAGCAATATTTTCCACGACAGCCAGAACAGTGAGGCGATACATATGGCTGCACCACCAATGAAGAATATAAAGTGCCAGTACCTGTTCTTTTCCGTCCAGGCATAGCGGTCCGATGTGTTCGGGCGGGCCTTTTTGATGATGTAATGGGCATTATACACTACCAGGGTGCTGCCCAATACCAGTGCATGCAGGGCGGTGAATAGTGGTGGTATAGCAGCTATGAGTAACCGCTCAGTGGCCATACATAATCCTGTAGCACATATTGCTGCAAACAGGCTGGTGTATAGCATCCAATTGAGTAGCCGGTATGTAAATTCTCGCAATGGCAGCCGTATTATATGCACAAAAGTACGGCTATTGCCGTACTATCATGCTCATTTTATTCCGGAAAGGTTTGGATATTTAGCGCCTTAATGCCGAATTACAAAGGGATATTTCCGTGTTTTTTCTTTGGCATGGTATCTACTTTGTTCTCCAGCATTTTGTAGGTCCGTATCAGTTTGGTCCTCGTTTCCGATGGCAGGATCACCTCATCTACAAAACCACGCGCTGCCGCACCGTATGGGTTAGCAAACTTTTCCAGGTACTCCGTTTCTTTCTCTTTCAGTTTTGCTTCGGGGTCTGCTGCTTCCGATATTTCCTTTTTGAAGATGATCTCTGCGGCTCCTTTCGCACCCATAACAGCTATCTCGGCACTGGGCCATGCAAAGTTCATATCGGCACCTATGTGTTTCGAGTTCATCACATCATAGGCCCCGCCATAAGCTTTACGCGTTATCACGGTCACTTTAGGTACAGTGGCCTCGCTTAGCGCATATAACAGCTTAGCTCCGTTTATGATAATGCCATTCCATTCCTGGTCAGTTCCCGGCAGGAAACCCGGTACATCTACCAGTACCAGCAGCGGGATATTGAATGAATCGCAGAACCTTGTGAATCTTGCCCCCTTCTTGCTCGAGTTAATATCGAGCACGCCGGCAAGGCTTGCGGGCTGGTTGGCCACAATGCCTATACTGCGCCCGGCCAGGCGCGCAAAACCTACCACGATATTCTCAGCGTAATTTTTATGCACTTCCATAAATGAACCCGCATCCACCAGTTCCTCTATCACTTCTTTCATATCGTAGGGCTGGTTGGGATTCTCAGGCACTATACTGTCCAGTGTTTTGCGGCTTTCGTCCGCAGCCTCGTAGTTATAGATTGGTGCTTCATCCTCGCAGTTTTGCGGCATATAGCTCAGCAGTTGCTTCAGGTTTTCTATACATTCCACCTCGTTGGCGCAGGCAAAGTGCGTCACGCCCGATTTTGAGGCATGGGTTTGTGCACCCCCAAGCTCTTCACTGGTCACTGTTTCATGGGTCACCGTCTTTACTACGTTGGGCCCGGTAACGAACATATACGAGGTATGTTCTACCATCAGTATGAAGTCGGTTATGGCTGGTGAGTATACGGCACCACCCGCACATGGGCCCATTATAGCCGATAATTGGGGTATCACACCCGAGGCTTTTACATTGCGGTGAAAAATATCGGCATAACCGCCCAGCGATACCACACCTTCCTGTATGCGTGCGCCACCGCTGTCGTTCAGTCCTATCAATGGGGCGCCGTTCTGCATGGCAAGGTCCATTATCTTGCATATCTTCTCTGCATGTGTCTCCGACAGGCTGCCACCAAAAACAGTGAAATCCTGGGAGAAAACATATACCAGTCTCCCGTTCACCGTTCCGTAGCCGGTTATTACACCATCGCCCGGGTACACTTCCTTTTCCATCCCAAAATCCCTGCTCCTGTGGGTAACCAGCATACCTGTTTCCTGAAACGAACCCTCATCCAGCAGCAGTTGCAGTCTTTCACGGGCGGTAAGTTTCCCTTTTTTATGTTGCGATTCTATACGTTTTGCACCTCCGCCTGCTAATGCCTGGTCTTGTTTTGCTTTCAGTAAGGATAATTTGTCCATGATCTGTATATAAGAAATTCAGCGACAAACCTAAGGCAAAACAGGCAAAGATTTGATAGTGATGTTCACACAATTGTAACAATCCTTTATACATCATATAATTTGCAGCATGGCCTATTCACGGTAATTTTGCCTTTGGAAAGATGAAAAAGATAATATTTATAGCATTTTGTGTTATTGCCGGATATTCTGTTGCAACCGCACAAAACATCCCTGCATATAATGCTGATGCGTTGATGAAGCGGGCCTCCTCAGGCGACACCCTTTATGTAATCAACTTCTGGGCTACCTGGTGTGTGCCTTGTGTTAAAGAGCTGCCCTGCTTCGATACACTACAGGCTAAGTACAAAAATAAACCGGTAAAAGTATTGCTGGTAAGTTTTGATTTCAAAGAGGCCTACCCCAAAAAGATCGGGGCTTTCATCAAAAAGAAAAAGGTGGTGCCGGATGTGCTTTGGTTTACGGAGACAAATGCAAACGAATTCATTCCTAAGATAGAACGCTCATGGTCAGGAGCATTGCCGGCCACGCTCATCTTGCAGCCCTCGAAAAAATTTCGCTCCTTTACAGAGGGTACTATCACAACGCCGGTTTTGGCTGATGTGATAGACAAACAGCTTGGCTTATAAAGCACTTTTAATTGTTCCGGTTACAGCCATATAAGCGCCTTACCGAGGCCATACAGAACGAAGCCTTTGAGCCAATGTTCGCATGGGGCCTGCGCATGGCCATTGCAGCAGCAGTCCCTGTTATATGGGGTATTGCTACGCATAACCTGGAACCTGCTACATGGATAGGCCTTACGGCCGAATGTATTTGCTGGGTAGAACTTAAGGGTACATTCGGGCAGCGCATACGGGTACTTACGGGCGGCGCTTTCCTGGCGCTCTTCTTTGCTATACTCGGTAGTATTACAGGTATGGGCCTGTGGCTAAGTACCCTGTGTATGCTGCTTGTGGCTTTTTTATCCAGCCTGTTCAAAAATCTCGGCGATCGCGGCAGCGGCCTTTCTATTTGTGTTTACCTCTTGTTCATCATTTGCAATGCCTATCCTGTTATTGATATCAAAGGCATTGAGCAACGCTCTCTGCTTGTGCTTATCGGTGCTGGCTGGACGGTTGTTGTCAGCCTGCTCATTTCACTTTTTATGCCTGCGCGGCAGCCATACCGCCGTTCGGTAGCCATTATGTGGAAGGCGGTATCCAACCTTGTGGCCGAGATCGCACAGGGCTGGGATGGTAAAAGCCCGCGAAGCAGCATACGCGATATTTATATTAAAGAGCGCGCGCTGCGTACTGCAATTGATGCTTCTTTGACCTTTCATGCCGATAATGCGCAGCAAGCAGGCCAGGACAAGCACGAATACCAGTTAGCACAGCTCAGGAAAGCTACCGCACTTATTGGTACACATATAATAGCTATAGGCAGCGAATTGGAAAATGTAAACGCGCGGGATACGGATATAGCCTTACAACTGAAACTGTCAGCACTCTTCAGTGCATTGCAGCAGGCATCAGGTCGCATGGCGGTATATGTGCTTACACTCAGGCCTGAAGAACGCTTGTTGTTATTGTCGCGCATCAGCAGGCTTACTAATCTTGTCCGCTTGCTTAAAGAATATGAGCCGGGGCAGGACACACGTTTAAGCGCCATACTAGCGCGCATCATCCTCTTGTCCGAAAGGGTAATAAAGCTTTTTGAGAGCTGCATGTCGAGCCTTGGCGAAATGGGTGCTGATCTGCCGGTATTTCGTTCTTATTCACTGTTTAAAACATTATATACCCTGCATCCCAGGTACTGGATACAAAATATCAGGCTGCTTTTCAATTTTAACACCTTCACCACGCGCTATGCACTAAGGGCAGCCGTAGCTGCTACGGTGGCCATGTTTATTTACAAATACTTCGATATAGATCACGGCTACTGGTTGCCATTTAGCGTCATGATCATTTTGCAGCCCTATTTCGGTGCCACTTTCAAAAAGGCTATGGAGCGTATTGCCGGTACCCTTGCCGGTGGTTTGCTGGGGGGTATGTTGCTCAGGGTGCATGCCGGTATGTATATCAAAGAGATATTGCTTTGCTTCAGCTTCATTTTCATGATCTATTACCTGCGCCGTAATTATGCCATAGCCGCCTTCATTATTACGCTCAACCTGGTACTGCTTTTCAACCTCGAAGCCCCGGTCACTCCCGGGCTCATTATTACCCGGGCGCTGTCAACCGTTGGCGGCGCGGCGCTTGCCATTGTTGCCGGTTTTGCCTTGCTGCCGCATTGGGACAGGAAATGGCTGCCCCGGCATCTTGCTGATGCCATACGTACCAACTATGAATATTTCATCTTTACTTTTTTTTCACCCGATCCCACGCTGAATTGGACACGTTTTAAACGTAATGCCGAAACGAAGAACAGCAATGCATTCGATTCATTCAATCGTTACATGCAGGAACCCGGAAGCCGCAGGAAACCCTATAGCACTTATTACCAGCTGATAACCCACAATGTACGTCTCACCCGCGAACTGAATAATGTGCATATAGAGGAAGAAAGTGTGGCTGGCATGGCTGGTAGCGGAGCTAGCTCCGAACAACAGGAGAAAATAAACAAATGCCTGGATTATTTTAATCAGAATATACAGTTGCTGGCCAATTTTGAATCGGACATTAAGATCAAGGTCATACTTGAGGATGAGCAGTATCGCAGTCCTTTCCGCCTTACGGAAGCCCAATCATTGTACATAGACAAAATGATCATTGAGCTCCGGGAGATGTATTACGACCTTGAAAAACTGGCAGACACGTCTGCTAAGTTAACGCACTAGTGTTACCGTTCCTTTGTAGTAGTAGGTCTTATTTTCTGCGTCTTTAAACTCCAGGTAATAACCGAATACATCTCCGTCCAGTGCAATGTTTTTATATGTTCCGTCCCATTTATCGTTTATATGCTCGCTGTAGAAAACCTGGTTACCCCAGCGGTTGTATATTATCATCTTTGAGCTCAATATATCGCAGCTTATGGTCGCACCAAACTTGTCGTTTTTGTCATCATTATTCGGGCTGAAGGCTGTTGGTAATATCACGTTACAGGGGCAGCCGTCAAATTTTACAGTTACGCTTGCGGTAGCATTACATGTGCCTTGTGTTACCTTTACCTGGTAGCTGCCTTCCTTCACTGCTTTAAAAGTCCTGTTGGTGCTTCCATCCTGCCATATATAGCTTGCGCTGTCTACTCCGGCATCAAGTAATATCTCGGTTTGCCCGCAGGGTATATTCCCTTTACCCAGGTTCACATTTATCACCTTTTGGTGTACCCGTATCGTATCACTTACACTGCATGACCCCAGGCTCATGGTCACGAAGTAATCTCCTCCTGTTGTTACGGTGTACGTTGCCGCAGTGCTGTTATCCTGCCATAGATACGTAGCACCCGCATGGCTCGATGTTGCGTCCAGGCGTATGACTTCGCCCTTGCACAGCGCTGTGTCGTTGCCAAGGCTTACACTCAGGTCATTCACAAATTGTACGTGGAAGGTGTCTATCCGCTCGGCACATGCCTCATGCATCTGCACATATTTGGTGCCATCGCTGGTAAAGGTGTCCTGCTGTCCGTTTGTTCCGTCGCTCCATAGGTAGCTGAGGTATCCGCTGGCTGCCTGCACTGTGGCCGTATTGCTGAAGCAGATGATAGTGTCGGTGCTGTTCATACTGGTATCGGTTCCCAGCGCTTGTACTGCAAAGGTGTCTATGAGCAGGTAGCAAAGTTTTTGGGCATACACCCATTTTGTTGCCGGCCCGTTGAATGTGTTAGCCTGTGTGGTAGTGCCATCGCTCCACAGGTAATACGTGTATCCCGCTGGGGCAGAGACATTTATTGCGCCCATTTCAAAACAGATCATTGTATCGATACCATTTACGGATACCGAATCCGGCGGTATAGTTGTAGCTGTAAAGTGTATGGTGTCTATTAATAGATGGCAGCCATTTTGTGCTGTCACCCATTTGGTTGCCGTACTGAAGAAAGTATCGGTCTGAACTGTTATGCCATCACTCCATAAATAAGAAGTATAGCCACCGGGAGCCGTTATTGGTATTGGGCTGTAGGCAACACAATGGCTGGTGTCGGTGCTGGTTTTTACGGTGTCCATATAAACATGGACCTTAAAAGTGTCAATGAGCATTTTGCAGGAGGCGGTATCATTGATGCGTACCCATTTTGTTCCGGCTGAGCCTATCGTGTCCTGTTGTGTATTATGCCCGTCGCTCCAGAGATAGTTGCTATAGCCGGCTGCAGCTGTAAGGATGGGTATATTATTTACAAAGCATACAGAAGTGTCTGTGACGTTGATCTCTGTGTCCACCTGTACTATGTTCAGGTGAAACGTATCTGTACGGACACCGCAGGTGCTTGATGATATTACCCATCTTGTACCGCTGGTTGAAAATACATGGCTCTGTGTAGTGGCGCCATCATTCCATAGATAGCTTATATACCCGGCCGGTGCTGATAAGGTGATTGAGTTGATAAATACACATAAGCTGGTATCATGGCTGTAGTTCCCGATCTGGTTAGTGTCAGGCGGAATAAACACATTTCCCAGCTCATATGGTGCCCATGCATTATTGATCTGGCTGCTCACATAATTACAGGCTACCCCCGCAAGGTTGGGATTATTGATCACTGATATACCGCTGCTTGCCGCAATATATATTTTGTCATCCCGGCCTATCAGCATCCCCTGCAGCAGGTCGTTCGATATTAATGTTCGCGAATTTTTTACTGCCTGCACATTGGGCAGCAGGGTCATGTCGAATTGATATAGCTGCGAGGTAGGGAAATACTGCGCTACGTACAGCTTGCCGCCATCCGGAGAATAGCTGAGGCCATAACAGTGCAGCGTGTCGAGATCGATCGCATTGCTGAAAACACCGGTTGCACTATTAAAAGAGTGTATTTCCAGTACCTCTGGCATATGATCGTTTCCTACAGCGATATAATCATTGTTGGGCGACATTTTGATTTCACCGGTTACATAGCCCCAGTGAGTATACGAAAAGCCTGAGTAAGAAACGACTGGCGTTGTATTGACACCACTATAATCTACCTTGAAGGCGTGAAACATAGGTGGTGTATCATTCGGGTGTACGATAACCCAGTTGTAGCAGCCATCACCCTTTGCTACGGTCATTTTTTCGGTCAGGTTAGAGTCTATCTGGATGTTTTTTTGTCCCGTTATCACATCGCCCAATCCACCATTTAGGGTCATGTCGATCACTGAATAAAACAAGCGTCCGAAGCCAGTGGTCTGTTCGAGAGTGAATAAGAAATATCGGTCAGGGTTACTGAACGATTGCACTGCCACTACACCCTGCATGGTTGAATTTGCACCCGCTACTGCAAGGCCAGATCCGTTCGGCATGATATTATGGTTTCGGTCCCATACGGTTTCTGCGTTCGAATAAAAAAGTAGATTACCCGCTGCGTCAGACACAGTTGCACAGGCTTCTCCTGTAAATATATTGTTTGGGAAAGGAGTGGGAACAGGTGTGTTAAAATCCAGGCCACTGCCGTAGCCAAAACACCATATATTATTTTCTCCCTGGGCATGGAGCTTGAGGCTGGTGATCGGTAAGAGCAATAATAGGCAAAGTATAAGTCGAGGTATCATGTTTATAAAAATAGAATAAATATCAATAAAAATCAATAGAATGTATGGAGCTTTCGGTTGCCTTAATATTGTAGCTTCGCTTTATGAATTATCTTGGCCATGCCTTCCTTTCTTTTGGTGATGCGGATATACTTACCGGCAATATGATCGGCGATCATGTGAAAGGTCGCCTGGCATTGGAGCGCTACCCCGAAAACATCCGTAAAGGCATCCTTCTGCACCGTAAGATCGATGAGTTTGCAGACAATCATCCCGCGACTAAGAGGGCCAAACTGTGGTTCCGTGAAGCGTATGGGCTGTATGCAGGTGCTATTATGGACAGCCTTTATGATCATTTCCTTGCCAACGACCCGAAAATATTTGCCTCTGAAAAACACTTATACAATTTTACTATCGATAGCTATGAAAAACTGGAACAAAATGCTTCGTGGTTCCCTCCTGCATTTGCAGCATATTTTCCATATATGAAAGAACACAATTGGCTATATAATTACCGCACTATGCAGGGTATGAATCGCTCCCTGAACGGCCTGGCCCGTCGTGCAAAGCACATGCCCGCGGTAGATAAAGCCTACGAAACATTTGCAGGCCACTACTACCAGTTGGCACAGTGTTATTATGAATTTATAGACGATGTACTTACCTTTGCTAAAGTTGCGTTAAACGGGTAACATGTATCTTAGCCGGGCTTATTTTTGCACCATTTGATTGTAGAGTTTTATTATGCGTAGATTATTGCCAACACACACATTAACAACCATTTTAGCTGTCATTATTCTTATAGCCTGTCACTCCAAAACAGATCCTGTTTCTGCCCGCACACCCTACCGGTTTCATGATGCACCAGCAGGGCCGGGCAATAACCCCCTCAGTTACGATACACTTGGTGCAGAGCGCCAGCGGGTAATACATGAGCTCGATGATTATTTCGAGTCGCAAACGCGCATTGGTTTCAACGGCAGTGTATTGGTGGGCTATAAAGGCAACGTCATTTATGAACGTTACTTTGGCTATGCCAATAAAGAGGGCGGCAGAAAATTGAATGTCAACAGTAGTTCTCAACTGGCTTCTATATCCAAAACCTTCACCGGCGCGGCTATCCTATACCTGTACCAGCGCAAGTACCTGGATATTAATGAGCCGGTACAGCACTATCTCAAAGATTTTCCCTATCCCAATATCACCATCAAATGCCTGCTCGACCACCGTTCCGGCCTGGCGGATTATACCAAATGGGTAGGCCGATACAAAAAAGATACACGCACGCCCATCTCCAACGACGAGATGATGCAGATGATGATAAAATATAAACCTGCTCTTGAGTTCCGCCCCAATACACGCTTCAAATATTGCAATACCAATTACGCAGTGCTTGCCTACCTGCTGCAGGAGGTTACCGAGATGAACTACAACGATTTCATGCGCAAATATGTATTTGAGCCGCTGGGTATGAAACATACTTTTGTTTATAACCCCAAGGCTGGTCTGCCGGTCAATGCTGCTATCAGCTACAATCACAGGTGGCAGCGTGAGCCGGATATGTTTGCCGATGGCGTTTGGGGCGATAAGGGTATATACAGCACTGTTGAGGATATGTACCGCTGGGACCAGTCTTTTTACCATAATACCCTCCTCAGCAATGAGACTATCGAGCTGGCTTACGGGCCCTGCTCTTTCGAGAAGCCTGGGATCAAAAATTACGGTCTTGGCTGGCGCATGCTTTGCTATCCCAATGGCAATAAGATCATATATCACAATGGCTGGTGGCATGGCAACAACACCTCCTTTTATCGTTTCATAAAAGAGAATTTCACCATTATTATATTAGGCAACAAATATTGTAATGCCATTTATCACCAGGCGCCGCATGTATTTAGCATTGTAAAAGGCACCCCCGAGATAAGCGGTTTCGATACGGAAGATTAAGAACTACCTCCACTTGAAATAAATAAAGTCCCTCAGCAGGAGGGACTTTATTGTTTTATAACAATTATATCATTAGCGCTTAGTTCATCGCCTGCTATAGTTAGGCGCTTCTTTGGTGATCACCACATCGTGTGGGTGGCTCTCGGCCATACTGGCCGATGTAATACGCATGAACTGGGCATCGCTGTGCAGCGTTTTCATGTCTTTGGCACCACAGAGGCCCATACCTGCACGCAGCCCGCCTACGAACTGCTGCACTACTTCGTTTACCATGCCTTTATAAGGTACACGGCCCACAATGCCTTCAGGTACCAGTTTCTTGCTGTCCGTTTCATCATCCTGGAAATAGCGGTCCTTCGATCCCTCCTGCATGGCCTCCAGCGATCCCATACCCCTGTATGATTTGAATTTACGGCCTTCGAAAATGATGGTTTCACCCGGGCTTTCCTCGGTACCAGCAAATATCGATCCTGCCATAATGCAGGCTGCGCCTGCCGCAAGGGCTTTTACCATATCGCCGGTGTAGCGTATACCGCCATCGGCTATTACAGGTATGCCGCGTTTGCTCACAGCCTGGGCCGCCTCCATTACAGCGGTAAGCTGGGGCGCTCCTGCGCCTGTTACGATACGTGTGGTGCATATTGACCCCGGCCCTACGCCTACCTTTACCGCATCGGCTCCGGCATCAGCCAGTGCTTTAGCACCGGCGGCAGTAGATATATTGCCGGCTATTACAGGCATATGTTTAAAGTTTTTCTTCACTAGCCTGAGGCCATCAATTACCCCCTTTGAATGCCCGTGTGAGCTGTCGAGGGTAATGATATCGACACCTGCATTCACCAGTGCCTCCACGCGTTGCAGCATATCATTGGTAACACCTATTGCTGCTCCTACCAGCAGGCGGCCATTGTTGTCTTTGCAGGCATTGGGATGGCTCTTCAGGTGCATGATATCGCGGAAGGTGATGAGGCCTATCAGTTTTCCCTTTTTATCTACTATAGGTAGTTTTTCTATTTTATACTGCTCCAGTATGCGCTCTGCTTTGGCCATGCTGGTGCCTGCCGGCGCAGTTACCAGGTTATCCTTGGTCATTATCTCGCTTACCTTCTTTTTGGTATTTTTTTCAAAGCGCATATCCCTGTTGGTCAGGATGCCTACCAGCTTATTGCTGTTATCTATAATGGGTATGCCACCTATCTTGTTCTCCCGCATCAGCTTTACCGCATCACCTACACTGGCATCAGGGCTTAGTGTAAGAGGGTCGGTGATCAGCCCGCTTTCCGAGCGTTTTACCTTGCGCACCTGGTCGGCCTGGCGTTCAATGCTCATGTTCTTGTGCAGCATGCCTATGCCCCCCTCCCGGGCCAGCGCTATAGCCAGCGGGGCCTCGGTTACAGTATCCATCGCGGCCGATACCATGGGTAGGTTCAGCTTAATGTCTTTGGTCAGTTGGGTGGAAATGTTTACGTCCTTTGGGTGAACGTCTGAATAAGCCGGCACAAGGAGTACATCATCAAATGTGAGGCCTTCGCCGTAGAATTTAGATTTTGCAGCCATGTGCAAAGATATAACAGCATTTTGAATTTCCGAAAACAGGATTTTCTTATAGGCGTATAGGCTTGATAAGGATCATTTCAGCTCTATGAAAACAATTGTACTTTAGCCAAAATTTTTACCCCGTGCAATTTGAGCCAAAACTTGCATACGAGCCGCTTGCCGTGCAGGATGCCTTCCAGTTCAGGGCACTAAAGGAATTACTGGCCTACCTGCAGGAGCGTTCACCGTATTACCAAAGCCTGTTTGCAGCACACAATATTGATATTGCCAATGTCAAGAGCCTGCATGACCTTACTTTTTTACCCACCACCACCAAAACCGATATGCAGGAACATAACTGGGATTTCCTTTGTGTGCCTGATAAGGATATAAAAGAATATACGGCTACATCGGGCACCATGGGCAAGCCGGTGACCATTGCCCTTACGGAGCACGACCTGCAGCGCCTGGCTTATAATGAGCAGCAGTCGTTTCTTTGTGCCGATGGCAAACCAGAAGATATCTACCAGCTCATGCTCACGCTCGACAGGCAGTTCATGGCAGGCATAGCCTATTACCAGGGCATCCGGCAGCTAGGTGCTGCATTGGTACGCACAGGCCCCGGCTTGCCGGTTATGCAATGGGATACTATATTACGCCTGCAGGCGAATAGCATAGTGACGGTACCCACCTTTATACTGTCGCTTATCGATTGGGCCAAAGACCATGGCATAGATCTGAAGCATAGCCCGGTACACAAGGCGGTATGTATTGGCGAAAGCCTGCGCAACAGTGATTTTGAACTCAATGCCCTTGGAGAAAAGATACACAGTCAATGGCCCATAAAGCTGTATAGTACTTATGCCTCTACCGAAATGCAAACTGCATTTACCGAATGCAGTGCAGGTATGGGTGGTCACCAGCAGCCCGACCTGATAATACTTGAGATACTTGATGAGCACAACAAGCCTGTAAAAGCCGGGGAATACGGCGAGGTCACTATAACCACACTTGGAGTAGAGGGTATGCCCTTGCTGCGCTACCGTACAGGTGATATTTGCACCTACTACGATACGCAATGTTCCTGCGGGCGGAATTCCCGCAGGCTGAGCCCGGTATTAGGCCGCAAGCTGCAGATGATAAAATATAAAGGTACTACACTGTATCCGCCGGCCATTTTCGATATCCTCAATAATATTTCCTTTGTAAAAGAATATGCAGTAGAAGTATTCACCAATGAATTAGGGCTGGATGAGCTAAAGCTGCATTTGCACACGCTTTTGCCTGTAGACGATTGCGAGATAAAGATAAAGCCCCTGCTGCAATCAAAACTGCGTGTGGTGCCCTTGTTGCACTTTCATTCCGGCAACGAGATGCAGCGTTTACAGTTTCCCCCGGGCAGCCGTAAGCAGGTGAAATTTATCGACAACAGGGAAGGTAAATTAGTATAATAAGCTAGGCATTATGCACCCCTTTTTTTGCGGTATCCTTCCAGGAAGGCCTCAAATTGTGCCAGTGTGTAACTGCTAAGGTTGTTTTGAGCAGTAAGCCCTCCTTTTTGCGCAGCCATTACGCCGTAATACACATCTTTATAGCCATTTACGGAGTGTGCATCAGGATCTATGGAGAGCAGCACCCCTTTTTCAACTGCATAGGTTATCCAGCGCCAGTCCAGGTCCAGGCGGCGGGGATGCGCGTTTATTTCTATCACCACCTTATGAGCAGCACAGGCATCTATGATAGCTTTATGGTCAAGCGGGTATCCTTCGCGCGATAATAGCAACCTGCCTGTGGGATGGCCTAAAATAGTAGTGAAGGGATTTTGTATGGCCGCCATCACCCGGCTCATGGCCTTTTCCATACTCATCTTCAAATTGCTGTGTACGGAAGCGATCACGAGGTCAAATGTTTTTAAAATGTTAGGGTTGTAGTCAAGGCTGCCGTCACCTAATATATCTGCTTCTATGCTTTTGAATATTTTGAATGGCTTTAGTTTTTCATTCAGCGCGTCTATCTCTATATGCTGTGCCGCTATTCTTTCCGGGCTTAGTCCTTGTGCATAATAGGCCACCTCCGAGTGGTCGCTTAGCGCCAGGTATTCATAGCCTTTATCAATGGCGGCTTTTGCCATTTCCTCAATGCTGTTTTGCCCGTCGCTCCATTTGGAGTGTGAGTGGATGATGGCTTTTATATCACCCGGCTGTATCACTTCGCCAATGTCATATGCTGCAGCCTGCTCCAGGATTGCTGCTCCTTCCCTGCGTTCAGGTACTATATATTGTAAGTTGTTAGCGCTGAATATCTCTGCTTCACTGGCTGCGTTTGCGGGCAGGGAATATTGAGTCTTGAAGGCATGTAAAAAATCATCACTACCTGTACTCAGGAAGAGGTTTTGATAATAATAGTCCTTGTCGCTGAAATGAAATCTTATTTTGGGCTGGTTCGGTATATGTACGATCAATTGCTCATCTCCTTCCATGCTTATATCAGGTATATGTAGCAGCCATTTATTTAAAGTTTCCCGGCCTGTATCGCATAGTATATCTATATACTCCAGCGTTTCCGCATGGCGGCGCACATCGCCGGCCAGCTCAAAGCGATTGCCGGGGAATTGTTTGCTTAGCTGTGCTATGAAATACGTAGCCGTTTCCTCCACATCGGCCCATAGATGATAACCACGGTTCTGTTCATAGTAGCGTATGTTCTGCAGGATACTTTCCTGGCTTTTTGCTCCAAAGCCCTTATAGGTGCTTAGCCTGTTCTCATTGCAGGCATACTCCAGTTCGCCAAGGCTTTCTATGCCCATCTCTTTCCATATCTGCGCTATCTTTTTAGGTCCCAGTCCTTTTATATGCAGCAGTTCCATCACGCCGGCGGGCGTTTCGGCTATCAGTTGGTCCAGCAGCGACAGGCGACCGGTTTCCTGTATCTCGCGTATCTTTTTACCCGTTGCATCACCGATCCCTTTCAGTCCAAAGAGTTCGGCGTCATCCATCAGTACTATTTCCTTAGGTAGTTTCTCAATATTATATGCAGTTATGCTATAAGATTTCGACTTAAAGGAATTCTCCCCATGTATGTCCATGAGTTTGGAGAGCAAAGAAAAGTGATCTGCTATCTCGTTATTGGTCATGTTTGTACTATGATAAATTCATCAGGGGGTTGCCGCTTAAGGGTCTGTTTCCCCAAATGGCAAGTTAATCAAGTATTTTCAGAACAGTACGCCGGTAATGCGGTCAATATTGTCGTTCCGCATTTATCGACCTACATATGCTATATTTTATATAATTGCTACCGGTGCCTGGTAAATAATGAGCTAAGTATTGGGCAATATCACATTTGCATTATTTTTGTCCCATGCCGCATATATCGCAGCGTGGTGTGCACATGCCGCCATCACCCATACGCAAATTGGTCCCTTATGCCGAAGCAGCAAAGAAAAGGGGCTTAAAAGTTTATCACCTCAATATTGGCCAGCCCGATATTGAAACACCCCCTGCTATACTGGATGCGGTAAAGCATGCCGATATGAAGGTGTTGGAGTATAGCCATAGTGCGGGTTTTGAAAGCTACCGGAAAAAGCTTGTAGAGTACTACAAGCGCAATGACATACAAGTAAACCACGACCAGGTGATAGTGACCACAGGTGGCTCGGAAGCTATTCTTTTTGCTATTATGAGTTGCCTCGATCCCGGTGATGAGATCATTATACCCGAGCCATTTTATGCCAATTATAACGGCTTTTCTACGGCATCCGGGGTTGAGATCGTCCCAATCCATTCCGGTATTGAGGATGGATTTGCCTTGCCATCTATCGATGCTTTTGAGAAGGCTATCACACCCCGTACTAAGGCCATCATGATCTGTAACCCCAACAATCCTACCGGCTATTTATACAGCCGCGAAGAATTGGAGATACTCAAAAAGATATGCCTGGAGCACGATCTGTTCCTTTTGAGCGATGAAGCATACAGGGAGTTTTGTTACGATGGGCGCAGGCATATCTCCGCCCTTTCGCTTGAGGGGCTTGAGCAGCATGCTATTTTGCTCGATACCATATCCAAGCGCTACAGTGCTTGCGGGGCCCGTATTGGAGCCTTCGTAACCCATAACCAGGAGGTGCTCAATGCTGCAATGAAGTTTGCACAGGCTCGCCTTAGCCCGCCGTCTTTCGAGCAAATATTGGGCGAAGCTGCAGTAGACCTCCCGGCCGATTATTTCGATGGCGTTCATGCAGAATATACTGCACGGCGCGATTTGCTGGTAAAGCGGCTCGAAGCCATGGAGGGTGTAACATGCCCGCTCCCGGGAGGGGCATTTTATGCTATGGCCAAACTTCCCGTTGACGACAGCGAAAAGTTTTGCCAGTGGCTGCTGGAGAGTTTCTCCCATAATGGAGCCACGGTAATGATGGCACCTGCGGCAGGTTTTTATGCTACCAAAGGAAGGGGCAAAGATGAAGTGCGGCTTGCCTATGTATTGAATACGCAAGATATTAATGATGCTATGGATTGCCTGGAAGCGGCCCTCAAAGAGTATAACAGGAAATAGGCTACACGATCACGGGACTAAACTTAAAGTCCTTCCCGTCAAACAAGCCTTTATCGCTCAGTTTCAGTGAGGGGATCACTAATAGTGCCATGAATGATAGTGTCATAAATGGGGCCTTGAGTTTAGTGCCAAGCTCTTTCGCTTTTTTGTCCAGTTTCGAGTATTGTTTGGCAACCGTATAGCCATCATCACTGGTCATTAAGCCACCTATGGGCAGGGGCATTACCTCCACTGTCTCTGCATCTGCTGCCACAGCCACACCGCCTTTACAAGCTACAAGGGCATTCACCGCTGCGCATATCGATACATCATCAGCCCCCACTGCTATGATATTATGGCAATCATGCGCCACCGTCGATGCCAATGCACCTTTTTGCAAACCGAAATGTTTAATGAAGGCTGCCGACACAGGAGCATTCGGCTCATAACGGTTCACAACGGCTATTTTCAGTATATCATTAGCCACATCACTCACCAGTACCCCATTTTCCACCTTGCCGGGTTTTATCAGCTCATTCGTGATCAGTTGACCTTCTAATGCTTCTATTACCCGTATCTCCGTATGTTCTTTCCCGGATTTTATTACAAAGTCTGAAGGCTGTTTGGGTTTTGCAGAAAAATTATTGATCACCGGTGCCTGTACATGCGAGAGTTCAGTTTCTCCATCCTCAGCTACCAGTTCGCCGTTTATATAGGCCTGGTGCACAAGCCATTCTTCCCTGTCTTTAACCACGATAAAGTCCGCAGGGTCACCTTCGCGCAGCAGGCCCACGGGCAACTTATAGTGCAGCACGGGATGCACACAAGCGGCCCTAAGCACATCATACAGGTCGTGGCCCTTATCAAGGGCGCGTTTTACGAGCCTGTTGATATGGTGCAGTACCAGTTCATCCGGATGCTTATCATCGCTGCAAAACATCACCCTGTCCGGGTGCAGCTTTATGATATCCGCCAGCGCCTCGAAGTTCTTTGCCGCGCTGCCTTCACGTATCAATATGTGCATCCCCGCCTTTACCTTGTCCAATGCCTCTTCAAGGGTAAAGCATTCATGGTCGGTGCTGATACCTGCCGATGCATAAGCCATAGCATCGGCACCTTTTAGTCCCGGGGCATGCCCGTCCACCGGCTTACCGACTGTTTTAGCAGCTTCTATTTTGGCCATTACTTCCGGGTCCTTATTCAGCACCCCGGGATAATTCATCATCTCGCTCAGGTACCATATATCAGGCAAGGCCAGCAGGTTGGCTACATCATTCGCTCCTAAGTGAGCTCCCGCAGTTTCAAAGGAGGTAGCGGGCACACAGGACGGTGCCCCGAAGAAAAATTTGAATGGCGTTTTTTTACTGTTGGCGATCATGTACTGCACACCCTCTTTACCACACACATTGGCTATTTCATGCGGGTCCGATACGGTTGCCACGGTGCCATGCACCACTGCCAGCCTGGCAAATGCCGTAGGCACCAGCATAGAGCTTTCTATATGCACGTGCGCATCTGTAAATCCCGGCAATATATATTGTTCGGGGGCTTCGGTAATTTCTGTTACTGACGCCACAATTCCCTTATTTATTTCGATTTTGGCAGGGTACGTACGCCTGTTGAACAGGTCGATCAGTTGCCCAGATATACTAAAGGAGCTCATGTCTTAAATTTAAGGATAAGTAGCTATATTATACAAGGCCTTTACCCAACCGGGCCCATTCCACTTTCATTTTTATCAGGTTCATCATCAGGTAAGCCCTGTTTTTTATTTCATCGGCATTTTCCCCTTCAAATAGTTCGTTGGTAGTTTCGCGCCATAGCTCCAGCCACCTTTCATAATGCGCTTCTTCCAATGGCTCCTTCCGGTCTACTTCTATATGCTTTTTAACGGGGTTACCGCTATAGCCCGGTTTATTCAATAATATAGTCTCCCAAAATTGATACATAATAGGTAAATGCTGCGACCAGTCAGCGCCGATAATGTTGTGGAAAATATAACCGATCGAATCATCTGCTTTCACCTTATCGTAAAATGAATCAACCAATAATACTATATCATCCCGGTTTTTTATGTCTTTTTTCATGCTCTTGTTTCCCGCTATAAAGGTACGCTCCTTCTGATTTTTTAAACTATATAGAGTATATTGTAGCTATTATTATATACCATTACCGCTGTAGGCCATAATAATGAAGTGCATTTGTGCCATATTACTGCTATACTTATGCAATTGCACGCAGATAGCTGCCGTACCCGATACCAATAGATTACTGCATATTAATCTCAATAACGGCTTCCCTTCAAATAATGTTTATAGCCTTATACAGGATACTATAGGTTATTTATGGTTCGCTACAGATAATGGTATTGTTAAGTATAATGGTTATGACTTTAAAATATTCAATAGCAGCAATGGTTTGCCGGCTAGTGACGTCTATCAGTTATATGAGGATAAGCGAGGTAGGGTATGGGTACAAACATTCAGTTACCAATTTGGCTATATCAAAGACAACCAATACCATAAAATCAGCTTAAAGACCAGGGAGCGCATTTTTAGAGCATACGATATGGCCGACAATGGTGCATTCATGTTTTTCTCTTTTGTTGAGAATGGCATCTTTTATCTTGCGACAGTTAAAAATGACCTTATTTCTACCTTGCCCTTTTTCTCTTATGCCAGCCCGGGTATGCATATTGGTAACATGCAGGCTAATACGCAACCTTTGGTTATTAGTCCTGATTGTATGGCATGGTGCCTTTCTACCGATGGGTCTGTCTATCGTTATGATATGTTGAAGCCATATAAAAGCTACGAAAAGGTTTGTCAATTCAGTAAAGAACAGTCGCCCGTTATTTTCCCCGGCAAAATGTATATGAATGCCGGCCATAATTTTTATTATTTCTCATTCAAGGGCAGTCAGTTGATTTTTCTTGACACACGTACTTGTACTGTCCGATATATTTCATTCAAAAATTTACCGGATGAATACATATATGAAGTGCTGTCGGGCTATTTCACGCATGATAGTAACAACGATTATACGGTTTTAACCAATTACGCAATTTATACCTACGATAGTAATTTCGTGTTTAAGCATAGGCGGAAATTCGCTGATATAACAGGTTCCCCTTCTCAGCCATCTTATTTATTCAATGATGATTTTGGCAATCAGTGGTATACCACAAATACTGATGGCGTATGGTCGGTAGTGAAAAAATACCGGTCACTTGTGGATGACAAAAGGTTATCATCCCTAAGTGATATCAAGTATGTGGGGAGCTCACATGATGGCACTACTTATTGGTGGAACAACAGCCGGTCTGTTTTGTATATACTTGCATCTAACGGAACGATAAAAGCGAAACATTTCCTTCATAATACAGGTTTAAGGAGCATTTCCGATTGCGATGAATCATCGGTATACATGGCCCTGAGCTCAGGTATTAGTAAGTACGATCGTAACCACGATAAATTGCACGATATACGGACTGAAAATAAGGAATGGTTCATCTATCATTTTGATGTTGATAAACGGCTGGAAGTCAATAGTGATACTGTAGAGAAGATGTACCTTGGGAATCACTACGGGGTTCGGTCATACAGCCCGGACTGTTTCTTTACTATTGCAGTAAATGGTTTTTACGTATCCCAGCAATATAAAGATTCACTTGTTACAAGATCTTATACCGATGAAAGATATACCGGCCTGTATATAGACAGTGTGTGGCGTAACGTCTATGCATATAATGCCCAAAAAATATTGTTGTACAACATTGACACAAAAAGACGCATCACTTTTGATGCTGATTATACGAGCCGCCTGGGCATAAAAGAGGTTTTGAATATTGAAGTTGATGGATACGGAGATATTTTTATCCAGGATAATGATCGCATTATCATGTATAACCCTTTCCTGAACAAGGTCGCTACAATAAAAAGAGGCTTTAATCTTCAAAATTCCATTTTCCATATTTATGATAATAAGCTGGTTATGGCGGGTAAATATGGTATAGCAATGGCTCCAATTATCGGCCCCTTGATCGTTGGCGAGTTCAATTTGATCCCCAATATTAATTATGCTTACTATAACCGCATTTACGATTTTGTATTGAATGGCCGGTATGGAGCAATATTAAACACCGATAAGGGGTTCTATAAGATCAGTTTATCCGAATTCTTAACTGCTAAAGATTTATTCTATCCTGCAGGTGAAGATTTTTTCAGGCTGATACTTAAATATCCGTATGAAAAAAGGATTAACAACGGGGATACTATGATTTTTGATCAGGCAAGTGAGAAGGTAAATCTGGATGCAATAAATTTTTACGGAAAAGGTAGCCCTGCATATAGTTATTATGTAGAGGGTTACAACAACGAATGGCAACAATCAGACGGTGAAATATTTGTGGGCAATTTTTCCCCGGGCAAATTATACCATGTTGTTTGTAATGTAGCTGATGATATGTGGAAAAGCACAACAGTTCATTTTTATGTTTATCGTACCCCTTATTGGTGGCAGACAACAAAATGGATTTTGGTTTTCTGGATAAGTGGCATAACAGCTATTATGGTGCTACTGTTGTTAGTAGTATTAGCCACCCGCGCTGTTGTTGCCAGGACTAATGAAAAGAAAAGGGCCTTGCTCGAGCTTGAGCTCAGGGCGGTCTATGCACAGATAAACCCGCATTTCATATTCAATACGCTAAGCGCTGCTCAGTATTTCATAAATAAAAAGCGATACGATGATGCGTATGTACATGTAAATAAGTTTTCCCGTTTATTGAGAGCATATTTGAAATCGTCGCAAGACAGGTATGTCACACTTGATGCCGAAGTGCAAATGCTCAAAAACTATATTGAACTGCAACAGATACGTTTTGAGGAAAAATTTGAATACAACGTAGAAATTGAGAATAAAATACCATCCCAAAGTATCCGTATCCCGTCTTTATTGCTGCAGCCACTTGTAGAAAACGCTATAAATCACGGACTGTTTCACAAAAATGGCAGGGGCTTTTTGATGATAAAATTCCTGCAGGGCGAGAGTAGCGGGGAATTAATATGCATTATTGAGGATAATGGCATCGGCAGGCATCGTGCGAGAGAAATACATAAAGCAGACAGTACCAGGAAAGAGTCCTATGGTACAAAACTTACGCGCCAGCTGATCGAGATTTACAAGCAATATGAGCATATAGATATTACCCTGGAATATATTGACAAAGGCGGGAGCGAGACGGGAACAATAGTAAAACTCTTTATTAAAAATGTAAAATATATAGCGTGACTAGTAGGGCCTTTATCATGTCTGTTTTCTGCGTTCTCTTGCAGGTAAAATTATTCGCAGCAATTGATACTACTCAATTGTTGCATTTTGATTTGAATTCGGGTTTCCCATCTAATAATGTTTATAGCTTAATACAGGATAGGAATGGTTATTTATGGTTCGCTACAGATAACGGGCTTGTAAAATACAATGGTTATTCTTTCGATATATTCAACAGGAGCAAAGGCCTCCCTTCCAATGATGTATATCAGCTATATGAAGACAAAAGAGGCAGGATATGGGTATATACTTTAAGTTATGAATTTGGTTATATCCTAAACGACAAATATCATAAGATATCACTTACTGGTTTGGATAAAACATTGCATGTGAGAGATATGGCAGATAATGGTGCTTTTCTTTTTTTCTGTTTTTGGGAACATAGTCATTATTCTATGGCTATAGTACAAAACGATATTATCACAACACTGCCATTATATTATCCAATAGAGCGAGAGCGGGTAAAGAAAGGGACAAGAATAAGTTTTTGTATGATCAGCCCAAATTGTAAAATGTGGATAATTGGTTATGACAATGGCTTATACATGGTCGATTTATTACATCCCGGCAGGGGGTATAAGAAAGTGTGTACAATTAATGAATTTAATGCGAAATATAGAAATGATAATTCTGTCTCTCACGCTGATAAAAATGAGGATATCCTCTATTTTAACTTTAAAGGTTCGAACGTATTTGTGATAAATACAAAAAATTGTAGCTATAAATACGTTCCTTTCAATATTTCTGATGGGGAGAATATTTATGCGGTTTTGGATGATGTATGGGCAGGAAACGATAAGTGCGAGCATACTGTAATCACAAACACATCGCTTTATCTCTTTGATAAAAACTTTAAACTTCTTGCAAAAGAAAAATTGAGCGATCTGGTAAAAACCAGTGCACAGATATCTTATATATTCCAGGACGGAATGAAAAGCTTGTGGTATCCAACCAATGGTGATGGTGTTTGGTGTCGCTATAAACAGCACAATATATTTCATCTTATAGACTCTTCAAGCCTGCTGAAAGGGGCCAGGTTTATTGGCACCTCAAACACGCATACTTATTGGTGGAATAAGAAGAGATCGGTATTGTATGATTTACTACCGGGCAAGGCTATTAAGCAAATATCTTTTCCACCAAACGTAGGCCTTAGGTGGGTGGCACCTTGTACTGACTCTGTTGCCTATCTTACGCTTGTTAATGGTATCTTCAAATATAGTTGGAGAGATGAGCAAATTAAGAGCATTACCAATAACGTGCACAATACTTTTATTCACAATTATAATGTTCAAAAGACACTAGTAATTAATAGCGATACGCTGGAGAAAATATTTTTTGGAAATCATTATAAATTTTTGATCTATGATTCAAGCTCTTTTTTCTCGCTTTCTGCGGCTGGATATAGTTACTTTAAAAAATACAAAGCTGATTCCCTTGTTTGCAAGATTTTGGCAGAGGAGCGATACAATGATATATTTGTCGATAGCGTTTATAAGTACGTTATAGCATATAATCAACAAAAGATATCCATCTTCGATCCTGCGTCAGGTAAACTTATTACGTTTGATAATGCACAGTTAGCGCGATCAGGCATCAACAATATTGTTAATGTCGAGATCGATAGATACCGGGATATATACATCGAAAGTGACGGGCAACTCATATTATTTAATCCTCTGCTAAACACCGGCAAAATTATATCATGCCCTTTTAGTTTACTCGACGCAGTCTTTCATATTGCCGGTAACCAGCTTATCATTGCAGGCAAATTTGGTATAGCTTCTGCACCTATAAACGGGCAACTTTCAATAGGTGATTTTAAAGTGGCACCCAATATAAATCTGGATCATTACAACCGTATCCTTGACTTTGTAATTAGTTGCGATAGCGAAATGCTGCTTAATACAGATAAAGGTTTTTATAAGATCGGGCTTGGGGAGTTGAGACAATATGATGAAGTTGTAAGCACCGCATCCCCCATGTTTTTGCAAGCAATACTTAAAACACCTTTTGAGCACAAACTAAAAGATAATGACACAATTATCATTGACCAAAAACTTGAAAAAATATCACTTGATGCGATAAATTATTATGGTAGTGGCACACCTGTATATAAATATTATATTCAGGGGGTTACCAAAGATGTATTACAATCTGATGGTGATATCTACGTCAGTGGTCTTATACCAGGTAGATATTATGCAGTTAACTGTAGCATATCTGACGATTTATGGAATAGTAGGAACGCAGTCTTTTATTTATATCGTACCCCACGCTGGTGGCAAACAGTTAAAGGCCAGGTTATATTAAGTATAGCAGGACTTATTTTATTGGCGGCACTAGTATTCACCATTATATTCATAACCCGCATGGTTGTGGCAAGAGGCAATGAAAAAAAACGTGCACTTACTGAGCTAGAGCTAAAAGCGATCTACTCCCAGATCAATCCGCACTTTATTTTCAACACCCTGAATGCCGCCCAGTTCTTTATTAATAAAAAGCGGTTCGACGACGCATATACACATGTCAGTAAATTCTCGCAATTGCTGCGTGCATACTTAAAATCATCCCAGGACCGTTATATTACGCTTGAAGATGAGATACAAATGCTGAAGAATTACATTGAGTTGCAGCAAATAAGATTCGAAGAAAAATTTGATTATAAGCTGGATGTGGAGAATAAGATACCTGTAAATAGCATAAAGATACCCTCCCTGTTATTGCAGCCCCTGGTTGAAAATGCAATAAACCATGGATTATTTCATAAAGAGAGCGGGGGAATGCTTATTTTAAAGTTTTTGCAGGGTGCCAATAATACAGAGCTGTTATGCATTATTGAAGATAATGGGGTAGGCAGGGCGCGTTCCGCAGAAATAAAAAGGCAGGATAGCACACGCAAAGAATCGTATGGAACGAGACTTACCCAGCAATTGATAGATATATACCGCGAATACGAAAAAATGGATATTTACCTTGAATACACCGATAAAACTGCACCGGAAACAGGAACAATAGTTACTCTTACCATTAAAAACGTAAAATATGTTGCCTGACATCAGATGCATTATTATTGACGATGAACCCAAAGCGATCGATGTATTATTTGAAAGATTGAAATTACTTTTCCCCAATATCCAGGTCATTGGCCGCTATACCGACTGGAAGAAAGGATTGGAAGCACTACGCACTACACCGGTCGATCTGCTATTCCTTGATGTGTCCATGCCTGAAAAGACCGGGGTCGATTTCCTGAAGCTGTTCCCTGCTATGCCTTTCCAGGTGATATTTGTTACGGCACATACCGAGTTCGCAATGGATGCTATTAAGTTTTCTGCAACAGGTTACGTACTGAAACCTATTGATGATTATGAGTTATCCTTTGCCATAAATAAGGCAATAGAAAAAATGAAGGACTCCAAAAGTAGCGCCCCGGTAGTATTGAACAGCAAAAGAAAAATTGGAGTGCCAAACATAAAAGGCATTGACTATCTTAATATTGAAGATATCCTCTACTTTGAAAGTGTTAATAAGTACACGAAAGTTGTTACCAAAGAATACAGCATAATGAGCTCTTATAATCTGGGTGAGTTCAAAAAGATCATAGATGATGCTATTTTCTTCCAGGTACACCGTTCTTATATTGTCAACCTGAACCATGTGGTCAGGTATGAGACCTCAGGTTCTATTACGATGGAAGATAATATGCAAATACCTGTTTCCAAAAGTGTTAGAAATGATTTTATTGGCCTGTTTAATAAAATAAGCCGTACGGCAGGTTCAAAGCCTGGAAATATTAACCAATAATATATTTTTCATTCCTCCGTTTAAAAGTGCCTTTCGTCCGACCAAACGGCATTTTAGACCAATGGCGTTGTAGTATATTATTAATAGATGGTTACTTTGACTTAGGTAATGAGTTTTGTTAAGGCTGTTTACCTTTTACGGCAAGGCCCAGCCCTTATGTACCCTCAGAGGCAACAACATTTTACCCTTATAGACACCCTTAATGCTGAAATACATTTGTTCGGGTCACCCCCTGGATAAGTAGTATTTCGGCATTTTTATTTATCTGCATTTACAAAGAAGCAAAACACTTCCCCGGGGCCGTGTACGCCGGTAACAAGTGTCTTTTCTATATCAGCGGTTCTGCTGGGGCCTGTATTAATATTGACCATAGATGGAAGCTGCCCCTTATAATTATTTTTAAGAAGTTCCAGCCCTTGCGCAATGTCTTTACTTACCTGGTTGGCATAGGCCACTACCAGGTGCACCGGGTAGAAGATGCTGGCGCTACGGCCTTTATTTTGCCTGCTGCTCAGCAATATGGATCCGGTGCGCGCTATCATGCCTTCACAGCCTGTAATACAGGCATCAGCAGCTTCACTGCATTCATCCGGGCTCTTTACCCCCTTTATGTGGTTGTTATGAAACAATTGCAATAAGCTTTCTTCTGCGCAGGCCAGTTCTGTCCAGCCCCTGTTTTCGTATAGGGTATAGATATGTTCCAGTAATTCCTGTTCATTATCGCAAAAAACGAATTTGCCCCCTGCATCAATGAATGCTTCAGCAAAGCTCTCTTCGTCCGAGTTGTTGTTATACTCAAATATTACATTAAGCTGCTCTTTATCGGCATTAGGGTAAGGCATAGGCATACTATGCCCCTCAAGGTGCTTACGGATACGGCTAAGAATATTCTCCCGTGCTTTCGATGTTTTGAAGGTATGCATCAGCCATTATTTTTATCGTGCTAAAATTAAAAAAGCGGTGAAGAAGTTCACCGCTTTTTAATTAATAATTTCCCTGTGGAGCTACGCTGCCGGGTAATGGCGGGGTGGGCTCCATGGTGCCTTCGGCCATTGGAGGGTCTTCATAAGGGCGTGCCCCTATCAGGCGATCCAGGTCGTCTTTATAAAGCACTTCTTTTTTAAGCAGTTCCTCTGCTATTGTTTTTACCGATTCTATTTTTTCGGTAAGCAGTTGTTTCACGCGCTGGTAGGCTACTTCCACAAGCTTGCGTACTTCATCGTCTATTATCTTACCGGTCTCTTCAGAGTAGGGTTTGGAGAAGCTCTGGTCGCTCTGTGGATCGTAGAACGATATGTTGCCTATCTTATCATTCATGCCATACATTGATACCATGGCATAGGCCATACGGGTCACATGCTGCAGATCGCTTAATGCGCCGGTAGATATTTTCTGGAACATGATCTCTTCCACAGCCCTGCCGCCCAGGCTCATACACATATCATCCATCAGGTGGTCTTCATTTCGTATATACATTTCCTTGGGCAGGTATTGTGCATAGCCCAGTGCAGCTACGCCGCGGGGTACTATGGTCACCTTTACAAGCGGGTGGGCGTGCTCCAGGAACCAGCCCGATACGGCATGGCCTGCCTCGTGGTATGCGATCACGCGCTTTTCGTCCGGCGATATGATCTTGTTCTTCTTTTCCAGACCGCCTATCACACGGTCTATAGCGTCGTTAAAATCGCTCATATCCACCTCGGTCTTGCCTTTACGGGCAGCTATAAGCGCCGCTTCGTTACAGATGTTGGCAATATCAGCCCCTGCAAAGCCCGGTGTCTGTACCGCCAGCTTGGCAATGTTGAGTTCTTTCGATTTTTTGATGGGCTTCAGGTGCACCTCGAATATCTTTTCGCGGCCCTTTACGTCCGGTACGTCTATGGATATCTGCCTGTCGAAACGGCCGGGGCGCAGCAGCGCCGTATCCAGCACATCGGGGCGGTTGGTGGCAGCCAGCACTATGATGCCGCTATCGCCGCTAAAGCCGTCCATTTCCACCAGCAGTTGGTTCAGCGTGTTCTCACGTTCGTCATTGCTCATTACCACGTTCTTGCCACGCGCACGGCCTATGGCGTCTATCTCATCTATGAACACGATGCAGGGCGCCTTTTCGCGTGCCTGTTTGAACAGGTCGCGCACACGGCTGGCACCCACACCTACGAACAGCTCTACGAAGTCGGAGCCGGACATAGAGAAGAAGGGCACCTGTGCCTCGCCTGCCACAGCCTTGGCCAGCAGGGTCTTACCCGTGCCGGGAGGGCCTACGAGCAATGCGCCTTTAGGTATCTTACCACCCAGCGAGGTATATTTCTTCGGGTTTTTCAGGAAATCCACTATTTCCATCACCTCTACCTTAGCCTCGTCAAGCCCCGCCACATCATTGAACGTGATGGTAACGCGGGTACCTTTTTCAAAAAGCTGCGCTTTGGATTTGCCGATGTTGAATATACCGCCTGCACCACCTGCACCACCTGTGCCGCCGCCCATTTTGCGCATCAGCAGGAACCACATGGCCACCAGCAGTATCAGCGGCAGGAATATGGAGTTCAGGATAGAATGCAGCAGGTCGCCGCGGGTATCATAAGTAACGGTAATGTTCTTATACTCAGCAGGTAGCTGATCTTCGGCATCATGCAGTTCGTTATAGAACTGGTCTACCGAGCCTATCCTGAAGGTAAAGGCAGGACCTTTATCATTATTGTTCAGGTTCAGTGCAGGTATCTTGCTGTCGGGCTGCGGCTGTGCCGGTTGTGCGCCCGGTTTCAGGTATACCTCTACATAGTCGTTATTCACCACCACCAGTCTCGTCACATCACCTTTGGCCATGTAAGGCTTCAGCTCCTGGAATGAGTGCTCGTGGGCAGGACTGTTGGAGTTGCTCACGAAGAACTGCAGGGCCAGCAGCGATAATATGATGATGCCATATATCCAGTATATGTTGAAGCGCGGGCCTTTGCGCTGGTTACGGTTGTCATTCCCGGGCCCCATCGGGGGCCTTTGTTTGTTATCTTCCATTGTCTCTTAAAATCGTATTGTCTGTATCTACAGGGTTTTAATCATTGTGTTCTGTACGCTCGGCATCTTCCCAGAGGCTTTCGAGATCGTAAAATTTGCGGTGGTCACGGTCAAATATGTGTACCACTACATTCACATAATCCACCAGTGTCCATTGGAGGCCTTGCTCACTGTGGTAAGGTCTTTCGCCACACTCCTTCCATACACTTTCTTCTATATTATCGGCTATTGCTTTTATCTGTACATGGGATTGTGCTTCGCAGAGTATAAAAAAATCAGCTACAGCCTCATCTATCTTCTTCAGGTCCAGCGATACGATCTTGTCACCTTTTTTTTCCTGTATAGCCTTTAGGATGGTTTTAAAAAGTTTACTGTTTCTGGTTAAGCGGGTTGGTGATTTCTTTCTGCCCTGTAGCGCGGTTATTACTTTCTCCAAATTGGTGTATCTCTGTTTTTAGTTTCTCAATATCTTTACGAATCAATCAAAATTATAAAATTCTTTTGGCACTTGATGTTATGGCTATATTAGAAGCGCCTATTATAGAACTCGACTCTATAGATAGCACCAATAACTATGCCATGCAGCTAATAGATGCCGATACGGCACAGCCCGGCCTGACAGTGACCGCTATGGAGCAGACGGCGGGCAAGGGGCAGCGGGGCCGGCACTGGGCCGGCAGCAGGGGACAAAGCCTGCTAATGAGCCTCGTAGTGGCCCCCGGCAGGCCGCTGGAACAGCAATTCCCCTTTAGTGCCGCAGTTGCCGTAGCCGTGGCTGAGGTGCTTAGTACCCTGCACGAGGACTGGAACATACACATCAAGTGGCCCAATGATATTATAGTGAATGACAAAAAGGCAGGTGGTATTTTAATTGAAAATATATTAAGGGGCAATACCTGGGCATGGAGCGTCATTGGCTTAGGCCTAAATGTGCTGCAGAATATCTTCCCGCTCGAATTGCCTTATGCCATTTCGTTAAAGATCGCCTCGGGCAGGGAATTCGATATCATAAGCCTGCGCGACAGGATAAGGCAGCATATTATCAACACCCTGCATTCGGGGCTAAGCACCGAAGCCAACATGCAGCAGTACAACCGCTATCTCTATCGCCGGGGGGCTGAGCAGGCCTTTAGCGATGGCCACAAAGGCTGGCTGGGCATAGTGGTAAAGGCCGGTGCAGACGGCCGGCTGATGGTGCAACTGGAGAACGGCAGCATGGCCCACTATACCCACGGCGATGTGGTGTGGATGTGGTGAATGCACGAATCGGGATTCGGAGGATTTACGGATTACCCAGAAGGGTTATTCCCTGTTTTTCCTGCCGTAAGTTATTTCCTGTTCTTTGTGGCTTGATATGCCGAAAGCCTTGCCTGAGGCTACACAGAGAAAAAATAGTTATTTCCGGTCGTGACATGTTTGACTTTTAATGGCAAGGGTGAAAGAGTTCCTATCGTTACATGGTAGATTTAACTGTAAAGACGCTAAGGTGTTAATAGGGTTTACAATATTTCAAAGAGCTTATGCCGGTACTAAAAAGCGACGGCAACTTTGTAAAATACACTCTTTACCATGCGTTGCCTTTTTCCGCGCTCGATATACGGGTGCCAAACCGCCCCCATGACTACCCGAAAGAGCCGCAAACACTGGGAGAACACCTGCGGAAGCGGCGCTACGATCTGAGACTGACCCGCCGGGAGGTGGGGCGAATTTTCAAGGTGCATCCGGGGGTTATCATGCATTGGGAGAATGACCATAATGAGCCAAGTGGGTGCTACGAGGGGTTGATACGACAATTTTTAGGATATGACCTGATTCTAAAACGACATAAATAATTGTTCATTTAATAGCCAACTAGCAAGATTTCTAATCTCAACTGCGCCATATATAAATAGTTGTATCTTTATGTAACACGTTAAAACCTTAATTTATTATGGAGAAAATTCAAGTTATTAAACCTGGCCCAAAGCCAAAGAAAGATGATGGAACGGATGACAGAAGAAGGCGGGTTGATCCACCGAACAAACCCAAGCACCCTAGTTTAAAACCTCATAACCCCGATAAGCCAAAGAAGAGTCGATAGATTTGTTCCAAACGAAACTACATGTTCGCAAAGTAAAGCCGCTATATTCGATAGTGGCTTTACTTTGTGCTATCGCGGCTATTTCTTCTTTTTTCGCAGCGAACCTAAGACCGTCTTGTTTATCGTATCCTTCTTGCCCTTCATTTCGCTTTCGGTCGTAGGGTTGTACTCCACTTTGACCCGATATCCCTTTATCCGCGTCTCAGTGATTGCTTCTTTTGCAAGCTGCTCATCCAGATATAAGAAAAGCTGTTCCGGTTCAAAAAATAGTAGTTTAGCTTGCTCTGACGGCGTGAACGTTGTCTCTGCTGCCTTATGAATATTCCCGATGATCTTCTTATCGCTGGAACAGCATACGACCAGTTCATATCCGGCATTCAGGCATTTTGCAAGGTTGTGTATCTCCCAATCGGTGTCAGTGGTAACGGATACCTCGCAGGCAATGCGGCTATTATTGCGTTCAAGGCTCACATCCACTCTGCCGGTGCCATCTGGTGTTGGCGCTTCGAGCTTCACAACGTAGCCTCTCGATTCCGCCATTTTCTTTATCAGGTTCTGCAAATAACGATGTTGGGTTTCCTCTTTCTTCTTGGCTTCTTCCTCTATACTAACGGATGGAGCTATCTGCACCGGATCGGGGATAGGCTGCGGGGAAACAAGCTTCTTTTCCTTTACTGGAGGTTTAGGAATTGCCTGTTGGTTTGATATTTCAGTAATGAGGTCTTCTCGCAAGGATTCAAACAAGGCCTCTACTTCTTCTTTTGGCGTTCCATATTGCAACCGGGATTGTTCGATGACTGCTTGCGTGGTCGCTGCGCCCAGCACGGTATCAATGCTTGGTAATGGAACAGTCGTCAGGCTGAAATCATAATCCGGCCGTTCTATGCGCCCGATGGCCTCCCCGGTGTTCAGGTTCTCCAGGTCTTCCCGTGTAAAAAACGAAAAGCCGCTCTCAAAGCGTTTCGCGTCTGTGTCTCCCAAACGGAAGCATATCCTTGTTCCCGCATTAGCTGCCACCGCACTGGCCAGTTCTGTATCGTACTTGGAAAGCTGCTGCATGTCCTGGTGGGCCAGTATCAGTCCGAAGTGATATTTTCTAGCTCCGGATAGTATGGCGCTCATGGAGGGCGTGATGAAGTTCTGGAATTCATCTACATAGAGGAAGTAATCCCTGCGCTCTTCCTTGCCTTTAGCCTGTCTTGCCATCGCGGCCTGATAGAACTTGGTGATGAAAAGCGTCCCTAAGAGGTAGCTGTTCTCTGTACCGATAAGCCCCTGCGACAGCTTAACCAATACGATTTTTCTGCTATCCAAAATATGTTCAAAATCCAACCCTTTCTTTTGGGCAACCATGTTGCGGATGAGCTTAGGCCGCAGAAAAGTGTCTAAACGGGTCAGGATCGGCCCTATAGAGCCGGATTTAAGCAGAGGGTATTCCTTTTGCCAGTAATACACGATGCTCGGGTCGGATACGCCTTTGAGATAGCTGTCCCGGAAGCCTTTCTCAACCAGGAAGCGCCGGAGGTCTACCAATGTCCCGCCCTGCCTGCTCTCTAAGAAGGCCAAAATGGCATTGGCGAAGACGCTGTTCATCTGGTCGCCCCAGCTCGTACTCAGGCGCTTAAAGACCGCTACGAGATCGGAGGACAATATGTCCTTCTCTATTTCCGAGTGCGCATTGAGTATATTGAAGCCCACCGGGTATTCGCCATCTGCGGGGTCTATAATAAGGACATCTTTAAAGCGGTGTTCCTGTATATACGGCAGTATGCTTTCTATCAAATCTCCGTGTGGGTCAAGCACGCAGATACCTTCACCGTTTTGTATGTCCTGGCAAATGATGTTCTGCAAGAAAGTGGACTTGCCCGTGCCGGTCGCGCCAATGATATGGGTGTGTTTGAGCCTTTGGGTGTTACTGACGGTAACTGGTTTTTCCTTGCCTGCATGACTGTTTATGCCAAGCACCAGCGTATGGCCTTCCGTTATTGCAGGTGCTGCCTTGGTCTTTCTGGCATCTCGTTCTAGTTTTGCGGTAAGGACGGATTCAGACGGTAGGTGTACGATGGTCGCCAGTTCTTTGCTGTTTAAGAGCATACCTAGCCGCTGTGATTCCCGCAGCAGAAAGTTGTCTATGTTCTCCTGGAAATCGCTGCCGGCGGGCTGCAAAGGAATAAGGGAGTTATACGAATTTGTAAAAACGCGAACGAGCGCACTTTCCACCGCCCTTGAGAGCGTGAAGGTTTCCCGTTCTGTTTTACTGCTAACAAATGTCCGCAACACGACCGCATGTAAGGGACTTGCTATCTTCTCTTTGGCAAGCTGCACCATTTCAGGGGCGTTATAGAAAAAGGATTTTCCGTCACTATCAAGTACTGACCGCATGATGCTCTCGGCCCAGGGATTCAGTGTTCCTTTGAAGAGGACTTGGATAACGGCATATTCGTTTTCCCGCAGGTTCTCCAAGGCTGCGAATAATCCCGTAAACGGGTCTATTTTGAGGCTATCTGTCATAGCAAGCGGACGCATGAATTCGTCCCGCATCCCATAGTCCTGTATGTAGCCGACAGTCCCGGTTTGTAAAATATGGTCTATATGGTCCGGCATCTCGGCAATGATGCAGCCCGGAAAGAACGCCTTTACCTGGCTTTGGAGGTAGGCGACATCCGAGGTACGGCAAACGAATTGCAGGGATATGCTGGTATGGCCACCGATGATCTCAAAACTCAGCGGGTACTGGCAATTAGAGAGCATTAAGAGCAACTGTTCCGTCTCCTCAATGCCCACCTTGTACCCCTTAGGAACAACGAGCGAGAACACCTGTATGCGCTCATCGCACTCAAAAAGATATGGCTGTATGGGTTCTGGCTCTGCTTCCTGTGCTGGTGGCGGCTCTTTGGGCAATATGGCGTTTACGATGCGACCTAGGATGGTAGGACGCTTGCCATCATCTGCAACCGGAATACTCGGTACACTATGCCCAAAGAAGGGATGGAATGGAGGTTCGAGATCAACGGCCAGTTCATACGCGAGCCAGCCGCGGCCGCGGAGCTCCCAATCGTAGAATTGGGCGGTAAGCCGTTCTGACAAAGATGGCGGCATCAGGCGAATTCGATATCCGGTTGGCCGCCGCCGTTACTTATGGGTGCTAGTGGTACCCGCTCCGCTTGCGTACCTGTGATGTGGTCAATGGCTGCCAACACGCATTGATGCACTGCTTCCCGGAACATGGCATCTGTATCCTGCTGAAAAAAGGTCTTGCGGAACAAAACGGCGGTGAGCGATTCGCCGATTTTAGGGATGCGCATGCACATATCTTGCAGGAAATGCACCGGCTGGCCTTGTCGCCACGATATGAAATAGTCTGTACCGAAGGGTGCGGCGCAGATGAGTATCATCTGGTCGCTCCTGCGTATCTGCAAGTACTCCCGCGACCCGAGAAAG